>NZ_JABEQM010000003.1 GCF_014174155.1 Gluconacetobacter tumulisoli | reverse complement strand
ATAGACGCGCGCCATGCCGCGCAGGAACTGCTCGCCCCCGCCATAGAGTTCGAAGCCGTGGCGCGACACCAGGAAGACCTTGTCCCTTCCCTCGAGCACCGGCGCCGGCAAACGGCGCATGATCCCTTGGGGATTGACGACAAGGGTTCGTATCATGGTCCCATTTTCGTCGATCAGGGACCGGACAGGGCGCCCTTCGATCTCTGCCATATCGATGAAAAAAAGCAGCAGATCACGACGCATCACCGTCAGTTCGGACTGTCCCGCAGCGTCGGTAAAGATGACGCGGCCGTAGATTTTTTCCAGTGGCCGAAGCGTCGCCTCGATAGTCGGGCCCGCCAAGCGCGCCAACACGGAAGAGGCAACCACGGCGGGCTCGATCGCCATCCACGGCGCCTCGGAAAGCTGCGCCAATTGCGCCTCTACCGTATCATGCTGGGCGGTGATTACCCGTGCGCCCTGGATGGAGGCAGGGAAGCGGTCCGGCGCGGCGATCCAATATTCGTGCAGCCCTTCTTCTGCCTTAGCCATTACCGCGCGCAACTCGAGCACGTCGTCGACTTCCCCAAGAAACGCAATCGCCACATGTACCGGGGGTATTTCGTCGCTCATTTCGCGCACGAGATTAACGATCTGCGTCGCCTTGAGATTTTTGGGCTCCACTACCAACGCTGCCTCGGCATCAGCCTTTGCTGCATCGAAATGATTCAGAGCTAAATTCATGCGCGCGCGATCGATGCGGTAGTTGACGCGCTCTGGGTCGAGTGAAACGGCATGCCCGATATGTTCGACAGCCCGAGCGACATCACTAGCACGGAGCGCAAGTTGCGCTAAGCGGTAATGGGCCTGATGCAATTCGGGCTTGTCTTGCAACGCCTTCTCAAATGCCTCACGTGCCCGATCCGGCGCCCCGGTTTCCATGCAGACCCGGCCGTATTCAAAATGCACATCAGGGTTTTCCGGATGTAATGCAATCAGCTTATCGGCCATGTCCTTTGCTGGACCGAACTTACGTGCCATCATCGCTTGGCGGATAAACTCGAGCGATGCCTGAAAATCATCAGGATTTACAGCAAGAACTCGCCCGAACAGTTCCATGGCGGCCAGACGATCGCCTGTGCGCGCGGTGGCGCGCGCAAGTTCACGCAATAGTTCAGCAGACTCACCACACTTTTTGATCCCTTCGCCCAGCGTGACCAATGCCTCGACATTACGTCGAGCCGTGGATAGCGCATTCGCCAGTTCACGGTAGCTACGCGGATTATCCGGCTGGATACTCAGCACTGTCCGCAATAACTCAGCGGCGTTCTCAGCATCCCCTTGCTTTAGACGCAGTCGACTATATTCGCGCAATGCATCGACCCGAGAGGGTTCAAGTTCCAAGGTCTTATTAAATGCATCTTCCGCTTCGATAAAATTACCAGAACGTAGAAATGCGGTACCGAGCAAATGCAATCTTGCCGATGTAGGCGGCGATAATATGAGAGCCTTCCTTAGAAAGAAAATTGCATCATCAAAACGCTCAAGTTTAACAAAAACCGCAGCAAGTTTTTGAAAATCACCGGCATCACTCGAAAGTTCGGCGATGGCATGCCACTGGTAAATAGCTTCGTCATAACGACGCTGAGCATTCAGCAGATTAGCCAACTCTCGACGCAGACCTAAATTATTTTTATCTTGCAGCAAACCCTTTGTGAACTGCCACTCCGCCTCGTCAAATCGATTTTGACGAATGGCAATGCGACCGGCAACCAACTTCAGAAGAGGTGGACCGTCTGCACTATAATCGCTTTCGGTGATAACTTCTGCAGCATCAGCAACGCAGCCAGATCGAAGAAATGCCTGCGCTTTCGAGATACGACCAGAAAGATCCGAATTAGAATTCACAGGTAAACGCCCTTTTTATTTCATTTGAAAAGACAAAATTCATACCATGCACCCACCTTGACAATACAGACCCCAAAAAATGCAATTTCTGCAAATCATTATCCGGAGGCAGGTCTACTACTGCCTCTGGATTTCTCGTCTTTAAATTAGGGTCACAACATCTTCCAGACCACGAGAGAGCTGCGCTAGGATTCTACTGAAGTCTCCTTGGATTAAGATTTCAAAGTTTTCAAATCAGTCAAGAAAATGACGCAGGAAAAATATCATACCAAGTCATTTCAAACGCTTTCCATTTCTCTTTCAGGTATTTCGTATCCAAATTGATCCTTCAGGATCTTCGCAGCGTCATCCTTAGCCATGACGTCTCGATGTCTAAGTGTCCGGATTTCTCCATCCTTTCTAGCCATCTGAGTACTCTCAATATGGTTCATCATGTAAACGACCGCAGGAAAAGGCACAGCGACGGGGCTTTTTCCTTTCTGTTGAGCCAGTTCCTCCCTAATAGAATGCCTCACAAACTGACCAAAATGAGAATTTAAATCATTTTCATCCGTTGGGTAATCGTCCTTTTTAAAATGCCCAACAAAGCAGGATCCACACGAGCCGTGAAAATTACCCGTCTGCAGCGCCAATTCACAATTTACTGTATCAAAACGGTATCCATCCCGAATGCCGTAACCAGATTTATTATCATCCTGCAAAACATAACGCACAAGAGATTTGTGCACGAGATCATCTGCATCCAAAAACATAACGTAGGATTCTTCAACATTTTGTTGAAGAATCCATGACCCAATAAGGCGAATTTTGGCGTATTTGTCTCTATCTCCAAATTTTCTATCCTTCTGAGGAGGAAAATTTACAGGAAGATAGATAAACCGAGGATCATTAAAATACGGAGTTTCTGGTCTATCCTGACAAGCAAGAACGACAAGAAAATTTTTCTCGTCAGATCGAAAAATTGATTGCAATGTATCGTTCAATTTTCGAACAACATTATTCCAGTCGACTGAGGAGGCCTTCGGCTTCAGTGGAACTGCAAAAATGAACGGATTTTTCATTTGTGATAACTTTCCATTGACTATGAAAATATAATTCAAGTCACCGAACTGCTGCAGCACAATACCTTCCAACAGTAGCGCGCCGCCATCCGATTTGGACTTGAATGAATTTAACAAGAACCTCAAACACCCAACTTATACGCTAGTCGCACATTTACTCCTTTCAAAGACAGACCGTTTAGATTAGCCATAAGCCCAAAAGCTGCTGACCATGTAGTTCCAGACCATTATTATACCTATAGAAATCTCGACGATGCGCAGAATGACAAGCACTTGGATGAGCTAGCCCGCTTTTGGGATCTTTCAATTTGCGTCCATTGTGCGCATACACAACCTAGCCGAATATCTTTCCTCTTTTTCCATCATCGGTCTACCTTTCGCCAATAACCCTCAAAGATTCGGCAGCCGTCCAAATTTTTGATCCAACCTTTATTCCCACTCTTCACCGATATGGATCACTCGTATCGAGATGATTGCGCACGAAATGCTCGATCGCATCCTCCAGCTTGGTGCCGGGCTTGTTATAGCCGGCAGCGCGAAGGCGCGTATCATCGGCCTCGGTAAAGTACTGGTACCGCGGCCGCATTGCTTCCGGCATGTCGATGAAGCGGATACGGTGTTCCAGTCCCAGCGTATCAAAAATTGCCCCGACCAGGTCGAGGAAGCTGCGTGCCTGGCCGCTGCCGAGGTTATAGAGCGCCACGCCCTGCGGCTGATCCAGAAGCCATAAGATGATGCTCGTGATGTCCGCCACATACACGAAGTCGCGCAACTGTTCCCCATCCTTGTAATCCGGACGGTGGGAGCGGAAGAGGTCGATCGTCTCACCAGACTTGATCTTGTCGAAATATTTCGATGCAAGGCTCATCATCGGTCCCTTGTGGTGTTCATTGGGACCAAAAACGTTGAAGAATTTGAGGCCGATGCAAAGAGGAGGAAGAGTTTGCCCGCTCTCCAGCCGTGTCGCAACCACCTGATCGAACAGATGCTTGCTCCAGCCATAGAGATTCAGCGGTCGCAACGTCTGCAGATGGGCCAGTGACAGATCGTCATTGAAGCCTTGCGTGCCGTCGCCGTACGTCGCCGCAGACGAGGCGTAGATCAGCTTGACACCCCGCGCCGTGCACCAATCAAGAAGTGCCAAGGAGAAACGAAAATTATTCTCCATCACCTCATCGCCATCCTGGGCGAGGGTGGAGGAATTGGCCCCCATGTGGATAATCGCTTCGATATCGTCGCGCTGGCCGAGCCACGCTATAAGCTCATGCGGCGGCACGATATCCTGTACCACGCGCTTGCGAAGGTTCTGCCACTTTCCCTCGCTTCCCAGCGTGTCACAAACGACCACATCCATCCGCCCCACATCATTGAGTGCGGCAACAATGTTGGAACCGATGAAGCCGGCCCCCCCCGTCACGACGATCACGTGCGATTCTCTCCCTGAATCAAAATTGAAAATATACCAACTGCCATCATGATGGTACCGCCAGCGCACGGCGCGCAACCGTGATTGCGGCGGTCAGATGGTAAAGACTGGAAGCCGGGGCTGGATCGTCCCCCCATTCCCCGTTCGCATGCCGCCGTTCCATCCACAAGCCGCTGGGGGCTGGTGTCAGATAACTCTCCAATATGCGATAGGCATCCAAAATCTTCGCTTCGGTCGCGTCGGGGCGCAGAATCTCGGCCTTCAGGCGTTCGGTCTGTGGCCAGAGGCGCTGGCCGCCTGCGCGTAGCGAACCGTCGCTCCAGAGTTCGTCCACCAAGGCACCACTCGCCGGATCAAGACCGTAACGGTCGATAAAGCCTGTCAGCCCGGCCACGGCCTCCGGAACGCCGGCTAGTGGCGGTCGGTTGGCCAGCGCACGCCGGCGCGTGTGCCAGACCAGCAGCCAGACCCATTCCGCGTGATGCCCGGGCTCGACCACGAATCCCGTCCTCTCTCGGCGGGGGACCAGATCTTCATCGAAATATTCGGGCAATGCGCCTTCCGCCGGCTGCCAGAGATGGTCGAGGAATAGCCGGGCAATATCATCGGCCCGATCCAGGAACGGATCATCCCCGAAACTCTCGGCCGCCGCCAGACAGGCTTCGAAGAGATGCATATGGGGATTCTGCCGCCGGGGAAGACTGATAGGCAGGCCCTCATGATAACCAGCGACAGGGTGAAGGAGTGCCTTCCGCAGATAGGAATCAAGCGCCAGCGCTTCTTTCCGTAGGTCATCAGACGGTATCGCCCGCATAGCGCTCGCCAGCGCTAGCAGCACGAAGGCATGGTCATAAAGATCATGCCTTGCATCGATTACCCGACCGGAGAGGTCGAAGCGCCAATAATACCCCCCCGCCGGATCCACAGCAAAGCGGCGCAGATAATTCAAGCCGGCCTCGACTGCCTCCACAGCCTCGGCCACACCCGCGATCACGGCTTCGCTGAAGACGTAAATCTGGCGAGTGACTACTCGTAATCGACGGAAATCCGCCGTGCAGTGCCACTCATCGAGCGTCAGATGCTCATGGAAGCCCAAAGGCCGTCCATCCGAAGCCCGATCGAGGCCCCTCCTCAGCCAGAAAGGCCACGCAACGTCCCGCAACCAGTTGAATAACCGATTATCGGACGCCTGTAGCAATGGCGAAAAGACCGTCATTCGTGCCACCCGTCCATTGCAACAACGTTTTCCCTCATCGGCCCTGCAAAGCTATCCTCCCAGAAGGTTTACTCTGCGACGTTCATCGGCAGATCCACGCTTACTTTCGGCACGACGCTCCCGGTCCCTATACCACCCGGCGCGTCAGCGTCTATTGCGCTCATTCGACGTATCATCGCCGTCGTGCTGGTATTGGGAAGGTAATCTATCAGTTCGACCCGGCCACCATAGGATTCCACAAGGTCTCGTCCCACCACCGTCTCGGGTTTATAGTCTCCACCCTTCAACAGCACGTTGGGACGAAGCTGGGAGATAAGTTCAAGAGGCGTGTCCTCCCCGAAGAGAATCACGGCATCAATCGCTTCGAGCGCTGCGGCAACCGTCATACGTGCCGTTTCGTTCTGCACCGGTCGGCTCATCCCCTTCAACCGTTGCACGGACGCGTCGGTATTCAGCGCCAGCACCAAGCGATCGACACGATTGCGCGCCTCGGTAAGAGTAAAAATATGACCGGGATGCAGCAGGTCGAAACAGCCATTGGTAAAGCCGACGACAAGCCCTTCCTCCTGCCAGGCGGCTACCTGATCGCGCAGGGTACGGACGCCCGTAAAGATCTTCGGGCTGACATGATGCTCATGCCGTTGCAGGAGAAGTTCGCCCAACTCCTCCACGCTTGCGGAAGCCGTACCAGACTTGGCAACGACCACTCCTGCCGCCGCATTGGCAATGCGCGTCGCGCCGCCGAGGTCCGCGCCGGCGGCCAGCGCCATGGCGAAGGCCGCTACCAGCGTATCACCCGCCCCTGAAACATCGATAACCCGTCGTGCGAGGGTTGGGAAACGCGCTTGCGTCATCCCCTTTTCAATAAGTTGCACCCCTCCCTGGCTGCGCTTCACGCAGATGGCAGCGACGCCCGAACGTTCGGCGATCTCAGCAGCCGCCCTCTCCACCTCGGCATCGTCCTGCGGAATGACACGATCAAGCGCCACGCCGACTTCGTGCAGATTGGGCGCGATCACCGTGGCACCACGATAGCGGCTGAAATCGCGCCCTTTGGGATCGACGACAACGGGGATCCCGCGGGCCTGCGCCGCCGCGGTCACTGCCGCCATCAGGGGCGGCTGGAGCACACCCTTCAAATAGTCGGAAAAGATCACCACATCTGTTTCCGGCAAAGCAGCCAATGCCCGCCGCGTAATTTCTTCCAACTCCTGCCCCGAAGCCGGCACCGCATGTTCCCAATCGAGCCGCAGCAGATGCGTATTATATTGCGGATTAATGAAACGGGTCTTGATCGTTGTGGAGCGGCCCGGATCGCAGACAAGATCGGCGACGATATTCGGAAAGCGGGCAATCTCGTCCCGGAGTTCCTGGGCAACGGCATCATCGCCGCAGACGCCCAGCAAACGGCATTTTCCTCCGAGGCCTGCGACATTGACGGCCACATTTGCCGCCCCCCCCAACATTTGCTCTTGCCGGCGCGCAGCCAGAACCAGAGAGGGCGCCTCGGGCGAGACACGTTCCGTGCTGCCATAAATAAAGCGGTCCAGCATGACATCGCCTATGACAAGAAGGCGACGATCCGACATAGCCAGCAGGATGTCGGCAATGGGCGTCGTGGTCATGCGTCTCATTCTCCCGGACGATTATCCGTTTTCACTGTATTTAAACCAATTTTAGCATTTTACATATACGTTACATCGTAACGGTTATGCACTAAATTGCGCCATCCCGCTCGGAATTTTGCCTTGCTCGATCAGGGCGACAATGAACTGATCCAGATTTCCGGGCCAAAAAAGATAACCGGGGAGGCCGGCTGCGGCGGCAGCCTGCATATCCGTCGCGCGGTCGCCGATCATGAAAGAGCCCTCGCGCTGCACGGGCCACCGCTCCATCAAATCGATGATCATACCGGGCCCGGGCTTGCGGCGCCTACAGACACGACGGAAGGCTTCAATTGCGGCTTCCGGATGATGGGGACAATATTCCCATGAATCGATATGGGCACCATTTGCCGCCATTTGCGCGGCCATCCAGCCGTGCAGGCGATGCACTGCATCTTCGGAGTAATAGCCTCTGGCTACGCCAGCCTGATTTGTGACGACAAAAACAAAATACCCGATCTCGTTAAGCCGCCGAACGGCGTCATGAGCACCTGGCATCCATTGAACCCGCCCTGGATCATGCGGATAGCCGTCGTCCACAATCAGTACGCCGTCTCGGTCAAGGAAAGCCGCCGGGCGCGACCAGGGAAGCAGATCATCGATTTGCCGTTGCATCCCCGAAGCACGCAGATGTGGAATATCCAGCGCCAATAGCGCCGGCCCGAGAGACTGCGTCGAAGAGCCGAGAAGACTTAACAGGGAACGACTGAGAGAAGCGACGCCGTCCCAAGCATATCGCGAGGACTCGACCAAAATCGCTCCCGGTTCATTCCCGACCATGAGAGACAGCGCCAGCAAATTAACATCGGACATGCGACACCCGTCGATCAACAGAAACGACGGCTCTAATGCCGCTTCAACGGCATGCAGAAGACCCACACTACCAGACGCCGCTTCGGCAGTAAGCAGGCGTATAGTCTTCGGCATACCTTGCGGAATGGGTCTCCCCTGCGGCACAACGACCAGACAGTCCGTGATACCGTATCGGTAAGCTTCGCCCGCAAGTGCTGCCAGGAATTGATCCGCTGCCTGATCGGACCGTGCCGTCGCAAGCAGGACGGCCTGGCAGGGAAAGGTGGTGGGCAGAACGAGGGACATTGTCTAAATTCTATCCAAACCAGAAATATTTCGATAATAAACAGTGCCCACAGAAAACGGTCTCATATCGTTCTCAAACCCCAGAGAACACGAATAAATCACTCCCCAAAGCAGGAGACTTTTGCCTTTTAGACAAAGATTTCACCCTCCATTTCCTGCCTTGACGAGCACAAGCATCACATACGACCGATGGATGAATATTGGAATCCACACTCGCGCATCAGGACCGGATCGAAAACATTTCTAAGATCACACAGAACGGTGCCGGCCATGGCAAGCTTGAGCTTTTTTGGATCAATCGCGCGAAACTCGTTCCATTCCGTCAGCAATACGACCGCATCGGCACCATGGGCCGCGCCTATCGCCGTCTCGACGAAGCTCACTGCGTCAGGCAATACCTGCCGCGCATAATGCGGCTGCGGATCATAAGCCTGCACCTTGGCTCCGGCCTCCAGAAGCTTCGGTATAATGACCAATGAGGGCGCATCGCGCATGTCGTCTGTCTCGGGCTTGAACGTGACCCCCAAGATCGCAACTACCTTGCCTTTCGCGTCCCCACCTAACGCTGAGATCACACGATCGGCCATTGCGGCCTTGCGCGCCTCGTTCGCCACGACAGCCTGTTCTACGATCGTTACGGGTGCCCCCAGCTCCTGCGCCGTGCGCGCCAATGCCAGCGTGTCTTTCGGGAAGCAGGAGCCACCATAACCCGGACCGGCGTGAAGGAATTTTCTGCCGATTCGTCCATCCAGGCCCATGCCGCGGGCCACGTCATGGACATCCGCCCCTGCCTTTTCGCACAGATCGGCCATCTGGTTGATGAACGTAATCTTCACCGCCAGGAAGGAATTGGCGGCGTATTTAATCAACTCCGCACTCTCGATCGAAGTTGCAACGATCGGCGTTTCAATCAGATAAAGCGGCCGATAGAGCCGCTTGAGCTGGGCAAACGCCCGCTCATTTTCCGCGCCGATCACCACACGATCAGGTCGCATGAAGTCCCCGATAGCACTTCCTTCGCGCAAAAATTCCGGATTGGACGCCACGTCGATCGCCAGATCCGGCCGCGCCTCACGCACAATGGCCTGAACCTCTCGCCCGGTTCCCACCGGCACGGTTGACTTCGTCACCAACACCAAAGGCCCGGTCGCCGCTTCGGCCACCTGACGCGCCGCAGCGTAAACATAGCTCAGATCCGCATGGCCATCACCACGGCGCGTTGGCGTGCCCACTGCCAGGAAAACCGCATCGGCGCCCGCCACGGCACTTTTCAGGTCAGTCGTGAATGTCAGCCGCCCGTCGGACACATTCTCCGCGACCAAATTATCAAGACCAGGCTCGTAAATCGGCATACGCCCCTGCTTCAGAGCCTCGATCTTGGCCGGCTCGACGTCCACCACGACAACGTCGGTTCCGAATGCCGCAAAACATGCCCCTGACACCAGCCCGACGTAACCGGCACCAATCATTGTGACTTTCATACCTTCAGGCACTCCCAATCCGAGCAACGAGACATAGTCGCCCCATCTCGGCACCTATTAGCGTTTCCTTAACGATAATATAGTCCGTCCCGAACACCTAGACATTTCGCTACCCGGATAGACAATATTTCGTAACGGATCATATTCACGAAAGCTTAACTGGGGCCATCGGCATATGGAGGCCGAACCATCGTACTGAGCAAGGTCATCACCATTTCACCGCAAGGCCGTCTAGCGCAGGATTAATCCTCCAACCGACCCGCTTCAGTCATCTCCACTTTTAGGCGGAACCGGATCCCATCAACTTAGCGAATGCTCCCGTGTCCAGGTATCACTTTCACTCATTTCCCGCTTGCTGAAGGCAGCAGGATCAGGCTGCCGCAACGACGGATATGCAATTGAATTAGGTTATGCTAAGGAATGGGTCGTCGGAACGACGATGCTTGGTTCGAAATCGCAGCACTATCTCCACATGTCGGTCGACATTTTTCCCTCTTTTTACGACCGTACTGATGGATGCGCCCCGACAAGGGGATCCATGGTCAAGACGGAGTCATAATGTCTGATACCTTTACCGTTTCAGCCCTTCGGGTCGCCAATGAGTCTTTCCTCGTGGCCAGCATGATCGAACGCTGTCCCAAGACCATGATGATACGAGAACTCGTGGTAAATGGTATCGAAGCGGCAGCAAATGCGCCAGCGGGGCAACGCAAGATTCACATTGATGCCCAACGCATCAATGACGCGACGAAACTTTGCATCTGGAATACCGGCCCGGGCCTCAGCCCCGAGGAATTGCTGCGCATCACCGACCTGGCCTCGTCTCTCAGGAAGGAGAACAGTCTCGATAAAAACTTCGGCATGGGTGCCAAGGTTGCCTCACTCCCGTCCAATCGCTACGGATTGCGTTACCGTTCTTGCAAGGCCGGCCGGGTCAGCGAAGTCATGCTGGGCCAACGGAATGGTGTCTATGGCAGATTGCGCCAAGGATCTGACGGACAAGAGGTCATCGACGTCAGCGACCAGGTCAGGGCGGAAGGCCTCTACGATCTGGATCAGGACTGGACAGAAGTACTCCTTCTCGGCAATTCGGCGGAACAGAACACGGTCCTGAGCCCCTACGACGAATCACCTCGTGTCGGAGCAGACTGGCTTCCGCGCTATCTGGAACAGCGGTTTTTTCGGTTGCCGGCCCGGATCGACGTCCTCCTCTCTCCCGATGTGACAGCTCGCCGCGGAACGTTTCGTCTCCGGGGAATGGTAGATCGCTTGGCAGGTTTCCAGCGCATCGAAAGCGTCACGACGCCGAATAATATCATCCTGCATTACGGCTTTCATGCTCCATCCGGTGTCGCGCCCGGTACGTCGGGCAACGGCCAGAGCGCGATCGTTCATCGCGGGGAGATGTACGACGTAACGTCCCGAAAGAGCTGGGCTCGGGAAGCACCGATCTTCGGCATTCCCTTTGGCGCGGCTTTCATCTCGGTCTTCGTCGAACTGCCTGACGACTATCCGGTATGGCCGGAGGCCTATCGACAGTTCCTGCGCTTCCGTGGCGGTGATCAGAAACAAGTCTTCATGGTCGCCTTTGCCCCCGTCGTCCGTACCTTCATGCCGGATTGGCTGAAGCAACTCATCCAGTCGCTGGGTCCACAGCAGGCTGAATATCTTGACGAAATCAACGACGAACTACGCGATCTGTTAGCTGAGCTCGAGGTACCCCCTTCGAACCAGGGGCAGCCAGCAGGCTACGATCCGGCCCCTCCTCCCTCCCCGCCGAAGCCATCCAAGCCGACGACGGACAGGGCCAATCAGCCGTCCCGTGAGTTGCCTCTTGAGCAACCCCCGCGTGAACAGCCTCCCCGCCCTCGCGAGGATGAGCCAGAGAAGCCGCGTCCCAGGACGTATGAGCGGCCGCCTGAAATCATTGGCCTACGGGACGAAGCTCTGATTGCCGAGCGCGGCCTGAACGGCCGCGCCGCGAAATATTTCCCGCAAAGCCATCAGCTCTTCCTTAACCTGACCTATCCGGCAGTCGCCGATCTGGCCGAACGTCTTGCTCAAGGGGCTGCAATGGAAGACCCCACACAGGACGAGGAAGCACTACGTCTTGCCGCCATTGAGGTCGCCGAATGGTGTATTACTCGAAAAATCTCGCGCGCGCTTGTCTATAGCCTGGCAAAGCGAGGTGCGGGCTGGCATCCTGAAGAAGTAAATAGGGCCCAGTCGCCGGAATGTCTTACTCTGGTTGCCGATGACTGGCACAATATGCTGGACATTGGACAGCGACGACTTGCCACAACTTTGCCAACCTATGTCGCTACGTCCATGACACAAGTAGGATAGCCATTACGAAATGCGTCCGCCGGAAGGGGGACGCTGCAGCATCGACAGAAAAATGAAGGATCGTTTCCGGGGTATCGCATGACGATACCCCGGAAACCGCTTGAGCTGATAAAAAAAGCACTCGCCCGATTGTACTGGCGATAGATCCAGTAGACGAACACGAAACAATGGTGGTATTTCTGTCATCACCGTTGTCGTCGAGTAAGTGTCCATTTTTCTGTAGAATTTGGCTGCCTGCTCACCTTATATTTCCTACATAAAATATTTACTCTTCGTTAAGATTAAATGTAAATTATTACAATATAAATTTTTAAATTTCCTAAAGAATATTTTTATTCTGCCACAAACTAAAATAATTGAAGTGATAATTTTCAATTACTTTTTATATTCTCTTATATTCGCAATTATTTTTTCCATGGTAGGAAATGTCAGAAGACTGAATGGTCTCGCCGTACGAACCCAAGACGGCCCTACACTTGACTCGTTCTCCATGCCCTGCCCCCAGCGATCTTTCATAACCGCCAGTTCAGCCCGCGCTCGCGCGCTTCGTTCACCATCAAGGTGATCCAGTCCCCTGCTTTTGGATTCAAAGTGCCGAAGCATAATGTGTGGCGTCCAGACAATCTTGAAGCCCGCCTTGCGAACCCTGAGACATAGATCGATATCAGACTGGCCTACCGGAAGGTGCCGTTCGTCGAATTCTCCAATTGCGCGAAACAGCTCGCATCGCATAGCCATAAACGCGCCCGTTACGGCGCTGGCCGTTCGCGTGACCTGCCACCGAGATCCAGGCCCCGGTGTTCCCCATGCTTCGTGCAGACCGTCATGGGTACTATTTCCGTACCATCCCATCAGCACACCCGCGTGCTGAATGGTATCGTCGGGATAGAGCAGCAACGCCCCGACGAGGCCAACATCAGGGCGCGCCAGCAACCCGCGGACCCGGTCGTCCCATCCTTGCGTCAGCATCGTCATGTCGTCATTGGCGAAGACGACCAGTGGTGTGTCCACATGACGGACAGCCAGGTTGTTCAGACGCGACCAGTTGAACGGTTCATCGATCCGCACGACCGTCGTGTCCTCCGACCGTGCAAGGACATCCAGGCCATCGACCGCATCCAGCGTCTCACTTCCATTGTCGACGATGACGAAGCGCAGGGCTTCTGGCCTTTCGGCCAGTCGTCGCAGGCTGCCGACCATGCCAGCCAGATCGTCGACATTGTCACGCGTGGCCAGGACGACCGTCCGCTTCTCCGGCATATCCGGCACGCGCCACATCACGCCCAGGGGCAAGGCCTCCCTCGCGTTTTCCGTTCCCATAATAGCATCAACAAAGCCATGAGCGCGCGCATGCAGCGTAACTGCCATCGCGTGATTATCCGGGCGAGGCTTGCATGCGCTTCGCCGAAACAATGCAAGCGGTATATGCCCCACCCGCCCCGCGCGCGTCAGATCCAGCAGCAACAACGATCGAAGCGTTTCCAAGGGAACCGCGTCACAGCGATTGCACACGCCGAGGAATGCCTCGCGCCGGACGATGACCGTCTGCCCTTCGCTTCCCATATCGAGACACCAGTCGTAATCCGGCATCTGTCGCAAACAGGGGGTCAGACCGTCCACATCTACGGATGCGTCGCCGGTCGTGAATTCCTCGTCACAGATCCAGGCATCGACCTGCGATGCAAGGGAGCTTGCCGCCTTTACCCAGGCGAGGGCCTGCGGATCGGCAATCGCACCCTTTGCCAGCAGGACCACCCATTCCGTCCCCTCCCCCATCACGATGTCCCGCAACTGGATCGTGATATCATCGGCATGATCCAGCCTGACGCATGCCAGACGGTCGAAAGACGGAGCCATGCGCGCAACGACACGCAATGCCTCGCTCTCCACCCCGATGGCGTGGACATAAAATGCTTCGTCAGCCTGATCGACCAGACCACGCATCTGGCGCCACATGGTTTCAGCTTCGACGCCATCGCACATCATAAACAGACTAACCGATATGTCCCGATCATCGATCGCAGGCGGCGGTGGCGGCCGAAAGTGCGCGCGGAAACGATCATACAGTGCCGGCGGCCAAGCCGTCAGAGAGGAAAGCGCTGGCAATTGCGCCGCAATACGATCCAGGGAAGCGCGCAAATGGGCGACCTCATCCGCGATCCGGAATACAAGGCCCATCTCATGTTCGGCGTGCCGGTTCTCGAACGACTGTCGGACATATCGATCGATGCCCAGGGACGCCAATTCCCGCATCGCGTCGGTATGACTCGCGGCAACGACCAGCGCGGCCTCATAAGCAATGATTGCAGCAGATCGCCGGCCCAGGCGCTTCAGAAGATGGCCCAGTTGCAGATGACCGTCGCCCATGTCGGGACGCAGCGCAACGGCCTGGCGATACGCGCGCTCGGCGGAGGCAAACCGCTCCTGTTCCTTCAAGACATGACCGTACTGTATCCAGATGTGCGCCAATGAAGGATCGGCCTTCAGTGCTTCGGCATAGGCCCGCTCGGCCGTCGGCCAGTCGCGTAGACGATTGGCCGCATCGCCTCGCGCGATTGCATCCGCCTCCGTCACGTCCCTCTTCCCCACATCGCGTCACCCCGGCCGGCGTCCACCTGCATTGCGACCGTCATGCTGTCAAATCGCCTCTGGAGCACGGAACACCAGACTTTCCGCCGCGCGGCGTTCCATCGCCGAGCCATAGACCTGCTGGTATCGCAACGACATGATAAAAGCCGTCTCCTCTTTCGCAGCCGTTTCCTGCCAGTGCGCGACAGCCCGATATCTCTTATCGATACCTTGCCTGTCGAACAGATCCGAGATGATCGCCGCATACAGCGTATCAAGGTCATCATTGGAGTAGACCCATCCCGCACCGCTCTCGCGCACGCGCCCGGCAACGGTCGGATAATCCAGGACGATGACCGGCAGGCCGACCGCCCAGAGCTCGGTCAGCGTATGGCACCATGTCTCGTCCCAGATCGAGAAGACGGCCCCGACATCCGGCGCGATTTTTTCCGCGAGGACGGCAAATTCCTCCCGATGATACGGTCCATGCACAATCAGTCGCGGATGATCGGACAGGAATTGATGCCGTCCCATGATATGAAATTCCAGGCGGCCGGCCGTATCGCGCTCCAGCAAGCCCATGATGACGTCACGTCCCTTGGCCTGATTGATGTTCCCCGGCACCAATATGCGCACACGCTCATCCCGCCCCTCACGGGGGCACACGACCGACGAAAACGCCGGAAAATCCCGCCCGTGCGGAATGACGTGAAAGCGTTCCTTCGGCAGTGCGGGCAAACCGCGCAGGATCGTGTCCCGCGCATGAGGCGATGTCGTGACAAACGCGTCGCAATCAGCCAAGGCCGCCGCGTACCGGTCGCGCCAATATCGTACCCATCCATTCTTCAATCGCGGCATCATATCCTGGGGCCAAAGTTCGACGGCGCAATCGCCCTCTCCAGAACCGCATTGCCCGCCGCAATACGCACCGCTGTCATCCAGAAGCTTGATGCTGGGGCAGACGACGTGGAAATCATGCAGCGACATCACGACCGCAGCCCCGGAACGACGGGCCAGGCGGGGCAATGTCAGGCTGTGCCATCCCATGTGACGGATATGCACGATATCGAATTCATATAAATCGAGCCATCCTCCTACGATGCGGTCATAATCGAAGGACACGTGGGTGATCGGCTCCACAGGTTCGACCAATTCGTGACGCGCAACGACCGCAAGCCCGTTACCATCCAGGCGCGATAGGGTCACGACACGCGCATCGCAGACCAGAACCCAGCACGCCCATTGTGCCGACAGGGCTTTCATCAAATCCTGATTGGTGTGCGGCGTCCCGCCGCTGAGCGTGGAGAGAACGAAAAGCGCATGCTTGCGCCCTCCCTCCAGGGCCAATTCCGATTGCGCCTGCCGCGCCCGGAAGCGGGCCAGAGTCAGGCGGGGATCGGTACCAAATCGCGATATCAGCCTGGCATATTCCGGATAGCGGCGATCGACGACTGCCCGTCCTGCCTCCAGCAGGCTATCCTTTTCGTTGCCGAAGCTCCGCCCCCGCTCGTGGAAAACATAGGTCCGATCGTCAATGACATGACGCCAACCGGCGCGCACCGCCCGCATGCAAAACTCGTTTTCTTCCCCATATCCCCGAGGGAAAGCCATTTCATCGAAAAGCCCAACGGAATCGAACAGCGCGCGGCGTACATACAGGCAAAAGCCGTTCCCGGTGGGAACGGAAACGGAGCCGGAAACATTTGAAGAACCGCGACGAAACGCGCGAGCAAACTCTTCTTCCGAGATACCAGGCGGCAGGCAATTATCGTTGCCGACATCAGGTGCAGAAAAAGCTCCAGCGCGGTCCGACATGGCCGTCACGGTGCCGATACCGTTATCCTGCGCGACTGCGCTCAGCAGGCCTTCCAGCCATCGGGGCGTAACCCTCGCATCGGAATTGAGCAGAACCACATCATCACGGGCCGCATAGGCGATGCCGCGGTTCACGGAATAGGTAAAGCCCCGATTCCGCTCGTTTCGGAGAACCGTAACGTTGTCCATTGCCTCGACGCGACGCAGTAGGTCGATGATGCGTCCATCGGTGCTGGCATCGTCGATCAGGATCAGCCGGGCCGGCGCTGTCGTGTAGGTAAATAGCCGTTTCACGCACTCCGCAACGTCGTCAAACGCATTGTGAATCGGAACGATTATGGACACCGTTCGACCAGGATCCCACCGCACAGGCGTCCGGCGGGGCACCTGTGTCGCCGCCGCAATCCGCACCGCGTGCGACCGCCCGCCGTCTGGCAGGCCGATCGACAGCTCAACCGGCCCCCTATCGAACAGTTCGGGAGCGAACATGATTTGAAAGCCCCCCCGTCCTCCCGTTACTCCCGCCTGTCGCAGATCCGCGCGCGATATCGTATTGAGGGTCCTGGCGTAATGCACGCTCCCTATAAGAATATCGATCTCGACGGTCGTGTCGGGCGCATCGGGGAGGACGACCCATCCCCTCACCCCTCTCTCATCCGCACGTTCGATACGATACGTGTACACGCTCGGCCGCTCGCTGGCGTGTGCCGTGCTGGCGGCCGCAGAAGCAGGCGATACGACCTGGATGATATCGGCCGAACCACCAATTACGATTTCCCCGACCCCCCTCTCTTCAAGGGTCCGGATTTCCTCCCGGATATGCGGTTGATCCGACAACGCCACCAGCTTGCGAAAGGCTGCAATGGCCTCGTCACGCCGTCCCAGACTCTTGAGAAGAAAGCCCAGATGCAGCCATGGGTCTGCGTCCTGCTCATCAAGCGCGCACGCTGCCCGATAGGCCGCCACAGCTGCGTCCCTCTGGCCGCCCTCTTTCAAGCAATGGCCGTATTGAACCCAGATATGTCCCAGTTGCGGTTGCCGATCAAGAGCGCGACGATAGCAAGTTCCGGCGTCTTCCCATTGCTGTGCCGCACGATGACGATCCGCTATCGAGATCCAGTCCGTGCCTTCGTCCTCGTCGGATCCGCCCTCTACGCGCCGCTCTTCCGAACCATCGACGTCACCGACATCGCCATCCTCGGCCTGAGCCAAAGCGGCCTCCAGTCCCCGGATCTCGTCATCGACATCGAACAGGCCTGCCTCCTGAAGCGTCTCGAATAGCTCCAGCGCGTCTCCCAATTTGCCTTGCATTTTAAATAGGTGGGCTAGATGCAGTCCCGCATCGCCATCCGGGTCCAGCGACCTCGCCTTGCGATAGGCCAGTTCCGCCTGCAGAATCCGTCCGACCTCCTTTAGACAATGACCGAGTTGCGTCCAGATGGGCGCACGTCCGGGCTCACGCGCCAGCGCCGCATTGTAAGCCTGTGCCGCGTCCTCCCATTCACCGGCATCGCGGAGTTCGTTGCCTCTACGGATATATGCGGCCGCCGTGTCATTTTCGACGGCCGGCGGCAATTCGTCAGGCGACTTCGTGACGGATGAGTCTGCACTCTCCTCCATCCTCTGACGGATATACGCGATGTCCGCTCCGACATCGTACGCACCAGATGCATGCAAACGCTCGAACAGCTGCAATGCGTCGGCAAATTGCTCCTCAGATTTCAGAAGATGCGCCAGATGGAGCTCGGTCTCCTGATTATCTGGTTCATGCGCCAAGGCCTGTCGATAGGCAGCCGCAGCATCGACAGCACAGCCACTTTCCTTTAGAGCATGGCCAAGCTGCACCCATATAGCCGGCTGCTCCGCCTCAGCCGACAAAGCCGCACGATAGGCTATCGCAGCATCTTCCCACCAACCAGCGCCGCGGGCGCGATTTCCTTTGGCTACAAAATCTGCCGCAACAAGGTCATCATTCTCTTCTGCAACTACGGATTGCAATGAAAGAAGCGTTTCGAGATAAGAAATTTCAGATTCAACAGAATATAGACCATTCCGGTCTATAATATAAAATAGATCAATCGCTTCTCTGAACTTTCCAATATTTTTTAACAGATGCGCCAAATGCACCATCGTTTCGAATTCATTTTCATCTATTCGGATAACTTCCCGATAGACACGCTCGGCAGCCTCCAGATTGCCACTTTCCTTTAACGCATGGGCAAGCTGGATTCTGATATCGTTTCGCTCCGGATCACGAGCCACAGCAACCGCATAGGCTTCCGCCGCCACATGCCATGCGCCATCCGCTGCAAGCCGGTCTCCCTGAATGACTGGGTCCAACTCCAGATCCAGCGCCTCCGTGACATCGGAAAATGCGCCTCCCTGGGTGGGCAGACCAAAAGCATAATTTATATCGGATGCAACATAATCGCTTTCCGAGACAAGGTCGAACGTAACCATCCCTCGATCCGTTCCTTCAGGGATGCGGGAAACAGTACCTTCCACAGACGTCACGTCATCATCCCGACGCATCCGGGCCGCCTCGTCCATTTCAATGCATTCCCCTGAACATAGCCCGAGATGATCTGACCACCATCTCCAACGTTTTCTCATCACGCATGACACACGTGAGGCCCGTATGCCAATGGCATTGCAAATGCATGCCGTGATTTTCTTCAGCCACAGCGAACCAAAATCAAAGCGACAAAGCCAATGGATGCCAAATTACGGAAGCCCCCCAGCTTCTCGGCAACCGCAGACAATAAACTAAATTATTTTTTATTCATCGGTCGACATCCTACAAACAGCCGATTTGATATATGAGATTCTTTTTCAGGGGCGACTTCGGACATTAGAAAAGACATGATTTGTCACAAAATGACGCACTACATCTTGATAGGTTGTTCCTATATCGTAGAGGGAACAATTATGAATATTGTTATGAACAGAGGTCCATCTGCAGATAGCCCGCCCCCAGAAAATTCAGTCTTGTCTACTTTATATGTGTTAACTTTTTATCCGATATGCCAAATATAATGACACGAATATTACTTCTTAAAATTAGAGAAAAATAATGCAGACCAATTCCAGGCGCTGTAAATCAATCGCAATTTTCTCAATTGTTCTTCAGGCGTTTTAACTTCGTTAAATTTGACCATAGCCTCCCGAACAGCCCTATGATCCTCGCGAATAGCCGGGCAGAAAGATATCGTGGTCATGATAGAAACGTGGGAGATCCTCGCAACAGCCATCCTGATCATCGTCGCGGTGCTTCTGCTGAGGATTGCTGCCACCCGGATTCGACGCCCATTTCATTGCGATCTTCCCGATTTGGCCGTTGGCCTCACATTATGGCTCTCAACGTCGCTGATAACATTACGCCCCACTTCTTCGGCGCTTTTGTGGACCACGCTGGCGGCTGGCCTGGCGCTAGCCGATCATACCAAACGAAAGATCTTACGCGAACCAGTGGTTTTCGCCGATGCTGCTGAACTACTGCAGATCTTTACCCATCCCAGATTTTATTTACCATTCGTTCATCCGGTCCTGTTTTATGGAATCGGATCCATTCTAGTATCCAGTACTGCAATATTATTTTCTTTCGAAAATCCGATTTTTACTGGAGATGCCATTGGGCTGCGCCTGATAGGATTACTGCTGATCGTCTTGCCGGCACTCGGCTATTTTTGGCGGCCATCTTTGAATGTGATGGCCTATTGCATGCGTCGCCTTCGTCCGACAGAAAACCCGGTCATCGATGCCGAGCAACTCGGGTTGCTTGCCAGTTTTGCCGTTCATACGGTTCTTTCCCGGGAAGAACGGCCCAAACGCCGGGCACAAGCCACGTTCGGAATCGTTACTGTACCACCCTGTGCGCCACCTGTAGTCGTCGTGCAAGCCGAGTCTTTTTGCGACCCGAGGCGCTGGTACTCCGGCCTTCCTCCCATTCTGCCCGAATATACGGCCTGCACGCAACGCGCCTGGCGGCACGGACGACTGGGGGTCCCTGCATGGGGAGCGAATACGATTCGAAGCGAGTTCGCCTGCCTCAGCGGCCTTTCGTCCACGGACCTCGGCCTCGATCGGTTCAATCCATATCATTCGTTCGCGCGCAGGCGGGTGGACACGCTGGCCTGGCGCCTGAGAGAGGCCGGCTATGCGACAGTTTGCGTACACCCTTATGCCCGCAGTTTCTATGCACGCAACAAGGTCATGCCCCAACTCGGCTTCGAATATTTCATCGGCGTCGAGGAATTCACGGCGTCCCGCGGGACATTCGTCACTGACGAAGCCCTCGCGGACTGGATCAACCGCTTCATGCTGCGTGAAGCAAGACCTGTATTCCTCTTCGCGATTTCCGTCGCCAATCACGGCCCCTGGAACGGCCGCACGACAAGCGAATGCGGGGCGGAGATGGCAGGCTATCTCGACGGATTAAGTCGGACGGACCGCATGATCGGCATGCTTTCCCAGGCCTCATGGCTTCAGGACCGCGATGGAATTCTGGCCATCTACGGCGACCATCAACCAAGCCTTTCCTGCCTTTCACAGACTATCTGTGGGACAGATACGGCGACCGACTACTGCATCCTGGACGCAACGATCTCCCACGGAATGCGGCACGATATCGATGTACATCATCTTGGACACGACATATCGCACCGCCTCGCCGAACGCGCCTCTATCCAAGAAAATCTGGGACGAGCCGCTTCTTGCGCCACCGATCGGCTGGCGTTCGCTCATGTCTAAAGAGGTACAAACCCGTTCATATATCGATAAATTAATCCTCTCGATAACGCATTTTTTTGGATTGATGATTTTGCCGCCAGGGTTGCACTTGATGTGGACATCAACAATCAGTTGAGCGATAATCTTGCATATGCGCCCTTTGAAGAATTCGGGAATGAGAGCAGAATCAAAAAATTACCTGATATTTGACTGCACACGCCTGTTCTTGCGCACATTAAATAATACCCCCACTGGAATTGATCGGGTCGAGATGGCCTACGCGCAGCATCTCGACACCCATTATCGTCATTGCACCCGCTATCTCGTTACGTTGAACGGCTATCCGCAGATTATTCCTACGCCGGTCATGCGAAAATTCATCACCGCGACACAAGCGGTCTGGAATGATGCTCCGGTCGCCGAATCGGCCAATGCCATCGAACGCCTGTCCAATTTCCTGGACGTTCCCGAAACGGTCCTGCGGGACGGCAATCGGCAGGAGGGGGAGCGGCGCGGTAGATCCGCCCAGCGCAAACTCAGCGCAGCGCATATATTATTCCGCTCAGCCCTGGGACAGATACGCCCACGTAGAATCTGGGCTTTTAACCGAGGCTTGCGTCGGTCGATCTATATCAACGTATCGCATGAAAATCTGGACAACGTTCATATCGCACGATGGCTGGAACGCGGGGGCGTCAGCGGGTCGATCTTCATGGTCCACGACCTTATTCCGATCACCCACCCGGAATATGTGATACCGGGCGCTCCGAAGCGCCATATCCGCCGTCTCGAAACGATTGCACGAAACGCTTCATGCATTTTGGCCAACTCCCGCTATACCAAAGACGTCCTGACCACCTATTTGACCGAACAGAATTTGACGATCCCGCACGCGCGGATCGCGCCTCTGGGTGTTGAGGACGTTTTTGGCAGGCGATATGAGCAGGCTGCCGAAGTGCCGCCTTATTTCGTCTGTGTCGGCACAGTGGAACCAAGGAAAAATCACACTTTTCTGCTGCAGGTCTGGGCGCGTTTGGTCGACGAAATGGGCCAGTCGGCGCCCAAGCTGGTGATTGTCGGACGCCGTGGGTGGGAAAATGAGAATACCGTCGACCTGCTGGAGCGGGCGCCGAACATACGCAGCCATGTAATCGAATCTGCCAATCTGCCAGACCCGGTTTTGAGTCGCTTGATCGTGAATTCGCGCGGCACCCTGTTTCCCTCATACGTTGAGGGATATGGACTGCCCGTGGCCGAATCCCTGGCGCTTGGAACGCCAGCGATCTGTTCAAATATCGACGTGCTACACGAGATCGGTGGTAAACTCATCGAACGCTTGGATCCTCTGGATGGCCCAGCATGGATCGAAGCCATCAAGGAATACACGCACATTCAGGCCCCCCGCGCCCAACTGATGCGGACGCGCATCGCGCATTATCGGGCGCTACGCTGGGCGGACCATATGCGCATTTTCGACAATGCGGTGGCCGACCTCTTCAAGGCAGCTCTCGCTGCCTAATGGTAAGGACATATGTCAATATCGAAATTTCCGCTGTCTTTTGATGCGCTCCGCAAAAACATTGCCGCCGGCCTGGAGAACATCGCGCATCTCGTAGCGGGCGCCGACAACGGCAACCAGTCCACAGCAACTGCACGAGAGATCCAGGCTGTCGTGTCTTCCGGTGCCATCTCCTTATGCTGGGCCGCGGCTACCCCCTCGCAGAATTATGTGAATTTGGGCGATGCTCTTAGTCCCGTGATCGTCGCAGCGCTTTCCGGTCTTCCCGTCAGGCATATGGCATCCCGATCGGTTGAAGATCGCATGAGCGCTATCGGGACCATCGGGCAGTCTCTTGTCGGCGGCCGGATTGATGTCTGGGGTACAGGCTGCTCCAACTTCGCCAATCCCTTGGCCACGGGCACCGAAAAACGTCCATACACCCTGCCACCCGACACCATCCTGAAGGTCCATGCGACCCGCGGACCGATTTCCTGGCGCCTGCTGACGGGCACGGAACCGGGCCCCGAAGCCGTTTTCGGCGATCCCGGCTGGTTGCTGCCCCGATTCTACCGCCCCTCTCTCTCGAAGACCGCGGAACTGGGGGTTATCCTACACCTCTCCGAATTGGCGGATCGCGCCTTCGAAGTCCACCCGAAGCCCAATTTGCTGCGCTACGCTGTTCCTCCTCAGTTCGAGGGCAAGGTGCGATTGATCAACACGATCACACCGATCAGCGCCGAGGGTCTACGTGCGAATCTTGACGAGATCCTGTCCTGCAAGCGAATCGTCTCGACCAGCCTGCATGGCCTCGTTTTTGCCGAAACCTACGGGATCCCCTGTCTCTATCTGCAGGCGCGCCGCGGCCCCGTCGGGTTGACGAAGGTAACCATCGGAGAGGATGACGGCATGAATTTGCGTATGAGTGATTTTTATGCCGGCTTGGGGGAAGAGGCGGTCTATCTCTACAACCAGCCGCGTCTGGCCGAGACCGACTGGGACGCAGTCATAGCCGCAATAGATAGTACGTGGCAACCCAAGACCTTGGACGAGAACCGACTGATCTCGGCATTTCCTGGCCGGTTGGCACCGATTGCCACGAGCGACATTTTCGCGCATTCCTTGGTTTCAAACCTTCCATTCCAGCCTATCCACGAAGCACAGGTCGCGGTCGATTCATGAACCTCATTTCGCCGGATTTCGAAGCCCTGATCACCGAACGCGACGCGATCCCACTGTCCTGGGCGGGCAGTACGACGAAAATGGACTATCTCAATTTCGGCGACGCCCTCAGCCCGGTGATGGTAGCGCTCTGTAGTGGGCGGAACATCCAGCGCGTTCCCTCCCGATCACAGACCCCCCGTATGGCGGCCGTCGGAACGATCGGACACGGGCTGAGCGGAGGAGACGTACAAGTATGGGGGACGGGTTGTTCCCCTTACGCAAACCCTCAAGCTCCGGCGGCGGAAAGGATACCTTATACACCGCCCCAGGATACGAATCTGGTTGTATCCGCCACGCGAGGACCGGTGTCATGGCAATTGCTGACCCAGGAGAAGCCGGCGCAGGACGCGACGTTCGGCGACCCCGTGTGGATGCTGCCCCGCTTCTATCCCAACACCGTGCCGAAACGCTGGGATATCGGGGTCATCCTCCATCTGTCGGAACTGGCCGATCGCGACCTCGAGGCGCATCCGCTCCCGAACTATATCCGCTATGTCGTGCCGGAAGACGAACGCTCCAGCGTCCGGCTGATCAATACCGTCACCGCCATCAGTGCAGCTGGGCTGCGCGATAAGCTTGATGAAATCCTGGCCTGCCGGCGGATTGTCTCGACCAGTCTCCACGGGATGGTCATCGCCGAGAGCTACGGCATTCCCTGCCTGTATTTCCCTCCCCATGGAAGCGCCCCGGGCCTGGGCCGGGTCGAACCCACGGTAAGTTCCGGACTCGATCTCCGTATTGTCGATCTTTATCAGGGACTTGGTGTCACCAGCCTGCCCGTCTATGTGCAGGATCGAAAGTCCCCTACCGACTGGTCGGCTCTGGCGCGGGCAATCGACATATCCTGGTCCCCTGTCACCCTGGACGAGGACGCGCTTCTTCGCGCACTGCCTGTACCGGCAAATCCGATTCAGGCACGTCCCGATGAAACCATTTTTGAACATCCACTCATCGCTTCGTTGAAATTTCAGCACGATGTCAGCGAACTGAATCGTCAGGACCGCATCTCCTTCCGGCAGTTCCAGAAATCTGTACGTCCGAATCAGGCGGTGGACTGTTCTGCTCCTTCGTTCCAGATAGCTGCCGACGCTCCCGTTCATTCCTCGCCCGGATTGCAGGCTGTGGTCGACGAAACGGGAGGCGTGCCCTTGTCCTGGGCCATGCCGACTGCCCCGCATCCATACCCCAATCTCGGGGACGCATTGAGTGCGGTCATGGTTGGAACCATGGCCGGCCAGCCGATCATTCCCCGGCATTTCGACGCCGTTCAGGAACGGCTGGCCGCCGTGGGGACCATCGCGCATGGTCTGCGTAATGGCCGCGTCCATTTGTGGGGCGTCGGACTGGACGGCAGTCGCTTTCACGAATTGCCGCCCAACACCGAATTTGTGGTCCACGCGACACGCGGCCCCCATACCGCTGCCCTACTGCGCGAAAAAGGCATTTTCGTGCCAGATGTCTACGGCGACCCGGTCTGGTTCCTTCCGAAGCTGCTTCCTCGCAAGCCGGTTTCCCCACGTTGGGAACTCGGGGTCATCGTCCATATTTCCGAACTGAATGGATCATCACCTGAGTCACTGGTGAAGGAAACTTACCTGCGATACGCCATTCCGGAAGAGTTCCAAAATTCCATCAAAATCATCAATACCTTCACGGATAGATCCACAGAAGGTCTGATGAACAGGATCGACGAGATCCTGTCCTGCCGGCGGATCGCCTCGACCAGCTTTCACGGCCTGCTGATCGCGGATACCTATGACATTCCCGGCGTCTGGTTCGGCACGCAGGGCACGGGTCCGGTCATTATCGACGCCAGCGATCCGCAAGCCCTCATGGACCATCGTTTCCGCGATTTCTATTGCGGTTGCCGCACCACCAGCCGTCCGGTCTATCGCACGGAACGGCATGCGCCGACCGACTGGAACGCCCTGATCAAATGGATCGATACCGCCTGGACCCCTGTCGAATTCGATTCGGCCCCTCTCTTCGATTCATTTCCTCTCGCCCACGCCGTGTCGATGCAGGACAAGGTCTGGAAAATCGATTATCGAACATTGACCAGCCTTGTCCCGGGGGCAGCCTGAATGGCGCAGAAAAGAATTCTTTTTGACGGATATAATCTTGGTCTCGAAACCGGCACCGGTGTTGCGACATATGCGCGCAACCTGACCTATTGCGCGCATGACCTGGGTTATGGCGTCGACGTGCTGTACGGTACGCGCGCCGCGCCGGGCAAATCCGCGCTGCTGCGGGAAATTGCGTTCTTCGACCCCCATGTGGGCAATCCCCCCCGCTGGCTGGAATGGTCCCGCTGGGCCAAGCAACTGACCACATCATGGATGGGCCTGAAGGCAAAGGCCGTCCCCATGACAGGGGCGGTCATTCCGACTCATTTCCGGTCGCGCATGCCGTATGCGGATCGTTTCTGGAACATCGCCGACCTCTGGGGACGGGCCGATCGTCATGAATATCTGTTCGGCACGCCGATGCGCACACGCATCCCGCAAAAGCCGGACCTGATGCACTGGACCTACCCGATCGCGACGACGATGCCGGGCGTCAAGAATATTTACACGCTGCACGACCTTGTTCCCTTGCGTCTTCCCTTCACGACGCTCGACAATAAGCGCCGGTATTTCAACCGTGTCCGAAGAATCGTCCGGAAGGCCGACCATATCGTCACGGTTTCGGAAACGTCGCGCCAGGACATCATCAATCTGCTGGGCGTTCCGGAAGACCGGGTGACGAATACGTTCCAGGCAGTGGACATCCCGGCGAAATATGCCAACAAGACCGAGGAAACCGTCAGCCAGGAGGTCGAGGGCACATACAACCTCAAATACAAGAACTACATGCTCTTTTTCGGTGCAATCGAGCCCAAGAAAAATATCGGCCGCATGATCGAGGCCTACCTGTCCAGCAAGATCGATACCCCCCTTGTCATCGTCGGCAAGCTGGCATGGAAGGCCGAACAGGAACTGCGGCTGCTCAATGACGATACGATTCGCTACCTCGAACATATCGACAATCAGACATTTTCCCGCCATCGCATCCTGCGCATCGACTATGCCACATTTCCGCTGCTGGTCAGCCTGATCCGGGGCGCCCGCGCGGTGCTGTTTCCCTCTCTCTATGAAGGTTTTGGCCTGCCGGTGCTGGAGGCCATGATGCTCGGTACGCCTGTCCTGACATCGAACAGCGGCGCCTTGGCCGAGGTCGCCGGTGATGCGGCACTTCTATGCGACCCCTACGATGTTCGCCAGATGGCGGACGGCATCCGAAAGCTGGATTCGGATGCGGAATTGCGCAGCGAACTCGCGCAGCGTGGTCTGAAGCAGGCAGCTCTTTTCTCGGCCGATCGCTATCGCGCACGCATGAGCGAGCTTTATGATCGCGTCATCTGAATTCCCTCATGCTCTGCCGGTCCCTCCCCCGACCAGCGGCGTGGTCGACCTGAGCGGAGACCCGATCGCAATCGTCGGTGCAGCCTGCCGCCTGCCAGGCGCGCGCGACCTGCGGGAATTATGGTCGCTGTTATCCGAGGGGCGAGAGGCCGTTCGTCCTCTCCCCGAAAACCGCTTTCCATTGCGCGATTACTGGCATCCCCGCCGCGGTGAACCGGGCAAGTTCTATGCCACGCGCGCCGGCACGCTGGACGACGTCGAAACGTTTGATGCGGCTTTTTTCGGCATTTCCGCGCGCGAAGCACGGCAGATGGATCCGCAACAGCGCCTGCTGCTCGAACTGGCGTGGGAGGCGCTGGAGGATGCCGGCGCCGTGCCGTCCGACCTGACTGCGGCCGGCGTCTATGTCGGCGCATCCGGTCCCGAATATGCCAATATGCGCCTGGGTGATCCGGCATCGACGGATGCCTATTTCATGCCGGGCAACACGCTCAGCATCTTTTCGAACCGCATTTCCTATTTGCTCAATCTGCATGGGCCGAGCATGACCGTGGATACGGCGTGTTCGTCTTCGCTTTTTGCGCTCCATCTCGCCTGCGAGGATCTGCGTCACGGGCGCGCGCCGGCGGCGCTGGTCGGCGGGGTCAACCTGCTGCTGTCGCCCTATCCCTTCATCGGGTTTTGCAGCGCCGGCATGCTGTCACCCACCGGCCACTGTCACGCCTTCGATGCCGCAGCGGATGGTTATGTCCGTGCCGAAGGCGGGGTTATGCTGCTGCTCAAGCCCCTGTCGACGGCACGGCGCGACGGCGATGCCATCCATGCCGTACTGATGGGCACGGGGATCAATTCGGACGGCCGCACGCACGGAATGGCCTTTCCGGGTCTGGCCTCCCAGACCGCTCTGCTGCGCACGCTCTATGGTCAGGCCGGGATAGATCCGCGGCAATTGGCGTTTATCGAAGCGCATGGCACCGGGACCGCAGCGGGCGATCCCGTCGAAACGGCGGCGCTCGGCACCGTTCTGGGACGGGGACGTTCCTCCCCCCTGCCGATCGGATCGATCAAGACCAATATCGGCCATCTGGAACCGGCGTCCGGCCTGGCAAGCGTGCTGAAGGCCATGCTGGCCTTCCGGTACCGCCAATTGCCGGCGTCCCTGCATTACCGTACCCCGAATCCAAATATCGACTTCGGTACGCTCAATCTCGCCGTCGCCTCGGCACCGGTCGGACTGGGCAGCGGACAGCTTGTCGCCGGGGTCAACAATTTCGGATTCGGGGGAGCCAACGCGCACGTCATCCTCGCCACCGCCCCCGCCGACAGCCGCCCCGAGACCCTGCCGACCGACAAGCGCCGCAGCGACGACCGGCCGCCGATCCTGCTGTCCGCCCGCTCGGAAGGGGCATTGCGCGCCTTGGCCGCACAATGGGCCGCGACATCATGGGACGATTCGGCCGTGCGGGGCCTCGCGCGCAGGCGGGTGCATCACCCGCATCGCGTCGGCATCCTGCCGAGCGACGATGCGACGATGCGCGAAGCCCTGCTTGCCTGTGCGCAGGGTCAGCCCCATGCGGCGGCGGTGGAAGGCCGCGCGATCTCCGATGCACGGACGGTTTTCGTCTTTTCAGGCAATGGCTCCCAATTTCCCGGCATGGGACAGGACCTGCTGGAATGCAGCATCGATTTCCAGGACGGTGTCACGGCGGCCGATACGGCACTGACGCCGTATCTCGGATGGTCCGTCCTTGCCGCCATGCGGACTGCCGACTGGTCGCTGGAGCGCGCCGAATCTGCCCAACCGATGCTTTTCGCGTTTCAGGTCGGCCTGTTGCAGGCGCTGCGGCGTCAAGGCGTGCAGGCCGATACGGTGATCGGGCATAGCGTGGGCGAAATCGCCGCCGCCTATTGCGCCGGGGCTGTCGACCTGGCCGAGGCTGCCCGCATCGTTGTGCTGCGCAGCCGCCACCAGGAAATCGCAGCGGGCGGCGGCATGGCCGTCCTGAATTGCAGCGCTGACGACGCGGCAGCCCTGATCGCGGATATCGGCGTCCATATGGCCATTGCCGCGATCAATGCTCCACATTCGGTCACGCTCGCCGGGGATGATTCGGCACTCCGGGCTGTCGAAG
Organism: Gluconacetobacter tumulisoli; assembly: GCF_014174155.1. Taxonomy (GTDB): domain Bacteria; phylum Pseudomonadota; class Alphaproteobacteria; order Acetobacterales; family Acetobacteraceae; genus Gluconacetobacter; species Gluconacetobacter tumulisoli. The sequence continues at coordinate 392,589 of NZ_JABEQM010000003.1, read as the reverse complement.
CGGCCGCATCTGATCGATCCCTGGTCTTCCAGCGCCTTGCCATCGGCTATGCTTTCCATAGTCCGGAAATGGACCCGATCGAACGGCCGTTACTGGAGGCACTGGGCTCCATCAAGTCCGTCATGCCAGCGCGAGAGATCATTTCCACTGTCACGGGCGACACGATTACCGCCGCGCTGGACGGGACATATTGGTGGCGCAACGTGCGTCAGCCGGTCCTGTTCGCCACGGCCGTGCGACATCTCGCCGAGCGCGGCAACTGCATTTTCGTCGAGATTGGTCCTCGCCCGGTCCTGCAGCATTATCTGCGCGAGATCGTACGTGGCTGCGAGACGCAGGCCCGAATCCTGCCGACAGTCCGCAAGAGGTCGCCGGCGGACCCTTTCCCGCGGATCGGGCTGGCCTGCCATGCCGCCGGGACCGATATCCAATCGGCCCCGCATTTCGCCGGACCGGCCCGTGTGCGCGACCTGCCCGGCACGCAATGGCAGAAAGAGCGGCATTGGTACGAACCAACCGACAGTGCCGTCCTGACATTATGGAATCAGCAGGACGGTCATCCCCTGTTGGGAACGCGGGGGCAGACCCAGCCAAACGAATGGGTCGCGCATCTCGACACGACCATCCATCCCTGGCTGGCGGATCATGTCGTAGGCGACACCGCCGTGCTCGCCGCCGCCTGCATGATCGAATTCGCCTTCGCCGCCGGGCGAATAGCGCTACCCGCCGCATCACTCCTCGAATTGCAGGATTTCCATATCCTGCGTCCGGTGGTGCTGGACGCGGCACAATTGCGCGAAATCCGTGTCCGTCTGGATAGCAGCAACCTTGTCACCATCGACAGCCGGCCACGACTGGCGCATGCGGCCTGGGTCCATCATGCCTCTGGCCGGCTGACCGCCGCCCCTGCCGAACCGACAACGTTTCCACCAGCCGCCATCACGGGAAGCCTGGCGGGTGACATACTCTATGCACAGGCTGCCGCGGCAGGACTGAATTACGGTCCCAGCTTCCGGCGGGTGGAGCGGATAACGCTTGGCGGTCCCCGTTCGGCGGAAGCCCGCCTGACGGAAGGAACGGTGATACCGGGCCTTACCATCGACCCGGCCGCCCTGGACGGCACGTTCCAGACCCTGATCGCACTTGCCATCGGACAAGTGGACCCGACCGAAGGCGGCGCACCGTTGCCGCAGCGATTCGGACGAATCCGTCTGGACCTCGATGCAGACGCCCCGGCCGTTGGCCAGGTACATACCGTCACGTCCGGGCCACGCGAGACCAAGGCCAATATCGCGCTGCTGGACGCGACGGGCCGGCCGATCCTGTCGGCCGAATCGTGCTGGTTCGCCAGAATGCCAGGCGAAAGCCCGCTGCCGGTTTCCGAACGCAGCTTCCACGAACATTGGGTTCACGCCCCCCTGATCCAGGCCAGTTGGCCGGACAGCCGCTTTCTGGCGATGCGACCGGTCCTGATGGGTCAACCCGCCGGATCCGACGCGGACCAGGATGCCGCCCTGCTGGCATGGGCATTCCTTCGAAGCAGCGGCGTGGAGGCCCTGCGGCGGGCCGGACCGGCACCAGAATCGAATTCCGCACTTATCCAAACCATCCGGTCGTTGCTACAGGATGCCGAGGATGAGGTGGATTTCGCTTCCCTGCCGGATTCCACCAGCATATGGCAGACCTTGTTTCTCGACCCGGGCGATTGGCTGGCATCGTCCCTGCTGCTGGCCTGGATGGGCGATCGAATCGGCCAGGCTTTCGCATCGTCGGACGAGTCGGCCAATGAACTGCAAGCCATTCCAGCCGCGCCCCTGAAACAATTGCTGGCGGGCCGATCGGCGGTCCTCGCCGCGCGCCTGCTGGGCGATGCCATCCTGGCATTCGCCGAAGACTGGCCCCGCGACCGCCCGCTGCGCATTCTGGAAATCCATTCCGACCGTGGCGTACTGGCCCGCCATTTGATGCCGAGACTGACGGCTGTATGTCCCGGGGTCACCTACACCGTCCTGGAAGGCGACGATAAACGCCTGGCGCATCTCCGGACCTCTCTGCTGACGCGCTTGCCCGGCATATCGATCGTCCAGGATACCGCGCCCCGGTCCCATGATCTCGTCGTCACCTTTGCCTGTGGTTTACGAGGCATCGGCCCTGCCACAGTCCTGGACAGCATGAACGCGCTTGTGCCGGGGGGTGTCCTGCTGGCCGTGGAGACCGCAGCAACACCCACATGGGCGATTCTGCAAGCCCTATCTCCGGGCGAAGTGGCAGGAATCGAGGCCTGGCGGGGCCTGCCGCACCGCCTGCGGGCGGCAGTCGAGGGACAGCCTACCCGGTCGCCGTTCCCGATCGCCCTGCTGGCGGCGTGCCCTGCCGAGGAGGAGGTCGTTGCCGGAAACGGAAATCCAGACCCGGAAGACGACGGCAGGACAATCGCCTCTCGTATCGCTCCGCGGATCGTCATGGCGCCTCCGGCTGCCGTCCCGGACGAAACCGGGCAGGTTGCCCACGCCCTGTTGACTCTGGCAGCCGAGGCCAGACGGGCGGCAGCGGACGGCACCGCGCTCGTTGTCGTCACCCGTGGCGAGGACACCGATCCGGTCGAGGCGGCGCGCGCCGCGTTTGCTCGCGTGATCGCCAACGAATATCCTGCCCTTGCCTGCCGCCGGATCGAATTGTCGCCCGACCTGTCGGATCCCGAAGCCGAATCCTGCCTCGATGCGGAGCTGGGCGCGACCGACGGCGAGTCGGAATTACGCTGGACCGCCGAGGGACGTTTCGTCCGGCGCCTGCGCGAGGGTGTGCCGGCCTTCCGGACCGTTTCATCGGCAACCCTGTGCCTGCGTCAGCCTGTGCCAGGCCCCCTCAACCGGCTGCGCTGGACGAAGACCAGGAGCGAGCCGCCAGGACCGCACGACGTCGCGATCCGCGTCATGGCCAGCGGCCTGAATTATCGCGACGTACTGTCGGCGATCGGCATGCTGCCCGAGGAATTGCTGCTGGACGGTTTCGCCGGGGCGACGCTGGGCATGGAATGCGCCGGCATCGTCGAAGCCGTAGGCGACGCGGTCGAAGGTGTGTCGGTCGGGGATCGCGTCATGGCATTGGCGGCATCCGCGCATGCCACGCACGTCGTAACGGACGCGCGCAGCGTCCTGCCTCTGCCCCCCGCACTGTCGTTCGCCGCGGGGGCGACGATCCCGGTTGCGTTCCTGACCGTCATCTATGCCCTGGAAACCGTCGGATCGCTCCGCCCGGGCGAAACGGTGCTCATCCACGGTGCGGCTGGCGGGGTAGGTCTGGCAGCGGTGCAATACGCCGCCCATGTCGGGGCACGGGTAATCGCCACGGCCGGATCGCCGGCGAAACGCGCGGCCCTGCGCCGTTTGGGCATCGAAATGGTGCTCGACAGCCGCTCGTTGCGGTTCAGTGCCGAAATCGAGGCCGCGACCGGCGGGGAAGGCGTCGACGTCGTGCTGAACGCGCTCAGCGGTGATGCAATGGAACGCAGCCTCGCACTGCTCCGGCCATTCGGACGTTTCCTGGAACTGGGCAAGCGCGATTTCCTGGCCAATACGCGGGTGGGCCTGGGACCGCTGCGCCGCAATGTCAGCTATCACGCGATCGACGTCGACGCGCTGGTGCGCCATCGCCCGGCCCTGGTGCGTACGCTGATGCAGACGTTGCACGATCTGGTCGCCCAGGGTGCGCTCGCCCCGCTCCCCCACACCTGCTTCCCGTTCGGCGAAGCGGACGAGGCATTCGCCTTGATGCGGACGTCCGCCCATGTCGGCAAGATCGTCCTGACGACCGACGACGTGACAGTGCCGCCGCGCATGGTCGTTCCGACAGACCGGACCGTCCTGATCAGCGGCGGCACGACCGGTTTCGGCGGCCAGATGGCACGCTGGCTGGTGTCGGCCGGTGCACGGCACATCGTTCTGATCAGCCGACGCGGTACCGGGACACCCGAAGCCGAAGTCTTGCGCAACGTCCTGCTGCAGGGCGGCGCCAAAACCGTGGATATACGTGCCTGCGATGTCGGCGATGTCGGCCAACTGTCGACCCTGCTTGCGGATGTTCGGGCAACCCTGCCACCGATCGGGGCGGTCGTGCACGCCGCCACGGTGGTCGCCGACGGGCTGATCACCTCGATTACGCCGCAACATATTCAGGACTCCCTGCACGCAAAGCTCGGTGGGGCCCTGGCGCTGGATTCGCTGACGCGCGAGGACCCGATTTCGCTTTTCCTCGTCTTCTCCTCCGCCACGATCACGCTCGGCGCGCCGGGCCAGGGTGCCTATGTCGCGGCGAACGCGGCCGTCGAGGCCCTGGTCCGGCGGCGACGAGCCGAAGGCCTGCCGGGCTGCGCGGTCCGTTGGGGGCCGATCGCCGATGCAGGATTGCTGGAACGGAACGCGACGGCCCGCGAGGCATTGAGCCGGCGGCTGGGCGCGCGCGCCATGCGCGCCAGGCTCGCGCTCGACGCCCTGCCGGACCTGCTGGCCTCCGGCGAGCCTACCCCTGTCCTGGCCGAACTCGACTGGCAGGCGACCAGCGGCACGCTGCCGATCATGGCCGAACCTCTGTTCGCCGCCGTGGCGCGCCGTCCGCATGGCGATGGGGAGACGACGGACCTGCGCGCGATGCTGGCGGGACTGGACGAGACGGAACGACAAGGTGTCATTGTCGACCTGATCCTCGACGAACTGACGCGCATCATGCAGACCGAGCGCGCGGCTCTGCCGCTCGACCAGCCCCTGACCGATCTCGGCATGGATTCGCTCACTGCCGTGGAACTGGCGCTGGGGCTGGAACGTCGCCTCGCCGTCACCCTGCCGGGCTTCGCATGGCAGGAAATGACCGTGCAGCGCGTTGCCCGTCAGGTCGCCGGCCTGATCCAGGGGGCGCCGGCCGCGGCGGCAACCGATGCCATGGCGGACCGGCACCTCTCCGAAACGCAGATCGAGGCATTGGCCGCGGCGACGGACCGGCGCCCGGAGCCCCCGGCCATGGCACCATCGTCCCAGGCCACGCTGCTCCAGACGGAAGTCGCCCGATGACCCTGCCGAAATTTGGCCTCCGCCTGTCGGAGCGCGCCAAGCTTCTGGCAACGCTGTCGGGCAGCAAGCAACCGACACAGTCGGCAAGAAGCTGGTCGCTGCCCGGTGCGGAGGAGATGGACATCATGGCCCGGGGGGCGGCGGCGCTGGGAATCGCTGATCCGTTCTTCCGCGTGCATGACGCTATCGCCGGCGCACAGAGTGCCATCGCGGGTCGGGATTACATCAATTTCTCATCCTACGATTATCTCGGCCTTAACGGACGCCCGGAAATCGCCGCCCGCGTGGCTGGCGCGGTCGAACGATACGGTACGACCGTTTCGGCAAGCCGCATGGTCTCGGGCGAGCGACCGATCCACCGGGAACTGGAAGGCGCGTTGGCCGAGTGGCACGGTGCCGAAGATGCCGTGGTCATGGTGTCGGGTCACGCCACCAACGTCACGACGATCGCACAGATCATGCAGCCGGGCGACCTGATCGTCCATGACTCCCTCGCGCATAACAGCCTGATCCAGGGGGCGATCCTGTCGGGCGCGCGCCGGGTATCGTTTGCGCACAATGCAGTCGATGCGGCGCGGGAACAATTATGGATGCACCGCCGGGCCCACAAGCGCGCCTTGCTGGTCCTGGAGGGGCATTACAGCATGGATGGCGATGTACCCGACCTCGCGGCGTTTATCGCCCTTGCGCGGGAATTCGACTGTCTGACCCTGGTGGACGAAGCACATGCGACCGGCGTCTTGGGCGCCACCGGGCGCGGCATCGCCGAGCATGCGGGCATCGACCCCCGCGATGTGGATTTATGGATGGGTACGATGAGCAAGAGCCTCGTATCCTGTGGCGGTTACATCGCCGGCAGCGCCGACATCATACGCTATCTGAAACGGGCGGCGCCGGGATTCGTCTATTCGGTCGGCGTATCGCCACCGACGGCCGCCGCTGCCTTGGGAGCCCTGGACCTCATCCGCCAGGAACCATGGCGCCTGGAACGGCTGGCGGCGAATGCGACGCTTCTGCTGACCTGCCTGCGAGAGGCCGGCTTCGACACCGGCACATCCGACGGACATGGCATCGTCCCTCTGGTGACCGGCAGTTCCCTGACCGCCGGGCGGCTGGCCCAGGCCGTGTTCGAACGCGGCATCAACGTGCAGCCGATCATTCACCCGGCCGTGCCGGAACGCGCGGCACGGCTCCGCTTTTTCGTCAGCGCGTCTCATACGGAAGCGCAATTGCGTGATACCGTCATGATCCTGCGTCAGGAAATGGACCGCCTGTCAGCATGATCCCGACATCGCATCTGTCTTGTCGCTCCATGAACGCGTGCCCACAGCACTGCCCTTTTTCACCTTGTGATATGTCCTTGCCGGCGAAAGCGCGATGATCTTCCTCCTGAAACGTAATCTCGCTTCTCTGGATGCCGAGGCAGAACGTCTGCTCTCCCGCCAGACCGCCCGCAATCCGTTACGCCCGCAGATCGGCGACCTGATTGCGCGCTATCAGGTGGTCGTGGACCAACCGGCCTGCACCGACCGGGCCTTGATCGCCATGGCGAAACTGCATGAATCCCTGGCCGATCCCGTCGCGGCGCTGCAGGCGCTGTGCCGCGTTACGGAAGGCGCATCCCCCGCCTACCGGAAAAAGGCAGCGACACAGGCGCTACCTGTCGTACGCCTGCTGCGCACCAGGAAATACAGGATCCAGAAAAAAGATTCCGCTGTGCAATCCAGTCTGGAGAGCAGCATAGGGACCATCATCGCGCGGACCCAGGACCTGGAAATCTCCCGGCGGATCGAAGTTCATTTTTTACTCTTCCGGGGTGAGGCACGCGCTGCTCTCGAGCGAGCCTTCCATCTGGCGCTGACGTCCAAGGCTGGCCTCACGGACTTCATGACGGTCGCAAAAGTCATTTTCCATCGCGGAGACGCCGAAAAATATATCGACGACCTTGCCCGGATGATGCAGCAACTCGCCCCCGCCCTGCGCAAGGCAAAAAGCGGCACGTTCCTGATCGATGTCCGGATCGGCCAGCGGGGGGTGATCATCAGGAATGGATGCGCCGTCCCCTTGTCACTCGACGGGGTCATGGACGCTCTGGCCACGGCATCTCCTGCGGACATCCTCGCCCTCGTGTCGGAAAAACCGCCATTCCTGTTCCGGTATCCGGATTGCGAACCGATCAAGCAGGCAATCCTCGACCGTTTCCTTCCGATGGCCAAAGGCGCCGGTGCGGTCAAGAAATGTCTGGAAAAGATGGCCCAGAGCGAAACCTTCTGGCGCGATCCCCTTTTCCGCGACCGTATCCTGGCCGACCTGCTCCACCGCCTCGGCAGGAATACGGGTCCGGAAGCCGAACTCACCCGAGGCAGTATTGCCTTGATACGCGGTGAGCTGGAAAACGCACGGATACATTTCGCGCGAAGTGTCCAGAAGAACACGTCCTTCGAGGAAGGCGGCGCAACCAGCTTCTTCCTGGACCTGACCGCAAAGGACGAAAAAGAATTCACACAGGTCGCAGTTGATTTCAGTGACGTCGAACGGGCTCCGATTGCCTATGTCTGTTGCGCCGACCTTCCCTATTTCGCCCGCTATGCTCGCAAATATGTCGCCTCGCTCCGCGATGCCGGGAATGGCACCCGCATTCATTTCCATCTCTCGGCCCCCTCGCACACCATCGCCCGGAACAGCGTGACCGAGCATCTTGGGGATTTTGACAATATCTCTGTCTCATCCGAACTTTCAAAACTGCATGTCCCGACCTACTACGCCAGCATGCGTTTCCTTCGGGCGGCGGATTTTCTTGCTCATGTCGCCGATCGCGTCTTCCTGACCGACATCGACGTCGCGTTCCACTCGACGCCTGCCGCCTTTACCCACGCTCCCATCTGGAACGACACCGATCTCGGACTGCGGATCTATGACAAGGTCCGTGTCCTGCGACAGGCAGTGGCCCCGGGGCGCGAATTGTTCCGCTATCCCCGCCTCGTGCCGTGGGCGCAGGTCAACGCGGCCTGCGTGGCGCTTCTGAATACACCCCGAGGCCGTGCGGCAGCCGACACCATCTCGCGCGCCATGCATCGCCATCTGGGCCGCGCCTTGTCCGAAAGGGACACGGCTTGGTGGATCGACCAGAACATGCTTTTCCTGGCCCTGCTGGAACTGAAGGCGGACCCCGGCATGCGCGTCGTGAATATCGAGGATATCGGCCTGCCGTTCGGATCTTTTTCCTACGCCGGTAGCATCACCATGCCCGGTGGCCACCCGCTGCTTGTCACTTCGCGCTCTTGAACTGATCGATAAATCCCTGTCCGAACGTTTCTGCGTTCACGAGGTGGGACGGAACATAGTCGGGCACCTGATGGATGTTGGTAAAATCATGACAGCCGGTCATGTACCACCAATGCGTATCGGTCCCGCCTGAACGCGTCCGGGTCGTGATCTGCTGCTTGAAGACCTTCAGAACCGGGTCGTCAATGACCGGTCCAATGACGAGATCCGGCGTCACCTGTCCTTCGACCGTAGCCGGCATCGAGCAAGCCGCCTGCGCATAGGCGGTCCTGGCCAGATGCATTACATCCTTGCGGTTATCGTCCCGCGCCCAGCTTTCCCAACGGGTAGCGTACCCCAATTCACGCGTCAGATAGATATGCTCGGACCCGACGGACTCACCCGGCGCCTGGTCCGTATCGTTCGTCCGCGCGAAGCCCATATGCAGCAGCGTATCGATCGGTCGGGTCGGCTTGTCACGGGTGCCGAAGACAAAACTCATATGTTTCCAGGCCTGGAACGTTTCCGACAACTTGAAACCGGGATCGGACGGCGGAAAATTTGCGGGAGAGAAGGCATCGTTGTCGAACGACATGGTATGGCGCGGAAACACGTGCCACCCCGTCGCCCCGAGGGGCGGCAGGGTAGCGGGAAATGACCATGTTCCAACGAAACGGCTAACCCCTTGCCGCGCCGGATTGCGATATCCGGAACCGACGGTCAGATACCAGTGCTTGTGATGGAACGCCCCGACCAGGCTGGCCAGGCTGTCGGTCACAGTCAAAAGGGTCAGGGTGTCACGGGAATCGAACTGTCCATAGTCACAGGCGTCACCATGCGGAGGATAGTCGGTCCATCCGACAATCAATGGATAAGAATTACCGGTCTCGTCCGATGCCTTCACTGCAAGGGGAAAGGCATAACGCCGTGACAGGCCAAGGGCACGGCATCCTTTCGCATCGGGTGAGATGGGATAATCGGAATGCACTACCGAGACGTGATCGTCCGGACGCATATCCCGCTGGTGCGCCAATGGGCAGGACAGAGGGGACTCGGCCGTCGGGCGCCCGGCCGGATCTACACAGACGTTGGACACGACATAATCATAGATCGACGGCGGCCCCCCTGATGGGCCAGCCCAGGCGACGATCGGTCGACACGTACCGAAAACCGCAACGACCAGAATTCCGCAAAAAAGAGGATGACGATATTTCATATGAGATCTTCCATGGGATGCCGGACACCGCAAGAATTGGGGCGTTCACATTATCGCCCGAAATCCAGATATCGTTGACAGCATTTCCTGAAACGGTAAACAGGATCGGTGCGTATCTTGTTTCTTCAGGGCAACGCGACTCCTTTCTTTCCAATGTTGGGAGCAGAATTATCGCGCCGCGGCCACGATGTCATACATGTGGCATTCAATGCTGGCGATCATCTGTTCTGGCACGCGGGGCGGCCCCGCATTTTCCGGGGCCGCATGGCAGCCTGGACAGACTATTTCGCTGCGTTGCTCCAGACAGAATGTCCCGATGCCATTGTCCTCTTCGGGCAGTGGCGCGATGTCCATCGCCACGCCATAGCCTGCGGCACCGCCAAGGGCATCCCGGTATGGATTTTTGACGAAGGATATATCCGGCCCGGCTGGATCCGGATGGAACGTGCCATGCCGGAAAATGGATCGTCTCTTCCGAATCGAGCCCCCGACATTCTGGATGCGGCTCATACCCTACCCGACTTGACCCAGCCCGGCCCGTTCCGGTCCAGTTTCTTGCGTCGGGCTGCCTTCGACGTCCTCTACCATGTCGTCCGCTTGGCCGGATGGGCTGCCTACCCGTACCATCGCTTCCATGCGCCGATCAGTCCTTTCATGGAATATGGCGGTTATCTGCGAAAATTTCTGTTCACTGCCCTGACACGCAGACAACGCAAGGCCAAGGATGCCCCGACCCGAGATCATCGGCCATACATTCTTTTTCCCATGCAGTTGGATGGCGATTTTCAGGTCCGCCTCTGTTCCCGTTTCCAAGGTAATTTTCCGGCCATCGCAGAAACACTGACGTCCTTCAGTGCCCATGCGCCGGCAGACCTCCACCTGATCTTCAAACTGCATCCGCTCGATAATGGCCTCTTCAACTGGCGAAAAGCCATCATGACGCAGGCAGCGGCGCTCGGTGTCTCGGATCGCGTCCACTACGTTGAATCTGAAATGCTCGACGAACTCGTCATGAACGCGTCCGGAATTGTCACGATCAACAGCACGGTTGGGCTATTTGCCCTGGAACGTGGCCGTCCAGTCAAGACATTAGGATCCGCGATTTACGACATTGCTGGCCTGTCCTGCCAGAACGACCTCGATCATTTCTGGCAGGAGAGACACGGACCGAACCCGCTCCTGTTGTCGGCGTTCCGCAAACTTGTGCTGAACCGAGCCTCTGCCCCAGGTGATTATTTCAGTACGGAGGGCCTGCAACAAGCTGTCCGCGCGGCCGCCACACGTATTGAAATCCCAGATTAAGCCTATAATTGCCAAGAGAAACACAAAACCCGGCAATCTGAAGAAAAAATGCCGGGTGACAGATAACCAAAGGCTGCTAGATCACTCAACCGGCTTAGGTCAGGTGATCCTTCAGCGCCGCAACCACAATACGCACCGTCAGCCAGGCGCAGAAGGACAGAACGAGAATGATCGCCAGATCCTTCCAGCGCTGAGGATATTGCGCCTCTTCCGGAGCACGCGGCGGCACGACATTGACGATATAAAGCATCTGACGTTTTATGGTGAACAATTCGGTGTCGAGTGTTGACAACGCCGAAACATATTCCTGCTGGGCAATGGATTGCGCGGTGGTCAGGGTCGAGAACCCGGCGATGGTCCGGGCCAGCGCATCATTATGTCCGGTCAACCGAGTCTGTTGCCGGTCGATTTCCTGCTCCAAGGCAGTTAACTGGTTGCGCAGAGGGCCGACTTGCCCTACCGGTTCCCCCAACTTGCCAACCGCCGCGATCTGCGCCCGCAGCGAGGCGGCCTGTCCAACCAGTGTCATGATCACATTGTTATAGGATGTCGAGGAGAGGGCAGGATCAATGACGTCATTGGCAAGCCGGAAATTCATCAGCGCCTCGCTGGCCTGATCCCATTCCCGCTTCTTTTCCACGACCTGCTGCCGCGCTACGGCTAGATAATCCTGGGCCGCCTGATCATTGAACCTGTTTACCAGATGTTCGCTGGCATGAGTCAGGGCATTGGCGATGGCCAGGGATGTTTCAGGCGTAAAGGCATAGGTCGAGAGCAGGATTTGTCCCTGAAAATCATCATAATAGACATGTACATGCCGCAAATAATAACGATATGCCCAGCGAAAGCTGGCATGGGGCGACAGGCGATGGAGCCAGTCCACCCCGGGTTGGGACATCAATTTGCGGAAACCAATTTCCCGCTCGACCTGCCGAAAAGCTTCTTCCGACTGGATATATTGTACGACCGCATAGGATTCATCGATTGCACGCGTGGTCGGCGTTGCACTGCTCCCGCCCCCACCTCCACCCATCAGGGCGGCCATCGCGCCCCCTCCTCCCCCCGATGAACCGGAAGACTGGCCAAAAAGCGGCACCCTGACCATGACGATGGAATTGGTCGCGTAGACATTGGAACTGAACACGAACAGATACAGCGCCCCCACCAGGGTCGGTACGCACAAGATGATTGCCGAAATGATAATGGACCGGATGCGCTGACGGCGCCGCTGCTGAACAGTCGGATGCACGTACGGACGTACGGCACGAACCTCGAACTCGAAATCGTCCTCGTCTTCATTGAGTCTTTCGAGCACGTCGATCCCCTGTTCCTACTTCGCGTCGTCAAGAGCCTTGAAGGCCCGAATTGCCTGGGTTGTCCGATCGAAGGAGAGAAGCTGTCCATCATGAAGCACATATGCGCGTTCACAATGCTTCTTGATCGCCGCGGGGCTCCTGCTCACCAGAATGACCGTCCGTTCCGACGCCGTCGCAGCCAGGTAACCGGTCATTTTTTCCCGAAACGCATTATCGCCGATCACGATGGCTTCATCCGCCAAGTAATAATCGAACCTGAGACATAAGCCAAGACAATAAACCAAACGTGATTGAATATCACGAGAAAGCGTATTCAACCTGAGGTCCATCACATCGTGTAAATCGGCCAAATCCGCCACGTCACGCATCAATCCATGGACCGACGCGCTATAGAGCATGGCGATGAACCGGATATTAGCACGCACCGTCATGGTCGGAAGCAGCGGCCGATGGGACGACAGAACCCAGGAAACGCTTCCATGACAGGTCAATTTTCCTGCCTGCGGAGTTAGATTGCCGGCTAAAAGATTGATCAGCGTAGTCTTTCCTGCTTCCCGCTGTCCAAGAATACCGACGATTCCCCCATTGCGTTCGAACGAACCGCATAGATTGACCAGTACATCCCGCCGCGCCCTGCCCTTTCGGAACGATACACTGACATCCTCAAGGAGGATCATGCCGGGACCTTCTTCGCCTCGATTGCGTTTCTCAAGGCCCGTTCGACCATCAGTCCCAGCAATAGGCTTCCGCCTATCCAACCTGTGACATAGGTCAGACTCGTCCAGTTTTCCTGATAAGATGGGAAATAGGCCTCCCGCGCCATATCATTGAGATGCAGATTGGGAATCCAGATCGCATAAGGGCGCAAATTGGGTGGAAGGTCCGGATAAAGAAAAAAAGTCCCATCGATCAGGGACAAAATCCTCATCGCACCGATCATGACGACGGTCCGAAGAAAAGGAAGATAGTGGAACGGGCCGGCGAGTACCAAACCGCAACCAATACCAAAAATTCCATTTGCAACGAGAATCAGAATGACCTCGGTCCAATTTCCGACTGGGCCGGAGTAACCAAACAATTGCAGGAGCCAGAAAGTCACCACTGCAAGTCCGATATAAAGTAGCATATTGACCGCACCGCGCGCCAGCGCCACGTCCAGAGGCGTCACCTGCGAAAATGCCCGATAGGAACCTGCCGAAAGAGCGGTAGGTATTTGCGAAATACCGGTCCGGAAAAGCCAGAAATTATATATGCCCACGCAAACAAAAGGCAAAACCGGCAGCCCGTGCTGCACTTCCACTCCAGCATAGAGCCGCATCAATGAAAAAACGACGATATGGACTGCAATCGAACCAATTTCTTCAAGAAGCCCCAGCGACCGCCGTCCGAACCGGACCAAGGCTTCACGATACATGACAGCTTTAAGAACATCCAGTTGCCGCCACGCACCGAACACCAGTTCATTCATGCGAAACTTCCCCGTTGCGGACCGACATGAACCATAAATCGAAGCGACAATACGATTTCAACCGGACAGTCCGCAACGCCAGCAAGCATGTGCCTGCCAGTCCAGGCAGCCATCCCCTGCGGTCACATACCGCCCCCGAAAGTGGCCCCTCTGGAACCGGCCTGTGTCAGGGTTCCCAGCAGGTTGAAGACCTTCATCCACTGGACGAGGCGTGCGTCGGAGGTAAACAGAAGGTCTCCGGACCGCAACTGAAATTTCATCGCCATGAAGTAGCCGGTCGGCTTGCTCATGTCGAACGCATAGACCACCGGAACCTGATCCGTCCCGGCAACCGGCAGAGGTCGATCCAATGTCCGCAGAATCGAAGGTGCTTCATACCGGAACAGATAGACCCCGCGCGGGTCGGCCTGAGCGTCCAGAAGTCCGCCTCCATGAGCCAATCCATCCGCCACGCTGGAGCCACGCTCTCCGAGCGAATATTCGGATATGGTACGAGCCGCACCGAACACCTGATACATTCGCGGCTTGAAAACCAGATTGATCAGGTCACCCCGGTCCACATGAATGTCATTGGCCGGTATCCGAACGATATCCTCCATTGGAACGGAAACCGTTCGGCCGTGCCGGGTCAGTTCAACCAGAATATCGGTCGGCAGGCTGGTCGGACCGCCAGCAGCGGTGATCACCTGCAGGATCGTCTCAGACGCAGGTGTCAGGGGAAAGCGTCCAGGCGTCTTCACTGCCCCCATGACCGTCGCCAGGTTGGACACGTTGCTGATGACGGCGACGATGACCTGTGGATCCGTCAATTTTTCCTTCAACCGCGAAAGCAGCAAATTCTGCGCTTCGGTCACGGTCAGGCCACCGACATGCACCCGGCCGGCATAGGGAAACGTGATGTATCCACCCTCATCGACCGCCAGGCCGGAAATAAAGGTACTGGGAGGCGCCCCCGGAGCCGACGGTCCCGAACCGCCTCCCTGGGGCATTCCCAACGTCTGACTCTGGGAAAACACACCCAATGGCCCGACCTGATAGATCGCGACCTGCAACAGGTCGCCGGGTCCCAGTGTCAGAAAAGCGGGGCGATCTTCATGGAGCGCCGCCAGTTTCGTGTTGCCGGAAGGCGTGCCGACCAGGTTCAGAACCTGCTGGTCGACCGGCACCAGCGCGAACCTGAAACCGGTCTTCTCTTCGGCGCCACTTTTGACGTCCGATACCATTGGGCCGCCATTGGGCAACACCGAACATCCCGCCTGCATGGCAACGGCAAACAGGGCCACGCCGAGGCGTACACCAAAACGATCGCGCGCACTCATGCTGCGTATGGCCCGAACAGTTATTGCGCTTCGCCCAGAAAGGGCCACCAAATGATTGACCAGCGCAGTTTTTCCACCATTTTGACCAAACACTATTCGATACATTTCTATATATGCATAAGTTACGCCGGAACCGTATCGCGCCCCCTCGGATTTGTCCAGCATGCGATCATGTTTGACTTAAACCAACCATGCGATATTTTCCGTCCAAATAAATAAATACTATTCAATAATAAATTTCTACCAATTTGTATATTTACAAATAGTTTTTCATTATTTTTATAAATTATCTTGAATTCGTCAAAATGACTGCTCACACTCTCCCGTATTTGACCTCCAGCCAACTCAGCGCCCTTCAGTTGCATGAAAGCGTGTATAATAGACGATAATTCATCCATTGGGCACCGCGTCAATGATATCGACGAAACGATGATTGTATAGAACATGGTCAAAGCCATAGGCAGTACGTGCAAATACCGCCTGGCCGGACACCTCATTCGGTACCTCGATGGTCACGACGATCTCTGCCTCCTCCGCCCGCAATTGCTCGAACTCCAGCCCATTGAGCGGACTATGTTCATCCAGGACATGCAGCGGCGAGAAGGCAAGCACAAACCGGGAATGTGCGATTGTGTGAGTGGCAATGGATCGAACTGCCGCGCCAGCCGACCATTCGGCTGCACGATCAGGCGCGCCAAGGACATTTCCGCCTCGACTGGCAGAATTGGCTGAGACGCCGATTCGCGATCCGGACGCTGAGATGGGGAACATGGTTTTCGTTACGGATCAGAGCCCGATCACTGAAGATCACCCGCGCTCTGGAGCGGGAAAACCGCGCGAAGACAAGGCCGGTGACCACTGCGTTCAGGATCATTCCCCCCAGCAATTCGAACGACACGATGACATGCCCGACCGGGCCGACCGGCGGTCGACAGGGTCGGGATGCTGAAGAAGGATTCCCAAAAAGCGTGAGGATGCGTTCCCGCCACCTGTCCGGGAACGATCATGTACAGCAGCGCGAAATCGACATTGATCAGAATATAGAGCGCCAACGAAACCCAGAAAAACATGCTCCAGAGAACCGGTCAGCGCATGACGATACAGATTGGAACACGCCCGGTCGGCATGACCGATGCGAACGATATTGTCGTGCCCCCTGTCTTCCAGGGTGATGATGAAACAGGTGGAGAACAGGCTTCGACACATACGCCGCGAATGGCACCGCCTTTGGTCCATCCGCCTCAGCGGATTCCGATGGAACCGTATTCTGACCCATTGCCGGACGGCCCTGCAGCCCTCGCTTTTCGCACAGGATGCGCGAAAAGCGTGCGGTGCGTATCGGGAAAATCCACCGAGGTCTCATGCGCCGGGGCGATATCAGCGGCACCGGGAACATCCGGCCATCATCTCCTCGCGCCGACCGGTCAGTGGGTCACGGCCAGGGTGATGTATCCCACAGCAAGAAGAAACAATATCGCGGACTGAACCCATGTCGCCATGATGAGCTTCCCCCGTTCTTTTTTGGGGACACTACACGACGGAAGGCCGAACCGGTGATGTCATAATATGACTTGCGCGCCCCACGGATCACGAACGGATGAGACCTGCCGTCCTACCGGTCGAGGTCGATTTCAACCACGTTCTCGTCGGCATGCAGGCGTCGTATTTCGTCGCAGGCTGCGATCCAGTGCCGGGCCATGCGCGCATCTCCCGCCTGCCGGGCCTCGTCCAGATGAGTCTGCGCGATCGCAAGGGCATCGGACCCGTAGCGATTATATAGGTCGGCCGCGACCGCTTCCGGCGTGCTGGTCATGACGTCCTCCGAGGCTTGGCGGGCAGTACCGCCCTTTAGCTGGAATCTGGGGTCGAACTGCCACTCCGCAAGAGGCCGTCTGTCCCGACGCCGCCGGCCATGGCATGGATGGGCGATCACCGATATCGGAACCTTTTCCCCATGATCGATGCCATCCACCACGCCGCCATCATCTGCTCGGATTATGAACGATCGAAGGATTTTTATACGCGTATCCTCGGGCTGCCGATCATCCGGGAAACCTATCGTGCCGAACGTGGGTCCTGGAAATGCGACCTGGCCGTGGGTGCCACCCAGATCGAACTCTTTTCATTCCCCGCCCCCCCGCCCCGGGTATCACGGCCCGAAGCCTGCGGCCTGCGGCATCTGGCCTTCGCGGTAGCCGACCTGCCAGCGACGGTCCGCCACCTGCAGCAGGCGGGTATCGAGGTCGAGCCTATCCGAACGGACGCGTTGACCGGGCGCGACTTCACCTTCTTCGCCGATCCGGACGACTTGCCGCTGGAACTGTATCAGGCCGGATAGGTCGCGCCGATCGCCTACTCCGCCGAACGGGGATAGGCGATGATCGAGAGATAGGTCATCGGCTTCTCCAGCAGCTTTTCCGGCCCGTGCGGGGCCCCGCTGTCGAACAGCAATGTATCGCCGGGCCCCATCTCGTAGGTATCCGTGCCATGGCGGTATACGACCCGGCCGGACAGCATGTAGATCAGCTCCACTCCACTATGCCGGAAATTGGTATAAGGCTGGGCTTCCTCATGCAGGGTGATCAGATAGGGCTCCATCACCAGGGCGCCCCCCAGAAGATGACCCAGCAACTGGTACTCATGGCCCGCCTTGGTGCCCCGCCGTTCGATCACCACCCCCTGGCCCGAGCGGACATAGGAACAGTCGCGCTGCTCCTCGAATGTCGAAAAAAGCTGACTGAGCGGCACGTTCAGCGCGCGGCAGACCGCCTGCAATGTCGACAGCGACGGCGAAATCTGGCCGTTTTCGATCTTCGACAGCATGCTCAGCGAGATGCCGGCGGTATGGGCCACATCCCCCCCGCGCAGGTCCGCCTGCCGGCGCAGCAGCCGGATCTGGCTTCCCAGCGATTCCTCCAGCGTCATCTCCCTGACCGGGGCAGCGGAGGATCCCGTCGCCAGTTCCTCGATATCGGGGCGGTCGGCGGCGGAGCCGGGATGGGATGGAGACATGGGGCGGACATTCCTTTCTGCCGGCAAGCCCGGGCAGTATAGGCCGACCTGTCGCCACAAGGAAATGTCATGCATGACCCTGGCGCACCCACGCGACATAACGCAAGTCGGACCCCCGGGCCGGAACAGAATGGCAGACGCGGCCTTGTCAACGCGCGGCACACCATGAATGATGCGAAACGAATTCATGGCCGTCCCCATGACGCGGACAGGCAGGCCACCATTCCGACGGGTAAGCTGGGGTCTATGACAATCGTACGTGTTCCTTCTCGCCTATCCTGGCTTTGCGCGCTTTTCCTCTGTCTTGCCCCGTTTTCCGCCGCATCGGCGGCCGAAGGCGGCCCGCCGCTCTCCGGCGGCGATACGGCCTGGATCCTGGTGTCATCGGTCTTCACCTCGCTGATGCTGCTGCCCGGCCTGGCCCTGTTCTATGGCGGCATGGTGCGCAAGAAAAACGTGCTGGCCATTGCCGTGCAGTGCGCGGCGGGCTGCGCGCTGGTGTCGCTGATCTGGGTCATATGTGGCTACAGCCTCGTCTTCTCGCCCGGGACGCCGATCCTGGGCGGGTTTGGTCAGCTCTTCCTGGCAGGCGTTTCACTGAATTCCGTGTCGCCCGGCGCGCCGACGATCCCGGAATATCTCTATGTGATGTTCGAACTGACCTTCGCGACGATCACCCCCCTGATCGTGCTGGGCGCCACGGCGGACCGGATGAAATTCACCGCCGCCATGCTGTTCGTGGTGCTGTGGGTCCTGCTGATCTACTGCCCGATCGCCCACATGGTCTGGGGTCCCGACGGCCTGCTGGCGCAAAGCGGCGAGCTGGATTTCGCCGGCGGGACGGTGGTGCATGTCACCAGCGGCACCTCGGCGCTGCTGGCCTGCCTTGCACTGGGCAAGCGCATGGGCCTGGGGTCCGAGAACATGGCCCCGCACAATATCCTGCTGACAATGATCGGCGGGTCGCTGCTGTGGATGGGCTGGTTCTGCTTCAATGGCGGATCGGCGCTGTCGGCCGGCCCGACCGCGGCGCTGGCCATCCTGAACAGCCAGGTCGCGGCTTCCGCCGCACTGGTGTCGTGGACCCTGGCCGAATGGAAATTGCACGGTAAGCCCAGCCTGCTCGGTGCACTGTCGGGCGCGATTTCGGGCCTGGTCGTCATCACCCCGGCCTGCGGCTTCGTCACCGTCTCCGGCGCCCTGGCCATGGGCCTGATCGGTGGGGTGGTCTGCCTGTGGGCCGTCAACTGGCCCAAGCACCGCTTCAAATATGACGATGCGCTGGATGTCTGGGCCATTCACGGCATCGGTGGCATCGCGGGCGCGTTCCTGACGGGCGTGTTCGCCACCCGTGCCATAGGCGGCCCCGACCATTCCGGCCTGCTGGACGGCAATTGGCACCAGTTGCTGGTCCAGTCGAAAGCGATCGGCCTGATTGCCTTGTGGACAATCGTGGCGACCGCTCTGATCCTGGTCATCGTCAAACGGGTATGCGGCTTGCGTGTCTCGCCGGATGTGGAGCTTGAGGGCCTCGATATCGCCCTGCATGGCGAAATGCTGCACGACTGAAAGAGTGCTCTGCAAGGCGTTCCGCGAGCCGTCCGACCTTCCGGCGTCCTCAGCCGTCCGGATGCAGGACGGGTCGGAACAGGGCGACCAGCGCCCGTTCGGATGAGACCTGGGCTTTGCGGTAGAGGCGCATGCGGTGGTTCTTCACCGTCCCCTTCCCCACACGCAGCGCCTGGGCGATTTCGCCAGTGCAGAGACCCTGCAGGATCAGGGACAGAATCTCTCGTTCTCGCGGAGTCAGATGACGCATCAATTCCGACGTGGGTGCAGGCGATGCATCCTGCGCACCGGCCCGTTCCAGGACATACAGCCGTCCGCTCCGCTCTATCGAAAAATCGGCGTCGAACGGTTCTACCCGCGCACCCCTTCCTGATGGGTCGGATATGCGGCACGACATGGGTTGGGCCGTGTCCCGGGCGGGCCGAACCAGGCGATCCGCTTCGTATCCCGCATGGCCGGCCGCCTGCCGCAGGCTGACGAACAATCGACCGACATGGGCGCGATGCAGCCCTTCCAGCACCGGAAAAACCCGTCGCGCGACCTCGATTTCCGCCGGGGCGAAGGATTCGCCGCTGCGTTGAAGGAACAGGGTCACCGATGCCCCCGACAGCGCCGGCAGCACGACCGCCAGTTCGTCGGCGAACCCGGCATCCGTCTGGAACAGGGTCGTGTAGATGTCGGATTTCACCGATGCGTCCAGGGTCTGCAACGTCACAACCCCGGAATGGGGACGGCGCTGCCACTGCCGCCAGAAAGGGTCGAAATCGCGATAGGCATCTGTATAATCGGCCCGCACGGCGGCCGGCACTCCCGCCGTATACAGGACGTCGGGTCGGGCCGCCGACGAATAGGAAATGATCCAGGACGATTGATGCGGGATCAGGGTCTCGACAAGGGACAGCAGGCGCTCGTGGAAATCGCCCACCCCGATCGACGCCGCCACCATGCCGACCTGCCGGAGCCATCCCGGATGGAAGGGGCTGTCGACCGGCGGAAATGCCCCGTCCGCCACCATAATGCCGACACCCGGCCTCTGGCCGCCTGCTCCCTCGCGCATCCGGACCCTCCTCGTCGCCATCCCGGCACGAACCACACGCGAAACCGGCCGCAAGTTTAGGCCGCCGAATGACCGCCGGGCAATGGAAAAGAGAATTTCTTTCCCCCTGGGAAATGGCTGGGGCGTCCGATCCGCTGGACGGACTCCGGCCCGGACGACGTCGCGGCTGACCGCGACAGTCCAGCGTGACGGCCCCGGATCGATCAGATGGGCCTTGGCCGGTCCAAGAGAATTGGATACGTAATTTAGATAACATCCATACCCATATCGCCGATATAACCGGTCGCCGATGCCTCCGGCACCGCACTGCCGATCAGGCCCGCGAATCATTCCGCTGCTCGCAAAACGGCAACGATCCGTTCCTTTTTTTATCCTTGAGGCAGGCTCGACGGAGGATTATGTTCCGATTCCGGACCGTTCCAGAAAATACTTTCGGACAGGACAGCGCAGATCACGAAATCATAAAGCAACTGGAATAAAATAAATATCATTCCGATATTATATCTATTGGTCGACGCTACTCCCATTGCAAAATACCGAACCTTCATTGGTTCCCTGCTTTGCACGGGTGCGCCAGTCTGCAAGGCGCCATCTCCCGGTCCACGGATCGTGATTGCAATCAATCATCGGCGACAAAAAGGTTCCCGCCTGTTAGGCGGGGCCATATCCAAGTAACGACATGACGCGAGTCAGGACAAATTCGTGCCGCGACTGGTGGAAAGAATGAAGGGTAACAGAGAATGACGCGCTATTATCGGAAGCCGGGGCTGCGGAGCCGGCTGCAAGCCATGTCCTGCCTGGCAGGCGTGGTTTGCATTGCGGCGTGGCCGGAACGTCCGGCGGCCGCAGCGACGACTCCGGCGCCCACCACCCTGCCCCATCCGGCCTCCACCGCCGCGCGTCATCCCGTACCCTCCGCAGCCCCCACCCCGCGCCCGCAGACGACCACGCCGCGAACGGCGGAAGACATCTCGGTCGTTTCGTCCCGCCAGGCCCTGAATGGCGGCGGCGGCATGATGCGATTGGAAACGGCGCCGCACACGGTGCAGACCGTCGCCAAGGAATATATCGAGATGCGCGCGCCCACCAGCACCGCGCTCGACCTGATCAAGAACCTGCCGAGCGTGAGCGTGTCGACCCCCGACACCGCCGGCATGCAGGGCGGCATGATCGAGGTCCGGGGCCTGACCGACCTCGACATGGGCCTGATGATCGACGGCGCGCCGGCGGCAGCGGCGAAATACATGGCCGAGGACATCGACTCCGAAAACCTGGAGGAGGTCAACGTGACGCCCGGCAGTTCGGCGACCGACATACCGGTCATGTCGGCGGCCGGCGGCGTGATGGACGAGCGTTCGCACACCGCGTCGCATAAATTCGGCGGCCTGATGGATTTCTCCTACGGGACGAACAATCTGTCGCGCGAGTTCCTTCGCCTGGAATCCGGCGATATCGGCAACAGCGGCGTGCGCAGCTATATCTCGTTCTCTCATACGCACAACCGCGCCTGGATGGGCGCCGGCGCCAACGATCGGCAGCATCTGGATTTCGGCATACAAAAGGATTGGGAAAACGGCTCGACCGCCAAGGTCTTCCTGTCGTGGAACAATGAAAATTTCATCATCGACAATTATCCGACCGCGCAGGAGTTCTATACCTACAAGCATACCGGAACCGGATACGGCCGCACCACCGACCGGAGCAGCGACAATTACTGGAAAAACAGCACCGACCACTGGAACCAGGTCTTCCTGACCGCGCCGGTCCATCTGGTGCTGCCCGCGCGCTTCAGCTTCGACCTCCAACCCTATTTCAGCTTCGGCCAGGGCTGGGACGCGTCCCCGGGCAATCCGATCGACAACGGCGCGGGCGGCCCGTACACCGGTCCCAACCTGACCGATTTCTTCCTCCAGAACTCGACGCGCCAGGTGGGTGCGGTGACGAATCTGGGATACCGGATCGATTCGCACAATGATTTCTCGGCCGGATATTGGTACGAGAACACCTACACGCTCCAGTCCTATCCCAGCGGCCTGACGAACGCGGATGGCACCCCGCCGAGCCCCTGGCAGCTTTACAAGACCACGGCGCCCTACGGGCAGGATGCTGGCTACGAGCTCCATTCGCTGTTCGTGCAGGACAACGCGAAATATTTGCACGACAAGCTGGTGATCCATGCCGGCTTCAAGTTCGTGATGGCCAACAGCTGGACCGCGGACCCTTACAGCCGATACAGCACCAACGCGACCGAGCCGCTGCCACAGCTGTCCATCGGCTATACGTTCAACGAGCATCACCAGATCTATGTCAACGCCGAGGGCGATTATCGCCAGCCCAGTGCCGTCGACATGGGATGGCTGCCCACCAGCCCGAATTTCCTGAAGAACCAGTATTCCATCAAGGAAGAGTTGGGATACCGGTATCACGACCAATACATCATCGCCGACGTGGCGCTGTTCAACTACAACGTCACGAACCGTATCGTGAACCAGTATGTGGGCATGAACAGCTTCTCGCCCTTCTCGATCGGCAACCAGACCATGCGCGGCTTCGACGTGATGGTGTCGGGCCGTTCCATCCACGGCTTCAGCCCCTATGCGTCGGTCGAATATCTCAACGCCACGCAGGACAGCAACGTGCTCGACCCTTATACGAACACGATGCTCCATTCAAAGGGCACGCAGGCGGTCATGGCGCCGCATGTGATGGCGAACTTCGGATTGACCTACACCTACAAGGGTTTCTTCGCGAACGGGAACGTCCATTACACGGGCGCCCAGTCGGTCAGCGTGGCCGGGGACCAGCGCATGCCGGGCTATGTGACGGACACGCTGTCTCTGGGGTATCATTTCGCGCCCTTCCTGTTCGCCAAGTCGCCGACCTTCCGGCTGAACTTCACGAACCTGACCGGATCCATCGTCCGCACCGGCGCGATGGGCGTGGTCTACAGTGCCAAGGACCTCAACGCCCACCCCGTCTGGAGCGGAAACCTCGCCCCCTATGCCGGCTACGGCAACTCCTTCATGGTGGAACCGCGCTTCAGCATGACCGGGACGATCTCGACCGCGTTCTGATCGAACCGGGCCAGTCGGGAGCGGACGGGTCAGGCGGCATCGGCCGCGTCCCCTCCGTCCCATGGTTCCTGCAGGGCAAAGACCCGTCCCGCTTCCCGGCAGGGCGGGTCTTTGCCTGTACGGCCGGCGATCGCCCGTGAATCGTCATCACAACTTGATGATGGGCCGACGGGGCCGTAACGTCGGCCTCCACACCGAAGGCACGACGATGGATGGCATGCACCCGCGGCTTCCCTACACGCCCGACCTGCTGCGGAACCTGACCGAACGGTTCGCCGCACGGGCCGCCGCCTATGACCGGTCCGGCGAGATCGCGACCGACAATCTGGACGATCTGCGCCAGGCCGGGCTGCTGGCCCTGACGGTGCCGTCCCGCCATGGCGGTCACGAACTGGGCCTGCGCCAGGTTGCAGAGGTGATCGGGACGATCGCCCAGGGCGATCCGTCCACGGCGCTGATCCTGTCTATGCAATATCTGCAGCATGCCGCGATCGCCCAGTCCGGTCGCTGGCCGGAAGACGTGCACCGCCTGGTCTCGACGGCGGCAGTGCGCGAGGGCGCATTGCTGAACGCCTTGCGCGTCGAACCGGAACTGGGCACCCCGGCCCGGGGCGGCATCCCGGCGACGGTGCTGCATCACGACGGCACGACATGGCGCCTGAACGGCAGCAAGATCTATTCCACCGGCTCCACCGCGCTGCGCTGGGGTATCGCCTGGGTCAGCACGCGCGAGGACACGCCCCGGATCGGCCAGGCGTTGGTGCCGCTGGACGCGCCGGGGGTGCGGATCGAGCGGACATGGCACCAGATGGGCATGCGCGCGACCGGCAGCCACACCATCGTCTTCGACAATGTCGCGCTGCCGGCCGACCATCTGGTGGATCTGCGTCCGCCCCAGGACTGGACCCGGCGCGATGGCGGTGCCGAAACCGGCCATGCATTCGTCATCGGCGCCCTGTATGACGGCGTGGCCCGTGCCGCGCGGGACTGGCTGATATCCTTCCTGCATGCCCGTATTCCCGCCAATCTGGGCCAGCCGCTGGCCACCCTGCCGCGTTTTCACAGCCTGCTGGGCGAAATCGACGGGCTGTTGATGAGCAATCGCGCCCTGCTAGCCGATGCCATCGACCGGCATGAAGGGGGCGCCCTGTCGACGATCGACGCCAATCTGGTCAAGCACCTGACGACCGAAAACGCGATCCACGCGGTAGAACAGGCCGTCGCCGCCATCGGCAATCCGGCATTGAGCCAGGACAATCCGCTGGAACGCCATTACCGCAACGTGCTGTGCGCGCGGATCCACACGCCGCAGGCCGACGTGGCGCTGGCCGCCGCCGGCCGGGCCGCCCTGGCACCCTCGCCCCGATAACGAGGCCCCTTTTGGAAAACCCGCACGTCGTGCCAGTCTCGATCCCAGAGCCGCCGGCAAAGGCGGCCCCACCAGGAGGTTCGGGACATGTCCGCCTACATCGTCTTCACCCGCGAAAACACCACGGATCAGGCCGAACTCGACGCCTACATGAAGGCGGTCGCCCCCACCTTCGAGGGCCATCCGGTCCGGATTCTTGCCGCCTACGGCACCCAGGACGTCCTGGAAGGCACGGCGCCGGAAGGGGTCGTGATCGTGGAATTCCCCACCATGGCCGAAGCCCGCGCCTGGTACGACAGCCCGGCCTACCAGGCCGTCGCACAACGCCGGCACCGCGGATCGGCCTATCGCGTCGTCATCGTCCAGGGCACGTAAGGGGCGCGGCGGGGACCCAGCATCACGTCACCGCCGGGATGCGACCCGCCGCCAGCCGCTTGCGCTTGCCGGCGTACAGCAGCCCATACATGCCGGCGACGATCACGCCCAGGGCCGCGAGTTGATAGGGCCGCACCGGCACCTGCATGAACACCGCGCCGATCAGCATCGTCAGGGCGGGCGCCGGAATGGTGATCGAACTGGCGACCGATACATCGACATGCCGGACCGCATGGAACCAGGCCAGCAATTCCAGGTAGTAGATCGCCCCCAGCAGCAGGGCGAGTGCCTCAAAGCGCGGCGACATGACGTCCCGCAACCCCGCCTGCGCACCACCCGCCGCCAGCCACAGCACGAACAGGAAGCAGGTCGAGATCAACAGGCGGGAGAAAGTGACCTGCGCCGGCGTGATGGCGCTGCGGTCCAAGATTTCCTTCAACGCGACGTGCGCCACGCTCCATAACAGGGGGGTGCCCAGCGCCACCAGGAACCACAGGGACAGGCCCTCGATCCGGAAGGTGCCGTTGGTGGCCAGATACACCAGCGCCAGGATCATCAGCAGCGTGAAGAACAGCTCCAGGCTGCTCTTGCGCTTGCCCAGGAAGATGATCTCCCACAGCATCGAGAACAGCGGATAGGCCTGCAGCGCAATGGCGGTGGAGACCTCGCCCGCCTTGCCGACCGACAGCACGAACACATAGGTCGACAGGCCGAACATCATGCCGGTGCCCAGGGTCACGACATGCATCCAGCCGCGTGGAACGGTGGTCCTGATGCGGCCCAGGATCACGTCGGCGGCCTGCCCCTTGCGCCACACCAGCGGCAGAGAGCAGACCAGTTGCCAGAACGACATCAGCAACGCGAAGCTCAACGCGTCGGACCCGGCCGGACGGCTGCCCGAGATGATGGGCATGACCCCCACGATGGCCAGGCAGATGAAGGCGAACCCGATTCCCAGCGCTTCGCGCCTGTGGGCTTCGTGCCCGTGTGCCTGCTGCGACATGATTTTCCGCCTGCGCTACGATACGGCGCGGTGTTCCGCGTCGCGAAACGGCCCGCCCGACATCCGGATAGCGAAACGTTTTCACCTCGATAATATTGACCGCGCCGCACGACAATCGGAACATCGCCAGAACCGAAATATTGGGCCTGTTGCCGGACAGGCATGCACCGGGTGCGGGACACGGACCGGCGGAGCACAGGACGCCATGTCGACACAGCAGACCATGCCCATCATCGAACGCCGACGAATCGAGGCCGATATCCTGCGCTGCGTCCATGACGTGCTCGCAGCGTCCCACGGGGCGGAGGTCGCGCGCGACACGATCCGCGATGCGGTGACGCGCTCGGCCGTGGACCAGGGGGCGTCCTTCCGCGCGGCGCTGGGCCACATGCCGGACCTTGCCGATTTCGCCGAGGCCCTGCGCCTGTGGACGGCCGAAGGCGCGCTGGAACTGACGGTGCATGTCGCGCGGGCCGACATTCTGGAATTCGACGTCACCCGCTGCCGCTATGCCGAGATGTATCGCGCGATGGGTCTGGGCGAACTGGGGCCGCTGCTGTCCTGCAATCGCGACGGACAATTCTGCGCCGGCTATAATCCCGACATCGTCTTCACCCGGACCCAGACGATCATGGAAGGCGCATCCCACTGCGACTTCCGCTATCGTCTGGCGCCCGCCGAACCGCAGGCGCCATCAGGCGCCTGACGGCACCGGCCCGTCAGCTCGCGGCGGAGGCAAGGCCCGAAGTCACCCGGCGGCGGCGGAACTGTCCGGTGGCGATGTTCCGTGCCTCCTGGAAGGACGACATGATCTGGCCGTTCAGGGGACGCAGCCATTCATGAATGGCGCGAAACACCCGTGCGCCATCGCGCCGGGTCTGGATAAGGACCCCCACGAAGACGCCGTCGATCTCGACGATCTCGGATTTGAACATGACGCAGGTCCCTTCGTTCACGGCGATATGCCAACGGAAGACGTGCGTGCAAGAGCACAGGCCGGGCCCACAGGCAACGACAGCTGCAAGAACAGTTCGTGACAGTTCCATGACAGCCGGGGTCAGGCCCGCCAGAACACCGACTGGCGCCTGAATTTGCGCCACCGGGAATAGGTCCTGTCCTGCGTGGCGGCCTGGCGGCAGCACAGGAAGCCCGCCACGGCACCCAGCGTATGCTGGATGTCCGGTCCCGGTGCGGACTCGCCGATCCGCGACAGCAGGGCCCGGGTCGTCAGCACGTCGCTGTCCATGCCCAGCACGTCCTGCAGGCGTGACAGACGACGGATGTAGGGGGCCGCCCCGGTGCCGGGGGCGTGCAGGGACTCGAAGAATTCGGCGGTATAGCGCAGTTTCTTCAGGGTCAGGCGCAACCTGTGGCGCTCTTCGGCCGTCAGCAGCGCGAGGTCCCGCCCCTGACGGTTCGCCTTGCGGTGCAGGCGCGTCAGGTGACGTGCGGCGAAATCAGCGGCCGGTTCGTCCAGTGTTTCCTGGACCGCCGCCGGCAGGGGCGTGATCCATACCGCCCCGTCGATCATCTGTTCCAGCAGGTACAGGAACTGGCGGGCCTCGGCCCCATCCAGCGCCGCCCGCGCCTCCCCGGCCGCCCCTTCCCGCAGCGGAACCGCCAGCGGGCCCAGGACGCCCGGCGCATCGACCCCGACATGCGCCAGTGCGCCCAGGCCCGGCAGCGTCGTGTTCATGAAGACGTCCCAGTTGCGCGCACCGTTCAACGCATGGGCCAGTGTCCGGGCATGGCCCGACGCGCCGTCCAGCACCACATTGGGACTGTCACGCCGCAACAGGCCGGTCAGGGCACGAAAGCGCCGCAACGCCACGCGGACCTGATGGACCCCCTCGGAATTGCGCCCGTCCAGGGCGGCATCCAGATTGGCGGTCAGATGGGCATGGATCGCGCCGAGGATCGTGCATGCCGCCGTCCGGATCGTATCCCCATGACCCAGCACGATCGGTCCGGCCTTCCGGCTGTCGGGGATTGCGGACATCAATGTGTCGGGCATGACCCTGTTCCGTTTCCAGTGAGCCCACGGGCGTTCATGGTAACGGCAGGCGGCCGCGTTACCTATTGCCGATTGCGCGAACCGGCCCGGAGCCGCCGTCAGGACACGCACGCGTGGCCGTGCCGCATCAGGTCACGGCGGCATCGCGCAGGAAGGCCTGCATCCGGGGCACCATGAAATCCAGGAACAGGCGAATGCGCTGCGGCATGCGCTGGCCCCCCAAATACAGGGCGTGGACGTCTTCCGTTTCTTCCGGTCCGGCCTCCATCAGGACCTCCACCAGCCGGCCGGCCCGGATGTCGCGATGGACATGGAAATCGGCCAGGCGGCCCAGGCCCACACCCGCCAGCACCATGCGATGGACGGTCTCGCCGTTATTCGCAAGCAACGTGCCGCCGACGCTGCGGTCGACCAGGCGCCCTCCGTCGCGCAGCGGCCAGACCGGGACGGCGCGGCGGAAATTGAAGCCCAGGCAATTATGCGCCGGCAGATCCTCGATCGTGCGCGGTGTCCCGCGACGCGCCAGGTATTCCGGCGAGGCCACGATCATGCGCCGCGCGGTCCCGAGCTTGCGGGCCACCAGGCCCGAATCCCCCAGGGGCCCGACCCGGAACGCGATGTCGGTCCGATCCAGGTAAAGATCCACGATCTCGTCCGACAGCGACAGATCGACCACGATGTTGGGATAGGTCCGCCAGAATTCCGGCAGGAACGGTTCGATCCCCCGCACGCCGAATCCCACCGAGGCATTGATCCGCACCGTGCCGCCGGCATTGCGCGCCCCGTGGGCCAGTTCGCCCTCGATCGCATCCAGTTCGGACAGCAGGGCCACGCTGCGTTCGTAATAGAGCCGCCCCTCGTCGGTCAGGGACAGCCGCCGGGTCGATCGTTCCACCAGCCGGACGCCCAGCCGGTCCTCGATCCGGGCGACGAGCTTGCTGACGGTGGATGGGGTCATCAGCATCTGCCGCGCCGCCTCGGAAAAACTGCCGGCCTCGACCACCCGGGTGAAGACCATCATCTCGCCGGCCCGGTTATCCATCTACCCATCCGATCTGTGAAACATCCTCATAAATGATGTGCCCTTTCGCCGAATTATCAAGCATCGCCATGCGGACCAGATTTCGCGGACCACGCCACCCGGATGACAGGCAGAACTCCTGCTATCGTCCTGCAAGGAACCCGTTTCGATGGATCGTCTCTTCCAGCCGTTCCGCATGGCCGGCCATACGCTGCGCAACCGCATCGCGATGGCGCCGATGACCCGTGCGCGGACGCCCGACGGCGTGCCGGATGACCTGACCGCCCTCTATTACGCGCAACGCGCCACGGCGGGCCTGCTGGTTACCGAAGGCACGCCGATCTCGGCGACCGCCGAAGGCTTCCTGTGCATTCCCGGCCTGTACCGCGCGGAGCAGGTCGCGGGCTGGCGCAAGGTCACCGATGCCGTCCATGGCGCGGGCGGCGTGATCTTCACCCAGTTGTGGCACGTCGGGCGGGTCAGCCACGTCAGCAACCAGCCCGGCGGTGTCGCACCGGTCAGTTCGACGGCGCGGATCGCCCGCGACAGCCAGGCCTGGGGGATGACGGAAGACGGCGTGCCGGGCGCGGTCGATGTGTCGCGGCCCCGTGCGCTTTCGACCGACGAAGTGCGCGGCGTGATCGCCGATTTCGCGCAGGCGGCCGCCAATGCCCTCGCGGCCGGGTTCGACGGGGTCGAACTGCACGGCGCGAACGGCTACCTGATCGAGCAGTTCCTGAACCCGACCGTCAATGACCGCACCGACGCCTATCGCGGCGACACGCTGCAAGGGCGCACCCGCTTCGTGCTGGACGCGATCGACGCCGTCATCGCCCGCATCGGCGCCGAACGGACCGCCATCCGCCTTTCTCCCTATGGCGGGCTGTTCGACATGCAGCCTTATCCCGAGATCGAGGACACCTATCTGTTCCTGGCGGACGAATTCAGCAGGCGCGGCCTCGCCTATGTCCATCTGATGGACCAGAAATCACGCGGCAGCGTGGCCATCCCGCCCGATTTCCTCGGCCGGTTCCGGGCGCGTTACACGGGCGTGCTGATCCTGGCCGGGGGCATGACCCGCGACCGCGCCGCAACATTGACCGCCGAGGGGCTGATCGACATCGCCGCCTTCGGCGAGCCGTTCATCGCCAATCCCGACCTGGTGGCGCGGCTGGAACAGGGCTGGCCGCTGCGCTCCGCCGACCGCGGCCTGCATTACGGCGGCGGCGCGCGTGGCTACACCGACTATCCCACCTACCAGCAGGAAAGTGCATGACCATGAAGATCTTCGTTACCGGTGCCAGCGGCTATATCGGCGGGTCGGTCGCCGTCCTGCTGGGCGACAGGGGCCATGAGGTCCGTGGCCTGGTCCGTTCGCCGGACAAGGCGGCGGGCGTGGCGGCCCACGGCATCACCCCCGTCATGGGCACGCTGGACGACGCGGCCCTGCTGGCGGCAGAGGCCCGCGCCGCCGATGCCGTCATCAACGCCGCCGACAGCGACCATCAGGGCGCGGTCCTGGCGTTGCTGGCCGGGCTGGCGGGCACGGGCAGGCCCTTCATCCATACCAGCGGCACCAGCCTGGTCGGCGACGAGGCCATGGGCGAGCCATCGGACGCGATTTTCACCGAAGACACGCCCGTTACGCCCGAACCCGACAAGGAACACCGCGTCGCGCTCAACCGGCTGATCGTCGACGCCGCCCCCGGCGTGCGCACGATCGTGCTGTGCAACAGCCTGATCTATGGCAACACGCTGGGTGCACCGGCGCAGAGCGTGCAGATCCCGCCCCTGGTGGGGCAGGCGAAGGAAAGCGGCGTCGCCCGCTATATCGGGCGCGGGCTGAACATCTGGTCGAACGTCCATATCGCCGACATGGCGGATCTGTACCTGCTGGCGCTGGAAAAGGCCCCGGCCGGCAGTTTCTATTATGTCGAGAACGGCGAGGAATCGTTCGGCGCGCTGGTGGGTGCCATCGCCCGTGCGCTGGGCCTGGGGCCGGCGCAGTCCTGGCCGGCGGCGGAGGCCGTGGCCCGCTGGGGCCGTGAACTGGCGGTCTTCGCCCTGGGGTCGAACAGCCGCGTCCGCGCGGGCAAGGCCCGGCGCGAACTGGGCTGGGCGCCGACACGGCATTCGGTCACCGACTGGATCGAGGCCGACATGCCGCGCTGACCCAAGGCAAGGGCGTTGCCCTTGACCCACCAAAGGGCATAGCCCTTTGGAAACCCACGACTTTGTAAGAGAAAGGGATGCAAGGGCCTGGGCCCTTGCCGGGTTCGGGCGGAGCCCGACCTTCCCTGTTGGCTGGTATCAGGGGGCCGCCGGCTTGGCCGGGCCGGGCAGTTCCCCGGTCAGGAACTGCGCGCGGCCATGGCCGAAGGACCAGTGGGCGTCTTGGTTCTCGACCACCGAGATCATGACGTCGGACGGCGCGATGCCGCACGCCTGCTGCAACCGTTCGACCAGCAGGCGATAGAACAGGGCGTTCTTCTCGTCCCCGCGCGGGCGGCTGAACATCTGCACCAGCACCACGTCGCGGGTGCGGGGGATATCAAGTCCCGTATCCTCGACGATCATGCGCAAAGGCTTGTGTTCGGACACGATCTGGTAGCGATCGCCGGCCGGTACCTGGAAGGCCTCCAGCATCGCCGCGTGGGCCGCGTCCAGCAACGTCTTGATCTCGGCGTCGGAGCGGCCTTCGATCAGGTGAAAATGCAGCAAGGGCATGGATTTTCTTTCTTTTGGTCCAACGTGGAACAGGTGCGGTCAGTCGGCGGCCTGGATCAGCCGCCGCACGCCGTCGACCATGGCGTAAATCTGCTCCGGCGTGGAAATGAACGGAGGGCCGAAGGCGATGGTGTCGCCGGTGCAGCGCAGCAGCAGCCCCGATTCCAGCCCCTTCTCGAAGATCGACAGTCCCCGTGCGCCGGGTGCGCCGTCGACCGGCACGACGTCCACCGCCGCCGTCAGGCCGATATTGCGGATGTCAGAGACGAGGTTGAGTCCGCGCAGCGTGTGCACCGCTTCCTCCAGCACCGGTTCCAGGGCGCGCACGCGCTCCAGCACCGCGTCCTCCTCCATCACGTCCAGCACGGCATGGGCCACCGCCGCCGCCAGCGGATGGCCGGAATAGGTGTAGCCATGGCAGAACTCGATGGCGTTTTCCGGACCGGTCATGAAACTGTTGTAGATCTCGTCGCTGACGATCACGCCGCCCATCGGCACCACGCCGTTGGTGATCGCCTTGGCGAAGACGATCATGTCGGGCGTCACGCCGAAACGTTCGGCCGCGAAATTCGCGCCCAGGCGGCCGAAACCGGTGATGACCTCGTCGAAGATCAGCAGGATGCCATGCCGGGTGCAGATCTCGCGCAGGCGCTGCAGATAGCCGACCGGCGGCACGATGACGCCGGACGACCCCTGCACCGGCTCGACGATGACCGCCGCGATGGTCGACGCGTCATGCAGGGCGACCAGGCGCTCCAGGTCGTCCGCCCGGTCGGCGCCCCAGTTCGGCTGCCCGCGTGAAAACGCCATGTGGACGGGATCGTGGGTATGGCGCAGGTGATCGACGCCCGGGATCATGGCGGTGGCGAACATCTTGCGATTCGGCACGATACCGCCGACGGACATGCCGCCGAATCCGACGCCGTGATATCCCTTTTCCCGCCCGATCATGCGGAAGCGGTTTCCCTCGCCGCGCAGGCGGTGATAGCCAAGCGCGATCTTCAGCGCCGTATCGACGGATTCCGATCCCGAATTGGCGAAGAAGACATGGTTCAACCCCTGTGGCGCCCGCTCGGCGATCCGCCCGGCCAGGCGGACGGTGACGGGGTTGGTCACCTGGAAGGCCGTGCAGTAATCCAGCGTTTCGGCCTGGGTCTTCAGCGCCTCGACGATCCGGGGATGACCGTGGCCCAGCGGGGTGCACCACAGGCCCGACAGCGTGTCGAACAGTTCCTCGCCCGCCTCGGTATAATAATAGGGGCCCTTCGCACGCGCCATGATGCGCCGCACGGGGTTGGCCTTCATCCGGCGGTTGGCGGAAAACGGAAGCCAGTACGCCCCGTCCGTCACGGCGGCCGGGCAGTCGAAATCGTCGGAAAGCTGCGTCATTGTGCGATCCCGTATCCTGATACCAGGTGACGCGCGCCGTCCCGGTCCGGATGTCCGAAATCGATACGCGCCCGACCAGTATCAGGCGTCGTTTCGTATCCGCATATATACAGTTCGCGGCGTTCCGCACGAACCTGTACCGGTCCGTGAACCTGTACAGGTTCCGGGGCCGGCCGGCGCTATTTCCGTACGACCGACCGGATCGAAAAATTGCTCTGGATCTGCGCGACGCCAGGCATGCGCGACAGTTCTTCCTTGTGGATGCGTTCGTAATCGGCGGCGTCGCGCGCCACCACGCGCAGCAGGTAATCCGCATCGCCCGTCATCAGATAGCATTCGCGCACGTCGGGACATTCGCGAACCCGGGCCTCGAACCGGCGCAGGCACTCCTCGGTCTGGCGCTCCAGGGTGATCTGCACGATCACGGTGGTCGCGCCGTGATGCGACCGTTCGTCGATGATCGCGCGATATCCGCGGATCACCCCCTCCTGTTCCAGTTGCCGCACCCGGCGCAGGCAGGCGGACGGCGACAGGCCGACCTTCTGCGCCAGGTCGGCATTGGTCATTCGCCCGTCCTGACCCAGATGCCGCAGAATCGCCTCGGTCACCTTGTCAGAAATCATGAGGCCACATTCCACCATCCCGTCGCATGATGATGCGATATTCGGTCCCTGCGCGGCATATCATGCGATTGATCGGCAGGAAATGCCGTCCCCTCTCCGGTAAGATCGGACCAGTCCCCCGAACCGGAGCGCCGCATGCCCGTTCCTTGCGCTATCGAGACAGGCTGGCCCCGCGCGCGGGCCGGTGCCGTCCTGACCATCGACCTTGCGGCCATCCGCGCCAATTACCGCCTGCTGCGTGCCCGGGCCGGGGGGGCGGAATGCGCCGCGGTGGTCAAGGCCGACGCCTACGGGCTGGGCGCGGCACAGGTGGCCCCGACGCTGGAGGAAGAAGGGGCACGTACCTTCTTCGTCGCCCATATCGACGAGGGCATCGCCCTGCGCCGCCATGTCTCGCCCGGTGCGCGGATCATCGTCCTGCACGGCGCCCTGCCCCAGACCGAGGACGAGTTCGTCCGGCACGACCTGGTGCCGGTCATCAACGATATCGACCAGCTGCGCCGCTGGCGCGCGCAGGCGGCCATGCTGGCGCGCCCGCTGCCGGCGGTCCTGCAACTGGATACCGGCATGTCCCGCTTCGGCCTGGCCGAGCGCGACGTCCACGCCATTGCCGACGATCCCGACGCCCTGCGCGGAATGGACGTGCGCCTGGTCATGAGCCACCTGGCCTGCGCCGACGATCCGGCCGACCCGGCCAGCGGCCGGCAGCGCGTGCGGCTGCTGCATCTGCGGGGATACCTGCCCCGCGCGCCGGCCAGCCTGTCGGCCTCGTCGGGCATTTTCCTGGGCCCGGACTTTCATTTCGACCTGGTCCGTCCCGGCGCCGCCCTCTACGGCGTGGCGCCCAACGCGACGCGTCCCCATCCGCTGCATCCGGTGGTGCGGCTCCAGGCCCGGATCCTGCAGACGCGCACGATCGGCCCCGACGACGGGGTGGGGTACGGGCTGACCTACCGTCCGGTGTCGCCGCGACGGATCGCGACCATCGCCACCGGCTATGCCGACGGGTTCATGCGCAGCGGCGCGCAGGACGGCTGCGCGTG
Source organism: Gluconacetobacter tumulisoli (assembly GCF_014174155.1). Taxonomy (GTDB): domain Bacteria; phylum Pseudomonadota; class Alphaproteobacteria; order Acetobacterales; family Acetobacteraceae; genus Gluconacetobacter; species Gluconacetobacter tumulisoli. The sequence goes on along the minus strand of NZ_JABEQM010000003.1, from coordinate 357,365 downwards.
GCTGGATGGCGTGCGCCTGCCGGTGCTGGGCCGGATTTCGATGGATTCGATGACCGTCGACGTCACCAACGCGCCCGAACGGCTGATCCATCCGGGTGCCATGGTGGACCTGCTGGACGCCCGGCGCGGCGTCGACGACGTGGCGCGTGCCGCCGGCACCATCGGCTACGAAATCCTGACCGCGCTGGGTCACCGCTATCACCGCGCCTACGTCGCGGAACCCGCCCCGGCCAGCTTCTGACATCCCACTGAAACGGCCGTTCCGCGGCCCCGAAAAACGGACAGACATGAAAATCATCATTCTCGGCAGCGGCGTCGTGGGCGTGACGTCCGCCTGGTACCTGGCCCAGGCCGGCCACGAGGTCACGGTCGTCGACCGCCAGCCGGGCCCCGGACTGGAAACCAGCTTCGCCAATGCCGGACAGGTCTCGCCCGGCTATTCGTCGCCGTGGGCGGGGCCGGGCGTGCCGCTGAAGGCCATCCGCTGGCTGATGATGAAGAACCGGCCCTTCGTCTTCTGGCCGATGCCGGATCCGAAACAATGGCGCTGGATGGCGCAGATGCTGGAAAACTGCACCACCGCCGCGTACGATCGCAACAAGGGGCGCATGGTGCGCCTGGCGGAATACAGCCGCGATGTCCTGCGCGACCTGCGGACCGCCACCGGCATCACCTATGACGACCGGCAGCAGGGCACGCTGCAGGTCTTCCGCACGCAGAAGCAGCTGGACCACATCGCCGACGACACCCGCGTCCTGGATCAGTACGGCGTCCCCTACGACGTCCTCGACGCGGCGGGCTGCATCCGGGCGGAACCGGGGCTGGCGCAGGCCCAGGGCAAGATCGTCGGCGGCCTGCGCCTGCCGGGGGACGAAACCGGGGATGCGTTCCAGTTCACGCAGCGCCTGGCCGCACTGGCAGTCCGGCAGGGCGTGACGTTCCTGTACAACACCGCGATCCGGTCGCTGCAGCGCGACGGCACGCGCATCTCGGCGGTCGTTACCGACAAGGGCACGCTCCAGGCCGACGCCTACGTGCTGTCGCTGGGCAGCTTCTCGCCCGCGATGGTGCGGGCGCTGGGGCTGGACCTGCCGATCTATCCGATCAAGGGCTATTCCATCACCGCCCCGATCGTCGATGCGGCGCGCGCGCCGGTGTCCACCGTGATGGACGAGACGTTCAAGATCGCCATCACCCGGCTGGGCAACCGCATCCGCGTGGGCGGCACGGCCGAACTGGCCGGTTTCAGCACGTCGCTGCGCGCCCCGCGCCGCGCGACCCTGGAACATTCGCTGACGGACCTGTTCGCGGGCGCGGGCGACGTGCCGGCCGCCACCTTCTGGACCGGCCTGCGACCGATGACGCCGGACGGCACGCCGATCATCGGCCGGACGGATATCGGCAATCTGTTCCTCAATACCGGCCACGGCACGCTGGGCTGGACCATGGCCTGCGGATCGGGCCAGGTCCTGGCCGACATAATGTCGGGCCGCGCGCCCGACATCGCGCATGAGGACCTGGCCCTGGCCCGCTACCGGGCCTGACCAACAGGCGGGGCCTGCCGGCCCCGCCTGCATTGCCATCCGCGTCGCCCGGATCTAGACGGGAACGATTCTTTTCATTCCGACCGTACCAGAACCGGGCCACGCCTTCGCGATGGTTTTTCCCTTTCCCTTCCGCATCGACCCCACGCATGCGCGTCCGCTGGTCACCCAGATCGTCCAGGCGCTGGCCGGACGGATCGGCGACGGCAGTCTGGCGCCGGGCAGCCGCCTGCCCTCGGTCCGGCGGCTGGCGGCGCAATGCGGGGTCAGCACCCTGACGGTGTCCAACGCCTATAACCGCCTGGTCGCCGACGGCGCGCTGGAGGCCCGGCCCGCGCGCGGGTATTTCGTGGCGACGCGTCCCCGCGACTGCCCCCGCGATCGGACGCGCGACGTGCCGGCGCCGGTCGCGACCTCGGTCGATTCCCTGTGGCTGCTGCAACGGGCGTACGAGGAAAACTCCCCGCTGCTGAAGGCCGGCGGCGGATGGCTGCCCGAGGAGTATCTGTTCACCGACGCGATCCGCCACGCGCTGGCCGTCCAGGCCCGCCGGCCGGACCCGGCGATCATGCGCTACGGCAATCCCTACGGGCATCCCGGGCTGCGCCAGAGCGTCCGCCTGCTGCTGGCCCAGCAGCAGGTCGCATGCGACGAGAACGCGATCGTCCTGACGCACGGCGCCAGCCAGGCGCTGGAACTGGCCATCCGCTGCGTGATCCGGCCCGGCGACACGGTGCTGGTGGACGATCCGGGCTACAGCAACCTCTACCCTACCCTGCAATCGCTGGGCGCACGGATCGTCGGCATCCCGCGCCTGCAGGACGGACCCTGCCTGGAACATCTGGACCGGCTGGCGCACCGCCATGCCGCGCGACTGTTCGTCACCAACACGCGGCTGCACAATCCCACGGGCACCAGCTATTCCGCGCCGATCGCGCATCAGGCGCTGATGCTGGCGGAACGGCATGATTTCCTGATCGTCGAGGACGACATCTTCGCTGGCCTGGCGCCCGAGGACACCGTCACCCTGGCCCGGCTGGACCAGTTGCGGCGGGTCATCCACGTCAGCAGCTTTTCCAAGACGATCTCGCCCGGCCTGCGGGTGGGATTCCTGGCCTGCCGGCCCGACCTGGCGCAGCATGTCCTGCGCCTGAAGATGGCCGGCAGCCTGACCAGCTCCGGCCTGGGCGAAAGCATCGTCCACACGATCCTGACCGAAGGCCGCTACCGCCTGCATCTGGCCCGCGTGCGCGACAGGCTGGCGGTGGCGCGGAAATCGCTGTACGACGCGCTGGACGACGCCGGTCTGGACCTGTTCTGCCGGCCGGAGGGCGGCATGTTCGTCTGGGCGGCGCCCCGCCGGCCGATGAACATGCGCGCCCTGGCCGAACGGGCGGCGGCACGGGACATCATGCTGGCCCCCGGCTGCCTGTTTCGCCCCGACCAGGACGAATCGCCCTGGATGCGCCTGAACGTCATCCACGCCAACGACCCGCGCCTGTTCAGCTTCCTGCACGAGGCGATGCAGAACCTGGATGCCCCCTGACCGCCGCACCACAGCGTTATCTGGTAGTGGCCTAACCGCGTTCGCAGAGCGGCTATCCGTCAGACGGCCATATCCATCAGAACGATCCCGGTATCTTCAGGCTGCGCCCCGCGACACATCGGCTTGGAAAATAGCCGCACTGAGGCGCTCATCCCAGACACGTAGGGAATACTTGAAGCACTGGAACATGTTCGCCGCCTCGATCGGTCCATCCCCGCGCATGCGGGGAACACCCCGCACACCAGACCGGCGCGATCGGGGGCGCCGGTTCATCCCCGCGCATGCGGGGAACACGCGTACCGCATAATTCGGATCCTGCATCACTGCGGTTCATCCCCGCGCATGCGGGGAACACCACGACGGGGCAATTGTGCGCACCTACTGCATCGGTTCATCCCCGCGCATGCGGGGAACACGACGACAGGGTCAGGACGGATGCCGTCGCCGGCGGTTCATCCCCGCGCATGCGGGGAACACTCTGGACCAAGCTGCCTGTGGCGCAGCGGTATCGGTTCATCCCCGCGCATGCGGGGAACACGCGGGGCGACTAGGCCATGGTGGATCTCGCCTCGGTTCATCCCCGCGCATGCGGGGAACACTTTGACCGGGACTTGTGTCCCTGATGGTAGTACGGTTCATCCCCGCGCATGCGGGGAACACGCCGTCTGTGGGGTCTAAATGAGTGCTGTTCCCGGTTCATCCCCGCGCATGCGGGGAACACACTTCCCAGAGAGGTTTGGTATTAAAAGACTATTTTGTTGTCAAAGATTCTACCGATCGAAAGCCTGTTTTATCAACCACGACCTCGCCCGCGTGGAGGTATGACGGCCATGGGCCCAGGCTGTGCCGGAAGGGCGGCTTCCGGCCCGAAGGAGACCAGCCGGAATCCGTCAAAGTCAACAGGGACACGCCGGTTCCGGCCACATGTATCGAACGCAAACCCGGCATCGTTCGGGGCGGCCCAGGCGATGACGGCGTTTCCGTCCTCGATATAAGCGCATACCTGTCCCCAGATCATCTCGCGGACGCGCCGGCCGTAATTGCCGACATAGACGCCGGCACGCACCTCCAGAAGCCAGACTGCCAGCCGCCCGCGCAGGCGTGGGGGCGCGTTCTCAACCACGATGACCAGCATCGCCCAATCCTTTCCGGTCTTCGAACGCCACGGGCATGGCCTCATCCTGTGCTGGTGGCATGTCCAAGCCCCCCGCGGCCAGGACCTCCTCGATCAGCGGGATAAGCCGTGCCAGGATGTTCGTGCGCCGGAACTGGTCACGGCATCGGTGACGAACGGCAGCCACCGGGTTCGAGATCCGTTGCCCGTCCAGCGGGCGCTCGCGCTGAACGGCCGCCGCCACCCGGAAGGCTTCGGGCACGACGGTCTCAAATTTCACGATGTCCGCAATATCATATACGAAGCTCTGGGGCTTTCCCGTATGCAGGAAACCTATGGCCGGGGCATAGCCCGCCGCCAGGACCGCCGCTTCCGTAATCCCGTAAAGGGCGGCCGTGGCCGCTGACAGACAGCGATTGACCAGGTTGGCGGTATCCCATTCATGTGGATCGTAGCGTCGTCCATCCCACTGCGCGCCATGCGTGCTGGCCAACAGGCGATAGGTTTCACGCACCCGCGCGCCCTCTATCCCCCTCAACTGATCGACCGAGCGCCGTTCAGGGGCATCCTCGCCAAAGCGAAGCGCATACATCCTGCGGACAATCTTCAGTCGCGCGGCGTCATCCAGCGCCAGCCGCGCCTGAAGCAGAAGCCTGTCGGCCCTTGCACCCCCCGGCTGTCCCGAAGCATAGAGCCTGACACCCGCTTCCCCCACCCAGATCAGCAGCGTCCCGGCGCGCGCCGCCAGCGCCGCCGCCGCATGACTGACGCGCGTTCCGGGCTCCAGCATGAGGCAGACAAGGCCGCCGATGGGGATGTGCGACCGGATGCCGTTCTGGTCGACCAGAACGAAGGCGCCGTCGAGCACGTCAAGCTGTCCCTTCTCCACAAAAAGAACCGAGGACCGTTCTTTCAACGGAATCGGCCGTGGTGGGGGCAGGCCCGGTATAGAGTGGGACATGACTGCCCTCCGTTCAGATCGCCCGCCGGATGAGCATCAGCCCACAGCCAAAGGCCCGAGCGCGACCGAATCCCTGCATGATCGCGCCAAGAAACGTTTCGGGCACCGTGACGCGCAGTTCCCCCGTCAGTTCGACCACTCCGAACGACATCATGCCACGGCCGCCGGAACGCGGAATTCGCCACACGTCGCACCCCTCTACCGCCACCGGAGCCGTCAGCGCGAAGCCTGCGCGCGCACCCTGCCGCCCGGTCCATGAGTCCAGAGCGCTCGCCACCATTCCCTCGCGCGCTTCTACCCGTTCATGCCGGGGCAGGCGATGGAGCGCGTCCATGACCACGTCATGACGCTGGCTGCGCGCCCGTTCGGGCGCCTTCCGGTCAACCGTGGCATTCGCCCGCAAGAGGAAACGCAGCCGGTCCCCCGCTTCTAGGGCAGGCTCGAAAGGTCGGGTCTCGATGTCGAAGAGAGAATGGGCGTCGATTGGTTCGCGGGCCGACAGCACCATGAAATGCCCAGCTTCCACCTGCCGCCACAGGAAATCGCGCCGCCGCTCCGGCGCATCGCCAAAGAGGGTCCAGAGCAGATGATGGGCCACGCCATGCCGGGGTCCTTCTCCATCGGGGACAAGAAGCTGGGCCAGAGCCTGCACCGGCGCATCGCGCCGCAGCGTGACGCGGGAGAGAAAGCCGCCGTTCACGCCGTGAGTCCCTCGCCATATGCCAGCACGGCCTCTTCGCGCAGTCCGAACTGCCATCGCGTGCGCGAGAGCGGCTGGTCCCGCCGTATCTCGCGATGCAGGAGGGTGCAGCCGTCCCCATGTTCAGCCACGTCGGCCTCGTCGAGAACCAGCAGTGGACTTCCGCCCCGCGACGGCCCAACAAGCTGCTCGCGAAAGGCGCGGCGCCGCACATGAAGGCGTGCCTCGGGCCCGTTCCGGTGACGCTCCAGCAGCACAGCCGCGGCGGCGGAGCCGCCCGTTATGCAAGGCGCCAGAGGCAGCCCCGCGGGACAGGCGCGACGCCCGAGGGAAGGCGTGAAAACCGGCTCGTTCATGGCCGCCTGCATCGCCTGCAATGTCCAGCGGGCGCGCTCCCGCCGTGGCCATAGGGCGCCGAGATGCCACGTCCCCGTGCGGTAATCGCGGCGGGACAGGATGGTCGCCAGATCGCCCGGCGACGCGGCCAGTTCCTCGGCCCGGGTCGCCGGACGCCAGTTGCGCCGCGCCGGAGCCGCCTGCGTGGTGTGATAATCCGTCAACAGCCTTCCTGGTGCATGGCACAGGATGGCCACCCCATACTCCGAGGCCAGCGCCGCCTGCGCCTGCTCGTCATTGCGGGTCAGGCCGAGGCAGGCTGCCACGAGCCCCAGCACGGCCGAGCGCGCCGGACGGTCCCAGCCGTCACGCCGCTCGCCGACCGCGATCGCGCCGAAGGACGCCATTGGCGCCACCATGGCGAATGTCAGGAACTGCCCCATGGCTGCGCTCAGGACCGGCAGAATGCCGCGATGTCGGCAAGGGTCATACTGTCCTTCCGGCCGACTTCCAGTTCACCTTCCGTGTCGCTGGCCCGGCCGTAGACCCGCGCCAGCTCATTGCGGAAGTCCGTCAGGGCCGCGATCGAGCCTGCCATCAGGTCGGGGCCGGCAACCGGCCTTGCGAACGCTCCTGCTAGGGTGCGCGGCTGGGCGTTGCCCTTCTCGGCCAGAATGTACTGCGCCCGGGCAAGGGCGGCAAAGCTGTTCTGCTTGCCGGAGGGCGCGACCGTCGCCGCCGCCGCGGCCAGCGCGCCCAGGGCCGCTTCCATCACGCCGCTTTCGCTGTCTCCGCCAAGGTTCTTCCGAAGCAGGTCGCGATTCACGCAGAGATAGAGATAGAATACACCCGACCCGAACCCGGCCTCGCCCAGAAAGCCGGCCCCGGCATCCTCGTCCGGGCGTTTCAAATCGTCAATCGCCGTATAGTAATCGTCCTCGACCGTGACGCGATGTGTCGTGATGGCGTGCGCGACCTGCACCGCCGCCTCCCGGTTATAGGACGGCTCGCTGGCCAGCATCCGGCCGAACAGGGCGATGTCGGCCGCCGTATCCGTCCGATGCAGCAGCGCGTCCTTCTCTTTTGCCGGGTCGATCTTCTCCCCTGCGGCCAGCCGGTCCGCCATCGCCAGCGCGGCGTCGCGCTCGGCGGGCGAAATGAAGACAAGCTGTTCGGTAGAACAGGCGTTGCTGTCCTTCTCCGCCTTCACCTTGCCGTAGACGCCGGCGATCGCGCGGGCAATCCCGATCGATTTTTTTTCGTCCACGCCCTTGCCCAGAAGATGCTGCCGGATCTCGTCCCCCAGGCGCTGGGTGCGCTGGCCCATATGCCCGGCAAGCGCCGAGGAAAAGATGTCCGACGTACGCCAGGCCCGCTTAAGCGCCTGCGACGAGATCCGCAGGCGCGTCACACCCCCGACCGTCGCCGTCTTGGGGTTGCCCGTGTCATCACGGTTGACGTTGGACGGCGGATAGAAGGTCAAGAGATGCAGTTGCAGAAATCGGCTCACGACTGACGTTCCTTCTCGGATTCCATGGACTCTCCGGCAGTCACCCCGTTGCCCGGCTCTCCCGCGTTCCAGTATTCGTACACCCAGCGCACGCGGATTCGCTCCGCCGCCGCATGGTCCCACATGCCTTCCCGGGGCCACGCAAGGACCGATCTCGCGAGATCGGAAACATTCACGTTGCTACCGGAAAGAATCACGAGGCGACGGAATGCCCTGAGGCATTCGTCGAACCCGTCGGCGTCCAGCACCCTGCGGAACCGGACCGGTTTGCACAACGCCGTCTTCGCGTCCGTTGCATCGACAGGTCCGACCTGCCGCGCCACGGGCTGCGAGGCATCGTCCGAGCGAACATGCGCCAGAACCGCCGCGACCAGCGCTACACGGGCCAAGTCATCCTCATGCCGCGCGCCGCAGCGCCGCGCGAGCGCCTGCACCGCCGGCTCGAACAGTGCATCCGCCACGCACCCACAGCGTCGCAGCCGCGCCAGCGTCGCGCGGTCGCCCGGTTTTCCGCGTCCGGGGTCCGGCCGCAATTCACGCCACCAGTCCCTGGCCTTTTCGGCAAAGGCGTTGCGGTCTGGCCCCGTCATTGCCGCTTTGTCCTTGCGGCTGCTTTCCGCGCCACCGGAACCGGAATTTTCAGAACCGCCATGATCGAACCGCCTTCCTTTCCGCCGCCGGAAACGGCCACTCGAAGCCGCCGTCGCGCCAGCGCCGATCGCTGCGCCTGGGTCGCCCCGGTATCCGGGGCCAAAACCACCGACGCGTCGAACAGCGCCATGGCCGCCCGGCCGATCTTGTGCAGCCAGTCTTTCCGCAGGCCGATATCGTCCCCGTCGGTCAGGCGCGCCGCCTGGTGGAGGAGGTCGAAGAACGCCCATTCCGTCCGCGTCCAGAACTGTTCGCGCACATTGGCAAGCAGCGTCGCATCCAGCGAAACCGTCCCCTTGCCGAACAGCGCATCCCGCACGCAGCCGCGAAGCACGGCCGTCATCTGATCTGCCGCCGCGACACAGTCACGCGCCAGCGTATCCAGCACCTCCTGCCGTGCCGGATCGGCGGCGCCCGGCAGGGGCATTTCGCTTTCCACGAAACCGCGGGCCTTCATGTTATCCATGTCGTAGCCGGCCGCCAGAAGCCGGGGCCGAGGCGACTCCGCGATATCGCGGGCACGCGCGTCGCGCCATGTCAGCACCGCGCTGGCGGGAAGCCGCTGCCCGTCGACGTTGTTCACGACAAGCCCGGTCCAGTGGCGGTATCCGATGCCGCCGGGCTGCGGGTGAACGCTGAGCCATTCGGCATCCGTCTTCTGTCGATACCGCGGCGTAAGCGGATGGATCACGGCGCCCTCGCCATAAGGCATGCCGGTCCATCCGGCGTAGCTGGCCCCATAGGGACGCTGCCGCCAGCCGGGCACCAGAACGTCATCCGGCCGCCCCGTCAGGTCACACACACCGTCTTCTGCCGCCTCGAAATCAAGACGGATGCGACGTGGCATGCCCCACCAGCACTGCAAAGGATGGGCATTGTGGCCGAGGCGTACGCTGGTTCCGTCCTTGCCTGACCCGATCGTTGGCGCAAGCCAGGGAAACACGCGCGGCAGATCGGCGTCCCGTACCGGAGATCCGACGGGGGTGTTCGCCCAGACGATTTCCCACAGATTCGCCCCCTCACGCGGAAGGACCAGCGTGACCAGCGGCCCACCGCCCCGCAACCCTGTCATGTTTCCCGCGCCGCCGCTGGGTGCCCACGATTGAAGGGTGAACAGGGCCATGGCCGCTGCCGGACGCCCGAGCGCCGTGACGTGCCCGCGATGCACGAACAGGTCCGCGTTCTTCTTTACAGTACTGTCGCCGGGCGCATTGATCAGCAGCCGTTCCACGGGCTCCTGACCGCTCTGCAACTCTTGCAGATCCTGAAGGAAGCGCGGCCCCGGCCCGTCGAGCCAGAAGGCGTCCGCCACGCGACCGAAGGCTTCGTCCAGCGCCTCTACCGAGGGCGGCTCTTCCCAGCTTTCGCACCAGGCGTCCTCGTCCTTCGGGGGAAAGGCGGTGGCCAGCAATCCGATCAGGAACTCCATAGAGGCAATCCGGAAATCCGGCCGCGACCAGTCGAGCGCCACGACCGGATCGTCAGCCGTGCCCTCCACGATCTGTGCCGGGCGGATGGAAGCAACAGCGCCGGATTTTCGGCGGACGGGCAACCATGGATCGGTGATGAGATTGAGATGATGCGAAGTCATTGCCTATGTGTAGAATTTAAAAATTTCATACGATATCGCATACGAGTGCATGTTCTTTTGTCATAAGAAAATGACTATCGCCTGTTCCGCGACTCTGACAACGACATCAGAATCGGAGTATTATCCAGTTTTACTGATCGCGGAATATCTCAAGACCATAAATCTGATCATACCCGATTATAATTTCCTGATTCGTTTCTGTCCGCCCGGTGCCCCGCCAGCCTGTCTCCATTTCCTGAAGCACCAGCAACAGGACCTGATCTTCCGCCTCGCGCTCCCAACGTGACCACCCTGCCCGGGCGGCCATTACTGCCGCCTCAAGGCCAGCGGGAGGCGGACAACTGGCCAGGCGGTAGCGCGCCACCGACACCTCGGACAGTGCCCATGCCCGATGGCGTTCGCTTTCGCAGGCAAGGCTGCCGTCGGCCCTGGCAGCCCAGGGCAGCAGCCTCTCATCCTGCATCACTGCAAGCCGCACGGTTACGTACGGCACGTCCTCCAGTCGGGTCGGCGTTCTCGCCTCCCGTTCCCACAGAGCCGTGGCCGCGGCGTATCCCGCATCAAACGACAATACGTTCCGGTCCGCAGCGGCGCCGGCGGCATAGGCTTTTCCCATGGCGTCCGTGCTGCCTGCCATCAACCCTTCCGGAACGGCGTCGGGAGCATCGGCATCGTCAGTTTCCTCGATCAGGGCGCGAAGGCCGGTAGGGCTTTCGATCCGCCCACGCCTGAACAGCACCCGCGCCGTCCGCCAGAGCAATGCCGGATCGCGATACACCGCAGCCGTTCCCGGCAATACGCGCTGTATCCAACGGGGATCGGGATCGGCGACCGGCTCGGGCGAAATGACCAGCAATTCCTCCTGATCGACCGGTCGGGCAGTGCGCCGATGACGGCGCAGCCGTCCGGCCCGCTGGATCAGCTGGTCCATAGGGGCGAGGTCGGTACAGAGCACATCGAAATCCAGATCGAGGCTCTGCTCGATGACCTGGGATGCTACCAGCACGGCAGAACGCTCCGTCCCCTCGCCTTCCTTTCCGAACCGCGCGAGCACGTCCCGCTCGATCATCAGCCGATCCACCATGGCAAAACGTGCGTGAAAGACCAGCGCCTCCACTCCCTGGGCACGAAGCGACCGGGCCGTTGCGATTACCTCGTCCACCGTGTTGCGGATCCACGCTACCGCGGCACCGGTGGCCGCTGCCTCGGTCACCGCGCCCGTGGCCGCGTCGGCATCGGCAAGGCGCCGGACGGCGATGCTCCGCGCCAGACCCGGCCTGGGCGCGCAGGGACGTTCCTCGACTCCGCTCTTGCCGACGAGGGTAACCAGCGGATAGGCCGTGCCGGACAAGGGTATGGGGCCCGAAACACCCAGCCCCTTGCGGAACGCCTCGGTCAGTTCCTGCCGGACCCGGTGCGTCAGCGTGGCCGACAGCAGGATCACCGATCCGCCCATCGCCGCGTGAAAATGAAGCAGCGCGACCATTTCACGCCGCATGTACGGGTCGAATGCATGACATTCGTCCACGATCAGGATCTTCCCCGCCAGGCCGGCCTGCCGCACCGTCGCGAAACGCACGGGCAGCACGGCCATCAGCGCCTGATCGATCGTGCCGATTCCCACCTGCGCCATCAGGGCCCGTCGCGATTCGCTCCCGAGCCATGCCGCGCAGTAGGCCTCGGCCGTCTCATCCATGGACCGGGCCGCCAAATGCGCGTCCGCCCCGTCGTCGGGGACCAGCGCCGCGACAAACCGTTCGTCAAGCCGGGCACGTCCATGCGCCAGCGCCAGCGACGGGCGCGCCGAGGGCTGGAAAAGCCGGCGATAGGCCATGGCAAGCCGGTCATACATGGCGTTTGCCGTGGCCATTGTCGGCAGTGCGACGAACAATCCGGAGCCGCGCCCGTGGGCCATCAACCTATGGGCCAGGACCAGCGCGGCCTCGGTCTTGCCGCTGCCGGTCATGTCCTCGATGACCGCGAGTACCGGTCCGGACGGCAGCGCCGTGCCTTCGAGCAGGGCCTGAACCGGCGACGGCTCGCGGATATGATCGAAGAGACGCAGGGCGCCGGCAAACGGCGCCAGCGCCATTGGCCCCAGGCCGGCCCGAAATATGGCCGCCTGCGCGCGGGGCAACGCATGGTTCCAGAAATATCCCGACGGATCACGCACGTCTTCCGGTTGCACGTAAGGAAACCATTCCCGTCTCGAGCCGATCCAGTCTGCATGGATCGTGATGCCCGCCAGCACCCATTCGAGCCGTCTGAGGATATCATGTCCGGGGCGTGGGATCGGCGGCGGTCGGAACACATCCAACAGGATGGCCACGACCCTCTGTGCGTGCCCGATCGTGTCTGGCGTCAGAACACCCTTGTCGACAATCGATGCCGGTTGTCCGTGATGACCGGCGACGGCACGCAGAATCTGCAATTTCAGACTGGGCAGCCAACGTTTTCCGTCTGACCCGTTCCCAAACAGCGGGGCAAGTACGCCATCCACCAGCAGGTCCATAAGCGCCAGCCCTGCCGCATCGTGACGACATTGAACGTGCTCCGCGCGGAAAGGCCCCAGGACGGCCTCTGGCCAGCATGTCTCCACCATTGCCTGAAAGGCCGGTATGAGCTTCCCGATATCATGCAGCGCGACCAGCAGGCCGAGCTGGCGCCGATCGAGACCGCAATTCCCGCTTCCCGGCAGAAGCATGGCCACGGCGGCAACATCCAGCATATGCGCCAGGAGCGGATGCATGAAGGGGCCGCCCGTCGTACCCTCATCTGGAAAGGGACGAGCTTTTCCCCAGAAGAATTCCAGTCCATCCGGATGCATACCTGCGACCATTCCTCTTCGGATTAACCGCCCAGATGCGTCGGAGGTAACCAACGGTTCCTGCACGGTCACCGGGATCATTCCAGGATGATATGGAATATTCAAAATCAGAAAACGTAGCCTGTATCCGATTTCTGTTTTTGGGTTAACCACGCCGAACATCTTTCTCCACCGGCCCCTGGTCTTCTGACCACCCACGCAAACGACCCGTGCCTGTTTCGCTTCCTGCGTGGGGCGATGCAGTATCCGGATGCCGGTTACCCGCTCCCCCGACCGCCACGCCGGGGCGAGCTTGTTTCAACCCCTTTCCCCCAGCAACATCTTGTCCTCGACCAGTCTGAAAACGACATGGCAGGGGCCGGGCGCACACCGGCGACCCACCGGGACAGGAGACGAGACGACATGACAGCCGATCCGTTCGATCCCGACCGCTTCCTCGCGGCCCAGGCACCGGTCATGGCCGACGTGCAGCGCGAATTGTCCGCCGGGTGCAAGCGCACCCACTGGATGTGGTTCGTCTTTCCGCAACTGGCCGGACTGGGCCACAGCGACATGGCGCGGCGGTATGCCCTGGCATCTCTGGACGATGCCCGCGCCTATCTCGCCCATCCGGTTCTGGGGCCGAGGCTTCGGGACTGCGTCACGCGTGTGAACCAGACCACCGGGCGTTCGGCGCATGAGATCTTCGGATCGCCCGACGACCGGAAATTCCAATCGTCCATGACCCTGTTCCATCGGGCGGGACCCGGGGAAGCCGCCTACGGCGATGCCCTGCAGCGCTATTACGGCGGCCGGGAAGACGAACGGACCATCGCCTTGCTGGCCGGCAACTCCCCTTCGGCATAGCCCGGACCGCCCCGTCAGCGCCGATCGAGTTCGGCCAGCTTCCCGGCGATCCGTTCTGGCATGCCCGGCAGCCGTCCCACCACGCCGATGACCAGATTGCGCAGCAGGCGCATCGGCATCGATCGCGCCGTCGCGACGCGCGTCATCCGGTCCGTCATGGTCACGACTTCCCGCGCGATCCGCAGGCGACGGGCCGCCCATGTATCCAGGTCGCCCTCGTCGCCGTCATGCACCGCCCGGGCCAGCGATGCCGCAAGGCTTATCGCGTCCTGAAGGCCGGTGTTCATCCCCTGTCCGCCCGCCGGACTGTGCACATGCGCTGCATCGCCGCACAGCAGAACCCGCCCCTTGCGCATGACGGTCGCGACACGGTGCTGGATATGGAAACGCGACCCCCAGACGACATCGGTCACGCGCATCGTCTCCCCTGTCGGCCCGCGCGCGGACAGCAGGGCCTGCATATAGGCCACATCCGGCACATCGGGCGCATCGGCGACCGTGGCGACGATCCGGAAGCGATCGCCCGGCAGCGGCACGACGACGACCAGCCCATCGGGGGACAGGAACAGGCTGACCTCCTCCCGGTCCAGCGGCCAACTCATGTGGACGTCCGCCAGGGCAAATTCCTCGGCATAGGCGCCCCCGACAAATCCGATCCCGGCCTGCTGGCGTACCAGGCTGTGCACCCCGTCGCAGCCGACCACCCATTGCGCCCGGACGGTCCGCACCCCGCCGTCCATGCTGGCATCGACCTCGATCCCGTCCGCCACCGGCCGGATCGCTGTCACGTCCACTGGCCGCAGGGCGGTGCCGCCGCATTCCACCAGCCGGGACAGCAGGATCGCCTCGGTCCGGTTCTGCGGGCATGTCAAGGCGAAGGGATAGGTCGTCTTGGTCACGCCCAGGTCGATTTCCATCAGAACCCGGTCATGCTCGCGCACCCGGAACAGCGGGATCTTCAGCCCCTCGCGCAGCAGCAGAGGCGTGGCCCCGATATCCTCCAGCATTTCCAGCGACCGGGCGTGGACCACGGCGGCCCGCGATGTGTTCGCCCCTTCCGCCTGCCGGTCCAGCAGGCAGGCCGACACCCCCGACCGGCACAGGGCGGCGGCCAAGGCCAGGCCCACCGGGCCCGCGCCGACGATCAGGACATCGATGTGATCCGGAATATCCATCGTGCCACCCCCTTCGTGCGGGGTGAAAGCGATCCAGCAGCCTCCGGGTTGCCCGACGCTCCGGTTTCACCCTCCGCCGGCGCCCGGGACCAGGCCGCCGAGCATCAGCGCCGCCCCGATCCCCGCCGCCCCCAGCAGGACCAGCAGGCATGCCGGCAACGCACCATGCCGCCACCCGGCGAAAGCCAGCGTATAGACGGCCTTCAGCACGTTGTTCGACGATGCCGCGATCAGGATGGCCAGCACCGCGGCGGCGATCGGCATGCCCGGCGCGCCGCCCTGCGCCAGGCCCAGTACGAACGGATCGATGTCACTGACCCCCACGACGGCGGCCAGGGCATACAGGCCCGCCACCCCGAAACGGGCGCGCGCCCATCCGGTCGCGAGCGAGATCGCGACGAACAGCGCCGCGAAGACCAGCGCCGCCGTCAGGGCCAACGGATTGGACGGATCGCGCGGCGCCGCCTGCGCCGCCGCCGGGTCCGGTGCGCCGCACCGATATACGATGGCGGCGACCAGCCCCCCGCAGGCGGCGAGCCCGATCGCCAGCGGCGCCAGACGCAGCGCCAGCGGCCAGTCGAACACGCCCACGATGACCGTCAGGCGCAGGTACATGATCGCGGTGGTCAGGACGATTCCGGCCTGCGTCTGACGCCAGTCGGATGCGACGCCCCCCAGGCGACGCGCCAGCACGATCGTCGTCGCGGTCGAGGAATAGAGACCGCCGAGCAACGCCACCCACACCCCCGCCCCCTTCGGCGCGACGTAGCGTTGCAGCAGGTAGCTGGCATAGGACACCGTGCACACCGCCAGCACCGCCAGCCAGACCTGGTGCGGCGTCAGGTTGGTCAGGCGGGTGACCGGAACGTCCGGCAGCAGCGGCATCACCAGGCCCGTCAGGATCAGGAACTTGCCGGCGGTCACGATCTCGTCCAGGCCCACGCGCCGGGCCAGCGCGTGCAGCCAGTCGCGGCCCGTCAGCAGCAGCACCGCGCCCACCGTCCCCCCGACCGCGACCCAGCGCGGACCGGCCATGACCACCGCGCCCAGCAGATAGACCAGCAGATTGCACACCAGCACGACGATGCCGTTATCGCCGCCGGTCCGCAGGCGCGTCGCATAGAACAGCGCCAGCCACGCGCCCACCACCAGAAGACCGATACAGAACGGAACCGGATTGCCGGGGGTCAGCCAGAACAGCAGCGCCCCGCACAGCGCCAGCAGCGGAAAGGTCCGGATGCCGCCGGGCCGCGTGCCGGTATCGTCGCGATGGAATTCCTCGAACGCCAGGCCGAAGAAGAAGCCCAGGCCCAGAGTGGCCAGAAGATCCGCGACCAGTTTCATCCAGGCCCCCTCCTGCACGGGCAGAAGGGAACCATGCCGCCGCCCTTCGCACAACGCAGGGTTTCCGATATCGGATTGTCGCAGGCTGGGCCATGCGCTATCAGACGTCACGCATCCAGAGTCGGGCCGTCGCCCGACACCAACCTGCATCCGAGCAAGGTGGCGTTCCCGCACGGGAAGATGTGGCCGATCCGGCAACCAACGGACAGGAGCCGCACGTCATTTCGTTCGCGATGGACCGAACCGGACGACGAAAGGCCCACGATCCGATGCCCCACACACAGCAGCAGTTCGCCAGCGACAATTACGCAGGCATCTGTCCCGAAGCCATGCGCGCGATGGATGAGGCGAATCGCGGATCGGCCCAGGCTTACGGCGACGACCCGTGGACGATGCGCGCGGCGGACGCCTTCCGCGCGACGTTCGAGACCGATTGCGAACTGTTTTTCGTCTTCAACGGCACGGCCGCCAATTCGCTGGCCCTGGCGGCGCTGTGCCAGTCCTATGAAAGCATCATCGCGTCCGAGACCGCCCATGTGGAAACCGACGAGTGCGGGGCGCCGGAATTCTTTTCCAACGGCGCGAAGATCCTGGTGGCGCGCGGCGAAAGCGGAAAGCTGACCCCCGAGGCCATCCGCGCGTTCGCATTGGGCCGCACCGACATCCATTTCCCGCGCCCGCGCGCCGTCACCATCACGCAACCGACGGAAACCGGGCAGGTCTACAGCCTGGAGGAGATCCGCGACATCGCCCGGACCTGCCGGGAACTGGGCCTGAGGCTGCATATGGACGGCGCGCGCTTCGCCAATGCGATCGAAAGCCTGGGGTGCAGCCCGGCCGACATGACCTGGCGCGCCGGCGTGGACGTGCTGAGCTTCGGCGGCACCAAGAACGGCATGGCGATCGGCGAGGCCGTGCTGTTCTTCAACCGCGCATTGGCCAACGGGTTCGATTACCGCTGCAAGCAGGCAGGACAGCTTGCCTCCAAGATGCGCTTCCTGTCCGCCCCGTGGGCCGTGATGTTCGAAACCGGTGCGTGGCGCGCCAATGCGGCCCACGCCAATGCCTGCGCGCGGCATTTCGCCGACCAGGTCGCCGGACTGCCGGGCGTCGACATCCTGTTCCCGGTCCAGGCCAACGCGGTATTCCTGAAGCTTCCGCCCGAGATTACGGCGGCGCTGCATGAACGGGGCTGGATCTTCTACAGCTTCATCGGCGACAGCGCGCGGTTCATGTTCGCCTGGGATTCCGACCGGACGCGGATCGATGCGCTGGTGCGCGACCTGCGCGACGTCACGGGGGCGGACGCCGCCGGGACAAACCTGTCGTACGCACGAACCTGATCGTCATGACGCTCCAGGGGTGGCTGCTCTATCTGAACGCCGTATTCCTGCTGTCGGCCATTCCGGGGCCGAACATGACGCACATCATGACGTTCAGCATCCGGCACGGCCTGCGCAAATGCATCCACAGCATGGCCGGATGCCTTCTGGCGCTGGTCGTGCTGCTGAGCGCGTCCGCAGCGGGGCTGAGCGCGGTGCTGATGGCATCGCCCACACTGTTCAGCATCCTGAAATATGCCGGCGCGTTCTACCTGATCCAGCTCGGCCTGCGGGCGTGGCTGGACAGGACGGCGGACAGGCAGGACGTCGACGGGCAGGCCGTCCTGTCGGTCCGCGCGTCACTGGCCGCGTCGTTCCTGGTCGGCATCAGCAACCCCAAGGCGATCATCTTCGCGGCGTCCTTCCTGCCGCAATTCGTCAACCCCTCGGCGCCGCAACCCGCGCAATACGCCATTCTGATCGCGACCTCGGCCGCGACCGAAACGCTGTGGTTCCTGATCTACGCCACCGGCGGCGCGCGGCTGTCCGCCGTGCTGACCCGTCCGGCATGGCGGCGGCGCGTGCAGCGGGCCAGCGGTTCGCTGTTCATCCTGTTCGGCGGGATCCTGCTGCTGCACGACCGGCGATAGGTCCGTTTTGAAAATGCCACCGTCGGCCTATGATGATGGCGTCCAACCCCCCGATGACAGGACCGGCCATGCCCCTTCCGCGCGTCGATCGCGTGACCTCGTGATCCTGTCGCTGGACGACGACGACCGCGCCCTGCTGGACGGGGGGCATGGGCCGGGCGCGAAGGCGGCCATGGAACTGCTGCTGCGTTATGCCCGCGTGGTCGATGCCGAATCGTTCGTGCCGATCGCCTCGGCCCATATCGACGGCTGCCTCTATCACGGACCGTCGGGGCTGGATTTCGTCAACCGGTTCCGGGCGCTGGGGGCGCGGGTGCGGGTTCCGACAACGATGAACGTCGCGGCCGTGGACGTCACGCAACCGCCCCTGCACCGGGGCGATCCGGCCCTGATCGCCGAACAATCGGACCTGACGGCGGGCTATGTCGCGCTGGGCTGCATGCCGACGCTGACCTGCGCGCCCTATCAGCGGATCATCCGTCCCCGATTCGGCGAACAAGTGGCCTGGGCGGAATCGAACGCCATCGTCTTCGCCAATTCCGTGCTGGGCGCACGGACCGACCGGTATGGCGATTTCGCCGACCTGTGCGCCGCGCTGACCGGGCGCGTGCCCCGTTCGGGATTGCATCTGGATGCCCGGCGAATCCCGCGCCTGTCGCTGCATATGTCCACGATCGCGTCGGCCGGCCTGCCGCGCGACCTGTATTTCGCCACCGTGGGCTATGTGACCGGCACCCGGGCGGGAAGCCTCGTGCCGGTCCTGTCCGGCCTGCCGGCCGACACGACCGAGGATGACCTGAAGGCGCTGGGCGCCGCCGCCGCATCCTCGGGGTCCGTGGCCCTGTTCCATGCGACCGGCATCACGCCGGAGGCCCCGTCGCCGAATGCGCTGGCCGCGCTGGACCTGCCGACCCTTCGCGTCGACGCCACCGAACTGCACGCCGCCTTCGCCCGATTGTGCCCGGTCGCGCCGAGGGACCCGGTGGCGGCGGTCTGCCTGGGCACGCCGCATTTCTCGTGGCGGGAGTTCCAGGACCTGGCGGCCTGCATCCGCGATGCCGGCGGCCCGGCACGCGTGCCGGTCTTCGTCTCAACCGCGCGCGAGATCGCCGAGGCCGTGCGCGCCGACGCGATGGCCGCGTCCTTCGACGCCTTCGGCGTGACGCTGGTGGTCGATACCTGCACCTACCTGGCTCCGGTCGCGCCGGATGCGCCGGGGGTGATCCTGACCAATTCCGCCAAATGGGCGCATTACGGCCCCGGCAATCTGGGACGACGGGCCGGGTTGCTGGACATGGCGCGCTGCATCACCTCGGCCGTCGCGGGCGTGGTGGTGTCGTCATGATCCAGGGTGGATCCGCCGATAGCCGTACCGTGGTCGAGGGGCTCGCCGAAGGGCCGGTCGTCTTCCTGGCGGTGCCGCTCAGCCTGTGGGGCGGCCTGGACCTGGATCGCGGGACCATCTGCGACACCACCCATCCGGATGTCGGCCGCACCCTTGCCGGCGCGGTGCTGGTCATGCCGCAGGCGCGGGGGTCGTCCTCGTCCTCCAGCGCGTTGGTCGAGGCCGCGCGCCGCGGCCTGGCACCCCGGGCGATCGTCCTGGGGGCGCCCGACCCCATCCTGACCATCGGCGCGCTGGTCGCCGATTTCCTCTATGGCCTGCATATTCCGGTCGTGACCGCCTCGCCCGCCGATCTGGACCGGCTGCGGCACGCGGCCTACGCCATCGTCGACGCGGGACCGGGCGGGGCAAGGATCACGGTCCCGATCAGGCCGGCCAGACCTGAAGCGCCATGGGATCGATCGTGACCCGGCATGGCCCGGTGTCCGGGCAGGACGGATCGGCGACGACATCCAGGACCGCATCCCCCAGCAGCAGGCGGACGGATCGCTGCCCATCGCGGATCGCGGCACGATGCAGGATCGTCGCCGCGTAATCCCCCCGGTCGTCCAGCCGGACCTGATGCGGCCGTACCGCCCAGCGCACGCGCGCGCCGGGCGAAAGGGGCGCGCCCGCGACCCGCAGCGCGACGCCGCCGCCGATATCGATCCGCGCGGGTGACAGCACATGTCCCGCGCCAATCGTCCGCGCCCCCAGCAAGCCTGCGGCGACCTCCCCCCCGGGGCGGGAGAAGACCTCATCCACCGGACCCGCCCGGATGACGCCCCCCCCGTCCAGCAGCAGCAATTCGTCGGCCAGCAGCATCGCCTCGACCGGGTCGTGCGTGACCAGGATCATCGTCGCCCGAATCCCGCCCTGCACGGCCAGGACATCCCGCCGCAGCCGGGCGCGCAACGGCGCATCCAGCGCCGAGAACGGTTCGTCCAGCAGCACGAGGTCGGCCGACGGCCGGGACAGCGCCCGTGCCAGCGCCACGCGCTGCCGCTGCCCCGGCGACAATTCGTGCGGGTAGCGCCCGGCCAACTCCGCCAGCCCGAATGCAGCCATCCAGTGCGCCACCAGCGCCGGGTCGCTGTCCACGGCGAAACGCACCTGCTCCTCCACCGTCAGATGCGGCGGCAGGGCGTATCCCTGCGGAACATAGGCGATGCCCCGCGCCTCGGGCGGCAGGGCGGCCAGGTCGCGCCCATCGCACCGGACGACCGAGCCCGCCCCGCGCTCCAGCCCCGCGATGGTCCGCAGGCTCATGGACTTCCCCGACCCGGAGGCGCCGAGGATGGCCAGCCGCCGGGCCTGCGTGCGGTACTCCACCCGCAAGGTGAAGCCTTCCAGCTTCTGACGCAGGTCCAACACCAGTATCCGACCCGGCCCCACCACCGCCGGACCGGCGGCGACAGGCGGCAGGACATCGCGCAACGGCCCGTACCGGCGGCGTCGCGGTACCGCGACGGCCTGCCCCAGGACCAGGACGATCGCAGCCACCGCCAGCGTCGGCGCCAGCACCGGCAGCATGGCCGGCAGCCCCGCGCCCCCGAAGGCGACATAGGTGAAGACCGGCAGGGAATATGGGTGGTAGGCGACCATCATCGTCGCCCCGAATTCGCCGAACGCGCGCAGCCATGCCAGCAGCAGCCCCGCCAGGATGGCGCGGCGGGCCAGCGGCAGGCCGATGCGACGGAACACAGCACCGGGGCCGTGCCCCAGGGTGGCCGCGACCTCTTCCAGCGCGGGGTCGATCGCAGCGAAGGCCGACCGGGCGGCGACGATCAGGAACGGTGCCGCGACGAAGGCCTCGGCCAGCACGATTCCGGCGAAGGATTCGGTCAGCGCGCCATGCGTCAGCCCGCCCAGAAGCCCCCCATACCCCAGCAGGAACAGCAGCAGGATGCCGCTGGCCAGCGGCGGCAGGGCCAGGGGCAATTGCACCACGCCCCCCAGTACCGCCACCCGCCATCCGCGCCCGCGCGCCAGGACATAGCCCAGGGGAATGCCCGCCACCGCGATCAGCACGGTCGCGGCCGTCGCGCTGGCCACGGACACGCACGCCGCGTGCACCAGGGCCGCCCGGTCGACGCCGCGCCAATCCGCATCGCCCATCCGCGACAGGCCCGCCGCGAACGGCGCCAGCAGATACAGGGTCAGGACGCCGCCCAGGATCCGGATCGCCCCGGGCGTACGCCTCATTTCCCGGGGGCGAGGACGGGACGCAGCAGGTCCGGCACGGCGGCGGCATCACCGGTCAGGGTCGGCCCCACCGTATCCAGCCCATGCCGGCGCAGGATCGCACGCCCCTCCGGCCCCAGCAGGAAGGCGACGAACCGCCCGGCCCCCGTCGGGTTCGGCGCATCGCGCAGGATCGTGATCGTATAACGCGCTGCCGCCACGATGTCCGCCGGCAGGGCGACGGCGGGGATATGCAGGTCGGCGACTTCCGTGGCGTAGAAGAAACCGACATCGACCTGCCCCGATTGCAGGCGGCCGACCAGGCTTTCCTCCGGCCGGACCTGCTGCGGATTATCGGGCGCGCCCAGCACCCGGGACGCCAGCCCAGGCAGGCGGTACGCGGCCTCCGCCCGTTGCATCACCTGCACCGTCAAGGCCCCCTTCGGGTCCAGGACGGGATCTGTGCGGCCGATGCGGATTCCAGGCTCCCGCAGGACCTCGTACCACGGGCGGGTCTTCAGGTCGGCGGCGAAACGGCTGTGCGGGTCATAACCGATCATCAGGGGCGAGCGGGCGAATTCGACATACCAGCGGACCCGGTCGCCATGCCCGCCGCCCAGCGTGTCGTTCAGCTTCGGGCTGGCGCTGATGAAGATATCGGCGCGACGCAGCCCGTCGCGGATCTGGTTCGCCAACGCCCCCGATCCGCCGGCATAGCCCATGAAGACGCCCTCGCCCCGCGCATCGAAGGCCGGGCCGATGCCCTTTTCCATCAGGGTCAGCAGGGACCCCGCATAAAGCACGCTGACCGGTTCCGCCGCCTCGGAACGGCCTGCCGCCACGGCCGGCAGCCCGCCCAATATCGCACCCAGCAGGAACGAACGCCTGTGCATCGCCCGCCCCTATCGCGCCGTGCCGTCCGGCACGGCGACAATCGAAATCCGTGTCAGGTCGTGCACCCCGCGGGCGCCGCGCCGGTCACCCGGTACCACGACGCGCAGATGGGCCGGGTCGATATCCGTGCCATCCATGCGTTCGGCGAGAATGACCTGCTTGCCCTCGAAATCCGGCGCGATTTCGCCTACCGCCAGGACCGCGCGATACTGGTCCGCGCCTTCCAGCAGGATCGCGCGTCCCGCCAGTTCGCGCGGCGTGCCGCCGACCGCCCCGACATGCGACAGGACCGTCCACAGCAGCGGCCCTTCGAACAGATGCGGCGCGGTCTGCCCCTTGCCGGGCGGCATCGTGACCCGCACGGCCGGCAATGCGGCCAGTTCCGACATGCCCAGGCGATGTTCGTCCCCCGCCGCGTCACGGATGACGGGGCCGGGTGCGTCCGCGCGGGCGGGCGGGGACGCCAGGGCGACGGGCAGGAACAAGGCGGCGGCGACCGCCACGCGCACGACCGGACGCATGGCCGCCTATTTCCCGATCATGACGTCGGATGCCTTGATGACGGCGATGGCCGCATCGCCCGCCTTCAGCCCCAGATCGTCGATCGCCTCGTTCGTGATCGACGATGTGATCAGGATTCCACACCCCACGTCGATCTGGACACGGCCGGTGGTCTGCCCCTTCTCCACGACCACGATCGTTCCGGTGATCTGGTTTCTGGCGCTCAGCTTCATGGGATCGTCGGTCTCCATATCCGTGGAATGTAACATTCGGAGACAACATAGAGCGACGATGAGGGTTTTGTCAGTCCATTCCGCCGGGCAGGCGCCAGCCATAATGCAGGGCCGCCATCCGCAGGCAGAAGCAGGCAGCCGCCCCGGCGCAGGCGACCGGGGCCGCCGGCAGGGCCCGCCATCGTCCGGCAACCACGACCGACGCCCCCGCCAGCGCCGCCGTGGCATAGATATCCGACACCAGGATCAGCGGCACCCGTGCCAGCAGCACATCGCGCATCACGCCGCCGCCCACGCCGGTGATCATCCCCATCAGGGCCGCCGCCAGCGGCCCGATCCCGTGGGACAGGGCCTTCTCCGCCCCGGCCACGGCAAACAGCGACAGGCCCGCCGCATCCAGCACCGCCAGCAGATGACCGCCGGGTGCGAGATGCAGCACGCGGCGGCACGCGAACACGCCCAGGCCGGTCAGGAAGGCCAGCACCGGATAACGCCAGTCACGAATCGCGCTGGGCGGCGCGGCGCCGATCAGCACGTCGCGGATCATCCCGCCGCCCAGTGCCACGACGAATGCCACGACCATGACCCCGAACAGGTCCAGCCCGCGCGTCATCGCCGCCATCGCGCCTTCGGCGGCGAACACCACCGTTCCCGCCAGGTCGGCAAACAGGATGACGGTACCCAGCCGTGCCCGCACGGAAGGCAGTGGCCGGGACCTTAATGATCCGTGGCGGACGCCGGGTGCGTCCCGCCCGGCTCCATCAGGCGGTCCATCACCGCCAGCAGCACGCCGGAGGCGACGAAGGCCAGATGGATCCCGACCGTCCAGGCCAGCGCGCGGTCCGTCATCGTATCGACCCGAATGAAATCGGCCAGCAGATGGATCCCCGACATCGCGACGATGGATGCCATCAGCTTCAGCTTGATATCGCCGAAGGTGACATGTCCGATCCAGCTCGGAAAATCGGGATGGTCGCGGATATCCAGCCGCGACACGAAATTCTCGTAGCCCGCGAACATCACGATCAGCAGCAGATTCGCCAGCATCACCAGATCGATCAGATCCAGGATCCCGACGAACACGTCGTCGAATTGCAGGACGAACACCCGGGCCAGAAGCCCCCAGGCCAGCTGGAAGAACTTGACCGGGATCACGATCAGGCCAACCGCCAGGCCCAGATAGAGCGGGGCGGCCAGCCAGCGGGAGGTGAAGAAGGCACGCTCGGCGACATGTTCCGGGCGTGACAGGGTGACCCGCGTGTCGGGTCCGTCCGTTTTGGTCATGCACGGACCCTACACACCGACCCCGTCCCTGTCATTTATTTCTCCCGCGCGGATGGCCTCCCGCGCGGGGCTTCCTGTCCTGTTCCCGCCGGGCTCAGTGACGGGGCGCCAGGATGGCCGCCAGCATGTCCGGCGTGCCGGCGATCCGCTCCAGATGCGGGTAGCGCAGGCCGCCATGATACGGGATCGACAGCGTCAGGTAGCGATCCCCCGCCTTCATCAGAAGCGTCAGCGGCGCCGCGTCCCTGGCCTGCGCCGCGACGATCGCATCCTTCAGCACGTCGGGGTCGTAGGCCTCGCCATTGACCGCGACAAGCTGCTCGTCCCGCGTCATGTCCGCCTGCCAGGCCGGGCTGCCCCATTCGACATTCGTCACGCTGCCGCCCTTACCCACCACGAACCCGAGCGAGTAGCTGAAATCCGTCACATGTCGCATCGCGGCGTACGACGTCAGGTAATCGTTCGGCTTGTCGGTATAGACCAGGCGGTAGCCCGCGCGCGCGAACCCGTCCAGCGGCGCATGCGTCGACGTCCGGTCCAGGCGCTGATGCAGGAAAGCGGCCCAGTCGTAAGGCTGGATGTCGTTCAGCGCATGCACGATATCGTCGAAACTGTAGGTCCTGGTCACGAAGCTGCCGTTGTCCGTGCCGAAGAAATGACGCGCGAAATCGTCCAGCGACCGCTTGTCGCCCGACAACTTGCGGATCAGCGTGTCGGCATCCAGCCAGACCAGCTGCCCTTCCGAATAATAATCCTCGCTCCGCTGCCAGCTTCTCCATGACAGGGGAGAGCGCCGGGCGATGACCGGATCGTTCGTCGTGTCCTGGAGCGGACGCCAGGTCCGTCCCTGCCGCGTGTCGTACATCGCCGCGACCTCGGCCAGTGCCTCGACCACCTGCGGGGCGGTCATCAGGCCGGAACGCGCGGCCAGGACGTATCCCCAGTACTGGGTCTGGCCTTCATAGACCCACAGGCCCGATCCCCGCTGCGGCGTGTTGAAATTCGGTGCCCACAAATCGGCGGGACGGCGGAACTTGCCGTTCCACGAATGGGTATATTCATGCGCCAGCAGGTCGCGCGCCGCGAAGGTCTTGTCCCAGTCGGTGAAATAGCCGCGCGGGCCGCTGTTCTCGCTCGACCGGTGATGTTCCAGGCCGATGCGGCCCAGTTCGTTAGTCAGGGCCAGCAGGAAATCGTAATGGTCGTAATGGTGCGCGCCATAAAGCAAGCCGGCCTGCGTCACCAGCGCCTGATGCGCCTTGATCTGCGCGTCGGTCGCCGCCAGTTCCGCAGGCTTGTCGGCCACCAGGTTCAGCGTCACCGGCACCGCGGCACCGGGCGCCAGGTCGATGCGGCGGAAATACCGTCCCGCGAACAGCGGCGAATCCACCAGTGTGTTGAACGGCACGGGATCGAACGCAACGAGCTTGCCGCCGCCATGGGCGCGCAACGCCGTGCCGTACTGCCAGCCCTCGGGCAGGCGCAGGTCGGCCTGGACCGTGATCTGCCGCGTGAAATATCCCGCCGGATACAGCGCCAGCGAATTCCACTGGACATTGAGCATGTCCGGCGTCATGACCACGCGCCCTTCCTCGGGCGATACCGGGGACAACAGCTGGAAGCGGACATCCAGGGCATGCGCGCCCTTGGGCACCTTCACGTGGAAGGCACTGACCGTCACCGTGTCGCGCACCCATTCGACCGGTGTCCCCCCGGCCTGCACCGTCAGGCCGCCGAACTGGTCGATCGTGCCCGTCGGTGAATGATCGCCCGGCAGCCACATCGGATAAAGCAGCGTCAGGTCCCCGCCCGTCGCCGCCAGGGCGGCGGGCACCGGCACCGTCTCGTGAACGGTGAAGATATGACGCGCCAGGTCCGTCGCATCGACCATCAGCCTGATCGTCCCGTCGAACGGCACGTCGCGCGGCGCGGGAATGGACTCGGGCAATGCCAGTTGCCCGGGCGGGGGGACCTCGGCATGGGCGGTCCGGCCGAATGCCGGCGCGGCTGCCAGCGCGGTGGTCAGGGACAGGGCAAGAAAGCGTTTCTGGAACAGACTCAACGGGGTGCACCTTCTCGGGCTGATCGGTTGCAGGACGCGGCACGGCTGGCCGCCTCGATCATCGTTCCTCCGAAATGGCATGGAACGATCCGTCCTGTCACGACGCCCCCTGATCCGGTCGCGTGGCCTGTTCCGGCCTGACGATGCGTTATGCCGGGTCCGCAATCCCCTGCGCGCGGCGCGCCCGGCCCCCTATCCATGCCAGTGGCGCCTGTGCCGCGACGACGCCGATCACGCCGGCCCAGGGCGTCAGGCCCAGATGCCCGTGCGCCACCAGCATGCCGCCGACCGTCTCGCCCAGTGAAATCCCCAGGTTGAACGAGGAGATATTGAGGCCGGAGGCGAAATCCACCGCCTGCGGGGCGTCGCGTTCCGCCGTTTCCAGCATGGCGGCCTGCACGCCGGGCGACATGCCGAACGCCAGCACGCCCCAGGCGAACAGCATGACGACCATGGGCAGCGGATGAGACAGCACCAGGCCGATGACCGCCAGAACCATCCCCAGCAACGCGAACAGCAGCCGCAATGCCGGACGCCAGCCCAACGACGCCGCGAACCGGCCGCCGGCCAGGTTGCCCACCAGGGTCGCGGCGCCGAACACCACCAGCAGCACACCGGCCATCGTCGGGGAAAAGCCGGTCATTCCGGTCAGGATCGGCGTGATGAAGGTAAAGGCCGCGAAGCTGGACCCGAATCCCAGGATGGTCACCAGCATCATCGCCAGGATCGACGGCTGCCCCAACGCCGCAAGCTGGGTGGAGATCCGCCCGACACGCGGCGCGGGCATCGGCGGCAGCCACCATGCCGTCGCCATCAGGGCCAGCGCCGCCAGGCCCGCGACCGCGAAGAACGGCAGGCGCCACCCCAGCCCGTTCCCCAGGACGCTGCCCAGCGGCACGCCGATCACCATCGCCAGGGTCAGGCCGGAGAACATGATGGCGATCGCCCGGCTGGCCTGGCCGCGCGGCGCCAGCGCCGCGGCGACGGTCGCGCCGATGGCGAAGAAACTGCCATGCGCCACGGCGGTGACGATCCGCCCGATCAGCAGCGACGCATAATCGACCGACATCGCCGACAGCAGATTGCCCGCCAGGAATACCGCGACCAGCGCCAGCAGCACCGGCTTGCGCGGAAAGCGCGCCAGCGTCAGCACGACCAGGGGCGTTCCCACGGCCAGCGCCAGCGCATACAGCCCGACCAGCCCGCCCGCCCGGTCCAGCGATACCTTCAGGTCGTCCGCGATGGCGGGCAGGATGCCCACCACCACGAATTCGGCGACCCCGATGGCGAAGGACGTGACGGCCAGCGCCAGCACGCCCCGATGAACGCGCCGCGTTCCGTTGTCAGTCATGAATCAGCCCGCGACCGGATAATCGACATAACCCCTGCCCGCCCCGCCGAAGAACCGGCTGGCATCCGGTTCCGCCAGCCCCAGGCCGGTTTCCAGGCGCGCCGGCAGGTCGGGATTGGCGATGAACGGACGCCCGAAGCCGATCAGGTCGGCCCATCCCCGGCGCAGGGCGTCCTCGGCACGGGCTGCGGTGTATTTGCCCGCATAGACCAGGGTGCCCCCATAGACGATCCGAAGCGCTTCCTTGAAGGCCGGCGGCATGTCGGGCGCGTCATCCCAATCGGCCTCGGCGACATGAAGGTAGGCGACGCCGATCTCGTCCAGCACCCGGGCGGCAGCCAGGTAGGTCGCCTGCGGGGTGTCGTCCACCGCGCCCTGCAAGGTGGTCAGCGGCGCCAGCCGCACGCCGATGCGGTCCTTGCCCACGATTTCGGCCACGGCCTCCGTCACCTCGCGCAGGAAACGCAGGCGGTTCGACAATGACCCGCCATAGGCGTCGGTCCGGGCGTTGGCCCGCGAATCGATGAACTGGTTGATCAGGTAGCCGTTGGCGGCATGCAGTTCGACCCCGTCGAAACCGGCCTCCAGCGCGTTGCGCGCCGCCTGCGCGAAATCCCGCACGACATCCGCGATTTCGGCCACGGTCAGGGCCCGGGGGGTGGAATGCTGCACCATCCCGCCGACGCCGGCCTCGGGCCCGCGCCGATCGGGATCGATGAAAACCTTCACCCCTTCGGCCACCAGGGCCGAGGACGAGACCGGCGCCGCCCCGCCCGGCTGCAACGCGACATGCGATACCCGCCCGACATGCCAGAGCTGGGCGAAGATCCGCCCGCCCTGCGCATGGACCGCGTCGGTCACCAGCCGCCAGCCGGCAATCTGCGCGGGACTATAGATCCCCGGCGTCCAGGCATAGCCCTGGCCCTGCGGGCTGACCTGCGTCCCCTCGCTGACGATCAGGCCCGCCGACGCGCGCTGGGCATAGTACTCCGCCATCAGCACGGTCGCGACGTCGCCCTGCCCCGCGCGGGACCGCGTCATCGGCGGCATGACGATGCGGTTGGGAAGATCCAGGAGACCCAGTCGATATGGCGTGAACAGCATGCGATGATCCTTCGGGGAGGCGGCGCCGAGCGACGCCTGGCTAATGCCGTGGATACCGCGTCAGGCCCGTCCCGCGAACCATGCGGGCCGGCACAGGATCTTGGAAACAGAGGAACAGGTGACACGGCCCCCCCCGGCCGGACGACGGCTGGGAGCGGACAGGGAATGGCATCTCAATTTTTAATGAAATTTTCATGACAAATAACACATCGAAACAATGATAGGGATTTTTTATTAAATTATGACAACAATGAATAATAACTTGAAATATTTTTTGACAATCTTTACTCGATGATCCTCGAAAGCGTCGTGTTTTCGTGGAGCCACCGTGACATCTAATCATACCTCTCTGAAATCCATAAAATATTTTCAGAAATCCTGTAATTTTCGCAGTTTTTTTCAGATGTTCACGACTATTTTTCTTCTTTTATTGTGTTATGCGCTGATTTACGTGGGGATTTACCACGGATATTACAGTGCCCTGCTGCTGGCGCCGCTGGCGTCCGGCCTGTCGGTCAGGACGTTCGTTCTGCAGCATGATTTCGGGCACGGGTCGCTCTTTCGCGCGGCCTGGGCCAATAACTGGGCCGGCCGGCTATGCTCGGTGCTGACGCTTACCCCCTACGATCATTGGCGGCGTCACCACGGGATCCATCATGGGTCGTGGAACAACATCGCCAACCGGGGCAAGATGTCGAACATCTACTCCGACTGCATCACCGTGGCGGAATATCGCGCCATGTCGACGAGGCAGAAACTGTCCTACCGCATCGCCAACCAGCCCTTCCTGTCGATGTTCATCATGCCGCCCATCATCTTCTTCCTGGTGTACCGCTATCCGTTCGACACTCCGAAAGGCTGGTGGCGCGAGCGCCTGGGCGTCCACCTGACCAACCTGACGATCCTGCTGATCTACGCCGCCATCGGCCACGCGGTCGGATATGCGACCATGCTGATGGTCTCGCTCCTGGTGATCTATCCGGCCAGCGTCTTCGGCATCTGGCTCTTCCTCGTGCAGCACAAGTTCGAGGGCGTGCACTGGGAGGCTGATGCCAACTGGAATTCCTTCGACGCGGCGCTGACCGGCTGCTCGCTGTTCAAGCTCCCGCGTGTGCTGCAATGGTTTTCCGCGTCGATCGGCTATCATCACGTGCATCACGCCGCCCCGGGCATCCCCAATTACCGGCTGGAGGAATGCCATCACGCCAACCCGGTCTTCCATGATGTGAAGACGCTGGGCCTGCGCGACAGCTGGGCCGAGGTCTGGAGCCACCGGCTGTGGGACGAGGACGCCGGCAGGATGGTCGATTTCCATACGCTCGGCGCCCCGCGGCCGGCCTCCTCGGGCGCCTGACGCAACGTCGGGGGCGGCGTGCAGGATGGCCGCCCGGCCGCCGCCCTCCCTCGCCATGGACACCCACGGCCGTGACCGCTATTGGCAGCGCGCGCTACCTTGCGCGTGCCTGGACGCACGTCGCCCCTGACCGGGGGAAGGCGGCGCGTTTATTTGCACGCGCCGCGACGAAACAGTATGAGACCCCAGACAGAAAATAACCGACCCGATACACCGGGCATGTAACGCACTCTCGGGATTTCGACCGGCCAGACCCCGGGCATTTACTTATCAGCATGCAGGCCGGCAGCCCCAGGGCCAGCGCCGGGACTGCCGGACCGCCAGATCATCAGACCATGCCCATGACATTCTATCCACATAAGGGGTGGCGCATCCTGCCCCCCCTGATCGCGATCCTGGCCGCGATCGTCCCTCCCGGTTCCCGCATGCAGGCCCATGCGGCCGACATGGGGACCGCGATGGTCCGCAACGATCACGGCCGGCTGACCGTGGCGGACAATTCCCCCCTCCAGCACCAGTTGACCGTGGAGGCGGTGACGGCGGCCACCCCGCGGCGGCACCTGGAGGTCCCCGGCACAGTTGCGGCCGAACCCGCACGCACCGTGGCGATGCTGGCCCCGCTGGCCGGCCATATCACCACCCTGAACGTCGCGCCCGGCGACCATGTGGCGCGCGGGCAGGTCCTGGCGGAACTGCTGTCCGGCGACATGGCGCAGGCCACCACCGACGAGACGAAGGCCCGCGCCGCGCTCGACCTCGCGCGCCGGGCGCTGGCGCGCGCGCAGGGCGTGGCCCAGGCAGGGGGGGCCGCCACCCGCGACGTGGAAGCGGCGCGCAGCACCCTGCAGCAGGACCAGGCCGAGGAAGACCGCGCCCAGGCCCGCCTGACCGCGCTTGGCGGCCAGGCGGGGGCCGACGGGGTCATGAAACTGGTGTCGCCGGTCGATGGAACGGTCGCGTCGGTGAACGTCGCGGCCGGCGGAAACGTGACCGACCTGACCGCCCCCCTGCTGACGGTCGAGGATTTGTCCGAAATCTGGGTCGTCGCCAGCGTGCCCGAGGACGAAATTCCGCTGGTCCAGCCGGGACAGCAGGCGTCGATCACCCTCGCCGCCTGGCCGGACCAGGTGCTGCACGGACGGATCGACGCGATCGAGCCCGTGTTGCGCGCCGACACCAGGACCATGCAGGCGCGGATCGTCCTGCCCAATCCCGATGGCGCGCTGAAACCCAACATGTTCGCGACCGTCGCCATCCAGGCCACGCAGGTACCCGGCGTCACCGTGCCGCAATCCGCCCTTCTGATGAACAATGACGAGGTCACGGTCTTCGTCGAGGTCGCGCCGTGGACCTTCGTCCGGCGCGCCATCACCATCATCTACGACGATGGCGCGCGTTGCCGCGTGCTGGCCGGGCTGAAGGAAGGCGAGCGGGTGATCACCCGGGGCGCGGTGCTGCTGAATGATGATTGATCGTGTCATCGCGATCTGCCTGCGGGAACGGCGGATCGTCTTCGTCGCGGTGGCGATCCTGACCCTGTGGGGGATGTGGGCGTGGCGGCGGCTTCCGGTCGAGGCCTATCCCGACCTGGGCGCCGTCACCGTGCAGGTCACGACGCAGGTGCCCGGACTGGCCGCCGAGGAAATCGAGCAGCAGATCACCACGCCGCTGGAACGGCAGCTGGCCAGCACGCCCGGCCTGGTGGACAGCCGGTCCAGCAGCACGTTCGGCCTGTCGCTGATCACGCTGATCTTCCGTGACGGCGTCGACGTCTATTTCGCCCGCCAGCGCGTGACGGAACAGATGGCCCAGGCCACGCTACCGGCCGGCGCCACGCCGACCCTGGGTCCCGTGACCAGCCCGTCGGGCGAGATCTATCGCTATACGCTGGAATCGGACCGGCAGAACCTGATGCAACTGTCCGATATCCAGAAATGGATCGTCATGCCCGCGCTGACCCAGATCCCGGGGGTGGCGGGGGTCAATAATTTCGGCGGATTCACCAAGGAATACCAGCTTGTCCTCGATCCGGACGCCCTGCGACGCTATGGCGTCGGGGTGAACGACGTCCTGGCCGCCATTCGCAACAACAATGCCAATGCCGGCGGCGGACGGGTGGCGCGCGGGGAACAATCCTACATCGTGCGCGGCGTCGGCATGGTCCATACGCTGGACGACATGGGCGCCATCGCGGTGACCCAGCATGACGGCGTCCCGATCCTGCTGCGCGACCTGGGACGGATGCAGATGGGCCACCAGGTGCGCGAGGGCATCCTGGGCAAGGACGCGAACCCGGACACGCTGCAGGGCATCGTGACCATGCTGACCGGGGAAAACCCGTCCCTGGTCCTCCGGCACCTGCACGCCCGGGTCGACGATCTGCAAAGGCAGCTTGCCCCCATGGGCGTGCGGATCGTGCCCTATATCGACCGCGACCACCTGGTCCACGCCACGACCGAGAAGGTGCTGCATACGGTATCCGAAGGGGTCGGGCTGGTCTTCGTGATCCTGGTCCTGTTCCTGGGCAGTCCGCGCTGCGCGCTGGTGGCGGCGGTGACCGTCCCGCTGGCACTGGCCACCGTCTTCGTCATCATGAACATGCTGGGCATGGCGGCGAACCTCTTCTCGCTCGGCGCGATCGATTTCGGTGTCATCGTCGACGGCGCGATCGTGGTGACGGAGGCCATCCTGCTGATCCGCGAGGAGCGTCCCGGCCACACCCTGACCCAGGGCGACGTGCTGGGCGTCACCAACCATATCGGCAAGGCGATCGTCTTCTCCACCCTGATCATCGTCATCGCCTACAGCCCCCTTTTCGCGTTCGAGGGGGCCGAGGGCCGCCTGTTCCGCCCGATGGCCTTCACCGTCAGCTTCGCGCTGCTGGGCGCGCTGGCCAGCGCCACCATGCTGACGCCGGCACTGGCCTACCTGGCCATGCGCCGTCCCCATCGGCTGTTCCATAACGTGCCGCTGGAAAAGCTGCGCCAGGCCTACCGCCACTGGCTGGGCCGCATGGTCGACCGGCCGCGCCTGGCCTACGCCATCGGCCTGGTCGCCTTCGGGCTGGTCCTGGTGCTGGGGGCGACGACCGGCCGCGAATTCCTGCCCGACCTGGACGAAGGCGCGCTGTGGCTACAGATCCAGCTGCCATCGGGCCTGTCGCTGGACGCCGCCAGCCGGATGGCCGCCGGAATCCGCGACGTGATCGGCTCCTATCCGGAAACGAAATACGTGGTCACGCAGCTGGGCCGCAACGATTCCGGTACCGATCCCTGGACGCCGTCGCATATCGAGGCCCCCGTCGGCCTGACCGCCTACGATACCTGGCCGCATGGCGAGACGAAGGCCGAGTTCGTCGCCCGCCTGCATGATCGCCTGGCACAGATCCCCGGCATCAGCTTCGGCATAAGCCAGCCGATCGCCGATGGCATGAACGATCTGGTGGGCGGCGCGCACAGTCCGCTGGTCCTGCGCGTCTATGGCCAGGATTTTCGTGAATTGCGGCATATCGGCAACCAGATCGTCGATGTGCTGCACGCCGTTCCGGGCACGGTCGACGCCTCGATCTTCCAGGAACCGGAAATCCCGGAACTGGACATCACCGCCGATCGTGCGGCCGCCGCGCGATACGGTGTCAGCGTGTCCGACATCATGGCCGTCGTCCAGAACGCCATCGGCGATGCCCCGATCTCGCAACTCTATGTCGGCGACCGGTCCTACAACATGACGATCCGCGCCCCGGCCGGTGCGATCAGCAATCTTCAGACGCTGAACCAGCTGCCCTTGACCGGGCTGAACGGCGCGCAGATCCCGCTGGGCCTGGTCGCCCACGTCAGCCTGCAGACCGGCGAAGGCAACATCGCGCACGAGATGAACCACCGCCAGATCACCATCCGTGTCGATAACGGCCGTCGGCCGCTGTCGCAGTACCTGTCCGACGCCCAGGCGCGGATCGACGCGCAGGTGCATTTCGATCCCACCCAGTACCATCTGGAATGGGCAGGGACCTTCCAGCAGGAACAGCGCGCGCAGGCCCGGCTGGCCGTGGCGCTGGCGGTCATGTTCGCGGTGATGCTGCTTCTGCTGTTCGGCGCGTTCCGCAAGATGCGACAGGCGGTTCTGGTCCTGGGGGTGGTTCCCCTGGCGACGCTCGGCGGCCTGGTGGCGCTGCATGTGCGCGGCGAGACACTGAATGTCGCCACCGCCGTCGGCTTCATCGCACTGTTCGGCGTGGCGATCCAGAATGGCATCATCATGGTGTCGAACATCAATCGCCTGCGCGGAGGGGGCATGGACCTGCGCGAGGCCGTTCTGGAAGGCGCCGGCGAACGGTTCCGTCCCGTACTGATGACTGCGACTGTGGCCAGCGCCGGCATGCTGCCGGCCGCATTGGCCACGGGTGTCGGCACGGACGTGCAGCGCGGCCTGGCCACCGTGGTCGTCGGGGGGCTGGGGATCGCCACGATCCTGACCCTGTTCATCCTGCCGACCTATTATTGCGAAATGGAGGCCTGGTGCGCCCGGCGCGACGCGGCCCGGGGAAGGATCCCGTCATGATGGCATCCTCCGTCCGTACCTGGCCGATGCTGCTCTGCGGCGTGCTGGCCATCGGCGGCTGTGCGGTCGGGCCGGATTTCAGGCGACCGGCGATCCCCGCGCCCACGCAGTACGGCCAGGCCGGGCAACCGTCAGCCACACCGGCCTCGGCCGGAGCGGACGGCGCGGCCCAGCTCTTCCGCCCGGGCCAGGACATTCCGGCGCAATGGTGGACGCTGTTCCACTCCCCGGCGCTGGACCGGCTGGTCCGCCACGCCCTGGCCCACAGCCCGACTCTGGAGGCCGCCCGCGATGCGCTGCGCGCCGCGCAGGAAAACCGGCTGGCCCAGGAAAGCCCGCTCTACCCCAGCATCAGCGCCAGCTACAACCCGGCGCGCTTCAAGACGTCGCGCACGTACTCACCTGTCCCGGGGAACAATACCTATCTGTATACCGTCCATACCGCGCAATTGAGCATTTCCTACATGCCGGATATCTGGGGCGGCGTACGACGGGGCGTGGAGGCCGCATCGGCCCAGCGCGATGCCCAGCGCTACCAGTTGGAAGCCGCGTACCTGACCCTGACCAGTTCGGTGGTGCAGGCCGCGATCGACTATGCCGCCGTGAAGGCGCAGATCGACACGACACAGGCATTGATCGTCAGCCAGCAGGCCGTCCTGTCGTCCAGCATCCGCCAGCAGGCCCTGGGCCAGTTGGCGGATGCCGACGTCGCCGCGCAGCGCGCCCTGCTGGCGCAGGACCAGGCCACCCTGCCCCCGCTGCAACAGCAGCTGGCGCAGCAGCACGACCTGATCGCCGCCCTGGCCGGGGACATGCCCGACGACCCGACGCCCGAATTCACACTGGACGGGTTCACGCTGCCCCGCGACCTGCCCGTCAGCCTGCCCGCGCGGCTGATCGAGCAGCGGCCCGATATCCGGGTATCGGAAGCCAACTGGCACACGGCCTGCGCGCAGGTCGGCGTGGCGGTGGCCAACCGGCTGCCCAATATCCAGCTGGGGGCCACGCCGGGGGTCGCCGCCGCCTCGATCGCCCAGATGGCGGTGCCGGGTTATGGTCAGTGGATGATCGCCGGCACGCTGACCCAGCCCCTGTTCGACGGCGGCCTGCTGCGGCACCAGGAACATGCCGCCCGCGCCCAGTATGACGCGGCGGCCGCGCAATATCGCGCCACCGTCGTCAGCGCGGTCCAGGACGTCGCCGACAGCCTGAATGCCATCCGGACCGACGCCACTGCCCTCGCCGCGAACGCCGACGCCGAAGACGCCGCCGCCCGCAGCCTCGCGGTCGCCCGGTCCCGCTTCACGCTGGGCGACGCCAGCCAGGTCATGATGCTGACCGCGCAACAAACCGAATTCCAGGCCCGCCTGGCCGTGGTACAGGCCCGATCCGCCCGCCTGTCCGACACGGTCGGGCTATTCCAGGCCCTGGGCGGGGGATGGTGGAACCGGACGGACGATCACGCCCCTCCGTCGAAAGGCTGACGGACCCTCAGCACACCAGGACACGCCCGACCTCGCGGCATGTCGCCTGCGGAACGCCTTGCGGGTTCTGGATGGTCCAGGCCCCCGGCCCCAGCGGCTGCGCGTGATACAGGCCGCGCGTGGCCGCGGTCTCCCGGTCGATATCTTCCCGCAGGGCCTGTTCCTGCCGTCGCCGGTCCAGGTCCCCGGCCGATCCGGGCGACCCGACCGGCTGCTGCCCCAGTTGATCAAGGCGGGCGCGATCCCGTTCGACCTGCTCCAGGCCGCGTTGCCGGGCCGCGAATTGCCGCTGCTGGATTTCGGTCTGCAACTGCAGGCGCATCTGCGCCTGCGCGGCCGGGTTGGGCGCGCAACCGACCGGCCCGGGGCCACATCCCGCCTGGGCCCGGGCGATCGGCACCTGCGCCGGGCCACCGGCCAGCGCGATCACGGCAATGACGGCGATGACGGCGCGCAATGTCCGCACGCGGCGCACGGGGGGTGTCCCTGCCATCTCACTCTCCGTCGGCGGGGCCCCGCAGGAACGCCGCGAAACGATCGGCATAATCCGGATGCCAGCGCGACAGCGGCGGCTGATTCTCGACGATATCGCTGGCGGCCCAGAGCATCCGGCGCTCATCCACCGCGCGCGTGACCTCATTGTCGGGGCAGAGGATGTAGAAATCGCCCTGCGCCAGCCCCCGCATCATGAAATCGACCGTCTGTTCCGGCGTCCAGGCCCCCGCAGGTTTTTCGGTCCGGCCATTGGCCGTCAGCGGCGTGAAAACGAAGCCCGGGATCAGCAGGTGGGCGGAAATCCGGCATCCCGGCCGATTGCGCAGATCGTGCTGCACTGCCTCGGCGAACGCCTTTACCCCCGCCTTGGCGACGTTATAGGCCGGATCGCCCGGCGGGGTCGTGATCCCCTGCTTGGATCCCGTGACGATCACCAATCCGGGATGTCCATCCGCAATCATGCCCGGAAGGACCGCCTGCACCGTGCGGATCACCCCGTACAGGTTGGTGTCCAGGATCCGGTCCCAGGCACCGTCGGGTCCCATGATGTCGCTGCCCGGCTGCACCGCCGCATTGGCCATCAGGATATCGATCCGGCCGAAGGCATCGCGGGCCTCGGCCTCGAGGATCTGCATCTCGTGGCGCAGCGTCACGTCGCACCGCACCCCGCGCACCGCGCCGCGCCCGCGGGGTGATGCGGCCGCGACCTCTTCCACCGCGCGGGCCAGTCCCTCGGCATTCACGTCCGCGACGACGACCGAAAGCCCCTGGGCGGCAAAGGCCCGGCAGGCGGCCAGCCCGATCCCCGAGGCACCGCCGGTCACGACAGCGACATGGGATGGCTGGATACAGACATGGCTCATGCTCTCATCCTCCGTCGCCGGCCGGGAACCGGCCCGGATCAGGGTCCGCGGGCGAAACGCACGGCCAGCCACTGCCGCATCAGGGCATAAGACCGCGCGGCGGCTCCGGCGTCGTAGCGGCACATGCCCGTCGGGGCGGTCGCCTCGGTTTCGGTGAAACAATGTACCGCATGGCCGATCACCACGAACTGCCAGTCCGTGGGCGTCTGCCGCATCTCGTCCAGGAAGGCGCCGAAATCGGGTGATGTCATCGCATCGTCGGCGCCGTTCATCACCAGAACGTCCGCCCGGATCCGCCGGGCCAGCGCCGGGTCATCCGTCGTCAGGTTCCCGTGGAAGGAAACGACCGCCTTCACGTCCGCCCCGCTGCGCGCCAGGTCCAGTACGGCGGCCCCGCCGAAGCAGAAGCCGATGGCGGCCAGGCGGGACAGGTCGATCGGCGCCGTCGCGGCCTGGGACCGCAATTCATCCAGCGCGCGCCGGATCCGGGTGCGCATCAGCACGCGATCGGACAGAAGGGGTTTCACCACCGCCCCGGCCTGCATGTCATTGGCGGGGCGGACCGCCGCCCCATACATGTCGGTCAGCAGGATGACGTAATTCCGGCCCGCGATCATTTTAGCCTTGTCGATGGCGATCGCATTCACGCCATACCAGTTAGGCACCATGACCAGGCCCGGGCGCCTTGCCGCCACCGCGTCGTCATAGACCAAGACGCTGTGGAAGCGCGTCCCGTCCAGCGTCCAGTCCACCGGCCTTGCGACCATCCGCGCCCATGCCGGCGGGGCGGCCAGGATGCAGAGCACAAGGACGACGAGCCGGATCATGCGGGTGGAACACGTCATGGAACAATCCCGAAACCGCCCGTGCCCGCGTTCCCGCCGGACCGGGCCTGTGCGGCCTTTGACAGAAGCGCCTCAGATCCGCCGCGGTTCCAGCACCGTGCCCGTCACGGGATCGACGGCCCGGCGGGGCAGGTCGCCCCCGGACCGCCGCTGGACGGCATGGCGCCGGATGCCGTACAGCGCCAGCACGAAGCCGGCGCAGCCCAGGCTGGACAGGGCGGTCATCCTCTGCCCGTCATCCAGCAGCATGGCGCTGTAGATGCCGCCCATCCCCGCCACGACGAGGTAGTTGATCCAGGGAAAGAACGGCAGCGTCGAAAATGCGAACCGATGACCCGCCCTTTCCAGCCTGCCGCGCACCGCAAGATGCGCGGTGACGATCAGCATGTAGACCAGCAGGATCACCGCCCCGCTGGCGCCCAGCAGGAAGGCGAAGATCGTATCCGGCGCCAGGATGGACGAAAACGCGACCAGCAGGCCGGACACGCTGCTGACGATGACGGCCCGCGTCGGCACCCCGCGCGCCGCCAGCCCGCCGAACCAGCGCGGGGCGTCCCCCGCCGCCGCCAGCCCCAGCAGGACCCGCGAGGTGATGTAGATGCTGGAATTGAGGCAGGAAAAGATCGCGCTGAACACCACCAGCTGAATGATCATCCCCGCGCCGGGGACGCCCATCGCCACCATCGCCGTCACGAACGGCGAATGTCCCGGCACGATATCCGTCCACGGCACCGAACAGAGGATCAGCCCGATCGAGCTGACATAGAACAGCGAGATCCTCAATGCGGTGGACCGGGTGACCCGGGCGATATTGGCCTCGGCGTTTTCGGTCTCGGCGGCCGCGACGGTCGCCGTTTCCGACCCCATCATCGAGAACAGGATCGTGGGAATCATGCCCACGACCGCCAGCGCGCCATGCGGCATCGGGCCGCCATGCGCCGTCAGGTTCGCCAGCACGTGGGGGGCATGGCCCAGCCCGTGCAGGACGAACAGCAGGCCCGTCGCGATGAACCCCACGACGCAGACCAGCTTGACCGCCGCCAGCCAGAATTCACATTCGCCGAACAGATCCACCGAAACCATGTTGATCAGCTTGACCAGCAGCACCAGCATGACCGCCAGCATCCAGACCGGCAACGACACCCAGTCCTGCAGCAGGATCGCCCCCGCGATCGCCTCGCTGCCGATGACGATGACCCAGTAGAACCAGTAGAGCCAGCCGCTGAGAAACCCCGCCCATTCGCCATTGCCCAGCCGGATATAGTCGATGAACGATCCCCGTCCCGGCACGGCCAGCAGCATCTCGCCCAGCGCGCGCAGCACGACCATGACCAGGGCCCCGGTCGCCATGTAGCCCAGCAGCACGGCCGGGCCGGCCCCCGCCACGGCCACGCTGCTGCCCACGAACAGACCCGCCCCAACGATGCCGCCGAACGCGATCATCGAGACATGACGAGTCTTGAGCCTGCCCGGACCGGCCGATCCGGGCTGCCGTGAAATTCCGGCCATATGCTCGCCCCCTGTCGATTGCCGCAAGAACGTTACGGTACTGCGTCAATCGGTTCAACAACCGTGTCAGCGGGCCGCCCGACCGGATATCCACAGCGCCAGTTCCTGTTCCAGCACGTTCAGGAATGCCCGCGCCCGGGCGCCCACAAGACGACGGGAGCTCTGCAACGCCCATATTTCGACCGGCGCCCCCGCCGCGGTCCCGTAACAGGCCAGCCGCCCTGCGGCGACATCCCCTGCCACCAGCAATCCGGGCAGCAGCGCGACCCCAGCGCCCTCCCGCACCGCACTGTGGATCATCAGAAGCGATGAAAGGCGCAGGACGGGACGCGGCACGACCGGGACGACCTGTCCGTCCCCGGTCACGATCTGCCACACGACATCCCCCGACGTGCTCGCAGGAAGCACGCCCGGAATATCCGGCCCGTCGCCGGACAGGCTCGGGAACACCGCCCGGGCGAGTTCGGGCGCCGCCACAAGCAGTCGGTCATCGCGCAGCACCCTGCGGCCGACCAGATGGTCGGCAGGTGCAGGATTGATGCGGATCACGAAATCATAGCCTTCCTCGATGGGATCGACGACCCGGTCCTCGGCGACCAGCTCCAGCTGCACCTCCGGATAGGCCCGGGCGAACCGTGCCGCGATGCGTCCCAATGCGACATGGGCAAGAACCACCGGCGCGCTGACGCGTAGACGCCCCTGCGGGACCGAGGCGGCCGACACGACGGCCTGCCCCGCCTCCGCGATCTCGGCGAGCAATCCCGCGGTGCGGGCATGGAGCGCCTGCCCTTCGTCGGTCAGGCGCAGGGTATGGGTGCCCCGTTCGATCAGCCGCACGCCGAGACCCTGTTCCAGTTCCGTGACCTTGCGCGACAAGGTCGCCTTGGGCCGCCCCGTGGCGCGGCTGGCACGACCAAAGCCCCCATGAGAGGCAACGAGGTTGAAATCGGCAAGCGCATGCAGATCCATCATGTGTTCCATTCGTGGGACGGGTTGTCCCGATCATGCCGGCTTTCGCCAGATCATGGAACATCTAGGTTTTCTCGAGGCCGCAAGACGGCGACCGGTTGCGAGGAGTTTCCGACATGACGATTCTGATCACCGGGGGCACGGGCACGATCGGCTCGCAGGTCCTGGCGTCCCTGAACGGACAGGATGCGGATATCCGTGCCCTGACACGTACGCCCGAAAAGGCGAAGCTTCCCCCCGGCGTCCGACCGGTCGGGGGCGACCTGTCCGACATCGATGCCGTCCGCGCGGCACTGGCCGGGGTCAGCACGCTGTTCCTGCTGGTGCCGAATGTCGCTGACGAATTGACGCAGGCCATTCTCACGCTGAATGCGGCACGCGAGGCCGGCGTGAAAGGCATCGTCTATCTCTCGGTCTTCAAGGGGGAAACCTATGCCGACGTGCCGCATTTCGTGGGCAAGCATACGGTCGAGCGGATGATCGCCGCTTGCGATCTGCCCGCCACGGTGTTGCGGCCAGCCTATTTCATCCAGAATGACATGCAGCAGAAGGACGCGCTGCTGACCCATGGCACCTATGGCGTTCCCGTCGGCGCCAGGGGCATTTCCATGGTGGATACGCGCGATATCGGTGAAGCCGCCGCGAAGGAACTTCTGCGCCGCGACCGCAGCGCAACGCCTCTCCCGCGCGAGACATATGATCTGGTGGGACCGGATTGCCTGGATGGCGAGGCCATCGCTGCGATCTGGAGCGAGGCCCTGGGCAAGACCGTCCAATATGGTGGCGACGATCTGGATAGCCTGGAACAGCGTGTCCGGGCATTCGCGCCCGCCTGGCTGGCCTATGACCTGAAACTCATGTTCCGGCGTTACCAGCAGGACGGTGCCCCGGCCGACGGGACGCAGGTCGCCCGGCTCACGACATTGCTGGGCCGCCCCCCGCGCCCCTATCG
Source organism: Gluconacetobacter tumulisoli (assembly GCF_014174155.1). Classification (GTDB taxonomy): domain Bacteria; phylum Pseudomonadota; class Alphaproteobacteria; order Acetobacterales; family Acetobacteraceae; genus Gluconacetobacter; species Gluconacetobacter tumulisoli. The sequence goes on along the minus strand of NZ_JABEQM010000003.1, from coordinate 315,223 downwards.
CGATTTTGCGGCTGACAGCGCGCAGCAGTGGCGCGCGGCCTGACACGCCACGGGAACGGGATGACGGCAAGCGCCGCGCCCGTCCCCTCCTTTTCTTTCGGATGACAGGGCGTCTCCGATGTCTCAGCCCTGGCGCGCGACATCCATGATCAGGCGCTCCACGATCGTGGCATCGGCCAGCGTCGACAGGTCGCCCAGCGCATCCAGTTCGTTGCAGGCGATCTTGCGCAGCAATCGCCGGACGATCTTGCCCGATCGCGTCTTGGGCAGGTCCGGCACGATATAGACCCGTTCGGGCGCGGCATACCGTCCGATCCCCCGGCTGATGACCTGGGCGGCCTCCTGCGCCAGGCCCCCGTCGGGGCCGCCGCGCGGCACCACGAAGACGACCAGCCCCTGGCCCTTCAGATCGTGGGGCACGCCCACCGCGGCGCATTCGGCGAAACGATGGTCGGTCGCGATCACGTCTTCGACCTCCGCCGTGCCGATGCGATGGCCTGATACGTTGATGACGTCATCGATGCGGCCGGTAATCCAGTAATAGCCGTCCGCATCCCGGCGCGCCCCGTCGCCGGAAAAATAATACCCCTCGTGGAACGAGAAATAGGTCTGGCGAAAGCGCGCATGGTCGCCCCAGATGGTCCGGGCCTGCCCAGGCCACGACCGGGCGATGCACAGGCATCCCTCGCCTTCACCCGCGACGACGCGCCCCTTCTCGTCCAGCAGGACGCAGTCCACGCCCGGCAGCGGCAACGTCGCCGAACCGGGTTTCTGCGGCACGGCCGCCGGGACCGGGGCGATCAGGATGCCGCCGGTTTCGGTCTGCCACCACGTATCGACGACCGGGCAGCGTCCCCGGCCGACCGCTTCGTGGAACCACAGCCAGGCATCGGCGCTGATCGGCTCGCCCACGCTGCCCAGCAGGCGCAGGCTGGACAGGGAATGCCGGGCGACGACATCGTCGCCCTCGCGCATCAGGGCGCGGATCGCCGTGGGCGCGGTATAGAACGTGGTAACCTTGTGCGTATCGATCACCTGCCACCATTGGCCCGGCGCGGGATGGGACGGCAGCCCCTCGAACAGGACCACGGTCCCGCCATTCGCCAGGGGTCCGTACACGACGTATGTGTGGCCGGTGATCCAGCTGATATCCGCCGTGCACCAGAAGACGTCGCCCGGACGATGGTCGAAGACCAGGGCATGGGTATAGGCCGCCCACACCATGTAGCCGCCCGTGGTATGGACCATGCCCTTGGGCTTCCCCGTGCTGCCGGACGTATACAGGACGAACAGCGGGGCCTCGGCCTCCATGACGGCAGGCGCGCATTCGGGCGACGCCGCCGCCAGCAGGGGCGCCAGCGCCAGGTCGCGTCCGGCCTGCATCGATGTCTCGATACCGGTCACGGCCAGGACCAGGACATGGCGCACCGCATGTCCCGTGGCGCGGTCCAGCGCCTCGTCCATCGTCGGCTTCAGGGGAATGCGCTTGCCGCCCCGGCGTCCCTCGTCCGCGGTCAGGACGACGACGGCGCCGCTGTTCACCAGGCGGTCCGCCAGCCCTTCGGCCGAGAAGCCCCCGAACAGGACGACGTGAACGGCGCCCATCCGCGCGCAGGCCAGCATCGCGACGACGCCTTCGACCACCATCGGCAAATGGATCGCCACCCGGTCGCCGCGTCCGACGCCCAGCCCGCGCAGCACGTTGGCCATCCGGCAGACCCGTTCATGCAGCGCCCGATAGGTCAGCCGTTCGACCTGCCCCTCATCCTGCCCCTGCCAGATCAGCGCCACCTGCTCGCCCCGCTCGGCCAGATGGCGATCCAGGCAGGCGACGCTGGCATTGAGCCTGCCGTCCGCGAACCAGTTGATCGGGACCTCGCCTTCGAACGACGAGGAGGATGCGATGGTCGGAAACGACGCCCATTCGATGCGCCCTGCCTGTTCCAGCCAGAATTGTTCCGAATGATGCAGCGCATCATCCTTCATCTGCCGCAGGCGGCTGGAATCGACGGTGGCGCGCGCCGCGAAGGACAGGGGGGCGGGGAAAATAGATGATTCTGACACGGCTTCTTCAATCCGTATGGGTTGATCGGTATGAAATCCGATTTCTTGGGGGTCTTTCCGACGACGAATATAGCGGCTTCACCCCCATGACACGAGCCCTATTCCCGCCGCCGTTATCGGGACGGCGTGCCCCCCGGATCGGCGGGCGCGGGGGCGAAAGTGAACGGAAGCGAATCCCGCCGATTGATGTCCGGCGCCAGGCGGTGGTGCAAGGGCGGGAACGCGCGCGACCGGCATTCGGTCCAGTCGCACAGATGGCACGAAATCCCGACAGGTATGGCTGGCGCCTGAAGATTCAGGCGATCGGAATAGACAATTTCGCCGGCCCGGGTGATGTCGCATCCCATGGCAACGGCATGCACCGGGCGAATATCATTCCATCCGGTTGAAATGCCCGTGACCGTGCGCGCGAAGCACAGGAAGGTCCGGCCGTCGGTGAACTGCGCCACCTGCGCCTGCGTGACGCCCGGCGTGGAAAAGCATGTATTGGCGTTCCACTGGGGACAGGAATTGCCCTGGCGGGGCACCGGGAAGCCGCAGGCGGAAAAACTCTTGGTGATATTGCCCGCCGGGTCGGTCCGCACGAAGAAAAACGGCACGCCGCGTTCCCCGGGCTTCTGCAGGGTCGACAGCCGCTGCGCCGCCTGCTGGTACGATACGCCGAACCGGGCGGACAGGATATCGAGGTCGTAGCGCAGCGCGGTCGCGGCCGACAGGAAGGCGGAGTACGGCATCAGCAGCGCGGCGGCGGCATAGTTCACCAGGCCGATCTGGATGACCAGGCGTGCCTCCTCGCTGCTGGGCGCGATCTCGTGCAGCAGGCGCTCCATGCTGTCGCGCCCCTCGATCAGCATCAGCTGGAACGCCAGCTGGAATCCGCGGCTCTCTCGCGGCAGCAGATCCGACAGCAGCAGCAGCCGACTGTCGGGATCGTAGCGCCGGAACGCGCCGTCCAGGGCCGCGATCCGCACCACGATTCCATGATGCTGGCGCAGCCGCGTCGCGATCATATGGTTGCTTTCCGACGGCGGCAGCGCGTCGGCGTCGGGCAGGCGCGCCCCGTGCGCCATGTCGGTGCGGACCCGTTCGGCGGCTTCTTCCAGGTCGGGAAAGTAATTCAGGCGTTCGTCATAGACCAGGCGCGCCTCTTCCTGCGGCAGGATCACGCGCGTGCCCGTCGGCAGCATCAGGCGCGTCGCGTCGTGATGGGCCGCACGGAACGCCTGATGCAGCGTCAGGACCGCCCGTGCGACCTCCGGCTGCGCCGCCAGGGCGGCGATTTCCTGCGCCGGCACCCCATGCGCCCCCAGCAGCGGGTCGGACAGGGCCTCGTGCAGCAGGCCTTCCAGCCTCTGCTCGTCGATGCCCGACAGGGTCTCGATCGACACGTCCAGCGCCCGCGTCAGCTTGATCAGCAGTGACGCCGTCACGCTGCGCTGGTCATGTTCGATCAGGTTGAGGTAGCTGGACGATATGCCCAGCCGCACGGCCAGTCCCTGCTGGGACAGCGACCGTTCGATCCGAAGCCGCCGGACGATGCGGCCGATGCGCGTGGGGGCCATGAAATTTCCTTCGTTTTACAAATACACAAAACGAATTGTAAATCCATTTACAGCATTCACCTTCGGTCGTCCCCTTTTATATGGCACATATTGATGCCCTCCCCTTAACTCATCGGACAAGACGATCGAAGAAGGGAGTCGTCAATGTCCGTCGAATCTGTGTCCGTCGAATCCATCGAAACCTTCGTGAATGATCCGGAGCGCTTCGCCGGAATCCAACGCGATCATGACGCCCGCGATGTGGCGCGGTTGTCCGGTTCGGTCGACATCTGCCCTATGCTGGCCGGCTTCCACAGCCTGAACTATTCGATGTTCAAGCTGGCGCACGGCTACGCGAAACGCGACATGGCGGCCTGTTCCGAATTGCAGGAAGCCGAATTCGGCGCCGTCGCGGCCGTGGCGAGGGACGGACATACCTCCATCGCGGCCATGGCTTACTCCACGGAAACCGACCAGTTCCACGCCAAATTACCGTTCGGCAAGAACACAACACCCGTCTGAGATTTTCCAGGTCGAAAATTCCCGCTCTGGAACAAGATATTGGAGGAAACACCATGTCCCGTCGTACGATCGGCCAGTTACGCATCGACTACGCCCTCGACGATTTCGTCACGCACGAAGTCCTGCCCGGGACGGGTGTGGACGCCACCCGCTTCTGGACCGGATTTTCCGAAATCGTCGCCACGTTCACGCCGAAGATCCTGAATGCACTGGCGCGACGCCGCCTGATGCAGCAGGCGGTGGATCATGTCCTGACATCGCCCGGGCATGACCCGGGCGACATCGGCGCCCAGATCCGGATCCTTCGCGATATCGGATATATCGCGAAGGAACCACCTCATTTCTCGATCACCACCACGAACGTGGATGACGAGATCGCACGGATCGCCGGTCCGCAGCTTGTGGTTCCGGTCACGAACGCCCGCTATGCCCTGAATGCCGCCAACGCACGGTGGGGCAGCCTGTACGATGCGCTCTACGGCACGGACGCCGAGCCGTACACGGGCGGCCGCGTCCCCGGCGCCACCTTCGACACCGGGCGCGGAGACCTTGTGATCCGGCGGATCCGGCTGCTGCTTGACGAAATCATGCCCCTGGCACGCGGCAACCACGCGGACGTGACGCGCTATCACGTCGCGGACGGCCGGCTTGTCGCCGATTTCGGGGACGGTACCGCCCCCACCGGGCTGCGAGTCCTGGCACAGTTCGCCGGATTCTCGGGTCCGGCCGAGGCACCGCGCATCGTGCTGCTGCGCAACAACGGGCTGCATATCGAGCTGCGCTTCGACCCGACATCGGCGATCGGCAGCCGCGACCGCGCCGGCATATCCGACGTCATCGCCGAATCCGCCCTCAGCACCATCATCGATTGCGAGGACAGCGTCGCGGCCGTGGATGTCGAGGACAAGATCCTCGTCTATCGCAACTGGCTGGGCCTGATGCAGGGCACGCTCGCGACCTCGTTCCGCAAGGACGGCCGCCTGCTGGAACGGCGCCTGGCCCCCGACCGCCATTATACCGCGCCCGACGGCACGACGCTGGCCCTGCCCGGACGCAGCCTGATGCTGATCCGCAACGTGGGCCATCACATGTTCACCGACGCGGTCGTGGACCAGGCAGATCATCCGGTGCCCGAAGGGGTGCTGGACGCGGCGATCACGGCCGCGATCGGCCTGCACGACCTGCGGGGCGGGTCGCGGACGACCAACAGCCGGGCGGGATCGATCTATATCGTCAAGCCCAAGATGCACGGGCCGGAGGAAGTCGCCCTGTCGAACGCCCTGTTCGCGCGGGTCGAACGCCTGCTGGACCTGGCGCCGAACACCATCAAGATGGGCATCATGGACGAGGAGCGGCGCACCAGCGCCAACCTGGCCGCCTGCATCCATGCCGCCCGCGAACGGGTGGTGTTCATCAATACCGGCTTCCTGGACCGGACAGGGGACGAAATCCATTACTGCATGCAGGCCGGCCCGGTCGTGCGCAAGGCCGACATGCGCGCCGAACCCTGGATGACGGCCTACGAGCAGCGCAACGTGGCCATCGGCCTAGCCTGCGGCCTGAAGGGAGGGGCCCAGATCGGCAAGGGCATGTGGGCGATGCCCGACCGCATGGCCGACATGATGGCGCAGAAATCGGCCCATCCCCGTGCCGGCGCCAATACGGCGTGGGTGCCCTCGCCCACCGCGGCGACGCTGCATGCGCTGCACTATCATTTCGTCGACGTCGCCGCGGTCCAGACACGGCTGGAAACGGTACCGCCCGCGGCGCTCGAACAATTGCTGACCCTGCCGCTCGCCCGGACGCCCGACTGGTCCGCCGCCGAGATCCGCGAGGAACTGGACAACAACCTGCAGGGCATCCTCGGCTATGTCGTGCGCTGGGTGGATATGGGCATCGGCTGTTCGAAAGTGCCGGACCTGCACGATGTCGGCCTGATGGAGGATCGGGCGACCCTGCGCATTTCCTCGCAGCACGTGGCGAACTGGCTGCGTCACGCCGTCATCTCGGAAGACGATGTGCGGACGTCGATGATGCGCATGTCCGCGGTGGTCGACGACCAGAACCGGGACGAGCCCGGCTATCGTCCCCTGTCCCACTACACGACGGGGCCGGCCTTCCGCGCCGCCTCCGACCTGGTCTTCAAGGGCGCCGTGCAACCCAACGGCTATACCGAGGCCACATTGCATCGCTGGCGGCGGGCGGCAAAGGATGCCGCCCCCCGCACCCGGCAGACGACGCCCGAACTGGACAAGGCGACGCTATAGGACAACGGTCGCGATCACAGAGGCTGGATGCCGGCCAGGATCGCGACCGTCCGTGTGGCAAGGCCGGTCGGGCGGCCTTGCCACGCATGGAAACTGCCGACGACTTCCTGCGCCGCACCTCCTGCCGCGTCTGGCTGGGGTCAGTCGCGCAGGCGGTCCAGCCGCAATCGGCCGCGCGCATCCGTCAGGCGTGCCGCCGTCAGGCCCGCCGACAGCGTGGCGCCGATCATGTTTCCGCTGACGATCAGGCTCATCAGCACGATCTGGTATTTGGAGGCCTCCAGCGGATTCATCCCGGCCAGAATCTGTCCCGTCATGATCCCGGGCAGGGTAATGACGCCAGCCGCCGCCATCTGGTTCAGGGTCGGGATCAGGGCGGTGCGGATGGCCTGGCGGATCAGGCTGTTCATGGCCTCGGCCCGGGTGGCGCCCAGGATGATCCGCGCCTCGATGGCGATGCGTTCGCGCGCGATGGCCGACAGCAGCGTGTTCATCGACAGGCTGGTCGCGTTCATGACGTTGCCCAGCAGCAGGCCGGTCATCGGGATGGCGACGCGCGCCTGGTACCAGGGATGCGGCTGCAGCGCCGTCAGCAGCCCGATCAGCACGACGATTACCGTGCCGAAAATCGTGGCGCCCCCGCTGATTCCGAAATGCCAGGACGGGGCCAGACGCACCTGCTGGCGCGATCCGGCCTCGTACGAGGCCGCCGCGAACATGAAGGCCAGCACCAGCAGCGTCAGCCACACCGACGACCTGCCGAACACGAACAGCAGGACGCTGCCGGTCAGGACCAGCTGGGCCGTCATCCGCACTGCCGCAATCACCAGCGTGCGATGGATATCCAGCGACAGCACGACGGACAGCAGCGCGCAGATGCCGACCAGGCCGCCGGCCAGCAGCAGGTCGGACGTCGTCAGCAGGATCGGCGTCATGCCGCGTCCTCGGTGAAACGACCGGACGTCATGTAACGGCGACGGTCCGCCATGCGATCGGCCTGCGCCTGATCATGCGAAACCAGGACGAGCGCCAGCCCCTGCGCCTTCAGGTCGCGCAGCAGGGCTTCGACTTTCCGGGTCGTCGCATCGTCCAGCGCGGAACACGGCTCGTCCAGCAACAGCACACACGGACCCCGCAGCAGCCCACGGACCAACGCCAGACGCTGCCGTTCGCCGGTCGACAGGCGATGGACAGGGGTCCGCAGAACGCTCTCGCGCAGGCCGAGCCTGTCCAGCAGCGCGCGGGTCGCGGTATCGTCGGACACATGATCGAGCACGATGTCGGACCACCAGCCCGGTTCGGCAGGCAGGTAAAGCACCCGCCGCCGCCATTGATGCGCCGGCATGTCGGCGCAGGCGACGCCGTCCAGCGCAACGAGACCCTGATGCGGGTCAAGGTCGGCGATCATCCGCAGCAGGACCGACTTGCCGGCACCCGACATGCCAGCGACGACCAGGCATTCCCCCCGCGGCACGTCGACCGTGAACGGCCCGGCATGCGCGTTCCGCAGCCCCCGCACCGACAGGCCGGCGGAGGACAGGGAAAGAGAGGGAGATTTATCCGACACTCTGCTGTAACCACCAGGATCTGTGCCGGGATGGCGTCATCGGCGGCATTCGGGATACCGCTCGACGATCAGGAACGCTTGCTCCGGCGGGAGAGATGCTCTCCAGCCTGTAGACCGACCCGTCGAGGAACGGAAGACGCCGCCATGCCCCGCCGGACCTTGCGACGCGACAGCTGGAGGACAATGCACCCCCGGCCCGGATCTGGACGACGCGGCATCCGGCCACTTGCGGCCGACCATCGAGACGGTAGGTGGTAGGCCGCCTCAATCAGTTCCGACGCAACCCGGCGCGGTTTCTGATCAACCGGCCTATCGTGGTGAAACGGCGCCCCGTAAACGCGTCTTCGTTCCACTCATGGCTGAACTGAGGCTGCGGGACGCGCCACGATGGCCCGTAAATGGCTTCCAGGTAGCGGAACGGATTGGCCGGAATCGGAACGATGCAGTCGCATAATTTGACCGGAATCGTGGGAAACACGTCCGCGATCGGGCATCCCCCCACCGGTCCGGGATAGAACAACACTCGGTCATTCGAATAAAGGCTGACAAAGACGTCCAGGGTCTTGTCGCCCCGCGCCGCGACCCAGCGATGCGAGAAGAAATCCCCGTCGAGCCGGAATCCCCGTTCGGCCAGGAACGCGCTGACCGCCCGCGTGGCCGTCGGTATATCAGCAAAAGCTGCCTGGTCCATCGCAATGACTACATCGACATCGTCGTCATGCGGCATCAGATCGCCGGAACGGATATAGGACAGCACGGCCCCGTACCCGATCATGACGTGAGGGGACAGGTCCTTCAGGGCGGCCACGAGCGCCAGGGCATCCTCGACATATTGCTTTTTTTCATCCGCGCTCCAGTAGCGGAACGTCCGGATCATGCCATGCGCGGTGATTTCCTGCTGGAACCGGTACAGCAGCTTGCTGTTGACGACGTCGCCCAGGACGCCGCGTTCCTCGTCGCTGATCGACAGGGTGTCGAAAAACCCATGCTCGATGATCGCTCCGGACAGGAACACACGCAGGGTCTGCCAATATAGGCGGAAGGCCCGGCCCTGCCCGGGCGACGCCGCATTCGCGATCTGCTGCTCCACCAGAACGTTCACCGCGTCGATGACGGCCCGGTGGTCGTATATCGTCCGCCAGTCCTGGCCGTCCTCGGATCCTTCGACCGTCAGGGACCAGTTGCGGCATGCCCAGACATCGGCCCGGTTCCGGATCAGGATACTTTCGACATCGGTCAGGCGCTGCAGATCGATCTGCACCCAGGGCGTGGTATCCTTGTCCCCCGTATGCAGGCCGTCCCCTCCGACAATCGGAAAGTACAGCAGCGACCGGGCACGGGCCTGCAAGGCCTGCTTCTGCTCCGCCGGGGATCTGCCGGTCATGCCGTAGAGGGAACTTGCCGTGACCTGGCGGACCTGCAGGTCCAGCGCCCCGTTCCGGTCCCGGACCTCGACATGGATCACATGCAGAGGGCCTGTGCCATGGACCCTCAGGCGCAGGAAACGCACCGGCCCCGCCCCACCGACAATCAAGGGGGATCCGTCGGATCCACCGAAAAACAGCGTAGGGGCAGCCGCGTTGATAAAGTCCGCGATGTGGGCCAGGGAGCGGGAAAACGTCCCGGCGGCCGTCCCGTCAGGCAAACCCGCCATTCAGCGCGCCAGGATCACACGGGCGACATGGGCGTCGTCGGATTTATATTTGGCGAAACCGAATCCTTCGGTCAGGTACTCCGTCCTGAACCCGAAGCGCGCGGCGTTCTGCACGAATTCAGGGGGATTGAGGTACCGCCGGAAATGGTCCGGGGTTTCCTTCGGCAGGCTCTTGTCTCGTACGGTCCGGAACTCCACCGCCACGGACACATCCCGCAGGGTGGAAATCGCCCGGCAGACCTCCAGGAACGCGTCCTCTCCGGTCTGGTCGATGGCGTGCAGGAAAAAGCGGGCATAGACAACGCCCCGGCCTTCGATTCCGTTATCCGTGAGAACCCTGCGGATATCCTCAGCCGTTCCTGCACCATCGATCCGGCATTGCAGGGCCAGCGGCCCCGCCATGTCTCCGCACTTGTCCTGGATCGATTCGATTGCCGCCGCACTGGCATCCACTGCGACGACGCGATAGCCCTGCTTGCAGAAGAAAAAAGCATCTCGACCATTTCCACACCCGATATCAACAATAAAATCGGCGTCTGGAAATTCGGAAGCGACGAAAACCGAAAATTGAGACGGCAGCATAGGGACGTCGTCAGACGCGTAATACCTGTTCCAGTGCGTGTCATGATTTTTACTGATCTGATTCATGGGCACGTTACTCTCACGGGAACGTCATGGATAAAGATGATTATTCCGCCAGACATGCTGGATCAATCTATTTTACTCTAACAAAAATTTCATAAAAGTTTCATATCGTTTTGTTACGAATCGTTCCGACGCTGCAATACGACCCGGAACCGGTGTCGCCCTCCCCCCTGTCCGGCGGTATCCCGCTGAAAAGCAAAAAACCGGCATCACGCCGGTTCATCCCATCATGCGTTCTTGTGATGGCGGCCTGGGACCGTCCTGCAGCACTATTGCGCGTGCCGGATCGCGTCGCCGGCCATCCTGGCCGCCCTGGCTCCGGACCCGATCGCTCTGGGATCGGGTCCGGAACGACATCGTCACGACGACGAGGGCGGTGCGTTGTAGGAACGCGGTGTGCCCAGGGGCACGGTTTCGAAACACAGGGAATCCGCGACCAGCGGATAACCTGTGGGTGTGCACGTTCGATCGCGATCCTGCGAGAGGGACGAGCGATCCGGCTTGACGCTTTCATCTGTTTGCATGACGAGACCTCCCGTTGAGGATAGAAACGTCAACATCGTCCGGCGAAGAAAGTTGCGCATGTTCGATGGAACGTCGCCGTCACGCCTCCGGCACCGGCGGGAAGGCTCACCGCCGTGGTCATGCCATCAACATGGCCCGTCAGGCCACGACGAGCGCCGCCTGCATGTACAGCCCCGCGTCGCCCTTGCCCAGCACCCGCAGCAACTCCAGCTTTTCATGGAGATGATATTCCGCCTGTTCGGCTTCGTACCGGGCGATCAGCTCGGCATTGTCCATCAGGCTGGCGATGCTGATCGTCTGCGCCTCGGCCGACGCCCGGGCCAAATGGTCCCGATTCAGCCCCAGGCACAACGCCCGCGCGCCCTCCTCGGGGGGAATGACATCCGTGACCATGTCCACCAGGGTCGCGATCTCGGCGCCGAAGACGGCCTCGATTTCCGCCAGGGTGACGTTCGTATCCTCGACCACGTCATGCAGCCACGCCGCCGCCACGACTTCGTCGCGCGCGCCGGTGCTGGCAACCAGTTCGGCAACACGCCGCGGATGCACGATAAAGGGTTCGTTTGTATATTTCCGGCGCTGGCCGACACCGGCATGTGCCGCCGTCGCGAAGGCGGCAGCGCGCGAAACAAGATCCGTCACCCGACGGTCTCCCCGACGATTGTCCCGGCGCCTTAATGCATCACGCCTGCATAAGGTTGCTTGCCGCCCAACATAATTCGCTGTTCGCGATTGAATGTGCCGGGGTCGCCGATCGTTCGGCCCTGTCCGGCAGGATACGCCTGCCGGACAGGGCCGAAACCGCTCGCGGGGCGGATTACGGGGTGCGAACCGCCGTAACCTCGATTTCCACAAGCCAGCCCGGGTTCGCCAGGTGCGCGACCTCGAACGCCGAGCGGGTCGGCAGGTTGGGCTGCGACGGCGTGCCGAAGAACTGGGTATAGGCCTTCATCATGCCCGCGAAATCGATCTTCCCCAGCTTGGGATCGGCCACCATGTAGATATGCATCTGCACGACGTCGCCCAGGGTCAGTTTCAGCTTCGCCAGTTCGCCCTGGATGCGCACCAGCGACGCACGGACCTGGGTTTCGGTGTCGCCATAGGCGGCCAGCGTATTGGGCTTGGCCGACTTGTCGGCCGGGGGGGCGCCCATGCCGCTCAGATAGATGGTGGTGGCCCCGGGGGGCACCTCGATCGCCGTGGCGATGGGAAAATGGCTCGCCGGATCGGAATGGCGCACGACCCCTTCGGCCCGGGCCGACGACAACGCCGCCGTGCCCAGAAGCACCGCCAGGGCGGTCATGCGTACGGTCTTCAACGTCGTCATGTTCTTATTCCTGTTCCGGGGTGATGGTCGGACGCTGCGCGGCGACGTCCTCGGGCTTGAGGGTGTCGGTGTAGTGATTGCCGAAATGAGTGCGGATATGGTTCACCACGTCCGCTACCTGTGCATCCGTCAGCAGCCCGGCGAAGGACGGCATGCCGCCGAACCCGTTCAGGATGACGTAGGCAGGATAATCCGGGCTGGCCAGCTTGGCGTTGCCGGCCAGGGCGGGAAAGCGCGCCCCCGATCCCATCGCGCCACGGCCGTCGGGCATGTGGCAGCCCTGGCAGACGTGCTGGTAGACTGCCGCCCCGTCGGCAAGCGGCTGCAGATGGCCGGCGACGGCGCTGGCGCTGTCCGCGCGGGCCTGCGTGGCAAGGGTCGTGCCGGCGACGAGTCCGGCGAGCAGAAGGAAAGCGGGACGCATCAGGCAGCTCCCAGCGCGCGTTTGTGCAGACGGGTGACGGCGTCGAGCGAGGACAGGATCGCACCTTCCTGCCAGCAGCCGATATAAGAGGCATGTTCGCCGGCCAGGACGATGCGGTTGTCCACAGCGCACAACGTCTTGTAGTGCGTCTTGCGGCTCTGCTCGGTCCACATCGAGCAGCATCCCAGCGTCCAGGGCATCCGGCTCCAGGACACGGCCACGCCGTTGCGGAATTCCTTGCGATAGTTCGGATGGATCACCGACCCCTGCGTCAGGCCGTGCTCGATTCGCTCGGCCGGAGTCATGCCCGCGAAATCGTAGGCGGCGGGACCGAACATGTAGCCGCCCAGTAGGACCGCCGGCCCCCGCGAGAAATAGCCGTGGCTGGGATAGGAGATCTGGCTGATCGGCTGGTCGGTGAAGCTGATGCCGCCATAGATCTGGTCGTCTTCCTCCCAGAACCGGCGGTTGAACTCCATGCCCAGCTTGACGGACGAGGCATAGGGCACGGCGGCGATCGCGGCCTTCAGCGGGCCGCTGACCTGGATATCCAGCTGCGACAGCACCGACAGGGGAATGGTGCAGACGCAATAATCCGCGCTTTCCTGACGGACGGCGCCGCCATTGGCCATGTCGTTATACGTGACCTGAACGCCATGATCGTCCTGGTGGATGGACGATACCTTGCAGTTCAGGGTGATCAGGTCATGGACCTGACGGGTGAAGCCCTTGCCGATCTGGTCCATGCCCCCCACGGGCTGGAACATGGTCGTCTGCATGTCCAGCCGTTCATGGAACGCCAGCCATTGCCACAGGCCGGACCGCATCACCTCGTCGCGGGCGAACAGGTCCGAGGGGATCGGCGCGCCGTCGACGCCGCCGCCCTGCGGCTTGGCGAAACCCCGGCGCAGCGAACTGACGATGCCCTTGCGGTACGCACCGTCGGCCTCCAGCCCGGCCCAGCCGCGCATCGCCGCCGCGACATGCGCGCGCTCGTCGGCCGAGACGGCGTCATCCAGCCTGTGCTGGTTGATGGCCTTGGACAGCAGCTCCGCCGTGTAACCCATGAAGTCGCTGGCATAGTCGCGATAGCGGACCGGCTTGCCGCCGAAATTGTCCGACGAATGCAACCACGAATTGTGGTTCAGCTCGACGAACGGTTCCAGCTCCACGCCGAACTCGCGACAATAATGCAACAATCCCTGGTGGTGATAGGGAATGCGCCACGGACCCGGATTGATGTAGTTGCCAGGGGCGAACTGAACCTTCTGGGTGGCGCCGCCCAGTTCCGTCAGCGTGTCGCCTCCGCGCAACGAAATGTTGCGGCCGCCGCTGCGATTCTGGAATTCGAGGATCCGGACCTGATAGCCGGCCTTGCGCAGTTCGTAGGCGGCCAGCATGCCGGCCAGGCCGGCGCCGAGCACCAGCACCCGCGTGCCGCGCTTCGCCCCCGTCAGGGCCGGCGCGCCGCGAAAATCGGTGCCGGCCGCATGGCCGAGGCTGGTCATCGCCTGATAGAGGGCCGCGCTGCCGCCCATGATACCGATTCGGGTCAGCATCTGGCGGCGCGTGGCCGCCGGACGCTGGAAAGCGTTTGTCATCAAGCTTCCCCAGGATGAAGTGACGCAGGTCGAATGGCGATCCGTGCGAGAGGAACGGTAGTTACAGGGAGATGTCGCGCCGGAGCAATCATCCGATCACAGGATCGTAATGGTTTTTTCCCTCGCGGCCCATTCCGCCGGCCCCCCGATGGCCCGAACGGCCATCATATATCTGCGTCTATCTGCGTCCGGGAGAACCGTCCCCAGGTGGTCCACCACACCTACTGTCATCAAAATGCAACAGATCGAGACGAAAGCGTCACGGTCCCCAATTCGTCTATTACCGGAACGTTACGACCCAACTAAGGTTACGAGGGTTTTATCAAATCATGAACGGGTCATCTATATGAGCTTACGACGACGCCTTGTTGCCGCAACCATGATTTCGGCCATCGGTTGCCTCGGCACCGCGGGCGCCCGCGCGGCAACGGTCCCCCACAAGACCACGCGCCATGCGTCGAAGCCCGCCGCCGCCGTCGCACAGAAGGCCCCAGCGGCCACCATGGCCGCGCCCGCCAGTCCTGCCGTCGTTCCGGCAGTTGCCCCGGTCGTCCCCGCTTATCGCGCGCCGCCGGCCGACGCGGGCGAGGCCGTGATCGTCACCGGCACGCACGCGTTCCATCGCCGCGCCCGCGATTCCACGGCGCCCATCAGCATCCTGACCGCCCAGACCCTGATGCGCTCGGGCCAGGTCAACCTGGCCGACGCCATCGTGCGCACCGATCCGTCCATCACGACCCAGGCCATGGGCGCCGACGCGGGGGCGCTGACCTCCTCGATCCGCATGCGCGGCCTGAACCCGAACGAGGTGCTGGTGCTCGTCGACGGCAAGCGCCGCCACACCACCGCCAACATCTATGCCGACCAGGGACCGCAGCAGGGCTCCACCCCGGTCGATCTGAACATGATCCCGGCCAATGCGATCGACCATATCGAGGTCCTGCGTGATGGCGCGGCGGCCATGTATGGTTCGGATGCGATCGCCGGCGTGGTCAACATCATTCTCAAGAAGACCGCCCACGGCCTCAACATCAGCGGCCAGACCGGCGCGAACGCCTATAACGGCGATGGCTGGCAGGAACAGGTCGGCATCGACGGCGGCTTCAGCTTCGGCGACGACGGCTATGTCCATATCAGCGGGCAGCAGATGCACGCCGACCACATGGTCCCGTACTCGGCCGACGTGCGTACGATCCAGGGGAACCCGGAGTACAAGGGGTACGTGGTGCCTCATGATTCCAACAAGATCATGAGCACGCCCGAGGAAACGCGCGAAAATCTGAGCATCGAATTCGGCAAGACGCTGACCGAAGGCGTGCAGGGCTACGGCCTGATCACCTACGCCCATCGTCATTCCGAAGCGTATGAGAATTACCGCCTGCCGAACGTGGCGCCCTCCATCTGGCCGGCCGGTTTCTCGCCGCTCGAGACGATCGACGAGAATGATTATGCGGCGACCCTCGGCCTCAAGGGCGACAATTTCTTCGGCTTCGGCTGGGATCTGAGCACCACCTACGGCGCGGACGACGATTCGATCGGCAACAAGAACACTGCCAACCCGAATATGATCGCGCAGGAGGGCTGGTCGCCGAACAAGGCGAATGCCGAATCCTACACGCTGATGCAGTGGACCAACAATCTGGACATGCGGCGTAATTTCAACATCGGTCATGTCGTGCCGATGACGCTGGCATTCGGCGCGGAACACCGGCTCGAGCAATATACCATCCTTCCCGGCAACCCGGCCTCGTACATGTACGGCGGCACCCAGGGTTATGCGGGTCTGATGCCGGAAAACTCGGGCAAGTGGGGCCGCGACGTCTGGGCGGGCTATCTGGACGGCGACTTCCATCCCCTGAAGCACTGGGACCTCGATTTCGCCGGCCGGTTCGAGCATTACACCGATTTCGGCAACACCGAGAACGGCAAGGTCTCGACCCGCTACGACATCACGAAGCGCATCGCGATCCGCGCCACCATCAGCAACGGCTTCCGCGCGCCCACCCTGCCGGAAGAGCATTTCAGCGCGTTGAACGTGTCGCCGACCGGGGCCACCGGGCTGCTGGCCACCGAAGGCGCCGCCGCCAAGGCCCTGGGCGCACAGCCGCTGAAGCCGGAACGTTCGACCAGCGTCGAAGGCGGGTTCGTCCTCGAACCGGTGGACGGCTTCCATATTTCGGCTGACGTGTATCAGATCAATATCCGTGACCGTATTTTCGGCGGCGGCACCGCGAACGGTTCGGAGGCGATCGACGCGATCGCGATGACGGGCGCGACCCTGCCCGCGGGCATCACTTCCGCCGACGTGTCGGCCAACTATTTCGCCAATGTCGGCAGCACCCGCACGCAGGGCCTGGACATCATGGGGGATTATATCTTCCATCTGAACCAGTACGGAACCCTGGACACCAGCCTGGCGCTGAACCTCAACCGTACGCGCATGACGCACATCAACAATGCCTCGGATGGCAGTTCCTATATGAACGACCAGACGATCGGGTATCTGACCACGGGTTCGCCGCGCAGCAAGATCATCCTGAACGCGTACTACACCGTCGGGAACTGGGACGTGAATATCCGCGAGACCCGGTACGGCGAAACCACGTCGATGATGCAGTTCCAGGACCAGACGCCGGCCAACCTGACCTGCCCGGACGGCTCGCCGATGCAGTATTCCATCACGTGCTTCCAGCAGTTCAAGAACACGCCGGTCTGGATGACCGACCTGGAAATCGGCTATCGCCTCAACCGGCACTGGCATTTTGCTGTGGGCGGCAACAACCTCTTCAACCAGCGCCCGCGCATGCTCACGCCCTACACCAACTATCTGGGCGCCAACCAGTACGACCAGAACTCCTCGAGCATCCCCATCACGGGCGGCTATTACTACGGCCGTATCAACGCCTCCTTCTAACTCCCGACATCCGGGACAGATCCACGGGCGGATCGTCTATCGGTCCGCCTGACCATGGATTACCCGGACTGCCTGCAAACCCCGCCAGAGATGGCGGGGTTTGTTTTTTTGAAGGGACGTGCTGTCGGCCCCTTCCGACCCGGACTATTTGGCCGGGTCGCATGGATCCCCCAGGCGACTACAAGGCAGGTCGCTTTATCCGGCTTCCCTCGCGCGCCCTTCGGCTGATCGGGGGCCACCGATTCACTCGGCGGCCTGATCCGGGTAAAGGACCGGGGGCTGGACCTCCGGCGGGATCGGGCTGACATACGGCCGCTGCCGCAGCTTCGCGGCATGGTCCTGCTTCGCACGCTCCAGCAGGGCCGGGTCCGACAACAGGTCGGTCGCGGTCGCTGCCATGATCTTGGCGACATGGACCATGCCCTTGTGGGCCAGCGCGGACGTGCCCTGCGCCGTCATCTGCCAGGAATGAAGTGCCGTACCGATGGCGCAGGTCGCCCCCAGCGCCTGAACGGTCGGCACCGTCCAACTGACGTCGCCGACATCGGTCGATCCCAGGATCACCGGGCCGGCCGCCGTCGGATAGGGCAGGATCATGTCGCACAACGCCGTATCGCGATCGACCGGCAGGCCCACCTGCCGGAAGGCCGAGGCGATGTCCTGTTCGGTAAAGGTCGCCTGCATCTCGCGCGCGAAGGCCTGGTCGGCAGCATCGAAGGGCGGCGGCCCCAGACGTTCGAGGTTGGCCTGCATCGCGGCCTCCAGCGGCGGATTGCCCAGCAAATTCGCCATGCCGCTGATAACCGCGCAGGTGACAGTGGTTTCCGTCATCATCGCGGCCCCCTCGGCCACCCGGCGCACGCGCTCGGCCAGCGCCAGCATGTCCTCCAGTTCCGCTGCCCGAACGGTATATCGGATGACGGTTCGGGCCTGCACCACGTTCGGCGCGACACCGCCCGCATCCTGATAGGCATAATGGATGCGTGAAGTCGGCAGCATATGTTCGCGCAGGTAATTGACGCCGATATTCATCAGCTCCGCCGCATCCAGCGCCGACCGGCCCAGGTGCGGGGCGGCGGCGGCATGTGCGGCACGGCCGGTGAAGGTGAAATCCAGCCGCACATTGGCCAGCGCCGCCGGCGGAAAGATGGTGGCGAAACAGAACGGATGCCAGGAAATCGCGGCGTCGACATCATCGAACACCCCGGCGCGGACCATGAATCCCTTGCCCGCGCCACCCTCCTCGGCCGGGCAGCCGTAATAGCGGACGCGGCCCGGCGTCCCGGTGGCGGCCAGCCAGTTCTTGACCGCCGTCGCGGCCAGCAGCGATGCGGAGCCCAGCAGATTATGCCCGCACGCATGGCCGTTTCCGTCGCCCGGCAAGGGACGGTGTTCGGTGATGCCGGCCTGCTGGCTCAGGCCCGGCAGGGCGTCATATTCGCCCAGGATGGCGATGACCGGACCGCCCTCCCCAGCCTCGCCCATGATCGCCGTCGGCAGGCCGGCGACGTCGCGGGTCACGCGGAAGCCCTCATTCTCCAGCGTCGCGCCATGCAGGGCGACCGACCGGAATTCGCCGAAATTCAGTTCCGGGACCGCCCAGACCGCATCGCTGAGCGCGATAAGCGGGTCCTTCCGTGCCTCGACGAAATCCCATATTTCATTGCTGTTGCGCATCGCCTGCCCCGGATCTGAAGACGTGGTGTTCCCACCCTGTTTTCATCCCGGGCGGCGTGGAAGATCAAGCCGTGGATACGCGCCCCAGGCCATCACGGCCGGAGTGAGCGCATTCAGGTCGCAGCCGAGGCCGGCTCGCCCCCGCCGGCGGGAACGCGCCTGCCGATCCCCATCGCCAGCAGCGCCGCGACCAGGCCCGTCAGCCCGGCCATGATCAGCATCTGTTCATAGGTTCCCGTCCGTTCCCGCAGCATCCCGGCAATATAGGCGGCGCAGGCGGCACCGACCTGGTGGCCGAAGAAGACCCAGCCGAACACGATGGGGGCCAGGCGTTCGCCGAATGCCGCGTTGGTCAGGCGCAATGTCGGGGGCACCGTAGCAATCCAATCCAGACCGTAGAACACGCCGAACACCATCAGGGCGGTCGGTGAAAAATCGCAGAATGGCAGGAAGATCAGCGAGACCCCGCGCAGCCCGTAATAAACGCACAGCAGCCGGCGCGCATCGAACCGGTCGGTCAGCCAGCCCGACAGGGTCGTGCCCACCAGGTCGAACAGCCCCATGGTGGCCAGCAGCCCCGCCGCCGGGACCTCGGCGATGCCGTGATCGGCGCAGATGGCGATGAAATGCGTGCCGATCAGCCCGTTGGTGGTGAAGCCGCAGACGAAGAACGTCAGGAACAGCAGCCAGAAATCCAGGCGCCCCGCCGCCCATGCCAGGGTGCCCAGCGCCACCGCCACCGGATGGCCATGTGCCGGCGCCGGCGGGACGTAGCCCGGCCCGGCGCCGTAGGGCACCAGGCCGCGATCGGCCGGCCGTTCCGGCAGCAGCGCCGCCACCAGCGGGATCAGCACCACGCATGCGGCGCAGACCGCCATCACCACGGCCTGCCATCCCCGGTTCTGGGCCAGTGCCGCCAGCAGCGGCAGGAACAGCAGCGAACCGGTGGCCGTGCTGGCCGCCAGGATGCCCATCATCAGACCCCGGCGCGCGACGAACCAGCGATTGACCACCGTCGCCCCCAGAACCATCGCGACCGACCCGGTCCCCAATCCGGTCAGCACACCCCAGGTGGCAAAGAACTGCCACGGCCGGGTCATCCACAGCGACGCGCCCGTGGCGGCCGCCATCACCGCCAGCGCGCCCAGCAGGGTCCGCCGGATGCCGACCCCCTGCATCAGCGCCGCCGAGAACGGCCCCATCAGCCCGTACAGGAAAATCCCGACCGCCGCCGAAAACGAGATATCCTCGCGCGTCCAGCCCAGCGCATGCTGCAACGGCATCATCAGCACACCGGGCGTGGCCCGCAGCGCCGCCGACATCAGCAACGCGACGAACGTGACCGCCAATACGACGAAGACGTAGCGGGGATGGGCGGGAACATCCCTGCCCGCGGGAGAGGATATGCGCATGTGGCCGACCGATGGGTTATTGTGCTATAAATAGATACGTACCGTTCAGTAACATTGTCAATCGCGAGCTTGCCGATCGTGTCCTCTGGAACCGAGTCCCCTGCCCCGCCACGCCGCCGTGCGGCGGAGAAAATCCGCGATGCCGCGCGTGACCTGTTCTACAGCCACGGCATCCGCGCCGTAGGCGTGGACGAGATCGTGCAGAACGCCGGGGTGACGAAGCCCAGCCTCTATCGGGCCTTCGGCTCGAAGGACGACCTGGCCGCCGCCTATCTGTGCGATTACCAGGAGGAATTCTGGCGGCGCTTCGAAATGACGGCCGACCGCCACCCGGACAATGTCCGTGCCCAGGTCCTGGATTATTTCAGCGGCCTGGCCGACCGTGCGTCGCGGGCGGAGTATCGCGGCTGCGGCCTGACCAACGCGGTGGTGGAATATCCCGACCGGGCCCATCCCGTCCGCCAGGTGGCCGGCAGCCTGAAGGAGGAAGTCCGGCAGCGCCTGACCGTCATGTCCCAGGCCATGAACGCGCGCGACCCCGCCCTGCTGGCCGACGGCCTGCTTCTGCTGATGGAAGGGACCTACATCGCCGCCCAGATCTTCGGGCCCGGTGGGCCGGCCGGCAATGTCGCCATCCTTGCCCGACAGGTCATCGACGCCAATTGTCCACCCGACCAGGACTGACTTCCCCCGGGATATCGGACATTCAGGCAGGCGCGACCGTTATCGTGACGGTGTCGAGCGTGAAGCTGCCATCGTTTTCGACCGCGAAGGCCGCGCGCACGGTCGCCGGGGCCTCGATTTGCAGGGACCGGATGGCGGCTGCCCGTTCGGCCGGGGTGCGGGTCCGGGCGATCCAGTCGGCGAACTCCATCCGCAGCCGGTGCGATGTCATCCGCCGCACCGCGAACCCGGCCCGCCCCAGCACCGCGATCCATTCCGCCACGCGATAATCGCGCACGTGCGACGGGTCCCGCAGCAGTTCCATCGTCTGCAACCAGCTGTCGCACAGCGGGTCCGCCGGGGCAACGACGTCGGCGAAGACGGCGATGCCGCCCGACGCCAGCACCCGACGCGCCTCACGCATTCCGGCCTCCATGTCGGACCAGTGATGGGCAGTGAACCGGCACAGCACGGCGTCGAACGCACCGTCCGCGAACGGCAGGGATTCGGCCGCCGCGCGGCGCGTCACGATATTGTCCAGGCCGCGCTGTCGCGCGGTGTGCGCCACGACCTCCAGCATTTCCGGGGTGACGTCGCAGGCCACGACCTCATCAACGTGCGGGGCAGCGCGATAGGCGACATGACCGCCGCCGCACCCCAGATCCAGGACGCGGCGCAAGTCCCGGCCCGCGACCACCCGCTCGATCTCGTCCAGATCCGCGCCGGCGCCGTGGACCGCGCTGCTGACATAGTTGGCCGCGCGCGCACCGTAATGGCGCGCCGCGAAATGATCCTGTTCGTCTGCCATATGTCCATCCCCCTATCGGCCGCCCCTTCGGGCCGGTAACGGCAAGGTGCCCGGTTCCGAACACGGGTATAAGATGTCAATTTATCCTGGTATAAAACATGCCACCATGCCGATTCCCCCTGACCAGCGGCCGATCCTCGGCGCCTTCCTGCGGGCCCGGCGCGAGGCGTTGCCACCCGAACGGGCCGGTTTGATACGCGCCTCCGTCCGCCGGCGCACCCCCGGCCTGCGGCGCGAGGAAGTGGCGCATCTCTGCGGCATCAGCACCACCTGGTACACCTGGGCGGAACAGGGACGCGACATCGCCCTGTCTGCCGCGACGCTCGGCCGCCTGGCCGATGCGTTGCACCTGTCGCCGGCCGAACGTGCCTATCTGTTCGAACTCACGCGCCAGAAGGACCCGCGTCCCCCCGGGGCAGCGGAGGCAGGATCCCTGCCGGCCGAGCTGGGCCGCCTGCCCGACCTGATGGACGCACCCGCCTATCTTCTGGACCGGCTATGGTGCGTGCGGGCTGCGAATGCCCGGGCACGTCATCTGTTCGCCGGCTGGTTGTCGGGGCCGGAGCCAAACCTGCTGCGCTACGTCTTCCTCGACCCCGCTGCCCGAACGTTCCTGCAGGATTGGGATGACCGCGCGCGCCGGATCCTGGCCGAATTCCGCGCCGATACGGCGCGTCTGGCTGACGACCCGGCCCTGGAGCGCGTCATTGCGGCCTTGCTGCGGAACAGTCCCGATTTCGCGCGGTTCTGGACCGGACATGCGGTGCTGTCGCGCACGGGCGGCCCGCGACGGTTCATGCACCCGCAGGATGGCCCGCTGGTCCACGACCAGATCACGCTGATTCCTGCCGGCCATCCGGACTACAAGCTGGTGATGCTGCCGCCCTGCGACGGGTAAATTCTATCCGGCGCGGGAATAGCCGCGCGGCCATCCCACCCGCCAGCCCAGCCGCGACCCCAGCGTCGCCACCGCGATCACCAGCGCGCCGGTGATCTGCGCCGCCGTCAGCCGATGGCCGTAGACCATCCAGTCGCTCAGGATCGCCACCAGGGGATAGATGAAGGACAGCGTAGCGATCGCCGAGGTCGTCAGCCGGGAATAGGACGCATACATCAGCACGTAGCACAGGCCGGTATGAATCGCCCCCAGCCCCAGCAGCCACCCCCAGGATGCGGCGGCCGGCATCGGATGGGACAGGTCGACCAGCGGCGCCAGCAGCACGATGCCGGTCGCGGTCTGCCAGAACACGGTGATTTCCGGCCGCTGATGCCCCATGCCCTTGGAAATCAGGGTCGTCATCGCATACAGCATCGCCGCCACCAGGGTGATCGCGGTGCCGGCCGCCCAGCCCGCCTCCCCATGTCCCCCGGACGACAGCAGGCCGCTGGCCAGCACCACGCCGCCGAACGCGGCCAGCATCCAGACCAGCTGGTCACGGGTAATCGCCTCACCCAGGAACAGGCGTCCCGCCAGCACCACGAAGAATGGCGAGGCGTTATAGACGATCGTGGCCGTCGCGATCGACGTCAGGCGATAGGCGGTGAACAGCGTGATCCAGTTCAGGACCACCAGCACCCCGCACAGGATCGCCATCCCTACGCCCCGCCAGGCCAGATCACGGAAATAGCCGCGAAACAGGCACCACGCCCCCATGAACGCCGCGCCGAACACACACCGCCAGAACACGACGTCGATCGGGCCGAGCCCGCTCTGCACCACGAACACGCCGATGGTGCCGGAGAGCAGCATGGCGAAGGCCAGCTTCAGTGCGGGATGACCGTGATGGTCGCGAAGGATCATGACGAAAACCTGTCGTGGCGGACGGCCGCACAGTGGACGGCTTCTTCCGTTCAATCAAACGAATAGAACTGAACGCTGCCATCCGTTATGCTGATGGCATGTCTCATCCGCTCGATCTTGATCTTCTCCGCAGTTTCGTGACCGTCGTGGAATGTCGCAGCCTGTCGGCGGCCGCCCCACGGATCGGACGCAGCCAGTCCGCCGTCAGCATGCAGATCCAGCGGCTGGAGGAAAGCGTTGGGCGGCCGCTGCTGGTCCGCCATCCCCGTTCCGTCGTCCCCACGCCGGCCGGCGCGGATTTCCTGGTCCAGGCACGGCGGTTGCTGCATGTATCGGACGAGGTCTGGGCCAGCGTGACCCAGCCCGAGGAACGCGGTTGCGTCCGGCTGGGCGTCCCGGACGATTATGCGGGTTTCCTGCTGCCCCCCATCCTGTCGCATGTCGCGGCGCATCATCCCCTGGTCACCGTCGAGCTGGTCTGCGAACCATCGGTGCGGCTGGTGCCGGCCATCGCGGCCGGGCGGATCGACCTGGCGATCGTCACCCGCCTGCCCGAACAACCCTATCCGGTCCTGCGACGCGAACCGCTGGTCTGGGTGGCATCCCGCGCGCATGAAGCCTGGACGCGCAATCCTCTGCCGGTCGCGCTGTTCGAACCCGGATGCGCCGCGCGGTCGGGCGTGCTGCAGGCGCTAGGCGAGGCCGGCCGCCCCTATCGCTGCGCCTGCTTCAGTGCGGGCCTGCCGGGGCTGGTCGCCGCCGTTCAGGCCGGCCTCGCGGTCGCGGCCCTCGCGCGATGCAGCGTGCCGCCGTCCGTCGACATCATCGGCGAGGCCGAGGCCCTGCCGCCACTGGACCATCTGGAATTCAGCCTGCTGCGCAGCCACGCGGCCACGGGTGCCGCGGTGGAATGCATGGATGATTTCCTACGTGCCAACCTGGCGCTGATCGCCCTCTAGCCGTCCGTCTGAATCCGGTCCGGCGCGCGAAAGCGCCCTGAAAAAGCATGTATCTGTCGTGGGTTTCCCGCATCGAAGCGGTGCGGCCTCATGAGCCGTCCACCGCGCAGCGCAGGGAGTGCGCATCGGATCGCCGTCGGACCGGGTTTCCAAACGGCCCCAGCCAAACGCCCCCCAGACGGTGTTCCGCGCCGCATTCTCACGACCGGTAGGACGGATCCTCGGCGTCCAGAACGCGCCGCACCGATGCAAGGTGCAGCCGCGCGGAATCCGGGTCCCCCTCGCGCATCTGACGCACCGTCGCCTCGGCGATCGCAGGGTCGACGGGCAGCAGGGGTCGTCCGGTCGCCATGGCCAGGCACTGCACCTGGCAGGCCCGTTCCAGATAATACAAATCGTCCCAGGCCTCGGCGATCGTCGGGCCCAGCACCATCACGCCGTGATGCCGCATGAAGACGATGTCAGCCGCGCCGATGGCCGCCGCGATGCGATCGCCTTCTGCCGCGTCCAGCGCCAGCCCGTTATACTGTCGATCCACCGCGACGCGGCCATAGAATTTCAGGGCGGTCTGCCCGGCGAACAGCAGGGGATCCCCTTCGGTCATCGTCAGGGCGGTGGCGTAGGGCATGTGGGTGTGCAACGCCACCCGCGCACGCGGCACCTGGTGATGGATACGGGCATGGATATGAAACGCCGTCGCCTCGGGCTGGCCCGCACCGGCGACGACATTGCCGTCGAAATCGCAAATCAGGAGGCTGGAGGCCGTGAGTTCGCGAAAGGCATAGCCATGGGGATTGACGATGAACAGATCGTCATACCCCGGAACAAGGGCCGAGAAATGGTTGCAGATCCCTTCTTCCAGCCCCAGGCGGGCCGCCATGCGGAAGCACGCGGCCAGATCGGCCCGCGCCTGCCATACGATCTCGGCCTCCAGATCCGGCCGGTTATGGCCGGCCGATGGGCCGGAGGAACCATCCCCGTGGGGAAGGAGCGGATGGGCCATATATCGTACCTCATGCCTCGGGACGGCGGGTTCGGCCGTCGGACCGATTGTTGCACAACCGGATGAAGCGTGCCAAGAATCGGCCATGCCCACCCCGTCCCCGGTGCTGCGCCGAATGACCGCATTCGCCGGCGGCTTGCCAACGCGATGGCCGACCATGACCCGTTTCCTGCCTCGCGGGCGCGCCGCATGACCCGCCTGCTGTATCGCACGACGCGCGCCACCCTGCCCGTCGCCGTCGGCGGACAGGGAATCGAACTGATCGACAGCGAAGGACGGCGCTATATCGACGCCTCGGGCGGGGCCGCCGTTTCCTGCCTTGGTCACCAGCATCCCGACGTGCTGGCCGCGCTGCATGCGCAGCTCGACCGCCTGGCCTATGCCCATACCGGGTTCTTCACTTCGGAACCGGCCGAGCAACTGGCCGAACGGCTGATCGCGGACGCCCCGCCGGGTCTGGATCGCGTCTATCTGGTCAGCGGCGGGTCCGAGGCGATCGAAGCCGCCGTGAAAATGGCCCGCCAGTATATGGTGGAGACCGGGCAGCCACAGCGCCGCCACGTCATCGCCAGGCGGCAGAGCTATCACGGCAACACGCTGGGCGCACTGGCCGCCGGGGGCAATGCGGGCCGCCGCGCGGCCTTCCAGCCGCTGCTGATCGACACCCATCATATCGATCCCTGCTACGCCTATCGCCTGCGCGAACCCGGCGAGAGCGACGCGGCCTACGCCGCGCGCGCCGCCCAGGCGCTGGAAGATCGGATCCTGGAACTCGGCCCCGACCAGGTCATGGCCTTCGTCGCCGAAACCGTCGTCGGCGCGACGGCCGGCGCGGTTCCCCCCGTCGGGGATTACCTGAAACGCATCCGCGAGATCTGCGACCGGTACGGCGTGCTGCTGATCCTGGACGAGGTCATGTGCGGCATGGGCCGGTGCGGCACGCTGCATGCCTGCGAGCAGGACGGCGTGTCGCCCGACCTGATGACGATCGCCAAGGGGCTGGGCGGCGGGTACCAGCCGATCGGCGCGGTCCTGCTGTCGGGCCGGATCTTCGATGCGTTCGCCGGCGGGTCCGGCGCATTCATGCATGGCCACACCTATATGGGCCACCCGATGGCCGCGGCCGCCGGCCTGGCGGTTCAGGATATCCTTCGTCGCGACGGGCTGCTGGCCAACGTGGCGGCGATGGGCGAGACCCTGCAGCAACGCCTGGTCGAACGGCTGGGCGACAGCCGGCATGTCGGCGACATCCGGGGACGCGGCCTGTTCCGCGCGGTCGAACTGGTGGCCGACCGCGCGACCCGCGCACCCTTCGACCCGTCCCTGAAACTGCATGCCCGCATCAAGCAGGAGGCGATGGCGCGCGGCCTGATGGTCTATCCATCCGGCGGCACGATGGACGGAACGCGCGGCGACCATGTGCTGCTGGCCCCGCCCTTCATCGTCACGCCCGACGATATCGACAGCATCGTCGACCGGCTGGGCGCCGCCATCGACGCGGCGCTGGCCACACTGCCGTCATGACGGCGACCCATGCCGCGCTGCGGGCGCTGACGGTCCGCGGAAGCCCTTACGACATCGGCGCGGGAATGGGCCGGTTCGGGCGGGACATCGTGCATGCCCACCTGATCCGCACCACCGGCTGGACGCATGTGACCGCCTATCGCGACGACCAGCGCGTCAGGCACATGCGCGATCAGGTGGAGCGGCTGTTCCCCCGCCAGTTCGCCGAATTGCAGGGCATGGCCCACGGGCTGGACGTGCCGTTCGCCGACCTGTTCGCCTGGAACTGTCGCGGCGACATCTGGGCGATGGCGCCGGAAGGCTGCACGACCGTGATGCTGCCCGGCCCGCCGATCACCATCGCGCATAACGAGGACGGAGATCCTGCCTTCCGGGGACATTGCGCCTGGGTGCGGGTGGAACCGGCGGACGGGATCGCCTTTTCGTCGTTCCTCTATCCGGCCTCGCTGCCCGGACATGCCTTCGCGCTGAATGATGCCGGGCTGGTCGTGACGGTGAACAATATCCGCTTCCGGGCCGTCGCCACGGGCGTGCCCCGCATGGTACTGGCGCGGGCGATGCTGGATTGCACCGGCCTGGACCAGGCCATCGACCTGCTGCGCCATGCGGAACGGGCGGGCGGCTATCATCTGGCGATGGCCCAGGCGGGCGATCCGCGATTGGTGAGCATCGAATTCTCGGCCCATGGCTGCTCCGTCCAGCCTGTCACGGCGCCGGCGGTCCATGCCAACCACGCCATCCATCCCGACGACCGTCACATCCCGCAAATCGTCACCGATTCCTCGGCCAGTCGGCAGTCGCGAGGGGACGATCTGGTAAAATCCGGCCTGGCGGCACGCGATCCGCTGGCGGTGTTGCGCGACCGGGCCGGTCCGGGCCTGCCGATCCGCCGCGACGACCCCGCCGACCCGGACGAGGAAAATACGCTGGCCACCGTCCAGTTCATGGTAACGGAGGACGGGGTCGCAGGGCAGATCCACGACACCATGTCCGGCCCCGCCCGCTTCATCTTCGACATGCCGCGACGGGCATAGGGACAGGACCGCCTGTCGCCGTATACCGGCCTCAACGAGTCGGGGATCGACCTGCCGCACAGCGTCGAATATTTCCTGTCTCCGTTCGCCGAGCAGGGGCCTGGTGCCGCATATCACGCTGCGCAGCCCGTCGCAGGAAACCGTTCGGTCCTTCGTCAGAGAAAGGCTGCTGGGCTATTCCGTGCTGACCGCCCGGCCGGCCATCCCAATCTGCCAGAATGGGCGGCGGATCGCGTTTCGTCCCTGCACGGCGTGACGCCGCAGCACATCTGCCTGGCCTTGCCGGACGGCAGCGGCCAGGGCTTGCTGGCGGAAAGGCTGGTCCCGCTGGTCCGCGACATCGCCCGTGGGGCCGACGCCCCGGATACCCGCGTCACAGGCCGCAGAGGGTGACGGACTGCGCGATTATGCCGAACCCTCGGGCCGCCAGGCGATGACGATGTCCAGGAAGCCGTCGATGACCGAACGCAGCCGTGCCTCTTTCGCCGGATCGGCCGGCCATGGGGCATCCTCGCTGGCCAGGTAGGCGCTCTGCGCGATTTCCAGCTGGATGGCGTGGATATGCCCGGACGGCTGCCCGTAGTGGCGGGTCGTGTATCCGCCCTGGAACCGCCCATTCAGCACATGGGTGTAACCCGTCAGGCCTGCGGCATGACGAATCAGCCGGTCGGTCAGTCCCGCGTCGCACGACCGGCCGCCATGGGTGCCCAGATTCAGGTCGGGCAGCACGCCCTCGAACAGACGCGGACATTCGGACCGGATGGAATGCCCGTCCCACAGCACGGCCCAGCCCCAGATATCGCGCAGACGCGCCAGTTCCGCCGTCACCGCGTCATGGTACGGGGCCCAGAACAGGCGGGTTCGTTCCGCCAGGGACGCAGCGTCGGGTTCCTGGCCGGGAACGTAGAGGGGATCACCGTCGAAGGACAGCAGCGGCGCCAGCCCCGTGCTGGGCCGGCCGGGATAGAGCGCCGCATCGTCCGCGCCGCGATTGAGGTCGACGACATAGCGGGAATAGTTCGCCCGCAGCACCCCCGCCCCGCGCGTCAGCGCGCCGGCATACAGACGGTCCACGTACCAGTCGGTATCGGGCAGCATCCGGCCGCGCGGGGTCAACCGCGCCTCCATCCCCGCCGGCAGGGCGGTTCCGGTGTGCGGCAGGGTCACCAGCACGGGCGAACTGCCCGGCGTGAACGAAAAGACGGGTGCGGTCATCGATGCTTCATCCCTTGTCATGATCCCTTGTCATGTCCCGCCGTGGCCTCTCCCTGACGGTCAGTCCGCCAGCACGGCCGTCACGGTGGTGCGAAACGCCTGTGTCAGCCGGTCATGATCCGCGTGCCGGCCGTCGCGCACACGCCAGGCGCCGGCGCACATCACGTCGCGCACCGGCAGGCGCGGGCTGGCGAACAGCGCCGCGTCCAGGATCGCGTCCCCTTTCAGTCCGGGCAATGGCAGGCGATCGGCATCCAGCACGCACAGATCGGCGCGTGCGCCCGGCGCCAGCCCCCATGCCGGAAGCCCACACGCCTGCGCCCCGCCCTGCAGCGCCGCGCGATAAAGATACCCGCCGACCGATCCCGTCCGTCCCGACGGCAGGGACACGCAACGCTGCTGCCGGCCCAGCCGCTGGCCATATTCCAGCAGGCGCAGTTCCTCGCCCGGGCTGATCAGGACATTGCTGTCGGTACCGATGCCGAACCGGCCCCCCGCATCCAGGAAATCGCGCAACGGAAACAGGCCGTCCCCCAGGTCGGCCTCGGTGATCGGGCACAGGCCCGCCACCGCGCCGGACGCGGCCATCCGCGCGGTTTCATCCGCGTCGAGATGGGTGGCATGCACCAGGCACCACCGCGCATCGACTGGAATTTCGTCCATCAGGAACGCCACCGGCCGGCGTCCGGTGGCAGACAGGCTGTCGGCGACCTCGCGCTGCTGTTCGGCCACATGGATGTGGATCGGCCCGTCATGCCCGGGTTCGGCCAGCGCGCGGCGCATGGCGTCGGCCGTCACCGCGCGCAGCGAATGGAAACCCAGCCCCACCGTCACCAGCGGATCGCCCGCCGATGCGCGCCGCAGGTCGGCGGCGATGGCGCCGATCATCTCGACATCGGTGGCGAAGCGCCGCTGGTCGGATTGCAGCGGTGCCGCGTTGAAGCCCGCCTGCGCATAGAGGGTCGGCAGGATGGTGATCCCCATTCCCACCCCCTGCGCCGCCGCCAGCAGGCGCAGCGACATCTCCGCCTTCCGGTCGTAGGGCGTGCCGTCCGGCGCATGGTGCAGATAATGGAATTCGGCGACCTGCGTGTACCCGGCGCACAACATTTCCATATACAGAAATGCCGCGACGATTTCCATCTGGTCGGGCGACAGCCGCAGCGCCAGGCGGTACATCAGCGTACGCCACGTCCAGAACGTGTCGGTGGGATTCTGGCGCGTTTCCGTCATCCCGGCCATGGCGCGCTGAAAGGCATGGGAATGCAGGCTGGGCATCGGCGGGATCACGATGTCGGTCCGCCAGTCCGCGCCTTTCGGGTCGCCCCCGGGCTCGACCACTGCAATGCGCCCGGCGTCCGTCACGATACGGACATTGTCGTGCCAGCCGCCGGGCAGCAGCGCCTGCCCGGCAAACCCTACCGTCGTCCGATCCATTGTCATCGAAATCGACCCGCCCCGCCTGCCATGTCCGTTATCCGTTTCGGATGGATGCCAGATATGCCATAGACGTATATACATATCTGAACATGTTTCAACGCCCGACCGAATCGTAAGGACAACGATAATGTGGGACACGCTGTGGATCGACATGCATCTGGCCACGATGGTCGCGCGGCCGGACGATGCGTACGGGCGGATCGCGGATGGTGCCATCGCGGCGCAGGACGGACGGATCGTCTGGGTCGGTCCGCGCGACGCCCTGCCCGGCCGGCCGCAGGACCTGGCGCGCGACGTCATCGGTTGCGACGGCGCATGGGCGACGCCGGGACTGGTCGATCCGCACACGCACATCGTCTATGCCGGCGACCGCAGCGGCGAGTTCGAGGAACGGCTGAATGGCGTATCCTATGAAGCCATCGCCCGGCGCGGCGGGGGAATCCTGTCCACGGTGCAGGCGACGCGCAACGCCAGCGCCGACGAATTGCTGTCCCTGGCGCTGGATCGCACGCGGCGCCTGATCGCAGGCGGGGTCACGACGGTCGAAATCAAGTCCGGCTACGGCCTGACCCTGGATGACGAGTTGAAGCAGCTGCGGGTGGCCCGCGCGGTGGCGCGGCATTTGCCGGTGCGCGTGCATACGACCTTCCTGGGCGCGCATGCCGTGCCGCCGGAATTCGCCGGCCGGCGGGAGGCCTATGTCGACCATCTGCTGGACACCGTCCTTCCGGCCGTCGCGGCCGAGGGGCTGGCCGACAGCATCGACGCCTTCTGCGAAGGGATCGCCTTCCAGCCCGACGAAGTCGCCCGCCTGTTCGACGCCGCCCAGGCGCTGGGCCTGCCGGTGCGGCTGCACGCTGACCAGCTGTCCGACCTGGGCGGCGCCGCGCTGGCCGCGCGCTACCGCGCGTTGTCGGCCGACCATGTGGAATATGCCAGCGAGGACGGCGTCCGCGCCATGGCTGCCGCCGGGACGGTGGCGATGCTGCTGCCCGGCGCGTTCTATTTCGTGCGGGAAAAGACCGTGCCGCCGGTCGAGCTGTTCCGCCGCCATGGGGTGCCGATGGGCCTGGCCACGGACTGCAATCCCGGTACCTCGCCGGCGCTGGACCTGACGACGATGATGAACATGGCCTGCACCCTGTTCCGGATGACGCCGGCCGAGGCCCTGGCCGGCGTCACGCATGTGGGTGCCCGGGCGCTGGGCCTGCAGGACGAGGCCGGACGCCTGGCCGCCGGCCTGTCGGCCGACATCGCATTCTGGCCGGTCGGCGGCCCGCACGAACTGTCCTACTGGATCGGAGGCGTGCGTCCGCTGGGCCGGGTGTTCCAGGGCCGGCCCGACGCGGCGCCTGCGCTCGCAAACCGGCATGGGCCGGTCTAATCAGACCGGCGCCGAATTTCAGGAGAGACGCCCCATGTCCGACACCATCCGCCCGCCGACCCGGTACGGACAGGTCAAGCAATATATCCTGGACCGGATCCAGAGCGGCGAATGGGAGGTCGGGTGCCGGCTGCCGTCCGAAAGCGCGTTCGTCGAGACGCTGGGCGTATCGCGCATGACGGTCCATCGCGCGCTGCGAGAACTGACCAGCGAGGGCGTGGTGACGCGGGCGCAGGGCGTGGGCACGTTCGTCTCCGCCCCCTCGACCGGGGCGGAACTGCTGGAGCTGCGCGATATCGCCGACGATATCGTCGCCAGCGGCCATATCCATCGATCGCGCATCGTCTCCCTGGACACGATCCGCGCGGACATGGATCTGGCGATCGCCTTCGACCAGCGGCCGGGGACGCGGCTGTTCCATTCCGTCATCGTCCATTACGAGGACGATATCCCCCTGCAGGTCGAGGAACGCTTCGTCTCTCCGCATTTCGCGCCGGACTATCTAGACCAGGATTTCTCGATCGCCCATCCGCACCGGCACCTGTACCGCATCGCCGGTCCGGAGGAGGTCGAGCACGTGGTCTTCGCCATCACGCCCACCGCGCACATCTGCGACCTGCTGGAACTGGATGCGCCCGAGGCCTGCCTGCAACTGGTGCGCCGGACCTGGGTGGACAGCCGCGTCGTGATGAAGGGCATCTTCACCTATCCCGGCAGCCGCTACAGCCTTGGTGGACGCTACCGCCCCTGAGACGGGCTTGAAATCCGCCCTTTCGGGGATCGCCTGTCGGGGATCCGGCGCGCCTTTCCCGCGCTTCGCGGCGGGCGGCCTCCTCAAGGCCGTTCCGCTCCGATGCTCGGAAAATCACGCGGGGCGTGCCGTTGCTCGGCATTCTGCCCTGCCGGCGCAATCGGGCGACTGGTCCGATGCCGTTACGAATTGCGTTGACAGGCGGTGCGGGTCGCCGCTACCACTTGCCTATACAAGTACAGTCAAGGTGCAGCCATGACCGAACAACCATCCCCGAACGACCGCATCGTCCGCGCCGCCACCGGCACGTCGCGTTCCGCCAGAAGCTGGCAGACCGAGGCCCCCCTGCGCATGCTGATGAACAATCTGGACCCGGACGTTGCCGAACGGCCGTCCGACCTGGTGGTATATGGCGGCATCGGCCGCGCCGCCCGCAACTGGGCGTGCTACGACAGGATCGTCGAATGCCTGCGTGACCTGGGCGATGATCAGACCCTGCTGGTGCAATCGGGCAAGCCGGTCGGCGTCTTTCGCACCCATGCCGATGCGCCGCGCGTCCTGATCGCCAATTCCAACATCGTTCCGCACTGGGCCAACTGGGACAAGTTCAACGAACTCGACCGGCTGGGCCTGATGATGTACGGGCAGATGACGGCCGGTTCGTGGATTTATATCGGATCGCAGGGCATCGTGCAGGGCACGTACGAAACGTTTGTCGAGATGGGACGCCAGTCCTACGGCGGTTCGCTGAAGGGCAAATGGATCCTGACGGGCGGCCTGGGCGGCATGAGCGGCGCGCAGCCCCTGGCCGCCGTCATGGCCGGGGCCTCGATGCTGGCGGTGGAATGCCAGCCCAGCCGGATCGAGAAACGCCTGCAGACCGGCTACCTGGACCGCAAGGCCGACACGCTGGACGAGGCGCTGGAGATCATCCACGCCGCCTGCGCGCGCGGCGAGGCCGTGTCGGTCGGCCTGCTGGGCAACGCGGCGGACATCTTCCCCGAACTGGTCCGGCGCGGCATCCGTCCGGACGCGGTGACCGACCAGACCTCGGCGCATGATCCGCTGAACGGCTACCTGCCCGCGGGCTGGACGCTGGAACAGGCCGAGCGGATGCGCGTCACCGACCCCGCTGCGGTCGAGGCAGCGGCGAAGGCCTCGATGCGCCTGCATGTCGCGGCCATGGTGGCCTTCCACCGCATGGGCATCCCGACCTTCGATTACGGCAACAACATCCGCCAGATGGCCTTCGAGGCAGGGCAGGAAGATGCGTTCGCCTTCCCCGGCTTCGTCCCGGCCTATATCCGCCCCCTCTTCTGCCGTGGTGTCGGGCCGTTCCGCTGGGCGGCCCTGTCCGGCGACCCCGAGGATATCTACCGCACCGACCAGAAGGTGAAGGAATTGCTGCCCGACGATGTCCACCTGCACAACTGGCTGGACATGGCGCGGGACAAGATCCAGTTCCAGGGCCTGCCATCGCGCATCTGCTGGGTCGGGCTGGGCGATCGCCACCGTCTGGGCATGGCGTTCAACGAGATGGTGGCCAGCGGCGAACTGAAGGCCCCGATCGTGATCGGCCGCGACCATCTGGACAGCGGGTCGGTCGCCAGCCCGAACCGTGAGACCGAATCCATGCGCGACGGCAGCGACGCGGTGTCCGACTGGCCGCTGCTGAACGCGCTGCTGAACACGGCATCCGGGGCGACCTGGGTCTCGCTGCATCATGGCGGCGGCGTGGGCATGGGCTTTTCGCAGCATGCCGGCATGGTCATCGTCGCCGACGGCACGCCCGAGGCCGCGCGCCGCCTGGAACGCGTGCTGTGGAACGACCCGGCCACCGGCGTGATGCGCCATGCCGACGCCGGTTACGACATCGCGGTCGACTGCGCGCGCGAACAGGGGCTGGATCTGCCGATGATCACGCGGCAGCAGTAATCTTCAACTCCGACGGCCCCGGGGCCGTCGGATTGACCACCTTAGCCGGGAATTATCGACCGCCCTACTTCCGACCGAAGATGTTCAGCGGAAGGCCGCAAGAACCGTACGGCATCGGGCATCACAGGGCATTATGGGGACCACCGACGTGCTTCTCCACAAAGAACTTCGGGCGCCCCTTCGTTTCCATGTAAATTTTACCGACATATTCGCCGATAATACCGAGGGAGAGCATCTGCACGCCCCCCATGAAGAAAATCGCGATCATGACCGATGTCCAGCCTTCCACCGTCTTGCCGGTATATTTCAGCAGGATCGAATAAAAGGTTGCCACCATCGACAGCGCCGATATCGACAAGCCCAGGGTCGCGATGATCCGCAACGGCGTAATGGTCAGGGACGTGATTCCCTCCAGCGCCAGGGCCAGCATCTTTTTCAGCGGATATTTCGATTCCCCGGCTGCGCGCTCGGCCCGATCATAATAGACGGAAGACGTGTGGAAACCGATCAGCGGGACCAGGCCACGAAGGTAGATATTCTGCTCCCGGTAAGAGAGCAACGCCGCGCAGGCCCGCCGACTGAGAAGTCGGAAATCGGCATGGTTGAAAACCTGCTGCACCCCCATCAGTTCCATAAGCCTATAAAAGCCTTGGGCCGTGAAACGCTTGAAGCCGCTATCCGCGTCGCGTGACCTGCGCACGCCATACACGACGTCACTTCCGGCGAGGTATGCCTTCACCATGTCCTGTATGACTGAAATATCATCCTGAAGATCAGCATCTATACTGACGATGATGTCGGCGTCCGCCGCCGTAAGCCCTGCCATCAGGGCGGCCTGGTGGCCCTTGTTCCGTGACAGTTTCACGCCCTGCACATGTCCGTTGCCACGGCAGGCGCCTTCAATCTGCCGCCAGCTGTCGTCTTTGCTGCCATCATCGACAAACAATATATAGCTGCTGTCTGCGATCAGCCCGTTGCCGGCCAAGTCGGCCACGACCGCCGACAGTTCACGCAGACATAACGGAAAGACTTCCGATTCATTATAGCATGGCACGACAATGGCCAGTTTCGGAGTCGCCTGCTTCGTCATCTCAGCATGAATCCAGACACATCTTCACCGATTCAGTATCGAACTTTCTGCGCGACATTATATATCTTCCTCAATGTGGATCGCCGCTTCGACCCCAGTGGGGCAATCGGATTTGCAACGGCGCGTGCGATGTCGCGCAACCCGACGGTGAACGACCCGTGATGCACGACGGTCTCCGAGGTCGCTTTCATGTTCCGCATCAGGACAAATTCGTACCACGGGGTTTCTCGCATCACCGTCCAGAAATCGGTCGCAAAATCGATCAACGGAAAGGACCAGGGCTTTTTTTCACCCGCATAATGAATGATGTAAGGTGCCTTTCGCGCATCCATATAAATTTTCCGGATGCTGGAAGGCAAATTGGCGAAAAACGTATGGACATCACCATTGCCATGGTAGACGTTCCACTTCATGTCCAGGTAATGGACGTTACCCTGATAGAGCTTGTTCAGGATATCCTGGTCCAGGAACCAGTATCGCCGACCCGTTGCCAGGATCTGCCTCACCTTGTCGGCATAACCTGCGGGCGTCCGGGCAATGTCAAAGATCAGCACGCCTGCCTGGAAATAGCCGGCCGGATCCGGCAATCCGACATAGCCGCGGACATAGGTATCAGCATCCTGCCCACCGCATTCGGCCATCGCGGGAATCCGCAGCTTGCGAAAACCGATCATGACGCAGTCGCGCACCGCGCCGATCGCCTGCCCCTGCAGGTCGGTCGCCAGCAGCTGCGCGACGTCATGCTTTACGATCATGTCCGCGTCGAGATAGAGAACCCGTTCGTAAGCCGAGAACATCAACGGAATATAGAGACGGAAATACGTCTCTTTCGAAAAATGCATATGGGTGTTCAGGACGAATTTATCGAACAGAAACCCGACGCTGAAAAAGCGGATCGACAGATTGGTTCTTCCGGCCACGAGGCCGGTCAGAAGCGCCTTGCTTTCCGCCGATATATTTTCGTTGATGACGACGATATCGTAATTGGACGAGGCTGACGCCGTATCGATAAGGGATTTGATGCAGGCCCCGCCATACGGGACGAACGCCTCGTTGAACGACATGACGACCGGCACCGCCGCGCTGTCGAAAAACGGCCTGATCGTCGTCAGCGTATTTTCGATGAATGTTCCCTGCGCTTCCTTTACGCCGTCCGGCCCATGATCGTGGACATATTTTTCCACGAATATATTCATAAGCCACTCAGAAATATATCCGAATACGCGATCCTCCTGGATCGAATATTCAGAAAGATCAATTCGCTTTTCCAGTTCGAATAGGATATCGAACAGCCATGCGCAGTACTGGTCGAATATGCTCCGTCTCATGACGAACATATTGGTGAAATATCCGGCCTGGCTTTCGTTTACTTTCCAGGCAAACGGCGCATAGGACGGATATTTATCCTTCAGGATCTCGATCGCGAGATCATAGTCCGCGATGTTGTGGTGACTGCCATTGCCGTAATGGTCCCGCATCGTGCGCGACCCGGCGTTCTCCACATTCCATAACCGGGGAAGGATGATGTCCTTGTTCCCGATGAAGAATGCGGCCCCCGCGTCCGTCAGATTGTTCGCGTCCACATATTCCGCATCCAGAGCCGGATAGACTACCCGGCCCCACTGATCCTCGACACGCTCGACCAGTGAAAAATCCAGATGACGACGGTAGTGGAACAGGCCGACATAATCCTGCCCGGACGTGTTCTTCCAGATCCAATACAGTGCCGTCAGTTCACAGAAACTGTGGTTCCTTTCGGATATATTGTCGCCCGTTCCATCGGTTACCGGGTATATATCCTCTCCGGATAATGTTTTTCCGACCTGAATCGGAATAAAACACGACCCGGAAAGCATGTCGGCTTCCTTGTGGGCAGCAATATATATTTCAATCCTCACCGAAACCTCAACAATTATAAAATTTCCTCGTCATCTTTTACCCTAGCATATCCTTCAAAGTCATAACAACGGTGACCAAATCCGTCGCCGCGTCCATGGTCCAGCCGTCGGAAAAATCTGTACCCTCATGGGCGGCAGCGCTCTACAGGCAGGCAAGGATGCCGTTATCCTTCTGCCGATGAAGATAGCCGGCCACGGGAAAATGGACGGAACCATCGCATTGCGCGCGCATGTCTGGTGTGGGGTCGCTGATCGGCCACTCGACATGACCGGCCTCGTACAGCAGTCCCTTGATCGACCAGCCGACCCTGAAGCTCGATCGCCCATAATATGACGGATGCACGACGACGGAGAGCGAAGACGGCTGCTGATTTTTTTCAAACACCCGTATGTCCTTGATCAGGGACCAGGCAACGTTCATGTCCCATCGATTTTCCTTGATCTGATCTATCAGGAAAGAATTCGATTCCATCATCGAATGCACGGACAGCAGGCCCAGGAACAGCGCCGTCCCCCGAACGAAAATGCCCGCAGTCCCGGCCGTCCAGAGGACCCAGAAGCCGATCACGAAATAGACCCCCAGCAAGGTCCGTGGCGTCGGATCCCAGGATGAAAGAACAGAAATCGGCAGCAGCACCACAACGTATGATGCCAGCGACGCCAGGAAGACCATTACGGTCACCTGACGATTTCTTGCTTGGGCCATTCCCGCCAGAAACAGAAGATACATCGAGATGAGGATCTTCGCGGAAATATGGATAGTATTGATGTCGAAAGAAAATTTCGTAACATCGTAAATATCGTGAAGCCGCGTTCCGATCCCCGACAGGCCGAGCAACGATCCTCTCTGGTCCCAGTTATTCACGCCTGCGATGTTCTTGGTCGCCGCAAACAGGACCATATACAGGACAACCGCACAAAATGGGGCCGAATAGGCTTTGACCAGATATGGCAGACCGATTACCTCGCCCTCATATTTTCTCCTGACCACCAGAAAGGACACATACAGGAATATGATGACGATGATGACCTGGTAACACCCCAAAGAAAAACAGAACAAAGCGGATGCCACAGGAATATCTATCCCCCATCGATCCCCCGACATATATTTTTGATGAAAATATATACCAAGGCAAAGAAATGATAATCCAACCGCAAGATCAAACTCGACCTGTCGGTAATTCAGCAAGGTCGCCATAAACGGACTGGCCGCGATATACAGGCCGGCGGCCCCCACCAGTCGTATATCGAAGGTTCCCGGAACACATAGCTTCAGCAGATAGGCGATCAGAAACGCGTAAAGTAGCAGAACCATCAGCGAGAAGCCGAAACCGACATTGAACATCGTCAGATGCGACATGTTCAGTGCATGGATCAGCACCCCTTCGGTAAATCTTCCCTGGCTGAAATAAAGCGCCGCCGGAAGATAAGAATTTCCGGTCAAGAAATCGTCAGGCGTATATCCCGGAATCAGGATCTGACCAAAGCTGAATATGGTCATAGCAAAAATACATAAAAAGACAGAAATAAATCGTCTTTCAATCAAACTTTCCATCTACACTCATTCCTTCGGTCCGCGAGACGACGCGTCCGCCAATTCCTACTCCAGGCTTCCCTCGTAACACTATGTTTCATTGCAAGGTTGCCGAAAGACTATCAAAAGATGGCTAAAAATTCGCTCGATCGGCGGCAGACTGCCGCGTGGCGGTCAGGAACCCGTTTTGCATCGGACATCTCCCCACCCTATAAATACTGCTTTGGAAGGCGAAACGGGGATCGGGATGACCTGTCGATGAGAAATGAAACTTCGTTTTTCCGGGCGCTGATGCTGTCCGCGTCACTGCTGGTCCCGCTTGGCACGGCCGCACATGCGGCGGCGCCCCACGCGGCCGAGACCGCGACGCCGATCCGCCACCTGATCGTCCTGTATGACGAAAACGTTTCGTTCGACCATTATTTCGCCACCTACCCGCATGCAGCCAACCCGCCGGGCGAGCCGGCCTTCGTCGCACGGCCGGATACGCCGGTGGCCAACACGCTGGCGGCCGCGGGCCTGCTGACGTCCAACCCCAATGCCGGCCCGATCAACGGTCGCAACGCCGCCCTGCCCTTCCGGCTCGACCGGACCCAGGCCGCCACCGCCGACCAGAACCATGCCTATACTGCCGAACAGATGGCCTATGACGGCGGCAAGGCCGACCTGTTTCCCCTTTACACCGGGCGCGGCACGCCGGGAGGGGTGGCGGCGTTCGCCACCCGTGGGCAGGTCATGGGCTATTACGACGGCAACACCGTCGCCGCCCTCTGGCGCTATGCCCAGCGATTCGCCATGAGCGACGCCACCTATACCGACACGTACGGCCCCTCGACCCCCGGCGCGCTGGAAGTCGTGTCCGGCCAGACCAACGGCATGCAGATCGTCGCGACCACGCAGAAGCCTGCGACACGGCAGATTTCCTCGCCCTATATCGCCGATGGACAGGGCGGCTGGACGATGATCAACGACATTGATCCCGCCCATGACGTCTGTTCGGTGCCGGGCGACCAGGTCCTGATGCGCGGACGCAATATCGGCGACCTGCTGAATGCCGCCGACATTTCGTGGGGCGGATTCATGGGCGGGTTCGACCTCGGCCTCCATAATCCCGACGGGTCCACGGGATGCCAGCGCGCCACGCCCTCGCCCGTGGTCGGTGACACGATCGTCGACTACATCCCCCATCACAACTGGTTCCAGTATTATCCCAGCACCGCCAATCCCACCCATGCCCGCCCGGCGTCCACCGACGCCATCGGCCATACGTTCGATGCCGACGGTACCACGCGCGATCCGGCGAACCACGAATATGATCTGCATGATTTCTTCGCCGTCCTCCGCGCCGGGCACCTGCCTGCGGTGTCCTTCCTGAAACTGCCGGCCTATCAGGATGGCCATGCCGGCTATTCCGATCCGCTGGACGAGCAGCACGGCATGGTGGACATCATCAACGCCGTGCAGCATCGGCCGGAATGGAAGGATACC
The DNA here is from genome assembly GCF_014174155.1 of Gluconacetobacter tumulisoli. Taxonomy (GTDB): domain Bacteria; phylum Pseudomonadota; class Alphaproteobacteria; order Acetobacterales; family Acetobacteraceae; genus Gluconacetobacter; species Gluconacetobacter tumulisoli. The sequence continues at coordinate 274,556 of NZ_JABEQM010000003.1, read as the reverse complement.
GCCATCATCATCGCGTGGGACGATTCGGACGGCTGGTACGATCACGCCTTCACGCCCACCACCCGCGCCTCATCCGACGCCGAGACCGACCAGTTGAACGGGCCGGGCAGGTGCGGCACCGGCCCCCGGCCCGCCGGCGTCGACGGCAAGCCGGTTAACGGGCGCTGCGGTCCCGGCACGCGCATTCCGCTGATCGTCGTCTCGCCCTGGGCGCGGACCAACCATGTCGGCCATACCCTGCTCACTCAGAGTTCGATCACCCGGTTCATCGAGGACAACTGGCTGGGGGGTGCCCGACTGGGCGGCGGCTCGTTCGATGCCGATGCCGCGGACCTGTCCGGCCTGTTCGACTTTACGCAGCCGCCGCGCCTTGATCCGCTTTATCTCGATCCCCGGACCGGCGCACCGCAACAACGGTATTGAGCAGGTCCCGGACCGGGTCGGCCTGTCGTCCCGATCCTCCCTTATCCACCCGCATGAGGAAGCCAATCCGATGTCCACCATCACCCGCCTGCAGCCCGAGGCCCGCCTGACCGGCGCGGTCGTCCATAACGGGCTGGTCTACCTCGCCGGCCAGGTGGCCGACGACGCCACCCTGGACGTCGAAGGCCAGATGGCCGACATCCTGCGCCAGGTCGACGCCCTGCTGGCCGAAGCCGGGACGGACAAGAGCCGCCTGATCACGGTCCAGATCTTCCTGGCGGACATGGGCGACATGGGCGGCATGAACCGGGCATGGGACGCCTGGCTGGACCGTGGCAACAAGCCCGCCCGCGCGACCGTCGAAGCCCGCCTGGCCGACCCTCACTGGCGCGTGGAACTGACAGGCATCGCCGCGCTGCCCTGATCACCGGTCATCCCCCATCCACAACCGCCGGACGGGATGACGCGCCGTCCGGCATGTCGATCACGCGTGCCGCCAGCAAATCGGTCATCCAGTCGGTAAATACCGCCAGCCGCCGCGTGCGCAGACCGCGATGCGGGAATACCAGGCTGACCGGCATCGGCGCCGCACGCGCATCGGGCAGCACCTCGACCAGCGCGCCCGTTTCCAGATGGGCGCGCACGTCATAGAGCGGTACCTGGATCAATCCCAGCCCCGACAGGCAACAGGCAATATAGGCTTCGGCGCAATTGACCGTGACCCGGCTGGGAAGGACCACCTGCGCGCCATCGTTGCCCGCGACCTCCCATTTTTCGGTCCGGCCCGTCGAGGAAACCGTATAGCCGACGGCCATGTGCCGGATCAGGTCGTCGGTCGCGCACGGGACGCCGTACCGCGCCAGATAATCCGGACTGGCGCAATTGACCAATGTCAGTTCCCCGATCCTGCGCGCGACCAGGCCCGAATCGTCCAGGGCGCCGACCCGGACGGCGCAATCGATCCCTTCCCGAACCAGGTCGACCGCCCGATCGGTGGAGCCCATGTCCAGGTCGATCCCCGGATACTGATCGAGGAATTTCGGCAGGGCCGGGGCAATCACCAACCGCCCCAGCCGCGCCGGCACATTGATCCGCAACCGGCCGCTCGGGGGCGCCCCGTCGCGGCGGAACAGCGTTTCGGCCTCGTCGTACTCCTGCAGCAGACGCAGGCAGCGATCGTGGAACGCCCGCCCGTCCTCGGTCAGTGCCATGCGGCGGGTCGTGCGGTGAATCAGGCGCGTACCCAGCAGCGTCTCCAGCGTCCGGACGGACGTGGACACCGTCGAGCGCGGAAGATGCAGGGTCTGGGCGGCCTGCGTGAAATGCCCGCATTCGACGACGCGGGCGAAAATCCTGAACAGGTCGATCCGGTCCATCGCATCTCTCCCCTGCGATTGTTCGCAATCGGCGACGGATCATGTCAAGGCAGGCGGCTTTATCCCGCAATCCGGACCACCCATTCTCTTTTCGATCACGGGGACAAGGAAACAGGACCATGACCAGCCATACCATCCAGGGCAAAACCGTCCTGATCGCGGGCGGCGCCAAGAATCTGGGCGGGCTGGTGGCCCGCGACCTGGCGGCACGCGGCGCGCGGGCGGTGGCCATCCATTACAACAGCGCCGCCAGCCGTGACGCGGCGGACGAGACCGTGGCGGCCATCCGCGCCGCCGGGGCCGAGGCCGCCGCCTTCCAGGCCGACCTGACCACCGCCGGAGCGATGGAAACGCTGTTCGCCGACGCGATCCGGGCCTTCGGCCGACCGGATATCGCCATCAACACCGTGGGCAAGGTCCTGAAGAAGCCGATCGTCGACACCGACGAGGCCGAGTACGACGCCATGGCCGCGATCAACGCCAAGAGCGCCTTCTTCTTCCTGCGCGAGGCCGGGCGCCACGTGAATGACGGCGGCAAGGTGCTGACGCTGGTGACCTCGCTGCTGGGGGCCTACACGCCATTTTACGCGACCTATGCCGGGACCAAGGCATCGGTCGAGCATTTCACCCGCGCCGCGTCGAAGGAATTCGGAACGCGCGGCATTTCGGTCAACGCGGTGGGTCCCGGTCCGATGGATACCCCGTTCTTCTACCCCGCCGAGGGCGCCGACGCCGTAGCCTACCACAAGGCCGCGGCCGCATTGTCGGCGTTCTCCCCCACCGGCCTGACGGACATCGCCGACATCGTGCCGATCATCCGCCACCTGGTCTCGGACGGCTGGTGGATGACGGGCCAGACGATCCTGGTCAATGGCGGCTACACGACCAAATAATTCCCGCCCCGGCCGTCACGTGGACGAGGGTGACGGCCCGGGTGCCGAGACCGGCGGAGGCGGCACGCGGTTCATCGCGCGTGCCAGGGGATAGATATGCAGGTCGCGGACGGTCGCCCCCGCGCCGCTGGTTTCCATCCGCAGGCGATCCAGCGCCGCCGTCGGAAAGATCAGGGCGGTACCGACATCCATCCCGTCGTTCAGGAACAGCTCGACCGAACAGGCATCCAGCACGATCCGGAACGACACCTTGCGCGTGTCCGGGGTCACCGCGACCGAAAACGATTCCGTAAAGAAGGGCTGGGAAAATCCGTGCAGTCCCTCGCGATCCAACCAGACCTGACCGGAAAACGCGTCGAAGCCGATCGACAGGAGGTCGTCATTGGCATTGGCGAACCCGATGATGAAGCGCCCGCTGCGTCCCTTGTCCCCCGGCGGCAGGCCTGACGGGCGCGGATCGACCTCGACGCTCAGCACGATATCCAGCGCCGCATTGGCCGGCAGCGGCAGTTCCACGCCGTGACCGGCCTCCAGCCGTCCGACCGTGGCCTCGATTTCGGGGCCGCGCAGGGCCTCCAGCCCTTCGGGCGCCTGGACGACCCGCAGGCGCGATGCCGCATCCCGTCGCAGGCGCATGCGCCGCGGCAGCGACATCACGCCCCGCCACGACCGCGTCGGCGTTTCCTCGCAATATTGCCAGTTGCCCATCCAGCCAATCGCGACCGGATCGCCCGAAGGGACGTTTTCATAGAATTGCAGGGCGTAGAAATCCTTGGCGAAGTCGATCAGCGTGACCACCGGTTCGTCGGGGACGAAACGCGTCCCGTCGAAGGTGCCGACGAAATACTGCGTGGCGCTGCCTCCCTGCGGTGCGCCGGGATTGATCGACACGAACAACACCCAGCGCGTCCCCCCACCCTCGACCGGCAATTCCACCAGGTTCGGGCACTCATAATCAACGCCCGGCAATCCCGCCGGCCCGAACCGGCTGATTTCGGTCCAGTGCAGCAGGTCCGGCGATGCGTAGAAGATGATCCGGTGCTGGCGGGCCAGGGCCACGACCATGATCCACCGCCCGGTTTCGCGATGAAAGACCACCTTGGGATCGCGGAAGGAATTGCTGCCGACATCCAGGACCGGATTGCCCGCATATTCCGTGAAACTCGTCCCGCCATCGCTGCTCCATGCGAGGTTCTGGGTCTGCGCTTTCGCCGTGGCGCGGGTAAACAGGACGACGATGCCACCCGTTCCGGCCGGAAACAGGCCTGAACTGTCATGGGCGTCGAGGACGGCGCTGCCGGTGAAGGCCTCGCCGGCTTCGGTCATGTCCAGCGCGATCGGCCGGTCTTCCCAATGCATCAGGTCGGTGCTGACCGCATGCCCCCAATGGACCTGTCCGGCATAGGGCGCGAACGGATCGTACTGATAATACAGGTGCCAGTACCGGCCGTCATGCAGCAGGCCGTTCGGATCGTTCATGAAGCCCGTCGCGGGCGTGAAATGGACCGATGGCCGATAGAGGGTCTCGTCCGTCGCACGGGCCGCCGTCGGCGCGTTGCCGCCCGGACGATCCGCCGGCGCCGGATGCGACGTCTCGGGCTCTTCCCTGCCGCGCCGCAGGGGACTGCCGCCCTGCGGCGCCGGTTCCGCGCGGGCGCGGGACGTCATCCAGCAGCTGATCCCGGCCAGTACCGATGCGGCGAATCCTCGTCTCATGATCATGATGAACGTGTTGTCCTGCCTGGCCGGGTCGGCACGTCGTGCCATCGGCCCCCGTCATAGGGGCACGGCGTGGCAGATCAAAGCCGAAAAGGCAGGCACAAACGGCGGGGGCTTACCCTGCCATCCGGATCAGGAGGACAGGAAACCGGCCACCGCGTCGCAGAACCCGTCCAGATTATCCCACGGGATCATGTGGCCGGCATCGGGGATGCGGGTGGTGACGATCGAGGGTAGCAGACCGCGAATCTCGTCCTCGTCCTCCGGCAAAATGACGTCGCCGAGTGCGGCGCTCATCAGCAGCGTGCGGGGCGTCAGATAAGGGATGTCCTGGTGCACGTCCTCGGTATGGAATTTTTCGAACGTGATGCGCGTCGCCAGTTCGTCGCAGGTGTGCAGCCATTCGGCACGCAGGCGACGCTGCTCCTCGGTCCAGGTGGGGCAATAGCGGCGCATGGCCTTGGCATCCATGCCGCGCCGGGCCTCGCGGATCGAATCCGCATACCATTCGATCCGCGCCGGATAGGCCCGGCGGCCCGGGCCGCTGACCGGCGGGTCGACCAGGACCAGCGACGCGATGCCGCTGGCATCCTGCCGCGCCATGCGAATGGCGATCCGCGCGCCCATCGAATGGCCCAGCACCACATATTCCGTCAGCCCCAGGGCGGTGACGAATCCCCGTACGTCGGCGGCATAGGCATCCAGGTCGTAGGCCAGGTCCGGCCCACCCTCGGACAGGCCGCGCCCGCGCACATCCAGGACGTAGACATCGTGCGTCATCGCCAGCCGTTCGGCGACGAAGCCCCAGGTGATGGCCGGGCTGGTGATTCCCGGAACCAGCACCAGCGGCATGCCCTTGCCGCCATAGCGCAGATAATGCTGGCGAATGGAATTGGCGTGGACGTTCGCCCCGTACAGGAAGGTGCTCTCGGTCATGATCTCGTCCTCCATCAATAGGCGCCGGACAGCAGGGCGCCCGCCCCCGGCGCAACCCGTTCCAGCCCAAGCGCCCCCAGCATCGACCATGTGGTGGCGACCGCCGCCGTGATGACCGGCTTGCCGGTCAGGGCCTCGACCTTCGCCACCACGGGCAGCGAGGGCATCTGGACGCAGGCCGACAGCACGATGGCGTCGGCATCCGCGTAGTTCAGTCCGGCCACGATATCGGGCAGGCGCTCGGGATCGTGGGCCGCGACAGCCATGTTGTCGGGAATTTCCAGCGCCACATGATCGATGACGTCATAGCCTTCGCTGGCCAGGTACTCGACGACCAGCCTGGTCAGCGGCTTCATGTAGGGCGCCACGACGACGATCCTCCTGGCGCCGATCGCCTTCAGCCCCTCGACCAGCGCCCCGGCGCTGGTCACCACCGGGGCCGGGGCGCCGTTTTCCACGGTGCGCTGATGCAGGCGGGCTTCCGACCGGCGATGATAACCAATGCCCATCGACATGATGGCGACCAGGCAGGCATAGCCCAGCACGTCGACATGCGCGTCGCTGAGTTCCAGGGCGCAGCGGTCGGATTCCCCATCCATCGCCGCCAGTTCGTCGTGGCTGACGGTCTTCATGCGCATGCGGCTGGAATGGAACAGGAAACGTTCCGGCCGAACCAGCTGGCGCGCCGCCAGCATGGCGGGAATTTCCGTCTCCATCGTGATGTTCGAACTCGGGACGATCTGCCCGATGCGATAGTGCGATTTCATCTGGGATCCTGCAACGATGGGGGCACCGGAAGTCACTGGTTGGACAGGCGGGACAGCAGGGTTTCGTACGCCATGACGTCCCCGCATTTCTGCGCCATGTCGAACAGGTTCGCCTCGTGCGGGCCGATCGCACGGTCGCCGACGCAGTCGGAGACGACGATCGGGCGGAAGCTCAGCGACATGGCGTCGATCACGCTGGCGCGGACGCAGCCGCTGGTGACGCAGCCCGCGACGACCAGCGTCTGTACGCCGCGATGCGCGTACCACGATGCCAGCGGCGTGCCGGAAAACGCCGACGGCACGGTCTTGCGCACTACATACTCGCCTGCCACGGGGGCCAGTTCGGGCACGATGGCGCTGGCGGGATTGGTCTCGGTCAGGCCCAGCATGCTGGGCACCTTGGCCGAGAAGACATTGGCGTCCGACCCGTCATCGGCAAAGACGATGCGCGTATGCGCGACCGGCCAGCCCAGGCGGCGGGCCGTGGCCAGCAGCGGACCGGTCTGCGCGATGGCCTGCGGAATATTGCCGCCGCCGAACGCCGCCGGATCGGCGAACCCGTTGACGAAATCGACGATCAGCAGGCCGACCTGCCCCACGATTCCCAGTTCGCGGCCGAAGCCCTGACGCTGGTACAGCGCGTTATCCGTCTCGCCCGTCATGGCTGCGTCGGTCATTGCCCGCCCTCCGTTCCGTTCACCAGTTTGCCGTTTCGCACCACCGCGTCGCCATCCAGCATGACGGTGCAGTTGCGCATGGGAATATCGATATGACAGGCGGTGTCGCGCGTGCCCCCGGCCTCGTTGTTCGGGCCGGTCGACCACAGGAAATTGCCGGCGCAGGCACGCGAATCCATGCCGATCGTCGCCTCGCGGTCGTACAGGCCCAGCACCGACCAGTGCGCGCGTTCCTGCAATCCCCAGCCAACATGGGAAATCGCGTAGACTTCCGGATCATTGAAGGATTCCATGTATCCTTTCAGAAGATCGGCATCGAGGCCGCCCTCGATCTCCGTCACGTAGCCATCGCGGATCGTGAAGACGACCGGTTCCTGCACATAGGATTTCTGCGGCAGCAGGATGTCCCCGCGATCCAGTACGATCCGGCCCTGGGCCGTGCCCTCGTTCGACCAGGTCGCCAGGAAGCCGCTGGGCCAATGATCCCATCGGCCGGGCCGTTCGCAGAAGCCGTACTCCTCCAGGATCGGATAATCACCCAGGGCAAAGCGGACATCGGTTCCGGCCGCCGAGGTCACGCGCATCTCGCGCGCCGCGCGCAGCACCTTCGACGCGGCCAGGACCTTCTGCCGATCTTCCTCGGTGGGCACCATGCGCAGCAGGATCTCGGGCGGCTCGACCGCCAGCAGGATGCGCCCGCCGGCCGCCAGGATTTCGTGCTGCTCGGCCGAGAACAGCAGGGTCATCAGATCCAGCACCAGGTCGCTGGCCTTCAGCAGTTCCAGCGCCGCGCGGTTGCCGGTCAGCGGCGTCGTGCCGACGAAGGCCAGCGGATCACGCGACAGCGACGTGCCGCCATTGACCGGCAGCAGGTCCAGCCGGTTGACGATGGCCCCCCTGGCCCGCGCGGCCAGGATCGCCGTGCGCATCGTCTGCGCGTTCGTGTCGCTGGAGGTCAGGACCGTCACCGTCTGCCCGGCCTGCACCCCCGACAGGGCCAGGACCTGGCTCCAGGCCTCCACAAGTTCGAAGTCGCTTACAGGCATCGTGTTACTCCCTGCCGGAAGACAAGGCGGCGGCATCGCGCGCGCGGCCCCACCCCAGAAATTGGTACAGGCCGATCGCGGCCACGGTCGCGGTGGTGATTCCGCCCAGCGTGACGCCGCCCACGGACACGGTCAGGTTGCCCGCCCCCGCCACCAGGGTCACGCCAACGGTGAACAGATTGCGCGGATCGGTGAAATCGACGGCATGATCGACCCAGATCCGGACCATGGTCGCCGCGATCAGGCCGAATACGGCGATAGCCAGGCCACCCAGCACCGGGTCGGGGATCGCCCGCAGCACGGCCCCGAAGCGCGGCGAAAACCCCAGCAGAATGGCGAACAGCGCCGCAACGACGAAGATCAGCGTCGAATAGACGCGCGAGATCGCCATGACGCCGATATTCTCGACATAGGTCGTCACGCCGGTGCCCCCGCCGCCGCCCGCCAGCATCGTCGCCAGACCGTCACCCAGAAAGGTCCGCCCGGCCATGCGCGTGAACGACTGGCCGGTGATCGCGCCCAGCGCCTTCAGATGCCCCAGATTTTCCGCCACCAGCACGATCGCGACCGGGGCAATGGCCAGCATGGCGTGGGGCTGGAAGCGTGGCGTGCGCAGCGGGGGCAGGCCGAACCATGCGGCGGCACGCACCGGGGCGAAATCGACCGGCGACGCCAGGCCCAGCCCATTGGCCGCCAGCACATAGACCAGGCAGGACAACGCCATCGCGCACAAAATCGACAGGCGGCGCAGCAGCGGCGGCGCATAGACAGCGAACGCCGCGACGGCCAGCAGGGTGAACAGGCCCGTCACGGTCGCGACCGGCGATCCGCTGACCCCGTGGGCGGCCATGGGCGCCAGGTTGAGGCCGATCGCAGCCCCCACCGCCCCCGTCACCACCGGCGGCATCAGCCGTTCGATCCACCCGGTCCCGGTCGCACATACCAGCAGCCCCAGCAGCGCGTAGACCGCCCCCGCTGCGACAATGCCGCCTGCCGCCAGGGGAATATCCGGGTTCGGTCCGTGCCCGACATAACACGTCACCGACGCCACCAGGGCGATGAAGGAAAAGCTGGATCCCAGATAGCTGGGCACCCGTCCGCCCGTCACGACGAAGAACAGCAGGGTCCCCAGCCCCGAAAACAGGATCGCCACGTTCGGGTCGAATCCCATCAGCAACGGGCCGAGGATGGTCGATCCGGCCATCGCCAGCACATGCTGCAGGCCCATCATCACGGTCTGGCCCCATGCCAGGCGCTCGTCGGGCGCGACGACGCCCTGGCCGTCCACCCGACGCCAGGTCGGCAGCAGGCGGCTCATGGCAGCACCGGATGGGAGGCAGCGTGGGACGGGGCGGCGCGCAGCCGGGCCACCGTCGCCTCGACCCCGTCCCAGGCCGGGCGGCCGGGGGCGAAGGTCGCGCGGATATGGCGCACCAGATCGACGATCTGCCCGTCGGCCAGGCTGTCGCGGAAGGCGGGCATCGCCCCCACGCCCGGCGTGGCGGGATGCGCGATTCCGTCCAGGATCACATGGATCAGATTATCCGGCCGGTCGGCGGCGACATTGGTATTCAGCGCCAGCGACGGACGGGCGCCGAACATGTGCGCCGCCTGTCCCTCGTGGCAGGACGAACAACTGCCGCCATAGACCCGCGCGCCCTGCCCGGCCCAGGCCGCGTCGGCCTGCCGCACGGCAGCCGCGTCCTCGATGCGTTCGGCCAGATCCCCGGCAGCCAAATCCCCTGTCTCGCGCGTGTCGAACGAGGCGACATAGGTCGCGATCGCCCGCACATCGGCCTCGGGCATCCGGGCCATCTCGGCCACCACGGGCGCCATCGGCCCCGCCGCCGGTCCGTGCCGCTCGGAAAAGCCGGTGCGCAGATAGGTGAACAGATCGTCCGCCGTCCACGGCACCGGCGCGCGCGACAGCGCACTCAACGCCGGCGCATCCCAGCCCTCGGCCTCGCCGCCGCCCAGATAGGCCCGTTTCCACCGCTCCGCCCCCAGGGCGTTGCGCGGGGTGTGGCAGGCGCCGCAATGGCCCAGCCCCTCGGCCAGATAGGCGCCGCGATTCCATTCCGCCGAACGGGCGGGGTCGGGCGCGAACGGCCGGGGATCGTGATACAGCACGTTCCACCCCGCCATCATCGGCCGGATATTGTAGGGGAAGGCCAGCTTCGTTTCCGGCACCACGTTCCGCACCGGCTGCTGCGCCATCAGATAGGCGTACAGCGCCTCCATGTCCGGTTCGGTAATTTTGGCAAACGCGGTATAGGGAAAGGCCGGATACAGATGCCGGCCGTCGCGGCCGATTCCTTCGCGCATGGCGCGGGCGAAGGCGGGATAGGACCAGCGGCCGATGCCGGTCTCCTCGTCGGGCGTAATGTTGGTCGTGCGGATGATGCCGAACGGCGTGTCCAGTTCCAGCCCGCCGGCATTGGCGATCCCGCCGGGCGCGGTGTGGCACACGGCGCAATCGCCGGCCGCGGCCAGCGCGCGGCCCCGCGCGATGGTCGCGGCCGAAAACCGGCCCGGATCCGAACGGGCGATCGGCGCGATTTCCGGCCGCCACGGCGACGCCGTCACCGCCAGCCCGCCGAGGGTCGAACAGAGCGTCCCCAGCGCCGCCAATCCCGTCCAGAGGCGCTGGCGCGCCAATGCGGGCAGGGGCGCGGGCCGCGCGGCCAACGGTTGCGGCAGAGGCTCGGGTTCCGGTTCGGGCAGTGCGCCCAGCGCCGCATCCAGCCCGGCACGGATGCGGTCCGGCGTGAAGGGCAGTTCGCGAAAGCGCACCCCGGTCGCGTCATGCAGCGCATTGGCGATGGCGGCGGCGCTGGGAACCGATGCCGATTCCCCGACACCCAGCGGCGGCTGGTCCTGCCGGTCCAGCATCAGCACGTCGATGTCCGGCACCTCGGGGAAGGTAATCAGCGGATAGCCGCCCCATTCCCGGCTGGCGACGCCGCAGCCGTCGAACGACACTTCCTCGCGCAGGGCGCGGCTGGTGGACTGGATGACGTTGCCGTGGATCTGGTGTCGCACCCCGGCGGGGTTGACCATCATCCCGGAATCCTGGCCGACGACGACGCGCGCCACCGTGACCTGGCCGGTCCGGCGATCGACCTCGACATCCGCCACCCAGGCCGCCCAGGCCGCCGGCACCCCCGGAAAAGTGCCGTGGACATATTGGGCATAGGCCACCCCGCGCCCACGCAGCACCCGTTTGCCCGGATCGATCCGGCGCGGTGCGGTGCGCGGTACCCAGTCCGCCCGCCGCGCCACGGCGCGCAGCAATGCGGCGGCACGCCCGTCCTTCATGTAGCGCAGGCGATATTCCACCGGATCGACCCCGGCGGCGGCGGCCAGTTCGTCGACATAGCATTCATGGGCGAAGCTGTTGGGCATCGCCGACACGCCGCGAAACCACGACGCCCGCGCGATCGGCGGCATGTCATGCACCGTGACCCGCGCATTGTCGTACGCATAGGGCGGGATGCAGGTCCGGTCGCCCATCTGCACGACCGACGGCAGGGCGGCCGGGACGATGCCGGTCAGCACCAGCCCCAGCAGCGGGGACACGTTCGAGGGATAGCGCGTGGAAAAATCATACGCTGCCGGCGTGCCGTCGGGATTGACGCCGCCGCGCACCTGCATCAGCTGCGCGGCGCCCTTGGGTTCCCAGACATGTTCCTGTTCGCGGCTAAGCTGCACCCGCACGGGGCGCCCGACCGCACGCGACAGCAGCATCGCGTCGCCGCAGACATCGTCGGCGCAGTTGCGGCCATAGCAGCCGGCGGCCTCGTGCCGGACGATGGAAATCCTGTCCTCGGGCAAATCGGCCAGCAGGGCGATATCCGCGCGCAGCATGTGCGGATTCTGCGTCCCGGACCAGATCGTCAGCCCATCCGCCCGCCAGTCCGCCACCGCGCAGGACGGGCCGATCGAGGCGTGCATCTGGTACGGCCACAGATAGGTCCGGTCCATCCGGCCCGCCAGCCCGTCCAGCGCCGCGTCGACATCGCCCCGGTCCAGCAGGCGGCGCGGCGTCGCCGGGTTGGCCAGCAACGCGCCTTCCAGATCGGACAGGTCCGGCAGGTCGGGCACGTCCCAGACGACATGCAGCAGGCGCGCGGCCTCGGCGGCCTGTTCCTCGCGCTCAGCCACGACGCCGACGAAATCGCCGATGACGACCACGTCGACCATGCCCGGCAGATGCGCCACCGACGCGCGGTCCACCCGCCGCAGGCTGCATCCGACGAACGGCCCGTGATCGAACCCGCCATAGGGCGGACGGACCACCCGTCCGTGCAACATGCCCGCGACGCGCACATCGTGCACATAGACCGCGCGGCCGGTCACCTTGTCGGGGATGTCGACACGGGGCACCGTCCGTCCCACCACCCGATAGCGATCGGGCGACTTGACCGGGATGTCCTCGTCCAGCCGCATCCGCAGGGCCTGCCCGTCCAGCAGCATGCCGTAGGTCAGGGCGGCATTGTCGGGCAGCGGCAGGTCGCTGACGACCAGCCCGTCCCGCAGGTCCAGCTCCGCCGCCGGGCGGCCGGTCCGGTCGGCGGCCAGGTCCAGCAGCACGGCGCGCGCGTGGGCGGCGGCCTTGCGCAGAGGGATGGCGGACACCTGGATGGTCTCGCTGGCGATCGTCGCCCCCTGGTTCGGGGTCTCGCCGGTATGGCCCAGCACCATGGTGACGTCGCCGAACGGCACGTCGAGTTCCTCGGCCACGATCTGGGCCAGGGCGGTGCGGATGCCGGTGCCCAGGTCGACATGCCCGCAATATCCGGTCACGCCACCCGTCGCATGCACGACGACGAAGATCTCGTCTGGCAGGCTCTCGATGGACACTGCCCGCGCCACAAGGCCGCCCGGCGCCCGGGCGGGACGGACGATGGCAAGGAATCCGCCGGAATGGGCGATGTCGTCCATGGCCGCCCTCACCCGCCCGCCGCCACGCGGACCGGCAGGCCGCAGGCCCGGCGCGCCGCGTTCAGGATTTCCATATGCGTGCCGCAGCGGCACAGATTATACCGCAACGCGTCGCGGATCTCGGCCTCGGTCGGGGTCGGGTTGGCGTTCAGCAGCGCCCGCACGGTCATGACCATGCCGTTCAGGCAATAGCCGCACTGCGCCGCCTGCTCGGTAATGAAGGCGTCCTGCACCGGGTCGGGCACGCCGTCCACGACCAGACCTTCCAGCGTCGTGACCGGCCAGTGGCGGGCGACGTCGACCGGCACGCTGCACGATCGCGCGGCCCGCCCCGCGATCAGCACCGTGCAGGCCCCGCATTCCCCAAGGCCGCAGCCGTATTTGGGTCCGTTCAGCCCCAGGTCGTTGCGCAGCACGTACAATAATGGCGTGCCGGGATCGACATGCACGGCGTGCCGCGTCCCGTTGACCATGATCTCGACCGCGCCGTCCGCCATGCCTGCCCTCCCCGGCCCGCGCCGTCAGCCCCGCAGGTCGACGCCGTAGATGTCGTAGCCGTAGACCCAGAACGGATCCTCGTCGGCCCGCAGCCAGGTGTTCGCGTTGGAAACCTGCTGCACCCGCGACGCGCGCTCGATCCGGTGGGTGCGATAGGCCTCGAACGTGGCGCCCAGGTCCGCGGTGCCCAGTTCCGACAGGCAGCGGGTCAGCATCGCCGCGTCCTCGATCGCCATCGCGGCGCCCTGCGCCATGTGCGGCTTCATCGGGTGGCAGGCATCGCCCAGCAGGACGATGCGCCCCTTGTGCCACAGCGGCAGCGGATTGCGGGTGAAGAGCGGCCATTTCGTGATCGTGTCGGCCGCCTCGATATAGGCCTGCACCAGCGGGTGATAGCCCTTGAAGGACGCCTGCATCTCCTCGCGCGTGCTGGGCACCCAGGCCACGCCGCGCGGCCAGCTTTCAGCGGGCTCGCCGGTCACGAAGTAGAATTCGCTGCAGTTCCTGTCGAGGAAATACGCCATCATGTGACGGTCCGCGGACCACCATTTCACGCACGGCTCGACATCCAGGCCGGACAGCCTCGATGCCGGGATGATCGCCCGATGCCCGACCCAACCGGTGAACAGCGGGTCTTCCGGACCCAGCAGCTTTTCGCGCACCCGCGAATTCAGCCCGTCGGCGCCCACCACTATATCTACCGTGTCGACCGATCCGTCCTCGAACGACAGGACGACGCCGGCTGCCGTTTCCTCCAGATCCACCAGCTTCTTGCCGAAGCGGATCAGGGCGGGATCGACCGCGCCGATCATGATTTCATGCACGTCGCCCCGATGGATGGTGATGTAGGTCGCGGCATAGCGGTCGTGCTCGGCATTCAGCGGAATGCGCGACAGGTAGGCGCCGTCATCCCAGTTCCGGCTGAACCAGTAATCGGGATGGCACGAAACTTCCTCGATCTTCTGCTCCAGCCCCAGGCGCCGCATGGTCTTCATCACGTTCGGCCCGAACTGGATCCCGGCCCCGAGGCGCGAGAAGGACGGCGCCTGCTCGTACAGCGTGACGTCGAACCCCGCGCGCTGCAGCAGGCCGGCCGCCGCCGTCCCGCCAAGCCCTGCCCCGATGATCCCGATCCGCAACGCTTCAGCCATTGTTCCACATCCTGTTCACATTCGAGCCGCAGGGCCGATGCCCCGATTCATTTACAGTGTATACGCGATATTTCGGTCCGGCAAGAAATTTGGTGCCTCGGGCCTCGCGTCACGCCGTGGGGCGTTTCCCGCCGCGATCGACCACCGACCGGGGGATCAGGAACAGGCTCAGCGCCGCGCACGCCATCGCCAGGGCGAAGACATCCAGCGCCAGGTCGGGGCTGTGGGTGCGTTCGATGGTCCAGCCGATCAGGGCCGTCGCGAAAAATCCCGCCAGGTTGGCGAAGGAACATGCGATCGCAAGGCCCGCCGCGGCGGCCGGCCCCGTCAGGAAATTGGCGGGAATGCACCAGAAGGGCGGCAGGGCCCCCAGGATCGCCCCGTTGGCCAGCGCGATCAGCGTCACCGACAGGATCAGGCTGCCCTCCGCCAGCGTGCTGCAGGCCAGCAATGCGGCCCCCGTCACGATCGGCAGCACGATATGCAGCCGGCGCTCACCCGACCGGTCGGAATGCCATCCATTCAGGATCATGCAGCAGACCGCCACCAGGTGTGGAACAATCGTGATCCAGCCGATGGTCATCGGATTGCCGATTCCGTGCCCCTTCAGGAACGAGGGAAACCAGAACGCCACCGTATACAGGCCCAGAAGCACCGACCCGTCGATCAGGCCCAGGTGCCAGACCCGGATGTCGCGAAAGGCGGCCCACAACTGCGATGCCGCATGATCGTCGTGGGCGTCCTGCAACCGCCCGCGCAGAAAATGCCGCTCCGCCCCGCTCAGCCACTGCGAGCGCTCGATGCTGTCGGGCAGGAACAGCAGGGCCCACAGGCCCAGCAGGATGGGCGGCAGGGCCTCGATCGCGAACAGCCAGCGCCAGCCCGCGATCCCGCCCACGCCCGAGGCATGCGCCAGGATGAAGCCCGACAGCGGCGCCCCCAGCACGCTGGACAGCGGAATGCCGACCATGAACAGCGCCGTGACCCGCGCCCGCCGGTCCGGCGGGAACCACTGGCTGAGATAGAGCAGCGCGCCCGGCATGAACCCGGCCTCGGCAACGCCCAGCAACAGGCGCAGCACGTAGAAGGACATCGGCGTATGGACCAGGCACATGGCCCCGGACAGCAGGCCCCAGGTCAGCATGATGCGGGCCAGCCAGAATCGTGCGCCCACGCGTTGCAGCAGGATGTTGCTGGGCACCTCGCACAGCACGTAGCCGATGAAGAACAAGCCGGCGCCCAGGCCGTACGCAGCCTCGCCCAGGCCCAGGTCGGACGCCATCCGCAGCTTGGCGAAACCGACATTCACCCGGTCGACATAGGCCGCGAGGAAGCCGAGGCACAGGAAAGGCGCGATCCGCCAGGCAACCCGACGATACAGCGCGGCGACAGGGTCGCCCGCCACGCCGCCGCGCGCGAGGCCGCCATCAAGATCGAGGGAGAGATCGGAACCCGTCATTACGCGCACCCGGCCGTTCGAGATCGTTCGGATATAGCGTATGCATTATGTGTCGGGCCGACCAGACATTTCGATCCAAAATCGTTCCGCATGGGGAACCGCGATCGCGAAACAGATTACACGTTACCCGGTATCGGCTTTTTGCATGACAGGACCAAGTCACGTATGGTCCTTGTCCGACAGGCCCCCGCGACAGGGCCAGAACGGAAAGAGACAGCATGACGGCGGCGACCAGGAACACGAATTCAGGCAAGCCGCGCAAACCCGTGCCCCCCGCCCCCTACGACCTGTCCGCCCAGATCGGTCATCTGCTGCGCCGCGCCTACCAGCGGCATACCGCGATCTTCCAGGAAACGATTCCCGACGACAGGCTGACCGCCGTGCAGTTCGCGGTCCTGGTGGCCATCCGTGACGAACAGCCCGCCCCGCTGATCCATATCGGCCGCACGACCGCCATCGACCACGCGACGCTGCGCGGCATCGTGGCGCGCCTGAAGGAACGGCATCTGGTGGACATCCATAACGACACCGCGGACCGGCGGCAGCGCATCGTGTCCCTGACCCCGCAGGGCGAGGAACTGGTTCGCACCCATGTGCCCGAGGCCTTGCATATCAGCGAGCTGACCCTGGCCCCGCTGAACGAATGCGAACGGATCGCGGCGGTGCATATCCTGCGCAAACTCGCCGGGATTTGAGTTCCTCTACGGCGACAGGCCTCAGGGCGCCGCCCTGAAACCCGCCAAAGGGCGTCGCCCTTCGGAAAAACCCGGCATTTATCCGCGATCGGGTCCAGGACCTCGAAGGCAGGTGGATTCGGGCACTGCCCGCCCCGCGGCCGCGGCCGGCGGTGCGGGTCAGTCGACCCGCTGCACCCAGCCGTGCGGGTCGGGAAGCTGGCCGCGCTGGATGCCGATCAGGGCGGAGCGCAGGCTTTCCGTCACCGGGTCGGCGCCATTGCCGCTGCCGATCACGATTTCACCCCTCTGGCCGCGCAGGCGGCCGACCGGCGTCACGACCGCCGCCGTCCCGCAGGCGAAGACTTCCTTCAGCCGGCCGCTGGCGGCGTCGGCATAGCACTGATCGATGCTGTACGGTTCCTCGCGCACCGCAAGGCCGCGGTCACGCGCCAGCGTCAGGATCGCGTCGCGGGTGATGCCAGGCAGGATGGTCCCGCCCAGGGGCGGCGTCACCAGCGAGCCGTCGTCCATCACGAAGAAGATGTTCATGCCGCCCATCTCCTCCACCCAGCGATGTTCGACGGCGTCCAGGAACACCACCTGGTCGCAGCCCTGGGCCTTGGCCTCGCGCTGCGCCAGCAGGCTGGCGGCGTAGTTGCCGCCGCACTTGGCCGCCCCGGTGCCGCCAGGCGCCGCGCGGGTATAATCCTCGGACACCCAGACGGACACCGCGCCGCCGCTGAAATAGGACCCGACCGGCGAGGCGATGACGATGAACAGATATTCCGACGACGGCTTCACGCCCAGGAACGCCTCGTTCGCGATCATGAACGGACGCAGGTACAGGCTGGCGTTCGCGCCTTCGGGGATCCAGTCGCGGTCGACGCGCACAAGCTGGCGCACCGCCTCCAGGAACAGGGCGTCGGGGATGGGGGCCATCGCCATGCGTTCGGCCGACTGGTGGAAACGGCGGGCGTTGGCATCGGGGCGGAACATGACCACGCCACCATCGGCGGCACGGTAGGCCTTCATCCCCTCGAAGATTTCCTGCGCATAATGCAGGACGGCAGCGGCGGGATCGAGCGGGATCGGCGCCCGGGCCTTGATGGTCGGGTTATGCCAGCCCTGGCCTTCCTTGTATCGGACGACCGCCATGTGATCGGTGAAGACCCGGCCGAATCCCGGATCGGCCAGCAGGGCCGCACGCTGCGCGGCCGGAACCGGCGCGGGATGCGGAGAAAGCGTGAAATGAAAATTATCGGCGCTATCCATGATCTTGCTCTTTCACCACCACATCGGCGCGATCCTCTGCGCGCCGGCCCCTGACAGGCATGCGCGGCCCCATCGGACGGGCCGCGTCGATCGGCCAGAGTCCCCAGATCGCGCCACACGTCAAGCCCGCCCGCCCGCGGGACAGGGCGGCCCTGACAAGCGGCGTCAGCGCAGCGGAAAGCCCAGCGCCGCCAGCGCATCGCGCAGCCGGTCGCGGCCGCTGAGCGATTCCGGCCCGGCCACCCGGCGGACCACGGCGTCGGACCAGGCACGCGGCGCCAGCCCCTGTTCGCGCTGGAACGCGGCGTCGCTTTGGTCATAGGCCGCGATGCCCGCGGCCTCGTCCACCATGCCGTAGCGTTCGCGATGCAGGACCACCGATTGCGGCAGGCGCGGCTTGATGGCGGCCGGCCGGTCGGAATCGGGATGGCCGACGCACATGCCGAACACGGCCATGGACCGCTGCGGCAGTTCCAGTTCCCGGGCCACCTGTTCGGGATGGTTGCGCAGGCCGCCGATATAGACGATCCCCAGCCCCTGCGATTCGAAGGTCGCGGCCGCGTTCTGCGCCGCCAGGGCCGCGTCCACGACCCCCACGACGAACGTTTCCAGATAATCCAGCCCGTCGGTGGCATGGGCGTGGGCCACCCCCAGCCGCGACAGGCGCGACAGATCCACCAGCCAGGCCAGGAACAGGGGCGCCTGCGTGATATGCGCCTGGCCGCCGGCCAGCGCCGCCAGACGGGCACGCCGGGCCGGATCCTCGACCGCCACCACGCTCCAGGCCTGGAGGTTGGAGGAGGTCGAGGCCGATTGCGCGGCCGCCACCGCGGCCTCCAGCGCGCCGTCGGGCAGCGGGTCGGGACGATAGGCGCGGACCGAGCGATGCGACAGCAGCTGGCGCAGGACGTCGTCCCCGGACCGTCCGCCGGCCGGCGGGTCGGTCCGGTAACGCGCCCGCCACAGGTCGGCGATCACATCATCGGCCATGCCGGGCTCATGCATATTCGCGCATCGTGAAGAAACGCGTGTCCAGATAGGCTTCCAGCGCCTCGCTGCCGCCTTCCGACCCGTATCCGGAATCGCCGATTCCGCCGAACGGGACCTCCGGGAAGGCCAGGCCCAGATGGTTGACCGTCAGCATGCCGGTCCGCACCTCGTCGCGCAGACGCGCCGCCGTGCGGCCCGACCCGGTGAAGGCATAGGCGGCCAGCCCGTACGGCAGCCGGTTCGCCTCGGTCACCACGTCGTCCAGCGTGTCGAACGGGCACATCAGCGCCACCGGGCCGAACGGCTCCTCGTTCATGATCCGCATCCCGTCCGTCATGCCGGAGAGGACGGTCGGCGCGAAGAAATAGCCCGAATTGCCGACGCGATGGCCGCCAGTGACGATTTCCGCTCCCTTGGTCGTGGCGTCGGCGATCAGCGATTCCATGGCGTCGATGCGCCGGACATTGGCCATGGGCCCCATGGTTGTGCCGGGTTCCAGACCATCACCGACCTTGTGGGCGGCGGCCAGCGTCGCAAACCGTTCGACGAAACGGCCGAAGACCGGGCGTTCGACCAGAAAACGTGTCGGCGAGACGCAGACCTGCCCGGCATTGCGGAATTTGGCCGCCGCCAGCGTGGTCGCCGCCTGGTCGACATCGGCATCGGCGCAGACAATCGCCGGCCCGTGGCCGCCCAGTTCCATGGTCGCACGCTTCATGTGCGATCCCGCCAGCGCCGCCAGCATCTTGCCCACGGCGGTCGACCCGGTGAACGTCACCTTGCGGATGGCGGGATGGGCGATCAGCGTTTCGGAAATCTCGGACGGCGTGCCGTAGACCAGACCGATCACCCCCGGGGGGACGCCCGCGTCGGCGAAAGCGCGGATCAGTTCGGCCGGCGAGGCCGGCGTTTCCTCGGCCGCCTTGACGATGATGGAGCAGCCGGTCGCCAGGGCCGCGCCGACCTTGCGCACCACCTGGTTGACCGGGAAATTCCACGGCGAGAACGCGGCGACTGGGCCGACCGGCGTGCGGATCACCGCCTGGGTCACGCCCGTGGTGCGCGACGGGATCAGGCGGCCATAGGCGCGGCGGCCTTCCTCGGCCAGCCAGTCGATGGTGTCCGCGGCAGCCAGCAGTTCGACCCGCGCCTCGGCCAGCGGCTTGCCCTGCTCCATGGTCATGATCGGGGCGATGGCGTCGACGCGGGCGCGCAGCAGGTTCGCGGCCTCGCGCATGATCTTGTAGCGGTCGAACACCGACATGCGGCCCCAGACCGCAAAACCGCGCTCGGCCGCCGCCGCCGCCGCCGCCAGTTCCGGCTGGCCCGCATGGGCGACACGCCCGATCACCTGTTCGGTCGCGGGGTTCACCACGTCGATGAAGCGGTTGTCCCCCGACGCTGTCCACTGTCCGTCGATGAACAGCAGGGTATCCGGATAGTGGGGCACGACAGGCTCTCCATAACTGCGAGTGAGAAGGCAGGCTACCGGCATCGCGGGCCGGGGCGAAACCCTGCCCGAACGGCCCGCCCGGGTCAAAGCCTGAACGCGACAGCTGAACGCGGCCTGGCTCACGCGAATGGTACTGGTTTTTAAAAGACGATCGGTCTAATAAATCGGCATGTCTGCCGCTCCTGCCCGCCTTGTCGCACCACAGCCTCCGCGCCGGCGCGGGCGTCCGCCGCGCGCGCCGGGCGACGGCGATGACGTGCGTGGCCTGCTGATCCGTACGGGCATCGCACTGCTGACCGAAAAGGGATACGTGGCCACCGGCCTGGACGAGATCCTGCGGATCGCCGGCGTGCCCAAGGGATCATTCTACCATTATTTCGACAGCAAGGAATCGTTCGGCCTGCGGCTGATCGACGGATATGCCGCCTATTTCGACCGGCGGCTGGAGCGGTTCCTGAACGACGACGCCCGCGCGCCGCTGGACCGGCTGCGGGCGATGATCGACGATGCCTGCGCCGGCATGGCCCGGCATGCCTATCGGCGGGGCTGCCTGGTGGGCAATCTGGGCCAGGAAATGGGCGCGTTGCCGGAATCGTTCCGCCAGCGCCTGCAGGATGTCCTGCTGGGCTGGCAGGATCGCACGGCGCGCTGCCTGCGCGTGGCCCGCGACGCGGGGGACATCGCCCCCGGATCGTCCTGCGCGGATCTGGCCGCCTTCTTCTGGATCGGATGGGAAGGCGCGGTGCTGCGCGCGAAGCTGGAACGCGGGCCCATGCCGCTGCGTCTGTTCGAGAAGGTTTTCCTTGCCGGCCTGCGTGCCCCGGACGCCAGGCCGCACCACCACGCACCAGGAGAATGACCATGTTCAGGGCGATCTTGATCGAGAAGGACGCCGACGGCTATCACGCGGCGCTACGGTCGCTCGAACCCGCGCGCCTGCCGGACTGCGACGTCAGGGTGCGTGTCGAATATTCCTCGCTCAACTACAAGGACGCGCTGGCGATCACCGGCCGTGGACCGGTCGTCCGCAGTTTCCCGATGGTGCCGGGCATCGACCTGGCGGGGATCGTCACAGAATCCGGCCATCCGGACTATCGCGCCGGCGACCGCGTGGTGCTGAACGGCTGGGGCGTGGGCGAAAGCCATTGGGGCGGCCTGGCCCAACAGGCCGCGGTGCGGGGCGACTGGCTGGTGCCGCTTCCCGATGCCTTCACCACGCGTCAGGCCATGGCCATCGGAACCGCCGGCTATACGGCCATGTTGTGCATCATGGCGCTGGAACGCCACGGCATCAGCCCCGCATCGGGGGACATCGTCGTCACCGGGGCATCCGGCGGCGTCGGCAGCGTGGCGGTATCGCTGCTCTCGCGCCTGGGCTACCGCGTCGTGGCGGTCACCGGCCGGCCGGAGGAAGAGGACTACCTGCGGTCCCTGGGCGCCGCCGAGATCGTGGGACGCGACAGCCTGTCGCATCCCGGCCGCCCCCTGGAACGGGCGCGCTGGGCCGGGGCGGTGGATGTCGCGGGCGGTCAGATCCTGGCCAGCGTCTGCGCGGCGATGCAGTATCGGGGTGTCGTCACCGCCTGCGGCCTGGCAGGCGGCATGGCATTTCCCGCCACCGTCGCCCCGTTCATCCTGCGCGGCGTGACCCTTGTGGGCGTGGACAGCGTGATGTGCCCGCGCGCCGAACGGGTGGAGGCGTGGCGCCGCCTGGCCCAGGACCTGAACCCCACGGAACTGGAAACGATGACGCAGGAGATCGCCCTGTCGGACGTCATCCCCGCCGCCCGTGATCTCCTGGAAGGCCGGATCCGCGGACGGATCGTGGTCGCCCTCTGAGCGGCGCCGTCCGGTACCATCGGCCGACGCGCGCTCTTCCCGAATTAACAGTGTTCAATATCTTCTTGATTGATATAAAACGGAAATGGCAAAATCCGGCAAGCAGCACATCGCAGCACCCATCCGTTCTCCGACGACCGAAACGGACGGCCTGCGCCCGGCACGGGGACTGGTCCGCGCCGTCATGATCGGTGTGGGCCTGTGGATCCTCATCATCCTGGGCTTCGTGATATTCTGAATATTCCGGGATTCTACCGGACAAATGCTCGACCGGCCCGCCGCGCTCCAGACGCCTGGGACGTGGAGCGGCCATCCGGGCCGGGGACACCGCGCGCCCGGATGGCAGGGGTGGACTTCATTTCGCCGGCTGCGGGACCGCGTGCCCTGGCATGTGCAGGCGCGAACGGGTCAGCCGGCGGCCCAGCGCAATCGCCGGTTCCTCGATCCATCTGAAACACAGCGCCGCGACCGCCAAGCTCAGGATGATCGACAGGCCCAGAATGGCAGGTATCGGCAGACGTCCGTGCAGCAGATGGACCATGGCCATCAGCACGGGCATATGCGCCAGGTACAGGCTGTACGATATGGTTCCCAGCCACTGAAAGGGCCGCAGGACCAGAATGCGCGCGCCATGATGGCTGTGAATGGCCAGCATGATCACGGCCACCGATCCCCCCCCGACCGTGACCAGCCAGGCGAGTTTCTTGACCATGCCGACCGTCGTTTCCGGTCCGATGCTGGGAATGCCCAGCAGCACCACCACCAGCCACATCCCGCATTGCCGCACGGCGATCAGCAGCATGACCAGCGGCCCGACCGCGGCATACCGCCGCACGACAGGAATGGCCTGGTAGGCGTTCCACAGCCTCTCGCGCTCCTCATGCAGGATGATGCCCAGGGCGAACAGGGGCATGTATTCCAGGGTAAAGAGCAGGCTGCCCCCGAAGGACAGCGGGACGCTCTCGCCCATGATGGACATCGTGGCGCTGGACAGCAGATAGACGATCGCGACGGCTGCGACGCCCATCGCCCGATAACGGGTCAGAAGCATGTAAAGGAACGGAAAAATCAGCGAAATCCGCATTTCGATGACCAGGGACCACATGGGCGGATCGAGACTCTGCAGGCGTGGGGTTCCGATCATCGCCAGGTGGCCCAGCAGAATGCCGATCGACGGACTGTCCGACCACTGCCCGCCGGAGAACCAGGCGCTGGCTTCGGGCACGGCGCCCGGCCTGACCATCCCCCAGGCCAGGGCGGACAAAAGGATGATCGCGACGAACGGAACATAGATGCGGCAGATGCGCCGGATGACGAAACGTCCGTACCCGCCGGACCGCTGACCCGACTGCGAAATCGACAGGACATACCCGCTGAGTACGAAAAACAGGCCGACACAGCCCGGCCCGGCGACCAGCAGATGCAACGGCGTATAATGCAGCAGGAACCCGGGACGAAACACGCGCCAGATCGACGCGGGCTCCGTCATGTCGTGCCATGGCTCCGGCATGGTCAGCCAACTGTGGTAAAGAAGGACGATGAAGGCCGCCATGCCGCGCACGGCATCGAGCTCTATATTGCGTCTCAAATCAGCCTCCACTCCTAAATATTTCTTTTAAATGTCTTTGAATATTATTTTATATGAAATATATTATTCGTTATTGCATCGTCCCAACGCCGCTTCAAGTGCAAACGACCAACGCACCCGGATCCCCTTCCCTTTCCGCCAGTTCCGCATGGGCCGGCATTGTCGCTCCGGTGACGGGAACCCGCTGTCCGCGCACGCCGCCGTTCGCACGGACCCATACCCGGATACGGGCGGTCGCGGCGATCACAAGCCCCATCATCAGGTAGAAATCCGGCGCCCCGATCGTGGGGCCGGCCATGCAGGCGGCGATCAGCCGTCCGGCCAGCGCCGCCAGGCCGCCATCGATGACCAGGCTCTCGGGACAGGCGGGGACCAGGCGTCGCGCGGTCATGGACTCCCGCACGAGGCGCCAGTCGAAGATCAGCAGTCCGACCATGCCGACGATACCGATCGATGACAGCAGGCCCGGGATCAGGCTGGACGCACGGACACTGCCCCATCCCGCGCCCAGTCCGTAGGTCTGCGGCACCACGGACAGCGCATCGGTGTCGGCCATCGACCGTTCCTGATAGGATTGGGAATCACGCTTGGTTTCGGTCGATTCGACAACGAACTGGGCGGCGGGCACGACATGCGGGGCCACGGTCACAAGGACCAGCAGCCCGCACCCCGCGATCGCGGCGCCGATGACGGCAAGACGCACGACACGTCCCGCCAGCCGGATGGATCCGGTGGCCAGGGCCGCCGCGGGAAGCAGCAGCAATCCCACCGCCATCGTGGCGAAACCCGTGGTCGACGTCGTGCACAGAAGGGCGATCGATGCGAACGGGATCAGCAGGCGCGCCATCGGCAGCCGATATCCCTGCAGTACGACCCAGAGGATCGAGTACAATATCCCTGCCAGATAGGTCGCGCAGGCCGAGGGTTCGGTGAATGATCCGTTGATGCGGGGAACCGGGCCGGCCATCTGCCCATTCAGGATGCTCCATCCCGGGTTGGAATACAGGAGCGTCTCCGGAAACGGTACGCCGGCCAGGCGATGCGCCAGTTGCCAGAAGCAGATCGCGCAGACCACCCAACCGCTGAAAAGATAAGCGCGATACAGCCGGTCGATGCGGATATCCCCCCGGGTCAGGAATCCTGCCGCCAACACCATCAGCGTGACATTGATCAGCAGATACATATCCTGGGACACGTTGCCGAAACTGGGCGCCAGCAGGACCTGATGGCCGGTACCGTCGCCTTTCTGCGGCCAGACGAGGACGCTGTTCATGAACAGCCGGGGCATCACGATAGATCCCATGACCGTCCAGACGGTGGTCAGCACGAACGGCAGGCAGAGCCACCATGCGATCCGGTCACCGGGATAGCGCACCCCCAGCATGCGCTGCAGCAGCGCATAGGAAATGAAGGCCATTCCCGGCACCAGGGGCGGCTGCACCCCCATGCCGCCCAGGATCAGCGCCGCGGCCGCCGGAAAGGCACCGGCCACCATCAGGATCTCCAGCAGCCTGTCCGGCCGCATCCACAATGCGAGGCAAAGCGGGAAAAGGAGCAAGCCGGCGAAAGGAACCATGGCGGCGGCCTCCGATCATGAAAAAGGCCCCATGAAGAGGGACTGGGTTACACCATGGTCAATCGGTGTTGCGGCTCGCCGTTTGCGCCGGGATGGATCGGGTGTCATCCGACAAGACCCGCTCCACCACCTCGCGCATCGAATCGCGGAATGCCTCTTCGGAAAAGCGCAGGGCATTCGCCCGGCATATTTCCGGTGTCATCAGGGGGGCCAGCACCGCGAACCGTTCCACCGCATCGACAATGGCGTCCGACGTCTGGCGATCGAACAGCAGGCCCGTCGGGCCGCCGGCGTCCTCCACGCCGCGCACGATATCCAGCGCCCCCCCACGCCCGAACGCGATCAGGGGCGTGCCGCACGCCTGGGCTTCCACCATCGCGATGCCGAAATCCTCTTCCGCCGCGAAGACGAACGCGCGCGCGCCCTGCATCAGCTCCAGCAATTCGTCATGCGGCACCTTGCCGCGCATCGTGATGTTCGGCGCACCCGCCGCCAGGGCTGCGATGCGGTCCCGCTCCGGACCGTCCCCCACCACGATCAGCGTGCGATGCGGCATCCGCACGAAGGCCTCGACCACCAGGTCGACACGCTTGTACGGTACAAGACGGGATACCACGACAAAGGCGTCGCGCTGGCGCTGCGCCACCTGGAAGCGTGAAATGTCGACCGGGGGATAGACGACGGCCGCCTCGCGCCGGTACACCTTGCGGATCCGGCGACGAATGTAGTGGGAATTGGCAACGAACATGTCGACGCCGCTGGCCGATCGCACGTCCCAGTTCCTGAGCCGATGCAGCAGCCAGCGCGCGAACAGGCCCTTCAGCCCGCGCTCCATTCCCCCCTGCCGCAGATAGGCGGCCTGCATGTCCCAGGCATAGCGCATGGGCGAGTGCACGTAGCTGACATGGATCTGGTCGGGACCGGTAATGACCCCCTTGGCCACGGCATGGTTACTGGAAATGATCAGGTCGAATCCCGAAAGGTCGAGTTGTTCCACCGCGATGGGCATCAGGCCGAGATAATTCCGGAACAGCTTCCGCGCGAAGGGCAGCCGCTGGATGAAGCTGGTCGTGACCTTGCGCCCGCCAAGCATCCCCCGCTCGGACGCCGGCATGAAATCGACGATAGCGAACAGTTCCGCCTGCGGAAAGATAAGCAGAAGCTGCTCGACCACCCGCTCGGACCCGGCAAAATGCTCCAGCCATTCATGGACGATCGCGACCTTCACGACAGGCGCGACGTTTGGATCAGGCTGCATGACCGTCACGATACACCCCCATGTCACGACCGATCATGTGGCTTTCCGGCACCTGCCGCTGCACCATGCAGATCGCACACATGATGGGTCACATGCCCAAACCGCAAAAATACCGTCATGCCGCTCCGGGACGACGGTCAGAAATGGCGTTCATAGATCTTGATGACGTCGCCGGGCTTCACATAATCCTGCGGCGCCATGCGTCCCACCACCGTATGATCACCTTCCTGACGCACGACATAGGCCCTTTGTTCCAGGGCCCGATAAGTAAATCCGCCCGCAGCGGCGACCGCGGTCAGCATCGTCATGAAAGGCTGATAGGGATACTGGCCGGGACGCGCCACCTCGCCCAGCAGGGACACCAGCCTGTAGGACGTGACCTCGACCGAGACATGGGGCTCGCGCACCATGCGCGCCTTCTCCAGCGCGGTCGTGATCTCGGCCGCGAACTGGGCCGTCGTCAGCCCTTCGGCCTGCAGCGCACCGGTCAGGGGAAAGGCGATCTTCCCGTTGCTGTCGACCCGGAAGTCCGATGTCAGCTGGTCCTGCCCATAGGTGATGACCCTGATCTCGTCATCGACGCCCAGCTTGTACTGGTTCGGATCGTAGGCCGGCAGGGGCTGAAGATCGGATCCAGCCGAGCACCCGGCCAGGATCGCGGCCATGCCGAGAAGGACGGTCTGGCCGGCGAACCGATGGCGCATGAAGCAGGTCATCAGCATTCTTCGTGTGCTCCCGTTTATGAGGGCTAGAGCGAGAAGCGCAGGCCGAGCATGACGGTATGGTCGGGGAAACTCCCCGCCCCCACCGTATGCTGGCTGGAAAAGTTGTAATTGAACGTCCAGCTGATATGACGGTTCATCAGCCAGTTTGCCCCGACCCCGACGCTGTAGAGCGCCTGGTTCGCGCCGACCTGGGTCAGGACGGTATTGTTCAGGGCCTCCGGCGTCCGGGGATAATCCGCCTTCTGAAGGGCGGCATGGGCCATCAGCACGATATTACGGCTATAGGCGTGGCGCACCCCGATGTCGGCCGACGTATAGCTGAAACCCACGACATTTTCGAAGGCGCTGTCCTCGATTCCATGGCGCACCGTCAGCGTCGCCATCGTCAGTCGCGTCGGGCTCCACCCCAGTTCGGCCTCCGCCATCGGGGACGAGATATGGCCGAACACGGACGAACGGTACTGCCTGGTCTGATATCCGACCAGCGCCCGGAAACGAAGCGGTCCGGACAGGCCGAAATCCATGCCCACCATTCCCGACGCACCGTTCGAATCGCGGGTGGGAAGTCCCATGTTGCCGCTCATGTACCGGATCTCGGTTCCCTGCAGCATAACCAGGATCTGCCGGCCCTGTGCCAGTTCGTACCGTCCCGTAATGCCCTCGGTAATCACCGCGCGGTTACGGTAGCTCTGGTCGATCTGCATCGGCGACGGATCGATCCGCCCGAAATGAAAGCGGCTGAGCTGGGCTTCGGGAATGAAGCTGAAACGGCCATGGGTCGTGGCCGTGTAGCTTATCCGGGCAGTATCATACTGGTACGGCACGGGTTGACTCAGGCCCAGGGCACCAAGATCCACGGGCGTCTGGACAAGCGACAGATGCGTGTACGCCACACCCAGCTGGTCATGGCCGAAATCGTGCGTTCCACCTGCGGCGACCGTCCAGTTGGTGCGGTTCTGGATCGGTTGGGAGATAAATCGAAAATCGTCGACGCTCATGTCGGCGTGAACCTGATCGCGCTGCCACCGGGCCACGGCCGACGCCCTGCCACTGGAGGTAACGACGGCACTGCCGCGGCCGTTCGCCAGGCGATCGGCATTGTTGTCATACCCGACGCTTTCGGTGCCGGAAGCATCGAGCTGGACAGGCCCGTAGCGCAGCCCCTGCGGCGCATAATGTTCCAGCGTCCGCACCTGCTCCGGCTCGGTCGTCAGGTCGCCGAATCCCGTTCCCAAGGGTGGAAAATATGCGTCGATCACCTGTGCGGATGCGATATCCGGCAGGAACAAAGGGACAACGACGATCAGACCCAGACT
The DNA here is from genome assembly GCF_014174155.1 of Gluconacetobacter tumulisoli. Lineage (GTDB taxonomy): Bacteria > Pseudomonadota > Alphaproteobacteria > Acetobacterales > Acetobacteraceae > Gluconacetobacter > Gluconacetobacter tumulisoli. Next base: position 245,973 of record NZ_JABEQM010000003.1, on the reverse strand, counting down.
GACAGGTAAGGTTGTTCGCACCGGAAGCCTTGCAATGTGACGGTTTTTGGCAGAGGTCGATGTGCCTCGACGATTTCCAGAATTATGTTTTTTATTAGAAACGCAGTATCTATCTAGAGAAAACGCATCCCTCTTAGCCAGCTTTATTTGCAATGCCACCGCCTCCCGATACCATCACATTATCGTGTTTCTTCATTCGGCCAGGTTCTTTATTTTATTACGAGTTACCGTGAAACTTTGGCGTATATCCCGCGTATAGCGCACTCTGATCACGCGACATATATTGACACGACGCGGAATATTAAAAAATCATATTTATTTACGAATTTTTTACCACGTAATTTATTTTGTCTCCGTTTTTTTGACGATTTGTATTTTATTTTCATATTTCAATACGGGGATGTATTATGACTACGCAGATTTCCAGCATAGTTATTGGAATGCCGAACGCTGCTGGCCGGACGGAAGACAGCAACATTCTTGCCGCCGACCCCCCTCAGCCGCTTATTCCATCACATGTCCCGTCTTTTCGTTATTTGTCGATATATGCTCTGATGCTTGGCGACGTCATGGCGTTCTCCATCGCCACCGCCACCGTTCACGTGATGTCCGGATTGCACGCGGCGCCCGCCGATCCCATGGCGGGCACCAGGGGGCTCTGGCTGTCCATCTTCATGTTCGCCGGCCTGACAGTTTATTTTTCCAAGAAGGGCCATTACCGCGACCGCCTTCCGTTCCTGAGCGAGGTGCCGCAGATCATCGCGGCAACCCTCGCCGTGATGGTGGCGACATCGGGGATATGGTTCCCCCTGTGGCCGGCCGGAGCGGCCCTTCCGCTGATCGAACAATGGACACTGTTTTCCATTCTGGCGATCTCCTTCCGCCAGACCACCAAACATATCCTGCATTTCTTTGGGATATGGCAATTGCCGGTTCTGCTGGTCGGAAACCCGGACACATGCGCCCGCGCCGTCGAAGCCTTTTCCAGCGAGCGGCTGCCCGGCCTGCGATCGGTCGGCTGCGTCTCGTCGGATACGCTGCTGCGCGTGGCCCCGGCCCATCTGACGCGCGTCCTGCTGACACGCTATGGCGCGGCACGGCTGGTCCTGGCGGTCGACGCCAACGACGATACCGGGCGCGCGGTCATTTCCCGGGTCACGCGCGGACGGGTTCCGTTCTCGCTGGTGCCGCAGATGGCCGGCGTTCCCCTCGATCATGAACGTCTTTGCTATTTCAGCCACGATACCATGATGCTGACCTTCCGCAGCAGCCTGGACCAGCCCTTCCATCGGGCGACGAAAATCGCGTTCGACGTTACCGTGGCATCCGTTCTCCTGCTGCTGACGCTGCCGCTCTTTGTCATGCTCTACGTGCTGGTGCGACTCGACGGGGGATCTGCGACGTTCGGCCATCTTCGCATCGGGCGGAACGGGCGCACCTTCCGATGCCTCAAATTCCGTTCGATGGCGCAGAATGCGGACCATATCCTGGCCGACCTGCTGGCGCGCGACCCCCAGGCGGCGGCGGAATGGGCGGCATCGCGCAAGCTGACGAACGATCCACGGATCACGACGATCGGCCGTTTCCTGCGCAAGACCAGCCTGGATGAACTGCCGCAGCTCCTGAACGTGCTTCGCCTGGAAATGAGCCTCGTCGGCCCCCGGCCGATCGTCGAGGCCGAACAGGATCATTACGGCGACGACATAGAATACTACCAGGCGATCCGCCCCGGCATTACCGGCCTGTGGCAGGTCAGCGGCCGCAGCGACACGTCCTATCCCCGGCGGGTACAGCTGGACAATTGGTATGTCCGGAACTGGAGCCTGTGGAACGACGTCGTCATCCTGGCCAAGACCGTGCCCGCCGTCCTGTTCCAGAACGGGGCCCGCTAGGACCAGCCCTCGCACGACGCCTCGACACCCGGATCCATTGCCATCTCCCCTTTGCCCTGACGCGAGAGATCATGCCATGAACCAGCTCCAGCTAGCGTCTCTGAGTGGCCTGCCGGCAGACCATTCCGCCAGCCAGCAGGCATCCCCCACGCAGGTTTTCGGCGCTGTCGGCCGTCATCGCCTTACGGTCGCCCTGATTACCCTGGGAATCAGCCTTCCAGCCGGGTTCGCCATCAAGCAGATGAAGCCGTACTACACGGCATCCTCCGTCCTGATGGTCGGCACGCGTCAGACGCCGTTCCGTGACCTGCAGGCCACCACCTCGGGTGCAGACGTCGATACGGTGGCGATCAATACCCAGGTCGGCATCCTGCGCAGCACCTCGATCGCGACTGCCGTGGCAAGCCAGCTTCACCTGGTGGACGATCCGGAATTCCGCGATGCGCTCACCCACGTTCCTCTCAAGGCGAGGATCATGAACACCGTGTTCACGATCATCGGCCAGCCGCCCCCGCCGGCGAAACCCATGACGCCGGCCCAGCGCCTCCAGGCCACGGCCATGATGCTGGCCAACAAGGTGACCGTCCTCAATGACGGGCGATCCTACATCATCACGATCACGGCCAAGACCGCCGATCCAATCTCCAGCGCACGGATCGCCAATGCCTATGCCGACGTCTATTTCGATTTCCGGCGCCAGATGAAGGTCGCGGCGACGTGGCGGGCGAACGCCCTGCTGGACGAACAGATCGTGCCCCTGCGCGAACGGCTGCGCAAGGCGGAGCAGGCGGTCGAGGCCTTCCGCGAACATAACGGGCTGATTTCGGCACGGATGGAACAGCAGCCCGGCCCGGGCGGCGGCGGCGCGGACATGTCGACCGTCGCGGACCAGCAGCTCATGCACATGAACCAGGAACTGACCGTCGCGCAGGGAATTCTGGAGGAAAAGCGCTCGCGCTACATGGAAGTCCGCGAAGCCGCGCGGAACGGCACGCTGGGCAATCTTCCCGAAGTCGTGGCGGCCCCGCTGATCCAGCAGCTCCAGACGCAGCACGCCCAGCTGAGCAGCCACGTCGCCACCCTCAGCCAGTCCTATCTGGACGGCAATCCCGAGCTGAAGGCGGCGCAGGCGGGCGAGGCACAGGTCCAGCGCCAGATCGGCATGGCCACCGCCAGGATCGCCGACAGCATCGCCAAGGACGTCAGCGCCGCCGAGGCCCGCGTCGCGGCGCTGAGCCGCGCCGTGGACGCCTTGCAGCGCCAGGTCACCAGCGAAAACCAGGCGAATGTCGGCCTGCGCCAGCTTGAAAGCGAGGCCAATGCCGCGCGCGTCGTCTATCAGGACTATCTGGGCCGGTTCGCCCAGACATCGACGCAGGCGCAGTTGCAGGAACCGGAAGCCGACCTGATTTCGCGTGCCGAGACCCCCCTGGGCTTCGCCGGACCGCCGCGCCTGCAATACATGGCCATTACCTTCCTGTTTTCGCTGATGCTCGGCACGGGGGCGGCCCTGGTGATCGACCGGATCCGCAACGGCATCCGCAGTACGTCCCAGCTGGACTCGGTGCCCGGCCTGTTCACCCTGGGCCTCGTCCCGGCGTTGAGCGGCGGCCTGGCACGGCATTACCGTTCCGGAGGGGCATCCTCGGCCTATGTCGAGACGATCGAAGCCATCCGCAGCATCCTGTGCTTCGGCCACAGCCGCTTCCGGGCGAAGGTGGTGCTCGTCACGTCGGCCAGCCCCGGGGAAGGCAAGACGACCTTCGCCGTGTCCCTGGCGGCCAATACGGGCCGGGACCTGCAGCGCGCGCTGGTCATCGATTGCGACACGCGCAACCCCTCGGCGCTGGCGGTCGTGGGCAGGTCCGACCGTCCGGGCGACAATACCCTTCCGCTCAACCCCGCGTCGGGCGGCCTGACCCGCGACGTGCTGCCGGGGGTGGACATCCTGACCCTTCGGCCCCGGAACGAACGCAATTGCGCGATGGTCTCGCCGCTGGAACTCAGCCGGATCCTGGCGCAGTTCTCGCCGCACTACGACATGATCATCCTGGATACGCCCCCCGTCCTGGCTTTCCCCGACGCCGCCGTCCTGGCGCAGCAGACCGACGGCGTCGTGATGGTCGTCAAATGGGGACTGACGGCACCGTCGGCGCTGGCCGAAGGCATGCGGATCCTGCACGCCTACGACGCCCGCGTTCTGGGCGGCGTGCTGACGCAGGTGCCCTCACGCGGGCTCGAAGGGTCCGAGAGGCGCCAGCTCGGCATCTACAGCCAGTACGGCCTGCTGACATCCTAGGCCAGGAGGCATCGGGCGGCGATGAGCACGACCAGACAGGCACCCGACTACGGCAGGCCGGAGGCATCCATGCAGTCCGCTTCCCCCTTCAGGCGCCGCGCGACGATACCCGGCCTGGCGGCGCACCGCGGGACGGTGCTGTGCGGCCTTGCCCTGCTTGCCGCCGTGACCTGCCGTCCCGCCGTCGCACAGGACGACCCGGGCCCGGACCTGGCCGCGCAGCCGATGCGGCCGCCCACGGTCATCTGGTGCAGCGTCCCGAGCGGGGACGCCCTGTATGTCAGCGGCGTGACCCGGCTGAGCTCGGGGTCCTTCATGGCGGCCCGGGCATATAGCGGACGGTTCGGCAGGACGGTCAACGCGCGCTACGGCCTGCATCTGAATCTGGAAGGCAACTATTGCCGCCAGTCCGGGAACCGGGCGACTGCGGCCACCGCCCGTGCAGCCCAGATCGGACGTATGGCCGCACGAAACCTGGCGATTGTCAGCGTCGGGGTTTTCTGACCTGTCGGAAAGGACATTACATGGCGATGAATGACGCCGGCCAGCCCATACGCGCCTTCGTGCAACTCAGCTACGGCTATGGGGCCACGACATGGCATGCGCGGTGGCAGGAGGGACGCATCCTCGGCCTGAATGAGGAATACGCATACGGCTATCTGCGCGCCTCCGAACCCGGTTTCACCGTCACCCAGTCCGAAGACGCGCCGGAAGGGGTTCCCGGCCGCCTCGTCCGCTATTCCGTACGCCTGCTGCTGGGCTTCGATTTCATTCATGCCTGGCGAAACCGTGCCGCCATCTTCGCAAGCGACGTCGTCTGGACCCATACCGAATCCCAGTCCCTGGCGGTTCAGTTGCTGCTGCGCCTCTTTCCGCGGCGCCGGCATCCCCGGACGATCGCGCAAAGCGTCTGGCTGATCGATCGCTGGTCGACGGAATCGCGGAAAAATCGCTTCGTGTTCCGCAATCTCCTGTCCCGGGCTGATATCCTGACCTTCCTGTCCCCCTGCAACATGGCCCAGGCGGCAAGTCTGTTTCCCGACCAGCGCGTGGTGCTGATGGAATTCGGCATCAGGATCGACGAGATGATTGCCCGCCCCCCGCACAGTCCGGCACCGGGCACGCCGGTCCGCGTCCTGTCCCTGGGCAATGACCGGCACCGCGACTGGACCACGCTGCTGCAGGCGACGTCGGACCTTCCCTGCCAGGTCACCGTCGCGACCACCGACCGTGCGGCACGCCGGACGCTTGCCACGGCGGCACATGTGACGCTGGCGACGCTGTCGAACAATACGGAGCTGTTCGATCTGTACGACCAGGCGGACCTGGTCGTCGTGCCGGTCGGTCCCAACCAGCATGCGTCGGGCATCACGGCCATTCAGGAAGCGACGGCGCGCGGGGTGCCGGTCATCGCCACCGACGTGGGGGGGCTGCGCCATTATTTCGGCGACGACGCGATCCGCTATGTGCCGGTCGGCGACGCACCGGCCCTGGCGCGCGCCATCACCGAACTGGCGGCGGATCCGGCCGCCCAGGCCACGATGGTCGCCCATGCGCAGCAACGGATGCGCGACAGCCTGAATTCCCGCGCCTACGTCGCGCGGCATGTCGCGCTTTCGCGCGATCTCCTGTCGTCGGCGCGCGTTCGCGCCGCGTCATCCCCTTCCCCGGTGCCGCACAGGCATCCGACCGTCTACCCGCAAGCCGGAACCGTATGATGAAGACCTCCCTGACCGTCACGATTGCCATCGCCAGTTGCGGACGTCCCGCCATTCTGCGCAAAACCGTCGAGGAACTGCGGAACCAGAGCTATCCCGCACAGCGGATCGTCGTCTGCACGGCACGTGCGTCCGACGCAGCGGGATTGATCGAGGCCGACGACCTCGCTCTGCGGCACGGGCCGATGGGCGCCCCCCACCAACGCAATGTCCTGCTGGACAACGCCAATGACACCGACCTGATCGTCTTCTTCGACGACGATTTCATTCCGGACCGGGATTACCTGCTCCATTGCGTCCAGGCGTTCCAGAGCGATCCGACCATTTCCGCCGCAACCGGGCGGGTCCTTGCCGACGGCGCCAAGGGACCGGGCATTTCGGCCGATACCGCCCTGGCGATGCTGGCCGACCCCAGGATCAACGACACCCCGAACCTGCCGCCGGTCGAGACCGTGTGGAGCAGCTATGGCTGCAACATGGCCTTCCGCATGTCCGAAATCAGGCGCCATGGCATCCGCTTCGACGAACGCCTGCCGCTTTATGCCTGGTACGAGGATATCGATTTTTCCCGGCGCCTGGGACGGCATGGCCGCATCGTCAAGGTCAATCGCGCCAAGGGCATTCACATGGGCACGAAGACCGGACGCACCCCCGGCCGGCGCCTGGGATATTCGCAGGTCGCAAATCCGATCTACCTCTCCCGCAAGGGCTCGTTTCCCTGGGACCACACGTTGCGCAGCGTGGGACGCAATATCGCGATGAACCTGGTCTTCAGCCTGCGGCCGGAACCCTATGTCGATCGCCGGGGACGCCTCATCGGCAATGGCCTTGCCCTTGCGGACATCCTGCGCGGCCGCATTACCCCGGAACGCATACTGACCTTGTAGACACCCCATTTCCGGACGATACGCCATGCGCTTTTCCCTCATCGTGCCGACCCTGGGGCGCACCGACGAAGTTCGGGCTCTTCTGCTGTCCCTGACCCGGCAGGCCGTTCGATCGTTCGAAATCATTATCGTGGACCAGAACGAGGACAGCCGTCTCGATCCCGTCATTGCAGAATTCGCCGGCCATCTGACCATCCTTCACCTGCGCAGCGCGGTGCGCCTGTGCAACCACGCCCGAAACCTGGGGGCACGGCATGCGACCGGCGACATCATCACCTTCCCCGACGACGATTGCGAATACACCCCGGACGTCCTGATGCAGGTCGACCAGTTTTTCCGGAACGATCCCGGAATCGGCTTCCTCACGGGGTCGGTCATCCTGCCGGGCGGCATTCCGGGGCGGTCGGGCCGATGGCTGAAACATGACAGCGACATCGACACCCAGACCGTCTGGACCTGCCTGATCGAGTTCAACCTGTTCATCCGCCGCACCATTTTCGATGCCGTCGGCGGATTTGACGAAACGCTCGGGCCGGGAACGCGCTTCGGATCCGGCGAGGGACAGGACCTCGCCCTGCGCATGCTGTCGCACGGCAAGTCCGGGCACTACATCCACCGGCTGCGGATCATTCATCCCGACAAGCCGGTGGCCCTGAATGTGTCGCGGGCATTCCCGTACGGACTCGGCATGGGGCGCGTCATGCGCAAGAATCGCTGCGACCTGCCGACAGTGGCCCGCTTCCTGCTGCGGCCGATCGGCGGAGCCCTGGTCAATTTCGCAAAATTCGATTTTCCGATCGCCAGATATTACGTCATGACATTTTTCGGCCGGCTTGCCGGATACCGTGCGCCGTCGCCAGCGGGCGCCGCACCATAATCCCTTTCGACGCAGATATCACACAGACCGGAAGATCGAGCTCCAGCATGTCCCACCCTCCCACTCGCCGTCTGTACGCTTTCGACGCGATGCGCGGGGTCGCCGCAATTCTGGTCATGCTGTATCACGCCGGCCGCGTCGGCCCGTCACCGTCCGCCCATGGATATGTTGCCGTCGACCTGTTCTTCGCCCTTAGCGGCGCGGTCATCGACCAGTCCTACAGGCATCGGCTCGAAACCACCCTTTCGACCCGGGAATTCGTCGAAAAGAGAATCATCCGCCTCTATCCGATCTTCCTGATCGGACTGGTGCTGGGCATCATAAAATCCGTCGGGAACCTGTGGCTTCAGAATCAGCCGGACCTGACGGTGGAGAGCATGACCATTTCGTTTCTGTTCAACCTGTTCATGCTCCCCTCCCCCTTGAATATAGCTGAAATATTCCCGCTGAACGGCTCGCAATGGTCGATGTTCTTCGAACTGATGGTCAATATATTATACGCGACGATCCTGTTCAGGCTGCCCACCAGAAGCATCGTGTCGATTGCCTTCCTTGCCGGCGTGGGCATCGTCGCCACGGCGCTCCAGTTCGGCACGCTGAATATCGGTTGGGCCTGGCCAACGTTTTCCGGCGGCATATTCAGGTCGATCTACGCCTTCAGCGCAGGCGTCCTGATCAACCGGCTGATCAGGACGCGGCGTATCGGGACCCATATCGCGTTCATCCCGATGATATTGATCGTCGTGATGTGCTGCACGCCCTTCCGGCAGGGCCTGGGACAGACACTCGACATCGTCTACGCGCTTCTTCTGTGTCCCACATTGGTGGCATGCGGGCGGGCATTCGAAATTCCGTCCCGCTTTCATCGCCTGGCCGCCTTCCTGGGGGACATCTCCTATCCGCTATATGGCATACATTTCCCGCTGATCTTCATCTGCACGTATCTTTTGCGAAAGATCGGCCTTACCGGGACGGAAAACCTTCTGGTCTTTTCCGTTCTCGTCACCGCCGCATCTCCGTTCGTGGAAAAATATTACGATGCGCCGCTGCGCCTGCGTCTCAGCAAGATGACAAAAATCAGGGAAAGCGCCCCGCCCCGCATCCTGTCGTGACATCCGGCCGGCCCCAGGACACGCAATCCCCTCAAGGAGTTCCATGATGCGACGCCTTTTCTCGACAGGCCTTTCCATCGAACTGACGCGCTGGCGGGGAAGCGGTCCACCACTATTTCGACCCTGATTGTCTACGACGGGCACCGAACTTGTCAGAACTGGATGATGTTTCATGGCTTCCTCGAGGCTTCCCGGAACTTTTGCCGCCCTGACCCCTTCCCGGCATCTCGTGTCCAACGCGGGCTGGAACATGCTTGGACGCATTGGACCGGTGGGCGTCGCGCTGCTTGTGACGCCTCGGCTGATCGACATGCTTGGACTGGCCCGATGGGGGGTCCTGACGATCGCGCTGACCCTGATCGGCACGTTCGGCATATTCGATTTCGGGCTGGGACGCGCCCTGACGCGGGCCGTGGCGGAGCGCGTTTCCGACGGTCGCCATCAGGAAAGCGCCGACCTGACGATCACCGGCGTCCTGACACTCGGCCTTTTCGGCCTGGTCAGCGGTCTCGTCGCGGCGGCCGGGGTCGCCGTCTGGGTTCACCACGGCCTGAAGATCCCGGCCGACCTGCAGACCCAAACCCTGCTGGCGATGTGGGTACTCTGTGCCACCGCCCCACTGGTCATGACCAATGCGGCAATGTGGGGCGTCATTTCCGCCTACCAGGCATTCCGTCCGGCCAACCTGATCAACATCCCCATTTCGGTCATGTACTATGTCGGTCCCCTGCTGGTCCTTCTGGTCTGGGACAGCCTGATCGGGGTGATGATGACGCTGGCGCTCTGCCGCCTGGCGATGACCATCGCCTATGGCTGCCTGTGCCTGCGCGTCATGCCGCAATTGCGCCATGCGCGCCCGTCATTCGGGCTCCTGCGACCGCTTTTCCGGATCGGGGGGTGGATGACGGTCTCCAACCTGACATTCCCCATCCTGTCCTACATGGACCGGTTCATGATCGCGTCCGTCCTGTCCAGTGCGGTGACCAGCTATTACACCACCCCCTTCGACGTCGTCGCCCGATTGTCCATGATCACCATCGCCGTGACCGGAAGCGCCTTTCCCGCCATGGCCGCATCCTGGCGCAACGACGCCGCCACGACCATCACGCTGTATCGTACCAGCGTCCTGACAGTCGCGACGCTGCTGTTCCCGCTCTGCTTGCTCAGCGCGCTCTTCAGCCATGACATCCTGTCCTTCTGGGTCGGGGACGATTTTGCCAGGAACAGCTCGACATTGATGAAATTCCTGAGCCTTGGCGTATTCTTTTTCGGCATCGACGGGGTCGCCGCCGGGTTTATCGACAGCATCGGCCGCCCGGATTTCAACGCCACGCTGTCGATCGTGGAGGTCGCCCTCTACATTCCTCTCCTCCTGCTGCTCCTCCATTTCTTCGGCGTGACCGGCGCCGCCGTCGCCTGGGCGTGCCGCAGCCTTCTGGACTGCATGATCCGCATCCGGGCCGGTGTCCGGTTTTACCCCGCGCTGGGCGGAACGGTTCGATATATCGCGCCGATGTCGGCAGTCGCTCTGCTTGCCCTTATGGCGGCATTGTTCGAGAACGGCGCCGCGATCGCCGTGCTGATGCTGGCGATCTCCATCGTGTCGTTCTACATCGTCGTCTGGACGGGGAGCCTGACCAGTTCGGAACGATCCTCGCTGCTCGCCTCGTTCCGACGGATCACCACGGCACGCAGCAGGACCGCATGAGGATCGAACATGCGGTTACCGGCATCCGATACCGGATCAAAAGGCGAAGCATGCCTTATTACTTTTGATAACCCGATCTTTTGACAAAAACAGATAATTTGAATCTTCCTCACAAGAAGCGAGAAGCCATGAAGCGGCTCACCCTCTTCGCCAAAGGCAATGTCGATGTCCATGATGCCCTGCATTCCTGCCGGATCGGTGGCACGGTACAATGGAACGGCATCAATGAGATCCTGCGCGGGTCCTATCCCGGCCTGTCGATGCGGCTTCGCCATGAAACCCTGACACGTTCCGACGCCGTTCTATCCGCAACCGGTACCGTTCCGGCCTCCATGGCGGGGCGTGACCTGCCGCTGGGCAATTATCCGACGACGAGCCAATTCAGCTCAGCACTTTTCACAACACCTGCCGATGCCGTCTTCCTGTCGATCCTTCCGGACGTGGCAACCGAACTCGTGCGCCATCGGACAGAGGGATATTTCCTGTATCCTGCCGACGCCGCCACCTGGACGGACGCCGACCGGCGATGGCTTCGATCCGAATTCGCGCCGACCGGATTTCTGACCGTTGAGCAGTCGATGGAAAATTTTACGAAAATTATCGAAAAACTGCGCCAGGAACGAGACGTTCCGATACTGATCCATAATCTGTCGTCGGTCATCCCGGGCGACGGGGTCCATTGCTATCTGGGCCTGGACGAAACATTTTCGACACGCGTACGACGTTTCAACCTTGCCCTCGTGGAACTTTCCGAAGCGACCGGCATATCCATTGTGGACGTGGACACCATCATTGCCCGTCATGGCGCGGACAGGATGAAACTCGATACATTTCATTTAACGCCCGAAGGGTACAGGCGCGTCGCGGAGGAAGCCGTCCGCGTGCTCGCCGACCTGGGCGTATTCGACACTGCCAGGGAGGCATGAACATGCAGGCGACCGTCGTGATCCGCTCCATGAACGAGGCAGACCGTCTGCGTCTGACCCTGACGTCCCTGGCCTGTCAAACCGAAGCCGCCGAGGTCGTGGTCGTCAACGACGGATCGACCGACCACACGGCAACCGTCATCGCCGAGGCCCCCCTCAACCTCGATCTCGTGGCCGTCCACCATGCGAAGCCCGCCGGCCGCTCGGCCGCCGCGAACGCCGGGGCCGCGCAGGCCAGCGGGGATATCCTGATCTTCCTGGACGGCGATACCCTGGCAGGGCCCGACCTGGTCGCCCGGCACCTGCAATGCCACCGCCTGCGTCCGAACCTGATTGTCCGCGGCGAGAATTTTCACCTGAGGTGCACGCGGCCATTCCGCGACCCCGAGGCCGGCACGCCCCAGCCCGGCCACGAAGATCGGGTGGCCCGCATGTCCCCTGCCGAACTGGACCGGGCCCGGGTCACACGCACGCAGATCTGGACCCGGTTCGACGAAATCGACGCCCGTGCGCAGCCCGGGGTCTATCCGGGATATGGGCCACGCAAGCTCTATGAACTGGAAATGGAAGCCCTGAGAACCGAGGAGGATTGCGATGTCCTGTGGGCTGCGGCCGCCGGCGCCAACCAGTCGGTTGTCCGCGAGGCGTTCCTGGAATCCGGCGGTTTTCATCCCGACCTCACGATCAACGAACATCGCGAACTGGCTCTGCGGCTCTGCCGGGCCGGCGGGAAAATGGCGGCGAGTACCGCCCGCAGCTATCACATGATCCATCGCAGCGGCTGGCGCGACCCCCTGGAAGACAAGAACTGGGAAGATATCTTCTATACGGCCCATCCCCGCGCCGACGTGGCGCTGCTGCCGCTGCTCTGGCAGAGCCTCAGCGACGAGAAGACCATTCTCGAGACTTCCCGGATCCTTTCTCTGCCGCAACTGGCGAGCATCGCCGCGGAATATGAGGGCCTGGAAGGCCGTGACGCGGTACGCGCGGCCTATCTGGCGACATGCGCCGCACCGTCCCACGCCCGCCATGCCGATCAGGGGGTCTTCCGATGACACGGATTTCCGTTGCGTTCTTCACCTCCCGGGCCGAACAGACCGCCGCGGCCAGGGCTGCCCACCTGCTGCAGGCCGGGCTTGGCGACGTGGGGGCGACATTGGCCTGTTCCACCGCGGTGGATTTCGACAGCCTGCGGGCAGCGCCACCCGGCACGATCCGCATCGCCTCGCTGACGCCGGAGCTGGACCAGCTGGATACCCCCTGGAGCGAGGTCGAACAACGGCTTCGCCGAGACTATGCCGCCTTGTGCGATGGCGGCGACCCGGTCCTTGTCGCTACCATCTTCCGCCACATCCCAGGACAATGGGACCCCGATCGCGCCGAGGCGACCTTGATACGCATCCGGCGGCTGAACCTGCTGGCGACGGAGCTGTCACGCGCATATGGCGTCTTCGTCGTCGATCTGGACAGGATCTTCAGCGATGTCGGCGCCATCCGGGTACAGACGGATTACGGCATGGGTGGTCACGCGGCCGCCGAACTGGCGGGCCACGCCCTGGCGCTGGGCATCGTGGAAAATGCCCTGGACGCCGCCTTGCCGTTCGAAGCCCAGGAACGCGTCAAGCAGACGATCACCGCCAGCCAGCCCGCCCTGCGGCCCGCGCCGGACCTCGTTCCCGGCAATCTGATGACCATGGGCAGGGGCCGGCGGCGGCAGGTCGTCTCCACCATCACGGATTCGGTCCAGGATAACCATGTCGGCTGGCTGATCCGACAGGTCCTGAAGGGGCAGATCCCGCCGGGCCAGGCGATGGACAAGCTTATTCATGCGGTCCGGCGGAGGGGAGTGCAGGAAAGCCTCGGCCTCCTGACGTCGGGCATGATCAGATTGATGGGACTGAAACCGCAATGACCCATATCGATCCCGTGGGCGCCCTGCGCGCCATGCTGATGATCCGCGCGTTCGAGGACGCCCTGGCCCGCCGGAAGGAGCACGGTTTCCAGTTGCTGTCGTCGGGCGAGGAGGCCGTTGCCGTCGGGCTGGTCTCGGCGCTGGGGACGGGCGACCAGTTGCTGACCGGGGGACGGTCGATCGGTCCGGCGCTGGCCCGCGGCGTCGCACCGGAACGGGTCATGGCGGAACTGCTGGGAAAATCCGGCGGCATGAACCAGGGCCGTGCCGGACGCGGCCACATGTCCGACCCGCAGGCGGGCTTTTTCGGCGCGCATGCCGTCGTCGGCGGCAATATCAGCATCGCCGCCGGGGTGGCCATGGCCAGGCAGCTGGACGGCGATGGCGGCATCGTCGCCATCCTGTTCGGCGACGGGGCCTGCGGCGCTGGCGCGCTGCACGAGACCCTGAACATGGCAGCCCAATGGAAACTGCCGATCCTGTTCGTCTGCAACAACAACCAGCTTTCCGTATCGACCGCCCGCGACGCGGCGTTGGCGGTTGCCAACCTGTCGGACCTGGGCGCGACGTTCGGAATGTGGGCCCGCACGGTCGACGGACTGGACGTACAGGGCGTCGCAGCGGCGGCACACGACGCGGTGCGCCATGTCCGCGACGGCCTGGGACCGGCCTTCCTGGAGTGCACGTCCATTCGCCTGCGGTCGCATTCCACGACGGCCCGGGAAACCCGCAGTCGCGCCGAACTGGCCGAACTGCAGACCCATTGCCCGATACGGCGCCATGCCGCCGCCCTGCAGGCGGACGGCACCCTGGACGACGCGCAGCTGGAGCAGATGCGCCAGGACGCGGCGACGGACATCGCTCATGCCATGGCCTACGCCGAGGCATCGCCCTACCCGACGGCACAGGAGGCTCTGCGGCATGTTGTATGAACAGAAACCCGCCATGGCCCGGATGTTTTTCCGCGAAGCCGTGACACGTGCCGTCCGCGAGGAAATGACGCTGGACCCCCATGTCCTGATTCTCGGCCAGGACGTCGGCGCCTTCGGCGGCTCCTATCGGGAATTCGATGGGCTTTACAAGATATTCGGCCCGGATCGCATACGCGACACGCCGGTCGCCGAGGCCGCGACCATTGGAATCGCCGCCGGCGCCGCGGCGGCGGGCTATCGTCCGTTGGTCAGCATCACCTACATGGATTTCCTGATGCTCGGCTTCGACGCCCTGATCAATTACGCGGCCAAGCTCCGCTACAAGACGGCGGGCGGCCTGTCCGCGCCGATGGTGGTCAAGACCACGGCGGGTGCCCAGGGACAAGGCGTCGCCCATTCCCAATGCATCGAGGCATGGCTGATGAGCGTGCCGGGCCTGCGGGTCGTCGCTCCCTCGACGCCCGCCGATGCCTACGGCCTGATGAAGACGGCTTTGCGGTGCGACGGGCCGGTGGTCTATATCGACCACAAACGGTTGTTCCCGACACCCGGCGACACGCCGGTTACGGAAACCCTCGTTCCGTTCGGCAAGGCCTGCATACGACGCGACGGATCCGACGTGACCGTCGTCAGCCACGGCTACATGATGCGCGTCGCGCTCGACGCCGCGCAGATCGTCGCGCAGGACGGCATATCCTGCGATGTCATCGACCTGCGCAGTCTCGCACCGCTGGATATCGATACCGTCGCGGGTTCCGTCGAACGGACCGGCCGATTGCTGACCCTTGAAGAGGGCCAGGTCGTTTGCGGCGTCGGGACCGAGGTCGCAATCCAGACGTTCGAACGCACCGGCCCGAAACCGTGGACCCGCATTGGCGCCCTTCCCGCCCCGGTATCGTCGAATCCGGTGCTGGAGGCCGCCTGCATTCCCGACGCCCCCCGCGTGGCGGACGCCATCCGCGCGCTTCTGGCGCGTTGATCTCACACAAAAAACAAGGAGGATAATAATGATCTATCAATTGTCAGTTCCCGCCGCAGTACCGGGCGTCGAGGAAATCCGTATCCTGGAATGGCACGGCGACGTGGGATCGACATTTGCACCGGGTGACCTGATCGTCGAACTGGAAACCCACAAGGCGGTGGTCGAGGTCCGTGCCGGTCAGGCCGGAATTTTGCGCGAAATACGCGCCGAACCCGGGGACTGGTGCGCCGTCGGCCAGCGCCTGGCGCTCTTCTCGGACAGCGCGGATAAGCCGTTGCCTGACGGCGACGCGGCGGCAACCGATATCCTGGTCGATTTCGAGGTGACATAGCCGACCCGCCATCTGAGCCCGCCATTCCCTTTGCGTTCATACCGAAATGTAACGGCAAGCATATGGAGGTCGCCACGTGCCGGCATCTCCATCTCATTTCATGCTTGCCGTCTATTTCACCCGCGTTTTTATATCGACATCGCCGCAAACCCTCGGATGGCACATGGCAGGCATCGACCGTGAACGGCGACGGCGTCGAGAAACGGTCCGATGAATTTGCCGCTGCACACAAGGGCATCACGAACGAACGATCTGTCAGAAATGTAAGTTTTTGTAACATCCGACAGGAACCAACCGGACAGAACGCCGTTAGAAACAAGCTGCATTTTAGCGCAGAGTATTTTTTGATATAAAAATCATCTATATTCTTATTATATAGAATATTTTCATTTAATATTTAATACACCTTGAGGCGCACATGAATTTAGCAGTGTCCCTGGGTCAAACCCATTCGCATCCGTTGGTTGTCGATCTGGACGGCACGCTCATAGCGTCGGATCTTCTCATAGAATCCTTTTTCAACTGCGTCGGGCGAAATCCGGCGACCCTGCCCCTCCTGCTTCTCTCCTTATGTCGCGGCCGGTCCCATTTGAAACAGGAGGTCGCGTCGCGCGCCGAAATCGATGCCTCGACGCTGCCTTACCATCAGGCCGTCCTGAACCTGATCGACGAAGCCCGGATGGAGGGTCGGCCGGTCTATCTCGCCACAGCCTCGAACGAGCGCCTTGCACATGCGGTGGCTGACCATCTGGGCAATTTCGACGGGCTGTTCGCCAGCAACAAGCACCACAATCTCGCGGGCGACAACAAGGCGCGCGTCCTGGTCGACGCATTCGGCGACCAGGGCTTCGACTATGTCGGCAACCATCGCCATGATCTGGCGATCTGGCGTCATGCCCGCCGCCGCCATGCCATCGGGCTCGACGGCCGGTCGCTCAGGAAGCTGAACGAGCTGGAAAATGTCGATATAATCGAAAAGCCGGGTCACACGATAAAAATATGGGCGCGTGCCCTTCGCGTCCATCAATACGCGAAAAACGTGCTGGTGTTTCTGCCGGCACTTGCCGCACACGCTTTCCACATCGGAACGCTGGCCGCCAGCTGCGCCGCGTTCCTTGCCTTCTGCGTCACCGCGTCCGCCATATATCTGCTGAATGATATGGTCGACCTGGGCGACGACCGTCTGCACCCCTCCAAAAGACGACGTCCATTGGCAAGTGGGGCCCTGTCGCTCCATTCCGCCCTGTCGGCTATTCCGATACTGGGCCTTTGCGCCATTGCCGCCTGTCTTGTCCTGCCATGGGTGTTTTCGATCACACTGGCGGGCTACGTTGCCCTGACGACGGGCTATTCCTTCTGGCTCAAGCGCAAGATGCTTGGAGACGTCGTCGGTCTTGCACTTTTATACACGGCCAGGCTGATCGGGGGCGCGGCCGCGACAGGCATCTTCCTGTCCGAATGGATCCTGGCATTCTCGCTCTTCGTATTCACCTCTCTTGCCCTGATCAAGAGATATACCGAACTTCTCGTTCGACTGGACGGCAATCTTCCGGAATCGAGCAGCCGGGCATACCGCAAGGACGATCTCGTGATCCTGGCGGCCCTGGCCGCGGCCTGCGGGACCAATGCCGTGACGGTCTTCACCCTGTATATTACCTCCGATTCCGTCAGGGCCATGTATAGTCACCCGTACATTCTCTGGGTCCTGTCGCCCATTCTCCTGTTCATCCTAGCACGGGCCCTTCTGGTCGCCCATCGACGCCAGATGCACGACGATCCGGTCATCTGGGCCTTGCGCGACAGAACCTGCCGCTATGCCGTCGGATGCTCGATCCTCGTCGTCCTGGCCTCGATCTGACATGACGGCGTCCGCCATCCCCCCGAGTGCCGCACTCCTGCGCGCACGGCGCATCCCACAATGGGGCGTCGCGTGCGCGATCGTCTCGTTCGGCGCGTTCTTTTCGGTGGCGTTGTCCGGGCACGTCGGCGGCCAATTGAATAATATCTATCACCTTCCTATCCTGGCCGGTCTTTATAACGAACCGCAATTCGCGAACGACCTGTTTATACAGAGCCTGCGCTACTATTCGTCCGGCTTCTGGCAATTGCTGTCCGACCGCGTGCACGGGCAGGACGTCTACGCGATTCTGTTCATATTCCAGATCCTGTCGCGCATGCTTCTGTTCTCCGGATTTCTGGCATGGGCCAGCCTTCTCGGTATCGAAAGCACGAAGGAACAGGCGACATTCACGGTGCTCCTCGCCTTGTCCTCGACGTTGCGCGATTTCGCCGACGCGGGTGCCGGGGGGCTTCTGATCAACACCTTCACGCAGTCCGAACTGGCAAATGGAACGACCCTGCTGGCCCTGGCCTGGGCCGCGCGGGGACGGGTCGCCGCCGCGTTCGCAATGAATGGCGTGACGTTCTTCATCAACGCCTTCATCGCCGTCTGGACCGCGGTTCCCCTTGCATTCATTCTCTGGTCCCAGTGGCGACGGGGAAAATGGACATGGTCGTCGCTCCTGCTGCAAGGGGGGGCAGGCCTTGCCATCTCCGCGCTTCTGGCAGCGCCCGTCATCCGCAATATCCTGGCCAATCCCTACGCCGGAACGCCGCTCGATTTCGACTATATCGCTTATCTTATATCGTTCTTTCCCGATCATTTCCTGATATGGACCACCGTCTTTCGGGAGGTCTGCCTTCTGGCGAGCATTTTCTGCTGCGGCCTGATCGCCGCGCAGATGCTGCGGGTGCCCGGTTCGTTTCTGACAGCCGCATTGTGGGGGGCCGCCGCCGTCTGGATCGTCGGCGTCTTTCTTCCTTTCGCGACCCATGCGCGCATGCTGCTGAACCTCCATCTGCTGCGATCGGGGACCACGGTACATCTGCTGGCGGCGGCTGCAATCGCTGGCCTGTCGACCCGCTGGATCCTTTCCCGAAACGAAACGGATCGTCTCGTCTGGGCGCCGCTGCTTATCCTGCTGTCCTGCACGGCCAAGATCCTGATGCCGGTGGTCATTCCGATATTGCTGGTGCGGCGGACATGGCCGCTCTCGGCCGGTTCGTGGCGCACCTACGCGGCACCGGCCCTGCTGGTGCCTGTCGTTCTGTTCAACGGAATGCGGATCTATCACGCCCTGGCGTCCGACCGCGCCTATGTCGACCGGCGAAATGACTGGCAGGCCCTGGGTGAATGGGCCCGCGTCCATACGGCATCGGATGCCCTGTTTCTCGTCCCCCCTGGGATCTTGCGGGATACGGGCATGTTTCCCCGAACCAGTGCGGACCAGGAGCAACTGTTCGAGGGAGCCATCGTATTCCCGTATTTTTCTCACCGGCAGACATGGGTATTTTCCCAGGCGGGGGCGGCCGTCATGTGGGCGCCCGCCTATTTCCGGACATGGCAGGCCCGGATGACGGAGGTGAGAACATTGAGGAATTTGCCCCAACGCCTGTCCTATGCCGCGGATCATGGCATTGCCTATGTGGTCGATGACTGCACGCAAATCGATCCGCATCCCCAGGCAACCCGATTTGGCCGCCTGTGTCTTTTCACCGTGCCGGGAGCCCCTGCGCCATGACATTCGGAACCGTTGGTCTTGTACTTGTCAGCGTGCTGCTGTCCTCTTCCGCCCAGATCCTGCTGAAGACGGGCATGTCCGACCGGGCGGTCCAGGCCGCGATCGCGAACAGGGCCGGCCTGTGGGAAGCGATGTCGGTAATCGCGCTGAATGTGCCGGTCGTCCTGGGATTGCTGGCCTTCGGTCTGAGCGCCGTCGTCTGGCTTCTGGTCCTGGCGCGTATCGACGTCTCCCAGGCCTATCCCTGCGTCGCATTCGGTATCGTACTGACCGTCCTCGCCGGGATCATCTTTCTTGGCGAGAATATCCATCCGATGCGGATCGTTGGGTTGGTGGTGATCGTGTCCGGTGTCGTCCTGATGGCCCGCGCCACGTAGGGCGCTCCCGATGTCTCCGCCATTCCACAGGCATCGCGACCGGTCATTCGCCTGATTTATCGATGCATCGACAGATAATATTCCGAACCTGAAATACGATCGCCCGGAGATCATCGATGGCAACAGCCTTGACATTCGAAGACCGATACAGAACCGTCGATGAAGATCGCGTTCTGGACACGCTGCTTCTGCTGGGCTGGGCGTTTTGCGACGATACCGATCATGCCCGGACCACTGCGCAGGAGGCCCTGGACCGCTGGATCGAATGCGGCCTTGGCGTCCGTCTCGACCCGACGGGCCGGCGTTTTTTCGACCCCGTCGAGGTCGTGCATTCCCTTAAGCATGCCGGAACTGTCGGCCGCGATGATTTCTGGCAGAATCATTATGTGACGACCAGCCGCCAACTGGTCGGTGACCTGGCCGCGAAGGCGGATGGGCCGGTAACGCTCAGCCTTCGGCGGACCTACAATTTCCGGAATACCTCGCCGGGCAGAGCAAAACGTCTGAGATTGGCCCTGCCGCTCCGTGACCGATGCGATTTTCTCGATATCCGTCCCCATGGTCCCGATCACGGGGCAACCTGCGTCCTGGGGGATGGACGCCTGGACGTGCAGGTGCAGCCCGCGGCAGGGGAAGATGTCACCATCGGGGCCGAGATCTGCTTCCGTCCACGACCCGCCTCGGACGCTGCGAATCCACCCGATCGCGATCTTTACCTGCGCCCGGATGAAGGATTGATCAAGCTTTCCGATCCGATCGCGGCCCTTGCCCGCCGACTGGGCGGAGATGCCGCGCCGGACATCGCGGTGCGGGCCTTCTGGGATTTCATGATCGACGAGTTCCTTTCCGGTCCGGTACATTATGACCAGATCGGGATAGACGCACCCCTTGACTGGGTCCTCGAAGCCAGGTGCTGCGATTGCCAGCTTGGATCGGCATTTTTTGTCGCGCTATGCCGCGCGCATGGCATCCCGGCCCGGCTGGTCAGCGGACATTTCCTCTATCGGCGCTCGCCGACGCTGCACTATTGGTCGGAGGTCTGGCTCGACAACCAGGGATGGGCGTCGTTTGATTTCATGAGCTGGGATCTGTCGATGGGTGGTCAGGATCCAGCCTGGCGCGACCATTTCTTCGGGCGGGTGGACGCTCGCATGATCACCCAATGCTTGCCCCGGGCCTTTACCGGGTCTGTCGGCGTGACGATCCCGCCGACCTGGCGCATCCTGCAAACCTCCCGGGGCGATGGCGTCGATATCAGCCTGATCGGCCCGGACGGAACCTCCATCTATAACGACCATGTCGCCGTCAGCTGAGATCGCGGTCCGATTTCAGGTTTCGTGCACGGATGCCGGCATCGATTCCTTTGTAAACTGAATTGTAGTTAAGGATTTTTTAAGATTTTCGGAAACCCCGCGGATATCGGGATCGTTATACGGGTCGTCGCCCCAAACATCGCCTCATTTGATCATATTTCATTTCATCAATTTGTTATTTCATAATTTTTATACATTGGGACTGACAATGCTTTACGAATTCAAGATGCCCGTCATCGTTCCGCAGATGTCCGGCGCCACCATAGAATGCCTGTACAGTGCCCGGGATGATGCGCTCCGACTGGGAAGCAAGCTCATGGATCTGAGCGTGGACCTCAGCAGCGCGTTCGCCCAGGAATGCCCGCCCGTGTCGTTCTATCGTCTGGTCCTGCGCGAGGCCGTCTATCTCCGACAGATCGATGTTCAGCCGGGGCAGCATTGCGCCCTCGGCGAACGGATCGCGCTGTTCAGCACCGATCCCACCGAACCGATCGATCAGGACGCGACACGCCAGGTACGCTGCACCATCGCGGGTATCATCCATCACGACGGGATGTGGACGGGAAGCCATTCATGAACGGAATTCCCTTGCGGTTCGGTCCGCTGATGTCGGACGGCTACACCATCGTACGGTCCGGATTGCGCTGGCTGCGCGAAACGGGTCAGTTCTGCCGTGCCGGCCAACCCATTGCCTATTGCAATATCAGCCTGGAACCGTCCAGCGTGCGCGTCGGCCGCAACCACGCGGTTGCCGACGAGCTGGAATTGCAAGTGGTCTTCGCCCCCCGCGTCAGCGGTCGATTGACCATCCATCCGGAAATGACCCGCGGCGGCTATCTGAGCATTCGCGGGGTAGATGCCTGGAAACCGGACACGGTCCTGGGACTGATCGAACCCGATCAACCGGTCGACGAGAGCGACCCGGGACGCCTGCGCCTCCTCGTGGTAGCCGGGCGGCGCATGACCGCGTTGGCCGACGTGCATTCGGGGCTGCTGCCGGGCTGGAACGGCCGCACTCGCGGCTGGTGGTGCGAGGACGGCGAAACTCCCGCCACGCTTCTCAGCCTGGGCCTGTGTGACGCCACGGGCGTCATCCTCGGCGAACAATGCGCGTTCCTGGAAATGTTCGAAGCCGCCTCGGACGCGATGCAGTTCGTTTTCATTCCAGATCATCCGGTCGCGCCCTGCGCGCCCGTCCTGCTCGACCAACTGAGCCGGACGCCGGCCCAGTTCGAGGCGATTGCAGAGGATTTGCGCCGCTTTCTCGGTAATTCCACCGTACCGCCGACGGCCGACGACTGGATGTTCGCCGGCGCCCTGTTGGCCGTGCTGCGGAACACGCCGCTGAAAGACAATTACAACATCATCTCCTCCACCGGGACCCAGCGCCTGGGGCCGGCGGACGCCGTGCTGCTTTCCCTCAGTGCCGAGCCGCAATCGATCCTGCGCCACCGCACGCTCGGGTACCATATCCACGTCATGCGTCACCATCAGGCCGCCGCCGGCCCCGCCATTCAGGCCTGGCTGACCAGCGCCTTCGAGCCGGTTAAGCGATCCATCGACGCCATTCGCCGGGACTACGAGAAACTGATCGACACGCTCGCCCGCACCACCGGGGGCCGGATCCTCGTCCTGAACCGCATGTCGACGTCCGGCTACGAGGATATATCAAGCTACATGGCCTTCGACGCGCCCATGAGCGACACCCTGTCGAACATCGCGGCCAAGGAGCTGAACCTGATGCTCCATGACATTGCCGAGACGCGCGAACTGGCCATCATCGACGTCGATGCCCTGGCCGCCGAACTGGGCGCCGGCCAGCACCTTCCGGACGGTATCCACCAGAGCGGACAGATGCAGGTCGTCCTGCGCCAGCAGATTCTCCAGGCCGTATCCGACATGCGCGTCACCGCGCCGGATGTCCGGGCTGCCGGACGCGATCACTGAGAGACTGGCCACCCGACAGGATGGGTCGCCACCCGGTCACGCCGTCTGCTACGAACGCCCGCCCGCCGACGCCTGCGCCTCGTCCCGCCGCAGGAACGGCAGGATCGGCACCAGCTTCCGGTTGGGCAGCAGGCGGCTGCCGCCCCACAGGATGGCGGCATTCGCCACCAGGCCGACCAGGCCCGGATTGATCCCGCCCAGATCGGCATCGCCCAGATACAGCCCGACCGACAACAGGTCGCCCGCCACCAATCCCGCGACCAGGGCCGCCGGACTGATGGCCCGCGCCATCAGGATGGCAAATATCCCCGGCGCCGCCTGCGTGACGCCGAAATAATACATGGTGTTGAACTTGATCATCAGTCCCGATGCATGCGCCGCGCTGACGATCGAGAACAGCAGATAGACCGCGATCACGATCTGCGCGCCGTACCGCTGCTGGCGATCCGACAGACCATGCAGCAGATTGTGCGACACCAGCGGACCGATGGCCAGGCAGATTCCCGCCAGCACGACCAGCGCCGACAGCGCGCACGCCGCCGCCACGAGCCCGTCCACCCATCCCGGCAGCAGGGCCAGGGACACCGCCATGAAGGCGTCGTTGGGCGCGTGCAGCGGCATTCCCGACCGCCGGGCATAATCCGCGACCCAGTACAGGAACGGGAACATCAGCATGTAGAGCGGCATCAGGATCTGGTTGCGCCGCACGATCCGTCGCGACCGGCCGGTGAACAGAAAGGCGATCGTCTGGGGCGCGACGCAGAAGCCGACGGCCTGCAGCACGACCGTGGACATGGCGAACGCCTCCTCGCGCCCTGTCGGACGGATCCGCGCGATATCCTGCCCTGCCTGCCGGACATCCGGCAGATGGCCCGAGGCCAGCAACGCCGCGATACCAGCCGCCACGACGGCGACGATCATCATGACGTCCTTCAGGATCGACACATAGGCCGGCGCCCGGATCCCCGAGAGCGCGACCCAGAAGAAGGCCGTCACCGCGGCCACCGTCGTGATGACGATTGTCGGAACCGGCCAGCCGAATCCCTGCAGCACGGCCAGCAGTCCGGTGAATTGCAGGTCGCCGAACGGAATCAGGAACAGGATGGCATTCAGCGTCATCGCGATCTCGACCGCGCGACTGCCGAAATGATGCCGGAACAGGTCGGCCATGGTGATGGCGTTGTGGTCGCGTCCCGCCTGCCAGATCCAGGGATTGAGGAAATAGCCGACAGGATAGGCCAGGACGATATAGCTGAGGAACCAGATGACGAAGGCGGTACCGTGACTGAACGTCCCGGCCGGAAATCCCAGTACGCTGCCGATGCTGTAGGTCTCGCCCACCGCCAGGAAGAACAGCAGCACGCCACCGAACTGCCCGGAGGCAACGAAGAAATCCCGCGTTCCCTGGTGATGATGTCCCCGCCGGGAATACAGCGCGATCGCCAGCGACAACAGGATCACGAGGCAAAACGTCACTGTCGCCATGAAGGGGCTTTCTTTCCGTTGGTCTGTCGATTTTTCGATTTCGTATCCGCGGCCGCCGCGACCGGCTGGCGCGCGGTCGTCAGGCGGCTTCGTCCGCCTGGCGACGGTCATGCAGGAACCAGACCGCGGACAGGCAGACGCTGGTCAGGATGAACCAGACGAACAGCCAGAACACCACCGTGGGAAATCCCAGCACCGTTCCGTCCACGCGGTCCAGCACCGGCAACGCCAGGTCGACCGCGACGAAGGGGATGCCCACCCCAACCAGAATTCTCCAGACCGGGGCATGGACATTCCGCCCTCCCCGCGCGTCGGTGTGCTGCGGCCCTTCCGTCATCGTATCATGTTCCCCTGTCGTCCCATGCAGGTCAACCCGCGCCGGGCGCATCGTGGTCCGTCGCGCCGAACCATCCTGCGACCGGCCGGCCCAGGA
The DNA here is from genome assembly GCF_014174155.1 of Gluconacetobacter tumulisoli. GTDB lineage: Bacteria > Pseudomonadota > Alphaproteobacteria > Acetobacterales > Acetobacteraceae > Gluconacetobacter > Gluconacetobacter tumulisoli. The sequence goes on along the minus strand of NZ_JABEQM010000003.1, from coordinate 221,261 downwards.
CGAGGTCAGACACGTCCTCCAGGTGCCGGCGCATCGAAACGAACGCCCCGTCGACGTCGCCGGCGATCACGGCCGCGATGATGGCCTCGTGGTGGCGGGCGGCTTCCGGGCCCAGGGGATTGGCGGTATTGGTGGCATGACGGATCCGATACACATGCCACATCGTCGTCCTGTGGGCATTCAGCACGGCCTCGTTGCCCGCGGCCTCGACGATGGTCTGGTGGAAACGGTCGTTCGCCTTGTAGTATTCCTCACGGGATCCCTGGCGCGATGCGGATTCCATTTCGCGCTGGATCGCCAGGATACGCCGTATGGTTTCGGGATCGCGCCGGCCGGCGACACGTGCGGCGGCAATCGCCTCCAGCCCCGCCAGCAGGTCGAAGCGATCATGCAGGTCCGGCGGACTGATCGGTGTCACGACCGCGCCGACCCCGGCGGCCATCGTCACCAGGCCTTCGGTTTCCAGGATCCGCAATGCCTCGCGCAGCGGCGTACGCGAAATGCCCAGCCGGGCGCAGATATCGCTTTCCGACAGCCGTTCGCCGGGCGGCAGGGTGCGATTGATGATGGCGTCGCGCAGAACCGGAAGCACCAGTTCCAGCAGCGGCCGCCGTGCCGCGACGCCCGGCTTGTCCTGTCTGTCCCGCATGCCGCCTCATGATTCCCATCCACATGCAATCTAGGGGGTGCGCCGGCGGGGACGCAAGACGGTTCGTTCCGGAAGGGGAATAGTGTTGACGTCGCCGCCAGGCGCATGCTTCGATCCTGACGCAACGTAGAGTCCCCTATTTCGTATACGATATTATAGGAGGTCGTACATGCGGGTCGGCATCATCGGTGGCGGAATCGGCGGCACGGCCCTGGCGCTGGCGCTGCTGCAACGGGGGATCGACGTTCATCTGTTCGAACGCGCCCCCGCCTTTGGCGAGGTCGGCGCGGGCATCCAGGTGACGCCCAACGCGGTGAAGGTCATCCGCGCGATGGGACTGATGGATGCCTTGCGGGCCATCAGCTTCACGCCGCAAGCCCTGGTGGGACGCAACTGGAAGACGGCACGGGAAATGTGGCGCACCCCGCTGGCCGACGATTGCCCCAGCCTGTACGGCGCCCCCTTCTTCCATGTCCACCGCGCGGACCTGCACGCGCTGTTTGCCGCGCGCATCCCGGCCGAACGGGTCACGTTCGCGCGCGCGTGCAGCAGCGTTGCGCGCACCCCGACCGGCGCCGTCGCCTCCTTCACCGACGGCGGCACGTTCGAGGCCGATCTGATCGTCGGCGCCGATGGCATCCAATCCGCCGTGCGCGCCTCCCTGTTCGGTACCGCGCAGGCCCGCTTCACCGGCAACATGTGCTATCGCGCCGTCGTGCCGTTCGACACGCAGCCACTGGATTACGTGTCCCCCGATTCATCGTTCTGGCTGGGGCCGCACGCCCATGTCGTGACCTATTACGTGTGTGGCGGCCGCGCCGTGAACATCGTCGCCGTGACCGAAACCGCATCCTGGATCGAGGAATCGTGGAACGTGCCCAGTTCCCGCGATGAATTGCTGGCCGCGTTCGCGGGATGGCATCCCAACCTGCTGCGCCTGTTCGGACAGGCGGACAGCGTCTTCAAATGGGGCCTGTTCGACCGCGACCCGATGCCGCACTGGTCGGACGGCGCGATCACCCTGCTGGGCGACGCCGCCCATCCGATGCTACCCTTCCTGTCGCAGGGGGCGGGCATGGCGATCGAGGATGCATTCGTCCTGGCATCCTGCCTGGCTGCCGGTGCCACGGTCGCGGATGCGCTATCGGCGTATGAGGCGCAGCGCCTGCCGCGCACCCGGCGCGTGCAGCTGGAATCGCGGGAACGGGGGCGGACCTATCACCTGTCCTCACCGCTGGCCCTCTGGCGACGTGACATGACGTATCGGCTGCGCAGCCTGATCAATCCGCATCGGTCCGGGATCAAGGCCAACTGGATCTACGAACACGATGCGACCCTCCCGCCCGAACCGGCGGCGTCGGCCGCCTGAGGAAGCCCGTCATGTCCGATACCCCCATGTCCGTGCCCGGCCTGTGCGACGATCCGGCCATGCTGGACGAATGGTATCCCGTGGCGCGCAGCCGCGAGATCGTTGCCGGCACGATCGCACCCACCACCCTGCTGGGCCGCGACCTGATCGTCTGGCGCGACGCGGCGGGGACGGTCCATGTCTGGGACGATTTGTGCATCCATCGCGGCGCGCGTCTGTCCAAGGGCTGGATCAAGGACGACACGGTCGTCTGTCCCTATCACGGCTGGCGTTTCGACGGGCAGGCGCGCTGCGTCCATATTCCCGTGGCGCCCGACCAGCCGATCCCGCCCAAGGCCCGGGCCTTTCCGGTACGCGCGCAGGAACAGGACGGGCTGATCTGGGCAACGCTGGGCAACCCCGCCCATCCGATTCCGGCCTTTCCCGCCCGCGACCTGCCGGGCTTCAGGACCTTCCATGCCGGACCCTATACCTATCGCGCAAATGGATTCCGGGCCGTCGAGAATTTCGTCGACGCCACACATTTTCCCTTCGTCCATGCCGGCCTGAACGGCGTGCCGGACGCGCCCGACATCATCGCCGATTACGACGTGACCCAGACCGCCGATGGCCTGGTGTCCTCCGAGATCAGCGTGTTCCAACCCGTCGGCGATTTCCGCAAGATCCCGGTACAGGCAGGGTATACCTATTATTGCCTGCGCCCGCTGGTCGCCGCCTTTTCCAAGCGCGTGACCATCGTCGATCCGGCACAGGCACATCTGGGATCGCCGGACGACCGGTTCGTGACAATGTTCACCGTTCAGCCGGTGAACGAGGTCACGTCGATCGCCCGCGTGATCTTCGCGATCAATTTCGCCCCCGACCTGACCGAACTCGACATGCTGCCGCGCCAGGACGTCGTCTACAACCAGGACCGCGACATCGTGGAAACCCAGCGACCGGAGCGCATCCCCGTCGACCTGCGCGCCGAGATGCACCACCGGTCGGACCGGATGGGCGTCGCCTATCGCCGCTGGCTGCGCGAACTGGGCATCACCTACGGCGTCATTGCCTGAGAGGCGGGTTTAAACTTCGCCTCGCCGCGACCCGACGTGCGGTTCCCGGCCTGCCCGTCAGATGGGGCGAACGGCCCGTCATGTCCCGACGCGGGCTATCCGGTCGCGATACATGTAGAACGACAGCAGCGTCTTGGCATCGGTCCGGCCGATGCGCGGAATGTCATCCAGACCGACCACCCGCACCCGGATCGATTCATGTTCGTCCGCGTTGCCCGTTCGGCGGCCGTCCAGGGCGCGAACCGCGGCATCATCCAGTTCCAGGACCGCATAGTACAGGGTGATCGCCTCATCGCAGCCCCCCGGCGACAGCCAGACGGTCGCAAGCTCCACCAGCATGTCCTGGCGCAACGCCAGGTCGGCGCCGATCTCCTCGGACAATTCGCGCAGCGCCGTACTGGCCAAAGTCCCACCATCCAGCATTCCCGCCGGAAGCGACAGCAGGTCGGGGCATGCGGCCGGCAACCGGGCCTCGCATGTCAGGACGGTCCGGTCCGGATGGCCGGCATGGCGCAGGATCAGCAGGACCGACACCGAATCGCCGCGCAGCAGAACCGTGCCCGGCACCTGCCGCCCATCATGCCAGGCGTCCGCCTGGACCAGGATGAACCCGACCCGGCGGCCGAAAAACGTCACGCTGTCCACCGTGACCCGCCGCAGGTCGAAACGGGCCGCGGCCATCGCCAGCCACCGCCGGAAATGCGGGGCCGCGCGAACCTGCGCATGGCAGTCCGCCGGGATCTCCGGGGCGAAGACGATGGGGACCGGGCCGTCCTCTATCGCGTCCATCGGCCCCCCTTTACCGCCGGCCGGCGTGACGATTCGCGGTGACTCGCGATTCCAGCAGCGAAAAAGGAGGTTATCCGATCATGCCCCCCAGTACCGCCCACAGGATTGTCCCCAATTCTGTGGATAAGATCCCGCCAGGTCATCGCCCGTCAGAGGCCTGGTACCATTCGCGGTACCACGCGACGAAGGCGTCCACCCCGGCTTGCAGGGGCGTGACGGAATGGAAGCCGGTCAGGCGTTCCAGCACCGTGCAATCCGCCCAGGTGCGCGGCACGTCGCCCGGCTGCATCGGCATGCTGTTGCGGATCGCCGTGCGCCCCGTCGCGCGTTCGACGGCGGCGATGAACTCCCGCAGGCCGACCGGACCACCGCCGCCGACATTCACCACGCGATAGGGTGCCACCGGACTGGCGCCGCGCCCGTCCTGGGTCGCCAGGACCGGCGGAAGAGGCAGCAGGCGACAGACGGCCTCGACCAGATCGTCGACATAGGTGAAGTCGCGCTCCATGTCCCCGCCGTTGTAGACGTCGATCGGCAGGCCGGCGAGGATGTTGCGGGTAAAGCGGAACAGCGCCATGTCCGGCCGCCCCCACGGGCCATAGACGGTAAAGAACCGGCAGGCGGTGATCGGCAGCCCGTGCAGGTAGGCGTAGGAATGGCCGATCTCCTCGCACGCCTTCTTGGTCGCGGCATAGAGGCTCAACGGCTGGTTGCAGGGCTGGTCTTCGGTAAAGGGAACGTCGGGACCGGCCCCATAGACCGACGAGGTCGAGGCCAGGATGAAATGCCGGACCGACAGGTCCTTCACCTGCTCCAGCAGGTTCTGGGTCCCCACCACGTTCGCGCTGACATAGGCGCCCGGATTCTCCATGCTGTAGCGCACCCCTGCCTGCGCCGCCAGGTGGATCACGATGTCCGGCCGGGCCGCACGGCAGGCCCGGGCCAGCGCCTCGGCCTCTTCCAGCATGAATTCATGGCAGGTGAACCCCGGCCGCGCGCGCAGGCGGGCATGCCGTGCCTGTTTCAGGGTGACGTCATAATAGCTGGTCATGCCGTCGATGCCCGTGACATCGTGCCCCTGATCCAGCAGCCTGAGCGCCAGATGAAAGCCGATGAACCCGGCCGTCCCGGTAATGAGAATACGCAATAAAACCTCCAGCGACCGCCGGCGGCGATCCTCCGGCACCAGCCCATACAGACCGGCGTGGACAATGAGAAGTGTCCCGACCGCCGGGCACGTTCCAGGGTCTGGACGAAAGATATGAATGCCGAATGAAAAATAAGTTTGTTTTCAATGGATTGATTTCAGATATCCCCAATGTCGCCGGACGGTTGAACGGAGCGCAAAGTTCACTTGCATCCCCCGGTATCGGATACCGCGACGGCCGCCCGTATGATACCGATGAGACATCAGGATTTTCCGGCAAGGATTCCAGCGATATGAGCAGCAATCAGTGGTTCATCGACAGCGAGACCGGGCATCTGGACGACGTCCTGCTCTGCCCGCCGACCTACTACGACTGGATCCCCAGCAACGACATCGCGATCCTGAGCCTGGAGAACGGTCGCAAGCCTGAAACGCACGCGGTGCGCAAACAGTTCGACGAACTGGTGGACGCGCTGCGCGGCGCGGACGTCGCCTGCCATTTCCTGACGCCCCAGCCCGGCCTGCCCTACCAGGTCTATACCCGCGACAGTTCCCAGACGACGCCGTTCGGCACCGTCGTCACCAGCCTGTTCCGCCAGGAACGCAAGGGGGAGAAGGCTCTGATCGACTCCTTCTATGGCGAAGGGGAGATCTGGAAGACCGCGACCCGCGGCCATGTCGAAGGCGGCGACATCCACGTCATCAGCCCCGGCCTGCTGGCAGTGGGCGTCACCGGCACCCGGACCGACACCGCGGGGGCCGAGGAATTCACCGGCTGGTTCGACGAGGCCGGATGGCAGACCCGCATGATCCGCTTTTCGGACCATTTCCTCCATCTCGACGTCGTCTTCTCGATGGTGGCGGAAAATTTGGCCCTGGTCGCCCCCGATGCCCTGGCGGACGAGGATCTGGACTGGTTCCGCGCGCAGGGCATCCGCCTGCTGCCCGTGACCTACAAGGAAGCGATGCGGGACATGGCGTGCAACGTGCTGGCCCTGGGCGACGGGCGCGTCGTCAGTCCCCGCCATTCCACCCGCGTCAACGAGATGCTGCGCGCCGAGGGACTGACGGTGCTGGATCCGGAACTCGACCAGTTTTCTCAGGGGGGCGGAAGCATTCACTGCATGACCATGCCGCTGCGCCGTCGCCCGCTGGTCAAGGCCTGAGAGCCCATTCAGACAGGCACTGACAAACCGTTTCAAACGGTTATCCGGCCTGTCCCGCCTTCCGCCCGGACCGTAGGACGGACCGGTCGATGAAGGCCGAGATCGTCGTCCTGACCGCCGGGCTTGTGGGCGTGGTCCTGACCCTGACGGCTCTGTTCCTGCTGGCGTCACCGCCGCCGGGTGTGAGTCTGGCGTGGGATATGGCGGACACGGCAGGCTTCGCAGCCTTTATCCTGCTGCTCGGCCTGTTCGTGATGAACGGACGGCCCACGGCCTGGCCGAACTGCGACGGCAAGTTTTTCATGGTGCTGCATCGGGGGCTGGGCGCTGGCGCGCTGGCCATGCTGGGCTTGCATGTCCTGCCGCCACTCTGGATCGCGCCGTTGCTGGTCGACGATGTGCTGCCGTCGGGCCCGTGGCCGATGCTGGCGGGGGTGGCGGCCGCGTGCCTGATGCTGGCGGCGGCGCTGTCAGGTCTGCACGGGGTGCGCCGCATCGTATGGCGGACGGCACGGCGGTTCCGGATCGGCCATTCCGTCATCGCCACCGGCACGCTGCCGCTGTCGGCCTTCCACGTGGCCGGCGCCGGGCTGCATGTGAACACCGGGTGGAAAATCGCGCTATGCGTGGCGCTGACCGTCGGGGCGGCCGCATGGACGCCGTCGCGATGGCTGCTGCGGCCGGACCGGAACCACGCCATCCCCGGCCGAAGGCGATGGCGGAACATGTCCATCCACGCCCGGGCCATCGTCGCCCTGATGCTGGCGACAAGCGTCCTGTCGGCCTGGCTCTACGCCCTGGCCACCCCGCATGGCGGCCCCGGATGACGGGATGGCGCGGTCCGGGCCGCATGGTCGGCGCGCTGCTCGGGGTCGTACTTCTGGCGGCGGCAGGATGGGCGATCGACCGGCTGCACGTGCACGCCGTAATGGCCCATCCGGCATTGCCGCTGCGTTTCGCACATACCGATCACACGGCGATCAACTGCATTGCCTGCCACCATAATTATGCGCAATCACGGATGGCGCACCTGCCGCGGCAGGAATGCATCGCCTGCCACAAGACCGAACCCGGAACCGTCACCCGCGTCGAGACGACGTTCCATCAATTCTGCGAATCCTGCCATATCCGCACGCGCGAACAGGGCCGTCCCGGCGGCCCCATCCGCCTGTGCCAGGGCTGTCACGCCCCGCGCCCCCCAGCCAAGGGCCCCGAGGACTGACGGGTTCGCGCCTATCCTTCCGGGTTCACCTTCCATCCCGTCTCGCGCAGGCAGAACGCCAGGCCGATCGCCACCGCGACGCCGGCGATCAGCGGCAGGAACGCATGCTGGATCGTCGGCATGGACACCTGTTCGTCCTTGCCCATCAGCGCCGAGACGACGGGCGACATGATGCCGGTCGTCAGGAACACCATGAAATTCATGACCCCCGCCGCCGTGCCCTTCAGTTGCGGAGGGTTGATTTCCTTCATGCTGGAAAACGGAATCATCGCCGCCCCGGACGCGATGCCCATGACCAGCGCCACCGAATAGCGGGGCATGACCCCGACGGGGACATAGACGGCCATCAGGCAGGCTGCCAGCAACACCCCCGCCCCCGCGATCAGTACCGGCCGCCGCCGTCCGATCCGGTCCGAGACATATCCCAGCAGCGGGCATCCGATGACCCAGCCGATCGGCACCATCGAGACATCCGACGCCGCAAAGGCCGTCGACGTGCCCTCACCTGCATGCAGCATCAGGACGCCCCACACCAGCGCCCCGATCGTCGTGGGAACGAACAGCAATCCGCCGATGGCTCCGGCGATCCAGCTCTGCCGATTGGCGAAGACCACGCGAAAGGGCGCGACCAGGCTGCCGGTCGACAGCGGGCCGTGATGGGCGCGGCTGTCGCCGCGCTCGCGCGGCATCACCACCCAGGTGGCGACCGCGAGCATGGCACCGATGGCGGCAAAGCCCAGCCAGATATGCTGCCACGCCACATGGATGCTGCCCGCCGGATCGATCAGCAGATGCACCGGCTTGGACCCGAAGGCCGCGCCGGCCATGCCCAGACATTGCGTCAGCCCGACGAACAGCGCCAGCATCCGGGGCGGCAGGTAGCGCGCCGCGACATAGGACGAACCGATGAAGGCGAAGATCGCACCCATCGCCTGCAGGACGAAGCCACCCATCCCCGCCGCCTCGTCCCCCTTGGCGAAGACCAGGCAGCCCACCGATACCACCGCGATACCCGCCGGAATGGTGGCGTGCGCCCCGTAGCGGTCCAGCAGGACGCCCGCCACCAGAGCCATCAGGGCGTACGCGACGTAATAGGCCGCGATCATCGCACCGATATGATTGCCACCCCAGGCCTGTGCCAATTGTTCCTGCATCACGCCGGGCGCCGAGCGCACGGCGTACTGGTAGAAATAGAACGCCGCGCACAGGAACCAGGCCAGCACATAAAGCGGCCGCAGGGCGGACGGGGTCTTCCGATCGGCCTGCTGCGGCAGCGCAGCCGGAAAACGGGCGGATATTACGGACATATGCATATCATCCCGTGATGGTACCCCCGCGCCGGAATGGCGCGGACCGGCGCCTGCCTTCCGCTATTTCACCGGTGGACGGGCATTCGCCGTCGCCACCTGGCGTCCCCACGAAATCAGTTCGCTGGTACAGTCGTCACGGTCGATGACGCATTCGATCAGCGTCGGGCCGGCGTGATTGTCCAGCGCCGCCCGCACGGCCTCGGCCATTTCGGCGCCCGTGGTCGCACGGAAGCCGCGTCCCCGTCCCTCGCCGGCGTTGAAGACGTTGATCAAGCCGGCATAGTCCCAGTTCTTGATGTTGTTGTAAGGGCCGTCGTGGATTTCGACCTCGATCGTGTAGCCATGGTTGTTCACCAGGAACACGATCACCGGCAATCCGCGACGCACCATCTGGGCGACCTCCTGCGCGGTCAGCTGGAACGACCCGTCGCCCACCATGGTGATGATGCGGCGCGCCGGTTCCGCCACGGCGTAGCCAAACGTCGCGGGTACCGACCACCCGATATGGCCCCACTGCATTTCGAATTCGACGCGCGCCCCCTGCGGCAGCTTCATGCGCATGGCGTTGAACCAGGAATCCCCTGTCTCCGCCAGCAGGGTCGTCTCGGGCGTCAGCAGCGCGCCGATCTGCCGCGCCATTTCGGCACGCGTCAGCCTGGCGGCGGGGGCCGCGCTATCCACCGGCGCGAGTGCGCCGACGATACGACGGTATTCCGTCATCGTGGCCCCCTTTTTCGGCTGGCCCGCCAGGCGCGCCGCCAGGGCCGTCAGCAGGTCCTTCAGGTGCAGCCCGTCGAAGGCCTGCCCCTCCAGCGTCACGGCACCGATATCGGCCTGCACGACGTTCGCCCCGCGGGGCCATGCGGTCCAGCCCACGGTGGAATAATCATTGAACACGCAGCCCAGGCACAGGATGCCGTCGGCCCAGTCGAAGATTTCGCGCGCGCCGGGGCTGCTGGCCTCGCCCCAATAGGTGCCGATATAGTTCGGATGGGTCTCGGGGAAGAAGCTCTTGGCGGCGGCCATCGTCGCCACCGCACATCCCAGCGCGTCGGCCAGCGCCACCGTCGCGGCCCCACCGTTTGCCGCACGCAGCTTGCTGCCGACCAGGATCGCAACCTTGTCCCGCTTTTTCAGGAATGTCGCGATCGCCTCGACCGCTGCCTCCAGCGTCGCGGCATCGCTCGGCACGTCCGACAGCACGGCGCTGGCCGGTCCGGGACGCGCGCAGGCCGCGCCGGAGATGTTGCATGCGATTTCGATATAGGCGGGCTTGCGCTCGCGCAGGGCGGTGCGGATCGCATGATCGATCTTCGCCGGCGCCTCGTCGGCCGAGATGATCGAGACCGCGGCACAGGTGATGCGGCGCGCCATCTCGATCTGATAGGAATAATCGGGCGTGCCGATCGTATGGTGCAGGATGTGCCCGCTGCCATGGTCGTTCGAATTCGGTGCGCCGGAAATCAGGATCAGCGGCAGGTTTTCCGCATACGCGCCGCCGACCGCGTTGAACGCGGAAATCGCGCCGACGCTGAACGTCACGATCGCGGCCCCTGCCCCTTTCGCCCGCGCATATCCCTCGGCGCTATAGCCGCAATTCAGTTCGTTGCAGCAATAGACCTGCTCCATCCCGTCGATTTTCAGCAACTGGTCGAGCAGGACGAGGTTGTAATCCCCAGCAACGGCGAAATGATGGTCGAGGCCGATCTGCTTCAGCCGGTCGCCCAGATACATCCCCACGGTATATGTCATTCTTGCGCTTCCTGTCCTGTCGGCGACCACCATCCGCCCGCCGGGCCCTCTCGCCGCCTCAGGCGAATGCAGCGTTGTCCGGCATGCATATCATTCGATCCAATACGGGTCCGAAACCCGGAACACTCCAGGCTTGACGCCGATATTGCGTTCATGATCGCGGTCGGATCCCATCTCATCCCGCTGCAGGATCGTGGATCCGGACAAGCCCACGGCACAAGGCCAGTCGCTGCATGGGACGTCTTCCTTTCCGTTATAACAACCGGATGTCCCACCATCGCCATGGACCGTCCGGAACCTGTCGGGCCCGTACGAACCGGCACCCCGAAAGAACCGGATGCCCCGTCACGGCAGCAACCGGCTTCTATCGCGATCCTGTTTTCAATAGATGTCCGGCGGGAACGCCGCGTTGATGTGAATCAATCGGCGCGGATTTTGACAAAACCGCGATGACGGCGTCCGTCGCCAGTTGGTCGCAACCGGGCCGTCGCAGGTACGTCCCGGTACGCGGCATCAGCCGGGATCCGCCCCGTTCTCCACCTCGCGCAGCAGGTGGATATAGCGTCCGGCGTCAAAGCGGGGCTTGATGAACATCCGGCGTACTGCCGTCATTCCAGTGTGGGTAAAATAGGCCCGCGGCGGCCCCTCTTCGGCCACGACCCGCAATAATCCGCGCGCCACCAGGTCGCGGATCGATGCCGGGATGCGCGGCTGGCCGGTGCGCGGTCCGCTTTTCCAAATCGGCAGGATGATTCCGTCCGACAGGGATGGATTGTGTCCGGAATAGGTGCCGAAGGCCCATCGGATGAAGCGCTCCTCGGCCCGGGTCAGGGTGGTCTCTCCCATTTCATTCGCTCGCGTTCTTGTTTTTGTGTTTTTATGTTTCTACGCGTTATCCAGCCCTGTGGGCCGGCGCTACTTCACCCCAGCCAGGGCCGCCAGCGCAACCTGTTCGTCATGTTCGGGCGTATCAAGCGACACGCCGATCCCGCCGACGAGCTGACCATCAATGACGATCGGCTCGCCCCCCTTCATCATGACATAGCCCTGCGCCGTCACCAGCGCTGGTCGCGGTCCGTCAATCGCGCCCTCCAGAATTGCGGTCGGACGGTGAAACATCACCGCCGTGCGGGCCTTTCCCGGTGCCAGATCGACACTGGCCCGCATATAGGCATTGTCCATGCGCGTCAGCGCCATCAACTGTCCGGCATCGTCGACGACGGCGACGACACCGGGCCAGCCGTTACGCGCGGCCTCCCGCACCCCTGCCTGCAGCAGACGTTCGGCCAGCGCCAGGGTCATCACCGGCCGCGAGGTCAGGCCTGGCGTCGCCGCCACGATCACCCCGGGGCTCGCGACCAGCGCGAGCCCCAGGAAGAACGCGGGTATGTAGCGTGTCATCGTGCCGATCATCATCCTCCCCCTGCTTCATCCGTCCTGCGGTAAGGCCCCATCGTCATGATGGTGACGGGTCAACGGTGTCCCTGCTTTCCGGCGTCGGTCCGCTGTCGATCGTCCTGCGGATCCGCGCGATGTCCTGCACGCCAACCGGCGTGCATGGTTCCCCCCGCTTGTCCGGATGAAGGTCGCGACATCCGCCGCGGCGCGATCGTCCAGCCGCCATCCCAGCCTCGCCGACGCCATTCTCCGGAAGAAACGATCCGTTCTGGCGGTACGGCACGCCAGAACCTCGACGCCATGCCGCGTTTTCCACGACAGATCCTGGTACAGCTTGCCACCGGTCGAATACGACAGTTCCCGTTCCCTTTCGCGTATCGTGCACGGCCGGAGGCCGCGACAGTGGTCATCGTTCACATCTTCCTCTCGCGGGAAGACCGCATATAAGTGAAATCATTATTTCAATCTCGTATATTTATTTATATTGGAGATCGAAAGGCGTGAAATATCCAAATATGGCAGAATTATATTTCAAATTTACATTAACAACGGGACCACTCCACTTTTCGTTTCCTGTGGAAGTCGTTTTGTTATAACAAAAAAGGTGACGATAACTCCCTTTTATTCAAAATAATACTGCTATCAATCATTATATCTTCTGGACAAAAAATATCCTCGACAAATGAAAATGGCCACACATCTTTTGTTCACATAAAAGTCAACAATATTTGTCGTTTTAAAACTGAAGTCTACTCGGTATATCCGCTTCGATTTCGGCATATATACCTAATTTTCCTATTACAAATCATGACAAAACGTGGAAGAAGACGCCCGGAATCGCTTCCAGAACCCGCTCCCTCGTCTCAGTTCGTGTAACTTCCGGCGCCAATTACGTTCACGTAAAAGTCATGTAAATCGCGGAGTGTGCGACATGCCCTATAATAATAAGAAAAAAACATGAAATGTAGCGTATTGGCGATGTCGCGCTTTTTTCACATATCAGAATCGCAAAAATGAATATCCTCCATCTTCCCGTCGCGCTCTCGATGTGAACATCCGGCGGACCCGCCTCTGCCACCGTACCCCGGATTACGTCGACCAAAATCACGCTGGGCCGGATTTTGCGTCTCCTCGTCCCGCCACCGCCCTGCCGAATGGACAGGCAATCGTGTCGCCTCATGGGGATGCATCGTCCCCCGTTGAATCGAATTGGACCCGCTCTTCCGGAGCGGCACGGTACCCTTCCTGCGCACGAAGTTTATATCGGCGGATCCTTCCCTGCTTCTGCCATCTCGGCCGCGGTATCGGATCGGCGTGCTGTATTCCTGCTGCCACGTCCGAGACCGCTTGCATGATGGCAAGGCGATCCGCGGCAGGCCAGCGTGGCCCCGGGCACGACGATGCTGATGCGGCAAACCAATGCACCGGTGATTGAGGCCTATACGGCTTCGCCCCGATCCATCCCGGCGAAACGTCGCCGCCCCCGGGCACCGCGTAGGCGGGCCTGAAGGTGATCGCCACGTTGCAGTAATCGCGCCCTCGACGACGGAATGTTCCTTGCCCATATCTGTCGGCCCGGGAAACGACCGGGCATCAGGGGGCAGGATCATGGTGGACGACGACTTCCATTATTACGAACCGCGCGACGGGCACGGCCTGCGGCACGATCCGTTTTCCGCCATCGTCGGGCCGCGCCCGATCGGATGGATATCCAGCCGATCGGCCCAGGGCCGTGCCAATCTGGCACCCTACAGTTTCTTCAATGCTTTCAACTACCGCCCGCCGATCATCGGCTTCGCCAGTGTGGGCTGGAAGGACACGGTCGCCAACATCCGTGACACCGGCGAATTCGTATGGAACCTCGTCACCCGCTGCATGGCGTCCCGGATGAACCTGACCTCCGCCGCCGTGACGCAGGACGAATTCGCCCTGGCCGGCCTGGCGCAGGCGCCCGCACGACTGGTCGGTGCGCCGCGCGTGCGGTCCAGTCCGGTGAATTTCGAATGTCGGCTGACGCAATTATTCCCCCTGCGCGACCAGCGGGGCGTCGAGCTCGAGACCTGGATGATCATGGGCGAGGTCGTCGCGGTACATATCGACCGGGCCATGCTGGTCGACGGGGTATATGACACCGCCCGCGCCCACCCGATCCTGCGCGCGGGTGGCCTGGGCCGCTATGCCGGGATCACCGAGGCGGCGATGTTCGATATGAACCGTCCCACCGACGACGACGATGTGGCGGCAATGGTGCGCGCCCTGGATGCCACGCCCGACACCTGAACCCGCATGCGGATCGGACGCTCCATGATCCGCGTTGCGCGCCGACCTTACACGCTGTCCGGTCTGGGGCCACCGATTTTTCACAATACGGACTGGCGTAACGACCGCCGCAGGCATCGCGTCGAATCCCCATGCACAGTATCAGGTTTTTTTGAAACCGAGGGTGTCGAAAAGAGTATTTTGAGTTATCCTGGCGTCCTTGGGTCAAAGCACCCGTCATGACCGGCTTTTTCCTATATTCGGCCAGCCGCTCCCCATTCTGAAAGCGACCCTCATTTTGCCGTCTTCTTCTTCCGTCCAGTCCCGACACCGCGCCGTGGCGTATTCCACAGACCAGCGGAAATCCTGTTTGCCCTCACGGCGTGAACAGCGACGTCATGAAACGAGGGAGGCCCTGATCGCCGCGGCGATGAGGCTGCTTTCGGAAAAGGGCTTCAACGAAACCACGGTCGACGAGATTGCCGAGGTCGCGGGGATCTCGCGCCGCACGCTTTTCCGGTATTTTCCGACCAAGGCAGACATTGTCACCGCATGGACGCAGCAGATGACGGACGTCCTGACGACGAGCGTGCATCATTGCCCGACCGATTTCACGCCTCGGGACATCATCCGCAGTGCCCTGGAAGCCGTGATCCCGAAAATCGCGGCAACCCGTGAGGAAGCGTTTTCCTCCGTCTACCTCATCGAACGTACACCCGCACTCCTGCCCGTCAGTTTGCGCAAATATGCCCAATGGGAGGACAGCCTAGCGGACGCTCTCGTTATCCGCCTTCCGGCCTCGCCCGACAGGAAACTCGCGGCCCGTGTCGCCGCGCGCTCGGGCATTGCGGCGTTCCGAACGGCGGTCGACGAATGGATCCGGCTGAAAGGGCGCCGTGATCTGGGTGTCCTGCTGGGAAAAATCATGCTGCTGCAGAGCGAGACCCTGTCCTGAAAAACGCCAGGATCCGTCAGTCCAGACGCACGGAAGGCCGCACCTTGGTGTCGACCCAGTCGGCAAGACAGGACAGCATGCCACGAAGAAGACCGTAGAGTTCCACCTGGTGCTGGCGATAGAGCATAAGGTGGCCCAGCCGCGCGGACAATCCACGAAATATTCCACCGCCGAAGACCGCGCCGCCCGGCAGCGTGCCCCAGCCATTATAGTTGCCCAGCGCGATAATAGCGCCCTTGTTCCGGAAAATGCAGGACGGGACAGCGCGTTTGCCCCGCATCCACGCGGGAAGAGTGCGCGCCAGATGATGGGCCTGCTGCCGTGCGACCTGCGCCGTCGGAGGAAGCGGGTCGTCGGCAATGAACGAGCAATCCCCCATGGCGAAAATCCGTTCGTCATCGACCGATTGCAGGTTGGGCTTGACCAGAATCTGACCGGACCGGCTGAGGGAAAGGTTACCAAATCCCCTGGTGACATCGGGTGCCTTCACGCCCGCCGCCCAGACACGCAATTTTGCGGGAATATGCGTGCCATCTTTCAGGGAAAATCCCGCCTCGTCGGCCGCGGAGACCATGGCGGACGTGCGGACCTCAACGCCGATCCGGGCCAGTTCACGCTGCGCCGCTTCCGACACGCTTTCCGGAAAAGCTGGAAGAATGCGGGGACCGGCTTCCAGCAGGGTAATCCTGAGCCTTGGCGGCGTCTTGCCGAAGGAATGCAACCCGACGATGTCCAGCGCCTTGTGCAGCTCGGCCGCAAGCTGCGTGCCCGTGGCGCCGCCGCCCACGATGGCAATATCCAGCTCGTCGTTCGTGGCGAACGCACGGAGAAGTTCCATGCGGAATTTTTCATTGAAACCGTTGGCTTCGACAAGATTGTCGATGAACAGGCAATGCGCCGTGACACCGTCTGTCCGAAAATCATTGGCGCAACTCCCGATTGACAGGATCAGCGCATCATATTCGACCGTCCGGCTGTCCAGAACCACGGCACCGTCGGAGGAATGGAAAGGACTGAGAACGACCTCCCTCTTTTCCCGGTCGATCGAGCTTACCTCTCCGGGCCAGAATTCGAAATGATGGCTGCTGGCCTGCGCCATGAAGCTGATGCGGTCATTTTCATTCTGGGCCGTCCCCGCCGCGAAGCAATGCAGCATGGGCTTCCAGACGTGGGAAAAGCTTTTGTCGATCAAGGTAATCCGGGCTTCCCCGGTTTTTCCCAGCGCGTCCCCCAGCCGGGTGGCCAGGGCAAGCCCGGCGACGCCGCCGCCCACGATCAGGATTTCAGATTTTGCCGCCATTACGCCTCAGGGTCCGCCGCGCTGGATGGAAGTGAACGGGGCGGGATGCCGCGCACCCCGTCCCCCCGGGATCAGAAGAAGCCGAGCTTCTTTTCGCTGTAGCTGACGAGCAGGTTCTTGGTCTGCTGGTAATGTTCCAGGACCATTTTGTGCGTCTCGCGCCCGATGCCCGATTTCTTGTAGCCGCCGAAGGCGGCATGGGCCGGATAGGCGTGATAGCAGTTGATCCAGACGCGTCCGGCCTCGATGCCGCGCCCCATGCGGTAGCATGTGTTGGCATCCCGCGACCAGACACCCGAGCCCAGGCCGAACGGCGTATCGTTGGCGAGAGCCAGGGCCTCCTCCTCGGTCTTGAACGTCGTCACGGCCAGGACCGGACCGAAAATTTCCTCTTGGAAGATGCGCATCTTGTTATCGCCGCGAAAGATCGTCGGCTGGACGTAGCATCCCTCCTTCAAGGCTGCGCCGAGGTCGGGCGTGCAGCCACCCGTCAGAAGCTCCGCGCCTTCGTCCTTGCCGATCCCGATATAGTCGAGGATCTTGCGCTGCTGCATCGGTGAATTCTGGGCGCCCATCATGGTCTCGGGATCCAGCGGGTTGCCCTGGCGAATGGCCTTCACCCGATGCATGGCCCGTTCGATGAAGCGCTCATAGATCGATTCCTGAATCAGCGCCCGACTTGGGCAGGAACAGACCTGTCCCTGGTTGAGGGCGAACATCGTAAACCCCTCGAGCGCCTTGTCGAAATAATCGTCATCACGGTCCATGACGTCGGCGAAGAAGATATTCGGCGACTTGCCGCCGAGTTCCAGCGTGGAGGGGATGAGATTCTCGGCCGCGGCGTGGGCGATCATCTTGCCGGTCGGCGTGGAACCGGTGAATGCGATCTTGGCGATACGCGGACTGGTCGACAACGCGGCCCCCACATCGCGTCCAAGGCCATTGACGATATTGAGGGTGCCGGCCGGGAAAAGATCACCGATCAGTTCCATCAGCAGGAGAATGCTGGCCGGGGTCGTCTCCGCCGGTTTCATGACGACGCAGTTGCCGGCCGCCAGGGCCGGCGCCAGCTTCCATGATCCCATCAGCAGCGGAAAATTCCAGGGGATGATCTGGCCGACGACGCCGAGCGGTTCGTGGAAATGATAGGCGACCGTCGTATCCGTGATTTCGCTGAGAGCGCCCTCCTGGGCCCGGATACATCCGGCGAAATAGCGAAAATGGTCTATCGCGAGGGGAACGTCCGCATTGAGCGTCTCGCGAATGGGCTTGCCGTTGTCCCAGGTTTCGGCCCGCGCGAGCAGATCGAGATTGGCCTCCATGCGGTCCGCCGCCTTCAGCAGGATCAGGGACCGCTCGGCCGGCGAGGTACGGGACCAGGATTTGAAGGCCTTATGGGCCGCGTCCACGGCCAGTTCGATATCTTCGGCCGTGGATTGCGGAACCTCGCAGAGCGTCCTGCCATCAACAGGCGACGTGTTCTTCAGGTACTGGCCCTTCACGGGCGCCGTCCATTCGCCGCCGATATAATTTTCGTAACGGCTTTTGAAAGGTGGTTCTTGGGTGAACGACACGATCCCTCTCCCTTGTTTTATGGCTGGCTATTGGCCTGGCAAAAAGGACCGGCTCGAAACAGGACCAATGCGGCCTTGGTTGTCTATGTTTATCGGTATATAGTGAGACCTGCGAACACAAGGAGCCGAGCAATCACATCCATGTGAAAAACGACACTAAGTGTCAGTTTTATGAATAAAATATATCGCCGTAACAATATATTAGATGAATATCCGGTCGACATCACAGCTCGATCAGGCGACATTCCCCAATCCCGCCGGGGCGGCGTGGCGCGAAGGCTGTCGTCACCCTCGATCATGCCGGGTGGGTCCATGTCGGTTCCGATCATCGTCAGGGCGCGGTTATGGTCTAAACCGTCCCCTGGACCAGACGACCGGAAGATTGCGCCGATATGCCCGACATGACCCCCGACCCGACACGCGACGCCCCCCCTCCCACGGATGCCGTGCGCGTCCGTGGTGCGCGGGAACATAATCTGCGCGATGTCAGTCTGGACCTGCCGCGCGACAGGCTGGTGGTATTCACCGGGGTGTCGGGTTCCGGCAAATCGTCGCTGGCCTTCGGCACGTTGTATGCCGAGGCCCAGCGTCGCTATCTGGAATCGGTTTCCCCCTACGCGCGGCGGCTGTTCCAGCAGATGCCCGTTCCCGACGTCGATTCCATCGATGGCCTGCCGCCCGCCGTGGCGTTGCAGCAGCAGCGCGGCGGCAGCACCAGCCGGTCGTCGGTCGGCAGCATCACCACGCTGTCGAACCTGCTGCGGATGCTGTATTCCCGCGCCGGGACCTATCCGCCCGATCTGGCGCTGCTGGAGGCCGAGTGCTTTTCCCCCAATACGCCGATGGGGGCCTGCCCACGCTGCCACGGGCTGGGGCGGATTCACGACGTCACCGAGCGCACGCTGGTGCCCGACGACAGCCTGTCGATCCGCGATCGCGCCGTCGCCGCCTGGCCGACCGCGTGGCAGGGCCAGAATCTGCGCGACATCCTGATCACCCTGGGCATCGACGTGGATTGTCCCTGGCGCGACCTGCCCCGCGACACCCGCGACTGGATCCTCTTCACCGACGAAACGCCGACCGTCCCGGTCTACCCCGGGCTGGACCGTGACGCCGTGCGGCGTGCGATCGCCCGCAATATCGAGCCATCCTATAATGGCACCTTTACCGGCGCCCGACGCTATGTGACGCAGACCTTCGCGAAATCGCAGAGTGCGGCAATGCGCAAGCGCGCCGAATCCTTCATGGTCGCGACCGACTGCCCGTCCTGCCACGGCCAGCGGCTGAACCCCGATGCGCTGCGCGTCACCTTCGCCGGGCTGAACATTGCGCAACTCGCCGCCCTGCCGCTGGCACGGATCGCGGACCTGCTGGTGCCCGCATCGGTGGCGACCGGCATCGGGGCGACAGACATTGCGGCCCGGCGCATCGCCGCCGACCTGATCGGGCGCATCGGCGTGCTGCTGGACCTGGGGCTGGGCTACCTGCAACTCGATCGCGGGGTGCAGACCCTGTCGCCCGGGGAATACCAGCGCCTGCGGCTGGGCACGCAGATTCGGTCCAGCCTGTTCGGCGTCGCCTATGTGCTGGACGAACCGTCGTCGGGCCTGCACCCCGCCGACACCCAGGCGCTGCTGGCGGCGCTGGACGGATTGCGCGGCGCCGGCAATTCGCTGTTCGTCGTCGAGCATAATCTGGACGTCGTCCGCCGCGCGGACTGGATCGTCGACGTCGGCCCCGACGCCGGCGAGCGCGGGGGCGAGATCCTGTACAGCGGCCCGCCGGACGGCCTGCGCGACGTGGCCCGGTCGCGGACGGGACCCTATCTGTTCGCGCCCCCCGCCCCGATCGCCCGCACGCCCCGCGAACCGGCCGGGTGGCTGCTGCTGGCGGACGTGACATGGAACAATCTGGCCGGGCTGGAGGTCGCCTTCCCCCTGGGCGCGTTCACAACCGTCACCGGCATATCCGGATCAGGCAAGTCCAGCCTGGTGGGCCAGGCGCTGGTCGGCATCGTCGCCCGCGCGCTGGGCCAGGCGCTGCCGGCCGAAACGCCCGACGGCGCGCAGGACGGTCCGGCCCCCGCCCCCCGCGAACCGCAGGGCCGCGTCGTCAATGGACTGGGGGCCGGCGGGTTGGCCGGGGTGCGGCGGCTGGTTGTGATCGACCAGAAGCCGATCGGCCGGACGCCGCGATCGAACCTGGCGACCTATACCGGCCTGTTCGATACGGTACGCAAGCTGTTCGCCGACACCGACCTTGCACGCAGCCGCCGCTATGACGCCGGGCGGTTTTCCTTCAACCTGCCCAAGGGGCGCTGTCCGACCTGCGAGGGCGAAGGCTCGGTGATGGTGGAGCTTCTGTTCCTGCCCAGCGTCTACGCCCCCTGCCCGACCTGCCATGGCGCACGCTACCGGCCCGAAGTGCTGGAGGTCACGTATCGCGGCCATTCGATTGCCGACATCCTGGGCCTGAACGTGGACGGCGCCTATGCATTGTTCGCCGATCATCCGGCGCTGGAGGTCAGCCTGGAGACGCTGCGCCGGGGTGGACTGGGCTATCTGCGGCTGGGCCAGCCGGCAACGGAACTGTCGGGCGGAGAGGCCCAGCGCATCAAGCTGGCCACCGAATTGCAGAAGCAGCGGCGCGGCCACACGCTGTACGTCCTGGATGAACCGACAACCGGGCTGCATCCATCGGACGTGGACCGGCTGATGGCCCATCTGGACAGCCTGGTCGCCGCTGGCCACACCGTCATCGTGGCCGAGCACGACATGCGCGTCGCCGCCGCCGGCGACTGGATCATCGATCTGGGTCCCGGGGCGGGTGACGCCGGCGGACGGATCGTCGCCGCCGGACGCCCGACCGACATCGCCCAGGCCCCGGACAGCCGGACCGCGCCGTTCCTGCGCCGGGTGACGGGCTGACAGGGCGCGGGCCGAAGGCAGCGGCCTCGGCGCCCTTGTCCCTACCCTTCCGGCGGTCGCCGGACGGCGACGGGCCGCCGCCGCAGGCGGACGATGACCGTATCCAGCGCCGAAAGGAAGGCGGACCGGTCGGCCTTGCCGAAGGGCCGATTATGCGTCGTCACGGTTCCCGTCGAGCGCAGGTCGTCCATTAGGTTGCGCATCGCCAGGGTCATACCGATCGAATCCGCGTCGAACAGACGCCCCTTCGGGTCCAGCGTCGCGACCTGTCCGGCGACGCAGCGCGCGGCCAGCGGAATGTCGGCGGTCACGACGATATCCGCCGGCCCGACGTGGTCCACGATCCAGTCGTCCGCGACGTCGGGGCCATGATCGACCACCACCCGTTCGATCAGCGGGGTGTCCGGCACCGCGATCATCCGATTGGACACCACGAACACCCTGATCCCGTAGCGCAGGGCGACACGATAGGTCTCGTCCTTGACCGGACAAGCGTCCGCGTCGATGAAAATGCGGGTCATCCGCCCCCTTTCTCTATCCGGCGCCAATCCTAGCGTGGCCCTGCCGCGCGGCAAGGGCACGGTCTCGGGCCGGAAATCTTGCGGATACGGCGGTGTCTGCGTCAGGATCCGTCCGCGCCGCACGGCGCGATCCCGCATCGGGACAAACAGGAAAGGCCGCCGGCATGAAGATCAACGCCTATGTCTTCGCCTTCAACGGACGATGCCCGGAGGCCTTCGCCTTCTACCACGCCGCGCTGGGCGGCAAGATCACGGCCATGGTGCCGTTCGCCGACACGCCGATGGCCGGCAGCATACCCGCCGACCAGCACGACCGCATCTGCCATGCCACACTGACGGTGGGCGATCAGGTCCTGATGGGATCGGACGGCATGCCGGACAGGACCGTGACACCGGCCGGGTTCTCCATTTCGGTCACCGCCGATACGGCGGAAGAGGTCGGACGGATCTTCACCGCCCTGTCGGACGGCGGCAGCGTCACCATGCCGGTCCAGCAGACCTTCTGGGCGCCGCAATTCGGCATGCTGGTCGACCGGTTCGGCGTGTCGTGGATGGTGGGATGCGACGCGGCCCCCTGAAAGTCCGCCGCGGGCACGGTCGGGAAGGAGGCTTGCAATTCCGGTCCGCTTCGTGGTGGATGCACATCCCGCGTAACGAACCATGGACCCCGCGTAATGTCCTCGACCGTCGTCGCGCAGCGCCCCGCCGGGCTGAGCGGCAGGGAATTGCGCACCCTGGCCCTCGCCGCCCTCGGCGGGGCGCTGGAATTCTATGATTTCGTGATCTTCGCCTATTTCGCGAAGATCATCGCCCAGCATTTCTTCCCCGCCGCGCAGCCCGACTGGCTGCGCCAGACCGAGACATTCGGCCTGTTCGGGGCCGGCTACCTGGCACGGCCGCTGGGCGGCGTGATCATGGCGCATTTCGGCGACACGCTGGGCCGCAAGAAGATGTTCGCCTTCAGCGTCCTGCTGATGGCGGTGCCGACCCTGCTGATGGGCCTGCTGCCCGGCTTCGGCATGCTGGGGGTCGGCGCGCCGCTGGCGCTGCTGGTGCTGCGCATGTTGCAGGGCGCCGCGATCGGGGGTGAGGCTCCGGGCGGATGGGTCTTCGTCGCCGAACATGCCGGCGCGGGCCGCATCGGGCTGGCCTGCGGCCTGCTGACCGGCGGGCTGACGGCGGGCATGCTGATCGGATCGCTGGTCGCGCTGGCGCTGAACGCAGCGCTGCCGCCCGCGACCGTGGCCGACTGGGGGTGGCGGATCCCGTTCCTGCTGGGCGGAGTCTTCGGCCTGATCGCGATGATCCTGCGCCGCTGGCTGGAGGAAACGCCGGTCTTCGCCGAAATGCATGCGCGGGCCGAACTGGCCCGGCGGCTGCCGCTGGCCACCATCCTGGGCGAGCATCGCCTGGCGGTCATCCTGTCGATGGTGGCAACATGGACGCTGACGGCGGCGATCGTGGTCCTGCTGCTGATGATGCCGGCGCTGTTGCAGACGCTGCACGGATTTTCGTCGTCCGCGACCCTGTACGCCAGCCTGGTCGCCACGCTGGCCATCACCGTGGGCGCGGTGCTGGTCGGCGCGGGCACCGACCGGTGGGGACTGCGCGCCATGGTTTCGCCGGTGGTGGGCCTGCTGATCGTGGGCGCATGGGGCCTGTACGACGTGGCCCCCGCCCATCCCGGCTGGCTGCTGCCGCTGGCCGCCCTGGCCGGGTTCGGCGGCAGCTACGTCAGCCTGGTGCCCGTCGCAATGGTCGGCGCCTTTCCGGCCCCGGTCCGTTTTTCCGGCCTGTCGTTTTCCTACAATCTGTCCTACGCGGTCTTCGGCGGCCTGACGCCGGCATTCGTTTCGGCCCTGGTGACCCGCAGCACGGTCGCGCCGGCCCTGTATGTCGGGGGAACGGCCCTGGCGGGCGCGATCGCCCTGTGGGCCATGCCGGGACAGGGCGGCATCGCCCCCGGCGACATAACGCGTGACACGGCCGTTCCTGTTCCCGACGATGGCACGGAACATCTGTCCGGGGCGTGACGCCCCCGCATGCATCGTGCGCAGTGCGTAGTGCGTCCTGCGCGACCGCGGCGACGGTGAATGCCTGCCTTTCGATGGCGGGATATGGCGGGATGGCTACGCACCTGATAGGTCCGACGGCGGGACAGGCCGCAGCAGCAGGACGAACAGGGCAATGACCACGGGCAGGACGCTCATCAACGGGATCAACGACCGGGTCGCGATCCGGCTGACGGTGATCTTCGGCAGTATCTGGTGTGTCTACGCGTTCCTGTTCTTCTCGCTGCTGCCGCTGGCCGCACCGGCGTGGCAGAATACGCTGCTGTATGTCAGCAACTGCATCCAGCTTGTGGCGCTGCCGGCCCTGATGGTCGGCAACGCCATCCTGTCGCGCAGTTCGGACGAACGGGCGGCGGCCGACCATGCGGCCCTGGTCGAAATCCTGGATGATGTCCGCGCCGAATTGGCCGACCTGCGCCAGATCACGCACGGCATCGACGCCCGTACCACCGACGACCCGACGCCCGAAAACGTGTCGATCAACCAGACCGTCATCGCATTGGACGCGGCCTCCCTCCCCGGCCATTGAAGCATTCCGGGGCGTATGCGATGGACGCAGCGCCCCCCGTTGTGCTTAAGGATGTCATGAGCACGATATCGCATGACGTCCTCGCCCGCCGGATCCGCCAGGGAAGCGGGCAGGAGACACCCGACCTGGTGGTCCGGAACGTCCGGCTGTTCGACCTGGTGACCGGGGACCTGATCCCGACCGACATCGCGATCTGCGGCGACACCATCGTGGGCACGCTGGGCTGCCATGACGGGACCACCGTCATCGAAGGCCATGGCCGGATCGTCGTTCCGGGCTTCATCGACACGCACCTGCACATCGAATCCTCGCTGGTCACGCCGTTCGAATTCGAACGCTGCGTCCTGCCGCACGGCGTCACCACCGCGATCTGCGACCCGCACGAGATGGCGAACGTGCTGGGCGTCACGGCGCTGCGCTATTTCCTGGATGCCGCCACGCGGATGGTCATGGACCTGCGCGTCAACTTGTCGAGCTGCGTGCCGTCGACCGCGCTGGAAACCTCGGGCGCCGTGCTGCGGGCGGACGCGCTGACGCCGTTCATGGACCATCCCAAGGTGATCGGGCTGGCCGAATTCATGAACATGCCCGGCGTCCTGTCCTGCGAGGACGATTGCATGGACAAGCTGGTGGCCTTCGCAGGCCGGCATATCGATGGGCATGCCCCGCTGATGACCGGCCAGCGGCTGAACGGATACCTGTCCGCCGGTATCTCCACCGACCACGAGGCCACCCGCGCGGACGAGGCCCTGGAAAAGATCCGCAAGGGCATGACCGTGCTGATCCGCGAGGGATCGGTCTGCAAGGACCTGGCGGCGCTGGCGCCGCTGCTGACGGTCGCGACGTCGCCGTTCCTGGCCTTCTGCACCGACGACCGCAATCCGCTGGAAATCGCGCACGAAGGCCATGTCGACTTCATGATCCGCAGCGCCATCGCCCGTGGCGTGCCGCCCCTCGCCGCCTATCGCGCGGCCAGCCTGTCGGCAGCGCGGGCGTTCGGGCTGACCGATCGCGGGATGCTGGCCCCGGGCAAGCGGGCCGACATCGTCTTCCTCGACGATCTGGAGGGCTGCGTGGTGTCGGACGTGCTGGCCGGCGGCCGGCCGATCGGCCCGGCACTGGCGGCGCGGCCGGTCGTCGACGCCCCGGGGCGGAACAGCGTGCACCTGCGCCGGCCGGTTACGCCGGCCGATTTCGCGGTCCCCGGCGACGGCCGGGACACCCCGGTGATCGGCATCATTCCCGGACAGATCATAACCGATTTCCTGACAATCGACCTCGGCTGCCGTAACGGGACGGTGCTGGCGCGTCCCGATCTGGACGTGGCCAAGGTTGCGGTCGTCGCGCGGCACGGGCTGAACGACAATATGGGCCGGGGCTTCGTGCGCGGGTTCGGGCTGCGGCGCGGGGCGCTGGCATCCTCGGTCGGGCACGATGCCCATAATATCTGCGTCGTCGGCGTCGATGACGACGACATGGCGGCCGCCGCGAACCGCCTGGCCGAGATCGGCGGCGGCTTCGTGATCGTCGAGAACGGGCAGGTGCGCGAGGAACTGCCCCTGCCGATCGCTGGCCTGATGAGCGACGCGCCGTTCGAAATCGTGCGCGACCAGCTGATCGCCCTGCGCGCGGCGACCCGCGCGATGGGCGTGACGCTGGAAGAACCCTTCCTGCACCTGGCTTTCCTGCCGTTGCCGGTGGTCCCGCGCCTGAAGATCACCGATCACGGCCTGGTCGATGTGGAGCGGATGATTGTCATCGGCTGATCGCCCGACGAACCCATCCTTTCGGGGCCTGTCAATCGGGATCTACTGGAAAAAAACGGCTGCCGGCAAGGAAAGCAGGAGAACACGCAAATTCGAAGTGACGAACCGCGACTAATGTTCCACAACACATACAGGACAGGGTTGTAGTCATAGCATAACTGTGATCGGCCCCAAGATCAAAAACAAGACAAAGACCCGATCATGCGTGCGTTCGCCAAATTCTCTACATACTGCTCCTTCCGAAATTGTCGGTTGGGTATGTTGCCCGTCACTGTCGGCATTGCATTCACCTTGCCGGCGCATGCTGCGCCGGCCGCCGCCGACAGTACCGGCACGCATATCCAGCTTTCACCGGCCAGGACCGCCGGGACACCTGCCGCCGGACCGACCGTGGCCGACGCCGCCGTCCCGCACGCGCCGGCGCCCAACATGCTGCCCCCGCTGACCAGCCGGCCGGAACTGTATGGAAATCCGCAGTTGCTGGAGCTGCATCCGCTGCCCCCAGCGCAGTTGCACCAGGGACCGTGGGGCGTCTTCAACACCAATACCGCCGCGGCGGCGGGATTCGGCACCGTGGGATATTACGCCGTATCGCGCTGGGCCGAGGTCTGGTCGGGCCTGCGGCATAATCAAAACCGCATCGATTGGGCCGATCCCCTGAAATACATTCCGTTCAATGAATCCGGATCGATCTACCTGACATTGAGCGGCAATTTCCGCCATCACGGCTTCTACGACCAGTTCGCACAGTTCGGCGCAGTGAAGCGGTCGCCCTCCTACCGGTCGAACCTGCGCTTCAACCTGGGTGCCGACCTTCATCTGGGCGAGCATGTCCGCCTCTATGGCGAACTGATGAACGGCGAAGCCGGCGGCATGAATTATTACGGCTATACCGGCCGCTGGCGGTCGAAGCTGGATGCGCAGCAGGCTTTCGTCGAGGTCCGGGGCAGGCTGCTGGGGGCGACGACAGGCATCATGGTCGGACGCATGACGTTCCTGGATGTCCCGCCTTACGTATCGGGCGGCAGTGTCTATCCCACCATCCCCTATTCCTGGAACGGCATCCGGGGCTATGCGTTCTGGAAGCGATTCCGGGTCGACCTGTTCGACCTGACACTCACGAACGACAATCCGTATCTTCCCTTCCATGATCAGGTTGGATACCGATCGCGCCTGTTCGGCGCCTATACTTCCTACGCGGTGCCGCAATTCACCTTCCTGGGAAAGAAAAGCCAGGTCTTCGTGGATACGTTCTACCTGGGCTACCTCCTGGCCAGCAGCCCGATCCCCAGGCAGGACGGCGCGACGTTCGGCAGCCAGGCAGGCTCGACCCGGCGCGACACACCGGGCATGCGGATCTGGGGCAATGCGGGACCGATCGAATTTTCGGCGGGCGGAATGTGGCAGGGCGGCTATTTCAACGCTGCGAAGAACGGACCCGCTCGCCCGGTGTCGGCCTACAGCTTCAACGCCTCGCTGTCCTGGCGCTTTGCCAAATGGTGGGGCAAGCCGTCGATCGGCGTGCAGGCCGATGACGCGTCGGGCGGCGACGCCCGCCGGGGCGCGACCGCAAGCTGGGGCAATTTCCTGTCGCCCTGGGTACCCAGCGCCTATTACCTCGATATCAGCACCGATCTGGGCCTGTCGAATATCATCGATATCGGACCACTGATCACCCTGACCACCAGCCCGAATACCAACCTGATGCTGAAGGCACCCGTCGTGTGGCGCAACAGCGTCAACGACGCGGTCTATACCTCCAGCAACACCTTCTATTCCTACCGTCCGCGCGGCGGGGCCTATACCGCGACCATCCCGCAGGGCAGCTTCACCTGGCGCGCCACGCGGCATATCACCCTCAGCCTCGATGGCGAATATCTGTTCGCCTCGCGCGCATTCACACGCGGCGGCGCGACCTCGGGGGCTT
Organism: Gluconacetobacter tumulisoli; assembly: GCF_014174155.1. GTDB lineage: Bacteria > Pseudomonadota > Alphaproteobacteria > Acetobacterales > Acetobacteraceae > Gluconacetobacter > Gluconacetobacter tumulisoli. The sequence goes on along the minus strand of NZ_JABEQM010000003.1, from coordinate 193,574 downwards.
ACGTGCAGTCCAACCTCGATTTCACGTTCTGACGCGGGATACGAAGACCCGCTGAACGCACAGGCGCGTTTCGGGGGCCGGCACCACACGCAGGCGCAACCGACCGACATGATCGGCACGACCGCGATCGTGCTGTCCGCACAGGACCCGCACGCGCTGGACAGGCCGGCGCGCTGCCCACAGAATATACCGACCGGATGCTGGAACGCCGGGGCGCCCAACGTGGCGCCCTCCCCAGCCGTGCATCTGCCACGCCGCAGGACGGGACCCGACCGATCAGGACCCGACCGATCGTCCTGCGGATCCATCCCCTGACGACCAGGAAGGAGCCTCCCGCCATGTTCGCATGTACAGGTTACGCCGCCACCGCCGCCGATGCGCCCCTCGCCCCTTTCGGGTTCGAGCGACGCGATACCGGGCCCGAGGACGTCCGCATCGACATCCTGTTCTGCGGGGTATGCCATTCCGACCTGCACCAGGCCCGCAACGAATGGCGCAACACGATCTATCCATGCGTCCCGGGTCACGAGATCGTCGGCCGCGTGACGGAAACGGGCGCGTCGGTCACCCGCTTCAGGGCCGGTGACCTGGTGGGCGTCGGCTGCCTGGTCGATTCCTGCCGCACCTGCCAGAGCTGCCGCGACGGGTTCGAGCAATATTGCGAAAACGGATTCGTCGGCACCTATAACGGCCAGGACCTCCATGGACGCGGCATCACCTTCGGCGGCTATTCCCGCGCCATCGTGGTCGACCAGGCCTTCGTCCTGAAAGTGCCGGGTCACCTGGATCTCGCCGCAGTGGCGCCGTTGCTGTGCGCCGGCATCACGACCTATTCGCCGCTGCGCCACTGGAAGGTCGGGCCGGGCCAGCGCGTCGGCATCGTCGGCCTGGGTGGTCTGGGCCACATGGGGGTCAAGTTCGCCCGCGCCTTCGGGGCGGAAGTCGTCCTGTTCACCACTTCCGCCAGCAAGATCGAGGACGGGCTTCGCCTCGGCGCGCACGAGGTTGTGCTGTCGCGCGACCCGGACGCCATGGCGCGCGAGGCCGGACGCTTCGATTTCATCCTGGATGCGGTCGCCGCCAACCACGACATCAACGCCTACCTGAACCTTCTGAAGCGCGACGGCACCCTGGTGCAGGTCGGCGCGCCCGAAGACCCCCTGCCGGTTTCGGTGTTCGGCCTGCTGATGAAACGCCGCAGCTTCGCCGGCTCGCTGATCGGCGGCATTCCCGAAACCCAGGAGATGCTGGATTTCTGCGGCGAACACGGCATCGCCGCCGATATCGAGATGATCCGCATGGATCAGATCGAAACCGCCTACGAACGGATGCTGCGGTCCGACGTGAAATACCGCTTCGTCATCGACATGGCGACCTTGCCGGCAGGCGCGTAGTCCTGGAGGCGGGTCGACCACCACAGACCCGCCCCTTCTTCCACACCCGTTCCACGGCATGGAAGAAATATCGGAACGATTCCCCGATCCGATCATTATGGTCCTGTCAGGCCCGGCGGGATGCGATATCCTGAAGTCCTTGCAGCATGACGTAGGACGGAGCCCCAGCATGCGGACGCCCCACCCCGCCCACGCCGATCGAGACGCACCGAACCGCAGGGCCGGGAATGTCGCACCCCCCTCGCCCGATCATCTGCGCGGCCGCAATACGATCGTCTCGATCCAATATCTCCGGGCCATGGCGGCGATCGGTGTCGTGCTGTTTCATCAGTTCCAAAATATCTTTCCCGACGTTAGATTTTTCCAGCACGGCGTAGACCTGTTCTTCGTCATCAGCGGATTCATCATGATCGCGCTGACCGATGGACGCGATATAGGGCCGCGACATTTCTACCTGGACCGCATCGCGCGCATCGTCCCGCCTTACTGGGCCGCCACGGCCCTGACGATTCTGCTGGCGGCCGGAGGCATCTTCACGCCCTCGGTCACCGATCGGAGTCCCGGCCACCTGCTGGCCTCGCTGCTGTTCATTCCCGCCTGGGGACCAGGCGGTCATATCTGGCCGACGCTCTATCTGGGCTGGACGTTGCAGTACGAGGTCTTTTTCTATCTGGTTTTCGGCGCCCTCCTGATGCTGGACGGTTCACGGCGCCTCGGCGTCGTGGCCGTCCTGTTTGGTACTCTCGTCATGCTGGGCGCCACGTGGCCGCCCCGTACACCGGCCCTGACGATCTATACCTCCCCCCTGCTTCTTGAATTTCTTGCCGGCATGGTACTGGGACGCCTTTACGGCATCCGGCTGAACCGGATGCCGGGCCGATGGATTGCCGGCGCTACGGCCGCCCTGACGATCGGCTTTCTTCTTCTCATCCCGTTCCACCATGACCTGCTGTTCGGCGCGGGGGCGATCGTCATCGCATCGGCGGCTCTTTCCCTCGAACGCGCGGGATATATGCCGCGCAGCCGCATCCTGCTGGAATTGGGCGCGGCGTCCTATGCGATATATCTGTTTCAACAGATTGCATTCGACATGACCGGCAAAATTGTCGGCAAGGCGGCCAGCCTGTCGGGATTGCCCGTTCTGACGACAACCCTGCTGCACCCGGCCAACGTGCTGGCCGCGTTGCTTCTGGGCGTAATGATGCACAGGTACCTGGAAAAACCCCTGACAGAGCAGGCCCGGATTTTCCTGAACCTGAAAACGCGTGGCGCCGCCCACCGAATGGTCGAGGGCAACACCGCCGGCAGGCTATAGAATCATCGCAGGATACAGCGTGGCGGCATGTGCGCCATGCTGCGGCCAGAAAGACGCCTCCAGCGTTCAGATCCTCGCCTCAGATACGAACTGCGCCGGATATGCAACCGAATGCTTTACATCATTTTGTAATATGAGATAGCGTTCACACCGTTCAGCCCATGGTCACGGTCCCGTTTTAAACCGGAGATGCCATGTCAGAGCGAAAACGGAAACCCGCGCCTGTTTCACCCATTTCCCGCCCGGGCTTTTCGACATCGGCCTGTCATTCATTCTCCTCGTCCCACACCTGTGATGAGCGATTTAATATGGGTCCGACCATTTCTGGCGATACACCGTCCATCACGGGGTCATTGCCCCCCTTCACCGTCCGTGCGCTCGGCCTGAAGGAATCGGCCGAACGATTGCGGGGCCGCTATCAGTCGGCACACCCATTCCCCCACCTGATCATCGACGACCTGTTTCCGGAAAATTGGCTGTTGCCGATACTGGACGCGTATCGCCATCGCAGCGATTGGCAATGGCAATGCTATGATACGGCCCTGCAGAAGAAGACCGCTACGGTTCCGAATTCAGACCTTCCATCCCATGTACAGAGATATTTCGATTTTGTTTACTCCGGTCCGTTTCTTCGTCTGCTGACCAGCCTGACGGGTATCGAAAACCTCCTGCCTGATCCATCCCTTTTCGGGGGCGGCATGCACGTGGTGTCGGGCGGCGGACATTTCGACCTTCATATCGATTTCCAGAAACATCCCCAGACCAGCCTGACCAATCGCCTCGCGATGCTGACGTATCTCAATCCGGATTGGGACACCCAAAATGGGGGAAATCTGGAACTCTGGACGGTGCGGCCATCCGCGCGCGCGGTGGAAATCGCGCCCCATTTCGGACGAACCGTGCTGATGGAGCAGTCGAAAATAGCGGCTCACGGGCATCCGACCCATATCAAGCCCGGCCTCGAACGTAAGGCGCTGATTGCCTATTTCTACACCAACGATGCAACGGCGGACATGAAATCAACGACTGTCTATGTTTCACGACCGGGCCAGTCGGCAAGCGCCCGCTTGCAGATCGCGCTGCATAATACCCTGCCGACCCCGATCGTACGGCTGTTGCAGAAAGTCCGGCGCAGGGTACGGGCCCGCATGACGCATCGTTCCCGCGGGCGCTGAATACGCCGCAATCAGCCGCCCGACGCCACAGCCTGCGGGGCGGCGAGCCTGACCCGACGGAATTTTCCGATAATCCCCCCAAAACGATCGCACAACTGATCGAAGACATCCCGCCTCAGGACATAGAGAATGACGGGATATAATCCCGTCCCGACACCACCGATCACGATGATTCTGGCCAGATCATACGTCCGGATCACCGGCATCACAGAGATCAGATAGCCGCCGCCAATCGCCAGAGCGGATACCAGAAACGGCATGATATAGAGTTCGAGGACCCGGCCGACCGCAACACCGCACCGGCGCAGAATCAACAGCGAACATAGCGGTGGGTACGTGAAGTAATAGATCGCCACCGCCACCGCCACGCCGAACGCGCTGCCCAGCAGCCCCCCTGCGATCGCCATGCCGAAGAAGATCGGCGCCGAGATCAGGGCGAAGATCAGTCCGGCGCGGAACTCGCGCCGCGCGCTCAACAGTGATCCGGTGATCCACGACACCGCGTCGAAGGGCAGGCCCATGCTCAGGATCTGGACGTAGGGCACCGCCTTGATCCAGCGTTCGCCGAACAGGATATGCAGCCCCGGCCCCGCGAGGGCGGCCTGCATGAAGCAGAACGGCACGACCATATAGGCCAGCAGGCGGCATGCCTTCAGCGCGGCCTCGGTCTGGCGGGGCGGGTCGCCCCGCAACTGGGCGAAGGCCGGCAGCAGGACGTTGATGAAATTCCCCGCCAGCATGCGGACGGGTTGCGCCGAGAACCGGAAGGCGAAGAAATACAGGCCGACCACGGAATGCGAGGCGATGAGCCCCAGCACGATATAATCCCCCTGATTGACGATTTCGATGATCGTCCGCGTCGCGAAGACGGTCGTGCTGCTGCCCAGTATGTATTGCAGTTGCACCTTCCGGAACATCCGGCCGATACGCGGCGGTGCCTTCCACCAGAACAGCGCCGCCTTGATGACCGCAAGTGCCGGGATCGGGATGGCAAAGCTGTATGCCCCGCAACCCAGCCACGCCAGAAGGATCGTGCCCAGTTGCAACGCGAAGATTTCGAACGTGTTGTATGCGGCCAGGAACCGGAAGTTCATGTCGGCGCGGATCCTGACCGAGGGCACGGTGGCCAGCGTCTTGATCGGCGTCGCGACGGCCAGGGCCGCGATCAGCCCCACCAGTTCGGGGGAATGATACCAGCGTGCGGCGAACGGCGCCGCGGCCAGCATGCCTACCATGCCCAGCATGCCCAGCGACAGGCAGATCCAGAAGGCGGGCGCGGTCCAGAGCATGATCGCCTTCTGGCGTTGCAGCAGGACATCATCTACTCCGAAGCTGACCAAGGCGTTGGCGATCCCGAACACGGTATAGGCCAGGCCGATCACACCGAAATCGGCGGGCGTCAGCAGCCATGCCAGCGCCAGTTGCGAAACGAAGCCGATTCCCCGCGCCGCAACGCTTTGCACGAGCAACCAGAGGAAGCCGCTGGTGGCCGCCTTGCCCAGACCGCCCTGCCTGCCAGCGGGCCGTTCCGCTTGTGCCGTCATGAAACCCCCAATAACTCTTCAGGATTGATGCGATCCGTCCCGGCTCGCGCGATGGTCGGCATCAGGCCGGCTGGACGCGTCCGGCCGCCCGCTTGACGGCATCTCGCAGTCCCGCCGGCAACACCAGGCGGAACGAGATACGCCCCAGCAAGACGGGATAGCGGGCCGGCGACACCAGCTTCGCCGCATCGCGAAGGCGGCCATGGATCGCCAGGCGCGTCGCGGTTGCCATCAGCAGGTCCGCGATCTCCGCCCGATTTTCGACCGTAATGGGGGCATGCGGATCCCGCACTGCGCGGCGAATGAAATCACAGTCGGCGCTGTCCGGCTCATAAGGCCGATAGAGGGCCAGCGCCACCAGCTTCATCCCCAGCGCCAGGGCCAGCCATGACCGCTCGCCGCCCGTCAGGCCCGCGCATCCGGACTGGAAGAAATCATCCAGCGTGACCGACGCCTCGCGCTGACGCATCGTGTCGGGCGTGAAGACCAGGTCGGGCTGCCCGGCCCGCCGTCGCCGCGCCGACAGGGCGGCCATCTGAGACCAGAATGCCAGCGACCGGCCGTTACGGATGGACCGGCTCGAGATACTGCCGGCATGCACGCGATAGGACCCGAAATTCTGGTCGATGTTCCGCAATGGCCCGATTTCGGACAGGCGCCAGTACAGGTCGCTGTCCTCGGCGACCGCCAGGCTGCGGTAACCGCCGACCCGGTCGAACGCCGAGCGCCGCATCAGCAGGAACGGCTGCGGCAGATAAGGCTCCCGCGCAGGCGCCCAGGCCGGATCGGCCGCATCCACGGATGCCAGGCGCACCCGCCCGCTTGTCGGCCGGCCATCTACGTCGATATGTATCCCCCCGCCCGACACGGCAACGCAGTCCGGATGCTCCTCCAGGTACCGCACCTGTCGCTCCAGACGATCGGAGGCGGCCAGGTCATCGGCATCGTGCCGCGCGATGAACGGCGCGCCGCATGCCCCCAGCCCGTGGGACAGCGCCGCGACGATCCCCTGGTTGGCCTGTGTCAGGACCGTGATCCGCGGGTCGTCGCGGGCCATCCCGGCCAATATCTCGCCCGTCCTGTCCGTGGATCCGTCATCGACGACCACGATCCGGATGTTCCGGATGGTCTGGCCGCGAAGGCTGTCGATCGACGACCGGATCGTGCTCTGCGCATTATAGGCCGGGACCAGAACGTCGATAATCGGGTCCGTCATCGCAACATGCCTCCCTCTCGTTCATCCCACGGCAGACGATAGGCCGGCCCTCCCGACCGACGCGGTCCATGGCGCACGCCTATCGACCGGAAAGATATTTCTGCAGCACCGTCATCTGCGGCCGATCCGTTCCGTTCTTGGGTTCCAGCGTATACATGTATTCGCCCCAGAGCGGTCCCGCCGCCCAATAGGTCCATCCGGTCCACACATCCGCGTTCGCCGCCAGGTAGGATACGACCCGATCCAGGTCCTGCAGGCATGCGTCGCTGCGGCCGACCCCGAATTCCCCCAGGAAACCCTTGTGCCCGGTCTGATGCAGCCATGCGGTGAACGGCGCCAGGCGGCCGATGACCTGGCTTGCAGGAATGCAGTCGGGACTGCGCCCCGAGCTGTCGGCATCGAAATATTCATGGACCTCATACAGCAGGGCGTGCGCCGGATCCTGCAGCGATTTCAAGGCCTGTCCGTTCACCGTGGCGAAATTATGCGCCGCATCCCATGAAATTCCCGAGACAAGGATGGGATTTTTCGCCCCCGTCCCCCTGATGCCCAGGATGGCCTGCTGCTGGATATCGCGCCAGGCGTCGGCCGAATGCAGTTGCGGTTCGTTCATCAGGCCGAACATGACGCCCGAATTTCCGCCGAATGCAGTGGCCATGCGGGCCCAGAAATCCCGAAAATCGCCGGATGTCACCGGGTCCGTGCCGATCGGCACGCCACGATAACGGCCGTAATCATGCACATCGACAATGACTTTCGCGCCAGACTGGTTCGCCTCCGCGATGAAATCGCGCAGTCGCCCCAGATAGGCGGGGTCCAGATTACCCTGCCGCACCGGCTGCAACCGTTCCCAGAGCACCGAGATCCTGAAGATATTCATCCCCTTTTCCCGGAAATACGTGACCTCGCCGGGTTTGGGAAACACATAATCATAGCCGTACCGGCCGGGAATCTTGTTCGAGGAATAGGCCGCCCCCGCCAGATTCACCCCCTTGAATTCCTGCGCCAAGCCCTGGGCAGGCACAGCCACGGGCAACAGCAGGGCAGCGGCGCAGCGCAGATATGTCAGGATACGCATGGCATTTCCCATATATAAGGATCAGGCCGCAACCTCGGTCGCCGCAGACATGATCGGACGGGCCGCAGGGTGGCGCGGGCGTGCGAACACGCCATCCGATGCATCAGGCCCGGTCTCGGTCGTTCCATACAGGAACCACAGCAGGGCCGCCGTCTTGATCGTGAAAACCGATGCCCCGATGCAGAGCGACGTCGCGAAATAGACCGACATCATCGCCCTCATGATCTCGCCCTCGCGTGAGCGTGCGGGGCGGAACGCGAACAGGCCGAGATAGAACAGGGTCAGTATCGCCCCCAGATTGTTAAGGACGTAGGCATAACCGGTGTCCGACGTATAGACCTGCGACGGCGCCATCCCGAACCATTGGCCGATATGCCAGTAATCCAGCAACCGACCGGAAAAGATCAGCCGGCCGGACAGATCGTCCTTCAGGATGGCCGGCAGCACCCCCGGCAGTTCATGAAGCGAACCGACGAGTGTCAGGGCCGTCGCGACCAGCACGGGCAGCAGGAACGTCACGAGCGCGACCCTGCACAAGGGCGTCAGCCGCAGCAGCAGCATCAATGCGCAGCATCCCGACGCAAAGCGGGAGTCGGCCAGGACAAAACACAGGGCCGCCAGGATGTACAATACGACGTACCGTCGGCCAGGCTGGTTTTTCGAAACGCTGAGACACCATGCGAACACGACGGCGGAAAAATTTCCCAGCGAATCAGGTTCCAGAAAAATGGACGAGACCCGATGCGGCCCGAAGACGGATTCAAAAAAGGTCCGGCCCGCACCTGCGCCGCGATTGCCGCTGAGAAACAGGTTGGTATTGCTGTAATTCACCGTGTCGCTGGAAATAACGCCCTTCTGGACGTAGTAGTCCCAGATATTGAAGGCCTGGGCGAAGGCCTGGGTAAATACCAGCTCGACGAACCCGACGGCCAGCACCAGAACCATCAGGATCCAGATCGTCGAGCGGGCCGTCCGTTCCGACGCCATCCGACCCAGTTGATAGAAAATATACATGATTCCGAAATCATGCAGGATCTTGAAGCTGATCGCCGGATTGACCAGCTTCGCGCCCGCCAGGAAGCCGAACGTCACCGCCATGATCCAGAGTGCGTGCCGGTCGATCCGGTTCCGGATCATGTAGAATCCGACAGCCATGATCGTGAGTTCCACCGCCGCGATATGGGCGTTTCCGACATGCATCCAGCCGCGGGTCGCAACGAAACACAACGCCAGGTTGAACATGGCCCCGGCGACCACGAGATATTTTCCACCCTGCGAATCCGCCGGCGCCGCCAGAACACGACTGGGTGCCGCATAGGCGATCGTCATGATTCGCGCTCCATGCCGGTGGCCGGTGTCGTCCGCCGCGCGGCATCGTTTCGCCAGGCGACCACAGGCGCCGCGGAAGGTTCGATGCGGCGCGCCAGCCTGCGTCCGATATTATGCAGCGGCAGTTCCACTATTTTGTAGGTCAGGCTGGACACCGCCACCGTCACCCCGACCGTCAGCACCGCCAGCACGCTCTGGCTCCATCCCGGATGGGCCAGCAGGGGCCGAAGGCCCATCCAGCGCTGCATCAGGTCGAAGACAACCAGAAGAATGGGCAGATGGAGCAGATATATGCTGTAGGACAGTTCGCCGACCCAGACGACCGTTCGGTTGGTCAGCACGCCGAAGGACCGGCCCGATGCATACAGGTCACGCACGATGACGAACGCGGCCAGGGTTTCGATCACGTCATAGACCTGTTCCGGCATGGCGTGACCGCCCAGCGCCAGACGGTCGTACATCAGCACCAGCGTCGCCGCCACGGGAATCAGCGCCGAGGATGCCCAGCCGATCCGCGGCATCAGCGGGATCAGCGCCCCCAGCGCGAACGCCAGGCCGAAATTCAGCCCGATCTCCGACGGCATGGGAACCAGCGCCAGGGCGAACAGCGCTGCCAGCGCCCAGCCCCGCAGTCGCCGGGCCCGCATCAGCAGCAGGATACCGGGAAAGAGGATCGAGAAGATCAGCTCGACCCGCAGCGACCACATCGGGCCGTTATAACGGGTATAGGCCCCCACCAGCGCCAGCCCGACATGCGACAGCGAGATCGTGGAGCCGAGATTGCGCGCCAGCCAGTCCACATAGACCCCGACATCCATCGAGGCCCGTACATATGTTGTAATAACAACCGAGAAAAACACCGAAACCCAGAGTAACGGATAGATGCGAAACGCCCGTTTTACATAGAAGCCCGCAATGGCCTGCCGGTCGAACGTGATGACCCGACGCAAGGACAGCGACAGGACGCAACCGCTGAGGACGAAGAACAGCAACACGGCCGCCTGGGCGTTGAACGCATAGGTGACCAGGTCGCGGATCCAGTGCCGATGCGGCGACGACGGAAGCGGATCATAACGGATGACCTGGATGACATGCCCGACCAGGACGACCAGGCATGCCACTCCACGGATGGAGGTAAGCTGCTGAAGATACGATTTTTCCAACCGTGCTTCAAACAGGGGGTCCGACATCCGACCGTCCTTCCGCCAGAGAAAATCCGTTCACCCGCTGGCTGGCCGATGCCGAAGGCCCGGCGTCGCGCCACGTTATGCAACGGGTCCCGCCCGCCGGAAAAAATGTGGAAATATCGATCTTTCTTAAAAACATCGTGCAGAATGCAACCCGACGGACGCCGCAATCCGGCGCCGTCTTTCATTCGGCCGGGTCCAGCCTTATCCTCATCCTGCCGGGCGTAGCAAGTACAACATCGCATCGCCGGGGAAATTTCCCGAGAATCCGCAATCCAGCATGACCGCCCCATCCGGTCCATCAATTCGTCAAAAAAAAGCCTCATTTGCCCCGGGATAACGGATGACTCTTTTCGATGTGCGGGATTCGATTTTCTTGCGTTTCCATCATTCATCCCTTAAACGTTACCGAATTATGCGCTTCCGATGCCAAGCGCCCTGTTTCCTATCTGAACAGATACTGCGTCCTTTCCGACGCGGCCCGTAAAGAAGAAGAGGCAGCCCGAGCGCATGGCGAATTCACTTGTCATATCCGTGCATGATTATCGGTCCCGCCGAAAGGCGAGCGTCCATTTCATCACGGCCGAACTGGCCAAGCGCGGGACGGCCCGTTTTTTTTCCATCGGCCTCAGCCGGTTGTCGGAACATCGCGGCGATACACGCACCGACTTGGCCCCGCGAGCCAATCGGGTGGAAATCGTTGATGGTGTCGCGTGTTTCCTGTGGCGGACCACCTGGCATCCGTTCAATCTGCGCCGTCCCGCCCTGGCCCGGGTCGAGGAATCGATGTTCTGGCTCTATCGCAGGCTCATTCCGCGGATTCCGCGGCAATGGCTGCGCGAGGCCGATACGATCTTCATTGAATCCGGCATGGCCCCGGTCTTCATCGAGGATGCGCGGCGCCTGAACCCGACCGCCAGGATCGTCTACCTGGCATCCGACGATTTGGACGTCGTCGATTGCGCCGAGACCATCAAGCGTCGGTTCCGGGCCAATTTCGACAGCATCGACACTGTTCGACTGCCCTCGCGGCTGCTGCGGGACGGAATGCCGCACGACCGCTCCTCGGTCTTCGTGCCGCACGGGATCGACCGATCGATCGCCCTGAAGCGCTACGCCGACCCCTACGGCACACGCCGCAGTTGCGTCTCGGTCGGGTCCATGTTGTTCGACCCTGCGTTTTTTTCGATCGCGGCGGCGGCGTTCCCGGAAATCGATTTCCACATCATCGGGGCCGGCAAGGCCGCGGCGGGACTGTCCGCCCCGAACATCGTCGTCCATGACGAAATGCCGTTCGAACAGACCTTGCCCTTCGTCCAGCACGCCGCCTTCGGCGTGGCGCCGTACCTGGACCGGCAGACACCGCGCTACCTGATCGACACATCGTTGAAACTGCGGCAATTCGGGCTGTTCGGCATACCCGCGGTCTGCCCCGAATTCGCCCTTGGCGACCAGCCGGGGCGATATGGCTACGTGCCGGGCGACCCGGCATCGATCAGGCGGGCGGTGGATGCCGCCCTGGCGCACGACACCCCGATCAACACGCCCATGCTGGGCTGGGATGAGGTCGTGGACCGCATCATGACCCCCGACGCCTATTCCGACACCAGGATCTGATCCTGCCCGCCGCCCCCGTCCGACCCATCGGTCCGACCACGACAGGAAGGAATGAAGGATGCTCCAGAAGATCGGAAACCTGACGGACTGTCCCACCGTGGGTATCTATCGGACGGAGATCCTGCCGCTGTCCGAAACCTTCGTGCGGGACCAGTCCCTGGCGCTGCAGCGATGGAATCCGGTCATGATCGGCGAACGCCTGGTCGACCGGCTGCCGCTGGAGGGACTGACGGCCAGGGCGCGCTATGTCGGTCCGGCGACGATGCCCCAGCGGGCCCGCAGTCTGCTGGCCCGCACGCTGGACATGCCCCCCCCGGGCCTGACCCGGATCGCGCGCCGCGTGCGGCCGTCCCTGATCCATGCCCATTTCGGCTTCGACGGGGTCGAGGCCTGGCACCTGGCCCATTCGCTGTCGGTGCCGCTGCTGGTGACGCTGCATGGGGCCGATATCACGACCCACATGGACTGGTTCGCGGCCGGCCGATCGGGACGGCGCTGGAAGACATATCCCCGCCGCCTCGAACGCCTGGCGTCCCGGCCGGAGGTCAGTTTCGTCGCCGTCTCCGATCATATCCGCGATGCCGCGATCGCGGTGGGCCTGCCGGCGGAGCGGATCCATATCCGCCATATCGGCATCGATCCCGCGCGCTTTACCCCGCAGGACCCCTCTCCGGGCCGTCGGCCGCCGCTGATCCTGTTCCTGGGGCGGCTGGTGGAAAAGAAGGGTTGCCGGTTCCTGATCGAGGCCTTTCGCCGGATCGGGAACATCCTGCCGGCGGCGCGGCTGATCGTCGCGGGCGACGGCCCCGAACGCGCGTCGCTGGAGGCGCAGGCCGCGACGATCAGCAACGTGGCCTTCACCGGCGCGGTGTCCCGCGACAGGGTGCAGGACCTGATGCACCAGGCCCGGATCTTCTGCCTGCCCAGCATCACGGCGACCAGCGGCGACGCCGAGGGACTGCCCCTGGTCCTGCTGGAGGCCCAGGCCAGCGGCGTCCCCGTCGTCACCTCGGCCCGGGGTGGCGTGACCGAAGGGATCATCGACGGCCAGACGGGCTATGCCTTCGCCGAGGGCGATGTCGATGCCCTTACGGACCGGCTGATGGCGGTGCTGACCGATGACGCCCTGGCCGACCGCCTGGGTGCCGCCGGCAGCCGCTTCGTGCGCCAGCGGCACGACATCAGGGCCTGCACCGACGCGCTCGAGGATCTGTACGACCGCCTGGCGGCGCCACGCCCATGACCGACGCGATCGCCATTACCGTCATCCTGCCGGTCTTCAACGCCGCATCGTTCGTCGAACGGGCGATCGCCTCGGTGCTGGCCCAGAGCCTGCCCGCCGCCGAGATCCTGGTCGTGGACGATTGTTCGACCGATGCGACGCGCGAGGTCGTGTCGGCGCTGGCCGAACGCCACCCGACCATCCGCCTGCTGCGCATGGCGGCGAATGGCGGCCCATCGGCGGCGCGCAACATGGGCATCGCGCAGGCGACGGGCGACTGGATCGCGATCCTCGACGCCGACGATGCCTATGACCCCGACCGGCTGGCGGCGCTGGCGGGCCTCGTCGCCCGCGACCCGGCAGCCGACATCGTGGCGGACGACCTGCTCTATTACGACGCCGCCGCCGCCCGGACGACCGGCCGCGCCATCGGCCCGCAGGCCATGCCCGCCGGCCCCGTCACCATCGAAACCTATCTGGCCCACAACCTGGCCGACGGGCGGGGCCCCGACTGGGGCCTGCTGAAGCCGATGATCCGGCGCGCCTTCCTGGTTTCCTCGCACGTTCGCTACGCGGCCACGCAACGCCATGGCGAGGATTTCATCTTCATGGTGAACCTGCTTCTGCACGGGGCACGCTTCCGGGTCCTCGACGCCGCGCATTATCTCTACACACAGCGCGAAGGGGCCGTCAGCCGCAAGACGTCGGACATGACGCGGACCACCATCGCCTATGGCGCATTGGCGCGGGCAGCCCTCGACCTGGCCGGGCATCCGGCAATACGGGCGACCCCCGGCCTGTCGGCCCTGCTGCTGCGCCGTGCGGAAGGCCTGTCGAGGCTGGACGACGCGCATTTCTTTTCGCAGGCGATCCGCCGCGGGGCCGTCGGTGCCCTGGCGGCGCGTGCGATACGCCGGCCGTCCTTTGTCCCGCGCATGGGATGGCAGGTCGGGCGCGCGCTGCGCCGTCGCGTCGCACTCTGGCGCCGACATGACTGCGCAGGCACGGCCCGGCGGGACGAACAACATCTCTGACAGGAGTGGATCATGCAGATCGCGATGATTGGTGGCGGCTATGTCGGACTGGTGTCGGGGGCCTGCTTCGCCGAATTCGGAACCGACGTGGCCATCGTCGAAACCGATCCCGGCCGGCTGGCGGCTTTGCGCGAGGGCCGGATCCCCATCTACGAACCGGGCCTGGACAAGCTGGTCGCCGACAATGTCGCCGCCGGGCGCCTGACCTTCGGTGACGACATCGAAAAGGCCGTCCAGGACGCCGAGGCGATCTTCATCGCGGTCGGCACACCGACCCGGCGCGGCGACGGCCATGCCGACCTGCGTTACGTCTATGCGGCGGCCGAGCAGATCGCGAAGAGCATGAACGACTACGCCGTGGTGGTCACGAAATCGACCGTCCCGGTCGGAACCGGCCGACAGGTGTCCGACCTGATCCGCCGCGTCCGGCCGGACCTGGATTTCGACGTCGCGTCCAATCCGGAATTCCTGCGCGAAGGCAATGCAATCGGCGATTTCATGCGCCCCGATCGCGTCATCATCGGCACCGACACCACCCGGCCCGGCGGGGGCGAGCGCGCGCGCGAGGTCCTGCGCCGCCTCTACCGGCCGCTCTACCTGATCGAGGCCCCGATCCTGTTCACCGGCCTGGAAACCGCGGAACTGGCGAAATATGCGGCCAATTCCTTCCTGGCGATGAAGGTCACCTTCATCAACGAAATCGCGGATCTGTGCGAGAAGGTCGGCGCCGAGGTGCACGACATCGCGCGCGGCATCGGCCTGGACAACCGTATCGGCCGGAAATTCCTCCATCCTGGCCCGGGATTCGGCGGTTCGTGCTTTCCCAAGGACACGCTGGCCCTGGTCCATATCGCACAGGATGCGGGATCACCGATGCGTCTGATCGAAACGACGGTGGACATCAACGACGCACGCAAGACGCGCATGGCCGACCGCGTCGTCGCGGCCTGCGGCGGCAGCGTGTCCGGCCTGACGATCGGCGTCCTGGGCCTGACCTTCAAGCCGGAAACCGACGACATGCGCGAGGCATCTTCGATTCCCATCCTGCACCGCCTGGCCGCGGCCGGGGCCGGGCTGCGCGCCTTCGATCCGGCGGGCATGACCCCTGCCCGCCCGCTGCTGCCCGAGGCCACGCAATATTGCGCTGACGCGCAGGAGGCGGCGACCGGCGCGGACGCGCTGCTCGTCCTGACGGAATGGAACGAATTCAGGGCCCTGTCCCCCGCCAGGCTGCGCGACGTGATGAAAGGCGACGTTGTCGTCGATCTGCGCAACATATGGGACCCGCAGGCCATGAGGGCGCATGGCTTCCGCTACAGTTCCGTGGGCCGTCCATAAGGAACCGGAGCGGGCAGGGTACGACGGCTGCATTTCAATCCGTGCCCGGCGCCGGCTCCGGAATTTTTATCATAAAAAAGGTGGACAGGACCGCAATTCGATCCCTATCCTTGTGTCACCTCAACATGTTCCAATTACAGCCTCGGTTTTGAGGGCGGACATGTGGTGATGGTCTTGAAGATATTGAGTCTTCGGTTCGGAACAGGGTTCCGGACATTTAAGTATTTTCCATAAATCCTTTGTATATTATGGAATTTGATAATATCCCGTCAATCCATGACCGACCGCGATACGCGGCATCGGCTCAGAAAGGATGCCTGGAAAGTTCGTCATTTCGATGTGCCATACGTAAAGCTTCATGACTTTTTTGAAACTCTTGTCTTAAAAATGACGTTTTTCAGCCATTGATTCCGGAGCCATCAGAACGGTCGTCGTCGACGGCATCTTGCCCCCTGGGAGGTCCTCGCATGAGCGAATCATACGGCCAGCTGCAGGGCACGATCAGCCTGTCGAACGAAAGCCTTCTGGAGGAACCACGGCCATCGGGAACGGCCGACACCGGGCCGTACCGGTCGTACCCCTACTATCACCCTGTCATGGCCGGTGTGACCACCAGCATGGACGCTTTCGGCGTCCTTGGCGCGACCGTCCTGTGCGCGCATGTCGAGCCGACCATCCTGATGGAGAACTGGCATGTGGCGCTGCCCCTGGCCGACCTGATGTCGGCGCTCGGGTTCCTGATGATCCCCAAGAAGCGCTCCTTGCTCTATATTCCGGATATTCTCCAGGTTTCGGCCCAGGTTCGATATCTTGCGCGTCCGCTCGTGATCGGTGCGCTGCTGCATTTCATCGTTCTGTACATGCTGCATCGGCCGACGGCACAGGCGATCGAGCTGTCACTGGTCTGGATCGGGATCTGCGCCGCAACCTTGGCCGTGCTGCGCGGCGGCGAAATCCTGATCCTGCATCATCCCTCGGTCACGCGGCACCTGGCCCGGAACATCGCCGTGATCGGCAGCGACGAGGTCGCGCTCAAGGTGGCGGCCCGCGTCACGGAAGAGGCCGGGCCGACCTACCGGATGGTGGGCGTCTTCGACGACCATGACACCGCCCTGGACCCCACCGTAACGGACGGCACCCTGGATGACCTGATCGTGCGCAGCCGCGAATCCCGGCTGCATGCCATCATCCTTGCCATCCCCCCCAGCTCCGACCCCGTCGACCACGTCGCCGAAATCAGCTGGCGGCTGCGCAGCGTGCTGTCGGATGTCTATGTGATGCCCAATCTGGTGCACGGCATCGACGTCCTGCTCCCCATCGAACGGCTGGGTCCTTTCGCCCTGCTGGTATTGCAGCGCCGGCCGCTGTCGGATTGGCAGATCGTCCGCAAGACGATGCTGGACGTGGTTGCGGGCGCCATCGCCCTCGCCCTGCTGACGCCGCTGATGTGCATGATCGCAATCGCCATCAAGGCGACCTCGCCGGGGCCGGTATTCTTCAGGCAGCCCAGGCTGGGCTACAACAATCGCAATTTCATGGTGTTCAAGTTCCGCACCATGCATGCGAACATGTCCGACATGATGGCGGCGAAACAGACGTCCCGCGACGATCCGCGCGTCACGCGGATCGGCAAATGGCTGCGGAAGCTGAGCCTGGACGAACTGCCGCAGCTTCTGAACGTCCTGCGCGGCGAGATGTCGCTGGTCGGCCCCCGTCCCCATGCCCCGCATACCCGTGCCGACGGCATGCTGCTGGACGATGCATTGGCGGAATATGTCATCCGCCATCAGGTCAAGCCGGGAATCACCGGCTGGGCGCAGGTCAATGGCGCGCGCGGCGAACTGGTGACATTGGATGACCTGCGCCGGCGCGTGGAATACGACCTGGAATATATGCAGAAATGGTCTCTGCGTTTCGACCTGAAGATCCTGGCCCTGACCGTCCTGCGCGAGGTTTTCAGCAAACATGCATTCTGATGTGATCTCCCCCGCGGCGGACGGCGCGGTCGTGCCCGAATCGTCCGTGCATCCGGCCGCCCGCGATGTGTCCCTGCCGTTCGATGCGCTGCGCATCATGGGGCTGCGCCTTCTGGACATTCCGCGCGATGCGCTGGCCGAAATCGTCACGCGGGCCGCGCGGCGCGGCGCCAGGATGCTGGTCGTGAACGCCAACGCGCATTGCGTCGTCCTGTCGCAGCGCGAACGCTGGCTGCGCGACCTGTTCGACAAGGCGGATATCGCATTCTGCGACGGGGCCGGCGTCCAGTTGGCGGCGGCATTCCTGATCGGCCGGCGGCCGCACCGCACCACCCCGCCGGAATGGATCGGCCCGGTCCTGGAACGGCTGGGCGGTGACGCATCGCTGTTCTGGCTGGGCGGATCGCAGGAGGCCGCGAACAACGCCGCGCGTACCTACGAGCAACGCTACGGCGTCCGCACGGCGGGCGTGCATCACGGATTTTTCGATGCCCGCCCCGGATCCATGGAATCCGAGGACATCGTCCGGCAGATCAATGCCACGCACCCGACCCTGCTGCTGGTCAATATGGGAATGCCACGGCAGGAACGCTGGCTTTACGATCACTGGGACCGGCTGCCGCCGACCATCGCGATCACGGCGGGGGCGCTGGTCGATCACGCGGCCGGCCGCGTCCGCAGGCCCCCGCGATGGGTCGCAAACATGGGCCTGGAATGGCTGGTCAGGCTGGTGCGCGAACCACGACGGCTGTGGCGTCGTTACCTTCTGGGGCTGCCGGTCTTCGGCCTGTATGTCCTGCGTTGGAAAATCCGTCCCGAGCGGCCGCAGCCCGACGGGACGAAGGCCTGACGCCTTTCCGTGCCGACCCGGCCCCGCACGCCCTTCTTTCCGTAAATGATCGAGTCCCGCATGAACGATCCCCTGTCGACGATCACCATGAGCCAGCGCGACGGCAGGACCATCATCCTGCACGGCCTGCGATTGCTGCGCCGCTATCACCGCCTGTTCCTGGCTGTCGGGATCGGAACCTTCGTCGTGGGGTGCGGGGCGACGCTGTCGCTCAAGCGGTCGTTCGTGGCCACCGCCACGGTCGTCGTCTCGCCGACCAGCAGCGATCCGGTGGGCAATCGCGGCGCACAGCAGGCCGAGGGACTGAGCGACGATGAACTGGCGACGCAGGCGGGACTGCTGCAATCGCGCGACGTCGCCGCCGCCGTACTGCGCGACCTGCCGCCACCGGCCAGCCGGGGCGGCTTCAGCCTGAAAAACATGCTGTGCACCCATGGCCTGCACCTGGCCTGCCCGAAGGCGGTCAGGGCGGATCCCGCCGCCCAGGCCCAGGCGCAGGTGGACAGGCTGCTGGCCGCCGTCACGATCGCGCCGGGCCCCCGGTCGCGCATCATCAGCATCACCGTGAACGCCGATGACGGCCAGCGCGCCGCCGACCTGGCGAATGCGTTCGTCGTCGAGTACCAGAAGATCGCCCTGGACCGGCAGCGCGCGGACCTGAACCGCACGGCGGCCTGGGTGGATGGCCGCACCATGCAACTGCGCGAACGGTGGCTGGAGGCCGCGACGAAGGCCAGCGCCTTCAACGCCACGCACAAGCTGTCCAATACCGGCGACGGCGCGGGCAACGGGCCGCTGATCGAACGCGAGATGTCGGAAACCGCCATCAGCCTGACGCAGGCCCAGGGCCGCCTGGCGGCGGCGGAGGCCCGATCCGATGCCCTGGCCCGCGCCACCGCGCGCGGCGAGGCCCGGGGGCTGGTCACGCTGACCCAGCAGCCGATCCTGGTAGCGACCGCGAACACGCTGCTGCAGCTGGAAAGCACGCGGATGCAGAAGGCCGCCGCCCTGGGGCCACACCATCCCGACCTGGCCGGCCTGGACCAGCAGATCGCAACCACGCGCGCCAGCCTGGCCGCCGAGACACGCGCCGCCCTGGATTCGATCAACGAGGACGCAGTCTCCGCCCGTGCCGAGGTCGGCCAGCTGACCCACGATTTGGACCGGTTGCGCCAGGAGGCCAGCGGCCAGGGTTCGCCCCAGGCGGAATATCGCATGCTGACGCAGGAGGCCCAGAGCGCGCGGGACGTGTACGAGGCCTTCCTGGAACGGTCGAAGGAACTGGTCGACCGGGTGGACCTGCTGCAACCGCCGGTTGCCTTCGTGTCGCACGCCGCCGCCCCGGACACGCCGACCTTCCCGAACAGGAAGAAGCTGCTGATGGGCGTCGTCGTGCTGTCCCTGGTGGCGGCGGCCGGGGCGGTGTTCCTGCGCGACCTGTTTTCGTCCGGATTCGGCGAGGTCGAGCAACTGCGCGCGCTGGTCGGGCTGCCGCTGCTGACCGCCATTCCCTGGATCGCCGGGCGCGACCGCCGGTCCGTGCGGCGCCATGTCCTGGACAACCCGTTTTCCCCGGCCAGCGAGGCCGTGCGCAGCCTGCTGGCGCAATTGTCGCTGTCCGCGCCCAAGACCGCCCGGGGACGGGTCGTCGTCGTCGCCTCGGCCTCGGCCGGCGAGGGCAAGAGTTCGCTGGCGGCCTGGCTGGCGGGCCTGGCCCGTACGGGCGGACAGCCGGTGCTGATCATCGACGGCGATCATCGCGAAGGCACGCCCGGCCGCTCGCCCCTTTGTCCCGGCCTGACCGAACTGCTGTCGGGCGAGGCATCGGTGGGCGAGGTGGTCCGCCCGGACCCCGAAACCGGCGTCGATTTCCTGCCTGCCGGCGCGCCCAAGCTGTTTCCCTTCGACACCACGGAAATCGCCCGCCTGCGCGACATGCTGAAGGAACTCGGCCGGTCCTACAGCCTGATCGTCATCGACAGCCCGCCGCTGCTGGCCATGCCGGACGGGCTGGTCTACGGCGCGCTGGCCGACCAGACCGTCTTCGTCTGCCGCTGGCTCCACACCTCGCGCAGTGCCGTCCTGTCCTCCATCGAGCGCCTGCGGTCCTACGGCGCCCATGTCTCGGGCGTCGTCGTCTCGATGGCCGAGGAGCACGCGGCGACCCATCCAGGGACACGATACGGTCGCCAGGATACGCGGCGCATCGCCCTGCATTACGATAGCTGAGGGATTGGTCCGAACCGCGTTCCGTTGGCGATTCCATTGAGAGGCTGGCATTGAAAATTCTGCATATCGTCCGCCAGTTCAGCCCGTCCGTCGGCGGGCTGGAGGATTCGGTCCTGAGCCTGGCGCGGATCCAGCGGGAAAGGCTGGGCATCGACGCCCGGGTCCTGACGCTGGACCGAATCTTCGGCCAGCCGGACCGCCTGGCGCCGACGGAAATCGTGCAGGGCGTCCCGGTCCGTCGCATCCCCTGGCGCGGATCGACCCGCTATCCGATCGCGCCGGCCGTCTTCCGCCACCTGGGCGATGCCGACCTGGTGCATGTCCACGCGATCGATTTCTTCTTCGACGCCCTGGCGTTGACGCGATGGCTGCATCGCCGGCCGCTGGTGGCGTCGACGCATGGTGGCTTCTTCCACACGCAGGCGCTGCATACGATCAAGGCGCTGTGGTTCGGGTCCGTCACCCGCGCCTCGGTCCGTGCCTATGATCGCATCGTGGCCTGCAGCCACAGCGACGCCCTGATGTTCGACAGGATCGCGCGCGGCAGGCTGACGACAATCGAGAACGGCATCAACCAGGACAAATTCCGCAACGCGGCCTCGGGCGCCCCGACGCGGACGATCATCAGCTTCGGCCGCTTTTCCCGACACAAGCAGATCGACCTGCTGTTTCCCCTGCTGGCGCGCCTGCGTGCGGGCGGTCCCGATGCGGCCGGGGCGGATTGGCGCCTGATCGTGGCCGGCCGCCCCGCCGACCAGACCGAGCATGAACTGGCCGCCGCGGCCCGGGCGGCCGGGGTGAGTGACGCCGTCCGTTTCGTCATCGCCCCGACGGATACGGAATTGCGCGCCCTGCTGGGCCAGGCCAGCTATTACGGCTGCCTGTCGCGGCACGAGGGTTTCGGGCTGGCCGCCGTCGAGGCCCTGTCGGCCGGGCTGATCCCGATCGTCAGCGACATCGTGCCGTTCCGCCGCCTGGTCGCGCAAACCGGCATCGGCATCGTGGGGTCCGCCGACGACCTGGACGGGATCGCACGGGACGTTCTGGCCGCCCGTGCCCAGGGCGACGACCATGTGCGCGCGGTGCGCGACCAGGCCGTCGCCGCGGCGGCGGCCTATGACTGGAACGATGTCGCCCGGCGTTATGCCGATCTGTATCGCGACGTCCTGTCCGGCGCCGGAAAAGATCCGGCGCCGGTCCAGGCGATGCCCGTCGACGCGGCGCAGCGGGGCACCCCGTCCTGATGATCGGGATACCGGCGGGAAGACACCGATATCGATTCCGTCTGGCCGTCCTGGCGATGGCGACGGCCGTATCCTGCGTCGTCGTCGGGGCACGATCGGCGCGGGCACAATTGATCTCGCAATATTTTCCGGTCGATCTTCCCGGCTATACCGCCCCGGACCAGGCCGATACGGTCACCATGCGGCAGCTGCTGCAACACCAGCCGGCCGGCATCCATGTCGGCAGTTTCATCGTCCGGCCGTCAGCATCGTTCAACGCCGGGTACAACACCAATACCCTGGCCACCCCGCACACCCAGAGCGCCGAACTGGACAGCAATGGCGGCCTGCGCGTCAATTCGGACTGGAGCCGCCATGCCCTGGGCCTGTTCGCCAGTGTGGGCGACCGGCGCTTTCCGAATATCCCGATCGCGAATTATACGAACTGGACGACGGGGGCGGGGGGGTCGCTGTCCCTGGGCCACGACACACTGTCGGCGGGCTATACGCATTACATGCTGCACCTGAATTCCATGGATCTGGGGAATTTCGGCGTATCGCGCCCGGTGCCCTACGCCGCCGACGATTACCGCCTGACCTATACCAAGCTGTTCGGACGCTTCAGCCTGATCCCCTCGGCGATCTACCAGGATTTTTCGTTCGGCAAGGCGACGGGGGGCGGCATAGACACCGATTACGGCAGCCTGAGCCACCATCTGGAAACCGGCATGCTGACATCGCGGTTCGAACTGTCGACCGGCAACGCCGCCGTGCTGATCCTGCGCGGGTCGGCGGCACAGTTCGCGGCGACGCAGGGGGAGGCGCCGAATGATTATGTCGACGGGGCGGCCTTCGCCGGCCTGGACCTCAACACGGATTCGGTTATCCGCTATCGCCTGCTCGCCGGTGGCGAGACCCGTCATTTCACCCGCAATTCAGCCCCCGCCGTGACCACCCCGACATTCGAGATCGATACGACCTGGACCCCCACCCTGCTGGATACGGTCAGCGTGTTCTTCTATCGCCGCATCATTGATCCGGCCTCGCCCTTCGCGCGGAACCAGACGGTGACGGACGGGCGCATCCAGATCGACCACGAACTGCGCCGGAACATCGTACTCCGGGGGTTCACCGAAGGCGGCATGAGCGTCACCGGGCAGACCGTGGCCGGCACGCGGTCGCGCACCCAGACCCTGTTCAAGTTCGGAGCGTCGATCAACTGGACGGTGAATCGCTACCTGACCGCCAACCTGTCCTTCAGCCATGTCAGCAACTACTCCCACGGCGGCCAGGCGCCCGATCCGCTGTTCAGCGGGCGGAAATCGACCTTCGCCAGCAACTATGTCGCCATCGGGTTCAATTTCGCAGAATAGCCTGTGCCGGGATTCCCTGGTGCGGGCCGCACACCATCATGACCGGAGGTTGAAGATGACCGCGCATAAAGATCGCCCCTGCCCGGCCCCATCGCCGCGTCGCGCCCGCTGGCTCGCCGCCGGGGCGCTGGCGATCCTGCTGTCGGGATGCGCCGGCC
This sequence comes from Gluconacetobacter tumulisoli, assembly GCF_014174155.1. GTDB lineage: Bacteria > Pseudomonadota > Alphaproteobacteria > Acetobacterales > Acetobacteraceae > Gluconacetobacter > Gluconacetobacter tumulisoli. The sequence continues at coordinate 170,316 of NZ_JABEQM010000003.1, read as the reverse complement.
AGCTTCCGCTCCTGCCGCCGCCCTCCCCCGGCGCGTACCGTCTGGGCGCCGGCGACCAGTTGCGGGTGCTGACCTACAACGACTTGCAGCTCAGCAACAGTTTCACGGTCGGCGACAATGGCCAGATCGCCTTTCCCCTGCTCGGCTCGCTTCAGGCATCGGGCCTGACGACCCATGAACTGCAGGCGCTGATCGTGGACCAGCTGACCAGCAAGGGCATCCTGAACCACCCCAGCGTCTCGGTGGAGGTCACGCAGTACCGGCCGATCTTCGTGCTGGGCGAGGTCGCCCATCCCGGCCAGTATCCCTACATGCCCGGCATGACCATGCTCAGCGCCGTGGCGCTGGCCGGCGGCTATACCTACCGCGCGGTGACCGACCATGCCGGCGACGTCCGCAGCGACGCGGGCGGATCCGGCCGGACGATCGAGGGCCGGGTGCGACGCGATTCCCTGCTGCAACCCGGCGACGTCATCACCGTCTACGAACGGTATTTCTGACGAAAATGATCTCTGACGCCCAGCCCGGGCGTCAGTGTCCGCCGAACGCCGGCAGGTCGTCGTCTTCCGTGATCACCGACAGGTCGGGCGTGTCCATCGCGCTGCGCACGCCCCATTCGCAGAACAGCACCGACACCGCGGCCACCACCGCCAGGTCCCAGCCATAGGGGATCCAGCCCAGCCCACCGAACGGCCGGCTGCCGACATAGGACAGGGCGGCGATCGTCGGCAGGTAGACCATGAACCAGACCGCATGGCGGCAGGCGATGCGATGGCGGTCCCAGCCGTCATGACGACGGAACCAAGCATAGACCGGCAGGAACATCAGCAGCAGCAGGATGATGTCGCCGCTGAGCGGCCAGCGCGCCCAATACAGCAGCAGCGACGAGAATACGAACGCCAGCGTGCCGGTGAGCCGCATCGCCGGCACCCGGACCGGACGCGCATGCTCCGGCATGGTCCGCCGCAGCGACACCGCCGAAATCGGAATCATCAGGTAGGAAATGATCGTGCAGACGGAAATGACCGACGCCAGAATGCCCCAGCCCCGAAAGCAATAGAGAAACACGAACGACACGCCCAGGTTGAACCACAGGGCCGGGCGCGGCACGCCATACAGCGGATGGATACGCCCCAGCACCGCCGGCATCGTCCCGTTGCGCTGCATGCCCAGCGTCATGCGCGCGCTGGTCGCCATATCGGTCACACCCGTTCCGCTGGGGGAGACGAAGGCGTCGAAATACAGTGCCATCGCCAGCCAGTTGAGGTTGAAGGCAATGGCCAGTTCCGCGAACGGCGAGGAAAACGCGAGGCCCGCCCACCCCCCGGCCCCGGGCCGGACCGCGCCGAGATAGGCAAATTGCAACAGCAGGTACACGATCGTCGCGATCCCGACCGATCCCAGGACCGCGAAGGGAATGGTCCGGCCCGGATCGCGGGCCTCGCCCGCCAGGTTCAGCGGGCTCTGGAATCCGTTGAAGGCGAAGACGACGCCCGAGGTCGAAACCGCCGTCAGGATCCCCGACAGGCCATAGGGCATGAACCCGCCGAGATCGCTGCCGACCAGATTGCCGGCATGGAAGCTGCTGGTCATCAGGGCGACGGCCGTGGTGGTGGGCACGATGATCTTGAACACCGTCACCAGCACGTTGAAACGGGCGAACAGCCGTACCCCCCATAAGTTGAGCAGGAAATACACCGTCACCAGGACCGCCGCCACGGCCAGGCCGGACGACGTCAGTTCCCCGCCCTGATAGAGCTGCCGTGCCCAGGGATAGGACCACGAGCTCATGTACTGGACCGAGGCCTCGGCCTCGATCGGGACCACGCTGACGATCGCGATCCAGTTGGCGCAGGCCGCCATGAAGCCGATCAACGGCCCATGCGTGACATTGGAGTACCGCACCATCCCGCCCGCCACCGGGAACATCGCGCCCAGCTCGGTGGCGACGCCGGCGATGACTAGGGCGATGAATGCGCCCAGCAGCCAGGCCAGGCTCGCGGCCGGGCCGGCCGTCGCGGCCGCGCGCTGGGCGCCGAACAGCCAGCCCGACCCGATCATGGCGCTGAGCCCGGTGAACAGCAGTTGCCAGGGCCCGAGGGCGCGATTCAGATGGGGTGACACGGCGGGCTACTCCTTGGGGATCGGGCGGATGGGCGAACGATGGCACCATTCCGAATCCGGATCGATTTCATTACGATATTCCGCCGGCCCGGTCACTGGCCACGGGTCATCCCAGGACCTCGGTCAGCAGCTCGCCCAGTGTCGTCATGCCGCGGACGATCGTATCCTCGTCCTGCGTCGAATAGCTGATCCGGGCATGGTTGGGCCGGCCGGCAACCGGGAAGAAACTCTCCCCGGGCACATAGGCGACCTTCGCACGCGGCAGCATCGTCCCGGCCATGAAGCGGGCCGCATCGAACCCGGCCGGGAAGGTCAGCCAGGTGAACATGCCGCCCTGCGGCCGGGTGAAGGCGACCTGCGGCGGGAAGCGGGTTTCGATCGTACGCAGCATCACGTCGCGCTTGCGCCGATAGGTCCGGCGGATCCGATCGACATGCGCATCGAGGTCGTATTCGTCCAGGAAGCGCGACACGACCTCCATGGCCAGCGTCCCGCATTGCGTGTCGGCCGCCAGCTTGAGCAGGCCCAGCCGCTGGATCAGCACGTCATCGGCGATGGCCCAGCCCAGCCGCAGCCCCGGTGCCAGCAGCTTGGAAAAACTGCCCAGGTGAATGACGCGCCCGTCCTCGTCCAGGCTCTTGAGCGTCGGAGGCGCTTCGCCCTCGAAGCGCAGCGCGCGATAAGGCGTGTCCTCCAGCACCAGCAGGTCGAATTCCCGCGCCAGTTCCAGCAGCCGGCGGCGACGCCGCAGGCTCATGGTCACGCCGGTCGGATTCTGGAAATCGGGAACGGTGTAGATGAATTTCGCGCGTGGTCCGGCCTGCAGGACGCGCAGCAGGTCGTCGGTATCCATGCCTTCCGCGTCCATCCGGACGGCGCGATAGTGCGGTTCGTAGGGATCGAAGGCGACCAGCGCGCCCAGGAAAGTCGGATCCTCGGTGATGACCACATCGCCCGGATCGAGCATCATCTTCGCCACCAAATCCAGGCCCTGCTGACCCCCGTTCAGGATCAGAACCTGGTCGGCGTCGCACGCGATCCCGTCGCGGCGCGCCCGTTCCGCGATCTGGGCCCGCAGCGGCGCGATGCCGTTGGAGACGGTATATTGCAGCGCTGTGGCGCCCCGGGCCTCCAGCACGTCCCGGAACAGGCGGGACAACACGTCCGTGGGAAACAGGGTGGCGTCGGGATACCCCCCGCCGAACGACGTCACCTCGGGATCGGCGCCCAGGCGCAGCAGTTCGCGGATGGCCGACGGCCCGACACGCTGCATCCGGCTGGCAAACTGGAACGTCATGGACCCCACCCCGCGCGGCAATCCAACGACCCCGGGGGTCATCCCCCCGGGGTCGGGATCATATTGCCCCATCAAAACGGACCGAGATCCGTTTCACGAGGACGCGCCTTATAGGATCCTTTCCCCGGTGGCTACCCTGCAGGAAGGGCTGGACGGGGACGAGGGACCCGACCGGATCAGGCCCGCAGCAGACGCGCGGCGGCGACCATGTTCGCGATCGCGGGCTGGACCTCGGACCATTTGCGGGTCTTCAGGCCGCAATCGGGATTGACCCACAGCTGGTCGACAGCCAGCCGCCCGGCCGCCGCCGACAGCAGGGCAACCATTTCCCCGACGGCGGGCTCGCGCGGGGAATGGATGTCGTAGACGCCCGGCCCGACGTCCGCCGGATAGCGATGATCGACGAACGCATCGAGCAATTCCATCTTCGACCGTGCGGTCTCGATGGAAATGACGTCGGCGTCCATCGCCCCGATCGCGGCGATGATGTCATTGAACTCGGAATAGCACATGTGGGTATGGATCTGCGTTGCATCCGCCACCCCGGACGCCGCGATGCGGAAGCACGTCACCGCCCAGTCCAGGTAGGATTGCCAGTCGCCCCGGCGCAACGGCAGTCCCTCGCGCAGGGCCGCCTCGTCGATCTGGATGATCGGCGCGCCGGCGGCCTCCAGGTCCATGACCTCGTCGCGGATGGCGAAGGCGATCTGCCGGCAGGTGGCGCTGCGCGGCTGGTCGTCCCGCACGAAGGACCAGTTCAGGATCGTGACCGGTCCGGTCAGCATGCCCTTCATCGGCCGGACGGTCAGCGATTGCGCATAGCGCCACCAGGCGACCGTCATCGGTTCCGGACGCGACACGTCGCCATAGATGATCGGCGGCCGGACATAGCGCGATCCATAGGACTGGACCCATGCATGACGGGTGAAGGCGAAGCCCGACAGACGCTCGCCGAAATATTGCACCATGTCGTTGCGTTCGAATTCGCCATGGACCAGGACATCCAGCCCGACCTCCTCCTGCCAGTCCACCGCCCGGGCGGTTTCCGCCCGCAGGAACGCCTCGTAGGCCACCGCGTCCATGTCGCCTCGGGCGTGCTCGGCCCGGGCCTTGCGGATGTCCGGCGTCTGGGGGAACGAGCCGATGGTCGTCGTCGGATAGGCCGGCAGGTTCAGCTTCGCACGCTGGCACGCCCGCCTCGCGTCGAGGGCCGATGCCCGGTTGACCAGGGTCGCGTCTGCCTGCGTCACCCGCGCCTGGACCGCCGGATCATTGATCTTGGCCGACACCCGGCGTGACGCCACGGCGGCCGACGACGCATCCAGGATGTCGCGCACGCTGTCCCGCCCCTCGTTCAGCGCCCGGGCCAGAACGGCCAGTTCCGCCACCTTCTGCACCGCGAAGGCCAGCCAGGACTTCACGTCGGGGTCCAGCGCGGTTTCGCGCTCCAGGTCGATCGGCGCATGCAGCAGCGCGCAGGACGGCGCCAGCTGGATGGCTCGGCCCGAGGCTGCGACCGGCGCGATGCGGTCCAGGATCGCATTCAGATCCGCCTTCCAGATGTTACGGCCGTCGATCACGCCCAGCGACAGGACAAGGTCCGGGCGCGCCGTCGCCAGCACCGCATCCAACTGGTCCGGTGCGCGCACCAGGTCGAGATGCAGCCCATGAACCGGCAGCGCCAGCGCCGTCGCCAGATTGTCGTCCAGCGCGCCAAAATAGGTCGCCAGCATGACGCGCAGCCCCGGCACGCCGGCAGTCAGCACGTCATAGGCGCGGGCGAAGGCCGCGCGCGCCGCGTCGGACAGATCGAGGACAAGGCAGGGCTCGTCGATCTGCACCCAGCCCGCTCCGGCGTCCCGTAGCGCGGTCAGGAGTTCCGCATAGACGGGCAGCAGCCGGTCCAGCAGCGCCAGCGGATCGAAATCGCCCCCGCGTGCCTTGCCCAGCAGCAGGTAGCTGACCGGTCCCAGAAGGACGGGACGGGTGTCGATCCCCTGGGACCGGGCCTCGCGGTATTCATCAAGCGCCTTGGTCGAGGACAGGCGGAAAACCTGGTCCTCGGCAAATTCCGGCACCAGGTAATGATAGTTCGTATCGAACCATTTGGTCATCTCGGCGGCGGGAACGCCGTCACCCTGCGCGCCGCCGTGCGTGCACCCGCCATGCGCGCAACCGTCGGCGGCCTCCCCCACCGCGCCCCGTCCCTGGGTGCCGCGCGCCATGGCGAAATAGGTGGCGGCGTCGACCGGCCCGCCCGTCCAGCCATAGATCGCCGGAATGGCGCCGACCGTGGCGGTCATGTCCAGCACATGGTCGTACAGCGAAAAATCGTTGGACGGGATCACGTCGGCGCCCTGGTCCCGCTGGCAGGCCCAGTTTCCCGCGCGCAGGGCGGCGGCAGCGGCCTGAAGAGCCCCCGCGTCGGTCCGGCCCGCCCAATGGCTTTCGAGTGCCGATTTCAGTTCACGCCGGGGGCCGATCCGGGGAAAGCCCAAGGTGGCGACGGTAACGGTCATGATAGCCTCTGCAAGGTTGGACGAGGCTGCCGGACAGGCGCGCGCCACCATTCGTGCCGGAACCAGGTTCGGCACGGGGCAGCATGCGACCCGCCCGGACACCCCGCCGGAGGATTCCACTGGCCATGGCAGGTCTCCTGGCTCGCGGGTCAGCATCCCGGTCCGGCCTTCCCGGGGCGCAGAGACCCCCAGTGGCACAGATGGACCGGCACTCGCCGCTTACAGTTGCGGGGGCAGCGCCGGCATCGCACCGGCTTCCCTCTTAGCTCCACGCCGCATGCGACGCGCAGAACCATGACACGGCCGATTAAGAGCGTGCGTGGAAACAGAGTCAATATAATTTGCACATATAAGGATATCGTTATATGTAACCTGCCATGCACCGTCCGCTGCTCATCTTCCAGGCCCTGGCCGACCCGACCCGCCTGCGCATCCTGGCACTGCTGCGGTCGATGGAGCTGTCGGTCGGCGAAATCGCCCAGGTACTGGGACAGAGCCAGCCGCGCGTTTCCCGACACGTGAAGATCCTGGTCAATGCCGGTCTGGCCGAGCGGCGCAAGGAAGGCAGCTGGGTCTTCCTGACCCTGGGGCCGGCGCGCGACCTGGTGCCGGTGTTCGCGGCGATCGACCAGTGGACACGGGACGGCGACCCGGACGCCGACGCCGACATCGCCCGGCTGAAGGCGGTGCGGGCGGTGCGGGCCAGCGCCGCCGAGGATTATTTCGAGACACATGCGGCGGATTGGGACGCGATCCGCTCGCTCCACGTCGCCGAGGGCGATGTCGAGGCCGCGATCGAACGGGTTCTGGCACCCGAACGGATCGGCCGGCTGGTGGATATCGGTACCGGCACCGGCCGGATGATGGAATTCCTGGGCCGCAAGGCGGACTCCGCCATCGGCTTCGACCGCAGCCCGGCGATGCTGCGGCTGGCACGTACCAAGCTGGCCGAGGCCGGGCTGGACCGCGCCGAATTGCGGCAAGGGGACATGTACGCCCTGCCCATGCCCGCCGGATCGGCGGATGTCGCAATCATGCACCAGGTCCTGCATTACGCGCAGCATCCCGCCGCCGCGATCGCCGAGGCCGCGCGCCTGCTGGATGCCGGCGGCCGCCTGCTGATCGTCGATTTCGCGGCCCATGACCGCGAGGATCTGCGTGACCGGGATGCCCATGTCCGCCTGGGATTCGCCGACGACCAGATGGCGGCGTGGTTCCAGGCCGCCGGCCTGTCCTTCGCGCCGCCCACGCATCTTGACGGCGAACTGACGGTCAAGCTGTGGCTGGGCCGCCGCATCCCCGCGAAAATCTAGAGCTTTTCTTCAAGGAGCCGGCTGCATGCCATTTCCCCTCACCGCCGTGCGTCCCCTGTCGCATGCCCCCGCCCCGGATCCGGTCGGGATATCGTTCGAATTCTTTCCGCCCAAGACGGCAAAGGCGGAAGACGGCCTGCGGCAGGCGGTCGACGCCCTGGTCCCGCAGGCGCCCCGGTTCCTGTCGGTCACCTATGGCGCGGGCGGGTCGACACGCGACCGCACGCTGGCCACGGTCGCGGCCCTGGTGCGCGACACGTCCGTGCCTGTGGCGGCGCACCTGACCTGTGTCGACGCGACCCGGCAGGAAGTTGACGAGGTGGCGCGGACCTACTGGGCGACCGGCATACGCCACATCGTGGCCCTGCGTGGCGACCCGGCGACGGCCGGCAGCCGATTCGTACCGCATCCGGATGGATACGAGAACGCAGCGGCACTGGTGGCGGGATTGCGGCGGATCGCACCGTTCGAGATCTCGGTCGCGGCGTACCCTGAAACCCATCCGGACGCCGCAAGTCCACGGGCGGACCTGGACAATCTGAAGGCCAAGATCGACGCCGGCGCCACCCGGGCGATCACGCAATTCTTCTTCGAGGCCGAAACCTTCCTGCGTTTTCGCGACAAGGCCGCCGCCGCCGGCATCGACGCCGAAATCCTGCCCGGCATCCTGCCGGTGGCCAACATCGCACAGGCCTATAAATTCGCCGGCATGTGCGGCGCGCATGTCCCGGACTGGATGCGCCGCCTGTTCGACGGCCTGGACGACCAGCCCGCGACACGCGCACTGGTCACCACGGCGGTGGCCGCCGAATTATGCCGCCGGTTGCGCGCAGGGGGCGTGTCGCAGTTTCATTTCTATACCCTCAACCGCGCGGAGGCCTGCCAGGCGCTGTGCCGGCTGCTGGCCAGCCCGCAATAACACTGCGCCGCATCGCAAAAATCTTCCATTCGCGGCAACTGTCACGGGCGCCGGGCGATGATCTTTTATCCGGGACGCAGGCCTGTGTTCCGGCACCATCCCCATCAGGAAGACGTCCCGCAATGTGGATCGACAACGCGCAGCGGTTTCTGTGCCCTCTTTCCGTCGTGGCCTGCATCGCCATCGTGCCGCTGGCCGCCTGCAGCTCCGCCAGCGGCGACGGGGACGATGGTCCCCGCAACCACAAGGTCGTCGTCGTCCCGCGGGGAACCGACGTCGTCTGTCCCGACGGCACCCATCCCCCCTGCCCCTGAAGCTGGTGTAAAATTCGCCCTGCTGGTGATCCGACGCGCTTTTCCGCGCGTCGGTGCTCGGGGCCGTCAACGCAGCATCGCTGCGCGATCCTCTCACTCGACAGAACAGATTCTACACCGATCTCTGAAAAGCAGGGTCAAGGCATGGCGCGCGTCGTCGGACGCGGAACACATCCGACGTTCGGCGCGCGCGCCGCGGGCCATGACCTGCCCCGCAAACACCACCCCCCTGGCCGAGATCGGCACCTGTGCCGCCCGCAGGGCATCGGCGACCCAGCCATTGCAGGTATGCATCAAATTATAGGGGCTGCGCGCCGCGTAGAACAGGCTGTCCGGATGATGCCGCACGGCAATCAGCCGCGGGCTGCCGGCACGGACGGCCAGATCGTTCCAGATGAAGGCGGACAGGCGCCGCACGCCCTCGTCCGAGATCGGAAGGACGATGATCCTTTCCGCATCATAGGCATCCGGCGGCGTCGTGGTCAGGCCGATCGCCTGGATGACGGCAGGGCCGGGAAACGGCCCGATCAGATACTCCTGCACGCTTGACGCCGGCGCGGTGAAGAACGTCTTCTTGCCATAGCTGAACATGATCGTCGCAGCCCCGGGAAAGATCCCGCGATAGACCCCCAGCGGCCCATCCAGCGCCCGGGCCGGAATCCCGATTTCCGTATGCCATCCCCGGTCGACCAGGTACACCGGTGTCGCCCCCTCCGGCCAGGACGCGCAATACGGGGCGACAGGGGCACATGCGCCCGGAAGGACGAGAAAAATACCAGCCAGAACGACGAATTTCATTTTTGGCATGACCTCCGCCGAACGCCGCCTCCGGGCCGCCGCTCCGGCGTCATCTCACCACGTGCAGAATTTCGTCGCAACCGACATACGGCGGCGCCGGGCAACGGATCCCGAAAACCCGTTCCCTGCCCTGCGATGTGTCGCTGAGGCAGCCATCCGGCGGCATCGCCCCGCGCTGTCGGGGAAACGCGCGGCGACGGCACGCACATCCGGGCGGCAGCCGCCGGACGCCCCGGCCTGGTCGTCACCCCCGATCCCGGTCTGTCATGATCGATCTTCCTTGCCCCCGACCCGTCAGGCGAAACCTTCCAGCACGATCTTGCCGCGTGCCCGGCCGCTTTCGATCAGCGCGTGCGCCCGACGCAGATTGGCGGCCGTGATCGGGCCGGCCTGTTCCGACAGGGTGGTGCGCAGGGTGCCGGCATCCACCAGCCGCGCGACCTCGTCCAGGATCGCGCCCTGGGCCGCCATGTCCGCGGTCCGGAACATCGAACGGGTGAACATCAATTCCCAGTGCACCGAGAGACTCTTGCCCTTGAACGGCAGGATGTCGAGCGCCGGCGGATCATCGATCAGGCCCATGTGGCCCTGCGGCGCCAGCAATTCCACGATATCCGCCAGGTGCCGGTCGGTCTGGGTGGTGGAAAAGACGAATCCCGGCGCCCCCGTCGGCAGCGCCGCCACCTGCGACGCCAGGGGATGCGTGTGATCGATCACGTGATGCGCGCCCAGTCCGGACACCCAGGATGCCGTTTCCGGCCGTGACGCGGTGGCGATCACCGCAAGGTCGGTCAGCCCGCGCACCAGCTGGATCGCCATCGACCCGACACCCCCGGCCCCGCCGACGATCAGGATCGCGGGTGTCACGCCCGGCACGGGCCTGCGGATATCCAGGCGGTCGAACAGCATTTCCCACGCAGTCAGCGCCGTCAGCGGCAGGGCGGCCGCCTGCGCCCAGCCCAGCGAACGCGGCTTGCGGCCGACGATCCGTTCGTCCACCGAATGGAATTCGGCGTTCGTGCCCTGTCGCCCCAGCGCCCCGGCATAGAAGACCTCGTCCCCCACGGCGAAGCGCGTCGCCTCCGGCCCGACCGCGACGACCACTCCGGCCGCGTCCCAGCCCAGCACCTTCCATGCCCCGGCCGCCGGTTCGGCGCGCAGGCGCACCTTGGTGTCGACCGGATTGACCGACACCGCGCGGACCGCGACGAGAATGTCGTGGCCCGCGACGTCGGGCCGGGGCAGTTCGATATCGACCAGGGCATCGTCGGCCGTGATCGGGCGGGATTTCTGATAGCCAACGGCACGCATGGCGGGGCCCCTTCTTGTCCTGAATCCAGATGCGCCCTTATGCTTTTCCGGCGCAAGAACGCACATTCCGCACCCATAGTATGGGAAATGATACTGCCATGCCCCGCACCCGCCATGCCCGCCTCGACTGCTCGCCCGGCTGCGCGGTCGAGGCCACGCTGCAATTCATCGACGGAAAATGGAAGGGCGTGATCCTGTTCCATCTGTTCGAACGCACCATGCGCTTCAGCGAACTGCGCCGCCGCCTGGCCAGTGTCACGCAACGCATGCTGACGGCGCAGCTGCGCGAACTGGAACGCGACGGGCTGGTCGCCCGCACGATCCATCCTGAAATCCCACCCCGGGTGGAATACAGCCTGACCGAACGCGGACGCACGCTGCATCCGGTCATCATGGTCCTCAAGGACTGGGGCGACATGCATGCCCTCCCGGCGCCCGCCCCCTCGGCGGCCGCCTGACCGGCAGGAGGCCGACCATTCGCCCGGTATCATCCGTCGACGTCGCGAAGCTCGCCGGCGTCTCGCAATCCGCGGTATCGCGCACCTTCTCGCCGGACGGCAGCGTGTCCGCCGCCACGCGCGAAAAGGTGCTGGCCGCCGCCGCCGCACTGGGGTACCGGCCCAATCGCATTCCCGCCATCATGCTGTCGGGCCGGTCACACATGGTCGGGGTGGTCGTCGGCGGGCTCGACAACCCGTTTTATGCCACCGTCCTGGACCGCTTCGCCGTCGCCCTGCGCGAGATCGGGCTGCAGGTCCTGCTGGTCCAGGTCGCAGATTCCGTGGCCCTGGACGATGCGCTGGACCAGTTGGCAGGATATCGGGTCGATGCCGCCGTCACGGCCCTTGCGGTCGGCACCCAGCGGGCCGCCGACGCGCTGTCCGCTCTGCGGATTCCCATCATCTGTTTCAATTCCCGCCTGACCTCGCCATGGATTTCCACGGTGCAGTCGGACAACCGGACGGCGGGCCGGGACGCCGCCGACCTGCTGGCGGATCGCGGCGTCCGGCGACCCGCCTGGATGGCCGGACCCCGCGCAAACGCGGCGTCGCAGGAACGGGGCCGGGGCTTCGCGGAACGGCTGGCGGCCCGTGGGCTGCCGTCCCCCACGCTGCTGCGCGGCGACGACACCTACCAGGGGGGCCAGGATGCCGTCCGCCGCCTGCTGTCGACGTCTCCGCCGCCGGACGGGCTGTTCTGCGGCAACGACCTGATGGCCTGCGGGGCGATCGACGCCCTGCGGCAGGCAGGCGGCCTGTCGATCCCCCGCGACGTGCGGGTCGTGGGATATGACGACATCCCCCAGGCATCATGGCAGAGCTACGACCTGACATCGTTCGACCAGCAGGTGGAGCGGATGGTGGCGGCCACCCTGGACCTGCTGGCCGGGGCCCTCGCCGGGCCGCCGGGACCGACGGGGGGCCGGACGGTGCGCATTCCCGTGCGGCTGGTCCCGCGGGGCAGCACCCGCCAGGGTGGGTGACTTTCTTGCATAGCTATGCAATGCTGACGCCTGGCCGAAGACGGGCAGGCCGTCCGCGCCCTCTCCCGCACCGGCATTCGACGATCCGCGTTTTCAGGAGGTCTTCATCATGTCGTCCCAAACGTTCCTTGCCGCGCTGACGGGTTCCTTCTCCACCCCCTGCGCCGACAACCCGACCGTCGCGATGATCGAGGCCGCGTATCGGCACCACGACATGAACGCCCGCTACATCAATTGCGACGTGAAGGCCGATGGCCTGGCCGACGCCGTCCGGGGCGCCGTGGCCATGGGCTGGGCCGGGTTCAACTGCTCCATCCCCCACAAGGTCGCTGTGCTGGCGCATCTGGATACGCTGGCGGATTCGGCCGCCATCATCGGGGCGGTCAATTGCGTGGTCATCCGCGACGGCCGGCTGACCGGCGAAAACACCGACGGCAAGGGCTTCCTGGAATCCCTCTCCAGCGTCACGGACCCGAAGGGCAAGAGCTTCTGCCTGCTCGGCGCCGGGGGTGCTGCGCGCGCGATCGCCGTGGAACTGGCCCTGGCGGGGGCCCGTCACCTGACGATCGTCAACCGCGACCCCGCACGCGGCCAGGACATCGCGACGCTGATCAACGACAGGACGGCGGCCGAGGCCACGTTCCTGCCCTGGACCGAAAGGTTCGCGATCCCGCAGGACATCGACGTGCTGATCAATGCGACATCCGTCGGGCTCGGCGATGCCGAGGCCATGCCCGACATCGATCCGGACAGCCTGCGCGACGGGATGGTCGTCGCCGACGTCATTCCCAACCCGCCCCGCACGGCGCTGCTGCGCGCGGCCCATGACCGCGGCTGCACCACGCTGGACGGACTGGGCATGCTGGTGAACCAGGGGGTGATCAGCATCAGGCTCTGGTTCGGGCAGGACGTGGACGCTGCGGTCATGGCCCGCCAGCTTCAGGACATCTTCGGCGTCGCCAAGGCGTAAGGCGGTTCCTCCCCCTCGCCTATGCGCTGGGGACCGACGGCCTCCCGGATGGTGGCGGCGACCATCTGGGCGTTGACCGTGACCTCCGGCAGGCCCATCAGTTCGCCGAACGTCCCCCGCGACAGCGGCCCGGCGACCAGCAGCGTCGGATGGGCCCGGCCGGACGACACGGCGTGGCCCGCGCGGTCCGTGTGCAGCCCCAACCCGGCCGGATCGCGCTCCAGATAGCCCTGGCGCGCCAGGTCGGCCAGGAAAGGCTGGGACGACAGGATGCGGGCATGGTCCGGCCCGGTCGTCGTCACGATCGCGTCGACCGTCATCCGCCGCTCCGCTTCGCCGCGGGGCCGGATGGCGACGTCGAACGACCCGGCACGCCGCGCCGCGCCCGTCAGGCGACCCGCCTCGATGCGCAGCATTCCGGCGGCGATGCGACGGTCCAGCACCCGTTCGGCCTGCGGGGCAATGCGAAAGCGCCGCACATCCCAGAACGGCCGCAGATGCCGGACCAGGCGCCGTTGCTCGGCCGGGTTCAGGGCGGCCCAGATCGGCCCGGCCTGGCGGCGCAACGCGTTGAAGATCGTCTGCCAGGGCTGGTCCGGATTGTCGCGCAGGGTGCGGCGCACCCGGCGCAACAGTCCCCGGGCGGAACCTTCAGCGCCGGTCGAAAAATCCCCCCAGGCCGTGGCATTGTCGCTCAGATCCCCATGCGACCGCTGCCCCCGGCGCGACAGGGCGGTGATCGGCCCCCGATGCCCCGCGGCGTCAAGGGTGGACACCACGTCGGCCATGCTCAGGCCGGTCCCCACGATCAGCACCCGATCGTCCGTGCCGATGGCATCCAGCGCGCCGACCGCCCAGGGATCGGCGATGAACATGGTCCCGCCCGACGCTTTAGCCTCCACGGCCAGGTCCGCCAGGCACGCAGGCGGGGCGGGCGGCGGGTGGGAGGTCGCGATGACCACGATATCGGCAGAGGTCCGGCGACCGTCATCCGTGTCGATCCGCCACCCTCCGGCCTCGTCCGGCCGTACCGCCGTCACCCGGGCGCGCCGGTGTTCCACCCGCCCTTCGGCAAGCCGTGGGGCCAGCCGCGCCGCGATGTAACGTCCGAAGACCGACCGAGCGGGATAGACCGCCCCGTTCGGCAAGCGGGCCTCCGGATCACCCTCCAGCACCCCGTCCCGCTCCAGCCACGCCCGGAAATCGTCCGGTTCGTCGGTCGACAGGCTCATCCGCGCGGCGGGGACGTTGATGCGGTGATTCGGATCCTGCGCGCCATAGGCGACCCCCGCCCCCAGGGTCGGGCGCGGTTCGAAGACGACGACCGGCGCTGCCACCGTTCCCGTACCGGTGCCGGCGCCCGTCAGGTGATAGGCGACGGCCGCGCCGGTAAAGCCGCCGCCGATGATCGCGACGCGGTGGGATCGACTGGTCATGGGGTTCTTTCGGTTCAAGGTGCGGTTCAACGGGACATTCAGCCGGTCCACATCGCGTCGCGGACCTTCACCCGCGCCGGCAGCAATCCGTTGCCGGACAGCAGGTCGGCGATGGCCTGCTGCTCGGCCGCCACGCCGTCGTCCATCGGCGACACGGCCAGCGGCAGCCGGGCGACCGCGACGCGGATCACGTCGGGTGGCAGGCCGGTATCGGATGCAATGGCCGCAACCAGGTCCGGCTGGTGTGTCCGCGCCCAGTCGTGGGACCGGGACAGGGCCTGCAACACTGCCCGGACCGCCGGCGGATCGGCTTCGGCGAAGGCGCGGGACGCCAGCAGGAACTGCCGGTTGCCCGTCAGCCCGTCGGCATCGGCCAGGACACGCGCCCCGCCGGTTGCCTGCTCGGCCGCCAGATAAGGGTCCCAGATCGCCCAGGCATCGATCCGCCCCATGTCGAACGCCGCGCGCGCCGAAGCGGGGACCAGATTGACGACATGAACGTCGCGGATCGTCAGGCCGGCCTTCGCCAGGGCCGCCAGCACCAGGTAATGAACGTTGGAACCCCGATTGAAAGCGATGCTGCGCCCCTTCAGGTCGGCGACCTGGGTGATCGGACCCGAAGCGCGCACCAGGATCGCCTCGCCCTGGGGTGCGCGGGCGCCATGGCCGACATAGACCAGCCGATCGGGCCATGCCGCCTGCGCAAACACTGGCGGCGCATCGCCGGTTTCGGCGAAATCGATGGCGCCGGCGGCCAGGGCCTGCAACATCTGCGGTCCCGCCACGAATTCCGACCAGACGACGTCATGGCCCAGCGGGGCCAGCACCTGCTCCAGCAGGCCGGAATGCTTCAGCACGATCAGCGTGCCATAGCGCTGATAGCCGACCCGGACGGTCCGGGCCGCGGCGCGGGCGCCATGCCCCACGGCCAGCAGGGACAATCCGGCGGCCAGAACCGCGCGGCGCCCCGCAAGGCCCGTGCGGGCCATCGAATGATTCGTCACGGCATCTCCTCTGTCGCCCTGCACCGGACACGGCTGCCCGGATGGTCGTTCCCCAGCCTGTCGCCCCGGCCGAACACTTTTTCGCGCAGCGTACCGGGCCGGTACGCCCGTTTGTAGATCCCACGACGCTGCAGGACGGGCACGATCAGGTCCACGACATCGCCAAAGCTTTCCGGCGTTACGGCATAGGCCAGGTTGAACCCGTCCACCCCGGTCCGCACGACCCGGTCTTCCAGCAGATCGGCGATCCGTTCCGGGCCGCCGACGATGGTCGTCCCCATTCCGCCGATCGCCGCATGTTCGGCCAGTTCGCGCACGGTCCACGCCTTTTTCGGATCCTGCACCGTCAACGCATCCACCGCGGAATGGATCGCGTCGTTGCGGATATGGCGCACCGGGTCGTCGGGGGCGTAGCGCGAGAAATCGATTCCCGTCCAGCCCGACAGCAGGGTCAGCGCGCCCTCCAGGCTGACGTAACGCCGGTAATCCTCCCATTTCGCCTGTGCCTCGGCATCCGTGCGGCCGGTCACGATCGTCAGCAGCGAGAAGATCAGAGGATCGCCGTCATGCCGCCCCAGCGCACGCGCCCGCCGACGCAGGTCGGCGATGCCCCCGGCCACGATATCCGCCGACGGGCTGGCCAGGAAAACGCATTCCGCATGCCGGGACGCGAAATCCCGCCCCCGGGTCGAGGCCCCGGCCTGGTACAGCATCGGCGTCCGCTGCGCCGAGGGTTCGCACAGGTGAATGGCGTCCAGGCTGAAATGCGCGCCGTCATGGACGATCCGATGCACCCTGTCGGGGTCGATGAAGATCCCCCGTTCGACATCCCGCAGGATCGCCCCGTCCTGCCAGCTTTCCTCCCACAGGCGATAGACGACCTGCATATATTCGTCGGCGATCTCGTACCGGGTGTCGTAGGCGGCCTGGCCGCCCTTCCCCGCGCCCTTCGCCGCGCTGTTCAGGTAGCCGGTGACGATGTTCCACCCGATCCGCCCGTCGGTCAGATGGTCCAGCGTCGACATCCGCCGCGCGAAGGGGTACGGATGTTCATACGACAGGGTGCAGGTCAGGCCGAAGCCCAGATGCGCGGTCGCCGCCGCCATGGCCGGCACCAGCATCGCCGGATCATTGACGGGCACCTGGGCGGCGTTCCGCAACGCGGCGCGTGGATCGCCCCCATACACGTCGTAGACCCCCAGCACATCCGCCAGGAACAGCCCGTCGAACAGCCCGCGTTCCAGCAGGCGCGCCAGGTCGGTCCAGTATCCCAGCGTCCGATAGGCGGCCGACCGGTCGCGGGGATGCCGCCACAGCCCGCTGGCCTGGTGCGAGACGCAGTTCATGTCGAAGGCGTTCAGCCGGATTTCGGCCATGACCGAAATTCCCCCGATCCCGGTCAGTCGAAACCGACCGAAACCCCGGCGAACACGCCCAGCCCGTCGCCCGGCTGCATGACCGCAAGCTCCTTGCCGGCCGCGATATACCCCGGAACGACGATGGCGGCGTAATGGGTGTTCGCAAGATTGTTGACGCTGAGGAAGACCTGCCGATGCTTGCCGGGCCAGTCATACCCGACATTCAGATTGTAGATATGGTACGAGGGCGCGAAATAGGTTTCGTCATAGGACGCACCGACCTTGGACGAGACCTGGGCATTGAACCCGGCATAGAAACCGGCCTTCGTATCCAGGTGGATTTCTCCCTGGTAGAAATGTTCGGGAATGCCCGGCAAGCGGTTATGGCCGAAGGTCGCATCGTGGCGGAAACGGAAATCCTGCCAAGTATAGGCCTGGCGCAGCGACAGCGTGTTGCCCGCCCACCGATACAGGGTCGTCTCCAGCGAGGCCTCGACCCCCTGGTGGGTCGTGGGCGACGCATTGCCGTAGATCGTCGCGCCCACCGCCTGCGATTGCGGCGTCATGACCGACAGCAATTCGTTACGGACGTCCGAATGGTAATAGGTCAGGCTCCAGCGATTTTGCAGCGCATGGCCGGTCGTGCCGATCTCGTACGTCGTGGCGGTCTGGTTGCGCAGCTTGCCGGCCCCCGAATTCATGCCGGCCTGCGGGGTGCCGGCCGGGAAATATGGCCCGGCATAATTCAGGTTCCAGTCATTGGGCGGTTGCAGGCTGCGGCTGACATTGCCGTACAGATCGACATGCGGGGTGATGACATACCGAAACCCGCCGCGCGGCACGAAATTGACCGATGATTCGGCGAAGTTCGTCCCCGCCGCCGTTGCGGGAAAGGGCACGCCCGACGATTTCTGCACGAAGGCGAGCGCACTGGCTGTGGTCAGCCAGAAATTGTCGAACAGTTCGGTATTGTTCCGAATATGGAAATAATTTTCGGTCCCGCCATAGGTGACGTGACGCAGCATCTGGCCGATCGGCAGGCCGACCAGGTTGGCGGTCTGCACCCGCACCCGGTTGCTCTGCCACGCTTCCAGGTCGGTCGTGGTCATGAACCCGAACTGCGTGTCGCTCTTGTGTCCCGCCAGCACGTCATGGCGCTTGTAGTTCAGGACGCCGGCCACGGTCTTGTAGCCCCAGACCTGGGAATTCTTCTGCGTCTCGATATCGATCGGCGCGTCCTGGTAATTGAATCCCAGCTCCAGCTTCGACCGGTCGTCCAGGTCGATGGTCGTCATGTTGCCGTAATATTTGCTGCCCGGCTGGATGCGGATCGATCCCCATGCCTGGTACGGCGCCTGCGCCTGCTTGGGGTTTTCCAGGATCTGGCTGCGCGTCAGATATCCGGGATAGCCGTTTTCCGTCTGCCGGTAGCGGAAGAAGAACCGGGTCGACACCCGATCGTTGAACCGGTAGCCGAAATTGGCGTTGACGCCGAAGCTGTTGGCCCTGGTCTGCGCCTGGTACCCGGCGCGATAGGAATTGGTCACGCTGATATAGTAATCGGCCTTGCCGATGACCTTGCCGGAACTGATCTGTTCCTTGTGATATCCGAAACTTCCGGCCTCGACCCGCGCCTGGTAGGTCTGCGCGTCATATCCCGTCTGGGTCACGTAATTGATGGCGCCCCCCAGTTGCAGCCCGCCATAATCGAACGCGTTGGCGCCGCGCAGGACTTCGGTATAGCGAAGGCCCAGGGGCTCGAACAATTCATAGGGCGTGCCGGCCGGCGTCGTGACCGGCAGGCCGTCGAACATCATCAGGATGCCGGAACGGAAATAATTGGTGCCGACCTGGATCCCGGATCCGCGGATCGACAGCCGCAGCCCGTCACCCCCGCCCGAGGATTGGGCGAACACGCCGGGCTGGAAGGCCAACGCGTCGGCATTGGTGAAATTCCGCCCTTTCAACACCTGCCTGGCATCGATGACGGTCGCCGCCCCCGGCAGGGATTCCAGCTGCACGCGGGCCGTATCGGCGGGCGACAGCCGATGCGTCGCCACGACGATGTCCTCGCCACGGCTGGCGGCAACCGCCTGGATCTTCGTCTTCGGTGACGGGGTGATCGCATGCCGGACGGGCGTCGCGGGACGCGCGGCGGTGTCGGCCCGGGCCTCCGCCATCACCAGGGTCGCCGGCAACAGCGCCAGCGCCGACGGGCCAAGCAGCAGATGCGCGCGACGGGGCAGCAGATTCATGAAGAGCGGGGCCGGGAAAAGGCCGGAATAGGACAGGCGGCGCATCGGAATGGACTTCCATGGGCAGGGTGCGAAGAGAGGCAGGTCAAAATAAACCGTCATTAATGATGAATATTTTTCATTTCTAGAAAAAATTCCAGTAATTCGAGATAGTTCATTTTAATTACCATTTTTATCGTGAAATAGAGGCGCCAGGATGTCTCCACATCATGCCGGCGGGACGTCAGTCCCCGGCCGGCACGCTGTTGTAGCGACGGCCGAACCAGACCAGCCCGTCAGCGGCGTCGTCCGGCAGATGGACATCGACCACCCGTGCGAACACGACCGTATGGGTTCCGGCCTCGACCGTGTGGTCGATGGTACAATCGAACGTCACCAGCGCGTCCTCCAGTACCGGCGCGCCGGTCGCACCCTGCCGCCAGTTTGCCCCGGCGAAACGATCCTCCATCGTCTTCGACCGGCTGCCGAAGCCCGACGACAGCCCGTGCTGCGCGCCGTTCAGGACATTCACCGCAAGCACCCCGTGGTCCAGGATATGCGGATGCGCGCCGGTTGCGCGGTTGATGCAGACCAGCAGCGTCGGCGGCGCGTCCGATACGCTGCACACCGCCGAAGCCGTGAAGCCGTGCCGGCCGCGCGGGCCATCGGTGGTCACGATCGTTACCGCGCCGGCCAGCAGGGCCATGCCGTCGCGGAACCGCTCCGGGGCCAGTACCGTCGGCGAAGGAGGAAGGACGATCTCGTTCATGTCCATGGTCCTGCCGCGACCGTCAGGCCGCACGATGGTCCGGGCGCGGACCGGGGCGATGATCGCCGGCAATCGTCTCGCCGAACGGGCCCATGTTGCTGATCGTCGCCATGGGGCGCACCGGATGCGCGGTCGGCAGCAGCGGCAGGACCAGTTCGCCGAACTGATATGCTTCCTCCAGGTGCGGATAGCCCGAAAAGATGAACGTATCGACGCCCAGCCTGCGATATTCGTCTATCCGTTCCGCCACCGTCGCCGGATCGCCCACCAGCGCGGTCCCGGCACCGCCGCGTACCAGCCCGACGCCCGCCCACAGATTGGGGCTGACCTCCAGCCGGTCGCGCCGCCCGCCATGCAGGGCGCTCATGCGCGCCTGGCCCACGGAATCCATCCGCGCGAAAACCTTCTGCGCCTCGGAAATGGTCGCATCGTCCAGATGGCTGATCAGGCGATCGGCCTCGGCCCAGGCGGCCTGGGTGGTTTCGCGCACGATGACATGCAGGCGGATGCCGAACGACAGTTCGCGCCCCCGCGCCTTCGCCTTCCGGCGGGCATGGGCGATCTTCTCCGCCACCTGCGCCGGCGGTTCGCCCCAGGTCAGGTACTTGTCGATATGCCGGGCCGCCACATCGACACCGGCCTCGGACGACCCGCCGAAATAGAGCGGCGGCCCGTTTTCCTGGAAGGACGGGAACAGCAGGCGCCCGTCCTCGATCCGGAAATGAGGCCCGACATGATTGACCGTCTCGCCGCGCAGCAGGGCGCGATAGATCTCCAGGAACTCGTCCGTGATCTGATAGCGTTCGGCGTGATCGGCGAAGAATCCATCGCCGCCATTTTCCTTCGGGTCGCCGCCGGTCACGATGTTGATCAGCAGGCGGCCGCTGGAAATCCTGTCCAGGGTTGCGGTCATGCGGGCCGACAGGGTCGGCGATTGCAGGCCGGGACGCACGGCTATCAGGAAACGCAGGCGCTCGGTCGACGGCACCAGGGCCGACGCGATCACCCAGCTGTCCTCGCAGCTTCGCCCGGTCGGAATCAGCACGCCGTAGAACCCCAACGAATCAGCCGCGCGCGCCACCTGCTGCAGATAGGGCAGATCAACTGGACGACCGCCCTTCTGGGTGCCCAGGTAACGGGAATCGCCATGGGTCGGCAGGAACCACAGCGCGTTGATCTTGTCGGGAACCGCAACACTCATGTCAGGATGCCTTGATGGAAGAAAGGTCGGGAAACAGCGGTGGGGTCGGGGTCGCCAGCGCGGCCGGGTCGCGATAGCGCGCGGCGGCGTGGTACGACGGCAGGTGCGCGCGCCCCGCGCCGAACAGCCTCTCGCGCAGGGTCTCGCCATCTGTATAGGCGGTGCGATAGCGTCCCCGGCGCTGCAGTTCGGGAACGATCAGGTTGATGAAATCCCGTGCTGTATCGAACGAGTGGTACTGGCGCAGGTTGATCCCGTCGATCCCGTCCACGTCCAGCCAGCTTTCGATCGCGTCCGCCACGCGGCCGGGCGTGCCGGCGACGAAATATCGTCCCTCATCGAAACGTGCGATCTGTTCCAATGCGCTGCCGACGGTCTGCCCGGGATGGAAACGTCGTCCCATGTTGCCGAACCGGGCGCCCTCGCGCGCCAGCACGCTTTCGATCGTGTCGTTCGGGTCGTAGCGCCGCAGGTCGATCTCGGACTGGGCGTGAATCAGCGCGCCCTCCACGCTGTAGAAATGCCGGTAATCCCGCAGCTTGGCCTGCGCCTGCGCGTCGGTGGTCGCGGTAATGATGCCGGCCTGGACGATGAAGCGGATATCGTCCGGGCGACGGCCATGCGCCTGCGCGCGCCGCCGGGTGGCCGCGATGTTGCGCCGGACATCCTCGGTCGTCTGGCCGCCGATGAACACGACCTCCGCATGGCGGGCGGCATATTCCAGACCGGCAGGCGATCCGGTGGCCTGGAACAGGACCGGTGTGCGCTGGGCCGTCGGCTGCACCAGATGCGGCCCGGCGACACGAAAATATGCGCCGTGATGGTCGATGGTGCGGACCCGGTCCGGGTCGGTATGGATGTCGCGCGCCCGATCGGCGACGACCGCATCGCCGTCCCAGCTTCCTTCCCATAATTTATAGAGCACATCGATATATTCGTCCGCGATGACATAGCGTTCGTCATGCGGGACTTCATCGTCCAGGCCGAAATTGCGCGCGGCGCTGCGCAGGTACGACGTCACGATGTTCCACCCGACGCGCCCGCCCGTCAGCAGGTCCAGGGTCGACATGCGGCGCGCAAAGGCGAAAGGCGGTTCGTAGGTCGTCGAGAACGTCACCCCGAACCCCAGATTCCGCGTTACCGCCGCCATCGCAGGCACCAGCATCAGCGGATCGAGGTTGGGGATCTGCACCCCCTGCCGCAGGGCCGCCGCCGTCCCGTCGCCGAACCGGTCGTACGTCCCGACCACGTCCGCCAGGAAGATGGCGTCGAACAACCCTTCTTCGGCCAGTTGCGCGACCTCGGTCCAGTATGACAATTCACCGAAGCGATGGCGGTTGTTGCCGGGCGCGCGCCACATGCCATGGACGATATGGCCGACGCACGCCATTTCGAACAGGTTGACATGCAACTGCTTGCGGCCGGGGGCGATCCGCGGACTCATGCCCTCGGCTCCTGCGCCTGGCGGGCGGCGGCGGCACGCCAGGCGGAATCCAGCGGCGTGCCGTTCAGGACCAGGTCGCCCAGGGCCCGTTCACGCTGGATCGCCGGATTATGCGCCGCCAGCACCCGCGCGTTGCGCCAGTGCCGATCCAGCGCCAGGGTGGCGCTGGTGGCCGACGCACCGCCGACCTCGAACAACAGGGTTGCCGCCTCCAGCGTCTGTTCCAGGACGATCTGCTGGGCCAGGAAGGCATCGCGTTCCGCCTGGGCATACAGGTCATGGTCATCGACGCCCGCCGTCCAGGCCGGCGACGCCGCGTCCAGCGTACGGACGGCGGCATCGACCAGCGCGGCGGTGGAATAGGACAGCGCGGACAGCCGGCCGACGACCCGCTGCACCAGCGGATCGTGACGCTGGCTGACCTTGCCCGGCACGCCGAAGGTACGGGTGCGCGGCCGCACGAAGGCCCCCGCATCGCGCACGACCGCGCGGGCGATCCCCGCCAGCGTGGCCAGGTGGAACAACTGGTAATAGGCCGTCAGATATCCGCTGGTCGGGAAGGATCCGAACGATGTGCGAAGCAGGATGTCGACATCCGGCACGCGCACCCCGTCGAACTGCGTTGTGCCGCTGCCGGTCAGGCGCTGGCCGAACCCATCCCAATCGTCCCGGCGCGTCACCCCGGCGGCGGTGGCCGGAACCGCGAGTTGCACCCGGTCGTCGCCGTCGGCGGCTACGGCGACGATCCAGTCGGCATACAACGTGCCGGTGGCATAATATTTGACGCCGTCCAGCCGCCAATCCTGTCCGTCGCGGGACAGGATTGTGCTGGTGCCGGTGCTGTCGGACTGTTCGGCCATCGCCGCGCCGAACAGCGCGCCGCCGGATACCAGGTCGAACCAGCGTCCCGCCCGATCGGCATCCCGATCATGCAGGCGCCCCTCGACAAAGGCGAAATGGGCGCGGACAATCTGCGGCAGGTTGGGATCCGCCTCGGCCAGGTCCACCAGCAGACGGAACAGCTGCGTCAAACCGATACCGGCGCCGCCGTGCCGCACAGGCACCCGCAACGCCCCGAACCCGGCTTCGCGCAGCCACTGGACCGGTTCATAGGCCAGCGCGCGGTCACGTTCGCGCGCCACGGCACCTGCCGCAATCCGGTCGAAAACCGGGCGCAGCCGATCCCCCACGGTCCCCACCGGGGAAACCTGGCCATTCTCCGGCACGTCTCTCGACAACGAATTCATGGTCGGTGCGCTTTCCGTCTCAAATAACGATTTTATAATGTTATTAATTCGTTCATACGGACATTATCAACGATTCAACGCGAGTCAACCGGATAAGACAATCCCACTAAATTGTGTGTTATTTTCAACCGGGAATCTGACAACATATTGTTATATCGTGTCTTATTGTGTGACCTGACGCGACCCGAGCGCCGCCACGCCCCCGATCGGGCGGGAACCGTCGCGCGCGCCTGCCCTTGCAAACAATCGCCCTACCCTGGCCTTCCGACGACGACAGGCATCGCAATTCGGCGAGCACGAATCCCCCTTGCGCCGATAAAATAACATGAATACGATAAATTGAGTGTTATATTTTTAACATACACTTTATATTAGTTAAATTAACCCGGGACACTCAATGCCGACCAGCGCTACCCGTCTCGCGCCGCAGACCCCGCCATCCGGCCGCCGCGCCCCACGGACGGTCCGGTACGCCACGATCCTGACGGCAGCGGCCCTGGTTGCGGGAACCGGCGGATGCCGGCGCCACGCCCCCCGGCAGGACGCGCAGACGCCGGTCCAGGGGGGCACGCTGGTCTATGCCACCGACCGCGAACCGATCTGCCTGGACCCGCATGTGCAGGGCGACATGCCGCAGGTCTTCGTCGCCGGACAATATCTGGATTCACTCGTCGCCATGGACCGGTCGGGAAAGATCCTGCCCTGGCTCGCGACCGACTGGACGGTCTCGGATAACGGGCGGACCTATGTTTTCCACCTGCGCCACGACGTGACGTTCACCGACGGCACGCCCTTCACGGCGGCGGCGGTCCGGGCGAACCTCGATCACGTGGTCGACCCGCATACGCAATCCAGCACGGCGGGCGGCTATATCCGGCAATATGCAGGCACCGACGTGCCTGACGACTACACCGCGATCGTGCATCTCAAGACACCCTATGCCGCGTTCCTCGAGGTCCTGGCCCAGGGATTCCTGGGCATCGAATCCCCCAGGGCGCTGGCCCGCCCGCGTGACGAGAACTGCCAGTCGCCCGTCGGCTCCGGCCCCTTTCGCATCGTCAGCTGGGACCGGCAGAACGAGATCGTCATGGTCCGCAACCCGGCCTATCACTGGGGGCCGCCCACCGCGCTGCATGCCGGCCCGGCCCGGCTGGACCGGATCGAATGGCGCTTCATCCCCGAACCATCCGTCCGCTTCGCCGCGTTGCAGGCCGGCGAGGTCGACGTGATAGATTCCCTCCCGCCCGAGGCCGAAACCCCGGCGCTGCGCAATCCGGACCTGCGCCTGCTGGTCGCGGACCGACCGGGCAACCCGACCAACGGCACGCTGAACATCCGCCGCGCGCCGTTCGACGACATCCGCGTGCGCGAGGCCTTCATCCGCTCGGCCGACATCGATGGCGCGCTGGCCAGCGTCTATTTCCATCATTACCGCCGCGCCGGCGGCCCGCTCAGCCCCTCGACCCCGTTCTACAGCGCGGATTTCGAGCATCACGCCGATTACGATCCCGACCGGGCCCGCGTGCTGCTGGACGCGGCCGGATGGACGGGACGGAACGCGGAGGGGATCCGCACCCGCAACGGCGCGCCGCTGGTCGTCCATGTGCCGCTGAAGGCATCGCTTTCGGCATCCGAACGCACATTGTGGGAACAGGTGCAGGCGACCGCGCGGCAGACCGGCTTCGACCTCCGGCTGGAAAACGCCGACGATACCACCGTCAATGAGCGCGAGGGACGATGGGATTACGATGTCCGCATCGGTTACTGGAACACGAATACCGCCGATGTCCTGCGGATCGTCTTTTCCAGCGCGTTCCTGGGCGCAGCCGGCGTCGCCGGACATCACCAGAACGAATCCGGGTTCAGCGATCCGGCCTTCGACACCGTGGTGAACGACGCGCTGCTGACCACCGACACCGACCGCCGGCGCGCCCTCTACTATCGGGCGCAGGCGATCGCGGCGTCGCAGTTCCTGCAGGTGACCACCTATCCGCAGAGCACCCGCCTGGCGATCTCCAGCGCGGTGCATGACGTCCGGCTGGAACCGTCGCTGAACGTCACCAGCCTCTATGATTCATGGGTGACACGATGACCGGACCGATTGTTTCGCCGGAACGGCCCGCGCGGGGGCGCATCTGCCTTCTGGCCCGAAGGGCCGCGCTGCGCGTGGGGGGCGGGGTGCTGGTCCTGTTCGCCGCCGCCACCCTGACCTTCGCCGCGCTGCACCTGACGCCGGGCGACCCCGTCACCGCGATCCTGGGCGGCCCGTCGGCGGATCCCACGCCCGAAACCATTGCCGCCGCACGACGGGAATACGGCCTGGACCGCCCGCTGCCCGTCCAGTACGGCCTGTATATCGCCCGGCTGGCGCAGGGGAACCTGGGCCAGTCCTTTTCGCAGCACATGCCCGTCCTGGCGGTTCTGCGCACGCAGGCGCCCCCGACGCTGGAACTGATGCTGGCCGCATTGGCCCTGGCGTGGATCCTGGCCCTGGCCTCGGTGCTGCTGACCGCGCGCAGGGGGCCGGCCGGCGCCGTGGCCTCGGTCATCGAGACGATCGGCGCCGGCCTGCCGCAATTCTGGCTGGGCATCCTGCTGCTGTGGGCGCTGGCGTTCGAATTGCGGCTATTTCCCCCGGCGGGCAATGCCGGGCCGCTGTCGCTGGTCCTGCCGGCCTTGTCGCTGGCGATCCCGCTGGGCGGCTTCATCGCGCAGGTGACGCGGGAATCGTTCGACCTGGCGCTGGACCAGCCCTTCATCTTGTCCGCGCGCGCCCGGGGCCTGGGGGACCGGGCGGTGCGGCTGCGCCACGCGCTGCGCCATGCCCTGCTGCCGGGCATCAGCCTGTCCGCCTGGGCGATCGGCGCGCTGGTCGGCAACGCCGTGCCCATCGAGACCATCTTCTCGCGCAAGGGCCTGGGGCGGGAATTGTTCCTGGCCGTCGCGACCCACGACATGCCGCTGGTGACGGGCATCGTCCTGTTCATCGCCGTCATCTACATCCTGGCCGGGCTTGCGGCCGATACGCTCTACGTCCTCGTCGACCCCCGCATGAAGGCGCCCCGGTCATGACCAGCATTCCTTTTGCGGGCAGGCGCCCGCCCGCCCTGTCCTGGCGGTTGCCGATCCGCCATGCCGGCGTGGCGCTGGCCCTGTTGTACCTGGTCCTGCTGACGGGCGCGGCCATCGTCCCGCACGCCTTTACCCACGCCGACCCGCTGGCCATCGCCCCGCGCGACGCCTTTCACCCGCCGGGCTGGCAGCATCCGTTCGGGACCGACCAGTCCGGCCGCGACATCCTGACGCGGGTGATCTATGGCGCGCGGCAATCGCTGCTGCTGGGCGGCGGCGCGATCACGCTGTCCCTGTCGATCGCCATCGTGCTGGCGCTGGTCGGCGGACTGGGTGGCCCGATGGCCGCGCAGGGCGTCCGCTGGCTGCTGGACGTGCTGTTCGCCTTCCCGACCCTGGTCCTGGCGCTGCTGTTCACCGCGACCCTGGGCACCGGCGTGGGCCCTCTGATCGTCGCCGTCGGGGTCGGCAGCGCGGCGGGCTATGCCCGCATGGTGTTCGGGCAGGTGCTGTCGGTCCGGCGCGCAGGCTATGTCGAGGCCGCACGGGCGCTGGGCCATGGCCCGCTTCGCATTATCCGCCGGCATATCCTGCCCAACGCGTTCCGGCCGCTGGTGGTGACGGCGACCATGGGCGTCGGGCAGACCATCGTCTGGTCGGCGGCGCTCTCGTTCCTCGGGCTGGGCGCCCCGCCCCCCGCTGCCGAATGGGGCACGATGCTGTCGATGGGCCGCGATTTCGTCGCCGAAGCCTGGTGGATGACCCTCTTTCCCGGCCTGGCGATCGTCCTGACCATGCTGTCCACCACCACCGCCGGCCGTGCCCTGCAACGTCGGATCGAAGGCCGCGCGGCATGACCGTCCCGCCACGCGACGACGCGACGCTGGTCGTCGAACGCCTGTCGGTCGCCTTCCCCGGCCGGGGGGGCGACGAGGTCGCGGTCCGCGACATCTCGTTCACCCTGCGGCCGGGCCGTGTGGTGGCGCTGGTCGGGGAATCCGGATCGGGCAAGAGCGTCACCGCGCGTACCCTGATCGGCCTGGCCGGCCCGAACGCGCGGATTTCCGCATCGCGCCTGTCGCTGGGCGGCCGCGACCTGCTGTCCCTCCCGCCACGGGCCTGGCGCGACCTGCGCGGACGGGATATCGGCATGGTCCTGCAGGATGCGCTGGTGGCGCTCGATCCGCTGCGGCCGGTCGGACATGAAATCGCCGAGGCCCTGGCGGCCCATGGCTGGGGCACGCGCGACAGCCGGCGTCGCCGCGTGCAGGACCTGCTGGGCCAGGTCGGCATTCCCGACCCCGCCCTGCGCGCGCGCCAGCGGTCGGACGAACTGTCGGGCGGGCTGCGGCAACGCGCCCTGATCGCCAGCGCCATCGCGATGGACCCGCCGCTGCTGATCGCGGACGAACCCACGACCGCCCTGGACCCGTCGGTACAGGCGCAGATCCTGGATCTTCTCGCCACGCTGCGGGACCGGGGCACCGGCCTGCTGATCATCAGCCACGACCTGGGCTTCGTCGCCCGCCTGGCGGACGAAATCGTGGTCCTGCGCCATGGCGGGGTCGTGGAACAGGGCGACACGCGGCGGATCCTGGCCCACCCCGACCATCCCTACACCCGCGCCCTGCTGGACGCCGCCCCCGGCCGGCAGCCCAGGCGGCCTGCGCCCCCGGCCACCGGCGACAGGGCCCCGCCCCTGCTGACGGCGCACGGCCTGTCGATCACGATGCGCGGCCCCGACCATGTCGACCGCCGCATCGTCGAGGACGTCGGCTTCGCGCTGCACCCCGGCCGGACCCTTGGGCTGATCGGCGAATCCGGGTCGGGAAAGACCACCACCGCCCGCATGGTCATGGGTTTCGCGCGTCCCGATTCCGGCGACATCGCCTTCCTGGACGCTCCGTGGGTGACCACCGGCCGGCACCCGGTTGCGGAACGCGAACGGCGGGCCCGCCGGCACGCCATGGCGATGATCTACCAGGATCCGCTGGGTTCGTTCGACCCGCGCTGGACCGTGCGCGAGATCCTGTCCGACGCGCTGACGGCGGGCGGTCAGCCAGGAACGACGCACGACCACGCCATCACGGCCCTGCTGGAACGCGTGCGGCTGCCGGCCGCACTGGCCGGCCGCCTGCCCCGGACCCTGTCGGGCGGCCAGCGGCAGCGCGTGGCGATCGCCCGCGCCGTGGCGGTGCGCCCCGCCGTGATCGTGTGCGACGAACCGGTCTCGGCGCTCGACGTCTCGGTCCAGGCGCAGGTGCTGGGACTTCTGGACGAATTGCAGCGGGACCTGGGCGTGGCCTATCTGTTCATCTCCCACGACCTGGGGGTCATCCGGCAGATGTGCGACGACGTGCTGGTCATGCGCCACGGCCGCATCGTCGAGGCCGGACCGGCCGGCGAAGTCCTGTCCGCGCCACGCCACCCCTTCACCCGGACGCTGGTCGCGGCCGCCGATCATCTGTCGGCGCTTCCCCCATCGGCCCCCCGCATCGGCGCGTCATGATTGACACGGAGCAGGCCGTTCTGCTGCCTTTCCGCCAGCCACACATCCGCCGACAGGCCCGACGCAAGGGAATCCCACCATGGATTATACAAGACTGGGCCGCAGCGGCCTCCAGGTCTCGCGCATCTGCCTGGGATGCATGACCTATGGCATCCCGGACCGCGGCAACCATTCCTGGACCCTGGACGAGGAGGCCAGCCGCCCCCTGATCCGCCAGGCGCTGGAGGCCGGGATCACCTTCCTGGACACCGCCAACAGCTATTCCGACGGCACGTCCGAGGAAATCGTCGGCCGGGCCATCCGCGATTTCGCCCGCCGGGACGAGATCGTGCTGGCGACCAAGGTCTTCTTCCCCGTGCGCAGCGGGCCGAACGGATCCGGCCTGTCGCGCCGCGCCATCCTGGCCGAGATCGACAACAGCCTGCGCCGCCTGGGCACCGACTATGTCGATCTGTACCAGATCCATCGCTGGGATCCGCACACGCCGATCGAGGAAACGATGGAGGCCCTGCACGATGTCGTAAAGGCCGGCAAGGCGCGCTACATCGGCGCATCGTCGATGTTCGCCTGGCAGTTCGCCAAGGCCATCTATACCGCCCGCCTGAACGGATGGACCGAATTCGTGTCCATGCAGGACCATCTGAACCTGCTGAACCGCGAGGAAGAGCGCGAAATGCTGCCCTTCTGCCGCGACCAGGGGATCGGTGTCCTGCCCTGGAGCCCGCTGGCACGCGGCCTGCTGGCCAGGGACTGGCGCGACAGCACCGTCCGCCAGGAAACCGACAAGGTCACGCGCGCCCTCTATACCGCGACGGTCGAGGCCGACCGGGCGACGATCGACGCGGTCGGCCGGATCGCACAGGCCCGCGGCGTGCCGCGCGCACAGGTCGCCATGGCGTGGCTGCTGCAACAGCCCGGGGTTACCGCGCCGATCGTCGGCGCGTCGAAGCCCGGCCATCTGGACGACGCGCTGGCCGCCCTGTCCCTGACCCTGGACGACGCGGAGATTGCGGCGCTGGAGGCCCCGTACGTCCCCCATCCGGTCGTTGGATTCTAAGCGACCGATCCCCATGACGGACACGACACCCCTCCCCGCCGTACGGCCGGCGACGATCGCGGACCTGCCCGCCATCACCGCGATCTACGCCTGGCACGTGCGACACGGCACCGCATCGTTCGAGACTGAGGCTCCCGACCTGGCCGACATGACGCGGCGCCACAACAGCGTGGTATCGGCGGGCTACCCCTACCTGGTGGCCGAACACGCGGGTACCGTCGTCGGATACGCCTATGCGGGGCCGTACCATACGCGCGCCGCCTATCGCGATACGGTCGAGGATTCGATCTACCTGCATCCGGACATGACCGGCCGGGGGATCGGCGGGGCATTGCTGGCCGCCCTGCTGGACGCATGCACGGCGCGCGGCTTCCGCCAGATGGTGGCGGTGGTCGGCGACAGCGACAATCTGCCGTCCGTGCGGCTGCATGAACGCCACGGCTTTCGCAACGCCGGCACGTTGCACGCCGTCGGATACAAGCATGGGCGCTGGCTGGATATCGTCCTGCTGCAACGCCCGCTGGGCGACGGCGACGCCACGCCGCCGTCCCGCGGGGCCTGATACCGCCAGGCGGCGAGCTTCAGTCCAGGCCCGCCAGGGCACGGACGCCCGGCGTGATGTCCTGAAGCAGGTCCGCCGGCGGCTGGGGCGCCGCACGGCTGACGACCATGTTGGCCGATGCCGCCACCGCCTGGTCCTGCCGGGCCAGCAGGGCGCTGGTCGCAGCCCGCCACTGCGTGTCTTTCCGTCCCGCCAGGGCGTCCAGCCCGGCCTGCGCCAGGGCCTTCAGTTCCTGCGAGGCCGGACGGGCCTCTTCCAGGATCGGGTGACCCGCCGATACCGCCTGGAATGCCACGTCATTGTCGCGCCAGCGCGTCAGCATGGTCTCCAGCACCGGGCGGACCGAACGGTCGCCGGCCACGTAACGATGTGCCAGATCGTCGAACCGCTCGGCCGCCAGGCTGTCGGGCGCGGCGATGTCGCTGGGCGTGTTCATCCGCTGTTCGGGCGCAATTTTCGTTCCGTGGAACACCAGATGATTATGGCCGTAATTCCTGATCGGGCTGGTCGCATCGGCCAGGGCCAGCACCGGCCCCGCATCGCCGGGCGACAGCCGCGCGGCCATGCGGTAGCGATTGGCCTGCGCCTGCAGCCCTGTCACGCATAATTCGTCCTGCACCACGGCCAGCCGGCGATACATGTCGCGCACGTCGCGCACCGACGCCGGCGACCAGAACCGTTCGGCGATGGCGGCGGACCGCGGCCACAGCCGGGCGTCCAGCATTTCGTCGGTCACGACCTCCGTCCAGAGCGGGGCCTCGCCCCCCATCACCAGCCTGTCCTGGACCGGGGTCATCGTCGCCGACGGATCGAGCTTGAGGGCATCGGCCATGGCGCCCAGTTTCGGGCGGAGCTTTTCCGCCAGTTCCGGCGCCAGCCCGCTGGCCCGTGGATCCAGCGGGTCGACCAGGTAATGTTCCGACGCGGGCAGCAGAAAATCGAGGTAATAACCCGCCGAGACTACTACCGGATGCCCCGCCCGCGTGGCGGACGCAATGAATTTCGACCCCCGCCACGCCTCGACGACGACGTTGTCGGGAATCGGCGCCTCCGAGACCTCGTCCCATCCCATCATGATCTTGCCCTGGTCCTGAAGGATCTTCTGGATCCGGGCGGTGAACCTGGCCTGCAATTGCTGCGTGGTGGCGAAGCCATGCTGCGTCATGAAGGCGGCGATCGCGGGATTCTTCGTCCATTGCGTGGGCGAGACCTCGTCGCCGCCGGCATGGAAATAGCGATCGGGGAACAGACGCCCCATTTCGCCATACAGACGGCGAAGGAAACGATAGCTTTCTTCCAGCGTCGGGTTGATCGCCGCCACATTGACCTGATGGCGGTCGCCGGGCACCGGGGCCTGCGACGCCAGTTCGGGATAGGCCAGCAGCAGCGCGAACGAATGGCCCGGCGTGTCGAATTCCGGAACGATGCGGATTCCCCGGTCCGCCGCATAGGCGACCAGGTCGCGGATCTGGTCCTGCGTGTAGTACTGGCCATGGGACGCCACACGCGTCAGCCTGGGAAAGACGCGGCTTTCGACGCGGAAGCCCTGGCCGTCGCTCAGATGCAGGTGCAGGACATCCAGCTTCACCATCTCCATGGCGTCGATCTGGCGTTTCAGGGTCTCGATCGTCATGAAATGACGCGAGACATCGATCATGACGCCGCGCCACGCGAAGCGCGGCGCATCGTCGATCCGCGCATAGGCGATGGACGGCTGCTGCGGCCCGGCCTGCACCAATTGCAGCAGCGTGGCAAGGCCATGCAGCACGCCCGCAGGGCCGTCCGCCACAAGGTCGATTCCGTTTGCGTCGACCGTCAGCCTGTACTGCTCGCGCGCCGCAATGCTCAGATAGCCCGGATCGGAACCGACACGGATATGCAGGGGGATCGCCCCCCCTCCCGGCGCGTCGGGGGCCGGCGCCGGAATGCCGCCCAGCGCCGCCAGACGCGCGGTGAAGCGCCCGACCGCCCGGTCCAGCAGCGCCGTCCGCGTGCCCTCCCAGACCACCGACAGGCCGGCAGGAATCGGCAGGCTGCCCGTATCGAACTGGGCGGACGCGGGTTGCGGCATCAGGGCCGGCGCCGCCTGTGCCATGCCGGCCGCGGACAGCAGGGCCGCCATCGCGACGCCCACGCCCCGCGCGGCGCGGCCCAGATACGCGCACGTGCGGCCGCGCGTCGGACGGCGCGTCCGAACGTCGTTTCCCGTCATCGGGCTCTCCTTGTCTTCCCTGTTTTCATATGGATTGTTCGAAAGCATGAACGGGCCGGCAGAACATCCCCTCGCGGCGCGCGGTTTCAAAGGGGCTCTCACCGGTCCAGGCCGAACAGGAATTGCTGTGCCGCCAGGCTGGCCGCACCGCTGGCAAAGCCGTCCTTCTGCGCGTCACGCAGATAGAGCGTCGCCTGCCCATCCGGCCGGCGCATGACGTGGGCCTCGACCGTCTGCTGGACCATTGCGCCGAACACCTCCCCTTTCAGGGCGGTGTCGAGCATGATGACCACGTGGCTGGGATCGAACATCTGAATCAGCTGCGCGATCGCAATTCCCAGCGCCGACGCCGCACGATGCAGAATGGCCAGGGCCTCCGGCCGGCCGGTCTGGGCCATCTGCGCCAGTTCGGCGATATCGGACGGCAGGCCCGCCTGGCGCGCCGCCGCCCGGATGGCCTGCAGGGTCGCCACCGTCTCCAGGCATCCCCGCTTGCCGCACCGGCAGGGCAACGCGCCGATGGTCCCGCCGTCCAGGACGACCGGCGCATGCGAAATTTCACCCGCGCCGCCGTTATGGCCGCGATGCAGCCGCCCGTCGACGATATGCGCGCATCCGATGCCGTCGCCGACCGCGATCATGCTGAAATCGGGACAATCCCGCATGATGCCGAACAGCTGCTCACCCAGGATCAGGGCATTGGCATCGTTTTCGATATAGGCAGGAATATCGCACAAAGTCGCCAGATAGCCGACGATGTCGACATTGCTCCACCCCAGCGCCGTCGAATACAGGCAGGTGGTGCGGTCGCGCGATACGAATCCCGGCAGGGCGATGCCGATTCCCGATATCGGCCCGACCGGCTGCCCTGCGCGGGACAACAGGGTCGGCAAGGCCTCGACCAGTTCGGTCAGGCATTGTTCGTGCCCGCGGCGTCGGGGCAGTTCCATCCGCGCGCGGGGCGCACCGTGCAGGTCGGTCAGCAGCAGGATGGTCGGGTCGGCCTGCAGGGAAATGCCGACGAAGCTGGCGGCGTTTGCTTCCAGCCCCAGCAGGACCGAGGGCCTGCCCTGCCCGAACACCAGTTCGCGTTCGCCAAGGATTCCCCGTCCGATCAATTCCTTGGTCAGCATGGAAATGCTGGCCTTGCTCAGGCCAGTAACCCCCGCAAGATCGGTGCGGCTCATGGTGCCGGAGCGGCTGATCGCGGTCAGGATCTGGTACTGTGCCGGTGTAAACATGGATGTGCGAGCCCGTCCTGTCGTCGGCACTTATTTCGATTGATAAACTATAAAACTGTCAATAGCGTATTTTTTTGACAAAACGAATCCGTCATTCGTGACGGATACAGAACAGGCATGCATCATGCCCTCGACCACGCAGAACCGAAAGAACGACCACCCATGCCCGCTCGATTCAAAAGTCCCGCCGGCCCCTATGGCTGGCTGCCCATCGTGATGCTGGGCAGCCTGTTTTTCATGATCGGCTTCGTCACCTGGCTGAACGGGCCGCTGATCTCGTTCGTGCAGGTTGCATTCGACATCAGCGACGTCAGCGCCTTCCTGATCCCGCTGGTGTTCTACCTGTCCTATTTCCTGTTCCCGGTGCCGGCGTCGTTCATCACCGCCAGGACGGGCCTGAAGAAAGGGCTGGCGCTGGCCCTGGTGGTCATGGCGGCGGGCGTGGCCCTGTTCGGCCAGTTCATCAGCCTGCGCTGGTATCCCGGGGCACTGGGCGGGCTGGTGGTACTGGGCGCTGGGCTGTCGCTGCTGCAGATCACGATCAATCCCTATGTCAGCGTCCTCGGCCCGATCGAGAACGCGGCCCAGCGCATCGCAATCATGGGCGTGTGCAACAAATTCGCCGGCATCGTCGCGCCGATCGCCCTTGCGGTCCTTGTCATGCGCGACATCGGCGGGGTCGCGAACCGGATTCGCGCCACGACCGATCCCATCGCGCGTGACCGCATCCTCGACGGCTTCACCCATGCCGTGTACCTGCCCTATCTGGGCATGGCGCTGGTCCTGCTGCTGGCGTCGGCCTGGGTCCTGCGCTCCTCCCTGCCGGACATCGATCTGGAGGCAACCGCCGCAGCCGGGACGACCGCCGGCGCCCCCCTGTCCGCATCATGCCAGGCCGCCCCGCCGCGGGCGCGCCTGCTGTTCGGCGTGCTGGGCATGTTCCTGTACGTGGGCGTCGAAGTCATGGCGGGCGATGCCATCGGCACCTACGGCCGGGGCTTCGGCCTGCCGCTGGATACGACCAAATTCTTCACCGCACTGACGCTGGCGGCCATGATGGTCGGCTATGTCGGCGGGCTGCTGTTCGTGCCGCGCCTGCTGTCGCAGGAACGCTGCCTGGTCGTGTCGGCGGCAACTGGCATCGTCCTGACGGTCTGCGCCTTCCTGACCAGCGGATATGCCTCCGTCGCCTGCGTGGCGCTGCTGGGCCTGGCGAATGCCATGATCCTGCCGACCCTGTTTCCGATTTCCATCCGCGGCATGGGCAATGCCACGGGGCGGGCTTCGGCCTACCTGGTCATGGCGTTCTCGGGCGGGGCCGTCCTGCCGCAGATCTTCGTGGCCCTGAAGCAGTTCCACGATTTCCAGGCCGTCTTCGCCGGCATCATGATCCCCGCCTATCTCTATATCCTGCTGTTCGGGCTGCATGTCCTGAAGGATCACGGGGCGCGGCAGGCCATGGCCCCGCTGGTGCCGCAATAACGCGCCCGACCGGGGTCCGCCCCGACCGGACGATCCTATCGCCGGCGCACGCCTTCGACCCAGACTTCCTCGACCTCGAACGCATCGTTCATCACGACGAAATCGGCGCGCAGGCCCGGCCGCAGGGCCCCGCGATCGTCCAGGCCCAGATAGCGGGCGGCATTCCCGCTGACCAGGGCGGCCGCGTCGGTGATCGTCGTCCCGGCCCGCACGGCATTGCGCAGGGCGACATCCAAGGTCAGGACGCTGCCGGCCAGCACGCCGTCGGGCAGGCGTGCGATCCCGTCCCGGATCATCACGTCCTGCCCGCCCAGCTGGCTGGGCCCGTCGCCCAGGCCGGTGGCACGCATCGCGTCGGTGACGAACAGCAGGCGGTCGCCCATCACCCGATGCGCCAGCCTGAAGCTGCCGGGATGGACGTGATGGGTGTCGAAGATCAGTTCGGCAAAGCTTGCATCGCTGCAGAACAGCGCCGCCGCCGGTCCGGGCCGACGGCCCTCGATCCCGCCCATGGCATTGAACAGATGGGTCGCGCCGACCGTCCCGCCCGCCGCGCAGACCCGGCAGATTGCCTGCTCGGTCTGTTCGAAGCTGGCGGTGGTATGGCCGATGCTGACGCGCACGCCCGCCGCGGCGAAGGCCGCGATGGCCGTGTCGGCATGGTCCAGTTCGGGCGCCAGCGTCACCACCCGCACGATCCCGACCTCCAGCGCCGCGCGCACATGCGCGGGATCCGGCGCGATGGCGAAGGGCGGCTGCGCGCCCAGGCGATGCGGGCTGACGAACGGCCCTTCCAGATGGGCGCCGTGAATGGCCGGCCCGTCCGCGACCCCGTCGCACCTGACCTCCGCCACCGCCCGCAGCGCGTCCATGACGTCCGGCCAAGGACGGGTGATGGTGGTCGGCAGGATCGTGGTTGTCCCGTGCGCCATGTGGAAGCGGGACAGGCGGCGGATCGCCGCCGCGCCGTCCATCGTGTCGGCGCCGTCGCCGCCATGTACATGCGCATCGACAAAGCCCGGCAGGATGTAGCGGCCCTCCGCCCCGCCGCGTTCGTCGATCGACCGGATCACCCCGTCGAACGACAGCGTGCCGTCGACGACCCTGTCCGACAGGACAAGGCGGCCCTGAAGATCGGTCATCGTCGGTTCTCCTCCGCCGGACGGGATGCGGCCGCCGCAACCAGATGCAGGGCCAGGTTCATCTGCCGCAGACGCTGCGTCCAGTCCGCGGACAGGCCAGTATCGGTATGGACCTGTCCGATCTGGTCCAACGTTCCGACGCGATAGGTGGAATGGCATCCGAACTTGCTGCTGTCGGCCAGCAGGATGCGCTCGCCGGACCGCGCCAGCATGGCGGCGTTCAAGGCCGCCTCGTCGCTGTCGGGGGTCGCGATCGCGCCGTCGGGCTGGATGGCACTGGCCCCGAGATAGAGCCGGTCGAACCACAGCCCCTCGATCGCCTGACGCGCCAGCGGCCCCACGACGCACCTGTTTTCATGCCGCAGGCGACCGCCCAGCAGGACCAGCTGGATGTCCTCCACCCCCGTCAGGGTGTCCGCGATGGCGATGCTGTTGGAAAAGATCGTCAGCTTCATCGGGGTCAGGCGCAGCCGCCGCGCCAGTTGCAGGACCGTCGTCCCAGCATCGAGGAAGACCGTCGATCCCGGACGCAGCCCTGCGAAGGCGGCATCGGCAATGGCCCGCTTGGCCTCCAGCCCCCGGTTCTCCCGGGTCGCGAACCCGGCCTCGAACCCTGCGGATTCCGCGATCGCGGCCCCGCCATGGGTCCGCACGACGACCCCTTGCTCCTCCAGCCGTTGCAAGTCCCGCCGGATGGTCGCCAGCGAGGCGTTCACCACCCGGGCCAGATCGTGGATCCCCGTCGTCCCATGCCGGTAGAGATGATGCCGGATCTGCGTCAGGCGGTCGGGCAGCACGTCCATCCTCCGTTCCGGGGCGGTGCGCCGCCGGATGAAAGGCCTATCCATCGTGAAACCCGGCGCGCAAGTCAACCGGAGCATATGATCGATTATGATCGTTTTGTCAGTTTTTATGCTTGCATATGATCTTGTTTTGCCGCCATGACGACCTCACGGGCGAGATCGCCCCTTATCCATGGATGCAACGGTCTGGGAGCATGCAGGCATGAAATTGGTGGTGCGGAACGATGATCGGGCCGTCGCGGCAATGACGGCCCGCCTGATCGCCGACCTGGTCAAGGCCCGGCCGGACTGCGTTCTGGGGCTGGCCACCGGCCGCACGATGGAACGGGTGTATGGCGAACTGGTCGGGATCAGCGCCGCGGAGGGCCTCGATTTCTCGCGCTGCCGCACGTTCAACCTGGACGAATATATCGGCCTGCCACCGGGCAGCGTCCATTCGTACCGGACCTACATGAACGAACATCTGTTCTCGCGCATCGACATCCCCATCGGGAATACGATGCTGCCGGACGGATCGGCCGCCGATCTGGTGGCCGAGGCCGCCCGGTACGAGGACGCCATCCGCCGGGCCGGCGGCATCGACCTGCAACTGGTCGGCATCGGCGAGACGGGGCATATCGGTTTCAACGAACCCCTCTCCCCCTTCACGTCGCGCACCCGCGACATCACGCTGGCGCCCGGCACCCGGCGGCAGAACGCCGCCCTGTTCGACGGCGATATCGACGCCGTCCCGCAACGCGCATTGACGATGGGCGTCGGCACGATCCTGGAGGCCCGGCGGATCGTGCTTGTCGCCACGGGGTCCGCCAAGGCCAGCATCCTGGCGCAGGCGGTCGAAGGGCCGGTCACGTCCATGATCAGCGCGACCGCCCTGCACTTCCACCAGGACACCCTG
The DNA here is from genome assembly GCF_014174155.1 of Gluconacetobacter tumulisoli. Lineage (GTDB taxonomy): Bacteria > Pseudomonadota > Alphaproteobacteria > Acetobacterales > Acetobacteraceae > Gluconacetobacter > Gluconacetobacter tumulisoli. The sequence goes on along the minus strand of NZ_JABEQM010000003.1, from coordinate 131,600 downwards.
GCCATCGTTGACGAGGACGTCGCCCGGCACCTGGGCCATCGCGATTATTACGACAGCATCTTCGCAACCGATCCCGAATTCGCCCCCTTTCGCGCATGATCCCATGCCGGCCACGATCATGACGCGACAACTACCGGCGGGGTCCGTTCGTTAGACCGAAACGAAGGAGCACCGATCATGACCCACGCCAGCCCGCTGATCACCATCCTGGTCACCGGGCTGACCCTGGCGTTCTTCCTCGGGGTGCTGGCCAACCGGCTGGGGATCTCGGTCCTGGTCGGCTATCTGCTGGCGGGCGTCCTGGTCGGGCCGTTCACGCCGGGCTTCGTCGCCGACCAGGAACTGGCGCTGCAACTGGCCGAAATCGGCGTGATCCTCCTGATGTTCGGGGTGGGGCTGCATTTCTCGGTCAAGGATCTACTGGCGGTCCGCGCGGTCGCGCTGCCGGGCACCCTGCTTCAGGTCGTGCTGTCGACCGGCCTGGGGGGCGGACTGGCGCTGCTGATGGGGTGGCCCCCCGCCGCCGCGCTGGTTTTCGGGCTGGCATTGAGCGTGGCCAGCACGGTGGTGCTGCTGCGCGCCCTGGACGAACAGCGGCTGATGGATACCGAACGGGGGCACCTGGCGATCGGCTGGCTGGTGATCCAGGACCTGATGACGGTCCTGGCGCTGGTATTGCTGCCGGTGGTCGCCCCGTTGCTGAAAGGGGGCGGGGCGCAATCGGATGGCCATTCCCCCGGCCTGGCCGAACTGGCGCTGACCCTGGCGGTGACGCTGGGCAAGGTCGCGGCCTTCGTCGGGCTGATGCTGCTGGTCGGGCGCAGGGTCATCCCGGCGGCATTGCATTACGTGGCCCGCACCGGTTCGCGCGAATTGTTCCGGCTGGCATTGCTGGCCGTGGCGCTGGGCGTCGCCTACATGGCATCGGAACTGTTCGGCGTATCTTTCGCGCTGGGGGCATTCGTGGCCGGCATGGTCCTGAGCGAATCCGCGCTGAGCCAGCACGCCGCCGAGGAAACGCTGCCGTTGCGGGACGCCTTCGCGGTGCTGTTCTTCATTTCGGTCGGCATGCTGTTCGATCCCGCGACCCTGGTGCGCGACCCGGCGCCGCTGCTGGGTACGCTGGCGGTCGTCTTCGTGGGCACGCCGGCGGTGGTCTTCCTGACCCTGCGCGCCCTGCGCCAGACATGGAGCACGGCGCTGACCATCGCGGCCGGCCTGTCGCAGATCGGCGAATTCTCGTTTATCCTCGCGGCGCTCGGGATCGATCTGGGCCTGCTGGACGGACGGGCGCGCAGCCTGATCCTGGGGGTGTCGATCCTGTCGATCCTGCTGAACCCCCTGGCATTCCTGGTGGTGTCCCTGCTGAAACCCTGGGCCGGCCGGCGCGACGCGGCAGCGGTCCCGCCGCAGGGCGGTGGAACGGCGCTGGCTACCATCCGGCCGGTCACCACGTTGGAAGGGCACGCGGTAGTGGTCGGCTACGGACGGGTCGGCGCGCTGGTCACCGACGGGCTGCTGCATGCCGGCTGGCCATTGCTGGTGATCGAAACCGGGGATGCGCTGATCCAGCCCCTGCGCGACCGCGGGATCGAGGTCATCCTGGGCAACGCCGCCGACCCGGCCGTCCTGGGCGCGGCCAACGTGCAGGCAGCGCACCTGCTGGTGGTCGCCATTCCCGAGATCTTCGAGGCCGGCCAGGTCGTGGAACAGGCCCGCGCCGCCAACCCGTCGCTGGAGATCATCGCCCGCGCGCATTTCGACAGCGCGGTCGAGCATCTGCGGGAACTGGGGGCCAGCACCGTCATCATGGGCGAACGCGAAATCGCCCACGCGATGCTGGAAGTGGCCACCCGCGAGGACGCGGATCCCCGCGACGACCGCGCGCACGGCCCGGCGGCGGGAAGGGCCGCGCCGGATATCGAGCCCGCCCCCTGCCCCACGCAGCCCCCCCAGCCCGCCTCATCGGGCCTCCCGTGACTGTGGCCGCCGTCCGTCAGGCGGCCGGCAGCGGCGGCGCGACGTCGTCGGGAATGGGGCAGATATATGGGGTCCGGGCGATCTGTTCGGCGTGAAGCCGCGTCGCCGCCGCACGCAGTTCGTCGTCGCGCAGCACGTCGATCGCCGTGGCGGCCATGACCTTGGCGACATGGACCATGCCCTTGTGGGCCAGCGGCGACTTGCCCTGTGCCGTCAGCTGCCATGAATGCAGGGGCGTCCCGATGGCGCAGGTCGCCCCCAGCGCCTGGACCGTCGGCACCGTCCAGCTGACATCGCCGACGTCGGTCGAACCCAGCATCGTCCGCCGCATCCGCGCGATCGGAAAGATCTCGTCGCACAGCGGACGATCGTCATCGGGCGCCAGGCCCATCATCGCCTTCGCCGCCAGGATGTCGTCACGCGTCAGGGTCGCCTGCATCGCACGGGCGAACGTCCGGTCGGCCTCGTCGAAATCCGGCGGGCCGATCCGCTCCAGATTCGCCTGCATCGCCCGTTCCAGGGGCGCGTTGCCCAGCAGGTTGGCCATCCCGCTGACGACCTGGGACGACACCGTCGTTTCGGTCATCAGCGCCGCGCCCTCGGCGACGGCGCGCACCCGGTCGGCCAGCGCCAGCATGTCCGACAGCTCGGTCGCCCGCACGACATAGCGGACCACCGCCCGGGCCTGCACCACGTTCGGCGCGACCCCGCCGGCATCCAGGTAGGCGTAATGAATGCGCGCGGTGGGAAGCATGTGTTCCCGCAGGTAATTGACCCCCAGATTCATCAGTTCCACCGCGTCCAGCGCCGAACGCCCCAGATGGGGCGCCGCCGCGGCGTGGGATGCCCGCCCGACGAAGGTGAAATCGATGGTGAGGTTGGCCAGCGAGGACGCGGGAAAGACCCCGGCGAAACTGGACGGGTGCCACGATATGGCGATATCGACGTCGTCGAAGACGCCGGCGCGCACCATGAATCCCTTGCCCGCGCCGCCCTCTTCCGCCGGGCAGCCGTAATAGCGGACACGCCCCGCGATCCTGCTGTCCGCCAGCCAGTCCTTCACGGCCGCGGCCGCCAGCGCCGCGGCCGAACCCAGCAGGTTGTGGCCGCATCCATGCCCGTTGCCGCTGCCGGCCAGCGGACGATGCGCTGTCTCGCCCGCCGCCTGGCTCAGGCCGGGCAACGCGTCATATTCGCCCAGGATGGCGATGACCGGACCGCCCTCGCCGGCCTCCCCCATCACCGAGGTCGGCAGGCCGGCCAGGTTCCGGGTGACGCGGAAACCTTCCTCGCGCAATGCCTGCTCGTGCAGCGCCGACGACCGGTCTTCGCAATAATTCAGCTCCGGCACGTCCCATACGGCATCGCTCAGGGCGATGAACCGCTCCTTCCTCGCCTCGACGACATCCCATATCGCGTCGCTGTTCTGCATGGCTCTTCCCCTTCCGTTCGACCAGATTACGGGTGCGCGATCAGAAATTCACACCGAAACGGCCACCGATGAAGCGCGGCGGGCCCGGGATCCAGAAATAAGTCGTGGTCGCCATGCCCCCGGTGGTGAAATAATCGCGATTCAGCAGGTTGGACGCATAGACCGTGGCGGACCACGGGCCCTTCGTGGGTCGGAACGTCATGTGCGCCCCCAGCAGGAAATAGGCCGGCAGATGATAGCCCGGCTGCCCGAGGCCGCCCGGGGCCATCGCCTGGGTGTCGCGATACATCCAGTCCAGCCCGCCTTCCCATTCATAGGACGGCAGCGGGTTGAACCGATAATCCGCCGAACCGTTCAGGGTCAGTTTCGGAATCCCGGAATCCGTACCGTCATAGGTATCATACAGCGGCGACCACACACCGGTCTGCGCATACTGGGCACTGGTCGCGGCGACGCTGACATTCTGGAACTTGGTGTATTTTCCGCGTTCATATCCGAAATTCTGCGTCAGGTAGACATGGCGCAGCGGATGGATCTCCGTGCTGAACTCGATCCCCCAGATGTCGGATTTCGGAACATTGACGAAACGGCCAAGCGGTCCGTAGCTGGGCACCACATAATACCCCAGGATCTGCTGGTCGTGATAGCCGTAATAGAACGCCGAGGCGTTCAGGCGGAACCGGTTGGGCACGATATCCGCCTTGAACCCGGCCTCGTACGCCATCACCGTCTCGGGCTTCATCGGCGCCAGCTGGGCCTGCACGACGGTGTTGTTCGCGGTGAACCCACCCGGCTTGAATCCCTTGCTGACCTTGAAATAGAACATCAGATCCTTCGTGGCCTGCCACTGGGCGCCCAGGACGCCGCTGAACTGGTTCGCGGCCGCCCCGGAATTGGCGAAATTCGCCACCACCGTCGTCGGCTGATACGCATTGCCACTGGCGAAATGGATGGTCGACAGATTGACCAGTTGCCGGTCGTCCGCCTCGTGGCTGATGCCGCCGAACAGGGTGACATGGTATGGCAGCCGATAGGACAGATGCGCGAACTGGTTGAACGTCTGCTGGTTCTGGTGGAACGGCGTTTCCGAGACATAGCCGCGCTTGGGAACGTAGCCGGTGAAATCGAACCACATCTGCTGATAGACGCGCACGCGATTGTAATACGCGCCCACCACCCATTGCAGCGGATCGCTGGCCCGCTTGGACGCCAGCCGCAATTCCTGCGAGAAGGAATTGGCGTTGATATTGCGATAGGTATCTCCTGTCGGCGCGGAGGTCGCGTCCGCGTCGGTAAATTCCCCTTCCCGCACGGTTTCGTAGGCACTGATGCTCTGCAGCGATGCGAAACCCAGGTCGCGCGACATCTTCAGGTCCGCGCCCCAGATCGTATTGTGCTCGCTGGGCTTCAGGTCCGGCGACCGGCCGATCAGCTTCGCGAAACCGGGCTGGATGTCCCACTCCGCCTGCTGGTAGGGCAAGGTCGGTATGAATTGCGATGACAGGAAGTTCAGCGCCGGCTTTCCGGTCACGACCTCCGAATTGTCCTGCAGCCAGTGCCCGGTCAGCATGATGTCCGTCTTGCTGTCGGGCGTCCATTTCACCTTGGCGCGCAGGGCCCCCTCGTCGGCGTCGCCCAGATGCGCGTGGGTCTGGGGATTATACTGCCAGCCGCCGCCATGCATCGTCTGGCCGGCGATCCGGAACGACAGCCCCCTGGCGATCGGCCCTGAAATGAACAGGTCGGTCCGGCTGCGGGCATAGCTTGCGATATCCTGGGTCACCCCGCCATGCCATGTGCTGGTCGGGTCGGCGGTGTGGATCAGGATCTCGCCGCCGCTGTCGGCCTGACCGTGCTCGAAACCCACCGGACCGGGATTGACGTCGACCCCGGCCAGGTCGAACATCATGCCCGACGCCATCGTCGACAATGGATACGCCACGTCGTCGATATAGGTCATGATCGATTGCGTGTTGTTCTGGGTCAGATCCTGCATGCCGACGCCACGAACGTAGAAATTCGTCGTCGCCCCGCCATTTTCGCTCTGGATCGTGACGTTCGGCGCCAGATTCTGCAAATCCGTCAGGCCGACCACACCCTTGCGGATGATCGTCTCGGCCGTCATGTGGGTCGCGGAATCCGCCTGGGTCTGCGCCGCCTGGAAATGAAAGGCGCGCCGGACATCGTTGACGACCACGTCCTCGCTGCCCGATGCCGCGACCGCCTGAACCACCGGCACGCGATGTCCACCCGCATAAACGGCGGCCGTCCCCTTCGCCGCCTGAATCGGACGACGGCTGCCGGCGACCGGATCCGCCATGCCCGCCGTCGAGAGCACCGACGTGCCCAGAAGGGCGGCGAGTCCGGCCGACATACGCCGTCGGCATCGGAGGGGATGATTTTTCCAGGACATAAGATATATTCCTTTTTCAGTGATCTGTCAGTCAGATTTTTTATTTCGATATCATAATAATATAGGTCGCGCGTATCCGCCTGCGCGGACCTGCCCCTGTTCAGCCGGGGGGCTGCATCACGCGTTCCACCACCCTGGCGAGGGCGGAGGCGCCATAGGCGATGGCCTCGTCGTTGAAATCGTAGTCGGGGTGATGCAGCGGGGCGGAATCGCCATTGCCGATACAGATATACGCCCCGCGAACCGCCTCCAGCATGAAGCTGAAATCCTCCGATCCCATGACCGGCGCCATGGCGCGGTCAACCGTGATCTCGCCGCCGATATCCTGGGCGGCGTCGGCAAACTCCCTGGCGCACTCTTCATCATTCACCGTCGGGGCGAACCGCACGCCGAAGCTGAGTTCGGCCGTGGCGCCGAAGGCCATGGCGACACCGGATGCGACCGTCGCCATGCGCTCCTTGATCCGCGCCAGCAGCGCGGGGTCGAACGCCCGCAATGTCCCGCCAATCCGCGCGACCTGTGGAATGACGTTGTGGGCGTCGCCGCCGACGATTTTCGTGACGCTGAGCACGGCGGTGTCCCGTGGCGCCACGTTGCGCGCGACGATCGATTGCAGCGCCGTCACGATGTGGCACGCCGTCAGGACCGGGTCGACCGATTCCTCGGGCCGGGCGCCATGTGCGCCTCGCCCTGTCACGACGATGTCGAAGAAGCCACCCCCCGCCATCACCGGGCCGGAATTGATGGCGAAGCTGCCGACCGGATAGCCCGGCCAGTTATGCATCCCGAAGATACGGTCGCAGGGAAACCGCGTCAGCAGCCCGTCCTCCAGCATCGCCTCGGCGCCGCCCCGTCCTTCTTCGGCCGGCTGGAAGATGAAATTCACCGTCCCGTCGAAATCCCTGGTTTCCGCAAGATATTTCGCGGCACCCAGCAGCATCGTGGTATGGCCGTCATGCCCGCAGGCATGCATGCGGCCCGCGGTCCCGCTGCTATATGGGCGATTGCCGGTCTCCTGCATCGCCAGGGCGTCCATATCCGCGCGCAGCCCTACCGAGGCCGGGCCGTCGCCCGCGCGCAGCACGCCAACGACGCCGGTCCCTCCAACCCCGCGATGCACGGCGATTCCCCATTCCGCAAGCTTGTCCGCGACCTTCTGGGACGTCCGGAATTCCTCCATGCCCAGTTCCGGATGGGCATGCAGGTCCTGGCGGAACGCGGCCAGCTCTCCCTGATAGGTCCGGATCTTCTCCAGAACCGAATACTCGTTTCGCACTCTCGGCTCTCCTGCCTCTTACAACGATTCCATGCGTTTTCGAATCGGCGGCACCACGTCGTCGGGCATGGGACACACGTAGGGATGCCGGGCCAGCCGGTCCCGATGGGCCTGCGTGGCCGCCTGCAGCAACGCGTTGTCCCGAATGACCTCGATCGCCGTCCCGGCCATGACCTTGGCGGTATGGATCATGCCCTTGTGGGCCGCCGGGGCCTTGCCCTGCGCGGTCAGCTGCCAGGAATGAAACGGCGTCCCGATGGCGCAGGTCGCACCCCGGGCCTGCACCGTCGGTACCGCCCAGCTGACATCCCCCACATCCGTCGACCCGGACGTCCCGTCGCCTTCGGCGCAGGGCGGCGCGATCAGGTCGCACAGCACCGCGTCCGGCCGGTAGGGAATTCCCATGCGGGTATAGGCCGCGCGGATATCCGCCTCGGTCAGGGTCTTGCGGATCTCCGCCGCGAATGCGCGGTCGGCATCGTCGAAGACCGGCGGCCCCAGACGTTCGAAATGCCGGTGCATCGCGGCCTCCAGCGGGGCATTTCCCATCAGGTTCGACACCGCGCTGACCACCCGGGTCGTCACCGATGTGCCCGTCATCAGGGCGGCGCCGTCGGCGATCCTGCGCACCCTGTTCACCAGGGGCGTCAGTTCCGACAAATCCTCGGCCCGGACCAGGTAGCGGACCACCACCCGCGACTGCACGACGTTCGGCGCGACCCCGCCCGCGTCGAGATAGGCGGAATGCACCCGCGCGCCCGACGGCATGTGTTCGCGCATGTAGTTCACGCCGGCACTCATCAGTTCGGCCGCGTCCAGCGCCGACCGCCCCAGGTACGGGGCCGCCGCCGCATGGGACGCCCGGCCGGAAAACGTGAAATCGATGCGCGTGTTGGCCAGCGACAGCGGGGCGTTGACCCCGGAAAATGACGCGGGATGCCAGGAGATGGCGACATCGACATCGTCGAAGACACCCGCGCGCACCATGAATGTCTTCGCCGCCCCGCCTTCCTCGGCCGGGCAGCCGTAATAGCGAACGCGCCCCGCAATGCCATTGGCCCGCAGCCAGTCCTTGACCGCCGTCGCGGCCAGCAGCGCCGACGCGCCCAGCAGGTTGTGACCGCAGGCATGGCCATGGCCGGGCCCCGGCACCGGGCGGTGTTCTGCGACGCCTGCCTCCTGGCTCAGCCCGGGCAGGGCGTCATATTCCCCGAGGATGGCAATCACCGGGCCACCCTCGCCGGCCTCGCCCATCACGGCGGTCGGGATGCCCGCGATGTCGGACGTGATGCGAAACCCCTCGGCCTCCAGCATCGCGGTGTGTGCGTCGACGGCCGTGAATTCGTCATAGGCCAGTTCGGGCGCATCCCAAACCCGGTCGGACAGCGCGCAGAACGCGGCGGCCTTGTCGTCGACGGCCTGCCAGATCCCCTCGCTATTGCGCATGTTCATGTGTTCCATCCTGATGCCGGGTCCGATGTCACCCGGTCCGTTCAGCTTGTCACCCGTGCCGCATCCGGCGCGTCCGCGCCGGCCTCGCCGCCCGGATTGTCGAAAACCCGCATCATCCGTCCGGACAGCAGCGGCACCACGGACACGAAAGACAGGGCGATGATGTAGAAGAGCCAGGACATCGGGCTACCGGTCACGCCGATCAGCGCGGTGAAGACAAGCTGCGCCGTGCCGCCGAAGATCGTGACCGCCAGCGCATAGGACAGACCGGTCCCCAGCGTCCGGACCTCCATGGGAAACAGCCCGGCCAGGATGACGATGGCCGCGCCGCTGCCGATTCCATGCGCCATCATCAGCAGCGCCAGAACCACCAGGAACACCGCCGGCCGCGGGTCATGCATCACGACCATGAACCCGGGATAGAGTGCCGCCGCCATCACCAGCCGGGCCGCGACCACGACGGGACGCGCGCCATGGCGATCTGCCAGCCAGCCGCCGGCCAGCGCGCAGACCAGCCCGACGACCCCCAGCACCAGATTGATGGTGCGCGCGAATTCTGCCGAGAAATGCAGCGTGCGAATGGCGTAGGTCGTCCCGTAGAGAAAGAAATATTGCGAGACGGTCGCCCCGGCGATCATCAGCACCGCCGCGCCGACCCGCCCGGGCATGTCGCGCACCAGCCGGCGCATCACCGCCCCCGCGCCGTCGAGGGTGACCGAACTTTCCAATGTCTCGTCGACGGAATGACGGATCCAGTATCCGGCCGGCGCGATCAGCACCCCCAGCAGGAAGGGAATGCGCCATCCCCAGGATTCGACCGCCGCCGGCGGCATCGACAGGCCCAGGATCAGACCCAGCAGGCCGGACAGGAACGTCCCGCCCTGCTGGCTGGCGATCTGCCAGCTGCCGGCCAGGCCGATCCGGCGCGCGCTGGCGCTCTCGACCAGGAAGGCCGTCGCCGGCCCCATTTCACCGCCCGTCGAAAACCCCTGTACCAGACGGGCGACGACAAGCAGAAGCGGCGCCAGGATCCCGATCCGGTCATAGCCCGGCAGGACGGCGATCATCAGGCTGCCCAGCGCCATCATCCAGATCGTCATGGTCATCGCCGCCTTGCGGCCCCGGCGGTCGGAATGGATACCGATGATCACGGCCCCCAGCGGGCGCGCCAGGAATCCCAGCCCGAAGGTCGCCACCGACAGCAGCAAGCCGACGAAGGAGTCGCCGACCGGAAAGAACACCCGCGCGATCGTCGTCGCATAGGCCGCATAGACCGTGAAATCGTAGAATTCCAGCGCGTTGCCGACGGTCGCCGCCGCGATGTTCCGCGTGGCCCTGCTTTGCTTCGATATCGCAACCGTGTTGGTCATATCCTGCCCCGATCGAAATGAATCAAGAATTTAAAAAAGCCCGAGAAGACAGATCAGATCGCGATTTTTTCTAGGAATATTCATTCGACCAGATCCTGTGGCGCATGAATTTTTCCTGTCCGTCATCGTAACGTCGCATTTCCGGTTCATTCCAGAGAAATAAGGTTTATGGTATTCAACCATATGTTGAATCCGCGGGCACACCCCTTTTCGGCCCCGCAATTCCCGGACTGCGGCACGAGACCTGACGCGATGCGGAACCTGACCCTGAAACATTTCCGACTGCTTGCGGCCCTGGCCGAAACCGGCAGCAGGAAGGCCGCCAGCGAACGGCTGCATGTCTCGATCGGCGCCGTCTCCAAATCCTTTGCGGAGCTGGAAATGCTGGTAGGCGACCACCTGCTGGCACTACGGGACGGCAAGCTGTCCGTGACCGAAAAGGGGGCGCTGATGGTCGCGGCAGGCCTGCGCATCCAGGATGAACTGAACGCGCTGGAGGTCGCCTTCAGCGACACGCGTAGCGGACTGAGCGACAGGGTGACCATCGGCTATGCCACCACGGGACTGCGGCCGTTCCTGCGCGACCTGCTGATCGAGACGAAACGGCGGCACCCGCTGCTGACGGTGTCCGCCGCGCGCGGCGTGCGCCCGTCGCTGCTGCGGCAGTTGCGTTCCGGCATGATCGACATGTTCGTGGGCAGCATCGCCGGCCTGGCGCAGGAACAGGATCTGGGCAACCTGCCGCTGTGCCACGACGAATATCTGGTGCTGTCCGGCATCGACGACCCGATCACCGACCGGCAGGCCCGGGACTGGAAATTCCTGACCGCGCGCCCCTGGCTGCTGCCCGGTCGAGACATGGCGAACCACACCTATTTCGCGAATTTCCTGCGGCAGATGGACATGCCCATGCCGCTGGACGTCATCGAAACCGACGGGTTGTTCTTCGAACGCGGGGACCTGGACAGGTATCGCCTGATCCTGACGACCGCGCACGCGGCGGCGGCCTGCCAGATCGAGGAACGGTTCCGCCGGCTGGACGTCGTCCTGCCGCAGACCCGCCTGCCCTCCGGCCTGGCCTGGAGCGGCGCGCCCCGTCCCCGCCCGTCGGTCCAGGCCGTGATCGACATCGCCCGGTCGATCGCGTCACAGCCGGGCCCTCTCTACGCATTCGCCTGACGACTGGAGAAACCCATGAAATCGGCTGGTCCGTCCCTGACCCTGCGCCAGCTGCGCCTGCTGCGCGCCACCCATGACACCGGGTCCATGCGGGGGGCGAGCCGGGTCCTGGGCATCTCCTTCGCCGCCGTGTCCAAGGCGCTGAAGGACATCGAGCAGACGCTGGGCTTCCCGCCGTTCCAGAAGACGCGCGGGCGCCTGCTGCCGACCTCACGGGGCAGCCGCTATATCGCGGCGGCCGTCCGGATCGACGAGGAAATGTCCAGCCTGGACCGGGACGTCGCCACCATTACCCGGACGGTGCCCGAACGCATCTCGATCGGCTACGCGACCATCGCCCTGCAACCCTTCCTGCGCCGCGTCATCCTGGAGGCCAAGCGCCAGCATCCCCACGTCACCTTCAGCGCCTGCCGCGACAACCGCATCGCCCTGGTACGCGGCCTTCACGCCGGCATCTTCGATTTCTTCCTGGGCAGCCTGTCCGGCTTCGACCCGGCCACGGTCGAGACGATCCCCGTCCTCAAGGATCCCTACGTCGTGCTGGCATCCCTGGACGATCCCATTACCGAGGCCCAGGCCATGGATTGGACATATCTGCTGGCGCGGCCCTGGATCCTGCCCTGCACCGGACTGCTGAACCGCGTCCATTTCGACGCCTTCCTCCAGGAAAACGACCTGGCGCTTCCGCATGACATCCTGGAGACCGACGGCCAGATCTCGGCCATCGTCCCGTCGGATACGCTGCGTCTGGTCTTCACGACCGAATGGGCCACCAAGGCCCGGGGGCTATGGCGCTTCTATCGGAAACTTCCTGTGGAATTCCCCGGATTCAACGATGTTTCCGGCGTGGCGTGGATCCGGAACGGCCCTGCCCGGCCCAGCCGCACCGACACGATCGCCATCATGCGATCGATGCCGTGACGACGATCCGGCGTTCCCATCGGCGACGGTCGCGCAGCCTGCCCTAGAACGCGAACAGGCAGGCCGTCGCCTCGGACAGGTCGCGCAATGTCAGCCCGCCGGTCCAGGCGGCCTGGACCAGCCACGCGGCGAGGCCCATTGCCGCGACGCCTGCCGCGGCCCCCGACACCGTCATCGCGACAGGCGTCCGGCCCCCCGCCCGATCATGCGCCGGCCGGACCGGCGAGGCACACCGCGCGACCATGCGGCCCCGGGGTGATTGAACATGGGTCATATCGCGATTTCCCGTACGGCCCGGTACGTCCGGACGCCGCACCTCTGCCCGTCTCGGCGTCAGCTCGCGGCCGGCCGCGCCCGGCTGCACTGGAACTGCTGCGCGACCCGCCGGGTCAGCGCGGCCAGGTCCGGCAGGGTTTCGTTATGAAGGGACCGCACGCTGTCATGCGCGGCGTAGAAGCGTCGCGCCGGTCCATCCAGCAGGATGGCGGCGCCAAGGAAAATTCCGTCGATTTCGATGATCGTGGAGGTCTGCATGATCTTCTGCCCTGGATATCCCGCACACCGGCGGGCGTCGCCGGCAGGTTCGCTCCCGGCATGTCAATACGGGACGTGCGGTACGTCCCGGCGTCCGCAGCGCATCGCGCTACATCGTTGCCAGCCCCACATTCGCCGCATCATCGACAGTCCCCTTCGATACCCCGACAACCCATAGCACGATCAGCATCATACGATCGGATCTCTACCGGTCGACATAAAACATCATTCAATAGTGCTAATTACATTTACGCACCAGATATGAAAAATTTATCCTCCCTTTTGTGAAACCCGCCGTGGAACGAGCGCTGCATCCCTCTAGACGACCGGTCTAATCAGATGTAGCGTGCCCGGGGTGAACACATCTCCCGCCCCGCAAGACGTTCGGCAGCATATTCTGGACACGGCCCGGCCGATCCTGGGCTGCAAGGGATTTTCCGCCGTCGGACTGACCGAGATCCTGTGCGCCGCCGGCGTGCCCAAGGGATCGTTCTATCATTATTTCGCTTCCAAGGAGGCGTTCGGCGAAGCCCTGCTGGAGCAGTATTTCACGACCGGCCTGGTACAAATCGATGCGATCCTGTCCGACCCGAACGGGAGCGCGGCGGAACGCCTGATGCGCTACTGGCAGGGCTGGCGCGACAGGCATGCCGGCGGCGATGCCTGTGGCCAATGCCTGGCAGTCAAGCTGGGAGCGGAAGTCTGCGACCTGTCGGAAGGCATGCGCGCGATTCTGGAATACGGCACCCGCCAGATCGTGGCCCGGGTTGGGCGGGGTATCGCGGCGGGGGGCGATGACGGTTCCCTGCCACCGGTGGACGATCCCCGGCATCTGGCGATGGTCCTGTACCAGTTATGGCTGGGCGCGACGCTGCTGGCCAAATTCACCCGCAACAGTCAGCCGTTCGACGAGGCGCTGGCGACCACGCGGATCCTGCTGGCCCTGCCCCCCTGACACCCCGCCCCCGACACCAGCGTGAAGCGGCATATCGGCCGCCATCCATTCAAGACGACCGGTCTACTCTATCTGATCCACCCTGTGTAAGGACACCATCATGCCAACCCTGTTCGACCCGTTGACCATCGGCGACCTGATCCTGCCCAACCGCGTCGTCATGGCGCCGCTGACGCGCCTGCGTGCGGGGGATACCCATATCCCGAACGCGCTGATGGCCGATTATTACGTGCAGCGCGCTTCGGCGGGCCTGATCCTGTCGGAAGCGACACCGGTCTCCCCACAGGGCGTCGGCTACCGCGGCGTGCCGGGAATCTGGAGCGTCGAGCAGGTCGCGGGCTGGCGGCAGGTCACGCAGGCCGTGCATCGGGCCGGTGGGCGGATCTTCATGCAGTTGTGGCATGTCGGGCGCATTTCCGACCCCTCCCTGCTGGGCGGCGACCTGCCCGTGGCACCCAGCGCCATCGCCCCCCGGGGTCACGTCAGCCTCCTGCGGCCGGAACGGCCCTTCGTCACCCCCCGCGCGCTGGGCATCGGGGAAATCCCGGGAATCGTCGAGGCGTTTCGGCAGGGCGCGGCGCATGCGCGGCAGGCCGGCTTCGACGGGGTCGAGATCCACGGCGCCAATGGCTACCTGCTGGACCAGTTCCTGCAGGACAGCACCAACCACCGCACAGACCGTTATGGCGGATCGATCGAAAACCGGGCCCGCCTGCTGCTGGAGGTCACGGACGCGGCGATTTCGGTCTGGGGGGGCGGACGCGTCGGCGTGCATCTGGCGCCGCGCTGCGATGCCCATTCCATGGGGGACTCGAACCCCGCCGCGACCTTCGGCCATGTCGCGACCGAACTGGGCCGGCGCCGGATCGCGTTCCTGTGCGCGCGCGAATCCGTCGGGCCGGACAGCCTGGGCCCGCGCCTGAAGGCCGCGTTCGGCGGCCCCTATATCGCGAATGAAGGCTTCACCGGCGCATCGGCCCAGGCGGCGCTGGACGCGGGCTGGGCCGATGCGGCCGCGTTCGGCAAGCCTTTCATCGCCAATCCCGACCTGCCCGCGCGCCTGCGCGACGACGCACCGCTGACCCCGGCCGATCCCGCGACATTCTACGGCTCCGGCCCCGGGGGATATGTCGATTATCCCGCCCTGTCCCGATAGGGCGCCACATCGGCCATTCCGGACACGGGTGGTTTTTTGCCCTTCCTTCGGCCATGCTGCCGCCGCCCGGGCGGTTCGGGGTACATCAGGTTCCCCGAACCGCCCAGCGGGGAAACACCGCAGAAGGAAAAATGAATGAACCGCGCCGTCTGGCTTCGTACTGCCGCCATCGTCACCTGCCTGGCCGGCTGGTCCACCGCGCCCGCGCCGTCCCGGGCCGCCGCCAATCCCTTCCTGGCCACCAGCACGCTGCCGTTTCAGGCCCCCCGGTTCGACCTGATCCATGACAGCGACTATCAGCCCGCCTTCCTGCTGGGCATGAAGGCGCAGCGGGCCGAAATCCGGGCAATCGCCGCCAACCCCGCCGCGCCGACCTTCGACAATACGATCGTGGCGATGGAACGATCCGGACGGATGCTCGACCGCGTGTCCGAGACCTTCTACGGGGTCTACCAGGCCAATACGAATCCGACGCTGGACAAGGCGCAGGCCGCCATCGCCCCCCTGCTGGCGCAGCATCAGGACGCGATCTATCTCGATCCCGAACTGTTCGCGCGCGTGCAGGCGATCTACGCCACCCGTGCGACCCTGAAGCTGGATCCCGAGCAGGCCCAATTGCTGGAAATCTATCACCAGCAATTCGTCCATGCCGGCGCCCAGCTGCCCGACAGGGACAAGGCCACGCTGCGGCGCCTGAATACGCGCCTGTCGACGCTGGAGACCGTCTTCCAGCAAAAATTGCTGACCGCGACCAAGGCCGGCGCGCTGGTGGTGTCGGACAAGACGGCGCTGGCCGGGCTGGATACCGCCGCCATCGCCGCCGCGGCGTCGGCCGCGCACGATCGCGGGCTGGCCGGCAAATGGGTCCTGCCGCTGCAGAACACGACGCAGCAGCCGGCGTTGCAGACGCTGGAAAATCGCGACACCCGCAAGGCGCTGTTCACCAACGGATGGCTGCGCGCGGAACGCGGCGACGCCGGCGACACGCGCGCCACCATCGCGGAACTGGCGCAGTTGCGCGCGCAGAAGGCGGCGCTGCTGGGATATCCGGACTATGCGTCCTATGTCCTGTACGACCAGATGGCCCGGACACCGGATGCCGTGCAGCATTTCATCGCCCAGCTGGTCCCCGCGACCCTGGCCGAGCAGAAGCGCGAGGTCGCGGATATTCAGTCCGCCATCCGGAAGGACGGCAAGGATTTCCAGCCCGAACCCTGGGACTGGCAGCTCTATGCCGAACAGGTGCGCAAGGCGCAGTACGATCTCGACCAGGATCAGGTGAAGCCGTATTTCGAACTCGACACTGTCCTGCGCGACGGCGTGTTCTTCGCCGCCAACCAGCTCTATGGAATTTCGTTCAAGGAACGGAAGGACATTCCCGTCTACAATCCGGATATCCGGGTGTTCGAGGTCTCGGACAAGGACGGGTCGCCGCTGGCACTGATCTATTTCGATTATTTCAAGCGCGACAACAAGAACGGTGGCGCGTGGATGTCCAACTTCGTCGGGCAGTCCCATCTGCTGGGCACGAAGCCGGTCGTCTATAATGTCGCCAACTTCACCAAGCCGGCACCGGGCCAGCCCGCGCTGATCAGCTTCGAGGACGTCACGACGATGTTCCACGAATTCGGTCACGCATTGCATGGCATGTTCGCCGACCAGACCTATCCGACCCTGTCCGGCACGGCGGTCGCGCGCGACTTCGTCGAATTTCCGTCGCAGTTCAACGAACATTGGGCGCTGGATCCGACCGTCTTCGCGCATTACGCAAAGCATTACCAGACCGGCGCGCCCATGCCCCAGGTCCTGGTCGACAAGATCAAGAAGGCCGCGCGTTTCAACCAGGGCTATGCGCTGGGCGAAATCATCACCGCCGCCAAGCTGGACATGGACTGGCACATGATCAAGCCCGGCACGCCGCGCCAGGACGTCGACTGGTTCGAAGCCGCGTCGATGGACCGCATGGGCCTCGATACGAAGGACGTGCCCACGCGATATCGATCCAGCTATTTCCTGCATATCTGGGCGAATGGCTATGCGGCCGGATATTATGCCTATCTGTGGACCGAAATGCTGGACGACGCGGCCTTCGCCTGGTTCCGTGCCCATGGTGGCCTGACCCGCGAAAACGGGCAGAGATTCCGCGACATGATCCTCTCGCGCGGGCATACGCAGGATTACGGGCCGATGTTCCGCGCCTTCTACGGCAAGGATCCCGACATCACCCCGATGCTGCGCCATCGCGGACTGATCCCCGGCGACGAATGACGCGCTCCGGCAAGGGCCTTGGCCCTTGCCGGCTTCCTGCGATCCCGGGTCTTGTAATCCCGGGACCTACAGTCCCAGGTCCGACAGGCCCGGATGATCGGCCGGACGCGGCCCTGCGCGGTCCCAGAAGAATTTGCGCTCGTCGTCGCGGATCGGCAGGTCGTTGATGCAGGCGAAGCGCCGGCGCATCAGTCCGTTCGCCTCGAATTCCCAGTTTTCGTTGCCGTAGGACCGGAACCAGTTTCCGGCCGCATCATGCCATTCATAGGCGAAGCGGACGGCCAACCGGTTGTCGGTGAAGGCCCAAAGCTCCTTGACCAGCCGATATTCCAGTTCCGCCTGCCATTTACGGGTCAGGAAGGCGATGATCGCCGAACGGCCCTGGATGAATTCCGACCGGTTCCGCCAGAAACTGTCGGGCGTGTAGACCAGCGACACGCGATGCGGGTCGCAACTGTTCCAGCCATCCTCGGCGCCGCGCACCTTGCGGATCGCGGTCTCGGCCGTAAAGGGCGGCACGGGGAGACGGGTTTCGGACATGCGGTCTTCCTCCTACAGGGCGTGGATGGCCCGGGCTTCGACACGTGGCGGCCCGTCGCGCAACGCCCGGCGGACGATCTTGCCAGAACGCGTGCGCGGCAGGCTGTCGACGAAGACGACGTCCCGCAAACCGGTGAACGGGCCGACCTGCCGGCGCACCAGGGCCACCAATTCCGCACCCAGCCCCGGAACCGTCGCGGCCGGGACCGAGGGCACGACATAGGCCACCGGAATTTCGCCCCGCAGCCCGCTGGGCACCCCCACCACCGCGCATTCGCCCACCATGGGATGGGCCGCGATCGCGTCTTCCAACTGGCCGCTGGCGATGCGCCGGCCGGCGACCTTGATGACGTCGTCCACCCGCGCCGTCAGCCGGACCGTACCGTCCACTTCCAGCGCGCCGACATCGAACGTCCGATAGAATTGCCGGGTGCGGTCCAGGTACCGTGCCGGAAACGCCCCCCCGCCGCGCCAGATCCCCGACAGGCATCCCGGCGGCAGGGGCAGGCGCAGCATAAATTCACCTTCCCGCGCCGGCATCCCGTCGGCGGCACCGACATGCAGGTCGAAACCCGGTCCCGGCCGCGCGGTCAGGTCCGCGTCCCGAAGGCCGAGACAGGGCCCCGCGATGCTCCATCCCGTTTCCGTCTGCCACCAATGGTCCAGGACCGGCCGGCCGAGGCCCTGCTCCGCCCAGGCCAGCAGGTCCGGGTCCGACCGTTCCCCCGCCACGAACACCGCCGCCAGGTCCGGGCCGCCGGACAGCGGGCCGTCGGCCGCCTGCCGACGCATCAGGCGTAGGCTGGTCGGCGTGGTAAACAGAATCCGCACGCGATGCCGGGCGCAGAGCGGCAGGATGGTCCGCGCATCCAGCGGTCCTTCGGCAAACAGGCTGGTGCAGCCGGCAAGCAGCGGCGCATAGACCGCATAGGAATGCCCGACCACCCAGCCCAGGTCGGACGTGGTGAAGAACACCTGACCTGGCGCCATGCCATAGATCAGTTCCATCGACAGGGTCAGCGCCACCGCATGACCCCCATTGTCGCGCACGACCCCCTTGGGCGAACCGGTCGTACCCGAGGTATGCAGAATATAAAGTGGATCCTCGGCCCGCACCGCGACCGGGTCGGCCGGGGCGTGATGTTCCAGCGCGTGGAAATCATGGTCGCGACCGGGCCGCAGCGTGACCGGACAGGCCGGGCGCCGCAGAACCACGCAGGCCGACGGACGATGGGCCGCCAGCGCCAGGGCTTCCTCCAGCAACGGCATGTGGGGCACCATGGTTCGCCCCTGGAACCCGCATGTCGCGGAAATCACGACCTTGGGCGTGGTGTCGTCGATCCGCGCCGCCAGTTCCCGCGCGGCATAGCCCCCGAAGACGACGACATGGATGGCGCCCAGGCGGGCGCAGGCCAGCATGGCGATCACGGTTTCGGGCAGGCTGGGCATGGAGACCAGGACACGGTCCCCTTTCCCGACACCCAGGTCGCGTAGTCCGCCCGCGAACCCCGCAACCCGTGCACGCAGCGTCGCATAGGTCAGGGTTTCAGTCGCCCCGACCGCCTCCCCATGCCAGATCAGGGCGTCTCGGTCCCCATGGCCGGCATCGACATGGCGATCGACAGCGTTGTAGCAGCTGTTCAGCCACCCGCCGGCGAACCAGTCATGCCATCCGTCGGCGCGCCGCGTGGCGGCTCCCTCGGGATGGCGCGTCCAGGCGATATTGCGCGCCGCCGACAGCCAGAACCCGTCGGGATCGGCGCGATACGCCGCCATCATGTCGCGGTGGGTTGTCCAGGGAAACATGATCGGTTCCAATGCGTGTTGCGCCAGCAATCGGGCTTCGCCCGAACCGCCAGGGCCTGAGGCCCTGGACCCCGATCATGGATCAACAGATCGGTTTCAGAGGCCGGTGGTCTCTGGCGGGTTTCAGACCAGGGCCCCGAGGCGGGCCGACGACGCATCGGCGACCGGCACCGGACGCCCGACGATCCTGCCCGCCAGATAGGCCGCATCGCGGGAAATGCCGGAAAACCGTGCCGATCCCCATGTGTGCTGCCAGGGCAGGCCCAGGAACGCCAGGCCGGGCTGTTCCGTCTCGCCCCGATGCCAGACCGGCTGCCCCCGCCCGTTGAACACCGGCACGTCGATCCAGCGATAATCGGGCCGAAAGCCGATGCACCAGATGATGCTGGTGATGCCCGCCGCCTTCAGGTCCAGCGACGCATTTCCCCCGTCCGGCGTCCAGACCGGCACATAGGGCGCCTCCGTCGGCGCCGTGATGCCCTCGCGGGCGATATAGGCGTCGATCGACGCCTTGATGTTCGCATTGGTCCGGTCGGCGTCGTCCAGGTTTTCAGCCAGGTCGTTTCCGAAACATGCGACATCGTCACGAATGTTCTTCAGGCTGCCGTGCAGGTCGACACCTTCAAGGGCGAACTGGCGCAGATCCAGATCGTGGCCGCCATTGCGGCCGGTGACGTAATGGTTCGTCTTGTCCCGCGCCCCGTCGCGCAACGGATGCCGGTCGACGGTGAGGTCGTAGAATTTCATGTCGGCAAGCCAGTCGACCACGTCGCGCGCCCGATAGAAACGCGAGACCCGCGGCGCGTTGCCGACGCACAGATGCACCTTGCGTCCCGCCAGATGCAGATCCTCGACGATCTGCGCGCCCGACTGCCCGCTGCCGACGACCAGCACCGCGCCCTCGGGCAGGGCGTGCGGATTGCGATAGGCCTGGGAATGTATTTGCGTAATCGCCGGATCGATGGCGCTGGCATATCCGGGAATGACCGCCTCGCCATAGGCGCCGGTCGCGATCACGACGTGCGCGGCCACATAGACGCCATCGGTCGTTTCCACCCGATAGCCCCCGTCCGCACGGCTGACGTCGGTCACGCGCACGCCGCACCGCAGCGGCGGATCGAAGGATTTCACGAAGCCCTGCACGTACTCCACGATTTCCTGCTTGACCATGAAGCCGTGCGGATCGTCACCCCGGTAGGGGTGGCCCGGCAGGTCGCATTGCCAGTTGGGCGTCACCAGCGAAAAACTGTCCCAGCGTTCGTCTTCCCAGGCATGGCAGGCGGTCCTGGCCTCCAGCACCACATGGGCCACGTCCAGGCGGCAGAGATACCAGCTGAGCGACAGGCCCGCCTGTCCGCCGCCCACGATCACCACGGGGCATTTCGTTTCTGTCATGATGGAGTCTCCTGCTGTCAGGATGAATGTTGATCGAATCCCACGACATGAATCCGCGCGCCGGGCGCCTCCGCGAAGGCGGCGCATCGGCGCTCGATCTCGTCCAGTTGCGCCAGCGCACGGCTGCAGGGGAAACCGTACCGGGCCTGCACCCGTGCGCTGGCCTCGGTGAGGGCCGCACGACTGCGGGCCAGGAAGTCCGGCACGCGATAGGATTGCCCGCACGCCAGATGGTCGGCGACGACCAGCGACGGCGAATAGCACCGGCTTTCCGCACCGTCCGGCCATCGGACGTGAAACAGCATTTCAGGCATCGACGGCGGCCTTTCGGGACAGGCGGTCATAGGCGGGGTGATGCGCGGCGGCGACGGTCGCCCAGGTGAAGCGGCCGGCGATCTCCGGCCCCCGCGCGCGAAACGTCCGCCGCGTTCCGGCCTCCAGCGCGCGGCCGATGGCCCCGTGCAGGCCATCGGCGTCGCCGGGGCCGCACCACAGGGCGTCGTCGGCCCGCAGATGTTCGCTGAACG
Organism: Gluconacetobacter tumulisoli; assembly: GCF_014174155.1. Lineage (GTDB taxonomy): Bacteria > Pseudomonadota > Alphaproteobacteria > Acetobacterales > Acetobacteraceae > Gluconacetobacter > Gluconacetobacter tumulisoli. The sequence goes on along the minus strand of NZ_JABEQM010000003.1, from coordinate 110,396 downwards.
GCGCCTGGCGCGGCAGCACGACGGGAATGCCGCAGGCCAGGGCTTCCAGCGGGCAGAGGCCGAACCCTTCGCTCACCGACGGATAGGCCAGGACATGTGCTGCGCGGTACAGCGCCGGCATGGCATCGTCGGCGATCACTCCGGCCAGAGTCACCCAGCCGGCCCCGCCGGCGGTCCGCACCCGCGCGTCGAAGGCGGCGCGATAGGCCCCATGGTCCAGCAGCGTCGCGCCACCCGCGATCACCAGATGCAGGCGCGGCCAGTCGCTCCGCAACGCCAGGCAGGCATCGAACAGGGCGATGGTGTTCTTGCGTGCCTCCACCCCGCCCACGGCCAGCACGATGACGGCGTCCTCGTCCAGCCCCAATGCGCGGCGGATTCCGTCGTCATGGCCATCGGCATAGGACGCGTACCGCCGGGTATCGACGCCATTGCCGACGACCTCGACGTCGCGTCCATAGCGATCGCGCAGCGCGACCCGCCACATGTCGCTGACGCACAGTACTTCCGTCGCCGCGCGGACACCCCGGTCCTGCCGTGCCGCCAGGCGCGCATCGTCGAACCGGTCCAGGTGATGCACCGTCCGGACGAAGCCCGGCAGCGCCCCCTCGGCGACCAGGTCGGCCAGCGCGTTCGCGCCGATCGGATCCTGCGCGTGGACGATATCCAGCCGCAGTCCCCGCACGGCGTCGCGGATCTCGACGATCCGCCGTTCGACCATCGACGCGACGTCGGCCGCGGGCCGCGCGGGGATGCAGATCACCGGGCAGGCAGGCTGGCGAAAAAAACCGCTCCCCGCGACGTCCGGCGCGATCAGGGTGACATCGTCGCCTGCCGCGCACAGGGCCTCGGCCAGGTGCATGGCATGCACGACGCCGCCGCGCGGATTGGTGGAATGCGCCACGATGCCGATCCGCCGCGTCATGGCGCGCATCCCATCAGGGGCGCATGCGCCAGGTCCCAGACCGTCTCGCGCACCCCGTCCCGGATCAGGTCGAGGTGCGTCCCGTCCTGGCAGGTGCCGATGGCCGACGCCGCGATGCCGCGCGCGGCGAAGCGGGCCAGGACGGCGGGCACGTCGTCCGGTCGCGCGGTCAGCAGGAAACCATAGCTGGGGAAAGCCGCCAGCCACCGCCCCATGTCCACGCCCGGCGGCGCGGGAAGGACGCCAAGGTCTATGGTGATGCCGATGCGCGAGCATTCGGCCAGCATCAGGGCCGTGCCGACCAGGCCGGCCATGCTGATATCCTTGGCGGCGCGGCTCAGCCCGTCCTCGGCGATGCCGGGCAGGATATCCAGGTCCCCGCGCAGGCGCCCGGCCGCCTCCGTGCCGCACAGCGCGGAACTGGCATCCCAGAACGGGTGCGGATCGTGCCAGCGGCCGCGCAGGTCGATGGCCGCGACCAGCACCTCGCCGGGGCGGGCGTCGAAGCTGGTCAGCAGGCGGCGGGCACGGCCCAGGATGGCGACCGACAGGGCCTGCTGGCCGGCGCGCAGATTGGTATGCCCGCCCAGCACCGGGATGCCGTAGGTGCGCGCGCCATCGGCCAGCCCTTGCAGGATCGGCGCCGCCTGGTCGCCATCCCGGCTCCACAGCGCGTCGACCACGGCGATGGGCCGGCCGCCCATCGCCGCCACGTCGCCGGCATTGACCATGACGCCGCAATAGCCCGCGAACCAGGGCATGGACTGCACGAACCCGTCCTGGAACCCTTCGGTGGCGAACAGCAGGAAGCCGTCGCCATCCGGAATGGCGGCGCAATCATCCCCAAGGCGCGGCGCCCCGTCGGCGGGAAGCCCCAGGCGTGCCACGACCCCGGCGATGTCGTGCTTGCCCGCCAGCGCCTGCCCCTCGCGGATCTGGCGGGCCAGTGCCGCGAGGTCGGGGACCGTCATGCCCGCCTCCGCGCCGCGCGCTGCGGCCGCAGCAGCCAGGTCTGCTCGCATCCATGGGGCAGGTACTGCGCCAGGTCGGCCTCCATCACATGGTGCGGCAGGCCGTGCAGGGCGATCTCCTCCAGGCTATGCCAGTGCAGGCGTCGGAAGAACGGCACGTTCTGCGCCTGCACCTGCGCCAGGAAGCGCGTGGCGCCCAGCCCGTGCGCGGTGCAGACGGCCATGCGGATCAGCTCGCCGCCGATGCGGCCCAGCCGCCGATGGTCCGCATGCACCGCCAGCCGCGACCCGCGCCACAAGCCCGGTTCCGATTCATGGATCCGCACCGCGCCCACCACCTGTTCGGGCATGCCCGCGACGCAGCAGGCGGCGACGATGGGGATCGCGACATCGTCGACCGCGTCGCGATCGTCGGTCGCAAAGACGCGCTGTTCCTGGCAGAAGACCGCCCGCCGCAGGGCGAAATGCCCCGCCCGCTCCCAGCGCGTGCGCGCCAGCCGGACGATATATTCGCTGGGCGCGAAAGGCGGGGCGTCGAACCGGTCGCTTTCCATCGCTCAATCCTCGTAGGCGGACAGCGAGGAACAGGCGCCGCATCGGCCGCACCCCGCCTTGATCGCGGAAGACCGCATGTCCGCGGCGCGCAGCATGCGGCCCAGCGGGGCCAGCACCGCGCGCATGAAATCCGGCGTCGGCGCCGGGTGATGTTCCAGCGGGGTGCCGGAAATCGGCACGAACGGAACGACGAACGGATAGACGCCAAGCGCGATCAGCCGTTCGGCCAGCGCCAGGATCTGCTCCGCCGTGTCGCCCAGCCCGGCGAGGATGTAGGTGTTCACCTGCCCGCGTCCGAAGACCGGCACGGCCTCGGCGAAGGCGTCCATGTAACGATCGACGCTGACGGTCGCCTTGCCCGGCATGATCCGCGCCCGCACGTCCTGGGTCGCGGCTTCCAGATGCATGCCCAGGCTGGCGGCCCCGGCCGCGCGCAGGCGGGCAAACCAGGCATGGTCGCGCGGTGGTTCGCATTGCACCTGAATGGGCAGGTCAACCGCCGCCCTGATCGCCGCCGTACTGTCCGCCAGGACCGCGGCACCGCGATCGACCGCGTTGGGCGTGCCGGTCGTCAGCACCATGTCCCGCACGCCGTCCAGTTCGACGGCCGCGCGTGCGACCTCGGCCAGGTGCTGCGGCGTCTTGTAGGCAATGGTACGGCCGGCCTCCAGCGACTGGCCGATGGCGCAGAACTGGCACGACGTGCGCCGGTCGGCATAGCGGATGCAGGTCTGGTGCACCGTGGTCGCCAGCGTATCCCGCCCGTGCAACAAGGCAATTTTCCAATAGGGAATGCCGTCCGCCGTCTGCAGGCCATAGAAACGCGGCGGCGTCGGAAAGCGGATAGTGCCGACCGGCCGGCCCTCGTGCCGCAACACGCTCGCCCCCCGCGCGTCGGGCGGATCGGCCAGGAAGGGCGAGCGACGCGCACCCATCGTGTAGATCGGCACCATGACGGTCTGGCCGGCGATTGTCACCGCCCTGTGGTCCGACGGACCGGCGCCCCCCTTGCGGACGACGGCGTCGCCGCTGCCGGCGAATTGCAGACCCAGCGATTGAAGGTCGGTGATCAACCGGCGGCTGTCCGTCGGCGCGGCGGCGGGGATCGGCATCGTCTTATGTCCTGTCGTGAAGACTGTCGGGTTCCACCGCCTCGGGCGGGTCGTCCCGGTACTGGACCGTCCGCGCCGGACGGCGGTCGTGCAGCAGGCTCAACAATTCGGGACGCGCGTAATGACCGACCGAATCCATCATCCGCTTGCGCTTGGTGATCAGGCCGAAATCGAGGTCGGCCAGCACCAGTCCTTCGCCCTCGCACAGGGGTTCCGCCAGCAATTTTCCTTCCGGCGAGACGATCGCGGTGAAGCAGCCGCCGCGCAGCGGGCCTTCCAGCGCCGGGTCGCCGGCGATGTCAGAAATCTGCCCGTCGGACAGCCACCCCGTCGCATTGATGACGAAACATCCCGATTCCAGCGCATGATGTCGGATCGTCACCTCCATCTGGTCGGCGAAGACCTGTCCCACCAGCGATCCGGGAAACTGCGCGCAATGGATTTCCTCATGCTGGGTCATCAGCGCGTAGCGGGCCAGCGGGTTGTAATGCTCCCAGCAGGCCAGCGCACCGATCCGTCCGGCGGCACTGTCCACCACCTTCAGGCCGGCGCCGTCGCCTTGCCCCCAGACCATGCGTTCGTGATAGGTCGGCGTGATCTTGCGCCGTTTCAGGATCAGCTCGCCCGTCGCGTCGAAGACCAGCTGCGTGTTGTACAGCGTGCCGCAATCGCGTTCGTTGACGCCCAGCACGACGACCATCCCGGCCGCCCGTGCCGCGGCGCCCACCATCTCGGTCACCGGGCCGGGCACGACGACCGCGCGGTCGTACAGCGCCAGGTGCTCCGCCCCCATCCGGAACGCCGGACGGATGAACGAGAAATAGGGATAGTACGGCACGATGGTTTCGGGAAAGACGATGATCTGCACGCCCTGCCGTGCGGCGTCCGCGATGGTGCGGCAGATTTTCTCGGCGGTGCCCAGCCCCGTCTCGTCGAAGACGGGGGCGATCTGCGCCGCCGCCGCCCGGATCATGCGGTTCATCGTCCCCTCCCGCGCCCCAGGTTCAGACCGTCCAGGTATCGAGGATGAAGGCGTTGTCCCGCCGCGCCAGCAGGATAAGGTCCAGCACGTCCTGCGGGTTGATCGGCGTGATGCCCGGGATCAGCGACTGCTCGCCATGGCCGTACAGCGCCTGCAGGGCAAAGCGGCAGGCATAGACCTTGCCGCCTTCTTCAAGGATCTTCACGATCTGTCGGTTGGCGTTCATATGGCCGGGAAAGGCCTCGTCCCCCAGCCGGGGAAAGCCGCGCTGCACGCCTAGCGTCACGCCGGGACCATACAACAGCACCGACGTGTCGAACCCCTTGCGGATCAGGCGCGTCGCCTGCAACAGGTTGACGAAGCCGATCGAGCCTTCGAACGCGACGGTATGAAAGGTGACCAGTGCCTTCTCGCCCGGCTGGGCCTTTACGTCCTCGAAGACCTTGTTTTCGTAATCGACGAAGACGTCACCGTTCTTGTGCGGGGCATGTTCGACCTTGGGCATCGGGATTCTCCTGCCAGGGCACGGCACCGGGCCGTGACCGTATGAACTGACAGGAGGAGTCGTGACATACAATCACGACAATCCTCAAGAGTCGTATCCGGACGAAACTGCATACAAAACCATACAATTTTCCCATGCCGGGCGGAACACCGCCATTCATCCCCCGACATTTCTTCGGCCGCCCCCATGCAATGCCGACAGCATCCCCCCAAACCACCGAAAACGCGGATGTTTTTCGCCGACGCGAAAAAACGAATAATGTCCATATTGTCGGTGCATGGGCGAACAGACCGGGCCGAACAGCCCTGAAGCAGGCCGGTCAGACGATATCGGTGTAGCCCGGCGAGCGCTTGTGCTGCAGCACCGAGACGACGCCATGCAGCGACGCCTCCAGACTGTCGAGGGTCGGGGCGCTGCCCAGCGCGATCCGCACGCGTTGCGCAGGTTCGCCCTCGACGGTGAAGACGGTGCTGGGCACCAGCCCCAGCCCCTGGCGACGCGCGTAGGACACGAAATCCACGCTGCCCCACCAGTCCGGCAGCTTCAGCCAGACATGCGGGCCGTCGGGGTGCATGCAGTGCCCGTCGCCCAGGATCGCACGCGCCGCCGCCTGGCGCAGGCGCAACTCCGTGCGGATGGCCTGCACGATCGCCTGGGCCTGGCCGTCCTGCATCCAGCGCGCGACCAGGCTGGTCATCAGGCCCGAACAGGTCAGGGAAATCGCCCGGACTGCCGAACTCATACGCTGGACCGCGTCCTGCGGGGCGACCAGGAACGCCAGCCGCAGGCCAGGCGACAGCACCTTCGCCAGGGTCGAGACGTAGAAGACACGCGACGGGTCCAGCGCCGCCAGCGCCGGCGGCGGCTGATCCAGCAGCAGGCTGTAGGGGTCGTCCTCCAGGATCTGGACGTTATGGGCCTTCGCAACCGCCAGGATGGCCTCGCGCCGCACCAGCGACATGGTGGCGGTGGTCGGGTTCTGGATGGTGGGCGTGCAGTAGATCATGCGCGGCCGATGCTGGCGGCAGGCCCGGTCCAGCAGGTCTGGCACCATCCCCTCCCGGTCGCTGTCCACCCCCGCCAGCAGCAGCCCGAACTGGGCCGCCAGCGTGCGGATGCCGGGATAGGTGAAGCGATCGGTCACGATCACGTCGCCCGGTGCCGCCAGGGTCGAGACCACGGCGCTCATCGCGCTCTGCGCCCCGGGCACCACCAGGATCTCGTCCGCCGGGCGCGCGCCCAGCATCGGCTTCATCCAGCCGGCGCCCAGTTGCCGTTCCTCGCTGGTGCCGCCGGTCACGCGGTAGGACAGCAGGGCGTGCAGATCCTGCCGGCGCAGAATGCGGCTGATATCGTTCTGGATCAGTTGTTGCAGCGACGGGTTCTCGGGGATCGGCGGCAGGTTCATGGTCAGGTCGACCACTGCGCGTCCGGCATTGCGCCAGCGCGTCTCGGTCGCGCCGACGCGCACGAACGTCCCCCGCCCGACCGTCGCCTCGATCAGGCCGCGCCGCCGGGCCTCGGCGAAGGCGCGCGTGACGGTCGTAAGGTCCGTGCCCAGCGCCTTGGCCACGGCCCGCTGCGGCGGCAGCCGGTCGCCCTCGTGGATTTCGTCCCGGCGGATGGAGTCCGCCAGCGCCTCGACGATCGACAGGTAGAGGGGGCCGGCATTGCGGTCGATATACTGCTTCCAGCCAGGCATCAGGTCAGCGGCGGACATTCGGTTCTCGGGTCTGTTGCACGGTCGTGATACTGACAATTCGTCAACATATCCATACAATTAACCCGCTTCCGCCCAATCCAGCCATACCCTGCACACAACCCGTCCATGTCGGACGGTATCTGCCTGCCGGGTCCCTGCGCCGCAGCTGTCCTTATCCGGGCGGCGATATGGGAAATCCGCGTCCGGCGAGGCATCCTCCGTGGTTCCGCCACGTTCCACCCAGGCGACGGGGGTTCGCACGCCCCCTCTTGACCCATACATTTTGCGGACATATGGGTTCATTGTTTTTATTTTGTATGGATATTGTTCCGGCATTGCCTGGCACGCCATCTCGACATCCGGCCCGCGGCAAGGAGGCACCCATCATGTTCGGCCTGAGCGCATTGGAACTGGCGCGCATCCAGTTCGGCTTCACGGTTTCCTTCCACATCATCTTTCCGGCCATCACCATCGGCCTGGCCAGCTACATGACGTTTCTCGAGGCGCTGTGGCTGTGGAAAAAGGACCCGGTCTATCTTCAGCTCTGCCGCTACTGGTCGCAGATCTTCGCGGTCAATTTCGCCATGGGCGTGGTGTCCGGCCTGGTGATGGCCTACGAATTCGGCACGAACTGGAGCTATTTTTCAGCCCGGGCGGGCACCGTGACCGGCCCCCTGCTGACCTACGAAGTCCTGACGGCCTTCTTCCTCGAGGCAGGGTTCCTGGGTGTGGCCCTGTTCGGCTGGGACAAGGTGGGCAAGGGACTGCATCTGTTTGCCACCGTCATGGTCGCGCTGGGCACGCTGATTTCCGCCACCTGGATCCTGGTGTCGAACAGCTGGATGCAGACGCCGGTAGGATACAGGATCGTCGATGGGCGGGTGATCCCGGTCGACTGGCTGCAGATCCTCTTCAACCCCTCGGTGCCCTACCGCTTCACGCATATGGTGCTGGCCGCCTTCCTGGCGACGGCGCTGTTCGTCGGCGCCACGGCGGCGTGGCACCTGCTGCGCGGCGAACGCACGCCCGCCGTCAAGCGTATGATGTCCATGGCGATGTGGATGATCCTGATCGTCGCCCCGATCCAGATCGAGGCCGGCGACCAGCATGGGCTGAACACGCTGGAACACCAGCCCGCCAAGATCGCGGCCATCGAAGGCCATTGGGACAATGACGAGGACCAGGTACCGCTGATCCTGTTCGGCCTGCCGGACATGGCGGCCGAAAAAACCCGCTACCAGATCGCCGTGCCGCATGTGGGCAGCCTGATCCTGACCCATTCCTGGAACGGCAGGATTCCGGCCCTGAAGGATTTCCCGGCCGAGGATCGCCCCAACTCCACCATCATCTTCTGGACGTTCCGCGTCATGGTCGGGCTGGGCATCGCGATGCTGCTGCTGGGCGTGGCCGCGGCGTTCGCGCGGTGGCGCGGGCGGCTGTACGATTTCCGGCCGCTGCTGACCTTCGCGCTGGTCATGGGGCCGGCGGGGCTGATCGCCATCCTGGCCGGCTGGCTCACCACCGAAATCGGCCGCCAGCCCTGGGTCGTCTATGGCGTGCTGCGGACCCGCGACGCGGTGTCGAACCATTCGGTCCCGGTGCTGACGGCGTCGCTGCTGACCTTCGTCGTGCTGTATGTGTGCATCTTCGGCACCGGCGTCCTGTACATGCTGCGCCTGGCCGCCAAGCCGCCCGAAGCCGTTCCCAGCCACGACCACGACCTGCGCCCCGACGAGCGCCCTGCCCGCCCGATGTCCGCCGCGCCGAATCTTGGCGACCTGTAACCTTCAGCCCCAAGGAACCAGAGTCATGGGTATCGATCTTCCGCTGGTCTGGGCGATCATCATTGCCTTCGGGGTGCTGATGTATGTCGTGATGGACGGCTTCGACCTGGGCATCGGCCTGCTGTTCCCCTTCATCCCCGACCGGACGGAACGGGACACGATGATCAACACCATCGCCCCCGTATGGGACGGGAACGAGACCTGGCTGGCGCTGGGGGGCGCCGGATTGATGGCGGCGTTTCCGCTGGTCTATTCCGTCGTGCTCAGCGCCTTCTACATTCCGCTGCTGCTGATGCTGGGCGGCCTGATCTTCCGCGGTGTCGCCTTCGAATTCCGCTTCAAGGCCGACGAGGCCCATCGTCCCTTCTGGGACAAGGCGTTCGCCGGCGGGTCGATCCTGGCCACCCTCTGCCAGGGCTGGGTACTGGGCGGGTTGATCAACGGCCTGCACGTCACCGGGCCATCCTACGACGGGGGCGCCTTCGACTGGGTGTCACCCTTCAGCCTGTTCACCGGCATGGCCCTGCTCGCGGCCTATGCGCTGCTGGGCGCGACATGGCTGATGTTCAAGACCGAGGGGGCGCTCCATGACCGGATGCGGGCCTTGGCGAAACCGCTGACACTGGCCCTTCTGGCCTGCATCGCCATCGTCAGCATCTGGACGCCCCTGTTGCACCAGGCCATCGCCGACCGCTGGTTCACCATGCCGAACATGGCGATCCTGGCCGTGGTGCCGGTGCTGGTCATCGCGATCGCCGCCGTACTGCTGCGCAGCCTTGGCAACGCACGCGGCAATCACACCGTGCCGTTCCTGATGTCGCTGGGCCTGATGCTGCTCGGCTATGTCGGGCTGGGGATCAGCCTTTGGCCGAATATCATCCCGCCGGCGCTGACGCTGCGCGATGCGGCGGCGCCCCCCGAAAGCATGGGCTTCGCGCTGGTCGGTGCGCTGTTCGTGATTCCGTTCATCCTGATCTACACCGCCTGGGCCTATTACGTGTTCCGCGGCAAGGTCCGTCACGGGGAAGGATATCATTGATGCGCATTCCCTTCCGGCCCCGCACCCAGCTTGGATGGATGGTCGCCCTGTGGCTGGCCGGCGTGGCCACCATGGGGGTCTTCGCCGGCGCCATGCACCTGGTCATGGCGGCCGTCGGCCTGACGCCCTGAACTGCATTCCGCGGGCGATCCGACGTGTGTCTTCGAACACGGAAGGCGCGCGTCGGATCGCCGCCGGCCCGCATTTTCAACATTTTCAAACAGGCACCCAGCGCCCGGCGTCCCGGACATACAGCCGCGCCGCCCTACGTAGTTCGGCCAGCAGCGGCGCGCCGGTGGTCCGCTCCTCCTCCGTCAGGGCCGGGACCGTCTTCAGCAGATGCTGAAGCAGCGTCGCGACGGTCGCCGCACGGTCCGGCGGCAGCTCCGGCATCGCCGAGCACAGGATCCCGGCAATCCGGCCCCGGATGAAATCCCGCAGGAATCCACGGCGATAGGGGCCGTCGCGCCGGGCCTCCACCAGGATTACGGCCGCCGCGCGTTCCGCCTGCAACTCCAAAGCCATGTCGATCAGTGCATCGGCCAGCCCGTCCGGCTCCATCTGCCCGGCCATGGCCGCGATCCGGTCCAGCCGTTCGTTCAGCCGCGCGAAATAATCGCCCAGCAGCGCATCGGCCAGGACCTCCTTGGTGGGGAAGAAACGATACAGCGAACCGATGGCGGTGCCGGACCGCGCGGCGATCTCGGTCATCGTCGTGCCGTCGAACCCCTTGTCGTGGAACAAATCGGACGCCGCCTCCAGGATGGCCGCAACCCGCATCCGCCCGCGCGGGCGTTTGGGCGCGACCGGTTCGGCCGATATCATCGGCGATGTTGCCTTTTGCGAGGACATCCTCAATTATCCATTTGCGAGCCAATCCTCGCATATCATGTCCCGCTTTTCCTGTCATGGAGGCATGCCGATGCCCGCCCTCGACCCCTGTACCACCGCCCTTGTCCTGATCGACCTCCAGAACGGCATCATCGGCCTGCCGCTCGCCCCACGCACGGGGACCGAGGTTCTGAAGGCCAGCCGCCATCTGGCCGCGCGCTTCCGCCAGGCCGGCGCCCCCGTCGTGCTGGTCCGCGTCGCATTCTCGGCCGATTTTCGCGATGCCCCGCCCCAGAACGTGGATGCGCCCACGCCCCGCGCCGCCCTGGAAAACCTGCCCCCGGACTGGAGCACCCTGGCCGAGGGGCTGGCCCAGCCTACGGACATCGTCGTCACGAAACGCCAATGGGGCGCCTTCCACGGCACCGAACTGGACCTGCAACTGCGCCGGCGGGGCATCCGTACGATCGTCCTGGGCGGCATCGCTACCAATTTCGGTGTGGAATCCACCCTGCGCCAGGCCTGGGAACTGGGTTATGACGTGGTGGTGCCCGAAGATACCTGCGCCAGCCCCTCGTCCGACCTGCATGACATGGCGATCCGTCATATCTTCCCGCGCCTGTCCCGCGTGACGGACGCGGCGTCGGTCACGCTGGCCGGGGCCTGACCGTCCACGTGTCCCGGCCCTCCCCCTCTGTCCGGCCACCCGCCACATGGCCGCTGCCTGCGCAATGGGGGGCGTTGCTGGCGCTGTCCGGCACGCTGGTCCTGGTGCTGGAAGGGCTGCATATCCCGGCGGCGCTGCTGCTGGGCCCGATGGGGGCAGCAATCGCGCTGTCCGTCCTGGAGGGTACGGTACGGGTGCCGCACTGGCCCTTCACGCTGGCGCAGGGCGTGATCGGATGCATGATCGCCAGGACCCTGCAACCCGCGATCCTGCACGAGGCCCTGCGGGACTGGCCGCTGTTCCTGGGCGGCGTGATCTCGGTCATGCTGGCCAGCGTCGTGCTGGGATGCCTGCTGACACGCTGGCGGGTGCTGCCGGGCACGACGGCGCTGTGGGGGTCATCGCCCGGCGCGGCCAGCGTCATGGTCCTGATGGCCGGCGCGTTCGGCGCGGACATGAGGCTGGTTGCGTTCATGCAGTATCTGCGGGTCATGTGCGTGGCGCTATGCGCGTCGCTGGTCGCGCGGCTATGGGGGGCCGGCGGCGGCCACCCGCCCGCGATCGACTGGTTCCCGGCGACGCCTCTTCTGCCGTTCGGCGAAACGCTGGCGCTGGTCGGCGGCGGCGTCGCCCTGGCGCGGCGGCTGCCCATCCCCGCCGGGCCGCTGCTGGTCCCGCTGGTGGCAGGGACCATCCTGCAGGACACGAACGCGATGTCCCTGACCCTGCCGCCGTGGCTGCTGGCCGCGTCCTATACCCTGGTGGGCTGGAGCATCGGGCTGCGCTTCACCCGCGCCATCCTGCTGCATGCGGCCCGCGCCGCCCCGCGCGTGCTGGCGGCGATCGCCGCCCTGATCGCCCTGTGCGGCGGCATGGCCGCCCTCCTGGTCCGCCTGGCCCATATCGATCCGCTGACCGCCTATCTGGCCACCAGCCCGGGCGGCGCGGATTCGGTCGCCATCATCGCCGTGTCCAGCCATGTGGACGTGCCGTTCGTCATGGCCATGCAGATGGTGCGCTTCGTGGTGGTGCTGCTGGCCATGCCCGCGATCACCCGCCTCCTGGCCCGGCGGATGACCGACCGGCGACCGACCTGATCGGCGCGGTCAGAACGCCGTGACGAACATCGCGACGACGATGGCCGCCATCACCCCGGTCGCCAGCCAGCCCAGCACCCGCAGGATCCCCCGGATCGCGAATGGCCCCATGATGTCGCGCCGCGACGCCAGCAGCATCATCACGATCATGACCGGCACCGACGTCACGCCGTTGATCACCGCGCTCCAGTACAAGGCCCTGATCGGGTTGATCGGAGTAAAATTCAGGATCATGCCGATCAATGTCGCGATGACCAGCACGGCGTAGAAGGCCTGGGCCTCCTTGGGCCGCCGGGCGAGACCCATGGGCCAGCGCCGCATCTCCCCCACCGCATAGGCGGCGGATCCGGCCAGCACCGGCACCGCCAGCAGTCCGGTGCCGACGATGCCCAGCGTGAAAATCTCCGACGCCAGGCGGCCCGCCAGCGGACTCAGCGCCTCGGCGGCCTGCGCCGATGTCTCGATGCTCAGGATCCCGCGCGGGTGCAGGGTGGCCGCCGTGGTCATGATGATCGCCAGTGCCACGAGGTTCGAAAACCCCATGCCCACCAGCGTGTCGATCTCGATGCGATGCAGCGCGCGCCTGCCCTGCGACGGCGCGTCATACAGGTCGGTGCGCAGGGGATAGACATGCATGTCCTCCACCTCCTCCGACGCCTGCCAGAAGAACAGATAGGGGCTGATGGTGGTTCCCAGGACCGCAACCACCGCCACGATCGCGTCGCGGTCCCAGGGGCCGCCGGGCCAGACCAGGCCACGCGCGCACGCGCGCCAATCGATATGAACGAACGCCAGGGTCCCGAAATAGGCGAACAGCGCCAGCGTCAGCCACTTCAGTACGGCGACATAGCGCGTATATTCAAGGAACAACTGCATCGAAATGCAGATCGCCGCCATCAGAACGACATACAGCACCCGGGGTGCCGGCAGCAGCAGGGTCAGCGCATCCGCCATCGCCCCCAGGTCGGCGCCAAGATTGATGATATTGGCCGCCAGCAGCATCAGGACCACCGACGCCAGCAGCCAGGACGGATGATGCAATCGCAGGACCCCGGCGATGCCATGCCCCGTCGTGCGGCCGATGCGCGCGCTGATGATCTGGATCGCTACCATCAGCGGATAGGACATCACCATCGTCCAGCCCAGGGCATAGCCGTATCGCGCGCCGACCTGCGAATAGGTGGCGATGCCGCTGGGGTCGTCGTCCGACGCACCGGTGATCAGGCCGGGGCCCAGAACCCTGAACAGGTTCGGGCGGCTGGTGCCGACGACCGGGCTGGGCTGTTCCGGATCCTCGTCGCGAAGGTCTGATGACGTCATGAACGGGACATGGCTGGCGTTCTCCGTACCCGGCGCAGGCCGGTGACAGGGTTGGTCAGACCACCGACCCTGTCCGAAATATAGACACGGATTCAATTTTTTGATTGCCGTTTTTATAAAATTCGCATCGCCACCCTGTCCGTGGTAATGTCGGCAACGTCTTCCGATTACCATCGGTTGCTGACACAGGAACGCGTCATGGCCAAGGAACGCCCCGCGTCTCCCGACGAATAAGACGCCTTTTCAGTTTGTCGTCTGCAAAGCGACGTGACGGGCGCATTTTATTTTCATCAGGGGAACGGCGATGACTACTTCACAGGACGCGAACCAGGTGCCTGACGACCGATTCATCCGTTTCGAGGTCCAGGACGGCAGCCGCCGCGTCGGCTGCATGGTCTCGGGCGAAGCGCTGGAGGCCGCGGCCGGGCTGGCCCTTCCATCGACATCGCTGTCGCGGCGGCGGTCCTTCGACCGCTTTCGCACATTGATCAACGCCGCCGCCAAACTGAAGCTCGCCGGGACCGCACAGCGGCAGGATGGCTGCCTTATCCTGGAAAGCGAGGATTTGCGGCGCGTTCCGCCCGAGGCCGGCGTGCCACTTTTCGGCAGCTTTTTCCGCGACAACAGCCGGGCGGCGCGCGTCCTGCCGGACGAATGCGGGGCGCTTGCGGCCGCCGCATCGGACGATAGGGCCTGACGGAACCGGCGCCGGGCGGCGACGTTCGTACTTCCGTCCCGTCCGGGATCGCGGTGAGGACCATCCGGTCAACGGACAGAGCCTTCATGCGGCCCCTCGGCCGGAAGCAACGGCGATGAACCCGATCACATTGGTTATCGTGGCGGCCCTCATACTTGCCGGCCTGTGGGCTGGCGGAATCGTGACGCCCGAAGCCGGCAACATCAGCCCCCTGTATGCCCTGCCTTTCCTGGGCGCGGCCGCTCTTGTCGGCCTGTCCCTCAAGATGGCCAATACATGGCAGAAATTCGTCGTGCTGCGCGCGGGCAAGCTCCAGGGCGTTCGCGGTCCCGGGCTGTTTTTCATCATTCCCGTCATCGACCGGATCGTGGCCGTCATCGACGAGCGCATCCAGACGACGGGATTCAATGCGGAACAGGCGCTGACCCGGGATACGGTTCCGGTCAATGTGGATGCGGTGATCTTCTGGCATGTGCACGATGCGCAGGCCGCCGCGCTGAAGATCACCAATTATCGCGAAGCGATCGACCGGGTGGCCCAGACCTCTCTGCGCGAGACCATCGGATCATCGATGCTGGCAACCCTGCTGTCGGACCGCACGGCGTCGAACGAACGGCTCCGGGCTGAAATCAGTGCCAAAACCGCCCATTGGGGGGTCGCGGTGATGTCGGTCGAGGTGCGCGACGTCGCAATTCCCGTCGCCCTTCAGGACGCGATGTCGCGCCAGGCACAGGCAGAACGTGAAAAGCAGGCGCGCATCATCCTGGGATCGGCGGAGGCCGAGGTGGCGAGCCTGTTCGTGGCGGCGGCGGACAGCTATGCGGAACATCCCGCGGCGCTCCAGCTTCGCGCGATGAACATCATCTATGAAACCACCAAGGAGCGGGGCTCCACGATCCTGATTCCGACCTCGATGATCGACAGCATGAACCCGGCTTCCGCGATAAACCTGGCGGCTCTTGCGTCCCGCCCCGACGACCGGCCGGCCCAGCCGCCCCCTTGAAGCCCGTCAAAGGGGCGACTTCGAAAGATTCCTTTCGATAACACGTTTCTTGAACGCCTATCCCTGGACGGCGATCTCGAAATCCTGCCCGCGCCATGTTCCGTCCGGGCGCCGCCACGTGAAGACGACGCGCGAACCGGCCGGGACCTGTGCCGTCGGCAGTTCGGCCGCAAACAGGCCCAGCCCCGTATCCTCGGCCAGGGTGTCGGTCGTGTGCCGCCAGTCGTCGACGCTCCAGTGAATCATCGCCGCCTCGCACAGTTCGACCCGGATGTTCTGGCCCGCCGGCATGCGGGTCCGTCGCCAGGATTCCCGCCAGTCCCGCAATCGCGGTCCCCGTTTTTCCACAAGGTAGCGCAGCACCGTCTGCGGCGGCAGGTCGAAGACCGCCTCGTCACGCAGGCTGCGCAGCAGCTTGATATATTCGGCATGCGCCCAGACCAGGGGCATCGCCGAACCGCTCGGCTGGCCGCGAATCAGCCCTCGCCAGGAAATATCGTCCGCGTCCCACACCTGTTCGGGCAACAGGCCGCCACGGCTGGCGCAGCCCTCCATGGTGCTGCGCAGCCGGGCAGCCTCGCCCAAATCCCCGGCCAGGATCGCATAATGCGCCCGCTCGCCGGTCAGCAGGGGCCACGCGCGCCCCCGGCCCACACCGTCGAACGGCCTGCCGTCGTCGTGCTCGCCATATCCGTCGCGATTATAGCGATGCCAGGCCGGACCCTGCGGCAGATCCACGCGGGTCAGGTGATCGACCACCTTGATCGTGTCGAGGATGCGCGGATCGTTCGCGGCCCGTAATCCGAACCGCACCAGCGCCAGCGCGTCGGCGCCGACCAGTTCGTCGGCGGGGATGGATGTCTCGTTCGACGGCCTGTTCCGCACCGTGACACGCGCATGCCGGGGTACGCGCGACAAATCCCTGTCCCCCTCGGGCGCGATCCGCAGGTAATAGCCCGATACCCCCAGCGCATCCGCAAGATCGGTGCCGCAGACATGGATCCAGGCGTCGATGTCGGCATTCCACGCATCGGCCGTGTCGCGCAGGAAACCGGCGATGCGCGTTTCGCCCAGCCGCTGGGCCAGTTCGGCGGCGACCAGCAGGCCGGCAATCTCCACCGCCAGGGTCGCCGGAGTGTATCCCGCGTTTTCCTCCCACCGATCCTGTTCGGTCGCGGGGCCGTTGCGGACGATGAACCCCGCCGCCGCCCGCACCATCGGCCAGAAGCGGACAAGTTCCTGCTCCGGCACCGCGCCGGAGCGAAAGGCGAGATCGAGCAGCAGGATCGGATACGCCGTCTCGTCCATCTGCAATCCGCCCCAATAGGCGGTGCCATCGAGCCAGCAATTCTGCAGCCAGTGGCCGTCCGGTTCCTGGACCGCGCGCAGGTAATCCAGCGTCCGCCGCGCATCGGCCACGGCACCACAGGCCAGCAGGGCCCCCGCCGTTTCCACCAGGTCGCGCGCCCAGACCAGATGATACCCTCCCATGTCGTCGTCGCCCTTGCTGGTCCCCCAGGGGATCGACAGGCTGGCGATCGTGCCGCCGGGAAAGCGCGGGCTTTCATGGGTCCGCAGGACCGCCGTGCTGATCCGGTAGAAATTATGCGGGGTCGCGCCATGCAGCGGGTCCAGCGGTTCGAGGCCGGCCTGCCAGCGGCGCCAGGCGGTCGCGTAATCCGCCTCGGCCCGGTCGTAGCCCCGTGCCAGGCTCGACGCAGCCTGGAATGCGGCCTCCTCCGGCTTCCGGCCGAACCCGATTGCCAGAAGCACCGGCCGATCCGCGTCGATTTCCGCGACGAGGGCGACGTTCCCGTCAGCGGCACGATCGTGGATATCGGCCAGATACCCATGCCGGCGCAGGATCTGCCATCCATCCGACGTGCCGACGAACCCCACGCTGCGCATCTTGAACCCGCTGTCGCAGGCAAGGGCCAGCGTCGTGCCGTCCCCCGACGCGAACAGCATGTCGGCACCCTTGTATGTGCCCAGCCAGCCGGTATTGTCCGCCCCGCCATTGACCAGGTGCGGCGCGAGCAGGACGAACAGCCGCAATCCCGATATTCCGTTCCCGGGTTTCAGCGAAATCCGCTGCAGTACCGCGGAGTGCAGGGGATCGGAAACGATCTGCTTGTGAATTGTAAAACGCCCGGCCCGACACCGATTGACCAGGGTATGCAGCGGCACGCCATCCGCCGCCCTGCGTACCTCGCTTTCCATGTCGCGTTTCTCCTCGACGAACAGGCCGCCGGGAACGCCATCGGTGACGATCAGCCCGCAGTCGCGCGTGCAGGCCTGGTCGACACGGGGATAGTAGATTTCGTTCAGGATCCCGTGACTGAGCGTGAACCAGACTTCGCTGCGCGCGTCCAGGGCGGTCCCCACGCCGTCCTTCGCACTGGAGGTCCATCGGGGTTGAATGCCAGGATGGCCAGGCGCATCACTCAATTAACTGCTCCCGCCGGCTGGGCTCGGCATACGTACTTGGGGACTGGCTCGGTGCGAAGACCCATGCACCGAACGCGACGATGTGGATCGGCCCCCTTGGAAGCGGACCGTCCGCAGCCTTAACGCCCGATCCTGCGTCTGGGTGCCCCGCACGACCAATTCTTCGTTCGTCAGGACGATTCAGCAGCGCACGTTTCCGAAGGGACGGACCCCGAATCACCTGCTCCCTGGAAGGGCCGGAACAACGCCATTACCTGAAATGCCTCATGATAATGCCGGGTATTCCAGTCCCGTTCCAGCAGCACCCTCGCGGGCCCATCCTGCAATTCAGGCGGCGATCGCCACGAGAACCGCCCAGACCACCACCAGGAGAATCAGAACCACCAGTCCGATTTCATCCCAATTCGAAAAGCTGCCACGACGTTCCCATCCGGATGGCGAGGGCTGCTTCATAAAGCCCGACATGCTGCATCCTGTCGCACGCAATGATTTGACATAGGGCATGTGGTCGAAATCCGGCCTTGTTGAAGACCTGTCAGGTGGCATCATGCGAAAAATATCGTAGACGAAAGGAAAGAAGGATAAAAATCGCGCAGCCTGCAATCGGGACGATTGGCGACGGAGTTCGGTGTAGAACCACAAGGCCAATCGTATATTAACAAACAAATCGTGACCGGCCCGCTGGAACGTCATGATGATTTATCGTGGACTGGGAGCGGGCCGAATGGTTATTGTGCTTTTCTTGCCAGCGAACCAGAAAACACAGCGCGGTATCGTCCCGGGATGGTGCGAACGCGCCCATTGGGATGGGAACCGAAGCGATGCGTGATGCTGACCGTTGCGCGAAAATGCGCTCGTCGGATTGCGACAAGTCGGATCGCGGGATTCCCCCTGACTGCGCCCGGATGATCGCGCTGAATCTCTGCCCCGTCGAAAATCCGGACCTGCAGGTCGTGGATGCCCGGTCGCGCACCTGGGATCACTGGTTATGGCCGGTCATTTCCATGACGGCCCTGCTGATCGCCCTTGTCGCCTCGGCCGATGACCTGCTCCACCATATGACGCCGTGACGTCGCGCCTGGCCGTGCCGTCGGAGTCCGCCCGATGAAGACATGCGTCATCCTGGATGACTATCAGGGCGTGGCCCGGCGCATGGCCGACTGGAGCATCCTGTCCGGCCGCCTGGAACTCGTAACCCTGCATCATCATATCGCGGACGAGCAGGCGTTGGTCACCGCCCTGGCGGATGCCGAAATCGTCGTCATCATGCGAGAGCGCACGCCGTTCCCGGCGCGGCTGTTCGCGCAACTGCCGGCATTGCGGCTGCTGGTCACCAGCGGTATGCGCAATGCGGCGATCGACCTGCAGGCCGCGGCCGCCCACGGCGTCACGGTCTGCGGGACGGGCAGCGGGTCCGAGGCGCCGGTCGAGCTGACGTGGGCCCTGATCTTCGGCCTGGCCCGGCATCTGATGACCGAGAATGCCGCCCTGCGGCAGGGCGGCCCGTGGCAGAGCACGATCGGCACCGAGCTGTACGGCCGGCGGCTTGGGCTTCTGGGCCTGGGCAAGATCGGGACGCGCGTCGGGATGATCGGCCGGGCGTTCGGCATGAAGGTCACGGCCTGGAGCCCGAACCTGACGCCGGAGCGCACCGACGCCGCAGGCGTGGCGCTGGCGGCCTCGAAGGAGGAATTGCTCGAAACCAGCGATTTCGTCTCGATCCACCTTGTGCTGGGCGAAGGGACGCGCGGCCTGCTGGGCGTGCCCGAGCTTGCGCGGATGCCTGCGCATGCCTTTCTGATCAATACATCGCGCGCCGCCATCGTCGACCAGCCGGCGCTGATCGCCGCGCTGGAACACAACCGGATCGCCGGCGCGGGGCTGGACGTGTTCGATCACGAACCCCTGCCCGCCGACCATCCCTTCCGGCGCCTGCCCAACGTGCTGGCAACGCCGCACCTGGGCTATGTCACCGATAGCAATTACCATACTTATTTTTCCGAGACGGTGGACGACATCGCGGCGTGGCTGGCCGGCACGCCCGTGCGCGTCCTGTCGTGATCGGACATGAAGACCTATCCCGCCTCGAAAGCCTATCGCCTGCTGGAACCCGGCCCGGTGGTCCTGGTCACGACGCGGGACGCGTCCGGCCGCGCCAACATCATGACGATGGGCTTTCACATGATGGTGCAGCATGACGGCCCCCCATTGATCGGGGCCTGCATCGGCCCGTGGGATTTCAGCTACGCCGCGCTGCGCGAGACGGGCGAATGCGTCATCGCCATACCCACCGTCGATTTGGCGGAGACAATGGTCGACATCGGCAATTGCTCGGGCCGGGACGTCGACAAGTTTGCCCGCTTCCGGCTGACCGAGGCGCCGGCCAGGACGGTCCGGGCGCCGCTGATCGCGGAATGTCTGGGCAATATCGAATGCCGGGTGGCCGACACCGCGCTGGTGGATGCCTATGGGCTATGGATCCTGGAGGCCGTCCAGGCCTGGACCGATCCCGATCGCAGGGAACGACGGACATTGCATCACAACGGGGACGGGACATTCACGGTTGACGGCAAGGTCATCACCCTTCAGGACCGAATGGTGCTGTGGAAACAGTTTCAGGATTGAATTTCTTCATTCGACCCTCGAACATGCGTCACGGGCCCATAAAAGGATGAAAAGTCATGTCCATTGACCGTATGAAAGCGCAAATGTCTGAAAAGGCCGGCTTTATCGCCGCTCTGGACCAGAGCGGGGGGTCGACGCCCGGTGCGTTGCGCCATTACGGCATTCCGGAAACCGCCTATGACGGCGACGCCGAGATGTTCAGGCTGATGCATGAAATGCGCGTGCGCATCATCACGGCCCCGTCATTCAGCGGGGAAAAGGTCATCGCCGCCATCCTGTTCGAACGCACGATGGACGGGCTGGTCGAGGAGAAGCCGGTTCCCAGCTTCCTGTGGGAAGACCGCGGCGTGGTGCCGTTCCTGAAGGTCGACAAGGGGCTGGAACCCGAAAAGGGCGGCGTCAGCCTGATGAAGCCGATCCCGGGCCTGGACGAATTGCTGGCACGGGCCGTGAAGCTGGGCATCTACGGCACCAAGGAACGCTCGGTCATCAACCTGCCGGACCGCGAGGGCATCGCCGCCATCGCAAAGCAGCAGTTCGATCTGGCCCGGCAGATTTCCGCGCACGGGCTGATGCCGATCCTGGAGCCGGAAGTCCTGATCAAGAGCCCCGACAAGGCCGGTGCCGAAGCGATCCTGCTGGAAGAACTGACCAAGGGCCTGGATGCCCTGCCGGAAGGCGAGCAGGTCATGCTCAAGCTCACCATTCCCGATGTGCCCGACCTGTATCGGGACCTGATGACCCATCCGCGCGTGCAGCGCATCGTCGCCCTGTCCGGCGGCTATCCGCTGGACGAGGCCTGCGCGCGCCTGGCAGCCAATCACGGCATGATCGCCAGCTTCTCCCGCGCGCTGGTCGGGGACCTGAAATATTCCATGAGCGACGCCGAATTCGACGCGACGCTGGCGCAGGCGATCGACAAGATCTATCGCGCCTCCACCATCAAGAACTGACGAATCGCCTCGGCGCCCCCCCGGTCGCGGCTGGTCCGGCTGTCATGTCCCTGGCATTCCTGCGCGAATGTCCGGGATCGACAGGGCACCCCGTCTTGCCATGTCAATAAGCCAACTCCTACCATTCCATCCCCTGTCGTAACGCTCCGTCCCTGTCGGATCGACCGCGTCGGGGGCGTCGTCCGCACTATGGGATATGGAATGATCGACTTTGCCCGGGAAGGACGCGGCGCCTTCCCCTCCCCTGCCGCGACCGTCCGACAGCGGATGGCAGGACCGGGTCCGTTGGCCCGCCTTCTGCTGGGCCTTCCCATCCTGCTCCTGCCGGCGATCGGGCATGCCGCCTCCACGCGGCCCTCTCCGGATCTGGCATCCCAGGGCGGTCAGTGCTATGCGGACCTCGCCGCCACGCGGAGCTTCACGCTGGGCCTGCCCCGCCACGCCCAGCCGACGCCGGACGGAAAATCGGTCCTGTACCTGCGCAGCGCCGCCCGGGACACGACCCTGCACCTCTGGCGCTTCGATCTGGCTGCGGGGACCGAAACCGAACTTGCCCGTCCCGCCGACGGGCCCGAAAATCTGTCGGTCGAGGAAAAGGCCCGGCGCGAGCGTGCGCGGATGACCCTGACCGGAATCACCGATTTCGCATTGTCGGGCGACGGTCGAACCGCCCTGGTCACCCAGGCCGACCGGCTGGCGCAGGTGGATATCGGCACGGGACGCGTGACCGACCTTCCCGGGCGCGGCTGGATCGCCCCCCGGTTCTCGCCGGACGGCACGCATGTCGCGGCGGTGCGCGACAACGACCTTTATGTCATCCAGCCGGGCACCGGCGGCACGGTCCGGCTGACCCATGGCGGGACCGATACCCTGACCCACGGCCTGGCCGAATTCGCCGCGGCCGAGGAACTGAGCCGGCCCGACGGGCTCTGGTGGTCGCCCGACGGCCAGGCGCTGCTCTATGAGGAAGCCGACCTGTCGGGCGTCGAGCGCCATTTCATCGCCGATCCCCAGTATCCGGCCGCCCCGCCTGTCGAATTCCGCTATCCACGCGCCGGCACGGCGAACGCTCGCGTCCGTCTCGGCCTCGTCGCGCGCACCGGCGGCCCGACACGCTGGGTGGCCTGGGACAGCGCTGCCTTCCCCTATCTGGCCCGCGTCGTCTGGCCGAAAGGACACGGCCCGCTGACGCTGGTCGTGCTCAACCGCGCACAGACCGAGGAACGACTGCTGCGCGTCGATGTCGCCACCGGACGCACGACCCTCCTGCTGCGCGAGAGCGATCCGGCCTGGATCAACATCACCCCTGCCGGCGAAGGGCGCGGGCACGCCCTGCCGCACTGGCTGCCCGACGGCAGCGGCTTCCTGTGGGCGGCGGAGCGGGACGGGAAATGGCGCCTGGAACTGCGGCATGCCGATGGGACGCTGGATCACGCCGTGACACCGCCCGACCTGCCCTTCGTCTCGCTGAACGATGTCGATCCCGGTGCCGGCACGGTGACGGTGACCGCCAATCCCGACCGGACGCAGACGGCACTCTATCGCCTGGGCCTGCGTGGCGGCGCGGCCACGCCGGTTGGCACCGAACCCGGATTGCACGCGGCCCGGTTTGCCGACGGCGGGCATGCGATCTTCGTGGACAGCATCATGGCGGCGGACGGCGGCGCGACCACGCTGGTTCGCGACCGGGACGGACATACGCTTGCCACCGTGCCCAGCGTGGCACAGACCCCCACCCTTTCGCCGCACATCCAATATACCCGGGCGGGGTCGCGCGACATGGACGCGATGATCGTCCGCCCCGCCGACTTCCGGCCGGGCAGCATCTATCCGGTCGTTCTGTCGGTCTATGCCGGCCCCGGATACAAGGAGGTGTTGCAGGCGCCGCGCCTGTACCTGGAAAGCCAATGTTTGGCCAATCACGGATTCATCGTCGTCAGTCTGGACGGACGGGGAACGCCCGGGCGCGATCGTGATTGGGAACGCGCTATCAAAGGCGACCTGATCGACTTGCCGTTGCAGGATCAGGTCGACGGCCTGACAGGCCTGGGCCAGCATTTTCCCGAAATGGACATGGCACGGATCGGCGTGCATGGCTGGTCGTTCGGTGGCTATTTCACCGCAATGGCGACGATCCGCCGGCCGGATATCTTCAAGACCGGCGTCGCCGGGGCACCTCCGGCCGATTTCGCCGATTACGACACGGCCTATACCGAACGTTATCTCGGCACGCCGCAGGACGACCCGAACGGCTACCGGGCCAGCAACGTCCTGACCTATGCCGGGAACCTGTCGCGGCCCCTGCTGATCATGCACGGCCTGACCGACGACAATGTGTATTTCGAAAACACGATGAAGCTGACCCAGGCGTTCATCACCGCCGGCCGGCCGTACAGCCTGCTGCTGCTGCCCGGCACCCATCTGCTGACCGACCCGCGCCTGCGGGGCCGCGTCTCCGTCGCGCGGGAGGCGTTTCTTGCCACCACCCTCGGAAAACCGACGCCGGCCGATACGATGCGCTGAACGCCCGCTCCGCCTAGCGGGCCGCGTGATGGCGGAAGCAGGCCGGATCGTGATCGTCGACCATGCCGACGGCCTGCATCCAGGCATAGACGATCACCGGTCCGACAAACTTGAATCCCCGTGCCTTCAGGACTTTCGACATCGCCAGCGACTGGGGCGACTGCGCCAGCACCTGCCCGGTGGTGTTGCGCACCGGGGCATCCGGAACCATGCTCCAGGCGAAATCGGAAAATGCCTCGCCGCCGTCACGCATGGCGAGATAGGCCCGCGCATTGCCGATCGTCGCCTCGATCTTGGCGCGCGCCCGGATGATCCCCGGATCGGCCATCAGGCGCTCGACATCGGCTGCATCGAACCGTGCGACGATCTCGGGGTCGAAGCCCCGGAACGCGCGACGGAAGCCCTCGCGGCGACGCAGCACGATCAGCCAGGACAGGCCCGCCTGAAAGCCTTCCAGCACCAGCATCTCCCACAACGCCCGGCTGTCGCGGACCGGAACGCCCCATTCCGCGTCATGATAGGCACGCAGCAGCGGATCGGTCTCGGCCCAGCGGCAGCGGGTCAGGGACGTAACGGAATCAGCATCAGGCATACCCCGGCATAGCACGCCACGCCCCTGAGCCCTCTTGAAAATGCGCGTCGCATTGCCGCCAGAATGCATTTCCAAAGGGGCTTTCAGCGATGTCCGTCTTTACCCTGTCCCCACAGGGTCGGGTCGGGCTGCAGGGGCGCCTGGTCGAAATAACGCGTCGTACGCGCCGGCGCGCACATCGATCGTCCGAAATGCTGCCGCAATGAACCGCCGGGCACCTCCAGCACGGTTGTCTCCGGCGTCACGCAATTATGGCCGTCATCGAAGACGTCACCGGATACCCAATGCAGCCGCGCCGTCAGCTCGGCACCCGGCGCCACCGCGACGGGCGGCAGGACGGGGCCGGGATGCATGCCGGGCGGCGGACGACGTCCGACCGTCAGAGGGACGTGACCCTTGCCTTCGAACCACACGACAGGCCATGCCGCCAGGACGCAGGCCGCGGGGCCGAGATTGCGGATCACCAGCAACGTTCCGCTCTGCGACATTCCATCGAACTGGCCGTTCTCGTCATCGAGGCCCAGGGACAGTTGCGCGGCGGTGCAGCCGGGAAACGGATCGGGCACGGAACCGCCGGCAGACGCCGCGTCCGCCGTGCGCACGCCGCCCCACAGGAACACCAGCGCCCAAATCATCGTGGGCCGCCGGCGGCCCCTATGGACCGGGCGGAACATCGGCACCCGGCTGGACCTCGAACCGCAGCACCCGGCCCGTCACCGGATCCAGGTGGCAGGCCCATGTGAACGCCGTCCAGCGTATCGGCCCTGCGGCCTGCAAAAACTGGCCGCGTCCCTGGACAAGGGCCGTGCTGACGACACTCTGACTGCCGGGCCGATCGTCCTGGAGAAAAAAGCGATGCGCGGAACTTCCCAGCCGGACCAGAACCGGCCGCGCCGCGTCCTGGCACAGATAGGTCGTCATCAGCCATGCCGTGCCCTGCGCGCGGACGGCGGCGCGTTCCCCCGGATCCCGGATGGACAGGAGGTGGCGTGTGATGATCTCTCGTTCCATCGGCGAGGGCGTCACGCCGGCCGCGTCGTCCGCACGGGCGGCAACGAGCGCGGGAGCCGTAGCCAGCAGGCAGCCGGACACTACGACCCGCATCACCGGAAACAGACGCATTTCCTTTCCTCCCCGCCGCGCCAGGCCAGCCTGGCGCCCCCGGCTGGCCCGATGACGTCATGATGCGCTCGATCAGCGTTCATGGACGGCATCGGGCATGCCCTGTGGCCCCATCGGCATCTTCATGCCGTCCCCGTTGCCATCGCATCCCGTTTTCGACATGTCCATGCCCTTCATCTTCATGCAATTTCCCGTCTTTCCTTCCATCGTCATCCCGTTCATGCCGGATGACGGCGTGCTTTTCGTCTTCGCGTCTCTCTGCGTCCTGTCGTGGTTCATTCCCGACATGCCCTCCATGCCGGCCATTCCCTGCATTCCGGACATGTCCGGATCATTTTGCGTCCCGGCATGCGCCGCCGATGCCGTCAGCAGCAATGCGGTGAACAGGACGCGTTTGACCATCATGGCGAACATCGATGTCTTCCTCGTGACGACGTGTTGACGGCAACGGGCCACGATCGTGCGGCCCGCGATGATTTCGTTTCGAATCAGGGGGATCAGAACCATGTCCTGATTCCGAATGTGAAATTCACGTCATGGACCCGTTCGCCCCGCGCGCGCGCCATGCTGGCGGCCTGATCGAACGTGCCGCTGTAGGTCACGCCGATATAGGGGGCGAATTTTCGGTGCCATTCATATCGCAGCCGCAGGCCGGTATCGATATCCGACAGACCGCGGCCGGTTCTGCGCGCCCTGTCGGATGCCGAGTAGAGATTCAGTTCGACCTGCGGCTGCAGGATCAGGCGATTGGTCAGCAGGACATCATATGACCCTTGCAAGCGTCCGGCGGCGCCACGGTCGCTGAAATAGGCCGTAGCCTCCAGATCAAAGAAATAGAGCGCCAGTCCCTCGACACCCACCGCCCCCCAGGCCCGCGTGGGCCCGTTGTCGATATCCAGGCGCGTGCCGCCCTGCACATCGAAATACCGGCTGATGGCGCGATCGTAGAGGATTTCGTGATCCCCATCCCCGAACCTGCCGTTCGTGCCGACGGTACCTTCGGATTTCAGCCACAGCTTGTCATAGTCGGTGCCGAACCACGCCTGCCCGTCATAACGGAACTGACCGCCATCGACGCCGTTCCGCGCCTCGAACTCATCCAGCAGCGCATGCAGGTACGTATTGTGGTCCATGACCGGCGGCATGCCGTTGACATAGGCCACCGGCGTGGCGGCCGGCCCCGGCCCCATCCGCATGACCTGCGTGTTCCCGCCCGGATTCATCCCGCCTGACTGCGCATGTCCGGGGACGGGCACCAGGCCGGCCAGCATGGCCGCGAGGACCGCGCCGCCCGCGCACCGCCGGATCATGCCACCACCACCGTGCGGAACATGCCGACTTCCATGTGATAGAGCAGATGGCAATGATACGCCCACAACCCCGGTTCGTCGGCCGTCACCAGATAACTCAGCCGCTCGCCGGGCTTGACGATGATCGTGTGCTTGTAGGGCCGGTACTCGCCTTGCCCGTTTTCCAGTTCGCTCCACAATCCATGCAGGTGGATCGGATGTTCCATCATCGTGTCATTGATCAGGACGAAGCGCACCCGTTCGCCCAAGGTCAGGCGAATCGGCTCCGCCTCCGAGAATTTCCTGCCGTCGAACCCCCAGATGAAGCGTTCCATGTTGCCGGTCAGGTGCAGGATGATCTCACGCGACGGCGGGCGCGGATCCGCGCCCGGGATCGTGGCCCGCAGGTCGGCATAGGTCAGGACGCGGCGGCCGTTATTCTCCAGCCCGGCACCGGGTTCGGCCAGACGGTCGATCGGCATCATGGCGACGCTCTGGACCTCGACGCCCGGCCTCGGCGTCGTTCCAGGCGATGGCAGGGCCGCCGGCATGTCCATGCCGCCCATCGGCATGTCCTTCACGCCCGCCGGTGTCCCTCCTTGCGGATCGGCCGGGGGGGCGGGCCTGTCCATCCCCGCCATCCTGCCGCCCGTCATGCTGCCCATGCCCATGTCCGTCATGGTGCGTAGCGGACGCGGATCCATCGGCGGAACCGGCCCGGTCAGGCCGGGACGCGTGGCCAGCGTGCCGCGCGCATAGCCGGTGCGATCCTCGGCCTGTGCGAAGACGGTGTACGGCCCGTCGGCGGCGGGTTCGACAATCACATCGTAGGTTTCCGCCGGCCCGATGCGGAATTCATCGACCGGCACGGGCTCCACGTCATTCCCGTCGGCCTGCACCACGGTCATCTTCAGGCCGGGAATGCGCACGTCGAACAGCGTCATCGACGATCCGTTGATAAAGCGCAGGCGGACGATTTCGCCCGGACGAAACAGCCCGGTCCAGTTGGCGGCGGGGGACTGGCCGTTGATCAGGTAGGTGTAGATGATGCCCGAGACATCCAGAATGTCGGTCGGCGCCATGTTCATGGCACCCCATTGCAGGCGGTCCCGAATGGTCTCAGCCAGGCCCTGCCTCCGGGCATCGCGAAGGAAGGTGCCCACCGTGCGCTGGCGGAAATTATAATAATCGCTCTGGAACTTGAGGTTGGAGACGATGTCCTCCGGATCGACATCGGTCCAGTCGGACAGCAGCATGACGTATTCGCGGTCGAAGCGCTGCGCGTAGCCATCCTTCGGGTCGATGATCAGGCCGCCATACAGGCCCGTCTGTTCCTGGAACCCCGAATGGCTGTGGTACCAATAGGTGCCGCTCTGATGCAGGCGAAAGCGATAGGTAAAGGTCTCGCCGGGCGCGATGCCACCAAAACTGAGGCCGGGCACGCCATCCATACCGGCAGGCGTGCGAATGCCATGCCAGTGGATCGAACTGGGCTCGCGCAGTCGGTTGGTGACGTTCAGTTCGACCGTATCGCCCTGACGCCAGCGCAGGATCGGCGCGGGCGTGGAACCGTTCACGCCCACCGCACGCATGCGCGCGCCGGTGACATTGACCGGCACCGGACCGATGGCGAGGTCGAAACGGGTACCGGGCGTGGGATCGGGCTGACCCGACGCAGGCGGACAGGCAAAGGCCCTGCCGCCCGAAGCCGCCAGCGCCGCGCCCCACAGGCCCGTCCCGGCAACGAAACGGCGGCGCGTGATCGCGCCCCGTCCCGCAAGGGATCGTGTTGACATTGATTTTGTACCACCAAGCAGAAACGACGGGCCCGGTCATATGCGAATGACCGGCCCCGGGACTGTCAGACCGGAATCAAGCCGTCTGTCTGGGTGGCGGCAGATCGGGCGCAAAGGCTACGCCCGCGACGCGGGCGGCCGGATGCAGACCGAACAGTACCGTCGCGCGGACCGGATTTTGCACGCGGGTCATGAATGGCGGCACAATCCAGTTGGCCATGCAGGCCCCCTGGAGGCAGCAATCGCCAGCCCGATGGCAGGGATGGTGATGGTGGCCATGGCCACCCTGCGACGCGTCCACATGCATATGGGCCATGGCGGATGCCATGGCCATGCCGGACATCGGCGGCATCGGCGCCGGATTCCCCACGGACATTGGCTGCCGAACGGTTCCCGCATGGCCGGACACGGCAAACGGCAATATCAGCCCCACCTGCAACAGCAGGCAGGCCAGAAGCCGTCCCAACCGTGTCGCGCCGATCCTGTGCACGCCTACCCCGTCATCCTGCCGCCCCAATGGGCGAAGCCGGACCGAACATCCACGCAATGACGATCGTCGTCCACCCTTTTCTGGATGCCGCGAACCTGACTTTCTACAGGGTCGGACCGCCCCGCACGGGGTCGCGGGTCCTCGTATGACGTGGGCGGTGCCGGAACCGATCGCACCGATCACCACCGCTGGGGGCCTTATCGCACGGCAGGGGCGTACGGGGCCGTATCGTGGACCGGGACAGTCGTGCGGGTAAAACTGTCCAGGCTGCCCAGCGCCAGCAGGATGGCTAGCCAGAACAGGCCGCCCAGCGCGAAGATGATCGCAAGCGGCGGTGCCCGCAGGATCTGCATGAAACCCAGCACGATGACCAGCACCATCAGGACGGCCAGTACGCAGACAACCGCGCCCAGGCCCGCCCGCGCGGCCACCAGTTCCGCCGCAAGCAGCAACACCAGCATCGTCCAGCACGTCGCGATCCGCGCCATCACGCCCGCCCCAGTAGATAGAGCAGCGGAAACAGCAGCATCCAGACCAGGTCGACGAAGCTCCAGTACAATCCGACGATGTCCACGGGCGTGTTCCACGCGGGGCCGAAGATCCCGTGCCGGGCCTTGCGGCAAATCCACAGGATCAGTCCGATTCCGACCACCATGTGCATGCCATGCAGGAAGGTCGCCAGGAAATAGAAGCTGTAGAACAGTTCGGCCGCCCCGGCATCCGGGCCATGAAGGGCGAAATCCGGCCCGGGAAACAGATGCTCCCTGAATTCCAGCGCCCATTCCACCCCTTTCAGCACCAGGAAGGCCACGCCCAGCGCCGCAGCGCCGAGACCGGCACGGACCACCCTGCGGTTGTCGCCGCGCTTCCCGGCTTCGACGGCCATCGTATAGACCGCGCCGCTCGTGATCAGGATCATGGTGTTGACGCCCCCGATCACGAGGTTCGTGTGCCGCACGCCCTCGGCCCACCCGGCGGAACGGGTGTGCGAATAGATCAGGCAGACCAGGAACAGCCCTCCGAACAGCAGGGCCTCGCTGGCCAGGAACAGCCACATGCCGGCGATCGCGCTTTCATCGCGATGAAGCGGCGTTTCATAGGGGGAATGGTGGTCGAGTACCGGGCTGTCAGGCATGCGGCGCCCCCTCGTCCACCCTGGCGGCATCAGCCCGGCCATCCCGTGCAGCATAATCATACGCGTCGGTGGTCACGACCGGCGTTTCGGCGAAATTCTCGACCGGCGGCGGTGACGCGGTCTGCCATTCCAGGCCGGTCGCGCCCCACGGATTGTCGGGCGCCTGCGCGCCCCGAAACAGCGACCAGGTGAAATAGATCAGCGGCAGCAGATAGGCGACGGCCAGGATGCCGGCCCCGGCCGAAGACAGGACGTTCAGGACCTGGAACTGCGCGGGATAGGTGGCATAGCGGCGGGGCATGCCCTCGTACCCCAGGATGAAC
The DNA here is from genome assembly GCF_014174155.1 of Gluconacetobacter tumulisoli. Classification (GTDB taxonomy): domain Bacteria; phylum Pseudomonadota; class Alphaproteobacteria; order Acetobacterales; family Acetobacteraceae; genus Gluconacetobacter; species Gluconacetobacter tumulisoli. The sequence continues at coordinate 79,910 of NZ_JABEQM010000003.1, read as the reverse complement.
TGGGGAAAGAAGGTCAGGTTGAAGCCGAAGAAGATCAGGGCGGCGGCCACGCGTCCCCAGATCTCGGGATACATCCGGCCGGTGATCTTGGGCCACCAGTAATGCAGCCCCCCGAAATAGGCCGACACCATGCCGCCGACCATGATGTAGTGGAAATGGGCCACCACGAAATAGGTCTGCGTCAGGTGCACGTCGCTGGCCAGCGAGGCCAGGAACAGCCCGGTCAGCCCCCCCACGGTGAACAGCCCGATAAATCCCATCGCATACAGCATCGGGGCGTCCAGCCGGATGGACCCGCCATGCATCGTACCCAGCCAGTTGAAGACCTTGATGGCGGACGGGACCGAGACGAAGAAGCTGAACATCGAAAAGACGATGGCGGAATAGAGCGACGTCCCGGCCACGAACATGTGGTGCCCCCAGACGATGAAGCCGATCGCCGCGATCGACACCGACGACCACGCCACGAACCGGTAGCCGAACACCGGCTTGTGGCTGAACGTGCTGACGATCTCGCTAACCACCCCCATGCCGGGCAGGATCATGATGTAGACGGCGGGGTGGGAGTAGAACCAGAACAGCTGCTGGAACAGCAGCGGATCGCCGCCCAGCGTCGGGTCGAACACGCCGACCCGGAACAGATGTTCGAAGGCCAGCAGCAGCAGCGTGATCGCCAGCACCGGCGTCGCCAGGACGAAGATGACGCTGGTGGCATACAGCGCCCACAGCATCAGCGGCAGCCGGTACCAGGTCATCCCCGGCGCGCGCAGCTGATGGATGCTGACGATGAAGTTCACGCCCGTCGCGATCGACGAAAAGCCGTTGAGGAACACGCCCAGCACCACCGGCAGCACCCGGCCCTGGGTATATTCGGACGAGAGCGGGGTATAGAAGGTCCAGCCTGTTTCCAGCCCGCCCCGGAACAGCCCGTAGACCACCAGCAGGCCCGATGCCACGAACAGGTACCAGCTGAGAAGATTGAGGCGCGGAAACGCCAGGTCGCGGGCGCCAAGCATCAGTGGAACAAGGAAATTGCCCAGCGTGACGGGAATCGAGGGCACCAGGAACAGCCAGACCATCACCACGCCATGCATGGTGAACATCCTGTTGTAGGTCGCATCGGACAGGATGGCGCCGGTGGGTTCCAGCAATTGCAGCCGCACCAGTGCCGCCCCGATGCTGCCCAGTACAAAAAACGCCGTGATCGACCCCAGGTACAGCAGGCCGATCCTCTTGTGATCCCGCGTCAGCAGCCACGATCGCAGCGTGCCGTCCTGCCAGAGATAGCTCCGTTGCTGCACAGCGGGGGATGGCGTTCCCGACATCGCGTTCAGTTCCCTGCACCTGCGGCGTTGGACGACGATCCCGCGTCCTGGGGGATGGAAGGCGAAAGGGTCTGCAGATAGGCGACCAGTGCCGCCAGGTCGTCCTCGGCCAGTACGCCGCGAAAGGACGGCATCTCGGTGGCATAGGATGCACCGGACCGGCGGGGTGGATCGACGATGGCATCGTGCAGGAACGCGGCGTCCGCCACCACCGCATGTCCGTCGGCCAGCGTCACCCGGCTGCCGTACAGCCCGACCACCGACGGCGCCCGGCTGGTGTCCGTCGCGTCGGGGGCATAGCGGCTGGAAGCATGGCAGCCGCTGCAGCCGTTGCGGATGAACAGCGCCTCGCCCGTCTGGACCAGGCTGCCGGTGGCCGGCGTGCTGTTCAGCCAGCCGGCATAATCCGCGGCATTCAGGATCGTCAGCATTCCGGTCATGCGCGAATGCGCCAGTCCGCAGAACTGCGTGCAGTAGAACCGGAACGATCCGGTCCGGTCCGCGGTGAACCACAGGCTCTGATACCGTCCGGGCAGCACGTCGTGCTTGATGCGCAGGACCGGGATCGAAAAATCATGGATCACGTCTTCCGACGTCAGCAGCAATTGAACCGGCCGGCCCACCGGCACGTGCAATGCATTGATTTCGCGCTGCCCGCCCGGATACTGAACCTTCCACATCCATTGCTTGCCGGTGACGTAGATCTGGATCGCCCCGGCCGGGGGACGGAAGCCGACGACGTAAAGCTGCGTGGCCCACAGGAACAGGCCGAAGAAGATCGCCAGCGTCGCCGACGTCCACGCGATCTCGAACCCCCAGCTCTTGTGCCTTGCCGCCACATGGTCGGCGACCGTGGTGCGGCCCGCGCGGAAACGCAGCACGTTCAGCAGCATCAGCCCGAACACCAGCCCCAGGACCGCCAGGCTGATGATCACCAGACCCGTCAGCAGGATATCGATCCGCATGGCGTGGGCCGAGGCTTCGGGCAGCCAGGTCATCGCCCCCTCCGCCAATGGGCCATGCCCAGCAGGCTGCCCACCGCCAGCACCGTCATCACCGCGCCCAGCCGCAGCAGCTTCTCGACCGCAAGGGTATATCGGCCGGTCGTGGCATCGTAATGGAAGCACAGCAGCAGCACCGGCGAGGCCGCCACGCTCTGCCCCACCGCGGCATGCGCCAGGGCCTGCCGCACGTCGCCGGGACGGTAGCCGACCCCCAGCACATAGCCCGAGACCACGCCGCCCGGCGTCGCGAAGACCAGCCCCATCGGATGCAGATACTGCTTCAGCGCCGGATCGTACCGCGCATGGAATCCCACCGCGTCGGCCAGCCGGCGGATCGCCCCCGCCTCGCCGACCAGGAAGTGCCACCCCCGTTCGGCGCCCGCCGTCGCATGACGGGCCAGATCGTCCTGCCGGGCCTGCCGGGCCAGTGCGACGGTTTCGGCCGGATCGATGCTGACGACGATCAGCGCGTAGTCGGCGGGCGTCTTCAGCCCGCCCGCCGACAAGGCATGCAGCAGATCCTCGCGTTCCAGCCCGCACAAATTGGGACAGTCGTAATACCCGATCGTCAGGATGGCCGGATGGCCGTCGATGAACGCGCCCAGCGGCAGGGTCCGCCCCGCCGTATCCGTGAAGCGCGCATCCAGCGGCAGGGGCGCCCCGGGGTGCTGGGTGAAGGCCAGGTCCTGCATCGGACCGGCCCGCGCCGGACCTGTGGCCGGCGACGCCAATACCGCCGAAACCGCGAGCGCCGCGACGGCACGGCACCCGATCCTCGTCCCGCGCCTCATCGCCCGGCCGTCCCGGCCGCGGGCCAGCCCGCAATGCCGTCTCGTGCCACCTGGCGGATCGCCTGGTCGATCGGCACATGCGCGATGCCGCCCGCGCGATCCACCCAGCCGAAACTGTTCAACCGCGCCAAGTCCGCCGCCCGGAAGGCCGCCATGTCGGCGGGCGGATCGCTTTGCAATCGGGGTTCGGCCATGCGGGGCAACGGACCGCGCAATTCGCTGTCCAGCGATCGCTGCGGGAACATGAAGTCGGCCAGCACCGCCAGCACCACCACCGCCAGGCCTACCGCCAGGCCACCCACGGCGAGCGGACGCAGGCTGACATCCCGGGGTTCGTGACGGGGGCGGGGATAATCAGGCATGGGCGCCCCCCGGCGTCATATCCCCCGGGGCCATGCCCGCGCGAACCATCGAGCGGATGCCCAACGCCACCCCGGCCGCCGCGAAGACCAGAAGCGACGCCCCTGTCAGCATCACCGACACCGATGCCCGCCCCGGCAGGACCAGCCAGAGATTGCGCATGATTTCCATGACCACCAGCACGCCCGCCGCACCCAGGATGACCGGGCGTTTCGTCTGCAACGGGGCCAGCATCAGCAGAACGAAGGGCAGCAGAAAATGCAGCAGTACGATCCCGGCGGCGACCGCCCCCCACCCGCCATGCAGGCGACGGCCGTACCAGGCGGCCTCGATTGGCAGGTTGGACTGCCAGACGATCAGGAACTGCATGAAATCCAGATAGGCCCACACCACCGTCAGCCCCAGCAGCAGCCGGGCCAGGTCGCGCATCGCCTCCCGGTCGGGCCGCGGGCCACCCTCCAGCAGGGCCAGCAGCAGGCCCAGCGCCAGCGCCAGCAGCCCGGCCCCCGCGGATGCGATCAGCCCATAGGCACTGGAGCTGAAGCGCGGGTCCAGCGATTCCGTCAGGTCGATGGCCGCGAAACTGAAGGTCAGGGCCAGCAGGATCAGCCCCGCCGGCGCGATCCGCGCCAACCCCCGCCCCCGGAGGCACAACGCCCCCAGGCCGCCCCAGACCACCGCATAGACCGCGATCCGCGCTAGCGCGAACGGGGCGTTCAGATAGAACCGGTTGGCATTCCACGCCACATCCCCCGCGTGCAGCCAGGGATAGAGGTCCCCTGCCCCGGCCAGCAGGATCGCCAGTGCCGGCACCCCCAGCGGCAGCGTAGCCACGCCCGCGCGCAGGGCAGGGCGAAGGATTTCGCCCCATCGCCCCCCCGTCAGCGCATGCACCAGGATCAGCGCCATGCTGCCCAGCGGCCAGCCCAGCCAGGCGGCGCATGCGGCCAGCCATGGGCCGTAAACCGCATGGGGCCTCCACACCAGGCCGCCCAGCACGCCCAGCCCGGCCAGCACGGCGACGCCCCATGCCATTCCTTCGGTACGGGTCATGGCGCGGCCCGCTGTTCGGGGGTCAGGTCCGCAAGCATCATGTGCTGGCTGCGCTGCAATGCGCGCACATAGGCGACCACGGCCCAGCGATCGTCCGGCGCGATCCTCTGGGCAAAGCCGTACATAACGCCCCATCCGCCCGTGACGACATCGTACAGGCGTTGCGGGGGGGCGGACATCAGGTCGGCCGTCGCAAGTGGCGGCGGCGCGGGGAAGCCACGCTGCACGATCATGCCGCGCCCGTTGCCCGTCTCGGCATGGCAGGGGGCGCAGAAGACGTGATATTCGGTGTGACCGCGTTCCAGCAGCGCGATCGTCACCGGGGGAATCGGACGGGACGTGTCTCCGGGCTGCCCATACTGCACGACGCCGGACGGGATGTCGGCCGGCGCGGTCTCGCGGCTGGCATAGGGATTCTGCTTGTTCTGCCGGGTCATGTCGTCACAGCCCGCGGCCGGCACCAGCAGCAGTACGGTCCCGATCCAGACGATCGCAGGTGCCGGCCGCATCATTCCGCCACCTCCTCGATCCCGATCGGGGCGTGGCGGGACAGCACGTCACGCGCCCGCGCACCGTCGGCCGGTCGCACGACGAGGACGTAGCCGCCCTGCATCGCCGCGCGCATGCCGGCCGACTCGTCGACCGGATCGTACAGGCGCGGCATCCGGGCCAGGACCAGATATCCGGCGATCCCTGTCACCACCGCGCCCAGCACCGCCAGTTCGAAGGTCGTGGGAATATAGGACGGCCAGGACAGGTCCGGCCGCCCGCCGACATTCTGCGGATAGCTGATTGTCGTGGCATAGGCCTGCATCAGGAAGCCGCCCAGCCCGCCGGCGATCCCGCCGCACAGCATCGCCGCCGGCAGGATGGAACCGCCGGCGGCGTCCTGCGGCTCCATCGCCATGTAGGTCTCGACCGCGCCGGGATCGCTGCGCCGGACGTCGGAGGCGGCCTCCATCATCCCCGCTTCGGTGGCGAAGGTGACGACGATCATCGCATCCCCCGCAACATCGCCCGCATTTCGGCCATCGCGATCACCGGCATCAGCCGCACGATCAGCAGGAAGGCGGTCAGGAACAGGCCGATCGTCCCGAACAACAGGCTCCATTCCCATATCGTGGGGGTGTATTGTCCCCAGGCCGAGGGCAATTGCGTGCGCGCCAGGCTGGTGACGATGATCTGGAACCGTTCCAGCCACATGCCGGTCAGCACGCCCAGGGCGATCAGCCACACCAGCGGCTGCGTCAGCCGCAGCGACTGCCACCACAGCAGTTGCGGGAACACGATATTGAGGACGATGGTCCCCCAATAGACCGGGGCATACAGGCCGAAGGCACGCAGCATGAACATCGTCCGGTCCGCCGCGTCCGGCCCGTAGAACGTGGCGAACGCATCCATGACATAGGCGTAGCCCACGCACAGGCTGCTGGTCAGAAGCAGACGCCCCAGCACGTCGATATGCCGTTCCGTCACATAGGGATGCAGGCCCAGCAGCGACCGCAGCGGCAGGAGGGCCAGCAGCACGACGGCAAAGCCCGACAGGGCCGCGCCGAACACGAAGAATGGCGGAAACTGCGTGGAATGCCAGCCCGTGGCGGCGCTGCCCGCGAAATCCATGCCCACGATGCTGTGCACCGAAACCACCAGCGGCGCCATCAGCGCGGCCATCACGGCATAGACCGACCGGTAATGCTGCCACTGCCGGCCGGATCCGCGAAAACCCAGCGCCAGCACGCCGTAGAACACGCGCCGTCCCTGCCCCCGCGCCCGGTCGCGCAAGGTCGCGAGATCCGGTAGCAGCCCGAAATACCAGAACAGGATCGACGCCAGGACGTAGGTCAGGATCGCGAAGAAATCCCACACCAGCGGGCTGCGGAACTGCGCCCACAGCCCCATGGTGTTCGGGTAGGGGAACAGCCAGTAGAAGAACCACGGCCGCCCCAGATGCAGGATCGGAAAGATCGCGGCACACAGGGCCGCACACAGCGTCAGGCTTTCCGCCAGGCGGTTCAGCGCCGTGCGCCATTCCACCCCCAGCAGGAAGAAGAGCGCGGAGATGAACGTGCCGCCCGAGGCAATGGCGATCCACCAGACGTAATTGAGGATATCCAGCCCCCAGGCCACCGGCCAGTCGATGCCCCAGATCCCCAGGCCGGCATAGAACAGCCACATCACCGCGACCACGCCCAGACCCAGCAGCCCCAGCGACAGCCCGAAGGCCAGCCACCACCACACCGGCGTCCACGCGGGCGCGCCCTCGCGCAGCGCCACCGCACAGATCCGCTCGGTCAGCGACTGGGCGGTTTCATCCGGTGCGATGACGGGCAGGCTGGTCACAGCGCGATCGCCGGATTGCGGTTGCGGATGCGGCCCTCATACGTCACGCGCGGATGCGTGCCCTGTTCGGGCAGCGCGACATAGGTCAGCGGACTCACCTTGCGATGGCTGACGGCGGCATCGGGGTCGTTGATGTCGCCGAATGTGATGGCCTGCGTGGGACAGGCGGCCTGGCAGGCCGTCACCACCTGTTCCGGCACGCCGTCCCGGTCGGCCGCGATGCGCGCCTGCGCGATCCGCTGGACGCAGAAGGTGCATTTCTCCATCACGCCGCGCGCGCGGACCGAAACGTCCGGATTGCGGCTGATCGGCGGCCGGCGTTCCTGTTCGGCGAAGGCGAAGTAATTGAATCGCCTGACCTTGTAAGGACAATTGTTGGAACAGAATTTCGTGCCGACGCATCGGTTGTAGACCATCACGTTCAGGCCCTCCGAATCATGCATCGTGGCACCGACCGGACAGACCGTTTCGCAAGGCGCCTGTTCGCAATGCATGCAGAGCATCGGCTGGAAGAACGTGTCCGGGGCGTCCTGCGTTCCTTCATAGGTCCTGTCGATCCGCAGCCAATGCATCTCGCGCTGGCGCAGCACCTCGGAACGCCCCACCACCGGCACGTTGTTCTCCGCCTGGCAGGCGGTCATGCACGCGTTGCAGCCGATGCAGGCATTCAGGTCGATGCTCATCCCCCAGGCCACCGGGGCGTCCGGCTTACGCCGGTACAAGGCGGCGGCCGGTACGGGTTCGTCCTGTCGCGCGTTTCCAAGAAAGGCCGGATCGCGCCGGAACTGCGCCAGCGTGCCATGGCGCACGATGTCGGACGGCGCATCGGCGATCACGGTGGCATGGTGTTCGGTGCAGGCGACGACCCCGGCGCGGCCGGTGGCCACCATGCGCACCAGGGCGGACTCGTCACGTAACGGGTACAGATCCGTGCCGACCGCGTTTCCGGTCTCGCCGGCATGCCGCCGGCCGGATCCCAGGAACCCCACGATACAGCCCGGCGCCTGCCCGGGCTGCACCCAGACAGGCAGTTCGACGCGGCGCGCCCCGACCATCAGGGCTACAGTATCCCCGTTCCGCAGGCCCCGGGCCTGCGCCAGGTCCGGCGGTATCAGCAGCGGATTGCCCCATACCGTCTTGCTCAACGGCCGTGGAAGTTCCTGCAACCAGGGGTTGTTCGCCTCGCGTCCATCCCACAGGTGCGGATCGGGACGCAGCAGCAGGGTCAGGTCGGCCGATCCGCCGGACGTGTGGCGAACCGGAACGAACGGTCCGCCAGGCGGCACGATCGCCGCATCGATGCGCGCAGCGGCGGTGGCCGGCACGACGCCGGCCGCCAGGGCGGCGCGCCAGTCGCGTTCTGGTCCCAGCCGGTCCCGCCACGTCGCGCGCACCTGGTCGCGCGCGGACCGGACGGCCTCTCCGGCACAGGCCCGCAGCAGGGTCACGGCGCTCACCCCGCCATAGAGCGGCATGGCCTGGGGCTGCAGGATCGTCGCCGTGCCGTCATCGGCGCGGGCATCGCCCCATTCCTCGAACCCATGGGCCAGCGGGATATGCCACCGGGCGGCCATTGCCGTTTCGTGCGGCCGGTCCGCCAGGGCGACGCTGAGCGGCACGCGGCGCAGCGCCTCGGCAAAACGCGGTACCTGATAGACCGGATTGACGTCCAGGATCAGAAGCGCCCGAACCCGCCCGTTTTCCATGTCGTCCATCAGGTCCGACAGGGACGATTGCGTTGACGCAGGGCCATATTCGGGCGGTTCGAAGACGCCGAATGCCTGTCCTCGGCCGCCCAGCGCCTCGTTCATCGCATGGATGGCGGCATGGCTCTCCGGCCCATGATCGGGGCCGAGATGGATCAGCGCCCGGCCGGGATGCGCACGCAGGTCGGCCACGACCGCCTCCAGCCATGGCGGACCGCCGGACGGCGCCTCGTTACGCAGGATGCGCGCGCCCAGTCGCCCGATGATCTCGTCACACCCGGCCGGAGTGGCGATGAAACGATGATCCGCGGCAATCCCGGTCAGGCTGGGCGTCGGTTCCACCGCATACAGGCGGTTCATCGGCCCGCGCACGGGATTGCGGCGCGCGGCGAAGGCCCGGGCATGCCGCAGATGGCCGGGCGCGCTGTCCAGCATGTCGCTGTCCACGGCCAGCATGACGTCCACTTGCCGCAGGTCCGGGATCACCATCGCGGGAAGGCCATAGGCCAGGGCCGCGCCCTGCCGCACCGCATCCCGTCCGATGGCGTCCCATTGATGCCACACGGCGCCGGGATGTGCCGCCAGCACCGCATCGATCGCCGCCCCCAGGGTCGGCGAGCCCACCGTTCCGGTCAGGATGCGCAGGCCCGGCGTCCCCGACGCCGCCCCTTGCGCGCGCAGGGCCTGCAAGGCGGTCGTCACCTCCTGCCACGAGGCGGGCATGCCGTCCTGCAGCGGCCCGCTGGCCCGGTCGGGATCATAGAAATCCTGGATGGCGGCCTGGGCGAAGATATCGGTGGCCCCCAGGCTGGCCGGATGCGCGGGATTGCCCTCCACCTTGATGGGCCGCCCCATCTGGTGGGTGACGAGAATGCCGTGGGCATATCCGTCCCGGACATGAGCACTGGCATAGATGTTGGGCACACCGGGAATCACCCCCGGTGCCGCCCGGACCGCCGATACGAAACCGCGATCCGGCGTTCCGGGATCGCATCCGGCCAGCCCGCCGCCGGCCAACGCCAGCGCCAGCAATTTCAACGTCCTGCGCCGGTCCAGAGGATGGGACAGCGCCTGTTCCAGGACGGGAAAACGCCGGATCCATTCCTGCGCATCATCCGGCACATGGCCAGCCGGATCATCCGGCAACCTGTCTAACGGTGGCATATCGAGCACTCCGTCAGATTGCGGCCACCGATATGATACGCGCGCATCAGGTCGGCAGGATGCGGCGTCGCGCCGTCCGGATGCCAGTCCATGTCATAGACGTTCGCCAGCGGCCGCAAGTTCGGTCCCGGGTCGCGATGGCAGTCCAGGCAGAACTGCATCGTCAGTGTCCTCGCTTTGTACGTCAGGGGCATGCGCGCCACGTTTCCGTGGCAGTTCTCGCAGCCCACGCCTTTGGATACATGGATGCTGTGATTGAAATAGACGTAATCCGGCAGGTCCGTCACACGCGCCCAGACGATCGGCCTGTTATCCGCCAGGCTGTTCCGGACCTCCGCCAGAAGGGCGGCGTTGGTCCAGATCTGGGAATGACACGTCATGCACGTGAAGGTTGGCGGCAGGCTGGCCTGCGCGCTGTGCTCCACGCTGCTGTGGCAGAACCGACAATCGATGCCCAGTCCCGCAACATGATGCTGGTGGCTGAAGGGTACCGGCTGCTGGATCGCCCAGCCGACATGCCGGACATAATCCGACCGCGGCCATGCAAACCACCAGAGGCATCCGCCGACAATAACGCCCACGGCCCCGATTATCGTTACGGTGACAATGACATTGGCACGTGGACTGAATACCGCCGCCATCGACCGTGTTCCACCCGCATCGTTTCCCCCTCGAACGCAGGCGGGGCGGAAAACGATCCCATCACGTCGGTGTGAGCACAGGGCCACGACACGCGGCACAGTTGCACGAATGGAAAACGCCGTTCGGATCGACCGAAGATTATCGCACGGCCTTGCCGCCGCTTCCGATCACTCGGTTCTCCACTGCCGCAGATCTTTCGGCAACGGAGGCTCCGATCCATGACGTGCGTCGGTCCCGCGTTGTGACGGACGGCCTGCCCCCATAAGCTGCATGACAAGCCATGCAACGAGATAAGCGCCCCCACATAACACGAAAAGAAGATGATAGCCTGCCTCGACCATCCCGCGCGCCTTGTAATGATCCAGTAGCACGCCGACAAGCAACGGAAACAGCAAGCCCCCGAGCGAGCCCGCCATGCCACCGATACCGGTGACGGATCCGACCATCTGGCGCGGGAAATTGTCCGTTGCGGTGGTCAACAGATTCGCCGACCACCCTTGGTGCGCGGCGGCGGCGAGGCTCAATGCCGCCACCATCACCCAGATGCTGGACGATCCGGCGACGAAGGCAAGCGGCAGCACCAGCAACGCCATGGCCAGCATGGTGGCCTGACGCGCCGCCTGAACCCGCCATCCCCGCGAAACCAGCAGCGAGGACAGGTACCCACCCGAGACGCTGCCGACAGACGTCGCAAGATAGACGATCATCAAAGGTAAACCGAGCCGTTTGAAATTCAATCCGAACCGATCCACGAAATAGGACGGAAGCCAGAACAGCATGAACCACCAGACCGGGTCCGTCAGAAACTTGCCGATCAACAGGATCCAGGTCCGCCTGACAGCGAGCAGACCGATCCATGATATGGTTTCCTCCCGTACGTCATCGCTGTCATCCTGGCTCATGAACAGCCGGCCGCGCGCGTCGAGACCGTAATCGGCCGGCGACCGGTAAAGAACCTGCCAGGCCAGGAGCCATACCAGGCCGGTCAGCGCGGTGATCAGAAAGGCCGGACGCCAGCCGTAGGTCACGGCAAGCCATGGAACGACAGCCGGGGCCGCGATCGCGCCGGTGCTTGTGCCCGCCGTCAGAATTCCAACGGCCAACGCTCGTTCCCGCTTGGGAAACCATTCCGACACGGCCTTGAGGGCGGCCGGAAAATTGCCCGATTCACCGACGCCGAGCAGCACGCGGACCGCACCAAATCCGAGGGTAGACCCCACCATTGCATGGGCCGCGGATGCCACGCTCCAGAGGGCCATGCAGAGCGCATAGCCCAGCTTGGTCCCCAGCCGGTCGATGGCGCGGCCGGCAAAGATAATTCCTCCAGCGTACGATGCCTGGAAAATGACCACAAGATACCCGTAATCCTTTTCGGTCCAGCCGAACTCCTTTTCAAGGAGAGGTTTCAGGAGCCCCAGCACCTGACGATCGAGGTAATTGATCGTCGTGGCGAGAAAAAGCAGGGCGCAGATCACCCATCTATAATTACGCCCCATGACGGGCCTCCGGTCGATCGTTATTATTATATATTATTTGGACCACCGAACTTTTATCGAACCACCATGATGGCATCGGGAATACACAGCAGAGAAATCGAGCACCCCGGCACCCACATCCCACTGCAATGACGTCCTATTCCGTATCGCGTCCTCCGGCAGTTCGTTGACGAACGATTTCGCAGCCCCTGTTCACTGCGTCAAAGCGCTTTCCGGAGTTCGGGAAGAATCTCGAAGATATCGCCGACGAGCCCGTAATCGGCAATGTGAAAAATCGGCGCATCCTCATCCTTGTTGATTGCTACGATAATCTTGCTGTCCTTCATCCCCGCGACATGCTGGATGGCGCCCGAGATGCCGCAGGCGATGTAGAGATCCGGCGCGACCACCTTGCCGGTCTGGCCCACCTGCCAATCATTCGGCGCATAGCCCGCATCCACTGCCGCACGGCTTGCGCCGATCGCGGCACCCAGCTTGTCGGCTACCGGAACGATGAATTCCTGGAATTTTTGTGCCGAGCCGAGCGCGCGGCCACCCGCGACAATGGTTTTCGCCGAAGTGAGTTTCGGCCGATCCGACGAAGACAATTCGTCTGCAAGATGTCGCGACAATCCTGGGCCCGGTATGGCCGCAAGTGTCTGCACCTCGGCCGAACCTTCCTCGGTCGCCGACGCAAAGGATGCCGTGCGCACGGTGATCACCTTTTTGGATTCATCGCTCTGTACTGTCTGGAACGCGTTGCCGGCATAGATCGGACGCCTGAAAATATTTGGCGCAATCACCGCAACGATATCCGAGATCTGCGCGACATCAAGCAACGCCGCCACCCGCGGCGCCACGCTCTTCCCGACCGACGTCGCCGCGACGACAATCGTATCATACATCGGCGCCAGCGACACGATCAGGGCAGACAGCGGCTCGGCCAGCTTGTGGCCCAGATCGTCGCCGTCGACGAGCAGCACCTTCGAGACGCCTGTCAACCGCGCAGCCGCATCCGCCACCTGTTCGACGCCCGACCCTGCGACCAGCACATGGACGTCTCCACCGATCTGGCGCGCCGCCGACAATGCCTTGGCGGTCTGATCGGAAAGGACGGTATTGTCGTGATCCGCCAGAAGTAGAATGGTCATTCCGATATCTCCCTCTTCCCTGACGCTAGATCAGGCCAGCATGGGTCTTCAGTTTCTCGACAAGTTCAGCGACAGATTTCACCTTGATACCCGCCTTGCGTACCTCCGGCTCCTCGGTCTTCAGCACCTTCAGGCGCGGCGTGGTGTCGACGCCGAAATCCGCCGGTGTCTTTCTTTCCAGGGGCTTCTTCTTCGCCTTCATGATGTTCGGCAGCGACGCGTAGCGCGGCGAATTCAGGCGCAGGTCCGTCGTCACCACCGCAGGCAAAGTGACCCCGATCACCTGCAGGCCGCCATCGACCTCGCGCGTCACGATCGCCGCGCCTTCGGCGATTTCCAGCTTCGAGGCGAAAGTGGCCTGCGGCCAGCCCAGAAGCGCCGACAGCATCTGCCCCGTCTGGTTGGAATCGTCGTCGATCGCCTGCTTGCCGGCGATAATCAGGCCAGGCCGTTCCGCTTCCGCGACGCCCTTGAGAATTTTGGCAACTGCCAGAGGCTCGGTCTTGTCCTCCGTTTCAACCAGGATCGCCCGATCCGCGCCCATGGCCAATGCCGTCCGCAGTACGTCCTCCACCTTGGCGGGGCCGATTGACACCACGATGACTTCCGAGGCGACTCCCGCCTCCTTCAGCCGAAGCGCCTCCTCCACCGAAATCTCGTCGAACGGATTCATCGACATCTTCACATTGGCAACATCGACACCGGAACCGTCCGATTTGACACGGATCTTGACGTTATGATCAACAACGCGTTTGACAGGAACAAGAACCTTCATCGTTGATATTCCATTTTCCAGGACGCCCCAGGCGTCAGAAAGGCAATCGGCGTCGCGCCTGGCACGAGGTCGAAGGGGTCTGGAGACACATCGCGCATCTGCGCCCCCTCACACCCCATAGAGCCGAAGAAGGGACTTCATGCGTGCGACGGCCAGATCACCGTCACAAAGCAGGCCGCAGCCATCCGCCAGACGGAACACATCACAGAAATAGGGCAGCGGGCGCATCGCCTGATGACCGTTCAGCATGATGAAATGATCCTGGAAACCGTTGAGCCAGGACATGAACACCACGCCGGTCTTGTAATATTGCGTCGGTGCACGGAAAATCGCGCGTGCCAGCGGCACGGTCGGATCGAGGATGTCGTGGAAGCCACGTCTGTCGCCTTCGGCAAGGCAGGTCAAGGCAGCGGCGGCGGCTGGCGCCAACGGGTCGAAGATGCCCAGAAGAGCGTGGGAGAAACCGGCCTCGTCACCGTCGATCAGCTCGGGATAATTGAAATCGTCGCCCGTGTACATCTTCACGCCCAGCGGCAGGCGGCGCCGCATGCGGATCTCCTTCTCCTTGTCCAGAAGGGAGATTTTTATGCCTTCGATTTTGTCCTTGTTTTCCTCGATGATATCCAGACAGGTCCTCATCGCGCTCTCAAATACATCGCTTCCCCAATAGCCGCTCAGCGCCTGGTCGAACATGTCGCCCAGCCAATGGAGAATGACCGGCCTGTCGCACGCCGATAGTGCGGCGCGATAGATCGCGATGTAATCGTCCGGTCCGCTCGCCACCCGGACAAGAGCTCGGCTCGCCATCAGGATGATCCTGCCGCCAAGCGCCTGGATTGCCGCGATCTGATCGCAATAGGCACGCCGCACATCGTCAAGCGACCGTACTTCATGGAGGTCGAGATGGTCCGTGCCCGCCCCGCTGAAGACGAGCGCGTCCGGAAGCTCCTCGCGCGTCCGACGAATGAGTTCCAGCGCGCCGGCCCAATCCAGGCCCATGCCGCGCTGGGCCGTATCCATTGCCTCGGCGATACCCAGACCGAGATCGGCCAGATGATGCCTGAAAGCCATGGTCGCCTTCCAGTCCACCGCCGGCGGTCCCCCTGGATCGCGCGAGGTGAACGGATCGGCGACGACGTGAGCGGCCGAAAAGACGCTCCGATTAAAGCCGTGGGAAGGACAGGTCGCGTGGAGCGGCGTTCCCTTGAGACTGTAATCGACCAGACGCCCCTGCTGGTCCGGAAGGGAAATTTTCATCACTGGCCCCCTTTAAGATCGCGAAAGAAGAAGGCAGGCATTCGCAGACAGGACCTGGTCCGTCACAGGAGGAAGCTTTCCCGTTGCCAGTGTGCGGACAATTCCTCTGATGTCCTCCGGCCGGCCAAGGCGCGGAAAGCGCGCAAGCCCCTCATCGGCCGTCCGATCCGGCACGCACGTGACAGCGAGCCGGATGCCCCCGTGCGCCCCGATCACAAGGGCCATCTGTCGAACGTGCCCTTTCATCCGCGCGCACCCTGCTTGATGAGCTGGCGGGCAACGATCATGCGCTGAATCTGGTTGGTGCCTTCGTAAATCTGGGTGATCTTGGCATCCCGGTAGAGCCGCTCGACCTCGAAGCCGCGGATATAGCCGCTGCCGCCGAATACCTGCACGGCGTCCGCGGTTCGTGCCACCGCCATGTCACTGGCGAACCATTTGGCCATAGAGCACGCTTTCGTGGCTTCGTCGCCCCGGTCGATCTTCATGGCGGCGCTGCGGACCAGAAGACGCGCCGCCTCGACGTCCCGCGCCATCTCCGCCAGAAGCCACTGCACACCTTGGAACTCGACGATGGCGTTACCGAACTGCCTGCGCTGCTGGGCATAATCCAGCGCGGCCTCCAGGCCTGCCTGTCCGATCCCCACCGCAAGCGAGGCGATGCCGACCCTGCCCTTGTCGAGCACGCTCATCATCATATGAAAACCACGCCCTTCCTCACCCAGCAGCGCATCCGCCGGAAGCACGACATCGGTGAAGGTCAAGGCGCCGACCTGACTCGCCCGCTGACCCATCTTGTGTTCTTTCGGACCCCGCTCGACGCCTTTCTGGTTCAGGTCAACGATGAAGATGCTCATGCCGCGGTGACCGGCATTTTTGTCCGTCCGCGCCAGGACAAACCCGACATCGGCGACGGGCGCATTGTGAATCCAGATCTTGCCGCCATTCAGCTTCCAGCCGGTCCCGTTCCGCTCGGCAAATGTCCGCAGGCCGGACAGGTCGCTGCCGGCCTCCGGTTCGGTCAGGCAGTAAGCGACCCGGGTTTCGGCCGTCATGATCGTCGACAGAAACCGCGTGCGCTGCTCCTGCGTGCCATGACGCACCAGCAGCGTCGTGATCAATTCGACGAGGCCGCACTGGTCGGCGACCGAGGCATAGCCCCGCGACAATTCCTCCATCACGACGGAATAGGCGAGCGTATCCAGGCCCGGCCCCCCCATTTCCTCCGGCACGCCGATACCGAAGAGGCCGAGCGCGCCCATTTCCTTGTAGATTTCGGCGGGAAAGCGCTCCTGCTCGTCGAGTTCCACCGCGACCGGTCGGATCACCTCGTCGGCGAACTGCCGTGCCGTCTCGCGGACCTGCTCATGGATATCACTGAGAAACATGATTCCCTCAATATGTATGTATCTAGTTAGATACTAAATTTGGTTGGAGCGTTCGTTGTCAAGAACATGGCTATAATCGACAGGTTCCACGAACTCCCCGCCCGGACAGCGAAAACCGGTCCTATCCGCCTGCCGTCATATCCGCTGCCCTTTCGGAAAAGGTTCCCATCCCGGCTTGTGTGTCAGGCCCCTTTGAACGTCGGCTTTCGCTTGCCGCGAAAGGCGGCAACCCCCTCGGCCAGGTCTGCGGTGAATGCAGCACACATGCCCGCGGCGATTTCGGGAACGCGCTCGCACTCTTCGCCTTCGGCGGCGTTGATGAGCATCTTCACAAGTTCCGTCGCCACCGGTGCACGTGATCGAACAGCCGCGCCCAACTCATGTGCCTTTGCAATCCCCGCGCCTGTCTCGACGACAATATCGGCGATCCCCGCGGTCAATGCCTGCTCCGCATCGAGGATTTCGCCGAACAATGCCATCCTCCGGACCACGGACGCCCCGAACCGGCGTACGGCACGTTGCGTCCCCGACCATCCCGGTATGACGCCCAACCCCGTCTCGGGAAAACCGACACGGGCGTGCCTCTCCATGACGCGAAGATCGGCGACGGCTGCGAGCTCCAGTCCTCCGCCGAAGGCGTGGCCGTTCAGCACCGCAATCAGCGGTTGGCGAAGGCGCGCCAGCGCGTCGAAGGCATCGTGACCTTGTCGAATCCAGCTACGCCCGAATGCGACGGCCGAAAGTTCGCTCCAGGCGGCAATGTCGCCACCCGAGCAGAAGGCCTTTTCTCCGGAACCGACCAGAATGGCGACGCGCACCTCCGGGTTGCCTTCTATCTCGCGGCATGCGGCGGCGAGATCCCGTATCGCCACGTCGTCGAGCGCGTTAAGCTTATTCGGCCGATCAATGCGTATCACGACCGTCTCATCTTCAAATGAGAGATGAATGCGTCGATCCTCGGGGGCAGTCATGATGCAACCCTCTTTTCTTTGCACGCTGAGGATACTTCCGGATAAAACAGATCTTCATCCATGATCCGCAGATCCGGCGAAACATGCAGGGGTGTTTCCGCCTGTTCCAGGACATCTTTCCGCAGGTCGATCCCCGGCGCGATTTCCGTCACCACCAGGCCGGCAGGCGTCAGCTTCATGACACAGCGTTCGGTGACGTAAGTCACGTCCTGCCCCTGCTCGACAGCGCGCCGGCCCGAAAAGGAAACCTGCTCTACCTGGTCGACGATCTTGGCGATCCGCCCTTCCCGCTCGATGATCAGTTTTCCGTCCGCTATGCTGAACTTCGCGCCGGCATTGAAATATCCGGAAAAGATGATCTTGCGCGCGCGGGAGGTGATGTCCACAAATCCACCCGCGCCGGCGGTCACATGCGGCCGGGCGGAAAGTTTCGAAACATTGACCGAACCGTTCCTGTCAATCTGCAAAAATGACAGAAGCGAGGCATCGAAGCCCGCCGCCTGGAAATAGGCGAACTGATGCGGCGATGCGACAATCGCTTCCGCGTTCGCTGAACAGCCGAATTTGAAGTCGAGAAGAGGAACTCCCCCCACCGCGCCCTGCTCGATAACCCAGGTCACCTCGCCATGCCGCCCTTCCTCCAGCAGGATACGCGGCACGTTCGCAGAAATGCCGAAACCGATATTGACGGCCCAGCCGGCCTGGAGTTCCCGGGCGACGCGTCGCGCCATGATCTTGGCGACCCCGAACTCGGGAATCTCGAAACTGTCCAGCGGGCGGAAGATTTCACCGGAAATCGCCGGATCGTAGGGCGTCGCCGTCGTCTGGAACTGCTCCGGCGCCTCGACGATGTAGTCGACGAGCATGCCGGGCACACGCACGTCATGGGGACGCAGCGTTCCCGCCTGTGCAATGCTCTGGACCTGCGCGATCACGATCCCCCCGCTATTGTGGCCGGCCAACGCAAGTTCCATGGCGCCCAGATAGGCGCCCTCATGCTCGAATGTCAGGTTGCCCCGTTCGTCGGCGGCGCTGGCGCGAATGATGGCGACATCGGGTCGGATGGACGGAAAATAAAGCCACTCCTCACCCGCGAACTCCACCTTCCTGACGAGAGGCTTCTCGCGCGCCGCGGCATTCATCGCGCAGCCTTCCTGGGCCGGATCCACGAACGTATCAAGCCCGACCTTGGTGAGCACGCCGGGACGCATCGCAGCACCTTCCCGCAAGATATCGAACACGATGCCGCTTGGAACATTATAGGCCGAGATTTCGTTTCGGCCGAGCATTTGCCAGATTAGCGGGGGTTCGGCGGAAGATGGCCCCGATGGATAGGAGCCGCCGATGATGGTTGAAATCAGTCCCGCTTGCGCCAGGTGATCGACCCCTTTTGTCCCGAACATGTCTCCGGCGGCAATGGGATGGATCATCGTCAATCCGCGCGGGGATCCCTCCTCCCTGAAGCGTGCACCAAGTGCGGCCAGGACCGCATCCGGACAGCACAGGCCACTCGACGAATTGACCGCGACGATCGCACCATTTTTTATGAATGCGACGGCATCGGAAGCGCTTCTGATTTTCGACATCAATTTCCTCCCATCCGTATTCGTAACTGTCCAGATCATTCATTTAGGCTTCGATCCATGTAATGGCGGATGACAACGCGCTCTGTGCCAACACCACCCGTCATAAGGCGGGCCGATACTGCGAAATCTTCCGCCACATCCCAACGGCCCCATGTCTCATGATGCCGGCATGTCGAATCCCCTCGCCAACGGCGCCGGTTAACCAGGCCGGCGAAGCCGATCGGGAGATTGATAAAGGGATAGCGATCGCGTTTTCCGGCTTCCCGGAAAAGGACGTGCCTATCCGGATTGTCTCCGAAGCCATCTGCCGGAGCGCCTGTCGATATCGTCCCCCCGTGGACGGGGCCTGCCGAAATCGCGGGGCCGTGAGGGGCATGTCTGGGCGGGATTGATATTATTCATTATTTTTTCCTTCGAGTCCCCTGCGGGACTCTGTTCCCAATCCGCATATTAAGTAACTGGACGGTTATTTCAAGCACTCAAATTGCCCTGTCCGCTCCGGCGGGCCGCACATCCATGGGAGCGACGAAAAAGCCGCTTTTGGCTGCTTCCCCTATGTCTACGCCTTCCCGGGAAGCCTTACGGCCATGTTTAAGCCCCTGAAAGACCGCAGTTGATGCCTCCGTATGTCAGTTCGTCATCTGCCGATGGCGTACCTCCATCGCGCATCATTTCACCAGCAATTGATACCAAGACGAAAATCCGCCCGCCGCGCCCGCGGCAGGGAGCACGGCGAATCCGGGCGACACATGATCGCGAGGTAAGTATCTTGTTACTGCATTATCACTAGGTTAGAGAATGAGGTGCTGCACATTCAGCTGGTGGTGGAACACAAACCTCGGGCCGATCTGGGTCGATGTTTAGACTACGGAGCAACCATGCCCAGGATACCGACCTCCGACAGCAGCGCTGTCACAGCGAAGAAGACGAAGACCGCTGCCAAAGTCCAGCCCGTTCGCGTACGCGATGCTGAAGCAACGCAGAAACGCATATTGGCGGCAGCGAAGAAGGAGTTCGCAAAAAATGGCCTGGGAGGCGCGCGGGTCGACATTATCGCAGAGCAGGCGAAATCCAACAAGCGCATGATTTACCATTATTTCGAAAACAAAGAGGCTCTCTTCAAAAGAGTTCTTGAAGATGCCTATGTTGATATTCGTACAGCGGAGCAGGAACTGGAGCTTGGTCACCTCAATCCAAAAACTGCACTCGAAACGCTAATTCGCTTTACCTGGAATTACTATTTAGCCAACCCTGCCTTTCTCACCTTGGTGAATAGCGAAAACCTGCACAAGGCCAAGCATCTGAAGAAATCCGATATAATTCCGGTTATCAGCAGAAGCCTTGTCAGTATGCTGGAAACGATTTTGCGACGCGGTGAAGAGCAAGGCATTTTTCGACAGGGCGTTGACGCCGTTCAGCTTAATATTACGATTGCAGCTATTGGCTATTACTACCTGACAAACCGGTTCACGGGCTCCATCATTTTCGAGTGCGACCTGATGGCGCCGGACAAGCTTCAGGAGCGTCTCGATTTCAATATCGAGACAATCCTGCGCGTGGTCTGCAAGCAGAATGATTCCTGATGGAATATTTCCGCGCGGCTTGCCCGACATGGGCAAAATTGCCCAGAAGAGACTGACCAGGACCGCATCGCACCCCTGACCGACCATCACGCCGAACGTGCCATAGATGGTGTGTGGCGTCCGGACATGCGTCTGGTGGTCCGGCGGGCCCGGGATTTTCGCTTGGTCCCTCCACGATGGACAGATTGACCTGACGAGCGATGCCGCCGGATGCACTCGATACGCGGGCGCTCCCGGACAAAGGGCCTGGCTGCTCGCTGGCTTCGATCTCAGCCGTCCGCGCACGGCCCGAGACCCTTATGGACTGGGAACCAGCCGTCACCTGTCTCACGGCTGAGACAATTGGCTCGTCCAGAAACAAACCTGTGTGAGCAACTCCGTGTGACGCATGGCGCTGGCCGTGGGCTGCATGCTGATCAGGGGAGCCGGCCGCCGGAGACAGCAAAAGAATGCTGTCACGCGCTGTGCGGCCCATGAAAACTTTAGAGAGAAATGCGGCATGCGAGAACGTAACGGGGGGTTGTTGTCCATCATAACCTCTGTCTTGCTGGCCCTGACCGGGCTTTTTCTTTTTTTCGGTGGCGCGCAGCTGCTGTTTCTGGGCGGTTCGTGGTTCTATGTTCTGACGGGTGCCGTCATGCTCGGCGTGGCGGTCTGCGGGTTCAGGATGCCGAAGCTGGCCAGCCGTATCTATGCCGGCTTCCTGCTGCTTGCGACCCTCTGGGCGCTGGTCGAGGTCGGGTTCGACATCTGGGGCCTTGAGGTGCGTCTTCTGACGCTGGTGGGCATTGGCGTCTGGATGCTGCTTCCGTGGGTCTGGCGGTCCGGCCCGGGCTGGCTTGCGGACAAGCGGGAACTGCTTGGCGCGGTCGGAATTTCCTGTCTGGTGCTGCTGGTCAGCTGCTTCAGCTCCTATTCGATCAACGGGACTGTCCCCGCGGACCGGATGGCGGCGCAGGGGCAGCCGGACCCGGCATCCGATGGCGTTGCCGATGCCGACTGGTCGGCCTACGGGCGCACGGTGGGGGGCGATCGGTATTCGCCTCTCGGCCAGATCACGCCGGCGAATATCGGCACGCTGAAACGTGCCTGGCTGACGCGGACGGGCGATGTCCAGCAGGTTGGCGAGGGCACGGTCGCGGGTCCCGACCAGGGGCACGAATTCAATCTCGAGGTCACGCCGATCAAGGTTGGCAACACGCTCTACATGTGCACGCCGCACAGCCGGGTGATGGCGCTCGATGCCGCCACCGGCAAGGTGAAATGGAATTTCGACCCCCATCCCGCGATGGCGGACCTGGCGAAGAACGTCTATCTCGCCTGCCGCGGCGTGACATATTACCGCATCCCCGATGAAATCCAGACGAGCTGCCGGACGCGCATCTATTCGCCCGTGGCGGACGTGCGCATGGTTGCGCTGGACGCCGAGACCGGGAAGCCGTGCGAGGATTTCGGCGATCATGGCTTCATCTCCATGCGCCAGTATCTCGGCCACGTGCCGCATGGCTTTCACTTCATCACCTCGCCGCCCATGGTGGCCAAGAACCGCCTGATCACGGGCGGCTGGATTTTCGACAATCAGGCCAATTTCGAACCTTCCGGCGCCATCCGCGCGTTCGACGCGACGACGGGCGAGATTGCATGGGCATGGGATGCCGGTCATACGCCCGAGACCTGGAAGCCGGGCCCGGACGACGTGCTGACGGGCGACACGCCGAATGCGTGGGGCGTCTACACGGCGGACCCGGCGCTCGGCATGGTCTATATCCCGACGGGCAATTCCCCGCCGGACAATTGGGGTGGCTCGCGCCGTCCGTTCGACGATGCGACATCCTCCGCGACGATCGCGCTTGATATCGTGACGGGTGAACGCCGCTGGACGTATCAGACGGTCCATCACGATCTGTGGGACATGGATATTCCATCCGGCCCTTCCATGGTGGAACTGCCCGGCCCGAACGGGGAGAGCGTGCCGGCACTGGTGCAGAGCACGAAGCGTGGCGAATTCTTCGTTCTGGATCGCCGCACCGGGCAGCCGGTTCCGGGATATCCCGTCGAGGAACGACTCGTTCCGACGGCGGGGCATGCGCCCGACGACCGTGTCTCTCCGACGCAGCCCTATCCGGCGGCGATGCCCAGCCTGACGCCCCCCGATCTCAAGGAGAGCGACATGTGGGGGGCGACGCTGCTGGATCAGATGATCTGCCGCATCGAATATCGCCAGTCCGCATACGAAGGACAGTTCACCCCCCCGCATGTCGGCAAGACGACAATCGTCTATCCGGCATTCTATGGTATCGTCGACTGGCAGGGCATCACGATCGATCCGCAGAGAAAGATCATGCTGGCCAACGCGAGCTATCTGCCCTTCCGCATCAAGCTGGACAAGCGCCAGACACTGGAGGGGTCGGGGACGCTGCCGAAATGGAACGGCCAGGGTGAGGAACCCGCGGCCAAGGGGGACGCGCTTTCGGTCTCTCCGGATTACGGCACGCCGTATATCGCCTTCACCAATCCCTGGCTGAACCCGCTGCAGATTCCCTGCAAGGGGCCGGTGTGGGGCACGATGACGGCGATCGACCTCGTGACGAAGAAGATCGTCTGGCAGCACCCTGTCGGGACGACCCGTGACACGGGGCCTTTCCGGACACACAACAACCTGCCTCTGCCGACCGGAATGTACAACATCGGCGGCAGCATCGTGACCAAGGGTGGCGTCGTGTTCATGGGGGCCACGGCGGACGATTACCTGCGGGCTTTCGACCTGGCGACCGGCAAGGTCATCTGGAACGACCGTCTGCCGGCGGGCGGACAGGCGACGCCGATGTCCTATGAAATCGGCGGCAAGCAGTATGTGCTGATCGCGGCCGGTGGACATGGCGGCCTGGGCACCAGAAGCGGCGACTACATCATCGCCTATACGCTCGACGGCGCGCAGGGCACGCCGGCGCAATAACGACCACGACCTTCAGCGGGCACCCGGCTGGCGCTTCGGCGCAGGCCGGGTGCCCGCGCCTTTCGACGGAATCCTCCCATGCATCGGACGGAACAGCCGGAATGGCTTCATGCCATCGCGCGCCTCACCATTGCCTCTGTCGCGCTGCTTGGTGCGAAGACGGCACGTGCGGCGGATGTCACCCTCGGCATCATCGGACCACATGAATATGACCTGCCCGTCGATTTCACGCCGTTCAACGTGCTGGTCCAGTACGGCGACGGCAATGCGGCGGGAAATTCCTACAACAGCCTGGGGCAGCGAACCCCTGCCGGGGGAAGTCACACCTGGTCGGGCCTGACGAAATATGTCCATTTCCGCAGCTTCGATGCGATCCCGCACGTCGGCTTCGCTTTCGAGCTGATCCAGGCCGAAAGCTACTCTCTTGCGAACGGGACGAATTATGGCGGCCTTGGGCCGACCATCGTCGGCCCGGCAGCCTGGTTCAAGCCGAACAGCCACAGCACGCTCGGCATCCAGACCTTCATGCAGACACCCGTCGGCACGCGCGACGCGACCTCTCCGAACTACTGGTCGAATATTTCGAGCCTGATTTTCGATTATGAATGGAAATATTTCAGCTTCGACGGCGATGCCGGGACCGTCGTCGGGTCGACAAAGCACATCAAGGGCCAGCACAGCTATTCGCCGGGTGTCATATTCTACACCAATCTGCGGTTCAGCTGGAAAGCCACCCCGTTGGTCGAGCCCTTCCTTGCACTGGACTGGCAGAACGTGAACGGCACATACGACCGGACGGCAAGGCAATATCTGAATGATTCCAACAGCCGTGAGGTGGCACTCGGCACGGGGATCATGTTCAACATCTCCAAGCATCTGTCCTTCACCACACGCTATTCGCATTCCGTCGACGGTCGGAATATTCCCGAAAGCAACGCGTATTACGTGAAGTTCGTCTACCTGTGGTGACAACAGCGGGAGCGGGAGGGGCGTCCCGTTCTCGCCACGCACCCGGCAGGCGTTCACGCCGAAACGTGACACAAAATGCGTATGACGGCATATCAGATGCTGTATAAGTGAGCTGCCTTTCCGGGCCGGACGACCACGACGGAAACGGAAAGGCGGTGTGGCTGATGCGCAGACGGTGAGCGAAAATGAAAGCGGCTGGCGGCAAGGACGTGGCCTTTCGCCCTTCGGGGCCTGTTCCAAAAATACCGGGCGCAGGCGAAGTTGCAAAATCCTGGCAGCGCTGTTCGGGGTCCTATCAGCTTGATCCCTCGCAGGGATGGACGGCCGACGTGCTGTCCGGGGCAGAATTCCGCCATGTCAGCGGGCGGTCCGCGATTTTCCTCAGAACGGCAATGCCCGAGATGAGGCAGGTCTTCGATCTGGTGCAGGGGCTGGGCCTGATGGTTCTGCTGGCCGACCCGGACGCCATGATCCTCGCACGCTGTATTGACGAGGCCCATCTGCCGGTCTGTCGGCGGCTGCAGTTGCGCGAAGGGGCGCTCTGGCACGAAGAGGTGGCCGGAACGAACGGGATCGGAACGGCGGTCCAGG
The DNA here is from genome assembly GCF_014174155.1 of Gluconacetobacter tumulisoli. GTDB lineage: Bacteria > Pseudomonadota > Alphaproteobacteria > Acetobacterales > Acetobacteraceae > Gluconacetobacter > Gluconacetobacter tumulisoli. The sequence continues at coordinate 54,823 of NZ_JABEQM010000003.1, read as the reverse complement.
ATTGCTGTCCGGTCTTTCTTGGCGAGGGCGAGCACTGGCGGTTCTGCTTTTCGCTTCTGGCGAGTTATGCGGTACCGATCTTCGATGCGCAGGGCCGTGTGGCGGGGGCAATCAATCTTGCCGCGTTCAACGGGGACACCACACGGCCCGTGGCATCGCTCGTGCTGGATACGCTGTTGCAGGCCGGACGGCGCATCGAGGAACAGCTTTTTCGCGAACGTCATGGAAGCGATCGGGTTCTGACCCTTGGCGTGGCAAAGGGATGCTCGGCACCGCTTGTCGCGATCAACAATGATGGCGAGGTGACGGGTGCGACGTACGCGGCGCGGGCACTGACAGGCTGGACGGACGACATGATCGACACGCATCCGAACCTGCTGACCGGTCTGGAAACGCGTGGCGAGATCAGTTTCCAGAAGGCGGAGGAGAATGTCATCCGCTCGGCCCTGGTGCTCTCGCAGGGCAATGCGAGTGTAACGGCGCGCAGTCTGGGAATCAGCCGCGCGACGTTGTATCGCAAGATGAAGGCGATGGGAATCAGGTGAGTCCGACAAGGTCGGATATCCGGTCTGTCCGACCGCTCGCCTGCGGTCGAGAATGTTGCCGCAGCATCACCTTCCGGCAGGCACCGTGGCGCGTTCACTCCGGCGCGCCGCTGCCTGAAAGCGACGCGCCGATGACCGCCAGTTCGTAACCCCGCCCACAATCAACCACTGATCGAGACGGGATCCGATCTTAGAACGTAACATCCACGCGGCCGTAATAATATCCGCCCGTCATGGGAATGCCCGCTGCATAGGTGTCGTAGATATTCGTGCCGTTATAGCGTGTCGATTGCGGAATCTGGCGGGGACGGATGTTGAAGATGTTGTTTGCGCCCAACGCCACATGCCAGTTGGGATTGATGCGATATCCGACCTGGAGATCGGTCAGCCACCTCGGCGAGCCCTTGAACTGGTAAAAGCACTTCGTGGAATACTGCTTGGCCGAGCCGTCGGGGCAGGTACCTGTCGCCCAATCCTGGTAGGTCAGCAGGCTGGTGGTCTCGCCATAGCGGCTTTGCCGGACATTGATGTCGAAATTGCCGATCGTCCAAAGCGCATTGAGGATCAGCTTGCTGCGCGGATATTCCGTCGTGAACTGTGAAATCGCCTGCGCGTTGAGAAGCGGCGCACCGGTCGCGCCGCTGGCGATGTGCCCCACGCGGGTCCGGTTCAGGTCCAGCGCCGCCGTCAGGGCCAGGTTGCCATAGCGCTGCAGGTGAAGAATATAATCGGCCTTGATGTCCAGCCCCTGGGTGCGGGTGCTCGCGCCATTGGTGATGTAGTTGGCCGTCACGTTTTGTGCCGGAATGGTTGACGGCACCGCAAAGCCAAACGATTCCAGCGCGCTGACCGCGGCCGCCCCGTTATAGGAGCTGCTGCTGACGAGACGGTCCCGGATGGCGATCTGGTAGGCGTCGACCTCGACATGGAATCCGTCGATCGGTTCCAGCACAAAGCCGCCCGAGAGATTCCAGGATCGTTCGGGTTTCAGCGGTGTTGCGCCGAGTTCACGCGCAGCGGCCGAATCGGCCGGCAAAAGCCCCCCGGCGGCGGTCGGCTGCAGACTGGCCGAACTGTAATGCTGCTCCGCGAGCGTCGGAGCGCGGAAGCCGTTGCTGATCGTTCCACGGATGGCAATGCGCCGCGTGAAATCATATCGCGTCGAAATCTTTCCGTTCTCGGTATTTCCGGAATCCGTATAGTGCTCGAACCGTCCGGCCAGGTCGATATCCCAGTGCGGAAGCGGTTTGATATCCGTGTCGATATAACCGGCCCAGATGTCGCGGTTCCATGATCCGGCATTGCTGGGCGTCAACCCGACGATGGCCTGGGGTCCACCAACCTGGTAAGACGCCGGTTCTCCCGGGGTGAGTTCGTACATTTCCAGGCGATGCTCTGCACCGAATGCCAGGTTGAGCGGCATGTGGAAAGGCAGGGTCAGCCCGCGGCGGAAGTCCAGCTTGTTATCCCACTGGGCCGACGTGAAGCCTTTCAGGAAGAAGTTGGTCTTGGCGTAGCCACAACCGTCCCCCGACGCATACGGAGACGTCGGATCGACCGAAGCCGGGACGCAGGTGGATTTCAGCATCCCCAGATTGACATTGTTGGTCGTCGACAGGTTGACCTGATCGGCGCCGTACGTGGTACTCAGATTCCAGTCGAAGCCCAGGAAATTGCTCCCCTTCAGCCCGAGCGTGGCCGCGTAGTCATTCTCTTCGCCCACATCGAGGGGCTCGAAGCCGTACGGGTAGACCGAAGGCAGCACGGTGGGCAGACGATATTGCTCGAACGCCTGCGAATGACGGTGGGCATATGTAATCATGCCGTATCCGTCGATATTTTCGGACAGGGGTTTACCAAACGTCAGCGCAAGGGACTCCCGGGTTTCCTCGGGAACGTTGGTGACCTGATTCGAATAAAGAGGAATCTTCATGCTTCCCGTATATGCGCCCGCCGTATACGCGCCGGGAGGTGCCTGGTCTTCGATGAATCTGTGATCTATCGCCCGAATGACGGAATCATCCCGGTGCATGAACTGCCCGGACAAATGCATGTACCCATCGTTGCCGAGCTTGAACCCGCCATCGGCGTCGAGCTGGGCCGTCCATCCATCACCATTATAGGCATTGGCGCCGGTGGTGGCGCTGACATGCAGCCCCGAGGCCTTCTTCTTCGTAATGATGTTGATCACGCCGGCAATGGCGTCGGATCCATAAAGCGCCGCGGCACCGTCTTCCAGTACCTCGATATGGTCGATTGCGGCAGCGGGAATCGTGTTCAGGTCAACAGGCGTGGAGCCGAAATTCACCCCTGCCCCTGTGCTGATATTCGCGGTCGTATGACGACGAATACCGTCGACCAGCACCAGGACATGGTTGGGATTGAGTCCACGCATACGGATGGACGAGGTCAGGGCATCGGCGTTCTGGCCCATCGCCTGGATGTTGATGGAAGGATAGGTACGTGCCAGGGCCTCGGCCAGATTCGGCAGCCCCGTACGTGCGAGTGTCGCCGCCGTGACGACCGAAATCGGGCTCGAACTCTGACGCGCGTGACGATTGGGCGCCCGTGTTCCCGTCACGATGACCTGCTCGTCCGCGTCGGATTTGTGCTTCGGTTGAACACCGCCGCGCCCCCTGCCCGTCGCGGTGGAACGAGCGGATTTCTTCGCACCGCCGGATCCCTGGATGTGCACGTTCCCATCGTCTGCACGAGCAGCCGTCGCCAGAGGAAGCGTTACGGTCGCGGTTGCGAACAGGCCAAATGCCGCCAGACACGCCACCGGCCGCAAGGCCGTGCCCGCCTTCCACCCCGACGCGGACACGAATTTCGATTTCCCGTTTTTCTTCAACGGGAGTTCTACTGGAAGAGCGACGTCGACATTGCCATGTGACCGCGACTCCCGGGAATGCTGAATCAACATTTTCGTCCTCTTCACCTGTATTGACTCAGGAATGATCCCGAGATGGAACGATACGTTCAGTCCTCTGCCGACGGCACGATCTCGCCGCTCCGGCAATGCTTTCGATTGCGGAAAATCCAGGACAGAATTATCGACTGCTTCGTTACAAATTACGCTACATTCGGGAATATGGCAGCATAATTAAATTGTATGGCTCGGAGGGGGACACCCGGGAAATCCCATGGAAACGTCGGCACCACGCCCTTGATATTACGAAGTCGAAAAGTTACGTCTCCCGTATCGAATATCGCCATGCAGCGACACAGCGATCCACACGCATCCCGCCCCGACATCACTGACCTGGTCGGCCCCGAAGGGACGGCCGACCTTTCCGGCCCAAGGGATATTCCAGCAGGAGAGCCACGACCCGGACCGCAGCAGACCATCATGGGTCGGCTTTGAGGCCGGCACGTCCAGCCGCTCATTCATTGACGAATTGAGTGGAAGTGCCTATTATCTAGGCAATACCCCCTTGCGGCAAGATGGAGCTTCAGTTGGACATAAGGCGGCTGCAGGCATTTGTAAAAATAATAGACCTCGGCAGCATCTCGCGTGCCGCCGATCTCCTCAATATTGCCCAGCCCGCACTCAGTCAGCAATTGGCAGCGCTTGAAAGTGCCTTCAAGCAGAAGCTCGTCATCAGAAGCAAGAGTGGGGTCACCCCGACGACGGCCGGCCTGGAATTGTATCGGCATGCGCAGATCCTGATCAAGCAGCTCGACAGGGCCATGGTCGAAATCGGCGCCGGCGTCGGGCCGCTTGTTGGCAAGGTATCGGTCGGTCTTTCGCCATACAGTGCCGGGTCGACACTCTCCGTCGACCTGCTGCAGCGCGTGCGGTCGCGCCTTCCCGGGATCACTCTCCATTTAACCGAGAGCTTTGACGATATATACAGTGAACTGATCATGACCGGCCGCCTGGATATGGCCGTCATTCATGGCGCCGGTCCGATCAAGGGGGTCATTTTCACACCGTTGATGAAGGAAGACTTCTTTCTTCTTGCCCCCATATCTCTGGAATTTCCCCAAGATTCGGCAGGCGCGGTTCAACTGGCGGACATCGTCGACATTCCTCTTCTGGTTCCCCCCAAGCATAATTTCGTCCGACATCGCATTGACATGGCGTTCCTGCGCAAGCAGCTCAAGCCCAATATCGTTGCGGAGATCGAAGCTCTGCTCACGTTGCAGGAATCAATAGCCGAAGGCATCGGCAGCACGATTCTTCCATGGTCCGTCGCCAGCCGAATTGTCGTGCCGGATAAATCCAGAATTTATCCTTTGCGCAACCCGGTGATCCAGGAAGATGTGTCTCTCTGTATTCCCGAAACGGTTCCCGAAACCGAAGCCTCGGTGGCGGTCCGGGAACATCTGATCGATTTGGCCAGGGCAATGGCGACCTCACGGAACTGGCCGGGAACGCAGGCGTCCTAGCGGCCCGTTCAGCCGACATGTCCGCCGAGATTGGGTTGGGTCAGTGCCTCATGCCGCAGGATTTCCATAAGTCTTTCCTGGGACAGAAGATCTTCTTCGCGCACCAGGTCAGTGATCTTCCTGTGTTCCACAAGCGCTCGCTTGGCCAGCGTCGAACAGATATCGTACCCGAGCACCGGCACAAGCGCCGTCACCGCGCCGATACTGTTTTCGGACAAATACCTGCACCTGTCGATATCAGCCTCGATTCCCGAAATACAGCGCGACTGAAGTGTATCGACAGCAGATGTCAGCAGTTTCATTGAAGACAGAAGACAATAGCCGATCATCGGCTCGAACGGGTTAAGCTGAAGCTGCCCGCCATCCGCGCACATCGTGATCGTCACGTCATGACCGGCGACGAGATAGGCTACCTGATTCACCATTTCGGGTATAACCGGATTGACCTTGCCGGGCATGATCGAAGACCCGGCCTGAACCGCGGGCAGCACGATCTCGCCCAGTCCGGCACGCGGTCCGCTCGACAGCAATCTCAGGTCGCTCGAAATCTTGGACAGTTTGAGGGCCAGCCTTTTCAACGTCCCGGAAAACAGCGTGAAAGCCCCAACGTCGGACGTTGCATCGATAAGATCCGGGGCAGAAACGATGGGACGGCCGGTCAATCGGGCCAGTTCGGCCGTGACCACCCGCCTGTAACGTGGATCGGTATTCAGCCCGGTACCAATAGCCGTCCCCCCGAGATTGACCTGGAGAAATGCGGCCGACTGGTCCCTCAGGCTTCGGATTTCCGCCTCGATCGCGCTTTTGAACGCGCCGAACTCCTGGCCCAGTGTCATCGGCACGGCGTCACGCAGCTGAGTACGACCGACCTTGAGGATGGAAGCGAACGCCGTCGCCTTGGCGCCCAGGCCCGCCACAAGCCCGGTCAGGGCGGTGACCAGGGGGTCGACGGCAAGGAGCGCCGCCAGCCTGAGCGCGGTCGGATAGGCATCATTGGTCGACTGCGCCATGTTGACGTGGTCGTTGGGATGCAGGGCAGCATAATCGCCCCGTGACCTGCCGGAAATCTCGAGCGCGACGTTCGCGATGACCTCGTTCGCATTCATGTTGGTGGATGTTCCCGCCCCACCCTGCATGGCATCCACGACGAAATGGTCGCGGTAGCGTCCATCGTTCAATATCTCGATACACGCCGCCTCGATGGCGGTTGCACGCTCGGCATCCAGATACCCCAGCGCGCGATTTGCGCGTGCAGCCGCCTGCTTGACGATCACCAGCGCCTGGACGAGCTCTTCGAATGCCCCGATCGGCGTACCGCTGACCCGAAAATTCTCGATTGCCCGCTGGGTATGCACGCCCCAGAGGGCATCGGCGGGAATCTCGACTTTTCCCAGGAGATCACGCTCGACCCGACAGCTTGGCCGACACGCCTTTCCATCCGTCGCCCCTTCGGCGAGGCCGGAGGACAGGCGATCGCTGACGTCACTACCCTGCATCATGTCGGCCATTGTGAATCCTGGGATCAGAAAATGGGACGATCGACGTCGAGCCGGCTTTCGACTGGTCCGTATCGCCGACCAACGCCGCCCCGACCGTCTCTGTACTGTAATATTAAGGCCGTCCTCCACCTCCATATAATTGTTGTATGGGGCCAGACTATTTTCGTCGGTATCTAAGCGAATACGAAACGATCTAGGTTAAGCCAAACCCAGATAATATCGTGCTATCGAGACTGGAGAAACCATCGATGCCTGGCTTTGCAGACCGACTGAACGGGATTGCGATCTCCGCTTCCGCAGCCATGACGGACAAGGCGTCTGCGCTCAAGGCACAAGGCATGAAGATCGTCAGCCTTTCGTCGGGGGAACCCGACTTCCCGACCCCTGGCCACGTCGTCGAGGCGGCCATCGTCGCCGCGCGTGGCGGGGATACCAAATACCCGCCCCAGGACGGCAAGCCGGCCCTGAAGAAGGCGGTCCAGGCCAAGTTCCAGCGGGATAACAACCTTCATTACGGATTGGACGAAATCCTGGTCGCGAATGGCGCGAAGCAGATCATCTACAATGCCATGATGGCCACCTGCAATCCGGGTGACGAGGTGGTGCTGCCGACGCCGTACTGGATCAGCTATGCCGACATCGCCCGATTGGGTGGCGCCCGCATCGTGCAGGTGCCCTGCCCTGCCGGCAATGATTTCCGCCTGTCGGCCAGGGACCTGGAGGCGGCGATCACGCCGAAGACCAAATGGCTGGTGCTGAATTTCCCCAACAATCCGACGGGCGCCTGCTGCCCCCGCAAGGATCTGGAGGACATCGCGGCTGTCATGATGAAACATCCTCATGTGTGGATCCTGACGGACGATATCTATGAGCACCTCATCTACGATGATTTTGAATTCTGCACGCTGGCGGAAATCGAGCCGCGCCTGAAGGATCGGGTCCTGACGGTCAACGGCGTGTCCAAAGCCTATGCCATGACCGGATGGCGCGTGGGCTTCTGTGGCGGCCCAAGGGAACTGATCGCCGCCATGAACAATATGCAGGGCCAGGCCACCAGCGGCATCAACACCATCGCCCAGGCCGCCGCCATCGCGGCACTTGAAGGGCCGCAGGACTATCTCAATGACCGGGCGCAGGAGTATCAGGCGCGGCGCGACCTCGTCGTCGGCCTTCTGAACGCGATTCCCGGCCTGCGATGCCACACGCCGCAAGGGGCCTTCTATGTCTATCCCGAAATCGGCGCCTGCCTGGGAAAGACCACGAAGGGCGGTCGCCGGATCGAGAGCGACACCGACTTCGTCATGGCGCTTCTGGAAGAGCAACAGGTCGCGACCGTGCAGGGAGCGGCCTACGGGATGAGCCCCTTCTTCCGCATTTCATATGCGACGGATACGGACACCCTGCGCGAGGGTTGCCGGCGTATCGCCGAATTCGTGTCTTCGTTGACGTAAGACCGAAAAGCGCCGGGGGAAGAGGTACTTCCCCCGGCTCTGCCCGCCGGGATCCGTTCCCCGGCTAAACGCCCCCGGGTCTGATCTTCAAGATTTCGGCGCCATATCCGACCAGGTCGCCCGCTCGCCCGACAATTTCCACGATCTCGCCGTCAACGGGCGCCGTGACCGGAACCTGAAGGGTTTCAAGGGTCAGAAGTGCCACGATATCGCCCTTATGGACAGTCGATCCAACAGGCGCGAACGCGTCTTCGCCGGGTGGACGCACCAGGCATAGCCGCCCGAAGAACGGTGCCTTCGCGGCAACCAGTTCGACCGCCGCGGGTTGCGGCACCGGCTGCGCGATCACGCCCTGCCCCACCGGCAGCGACACTGGCGCGACGGAGATCCGCAACCGGCCGCCCACGCAGCTTGAGAGTTCCACGGACTCCACTCCCGCCTCGGCCAGCCACGTCGCGATCTGGCCGATTTCCTCTATGTCCGGGAGCGTATCCAGGTCGGGAATCACTTTCGATGGTCCGGTCACGACGTCGTCCTTTCCGCCAGCCATCGCTCGAGATAATGAATGTCGACGCCCCCCTCCTGGAAGCGGGGATCTGCCAGCACATCCTGATGCAGGCGCAGATTGGTGGAAACGCCCTCCACGCGCATCTCCGCCAGCGCGACGCGAAGGCGGGCGATAGCCTCCTCCCGCGACGCGCCGTGGCCGATGATTTTGCCGATCAGCGAATCGTAATAGGGCTGGACCGTATAACCGTCGACAACATGCGTATCGACCCTGATCCCCGGGCCACCCGGCAGATCCCAGCGCGAGATCGTCCCCGGCGACGGCATGAACGAAAACGGGTCCTCGGCGTTGATCCGGCACTCGATCGCATGACCGTGGGTGACGATTTCCTCCTGCCTGATCGCCAGCGCCTCGCCTTGCGCGATCTTCAACTGCGCGCAGACGATATCGATGCCGGTCGTCGCTTCGGTGATCGGATGTTCCACCTGCACGCGCGTATTCATCTCGATAAACGCGAAAATACCGTCCTCGTACAGGAACTCGAACGTCCCGGCGCCGCGATATCCGATCTTGCGGCAGGCCTCGGCACACCGGGCACCAATCTGGGCAATGACGGCAGGTGGGATTCCAGGCGCGGGCGCCTCTTCCAGCACTTTCTGGTGGCGCCTCTGAAGCGAACAGTCGCGCGCCCCCAGCCACAAGGCCGTTCCGTGGGTGTCGCAGAGTACCTGGATCTCGATGTGACGCGGCTTCTGCATGAAGCGCTCGAGGTAGAGGGTGGGATTGCCGAAAGCCTGCTGCGCCTCCTTCGCCGTCAGCGTCACGGCCTCGGCAAGGTCCTTGGCGTCCCACACGACGCGCATGCCGCGTCCACCGCCCCCGCCCGATGCCTTCACGATCACCGGAAAGCCGACCTCCGCGGCCAGGGCCTGAACCTCGTCCATCGAAGCGGGCAACGGTCCGTCAGACCCCGGCACACAGGGAACGCCCGCATCCCGCATGGCGCGCTTCGCCGTGATCTTGTCCCCCATCAGGCGAATGGACGCGCCGGTCGGACCGATGAACGTCAGGCCCGCGGCTTCGACGGCGTCTGCGAAATCGGCATTTTCGGACAAAAATCCATATCCCGGATGAATGGCCGACGCCCCGGTAACCCTGGCAGCCAGCAGCAGCGCATCGGTGTCCAGGTAGCTCCGGCCCGCGGGCGCGGGGCCGATGCATAAAGCGACATCCGCCTCGCGCACATGGCGGCTCTCGGCGTCCGCCTCCGAATGAACTGCGACCGTTTCCAGCCCGAGCTGCCGGCACGCGCGCTGGATACGCAGGGCGATTTCGCCGCGATTGGCAATCAGGACCCTGTCGAAACGCTTCCTGTCGCTCATTTCAGACGAAACAGGGGCAAGCCTGCCTCCACTTCCGCGCCATCCTGAACCAGGATATCCACGATCCGACCCGACAGCGTTGCCTTGACCGCATTGAATACCTTCATTGCCTCGACAATCCCCACCTGCTGGCCGGCCTCTATGTCCTGCCCGACCTTCACATAGGGAGGCGTCCCCGGTGACGGAGAAAGATGGAAAACGCCATAGGTGGGGGCCGTGATGATTCGTGTGTCTTCCGCCGGTGCGGCAGCCGGCTGTTCCGGGATGATCGCCCCCGCCCGATCCACTGGCCGGTTCACGACGATCGGCGCGGAGCCGTCTGCCTTTCCACGGCTTATCCTGATCAGTTGGCCGCCTTCCTCGATCTCCAGTTCGTTGATTGGAGCATGCGCGAAGAGATCGATCAGGCGTTTGAGACGCAGGATGTCCACTGGCGTCACGCCGGATCAGCTGATTTCTTCGCGAAGTTGAGACCACCGACCACCTGCATGGTCGGCAGCACTTCCATGAAGCTGACGTTCATGCGCTGCGGCGCCAGCACCGCAAAGGCAACCGAATTGGCGATGTCCACCGGAAGAAGGGACTCGTACTCGTCGAAAAACCTGCGCTTTGCCTCTTCCATGTCACCGATCAATCGACCGAAGACTTCAGTCTCCACCCGCGCCGGAGAAATTTCGGTAACGCGCACGTGCGACCCATAAAGATCGCACCGCAGTTGCTGCGACAGCGAATGCACGCCGGCCTTCGTCGCATGGTAAATCGTGTTGCCACCGGCAAACGCGTAATGGCCGGCGATCGAGCTGATATTGATGACATGGCCGCGATCGCGCCGGATCATGCCCGGGACGACCAGGTGCGTCAGTTGCAGGACGGCGCGCAGATTCACGTCGACCAGGGCGTCGATGTCGTCCGCAGTCGTGTTGACGATATTGCCCGTGCGGGATTGGCCAGCGTTATTGACCAGAATATCGATGTCGATCGAGCTGGAAAGTGCAGCCATGGCATCACGATCGGACACGCTCATGGCATGGGGGATGCAGCCCGTCTCATCGGCCAGCCGCGCCAGCCGGTCCTTGTCGCGAGCAACGGCATGCACCTCGATCCCGGCTTCCCGCAGGCGCCCGACGATTGCCGCACCGATTCCAGACGACGCCCCGGTGACCAGAGCGGTACGATACGGCTGGTTGCTCATCTGTTTGGATCCCGATCCTGCAAAGAAAAGATTGCCGCTCGACGCAGGTCATCGTGCGTCGAACAGACATTATTCGCTTGATGCTAGTATCGTAACAAACGGATCGCCAAGAGCAGTTCGATCTTGCGTCATAAGATAATGCGATAGAAGAGGTTACCGGCTTGATCCATAAGATTATCCGATAGCCTCACAGCAAAAATGGCTCTGGCGACCGTTCCGGGAACCGTCATAGTTTCAGTCATCGAATTGGAGAGTCCGGGCATATATCGTTGCGATATCGGTCTCAGATCCGGGCCTTTCACACCTTCGGGGCGTGAACGAACATCGTGCTGGAGACGGCCTAAGGTGAACAGGGATACGACGCACAATCCGGGCCTTGATGCCGACACATGCGACCAGCCTGTCGTCAGCATGATCGGAACGCGGGCAATGCTGTTTGAGGCGCCGGGTGAATTCACGCTCGCCCAGCAACGCCGAATATGGGCGTTGATGGAGGCAGCCCGCGATCGTGGCGACGTCCAGGAACTGATCCCCGGCGTCACGAACCTGATGCTGATATTTTCCACCCCGCCGGAGCGGCCGCAGAACGTGGCCGACTGGCTCCGGCACGCATGGGGGACATTGCCCGAACGGCATATCCAGGGACGGCTCTTTGAGGTCGGCGTGCGCTATGGCGGGCCATTGGGGGAGGACCTTGCCCATGTCGCCGCCCATACCGGCCTCTCGCCGTCGGACGTCATTTCCATCCACCATGCCGGCGAATACACTGTCTGCGCGCTGGGAAGCGCACCCGGGTTCGGATATCTGCACGGCCTCGACCCGCGCATCGCCACGCCCCGCAAGGCGGTTCCTTCCCTGAAGATGCTGGCGGGCACGGTAACAATCGGCGGCATGCAGGCCGGGATTTCCGCCCTGACGGGGCCAAACGGATGGAATTCCATCGGGTTTGCCGAACTCGCCCTGTTCGACCCGCAGAGGGATCCGCCCGCACTGTTTTCGATCGGGGACCGAATCCGATTCTATCCGGAAAGTATCGAACTGTGATTACGGTCCTCGAAAGCGCGGCGCTGAATACGGTGCAGGACCTGGGACGCTTCGGCTATCGCCAGCTCGGCGTGGGAACGTCCGGCGCCATGGATCCCCTGGCCCTTCAGGTCGGTAATATTCTGCTGGATAATCGGCCGGGCGACGCAGGTATCGAGATCCAGACCTATCCTTTCGTCATACGTTTCGAATCTGCCGGCAGCTTCAGCGTGACGGGCGTCGACGCCGTTCTGGACCTCGACGGGCATCCCGTCCTGCCGTGGTCCGTCGAACACGCGACGGCCGGGCAGGTTCTCACGGTCGGCCCCCCGCGTCGCGGCGCCCGCGCGTATATATGCGTCGCGGGTGGGGTGGATGTCCCTATGGTGCTGGGCTCGCGCAGCACCCAGTTGCGCGGCGGATTCGGCGGCCTGTCGGGCAGGCCGCTCGAAGCAGGCGATGTCCTGAAAATCGCCGGCGGCCCCGCCCTGTCGGGATATGGGGCGCTGCCCCCCGCCGTAGCCCTCAGCCGCCCATGCGATGGCGGCGAAGGCAACGTCGTGACGCTGCGCGCCATTCCCGCCACGGACTATCACCTCTTCACCAGCCCGGCGCGCGACCGGTTCTGGCAGGCGGAATGGCGCATCACGCCGCAGAGCGATCGCGTGGGATATCGCCTCAAGGGCGAACCCCTGACGCTGCAGCGCCCGGTCGAACTGCGCTCGTATGGCATTGTCCCCGGGATCGTCCAGGTCCCCCCGGCCGGCGAGCCCATCGTGCAGATGGCGGATGCCAATACCGCCGGGGGCTACCCCCGGATCGCGGGTATCATCGAAGCGGATCTCTGGCGCCTTGCCCAGGCACGCATCGGCACGCGGATACGCTTCGCGCAATGCGACCATCACCAGGGGGTTGCCGCCATGCGGCCGATCACATCCTATCTCGACGACCTCCGCATGATGGTCGACCTTTACCGCGGATCCGCCCGACGGCGCGCCCCCCATGCATCCGGAACCAAGCCATGAAAATCGATCTCAATTCCGATATGGGCGAAGGCTTCGGCCGCTGGAGCATCGCCGATGATGACGGGCTGATGCGCGTCGTCTCATCGGCCAATATCGCGTGCGGTTTCCATGCCGGCGATTACGCCATCATGGACCGCACGGTTCGGGCCGCGAAGGAAAGAGGGGTCGGCATCGGGGCGCACCCCGGCCTGCCGGATCTCATCGGCTTCGGCCGCAGAACGATGGCGGTATCCGATGCCGACATGGAGGCCATGCTGGCCTATCAGATCGGCGCCCTGCAGGCGGTCGCGGCGCGGCACGAACACCGCGTGACGCATGTCAGCTATCACGCCGCCTTTGGCACCATGGCCAACGCGGACGAAGGACTTGCCCTGCGGCTGGCCCGCACCATCGCCGCACTGGACCGCGACCTGACCGTGTTCTCGATGCCGGGTCAGCTTACGGAACGCGCGGCGGAAAAGGCCGGCCTGCGTGTGCTGACACTCTTCCTCGCCGATCGTGCCTACAGGGCCGATGGAAGCTTGGTGCCCCGTGGGCAACCGGGCGCCGTCATCCATGACCTGGCCGACGTCCGCGCGCGCGTGCGCCGATTCCTGGAGGACGGGTCGGTCACGACCATCGACGGATCCCGCCTGCCGGTGAAGGCGCGTTCGATCCTGGTGCACAGCGACACACCCGGATCGCTGGATCTTGCACGCGCCATCCGCGCTGAAATCGAAGCGACCGGCGCGGAACTGACGCCTGCCCATCACCTCGTGGACTGATGCCCGGCAGGCATAAGAATTCCCTATCCGGGCGCAGCGAAGTTTTATGACCGAAACGGAAGTTTCGAGCATTACATTATCGTGACGGCCCATCGGCGCGACGCCGGGGCCCGTTGTCAGCCGGTCATGAGGTGCACACGCGTCTGTGTCGTGCTTTGAGGTGAAAATCGCTATGAAGCACGATCTGAAACGCGGGGCACTCTTACTGGCATCGGCCACATTGTTCACGGCAATGCTGAATGCCCTCCAGAAACTGACGGGTTCGCAGCTTCCTGCACTTGAAATCATCTTCTTCCGGAACCTGTTTTCCCTGCCGTTCGTCATGATGATCGCCGCGCGAACGAAGATGACGCTGAAAACGCATCATTTCGGCGGTCACCTGCTGCGCTCGGTCGTCGGCCTGGCCAGCATGATCATGGTCGTGGTCACGGTCACGAGGATTCCTCTCGCGGAACAGCAGGTGCTCTCCTACACGCAGCCGCTCTTCCTCGTCCTGCTGTCGATTCCCCTGCTTCATGAAAATCCGTCACGTCATCGCTGGATTGCGGTTTCGATCGGCTTCTCCGGGGTCATCGTCGTTGCTTTGGGAAAGGGCCTTCTGCATTCGGGACCGGATTCCGTCCCCAGCTGGGCCTATTTCCTGGCCCTTGCGCAAGGCGCGGTCGGGGCGTTGACGACCATGCAGATCCGGCAATTGTCGGCAACCGAGTCGAGTACGACCATCGCCCTGTGGCAGGCCATCCTGATGACGGCCGCCACGGCCCTGCCGCTGCCTTTCATCTGGACCACGCCCCATATGACCGATGGCCTGTGCCTTGTCGCAGTGGGTGCCTTCGCCGGTATCGCGCAGGTCCTGCAAACAGAAGCCTTCGCCTCGGCCCAGGTGTCCGCCATCGGCCCCTTTGCCTATTCGGGTCTCCTCTGGGCCTCGGTCATCGGCTGGTTCGGATTTGGCGAAATTCCCGGCATTGCGATGCTGGCCGGAGGGCTGCTGATCATCGGCTCGGGCATATGGATGCTGCGTCATGACCGGCCGGAAACACGGCCGTCGGCCGCCAGTGGAATGATGGTTCCCACCAACGTCAAAGGAACGTAGCCATGTCTGGTGAACGGACCAGCCCCGAGGGGCCATGCGGCATCGCATCTGGAGAGGCGGCCATGGGCGTTCCGGCGCACGGCAAAGTTCCCTCCCGCTATGTGTTCTTCCTGCTTGTCTTCCTGATGTACGTCATCAGCTACGGCGACCGCGCGGCCCTGTCGATCGCCCTTCCCGCCCTGGGGAAGGAATTCACCCTGACGCCGGTCGAGATGGGCTGGGTGTCTTCAAGTTTCCTGTGGTCATATTTTCTGCTGAACCTGCCATCGACGATCGTGCTCGACCTCGTCGGCGCCCGTCTTGTCGGTACCGTCGCCGTCGCCCTCTGGTCCTGCGCGATGCTGCTGGGCGGCATGGTCCAGAACATCTCGCAATTCCTGATGACCCGCGTGCTTCTCGGCGTTGGAGAGGCACCGACATTCGGCGTCGGGGCGACAGTGGTCAGGAACTGGGCCCTTCCGAAAGAGCGCGGATCTGTCATGACCGTCCTGCTGACCGGCATGCAGCTGGGCCTGGCGGGCGGCACGATCGCGGGCGCGTATCTGATTGCGGCGTTCGGATGGCGCTGCGAGTTTATCGCGCTGGGCCTGATCGGCCTGGCCTGGGCCGCGGCGTGGTGGCTGGTGTACCGCAACCCCAGTGACGGCGCGCACCAGCCCAAAAGGACCCCCATATCGATCCGGGAGGTGCAGGCCCTCTTCCGGTCGCCTTCCTTTATTGGAATCCTTGTCGTGCAATGCACGCAAAATTACCTCAACTTCCTGGTCATGTCGTGGATGCCGCTCTACCTGATTCACGAGTTGCATATCGACGTGACCGGGTCGGGAACCAGCACGGCCCTGTGCTATCTGTCCGCCGCCGCCGGCGCGGTAATCGTAGGACGCATTGCCGAACGCATCGTGTTTCGGAACAGCCTGCACCCCCCACGCCGACGGTTCATCGTCGCGGCCTGCCTCACCGGGGCCGCGTCAATCGGGCTGCTGCCCCATTTTCACACCATGGCGCCCATTCTCCTGGTTCTTTCGATCTCGCTGTGCGGCCTGATTGCGGCCAATGGCGCCAATACCGCGTTATTGACCGACCTTGTCGAAGATGGACGGAAGATCGGCGCGGTAACCGGCGTCACCCTGACATTCAGCAATTCGCTCGGACTTCTTGCCCCGATCGTCACCGGCTATATCGTGTCTTACACAGGACGCTTCGACGTCGCATGGTATATGTGCAGCGCGGCCCTGGTGGTCGCCGGCCTGCTGTCGATCGCCACGGTACGCCGGTCGATTGCCATGAATGCGGGTGGCGACGCCTAGCCGGATTCCGGCCTTTCATTTTGCATTATCCATCATGCACGCCCAGCGATTCGAGCAATATGCCCCGCAGATGCTCGAACCGGGGGTCGGCGTGACGGCGGGGACGATCCATCGGGATCGGCACATCCGTACGGATGCGGCCACGTTCCAGGACCACGGCGCGGTCCGCCAGCAGCAGGGCCTCATCGACGTCATGCGTGACCAGCAGGACCGCGCAACGATGACGGATCCACAGGTCCGAAACCAGGCGCTGCATCTTCAGGCGCGTCAGCGCGTCCAGCGCGGCAAATGGTTCGTCCAGCATCAGGAACGCGGGTTCGCGGACCAACGCACGGGCCAGCGCCGCGCGCTGGGCTTCGCCACCCGATAGCGTCAATGGCCAGGCGTCGACCCGATGCCCCAGCCCGACCTCCTCCAGCACCGCAACCGCGCGATCGCGACGATCCGCCCCGTCCTGGCCCAGCACCGTATTCTGCCAGACGCGTTTCCACGGCAGCAGACGGCTCTCCTGGAAGACGACGGAAACCTCGCGGGGGCGGACGACCGATCCTTCGGTCACCGGGTCGAGACCTGCGAGCGTACGCAGCAGGGTCGATTTTCCCGATCCGCTGTGACCGAGCAGCGCCACGAACTCGCCGGGCGCAATGGCAAGATCCAGACGATCGAGCACCGCCGGGCCGTCGCCGAACCTGCGCGTCAAACCATGCACGACAACGGCCGCGTCATCCCGCGCCGGCGCGGGTACCTCCTGCGTCACCTGGACGACCGTGTTCATGTCGACCTCCCGATCCGATGGGACGGCCGCCAGGAGAGAAGCGTATTTTCCAGAAAGCGCACGATCTGATCGGACGCAAGGCCGAGCAGGCCATAGATGACCAGGCCCACCAGAATGATGTCGGTACGCAGGAAATCCTCGGCATCCATCATCATGTGACCGATTCCGCTATCGGCGTTCACCTGCTCCGCCACCACGAGCATCAGCCACGAGATCCCGACGGCAAACCGCAGCCCCACCAGAAGGTCCGGAAGCGCCCCGGGCAGGATCACGTCACGGATCGTGCGCGCGCGCGAAAGGCCGAGCGTCCGGGCCATTTCCAGCAACTTCGGGTCGATGGACCGGATCCCCTTATGCAGGTTGAGATAGATCGGGAAGCTCGACCCGAGCGCCACAAGCGCGATCTTGGGCGTTTCGCCGATACCGAACCAGAGGATGAAAAGCGGCACCAGCGCCAGCGCCGGCAGGGTACGCAGGATCTGCAACGGCGCGTCCACGATATCCTCGCCTAGACGCGACAGGCCCGAGACCAGGGCCAGACTCACCCCCGCGACGAATGCGATCCCCAGGCCGAAGCCGGCACGCGCCAGGGAGACCGCGAGATTGGTCGGCAAGGTACCGTCCCGCGTCAACGCCCAGCCCGTTGCGACGATCTGGGCCGGGGACGCCACCAGCCGCGTGGACAGGAGACCCACAGAACATGCGGCCTGCCAGAACAGGACGAGAAGGAAGGGAGAGGCATAACGCGTGAGGATGCCGAGCCTTGGTCGCCAGGCGGATCGCGGGACTGCCCTGACCGCCACCGGGGAGGCGGTCCGAATGAGAGTTCCTGACATGCGTGCCCCTCCTTCCTTCATAGGGTTGTGCGCGGTAGTTTCGCCTGATTTATCTCTCTTGTCAGGTAAATATTATTCATACCACAATTTGTCGTGATTTTATTGTATGCTCTCCCGTCCCCTCGCTTCCACCCGGAACCGCCCTGGGCACCCGGCGGCAATCGTGCCGCCTGGCGATCGCCGCGATGCCCTGTTCGTCCATATTGCGGAGGTCCGCGCGATGTCGGTAGCGGCCTCGTCGATGCGGTCCGCGCGAAGGAGGGCACCGGCTGGCTGGTCGCCCGCCATGTCCTGCGGCCCGAAGCCCTGCCGGTCTCATTTCGGACTTCAACGTGACCCTGGTCACGCCCGTCACGGCTATCAGCGGTTCACCTGCTGGCGCGGCGGCTTCGCTCAATCCGCTCGCGCTCGCCGCAGAAATATTCCTTGTGACACGGAATTTTCAAACAAAGCGGGGTCAGGGGCCGATGGCCCCTTTCGGGTTCGGGCAACGCCCGCATGCTCGTGTCAGAGCGGTGATGCCGCCGGGACACGATCGCGATAACGCGCTCAATGGCCGAGGACTTCCGCAATTACCGGCACACCGACCCGTTCATTATTGTCGAACGCGACCGCCTGGTCCGGCCCCTCGTCCCCCATGGACTGGGTCACGTCGATCCTCGGCGGCGGTCGGGGCACGATGCGCCGATCGCATACAGCCCATAGGACCAGTCCTTCGGGATCGTGCGGTCGTCGATTTCCCGCAACGCGTCGCCGTCGACCACCCAGCATGCCCAGGCGACGCAGCCAACCGAGGCGGCGTTCGGACTGACACCCGAAATTCCGGTGAACAGCCAATAGGTGTGATAAAATCGAAGAAAGGATCGAGAACAAATGCCGCGAGGTCGGTCACGCCGTGACGCAGGACGACCCATGCAGCCCCGTCTTGTTGCGCCGGACAACATCGGGCGCTCTCCGAACCGGTACCTTCTCGTCAAGATGCTCCCGCTCCACCCGGTTCTGATACTCGCCCCGGCGCATCGCCGCGATCCGCGCCGTTCTCCCAATTGGCAACGACGAACTTCACCTCCTCCGCCGCGCCCGATTATTTTTATTCATGCGACAATCCGCTTCCTTTTCTTGGTGGACCGCCCTTTTACCCTATGCGGGATGCCGCGACCTTCAATGATTTTCCCATCGAAGAGGGCAAGGAAAAGCGTTGCAACGGAAGATGGACCTGGGACAGCCGGCACGATAGAGTAACGAAGGTTCATCATGCTTGTTCGGGATCCTGCCATAATTTCATGAGGACGTATCCCGCCCTTCTCTCGCGCACGGCGCCTTTCCTCCTGCTCGGCGGCTGCGCCGTGCGGGGCGCCCCGTCGTTCCCGCTGGCAGGGGCCTATTTCCCGGACTGGATGCTCTGCGCGATGGTGGGCATCGTCGTCGCGGTGGGCCTCCGGGTCATCTTTGTACAGATCGGTGTCGATACGATCCTGAGCCTCCGGGTGTTCACCTATGTCTCGCTCGGCGTAATCGCTGCCCTTCTTGTCTGGCAGATCTGGTTCGGGCCATAGCGATGCGAAGGATCAAAATGTCCGGCAAGACGCCTGTCGGCCTCCTCATCGCCGCGGTCTGCATCGTGGCCGCCACCGTCCTCGGCATCCATGTCGCGAATGAGGACAGCGCCCATCCCTCCTCCGACAGCGGATCGATCGACGCCGAAATCGTGCACATGGCCTCGACCGTCGGCGGGCGGCTGGTCGATCTGCGCGTTCGGGTCAACCAGGAGGTCCGCAGGGGCGAGGTGCTCTACCGGCTCGATCCCGAGCCGTACGACCTGACCGTCCGGCAAGCGCAGGCCAATCTGGCACTGGCCCAGGCGGAAGTCGAAAACCAGCGGCGGCTGGTCGCGGTCAAGACGGCTTCCGCAGCCGTGGCGCAAGCCCAGACCGTACGCGCGCGAACCAACCGAGATCTCGCCGCCCGCACGGTCGAACGCCTCTCGCCCCTCGCCGGACACGCCTATATCCCGTTGCAGCAATATGACCAGGCCCGCGTCGCCCTGCACGATGCAGAGATATCGCTGGAACAGGCGCAGCAGCAGGAAGTCGCGGCGCAGACCGCCATTGGTGACCTGAAAAGCGCATTGGCCACACAGGATGCGGCCTCGGCGGCGCTCGATCATGCCCGCTACGAATTGCGGCAGACGGTCGTGGTCGCTCCAACGGATGGCTACGTCACGAGCCTGTACGTCAAGCCGGGTGAAATTCTCGCCCCTTCGCAAGTGCTGTTCACATTGGTCGCCAATGATGCATGGTTCGCGAACGCCAATATCCGCGAGGTCGACCTCCGCCCCATCCGGCCAGGAGACTGCGCAACCGTCTATTCGATGATCGACCGGCACGCGGCGATACACGGTCATGTGGACAGCATCGGCTGGGGGGTCCTGTCCGCCGATTCCGCGGGTCTTCCACGCGCCCTTCCCCTCGTGCCGCGCGAAATGGACTGGGTACATGTGGCGCAGCGTTTTCCGGTGCGGGTAAGGCTCGATCAGGCTGATCCGGCCCTGCTGCGCCTCGGCGCCACCGCCACTGTCGAGATCCGGCATGGCGCGGCCTGCCGCTAGCCCCCAACGTCCCGCGCTGGCACGCATATGGCGGCTGGCATGCGACCCGGCGCCGGGACGTCTGCGCTATGCGCTGTGCATGGCGGCGGCATGCACCGCAACCGTCCTGGCGGGAGAGATCTGGCAGGTTCCCGACATCGCCGTGCCGGCCCTGGTCACGATGGCGCTCTGGCAGAAGGACCGCGTGACCAATGTCATCGCGGGCATTGCCGTGAATGTCCTGATCCTTGTCATTCTTGTCGTGCTTTACGGGCTGATCCGCCTGACGCTCGATCATCCGATGGCCATCGTCGTCAGCGTGGCGGTATTGTCTTTCTGTTTCTTCTTCCTCGGGTCGGCCAGCAAGCTCAAGCCCGTTGCCTACATGCTGGGCCTGATCACCGTCTATGGGCTGATCGCCGTCGATGAGGTTCCGGTGGGCGAGATCGCCACCCGCGCCCTGCTTTACACCGATCTGTTCCTCGCCATCCCGGGCCTGGTCATGATCGGGCTCGGGCTGCTCATCTGCCCGTCGCCCAAGACCGTGCTGGGTCAGGCCATTGCGGGCCGCCTGCGCATGGCCGTGGCGTTGTTGCGCCATCCCGACGACGCGACGCGCGAACGCGCCCGCGACATGCTGCATCAGGGCGGCGCGGGCATGATGGCGAACGTGAAGATGGCGATGCTGGAACGGATCTGGACTTCACGCGACCTCGCCTGCCTCAAGCAGGCGGCCTATTCCAGCATCGGCGTCCTGGCCCTGGCCGACGCAGCGGTGCGAGAAGGCGGGCAGCCGGGGCCGGCGCCCCTGATCGAGACGTTGGAGCGCATGGCGGCGATATTCGAGGCGGGCGACTACCCCGCCGATATCGTCCCCCCCGCCGTGCCATCCAATGAACCGGCCCTTGCCGAAATGGCCGCCCTGATCGCAATTTTCACGACCCCGACATCCCAGGAACAATCCTCCGGAGGGAAGAAGCGGGGTGGCTTCTTTTTTCCCGACGCCTTCACGAACCCCGACCATGTCCGCTTCGCCGTGAAAGGCACGGCCGCGGTGATGACCAGTTATTTCATCTTCAAGATCCTCGACTGGCCCGGCATCCATACCTGCATCATCACCTGTTTCATCGTGGCCCAGCCGACAATGGGCGAGATGATTTCCAAACTGACGCTGCGGATCAGCGGCGCGCTGATGGGGGCCGCACTGGGTATCGGTTCCATCATCGTGCTGATGCCGCACCTGAACGATATCGCAGCATTCCTGGTGCTGATCTTCACGGGCGCGCTGATCGCCGCATGGATCAAGACCGGCGACGAACGCATCGCCTATGCCGGGCTTCAGATCGGGCTGGCCTTCTTCCTGACGGATCTCAAGGATTACGGCCCGACCACCGACATGACCGTCGCGCGCGACCGCGTGGTCGGTATCATGCTCGGCAATCTCGTCACCTATGCGATGTTCACCAGCTTCTGGCCCACCAGCGCCCATGACAAGGTCGCGGATGCCTTGCGCCGGGTCGTCAGGGCGCTAGCGGCGCAGTGCGAAAGCCTCACGCCGCAGGTACGCCTGGCTCGTACGGCCGAGACATTCAATGCGATCTCGGCCAGCGCGCGCATGCTTGAATTCGCGGCCACCGAACCCGTCCACATGCGCGCCGAGGCGGAAAAAATGTCTCAATACGGCACCGTCCTGCGCGACGCGTCGGCGCTTGCGGAGGATCTGCTGCGTCCCGAACCCGGCGCCGAGGCACGGGCCCGTCTCGGCCGACTGGAAAGGCTCGTCTCATGATCCGTTCCGGCCCCCTCGCGGCTGTGGGGATCGCGATGCTCGGCCTCGCGGGGTGCGCGACGCAATCTCTGCATTCGGCACCCGATCGGCCTGATGTACCCTGGCACCCGAATGTCTCGGCATCCGGCGAGATCGTTCCCGGCGCATGCTGTGCGCGCGGGCTCGCATTGCCGCCGGGCTACACCCTTCCATCGAACAGGCACATTCATGTGCGGCCGCCTCCACCGGAGCTGGCGACCGCGCATGTCTATTCACTGGCCGAACTGATCGACGTGGCGCAATCCAGCAATCCGCTCACGCGCCGGGCCTGGAATATGGCGCGCGACGCCGCGCTGGCCGTCGGCATCGCGCGCAGCACGTACCTGCCGCACCTGACGGCCACCGTCGTGGGCGGCTACAATTACCGGAGCAGCAATGGCCTCAATGCAGCCATCGGCAATCTGGACTTCAACGGCGCCGGCAACCGAACCTCGGGCACCGGCGAGGTGCAGACACTGGGTGTGGAATGGCTGCTGTTCGATTTCGGCAAGCGCGAGGCACTCATCGATTCCGCCCGGGAAAGTCAGCTTGCGACCAATATTCTCTTTACCGGCGCGCATCAGAAACTGATCTATTCCGTCACGCTCGCCTTCTATACCCATGCCGCGGCGACCGCACGTGTCACTCTCCTCCAGCAGGCGCTGGACGATGCGCGCAAGGTCCAGGATGCCACGGACATGCGATTGCGCCACGGCGAGGGCACCGTCGTGGACGCAACCCAGGCGCGGCAGGCGACCGCGCAGGCCGAACTGCGGCTGGTCCAGGCCGAGGGCGGCGCGGAGAACACCTATCTCGACCTCATGACGGCGATCGGCATCCCACCCGATACGCATGTGCGGATGCAGGATATTTCGGACCGGCCACTCAGCCTTGCCGACGCGCGTCTGACCGACGACATGGTCCAGCGCGCCGTCGCGCGCCGCCCGGACGTGCTGGCCGCCTACGCCGCCACCCGCGCGTCGCGCAGCGCGGTCGCGGCGGCGCGGGCGGAGTTCCTGCCCAAGGTTTTCGTCGCCGGCAACGTGGCGTACGCGACGGGACACCTGGCCCTATCCTCCGTGCCCGGCGTCGGCGCGGATGCCTCGCCGACACTCAACCTCTCGTCGAATAATTTCAGCAGCGTGGTCCTGGGCGGCATCAGCGTGCCGATCTTCGATGGCGGCATGCGGGCCGCCACGCTCAGGCAGGCCAGGAACCAGTCCGATAGTGCCGAGGCAACCCTGCACCAGACCGTGGACGAGGCCGTGAAGCAGATGGTCGTCGCCGAGAACGGCGTGCATACGAGCCTGAGCGCCTATGCCGCGTCCGGCCGGCTGCAAACGGCGGCGCAAACCAGCTTCGATGCCGCATTGTCCGCCTTCCACAACGGCATGGGCTCCGTCACCCAGGCCACGCTGGCACAAAGCGGACTGATCGACGCACAGCTGCAACGATCGGATGCCTATTACGCGGCCCTGATTGCCGCCTCCAGCCTCGCTTTCGCGGCGGGCGCATTGGGGGATGCATCCGCCGCCGAAACGCCATGACCGCCGACTGTCTAAACGGACGGGACAGCCGTCATGCCAGGGAACGACGGAGCCTCGATTATTGGGGCCCTTTCGATTTCAGGTCGACATGTCTAGAATCCCGATCTGATCGCAAACCTATGCCGCGCCGGGTTTGTCACGTGTTTTTTCATGGCGCCGTGCAGGGAGTAAGGCGTGCCTCCAGCTACACCACAACCCGTCGATACCAGACTGACAAGCGCCGCGATTTTCCTGACACTTACCCTGCATCCCGGCCCTGGACACGGCGCCACGGTGCGTGACCTGTGCGGCGATCTTTCCTCGCTCGTTCGCGGTGTCGGGTTCCGCATCCCCGACGGCCGGCTGTCCTGCGTCATGGGCATTGGCTCGGACGCCTGGGAGGGTCTATTCGGCGGCCCCAAGCCAAAGGACCTTCATCCCTTCCGCGCCATAGAGGGCGTCCATCACGCCCCGTCCACGCCCGGCGATCTGCTTTTTCATATCCGTGCGGCCCGCATGGACCTCTGCTTCGAGCTCGCGGCCCATATCGTCTCCCGCCTGGAAGGCGTCGCAGGCGTGGCCGACGAGGTGCACGGCTTCAAATATTTCGACGAGCGCGACCTGCTGGGTTTCGTTGACGGCACGGAAAATCCGGCGACCCAGGACGCTGCCGCCGCCACGATCATAGGGGACGAAGATCCTGCCTTCGCCGGCGGCAGCTATGTCATCACGCAGAAATACCTGCACGACCTGAAAAAATGGAATGCCATCCCGGTCGAGCAGCAGGAGCGGATCATCGGGCGGAAGAAGCTGTCGGACATCGAACTGGCCGATGCCGCCAAGCCCAGCTACGCCCATAATGTCCTCACGAACATCGAGGAGAACGGGCAGCAGCTTCAGATCGTCCGTGACAACATGCCCTTCGGCGAGATCGGCAAGGGCGAATTCGGCACGTATTTCATAGGCTACGCAAAATCGCCCGCCCGCATCGAACGGATGCTGGACAACATGTTCATCGGCAACCCGCCCGGCAATTACGACCGCCTCCTCGACGTCAGCCGCGCCGTGACGGGATCGCTGTTTTTCATCCCGACCGCCGATTTCCTGGACGCGGCACCCACGAACGTCGGCTCCGCGGCAGCCATGGAGGGCCAGGACGAGGCGCAGGACGCCACCCCGGCCCCCACGGCGAACGGCTCACTCGGTATCGGGTCATTGAAGGAAGAAGTCTGATATGAATAATCTGCATCGGGAACTTGCCCCCATCTCGGACGCCGCCTGGGCGGACATCGAAGAAGAGGCGTCCCGTACCCTCAAACGCTATCTTGCCGGCCGCCGCGTCGTGGACGTGCCGGAGGCAAAAGGCGTCGGCTTCTCCGCCATTGCCACGGGTCACACCGCGCGGATCGATAGCCCCGCGGACGGGGTCCGGGCCCTTCGGCGCGAGGTCCTGCCGCTGGTGGAACTACGCGTCCCCTTTTCTCTCAGCCGGGAGGCCATCGACGACGTCGAGCGCGGGGCTCTGGATTCGGACTGGCAGCCGGTGAAGGACGCCGCGAAGAAAATTGCCTACGCCGAGGATCGCGCCGTATTCGACGGATACGCCGCCGCCGGCATCCAGGGCATCCGCGAAGGAACATCCAACCGGACATTTTCTCTTCCGGCCTCCGCGAAAGACTATCCCTCCGTCATCGCCGACGCGCTCAATGAACTGCGTCTCGCCGGCGTGAATGGCCCCTATGCCGTTATCTTCGGCGCCAGCGCCTATGCCGCCGTCAGTGGCGGAAACGAAGATGGCTATCCGGTCCTGCGGCACATCGAGCGCCTCATCGACGGCAGGATCATCTGCGCGCCAGCCATTGAAGGCGCTTACGTTCTGTCGACCCGTGGCGGCGATTTCGAACTGGATATCGGTCAAGATTTCTCGATCGGCTACAGCAGCCACTCCTCCTCCACCGTGGAATTGTACCTTCAGGAGAGCTTCACCTTCCGCGTGCTGACAGGGGAAGCCTCCGTCGCGATCCTGCATGCGTCAGGGGAGTAAAACAGAGGCATCCTCCGATGCCGGGACAGGAGGCCGGCCGGAATAGGCCGCCTGGGCCGCGCCAGGTCTCGTTTGACGCGCACCTGAAGACAGGTGGCCTGCGCTGTCTTCTCGGCCGGCCCGTCGGCCCGGATCACGCCGCGCCCGAGAGGGTGAAGCCGGCGGGAGACGGACCGTGCATGATGCCGTTGTCGGCAGGTTCGGCCTTTAATCAGGCCGAACCCGTCCGGGCGGTCATCCCATGTTCATCACGTAGAACAGGCCGGCCGCGATGGCGATCGTCACCGGCAGGGTGAAGATCCAGGCCAGGGCGATCTTGGCCAGCATGCCGCGATTGATGCCCGAGCCCGAGCCCAGCATCGTCCCGGCAATGCCGGCGGTGATGATGTGGGTAGTGCTGACCGGCAGCCCCGTATAGCCGGCGGTAGCGATCAGCCCCGCGCCCACCAGTTCGGCCGAAGCCCCCTGGGCCGGGGTCAGATGGGTATTGCCGATCTTTTCCCCCAGCGTATGGACGATACGCTTGTAGCCCACCATCGTGCCGATCCCCAGACACAGCGCGCTGAGCAGACGGACCCACCAGGGCGCGTACTCCACCGTGGGGCGGAACTGGTTGCCGATGGCTTTCGCCGTCTTCCTGTCCTCGGCCGAGGCCGCCGGATTGGCGGCAACGGCCTTCAGGCCGGCCACCACCTCGTAGATATCGGCACGCAGTTGCGACGGCACCACCGCATCCGGCTTCGTCTGCTGCAGGCGGCCAGCGGCGGCCAGAGCCTCGCCCCGCAATCCGTCATGGTCGTATGTGTCGAGCAGGGGGGCCACGATCGCCGCGCGTTCGGCCACATGCGACACGTCCGGCGCGGCGCCCGGATTGAGTGCGAAAGTCGCCGGCAGGATGCCGATGATCGTCAGCATGATCAGGCCGATGCTTTTCTGGCCGTCATTGCTGCCGTGCGAGAAACTGACGCCGGTGCAGGTCAGGATCAGCAGACCGCGCACCCAGCCGTGCGGCGGCTTCTCGCCCTTGGGCGGGCTGTACAGGTCGGGATCCTTCACCAGATGCTTCAGGATGAAATAGAGCCCCCCGGCACCGACCAGTCCGAGGATGGGTGAAATCGCCAGCGCGCGCAGCACCTTCCAGATCTGCGACCAGTCGACGCTGTTGCCCAGATCGCGCGTGTGCAGCAGTGCATCGCCGATCGCCACCCCGATCAGGGCCCCGATGACGCAATGGGAACTGGAATTCGGGATACCGAACCACCACGTGAACAGGTTCCACGCCAGTGCCGTGCCGAACAGCGCCATCAGCATCGGGACCGCCGGATCGCCATTGGGCGGCGACAGCACATCCGCCGGCAACAGCTCCACCAGGCCATAAGCCACGCTGATGCCACCCAGAATGACGCCAACGAAATTCATCAGACCCGACCAGATGACCGCGGTCCTGGGCTTGAGCGAGTTGGTGTAGATCACGGTCGCCACCGCATTGGCCGTATCATGAAATCCGTTCACGAACTCAAAGACGCAGACCAGCAGAAAGCAGATGACAAGAGCGAGAATGGACAACGCTGAAAAGGGGGCAAAATGCAGCATGGGAAACACACCGGTTTTGTTTCAGCCTGCTCATAGCCGAAAGATTTGGAATTTTTTATCCCACAAACATAGATTTCATAAAATCTTAATGACTCTCGAATCCAGAAGACCCAAATAACTTCTGAAAAACATTACGACATTCAGAACAAATTCTATTATATTCCATTCTATAACTCAGCTTTTCCAAATGACTCACCTATCAATATTCAGATATGCTGTGCAGCCTCGAAAGGAAGCTGGCTGTCGATCGCAGGCGAGACACCTCGCCCGCGATCGGATGGCAGCAGGCTGGTTCGTCCGGACTGCCACCCGCCCGACGGTATCCCGTTCGAACATATCGAACCCACCTTCCCTCAACGCGTCACAGATCCGGTCGCAATCGGCTCGATTGTCGCATTCGACCACGAACGACCGGAAAGCGGCGAAATGTCACGTATTCTTCGGATCTACGCTGCGAAAGCCGTAGGTCCTGTATTCGGTCGAAACGGTGTTGCCGTCCACGTGAACGACCATATATCCCTCGGGCGTTCCCAGATGCGTGCCGTGCCACCAATTGCCGCTCACGGCGCCCCCGGTAATAAAGGGAATGCCCCCATGCTCCACCCGCTCCAGAACATGCGTATGACCCTGGAGAACCGCCAGCACGTTATGTGAGACGAGGAGCTGCACGATTTCGCGCGTGTTGACCGTGCTCAACGCCTGATGCTTGAAGAGAGAGGGACTTTCATCGGCATAGGTGTAAAAGGCCGTCACGATCGGAATATGCGTCGCCACGATGAGTGGCGTTCCGGGGACGATGGCAGAGAGATAGGCCCTGAGCCAGGAGACCTGCTCCGCGCTGATCCGTCCCTCATAATCCCGGTCCGGGGTGATGGTGACAGAGTCGAGAACGATGAAATGCACCCCTTTATGCACGAAGGCATAATATGTCTCGCCAAAAGCCTTGCGGAAATAGTTCTTGCCGAACTCGGGATCCCCCGTGGCACAACCGCTACTGGCATAAACGCCAAAGCAATCATGGTTGCCGACCGTATGATAGACCTTCTTGCCAAGCATCTGCTCGGTCATCTCGTACAGGTCGAGCAGCTTGCCCGCCCGCTCATGCGTGACATTCATGGCATCAAATACATGATCGCCGCCCTGAAGGACAAAATCGGCGACCTCACCCGACGCCTGGCGGAAGCACATCCTGCAGCCCTTCTGCGCATCGAGTTCGGGCTGCAAATGAGTATCCGTGATGAAGAGAAACGAAAATTTCTCTCGTGACCCCGTGTCCGCATCAGTTGCGAATGCAGGCGCCATTCCCAGCAACGACGAGCCAAGCACAGCCGAAGCCGAGAGCATCGCCTCACGCCTGCGAATGATCGTATTCCCCATGACAAATCCTTCCGAAAGCATGAATCGACTTCGGTCGATTAGAAAAAATGTTTGCTGAGCGTGAAGAACACCTGCCGCGGCGGCGCGGCCTGGAGCGTCTGGTAGGTCCCGCCAGGGTCGGAATTGACGAACCCCGTCGTACCGATGCTCGAGATATAGCGTTTATCGAAAAGATTCACCACATTCACCTGAGCCTCCAGATTGTTCAACCAGCCCTGGCGGTGGAAACGGTATCCGGCGGCGAGGTTGAAGACGACTCTTCCTTTGATCGGGGAATCATTGAGGTAGGTATAGAAGCGGCGACTCTGATACTGCCCGCTGACCTGTCCCCAGATCGTACCGTCGTCATAGGCCAGCTTGATATTGCCAATGTTGCGCGGCGCCGCCACGACCTGCTTGCCTTTGATCGGCACGACGACGGCGCTTCCGGGCACGGCCACATTGTCATCATAATGCGCGTCGTTATACGACCAGGTTCCATACAACGACCAGTTGCGGGCGAAACGCCAGTTTGCAGCGCTTTCGACACCACGCGATGTTACTCCACCCACGTTTTCAAGAACGTTCTGGTTTCCCACGACCACGGAACTCAACGACGAGGCAAGCAAACGATTGGCGAAATTGACATAATATCCGGTGAGGGAGAACTGCAGCACCGCATTGTGAAACCGGTATCCCACCTCTTCCGTGTTGGTCGTCTCCGGCTTCAAATTCCCGCGCACATAGTCAAAACCTGCCTGCGTGGTTGAGAATGGGCCGGTCGACGCCGACGCGGTATAGGCCGCCATGTTCCGGGTGAAATCGGCAAAGACTTCGTTGTGACTATCGAATGTATAAAGTACGCCGGCCTGCGGAAGAAAGCCGTTGGACGCCGATATCGACGCGTTGATCGGGTTGCTGCTGGAGATGGTGCGGGCCGAGCTGTCGGAAACGAGTGACTTGAAGCCTGCGTTCACACGCAGTTTCGGCGTCACGCGCCAGGTATCACCGATGTGGAACTGATAGACCTTGGTGCGGAATACATATTGCCACTGCACGTCGAACGGATCGTCGTAGAATCTCTCGAAATCGTCGGGCGCGACGCCGGCCTGCAGCGGGTAGAGCTTTGCGGCCTGGCTGAACAGATTATGCTCGAACCAGAAGCCCGCCTCGATGCGATGACGCCGAAACCTGTAGGCAAGGCTGGTCGTGACGCCCTCGCGATGCATATTATATTCGGTTGTGGACACGGACAGGGGCGATCCCCCGAACTCGGCCGGGGTGGGGTCGTAGGGATCCGCCCAGGTTCCGGGACCACGATCGAGATGTCCGTACACCGTGGTCGCACCGCTGAGACGGGATGAGATGTCGTAATCCAGCCGTCCGTACCCCAGAACGTCCTGGCGGACGCCACCGCCCCGATAGTAAGTATCGTCCGCGCTCTGATAGGGAGCGGGAATCGACGTACCATTCTGGACCGCGCGGGCAATCTGTTCGGCCAGGGCGTAATTTCTGCTGATATCGTCGTGATTATAGCCAAATCGGCCGATCAGGGACTTCGACAGGTCGAGATAATCGTCCTCTCGTCTGTCATCAAGGTCGAGATAGGTCGTCGCCCTCACCGAACTGCCGAGCGGCTGGATATATTTGATGTTGAGCTGCTGCTGCTTTTGCTGCCCCCACCCCTTCCATTTATCCGCGAACTGGTAGTCATAGCTGATGAACGCCTTGCCGCCACCGGGCAGGATGCCCGTGTTCACGCGCGCAAAGGTTCGCCACATGTTCGAGCTGCCGACCGAACCGGCGACATCCACCCCATAGTGATCCGTGGGGTCGATCGACGTGAACTGGATCGTTCCACCCAGATTGCTGGTCGAAGCCGTACCGAGCGCCCCTGCCCCTTGCGCCAGGGTGACGGGACCGTTGTTCTCGTTTTCAAGGGCCCGGCCGATGCTCAGCCCGTTGTTATTGCGATATTGCATGTTGCCAAGGGGCACGCCATCAAGCGTGTATCCCAACTGATCCGTAATAAACCCGCGGACCGTTATCTGCTGGGCCCACTCATAGGCGCCCAGCGGGTCGGACGACTGGAAATTCACGCCCGGCAATTCCGACAATGTCGTCAAAGGCGACGTTCCCGGGACCGATTTGCGCAACTCCGCCCGCGACAGGATCTGGACCTGGCGGGAATGCCCGGCACCCAGCACGATGACGCTTTCGGAGGCGCCGGTATCCGCCCTGCGCTGGCCCGTGTGCGGTGTCGCGGCGGCATCAGGCGCGTGTACGGCGCTTTCGATCAAAATGGTCCCGTCAGGTTGATGCTGGCCCTGCAGTCCGGTACCGAGCAACAGGGCCGAGAGCGCCGCCTCGGGCTCCAGGACGCCTTTTACCGGATGAGCAATCACGCCATTGGCTGTGGCCGCTTTCAATACGATCCTCACATTGGCCTGGCGGCCGTAGGCAAGAATCGCATCCGCGACAGGCTGACGTGGCAGATTGAATTCCGTGGGACGGGCCTGCGCTGCGGAGAGAAACGGCAAGGACGTGCCGAGACACGAACAGAGAATGAGGACCTGGCGATATGTCGGTTTCACGGCAATCCGCTTCCTGATTGAATGAGCGTTTCAACGGAAGGATGCGCAGGGGACCGGAATCCGCCACGACGCCCATCAGAAAGATTGTGAAAAATTCATGACATACCATATGATTTCAAAATATATCTATTTTCTCCGGCGATTCGACATGTTCCGCCCCCAGGATCGCGCAGACCGCGCGCACGAATCCGGACGGATCGCTCAGGCGAAACACACCGACCAGACGTTGCGCGGACAGCGCGGCGCCATGCACGACAATGCGACGATGATTGTAGAGATTTAGAATTGCGACAGCCTCGGCCAAGGTTTCCGTTCGCAATTCAAGGGTGTCACGGCTCCAGGCCGTACGACGATACATTTCGTCGGCAGACAGCGTCCCCGTGCGTGGCAGCATGCCGTCGCCTGTGCGCATCCACTGGCCTGTTCCGAGAGTCCATTCCTGCGATCCGGCATCGGTGCGTACCGCGCCGGCCAGGACAAGTATCTCGGTAACGCGGGCCGATTGCTGAACCACGAAAGATGCGGCCCCGGGAAAAATCAACGTCTGTCCGGCCTTCATCACGGGTGTGCTCGATCGAACGGCAGTCCAGTCACCCCAAACCCGCCCGCACAGCAATCGCGCTTCAAGCGGACGCCCCTCCTCCACGTAGCCCATCAATAAAGTATCGCGATCGAGAATAAGCCGCCCGCCCGGCATGGG
This sequence comes from Gluconacetobacter tumulisoli, assembly GCF_014174155.1. Taxonomy (GTDB): domain Bacteria; phylum Pseudomonadota; class Alphaproteobacteria; order Acetobacterales; family Acetobacteraceae; genus Gluconacetobacter; species Gluconacetobacter tumulisoli. Next base: position 22,821 of record NZ_JABEQM010000003.1, on the reverse strand, counting down.
CACCGGCGCGGAGGTGCCAATCGTCGTGCGCCAGACATGTTCATGCCCCTGCGAACGGCGTGGCACCACCAGGGCAGCACACGCCGCGGCTGCCGCAAAGCGCATCATCTGCCGCCGCCCTTGGGGCGGGCGCATGGCAGGCGCAATTGCGGGAGGGGGCGGAGGTGGCGCGTGAAGCGCGCGGGCGCGATCCAGCGACAGCCAGATCGCCTGCGCCCTGATAAACGCACCCCGATGCCGCATGTCCGAGGCCAGCCACGCGTCAAGGGCCGCCTGCTCTTCGGCAGGCAATGCGCCCCGGTCGAGGCGCGCGACCCAGCCGAATGCTATATCGTCCGGATGATCCGGGGCCATGGCGTCACCGGATGGATCGGCGACCTGCCTTTTCACGATCGGCCATCTCATTTTGGGCCGGTCGGCTCCGGCCAAACGCGCGTCCCAGCAATCTCAGCGCACGGGCAAGCTGCTTTTCCACCACGTTTTCCGAAATGCCCAAATGACGCGCGACCTGCTTCTGCGACCATCCTTCGACCCTCCTCAACACCAGGACTTCGCGGCATTTTGTCGGCAACTCCGCCATCGTCGCATGAAGCCGCTTCAGGTCCTGCCGGGCACCGACGATCTCTTCGACCGACGGTGCATCTTCCATGATGCTTTGGGCGTCGAAATCCGCCAGTGCGACGATCGAAATAATTTTGGCACGGCGATAATGCTGCAGGGCCAGGTTGCGCGCGACTGTGAACAGATAAGCCCGCGGGGACTGGATATGCACGACATCCGCGTCGATCAGGATCGCGTAGGTTTCCTGGACGACATCATCGACCTCAATGCCCGAGAGACCGCGAAGCCACATACGCAAATGAGGTTCATGCGGGAGAATGTGTTTTGCAATCCATTCCAGCCGATCCGCCTGCACGACCATGTCCACGGTACCTCAACGTCCATGCGATCCCCGCGGCGTGCGTAGCAGCTTCGTCGGTTCAGAAATGTGACATCTTTATGACGAGAGGATTCAGCCCGTCCTCCCATGGATCATGTCCCGGAGGTCGTGCAGATCGACGGCGGCGAAATCGACCGGCCCGAGCGCGAACTAACCGAACGTAAATGAATAGGCGGCAACGCCCGGATCCAGAAAGCGTATCTGGAACGTCCGCTCCCTGACGGCACCTGACTGTCGCACGAGTTGATAGAGCCGCGTCTCCGTGACGATGCCCTTGCCGGCGGTGTCGATATCACTGCCATGGTCGGCACCGGGCGGGACACCATCAATGAGAACCTGGAACCTCACGGGCTTCCCACCGGCGGCAGGGCCGAGAACGAGGTGCAGATCGCGCGCGCGGAACCTGTAGGTGATTGCACCTCCCGGTCCGTCGAGGGTCGCGTGCTCGGCGCCGACGGTCCAGTTGCCGAGCAAACTCCACTGGTTGAGGCCAGGATTTCCGGACGCATATGTTGCCGACCTGTCGCGGCGAATGTTCCGGGGAGACGCGAAACCGGTTTCTTTCTCATAGCCGATATAGGTCTCCTCCGAACGAATGTCCCCCATATCGGCGGCGGCCTCCGCCCCCCGGGCATGAGGAACGACCAGGGCCGTGTCAGTCTTCGCCTGTGCCCCGGCTTCGGCCAGAAGCTGCCGGATGACACGTTCGGACGTGTCGTACTCGCCCTCGCCGAACTGATGATGACGGATCCGTCCCTGGGCATCGATGAAATACAGGGCGGGCCAGTATTCATTATCGAATGCCCGCCAGATCGCGCGATTGCTGTCGACGGCAATGGGATAGGTCATTCCAAACCGCTCCGCCGCCCGACGGATATTGACGATATCGGTCTCGAAGCTGAACTCCGGCGTGTGAACGCCGATGACGACAAGCCCCTGGTTCCGGTATTTTTCGGCCCATGCCCGGATATAAGGCTCCGCGCGGATACAGTTGATGCAGGAATAGGCCCAGAAATCCACAAGAACGACTTTGCCGCGCAGGTGTCGTGTGTCGAGCGGCGGCGAATTGAGCCATGCCACGGCGCCGTCGAGCGAGGGCATCACGCCCTCGACCGGCAGGGAAGGCAATGCCGAAACGGGTACCACCTCGCCGCCCTGGTTTTCGGCGGCTGTCTCGGCCAGCGCGCAGCGGCCGGTGCCGGCCTCGCTCGCCAGGAGCGCCAGCGAGGCCATGAGCCCGATCCGACGCCGCGCCCTGGAATAAAACATGCCTGTCATGGCGTATTCTTTCGCATACGGTTGTTCAGATATCGTGCGGATCGTCATGACACGACCGCACGGACGGCATCCGCGAAGGCGGCCGGCGCCTCCTGCGGCAGGTTATGACCGATTCCGCCACGGATCAGGCGATGTTCGTATCGCCCGGCGAAGCGCCCCCGATAGGTTTCCGGCGCCGGATGCGGCGCGCCGTTGGCATCACCTTCCATCGTGATGGCGGGCACGGTGATGGACGGAAACGCCGCAAGCCGCTTTTCCAGCGCGTCATAGTGACGCTCTCCGTCCGCCAGCCCAAGACGCCAGCGGTAATTATGGATCACGACGGCAACATGGTCGGGATTGTCGAAAGCCCTGGCCGAGCGGTCGTAGGTCGTGTCGTCGAAATGCCATTGTGGCGACGCAAGCTGCCAGATCAGCCGGTTGAAGTCCTTCGTGTTGCGGGCATAGCCCTGGCGTCCGCGCTCGGTTGCGAAATAGAACTGATACCACCAGGAGAGTTCGGCCTTCGGCGGCAGAGGTGCCGCGTTGGCCTGCTGGCTGCCGATCAGATAGCCGCTGACCGAGACGAGCCCCGTGCAGCGCTCCGGCCAGAGGGCGGCGACGATGTCGGCAGTGCGGGCACCCCAGTCGAACCCGGCGAAGATCGCCTTGCGGATGCCCAGGGCGTCCATCAGCGCGATGGCGTCGGTCGCGAGCACCGCCTGCTGAGCGTTACGCGGCGTGGCCGCCGAGCGGAACAACGTCGTGCCGTATCCGCGCAGATACGGAACCACCACCCGGTAGCCGCCTGCCGCGAGCATCGGCGCGACCTCGGCAAAACTGTGGATGTCATAGGGCCAGCCATGCAGCAGCATGACGACCGGACCATTCGCCGGTCCCATTTCGACATAGCCGACGGATAAAGGTCCCGCATCGATCTGTCGTGGCGCCGGCAGGACGGATGCGACTGCCGGCCGGCTCCCCGATGGTGTCGCCGCCTGCACGGGGCGACCAAACAGGCCGAGATCGAACGCGGCGGTGGAAAGGGCCGCAAAGCCGAGAAAACGACGTCGGCCCGGATCGCGAAAATGAATGTGGGTCATGGGGATGACTCCCGAACGCTAATGGCTGGAAGGCGTGTTCGCGGCGGTCGCCGGCACGACGAAATGGACGATCTGGCGATCCAGCGGATGGTGGTTCGCATCCGCCAGCGTGACGAGGACCTGGTGCGGCCCGGGGGGCAGGCCGACAAGGATCAGCGGCTCGCCGCTCGCGTCCGCCCAATGCCAGGGGGCGTTGTCGAGCGAGACGTGGAGATGACCGATCCGCGGCGTCACCTCCGTCGCCTTGGGCCCGAACACGGGCTCGATCCGAAGATTCTCCGCCCGGTACTGGATGAAGACCTGCCCACGGGCCAGCGGCGCCGGCAGGGGCGGATCGACGATCAGCCGGGCCGGTGGCTGGGGTGCATTCAACGGCACCACGCCCGCGGGGCCGAGATAGTCCGCTGCGGTCTGGCCGACGGCCGCCTCGGCAGGGATCAGCAGGGCCGCCATCAGGACCAGCCCCATACAGTCGCGCGTGAACATCATTCATCTCCGCTCGGATCGTCAGGACAGTGCGACAGACGCGGTGGGACGCGGGGAAGCCGGGCCACGTGTCACACGGTGCTCCAGCCAGACGGCCCCCGCGCAGGAGGCGGCACCGATCGCACCCGCGGCGGCGAGGATGGCGAACGTCGCGACGGACGGCGCAAATCCCGAATAGAAGAAGCTCGTCAGTCCCAGGAAATAGGCCAGGGAGTTGTCGAACGGCGCCATCGTTCGCAGGCTGAGCACGAGGATGACGACCCCCGAGACCGCCAGCGGCGTCGCTGCGGCCCCCAGGCTGGGTGTCAGGGCGGCGATGACCAGTGCCGTACCGATGCCGAACAGCAGCCCGAACAGGAACGAGGCAAAGCGGGCGCTGCCACCGCGCAGCGAGGGACCGCCCAGCGCATAGGCAATCCAGCCGAGGAACATGGCCGACGCCGGCAGCATCGCGTGCAGCGTCCCGAATGTGGACAGGCCCGCCACGGCCGCGACGGCGACCGAGACGACGTGGAAACGGGGTGAGGTGAAGGAGAAAACGGTCATGGCGGGGACTCCGGGAAGAACGGCGGACCGGCACGGATCCGCGGGAAAGTCAGGAAACGCATTGGGTGGGTCAGGCGATTTCGATCGCGACGTCGATGTTTCCGCGTGTGGCCTTGGAATACGGGCAGGTCTGGTGCGCCGCATCGACGATGGCGCGCGCGATGTGCGCGTCGAGATCCGGAAGATTCACGGTCAGCCGTGCCTGCAGGGCGAAGCCGGAATCGTCCTTCGTCAGATCGATTTCCGCCTCCACGGACACGTCCGCCGGCAACGCGACAGCCTGCGCACGGGCGGCGAGGCGTATCGCGCCGATGAAACAGGCGGACCAGCCAGCCGCGAACAGTTGTTCGGGATTGGTCCCCTGTCCGCCCGAACCGGGCGGCGACAGGCGGATGTCGAGATGGCCGTCGTCACTGCGGGCGGCACCGTCTCGGCCGCCGGTGGCGTGGATGTGGCCTGTGTAGAGCACTGTTTTCATCTGGCTGTTCATGCTTCTCACTCCATTCGTATCCGATAACATCGGATGCGATGTTAATAGGCTTAGCGGGGCGGTGAGTCAAGTATTCCGATTTAATCGCATCCGATTTATATGGGCAGGAAACCTGTCCTCAGAGGCGAGAGTCCGACACACGTTAAATCTTCCGATTTAATCGCATACGAGTTATACGGGATCAAATGGACCTTCCCAGGAGAAACGCCCGATGGATGCCCCGGTGCCGAGGCCGAACTATCCGCAACTCGCTGATTTCATGTGCTTTGCAGTCTATTCCACAAATCTGGCCTATGGTCGCGCCTACAAGGCGATCCTGGAGGAACTGGGCGTCACCTATACCCAATGGATCGCGATCGTGGCCCTGTGGGAGGAAGATCACCAGACCGTGGGCGGATTGGGCGAGAAGCTCTTCCTCGAATCCAACACTCTGACGCCCATCCTGAAGAAGCTCGAGACCCTCGGTTACCTCCACCGGGGACGAGACCCGAAGGACGAACGGCAGGTCATCGTCAGCCTGACCGACGCCGGGCGGGCCCTGCGCCAGAAGGGCGCACAGAAAACCCTGGTCAAGGCGACGGGTCTGGAACCGGATGAATTCCGTGCGCTGCAAAAGGCCATTGTCAAACTGCGCACCAACCTGATCCGGCATGCGGCGGAGCCAACGGATTGATCCGCGGGAAGCTCATCCACATTATTGACTGATCATTCCAAATCCCCTAGAGACAGTCCATGGCACGACCGCAGGAATTCGATCGGGATCAGGTTCTGGACGCGGCAATCGCCGTCTTCCGGCAGCATGGCTTCGAGGGAAGCTCGGCGACCGCGCTTGTCACCGCCATGGGGATCGGACGGCAGAGCCTGTACAATAGCTTTGGTGACAAATGGCAGCTCTATCGCGATGCGATGCACCGTTACGCGACGGGGGAGGTCGAGGCGCATCTGGCCGCATTGCGTAGCGGCGTCCGCGCCATTGACGGCATACAGCGCTTCCTGCAGCGCGTGGTCGAAACGGCGCAGGAAATGTGCCTGGGGGTCAGCAGCATTTGCGAATTCGGAACCTCGCACGCCGACCTGTTGGACATCCATGAACGGTTCGGCAAGGTGTTGAACGCCGCCCTGTGCGAACGGATTCGTCGGGCGCAGGCGGACGGCGATGTCTCGCCGGATATGAAACCCGATGATGCGGCTGCGTTCCTGATGTCCACCATCGCAGGAATCCGGGTCTCGGCCCGGGCCGGCACCGACCCGAAGATACTCGCCGCCGTCGCCCGAACGGCGCTGAGGGGTATCCGGTAAAAAATTTCGCCAATTATGGAATGAATATTCAAAAAAGGAATGATAATGATGAACAGTCAGGATAATGAAAGATCCGGAACACCGTCTGCACGACGGAAAGTCGCCATGGTCTTTGGCGGATCGCGCGGCATCGGGGCCGGCATCGCCCGGCAATTGGCGCGGGATGGATTTGCCGTCGGCCTGACCTATGTCTCCCGGCCCGACCAGGCCGGCGAGACGGTTGCGGCAATCGTGGCCGAGGGCGGCATCGCCATGGCTGTTCACGCAGACAGCGCGGATCCAGCCGCATTGCATGCGGCGGTCGACCAGGTCGTCTCACACTATGGTCGTCTGGACGTTGCCGCCGTGAATGCGGGCGTATTGCGGCTGGCCACGCTCGAAACATTCGGCCTGGACGATCTCGATCTTTCCCTGAACGTCAATGTCCGTGGCGTCGTGCTCGCCGTCCAGGCCGCAATCGCCCGGATGCATGATGGCGGGCGCATCATCACCATCGGCAGCATTGCCGCAATCCGGCCGATCGGGCCGGGAAGCAGCATCTACGCGATGACGAAGGCAGCGGTCGCCGCGTTCGTAAAGGGCGCGGCGCTCGACCTCGCCCCACGCGGGATCACGATCAACAACATCCAGCCCGGCCCCATCGAAACCGACATGACGGACGGCATGACGGATCATCTCGTCGCTCGTATGCCTCTTCGTCGAATGGGCCGCCCGGAGGACGTGTCGGCGCTCGCCTCATACCTCGCCAGCCCGGCCTCCTCCTTCATGACGGGAAGCAGCCTGACAATCGATGGCGGCTTCATCCTCTAGAATGCAGAGGGGCGACACGAGAGGCGAACGCCACGCAATGCGAACCGATCACGATGTAGCACCCGAAAACCGCACCCGTGCCAAGATGCCTCGGCCTGCAACATGAGGAAGGGCCTGTCCCGTGCTCAATCTCGTCCGGTTTGGGTGATTGCGCGGCCGGCCCCCGATCCACCGCCCTGCGCCGCCTGTTCCAACTGGTTGCGCAGGGCATCGATATCCGTCTTCAGTCGCATCAGTTGTTCCGGCGTTCGCCCCGTTGCCTCCAGGATACAGGCCGGGATCGATGCCGCTTCCGCCTCCAGCGCCCTGCCCTGCGGCGTCAACGTCACCCTGACCTGGCGTTCGTCCCGCGTGTCGCGTGTTCGTTGCAGCAAACCGGCCACCTCCAGCCGCTTGATCAGCGGCGTCAGGGTGCTGCTCTCAAGCGCGAGTTTCTCCCCGATCTGCCCGACCAGCATCCCGTCCTGGCCCCAGAGCACCGTCATCACCAGATATTGCGGATAGGTCAGGCCGATCGCGTCCAGCAGCGGCTTGTAGACGCGGTTGAAGGCATGGCTGGTGGAATAAAGCGCGAAGCACAGGAAATGCTCCAATGTCGGGGCGCCGGGCATGACGGATCTCCTTCGAACCCTTTCCTTTAGATCGCGCACGATTTTATCGTCAACGCATATCTGACAGGGCAGCCATGCAGGATTACATATATCAGACGATTTAGTCGCGTGCGATTAAATATCCATCGAAAGCGAACGGAACCGGATCCTCCGGCCCCCGCTTCCGGGGAACGCCACCTCGCCAAAAGGATCGAAGCCATGTCCGTGAATGTTCTCTACCGCACCTCCGCCCGCGCCACCGGTGGCCGCGACGGCCGCGCCACCACCCTGGACGGCGCGCTGGACGTCAAGCTGACCACCCCCAAGGAACTGGGCGGTCCGGGCGGCGAAGGCAACAATCCCGAGCAATTGTTCGCCACCGGCTATGCCGCCTGCTTCCTGGGGGCCATGAAATTCGTGGCGTCGCAGGGGGGCACCGCCAAGGTGCCCACGGACGCCACCGTGACTTCCACCGTCGGCATCGGCCCGCGTTCGGAAGGCGGGTTCGGGCTGGAGATCGCCCTGGCCATCGCGCTGCCGGGCGTCGAACGCACCGCCGCCGAGGAACTGGTCGCGAAAGCCCATCAGGTCTGCCCCTATTCCAACGCCACGCGCGGCAACATCGACGTGAAGCTTTCCGTCGTCTGACCGCGTTGCTCTCATCGGCCCGTCAGGGGCCGGTGAGACGCCTCGTTTTTTCCTCGTGCAAGGGTTCCGCGCCATGACCTCCGAACTCTGGGCCCTGCTGTGGTCCGCCATCCTCTGCCTTGTGCTGCCCGCGCTGTACGGACCGCTCTATTCCCGCCAGATCGGGCAGGCCGGCGTGATCGGCAACCGCGAAGACGTCCCCCCGCCAACGGGGGCTGCGGGCCGGGGCCTGCGTGCGCATCGCAACCTGATCGAGAATCTGGTGCCCTTCGCCATTGCCGTGCTGGTCGCACGCGCCGCCGGCATTTCCAACGGCATGACCGTGCTGGGCGCATGGCTGTTCCTGGGGGCGCGGGTCGTGCATGCCGCGAGCTACATTGCCGGCATTACGGGTCTCCGCACGCTGGCCTGGATCGTAGGCGCGGTCGGCATCGTGCTGATCATCGTACAGATTTTCTGATCGCACTTACGGCTGGCATTATTCCCGGCCCGATTGGGACGATCGACAAGATGCTGACGAACTTACCCGCTCGACATGCGAAGGGGCCCGGCGGCACGGCATAGCGCAGACGCGTGGGCGCGATGACGTTCAGCCCGATCACCGCCTCCATCTCGTCGCTGAAGCCGCGTCCTGAACCTGGGCGCGTCACCGGTCGGCGGGGGCCCTTACCGCCCCGCCGGCCAGGCCTGCATCCCGATCCGTCCGATCTCCAGCAGCTTTTCCCGCGAGGCGCCGTCGCGCGCCTGCACCGCCATCCCGCGTGCCAGCGAACTGAAGAAGGCGGCCAGCCCGTCGACATCCGTATCCGCCGGCAGGTCGCCGTCCGCCACGCCCTGGCGCAGCCGGTCCGCCATCGCGGCCTCGGACAGCGCACGCTGCCGGGCCATCAGGTCGCGCAGGCGCGCCTGCCCCGGTGCGCATTGCGTGCCGGACACCGAGATCATGCACCCCGCCGGCAGGTCCGCGCGCGTGAATTCGGTGGCCGCAGCGGTCATCAGCCGCTGGAAAATCGTCCGCGTGTCGGCCTTTCCATGCAGGATGTCCAGAAACCACGCGCCGGTGGCCTTCAGATAGGCATCGGTCGCTTCCTGGTACAGCTGCTCCTTGCTGCCGAACGCGTTGTAGAAGCTCGATGGGCTGATTCCCATCGCCGCGGTCAGGTCGTCGAAGCTGGTGCCCTCGTAGCCCCGGTCCCAGAACAGGCGCATGGCCGCGCACAGCGCCTGTGCGCGATCGAAGGACGGCGGCCGACCGCGGCCGCGCCGTTCGCCGTCGATTTTTTTTGGTGCCATCGCTCCATAAATCCTTGAACGCGAAATCACGCCTCATACATATCGCATATTGGAGCGGTCGCTCCAAATTTTAAGTCATCCGTTTCCGCAACCCGGGCGCCAGGGCCGCGCTTCGCTCTCAGCCCGAGCAAACAGGGACATTACCAATGAGCAAGCTTTCCGGAAAAGTCGCGATCGTCACCGGCGCCTCCAAGGGGATCGGCGCCGGCATTGCCAAGGCGCTGGCGGCCGAAGGCGCCGCCGTGATCGTCAATTACGCCTCCAGCAAGTCGGGGGCCGATGATGTGGTGGCCGCGATCGCCGGCGCGGGCGGCAAGGCCGTCGCGGTGAAAGGCGACGTGTCGCGCAAAGCCGATGCCCAGGCCTTGGTCGATGCCGCGATCAATCAGTTCGGCCGGCTGGATATCCTGGTCAACAATTCCGGCATCTATGAATTCGCCTCGATCGAGGAGATTACCGAGGAGCATTTCCATCGGCAGTTCAACGTCAACGTGCTGGGCACGCTGCTGACGACGCAGGCTGCGGTCGGTCATCTGGGCGCGGGCGGCAGCATCATCAATATCAGTTCGGTCGTCTCGCGCATCACGCCGCCCAACTCGGCGGTCTATACCGGGACGAAGGGCGCGGTCGACGCCATCACCGGCTCTCTGGCGCGCGAGCTCGGGCCGAAGCAGATCCGGGTCAACGCCATCAATCCCGGCTTGGTCGAGACCGAAGGCACCCAGAGCGCGAACGTCGTCGGCTCGGACATGGAGCAGGCCATCGTTGCACAGACGCCGCTGGGCCGGACAGGACAGGTGCAGGATATCGCGCCGCTTGCGGTCTTCCTGGCCTCCGACGACGCCCGCTGGCTGACCGGCGAAACGCTGATTGCCTCGGGCGGCCTGCGCTAGGGATCCGCACGCGGCCTGGCCTGGTGCGCCAGCGTCGGGCCGCGCTTGCGGCCCGCCACCAGCGGGCTTGACCGGAAGGGGATCGACAGATGAGCCATCGTGACTACGGGACCGCCCTTGTCGTCGGTGCGGGCGCGGGGATCAGCGCCTCGCTCGCGCGGCTGTTCGCACGCCAGGGCGTGCGGGTGGCCCTGGCCGCACGCGACGCGGCGAAGCTCCGTCCGCTGACTGACGAAACCGGGGCCCGCGCCTTCGCGGCCGACGCAGGCGACCCGCAGCAGGTGGCGCGCCTGTTCGCCGAAGTGACGGCAGAACAGGGAGAACCGGACGTTGTCGTCTACAACGCCAGCGGCAGGTTGCGGGGCGCACTGACCGAACTCGACCCCAACGAGGTCGAGCGCTCGTTCCGTACGTCCGTGTTCGGCGGCTTTCTGGTCGGCCAGGAAGCGACGCGCCGGTTTCTTGCGCGGCCCGTTGAACAACGCGGGACGATCCTGTTCACGGGGGCGTCGGCCAGCATCAAGGGCTATCCGCATTCCGCACCCTTTGCCATGGGCAAGTTCGCCCTGCGCGGACTCGCCCAGAGCATGGCGCGGGAACTGGCGCCGCAGAACATCCATGTGGCGCATGTCGTGATCGACGGCGTGGTGCGCGGCCCGGGGCGGCCCGAACCCGTCGACAGGCCGGACTCGCTGCTCGACCCCGACGCGATCGCAGAAACCTACTGGCAGATCCTCCAGCAGCCCCGCAGTGCCTGGAGCTGGGAAATCGAATTGCGTCCCTGGGTGGAGACGTTCTGAGAAGCCTTTTTGAAATTCGGCGTGATGGATTTTCAAGAAGGCTGGCGCATGATTCAAGCTAGAGATGTGGATCACAGCAGACCGAGCCCGCATGTCGGCCCTTGCACGCAAAACGAACCGTTATCCCTCTGATCCGACAGGCGAGGAATGGGAGCCCATGGCGCCCCTTCTGCCTCCGGAAAACCGGTGGGGACGAAGGAGATCGACCGATTTCCAAACGGATTCCCAGCGGAGCAAGGGGCTGCCGTGGAAAAGCCGAAAGAACCGACCCGCGGGATGACGCCTCCGACGAAAGCTCCGAACGCCGCCCCGCTGGCAAGGTTCGCCCCCGCGACCCGCGCGTGGTTCGAAGCGGCGTTCGCGTCTCCGACCGCGGTGCAGGCGGCAGCCTGGGCGGCCATCGGCGCCGGGGAAAACGCGCTGGTGATCGCGCCGACCGGTTCGGGCAAGACCCTGGCCGCCTTCCTGCATGCGATCGACCGGCTGTTCCGCGAGCGCGAGGCGGAAGCCGCCGCGGATACCGCACCCGCATCCGCGAAGTCCGAGGCAAAGCCGGCGACACGCGTTCTCTACATCTCGCCGATCAAGGCGCTCGGCGCCGACGTGCAGCGCAACCTGCGCATGCCGCTCCAGGGCGTCGGGGTGGAGCGGAAGCGGCGCGGTGACGCACCCGTCGAAATCGCCGTGGGCATGCGTACCGGCGATACGCCTTCGGCCGAACGGACCGGGCTGCTGCGCCGTCCCCCCGACATTCTCATCACCACGCCTGAATCGCTCTATCTGATGCTGACCTCCAAGGCGCGCGAGACGTTGCGGGGCGTGCATGCCGTGATCGTCGACGAAGTTCATGCGGTGGCGGGCACCAAGCGCGGTGCGCATCTGGCGCTGAGCCTGGAACGTCTGGACGCGCTGCTGCCGACGCCGGCCCAGCGGATCGGGCTGTCGGCGACCGTGCGTCCGGCCGATCGGGTGGCGCAATTCCTGGGCGGAGCGCAGCCGGTCACGATCGTCAATCCGCCCTCCAGCCGCCGGCTCGACCTGAAGATCGTGGTCCCGGTCGAGGACATGAGCAACCTGGCGGCCTCCGGCGTCCAGCCCGGCGACGGGGAACGGAGTACGCGGGCGGGTTCGATCTGGCCGCATGTCGAGGCCAGCATTCTCGACAGGATCCTGGCCCAGCGCGCGACGATCGTTTTCGCCAATTCGCGCGGACTTGCCGAAAAGCTTACGGCAAGGCTCAACGAACTCTACGCCGAGCGGTTCATGCAGGACGCGTCGCACGCCGAATCACCCGTTCATTACGCATCGGTCTCCGGCAGCACCGAAAAGCGGTCGACGGGCGCGCCGCCGCTGCTCGCGCGGTCCCACCACGGCTCGGTCTCGAAGGAGCAGCGCCGAGAGATCGAAAGCGCCCTCAAATCCGGCGAACTCCGCTGTGTCGTCGCGACGTCGAGCCTGGAACTCGGCATCGACATGGGGCTGGTCGATCTGGTGATCCAGGTCGCGGCCCCCCCTTCGGTGGCGAGCGGCCTGCAACGGGTTGGGCGCGCCGGCCACCAGGTCGGCGGTGCCTCGTCCGGGCTGGTCTATCCCCGCACGCGGCGCGATCTGGTCGATGCCACCGTGACCGTCGAATCCATGCGCGCCGGCCGCATCGAGGCGATCGACCTGCCGCGTAACCCGCTCGACGTACTGGCACAGCAGACGGTGGCGGCGGTCGCCGTCTCGCCCGTGGACGTCGAGGATTGGTATGCGACGGTACGGCGCGCGGCGCCTTTCCAGGTCCTGCCACGCGGCGCGTTCGATGCGACGCTCGACATGCTTGCCGGGCGCTATCCGTCCGACGATTTCGCGGCCTTTCGCCCGCGCCTGGTCTGGAACCGCGAGACCGGGGTCCTGACCCCACGTCCCGGCGCCTTGCAGCTTGCCGTCACCAGCGGCGGCACCATTCCCGACCGGGGACTATTCGCCGTCGTCCTCCCCGAAGGCGAGGAACGGGCCGGATCGCGCCGCGTGGGCGAACTCGATGAGGAAATGGTCTACGAATCCCGGGTGAACGACATCATCACACTCGGCACGACGTCCTGGCGCATCGAACAGATCACCAACGACCAGGTCATCGTGACGCCGGCGCCGGGCCGTTCCGCCCGGCTGCCTTTCTGGCACGGCGACGGCGTGCGGCGGCCCGCCGAACTGGGGGAAGTGATCGGCGCCTTCCTCGCCGCGCTCGACGCCGGAACGCGGGAAGAGGCCGAGAACGACGATACCGTCCCCCGGCCGGAGACGAGGCTGCGGGCCGCCGGGCTCGATACGAATGCGATCACCAACATGCGCGCACTGATCGACGCGCAGCGTGCGGCGACCGGCGTGCTGCCGACGGATCGGACCCTGGTGGTCGAGCGCTGCCGCGACGAGGCCGGCGACTGGCGGGTCATCCTGCACTCGCCCTATGGGCGCCGCGTGCATGATCCCTGGGCGCTGGCGATCGCGGCGCGCGTCCGACGCCGTTTCGGGGTCGACCCTTCCGTGGTGGCCAGTGACGACGGCATCGTCGCCCGCCTGCCCGACACCGCCGGACAGATGCCGGGCGCAGAACTGTTCATCTTCGACCCGGACAAACTCAGAGGCATCGTGACGGAGGCCGTGGGCGGCTCGGCGCTGTTCGCTGCCCGCTTTCGGGAATGCGCCGCCCGCGCGCTGCTTCTGCCACGACGTGCGCCCGGCCATCGCTCCCCGCTGTGGCAACAGCGGCTGCGCGCCGGCCAGTTGCTGGAAATCGTGCGGGACCATCCGGATTTTCCGGTCCTGATCGAGACCGCCCGCGAATGCCTGCGGGACGTCTACGACCTCGCAGCACTCGACAGTCTGGCGCGCCGCCTCGCGGACGGCGCCATCCGGATCGTGGAGGTGACAACCGAAATTCCGTCGCCCTTCGCGGCGGACCTGCTGTTCGGTTACGTCGCGGAATTCATGTATGCGACCGACGCACCGATCGCCGAACGACGCGCCTCCGTTCTGTCCCTGGATAGTGGGCTGCTCGCCGACCTTCTCGGCGAGGCCGATCTCGGGACGCTTCTCGATCCCGCTGTCGTAGAGCAGGTCGAGAGCGAATTGCAGCGTCTGGCACCCGCTTATCGGGCGAAGGGACAGGAGGGCGTGGCCGATCTGGTACGCGAACTCGGCCCGTTATCGGCGGACGAGGTCGCGCAACGCCTTGCGGACGGCGACGCCAGCGCCTGTCTCGCCGCACTCGCGGCCGAATGCCGCGTCATCCGGATAGCGATCGCGGGCAGTCCGTGCTGGGCCGCCGTCGAGGACGCCGCCCGGCTGCGCGACGCGCTCGGCGTGACGTTGCCGGCCGGCCTGCCCGACATTTTCCTGCAGCCGGTTGCCGACCCGCTCCGCGACCTGGTCGCGCGGTACGCGCGCACCCATGGGCCTTTCACGACGAACGAGGTCGCGGTCCGTTTCGGCCTCGGCGTCGCGATCGCCGACGCGGCGCTGGAACGACTGCGCGGGCAGGGCAAGCTGCTCAAGGGAAATTTCGGCGTCGAGCGGCGTCTGGAAGCGCGGGATGCGTCCGCCGGTGCCGATCCCTTGGTGCGTAATCCCCTGGCGCGCCACGAATGGATGGCGGACGACGTGTTCCGGCGCCTGCGGCTGCGCTCCCTGCAGGCCGCGCGCGAAGCGACCCGCCCAGCGGGCAGGGACGCCTATGTACGCCTGCTGCTGGAGCGCCACGGCCTTCTCGCCGAATCCATTGGCGGGGCCGCGCTTCATTCCGTGAGCACGACCGGGGGAACGCTTGCAGGCATCGACGGCGTCGCCCGCGTCGTCGAGCAACTCGCCGGCGTGCCGTTGCCGGCCTCATTGTGGGAGAACCAGATCCTGCGTGCCCGCGTGCACAACTACACCC
Source organism: Gluconacetobacter tumulisoli (assembly GCF_014174155.1). Taxonomy (GTDB): domain Bacteria; phylum Pseudomonadota; class Alphaproteobacteria; order Acetobacterales; family Acetobacteraceae; genus Gluconacetobacter; species Gluconacetobacter tumulisoli. The sequence goes on along the minus strand of NZ_JABEQM010000003.1, from coordinate 7,750 downwards.
CGGCCATGCTGGACGAGCTGATCACCACCGGCGCGGTGCTGTGGTGCGGCCATGGCAAGCTCGGCGGGGAAGACGGTCTGGTCTCCCTGCACCCGCGGGAATTCGCCGCTGAAACCCTGCCGCCCCGACCGGACGCGGATGGCATGGCGGCCCTGTCGCCGGTCCAGCAAGCGATCCTCGACGTTCTCGCCGATGGCGGAGCCTATTTCGCACGCCAGCTTGCGACGCTGGCGCCTGCCCGGCTGGCGGAGGGACCGGCCGGGACCTGGGATGGTGGTCCCTTGCTGTCGGCGTCCGACCTCGATGCGGCGCTCTGGGACCTCGCCTGGTCCGGATATGTCACCAGCGACAGCTGGTCGCCGTTGCGCGCGCGCGCAGGCTCAGGCGCACGCACGCCGCACCGTCCCCGCCCGATTCCCCTGTCGCGCCGGCACCGGGGGTTTCGGGGAATGCCCTCGCTCGCGCGACCGAGGATGCCCGGCACGTCTTCACCCGGCGGGCGCGGCGATCCGACCCTGGCGGGCCGCTGGTCGCTGCTTACCCGCGAACCGGCCAGCGACACCGTCCGCGCGCTGGCGCTGGTCGAGGGGCTGCTTGACCGATACGGCATCGTCACGCGCGGCGCGGCCGTCGCGGAAGACGTGCCGGGCGGCTTCCCCGCGCTCCAGCCGATTTTCCGGAGCATGGAGGATGCCGGACAGATCTTGCGTGGTCGCTTCGTCGAAGGGCTGGGGGCCGCCCAATTCGCCGAACGCGCGACCGTCGACCGGCTCCGCGAACTGGCGAACGCGCGGTCTGCCGATCCCGTGCCGGCAGCACTGTCGGCTAGCGACCCGGCCAACCCCTTCGGCACGATTCTGCCGTGGCCGCCGCACCGATCCACGATCCGCCCGACGCGCCGTGGCGGCGCGTTCGTCGTGATCGCGGGCGAACGCCTCGTGCTCTATCTTACGCAGGGCGGGCGTACCCTGCTGACTTATGTCGATGCGGATGATCCCGCCCTCGCCGACATGCTCCGCGGCGGCGTTGCCGCGCTCGCCACCGCGCTCCGGCGCGAGAAGCACCTGATGTTCACGCTTGAAATGGTTGACGACCGTCCCGTGAGGATGACGAGGCTGGATGCCGCCCTGCGCGCCTGCGGTTTCTCGATGGTGCCGAAGGGCCTGAGCTGGCATCAATAACGCGGCGACGACCGGATCTGTCCCGCATATACGAGTTCTTATCACACCTGTTCCGGGATTTGGCATCAATGGGGGTTTGATGCCTGCCGGACCTGGAACCTGTGCTTTCAGGCGAGGGTCCCGCCAAAACCTTGCGTCTTTCGAAGCACAGAACGACGCCGCTCATCAGCAGGACGATCGTGCCGAGGTCGAAAACAACCCATATCGCTTTCAGCGGCCCTGCCCTGCAGTCACCGAAATGCAGAGGGCGCGAACATTCCAACTCCCTGAGGTACCACGGCATCGACACGACAGCCGTTACCTCGCCAGTCCGCGCATCCACCAGGATCGGTGTGAACAATCTGCTGACCAAAGGGTCGTTCTCTTCGACCATATGAAATCGTGATAGGGCGTTTCGAAACGTGAACCGGTTGGCTTCCGGGCAATCCTCACGCCGGCTGTACCCAAAACGGGGCGGCCTCCGTAGCAGCGGTGAAGACCTGATTTAAGGACGAAGAGCAGAATCGGGTCAACAAGCGGCCATATGCAACATTTCACGCTGGCATCCGTTAAAACTCGACGACGTGCTCACAAGCAATTTCCGGAGGGGGATGATGCCAAACGCAATCCGCTATGGGCCTCTGGGCAAGCATTGCGTCCATATCTGTGTCGATATGCAACGCCTGTTCGCGGAAAAGACGGATTGGCATACGCCCTGGATGGAGCGTGTCTGTCCGACCGCAGCACGGATCGTCGCGCACGCCTCGGCCAGCACCATCTTCACTCGCTTCATTCCCGCAATGAATGCCGGCGAAGGACAGGGAACGTGGCGTCGCTATTATCAGCGCTGGGCATCCATGACGATCGAAAATCTTGGCATGGAAATGATCGAATTAATGCCAGAACTTGCGCGTTTCGTACCTCCGGCGAAAGTGTTCGACAAACATGTCTATTCGCCGTGGATGGATGGTACCCTCCACTCCCACCTGCAGGTTCGCGGAGCCGATACCCTCATCATCACCGGCGGCGAGACCGATATCTGCGTACTCGCGACCATTCTTGGCGCGATCGATCATGGCTATCGAACCGTCGTAGTTACGGATGCGCTTTGCAGTTCTTCAGATGCAGCCCACGAGGCATCGATGCACGTCTATCATACGCGATATGGTCAGCAGGTCGAAACGGCAACGGCCGATCTCGTGCTAGACGCCTGGCGATAAAGGGCAGAAAGCGCCCCTGGCGCAACTTCGCGGCGATTGCCAACGTGACCGGCGTAGGCAGAACCACCGCATCGACGCCCATGCCAAAAAGGCCCCGCCCCGCGCTGCGCACATGACACACGTCATCCGGACCGATGACCATACGCCGGAGCCGACCAGGACAGGCCCCGATCCGTACCGGCATTTCACGCCCGCCCGAAGATTTACGGGCGAAATGACCGGCTGACGATATCTCCCCAGCGTCACCGATCGGTGAGAGTCAGGTCGGTTGGTGGAACCATCGAATTTCACATCCCCGCCGCCCAACGTCACGTCGACAGTTTTTCGTTCAGGAAAGCGGTGCGTCATAGCGACCGGTGCCGGTCGAACCGCTCTGGCATCGCCTTCCTCCATCAGGGGCATCCCAGGGCGACCTTCGCAGGCGAACATCCCCCAGCATTCGCCATATCCTGACGAAAACATCTGAACCGTAGCGCCAGGTCAATACTGATCACGGCCTTCCCGCTGGAAGCCGTATCTGCACCTACACCTACGCGTCTTTTCGCGAAAGGTTGCCGCGACCCGATCTCGCTCAAGACTGAAGCGTGAACCGCTCTTTCCGGAAACTTGGCGACACTGTCTTCCTCTGTCGGGGGGCCTCTGGCTTGGGGCGAACTTCAGGGAAGGCAGCACGTTGGAGAAATTCCAACAGAAGGATCATATCATGCCAATTCTGCTGTGGCTTCTTGGCATTCCCATTCCGATCATCATTCTCCTTCTTTTGCTCTATCATTGAGAGAGTCCGCCATGCCCATATTGAGGGATGACATGGCTGCAATATCCCCACGCGTGGGGATATCGTGGGCAGCCGTTCTTGGTGGTGCCATCGTCGCGACGGCGGTGGCCATCATGTTGATGTCGCTTGGCTCGGGTCTTGGCCTCGCGTGGGTTTCACCTGTTTCCGACAACAACCCGTCCGGAATGACCTTTACCGTGGTGACCGCGATCTGGCTGATCGTGGTCCAGTGGGTTTCCTCGTTCTTCGGAGGATATCTGGCCGGTCGGCTGCGCCCGGCTGCGGGTGACGTTCATCGCCGCGAGGTCACGTTCCGCGATACCGCGGCCGGCTTCATCGCCTGGGCGGTCGCGGCCGTGCTCGTGGTCGGACTGGCGGGCTCAAGCGCGTGGTCGGTGGCCGGGGGCATCGGAAAAAGTGCCACTGCGACGGTCGCCGGCCTGGGGGCAGGCGCCCTCAGCCATTCTGCATCGAGTCCGAGCGACTACATGCTTGATACCCTGTTTCGTACCACCCAACCGGACACATCGTCCTCCAGTCAGGACGTGAAATCCGAAGCCGGACGCATCCTGGCAACCGCTGCCACCGGCGAAATCACGCCGGCGGACCATGATTACCTGGCCCAGCTGGTCGCAACCCGAACGGGCATTTCGCCCGAGGACGCCGGAAAACGGGTGGATCAGGCGGTCGCCGCCGAGAGGGACGCCGTGGCAAAAGCCAGGCATATCGCCGACGTCACCCGTAAAGCCGTCTCTTCGTTCGCGCTCTATACGTTCTTTTCCATGCTGATCGGGGCATTCATATCCTGTGTTTCCGGCGCGATCGGCGGCCGCCGCAGGGACGCTTTCTAATACGGCACCTGATTTTACAACGGAATGGACGACAGCGCATGCCTCGTCCTGTCTGGAGAATTTCGCCATGAAAAGAATAACAATATTGGTTGCGGCTTTATGCCTGTCGGCATCCGCAGAGGCGCAATCCCTACCCGAACGAACGGGAATGAATTCCATGACGGGCACCGCACCGTCGACAGCTGATTTCGTCAAAATTGCAACAATTAGTGATCTTTTTGAAATCGGATCCAGCGAACTGGCCCTGCAGAATCAGAATCAGGCTATAACGACCTTCGCCACGCGGATGGTCGAGGACCATAAGAAAACATCTGCGGCCCTTAAGGATCTTGTAAGCAGCAGCAATCTTCAAGCCGCGCAGCCCACGACAATGGACGAAAGCCATCAGAAGCTGCTCGATAGTCTGAAGAAACTTCATGGTGACCTCTTTGTTCGGCAATACCGCAAAGACCAGATTTCAGGCCATGAGGACGCTGTCTCCCTTTTCCGCCGCTATGCGCAGGGCGGCGAGAATGCTGCGTTGAAAAACTGGGCCACCCAGACGTTACCCACTCTCGAAGACCACCTCAAAATGGCCAGGTCGTTACCGGAGTAGGATTCTTCCTTCAGGCTGCACGGCATAAATTGCAACGCATGCAACTGGATATGTCAGCGCCAGCAGAGACGACGATGGAACGTCAGAAGGAAGATGAAAAGCGGCCGATCCGGCACAGCGCAGGAAGTCGGCAGGAAGTCGGCCGCTCTCATCGATTGACGTCTGAACCAACGGTTGCCGCCACGCTTCCGGCAGGTAGTTGAACGATCTGTGGCTTCCCATGCGCGCCATGTAGCCGTCATCGCCGGCGGTCTGGCGGCTGATGGGCGCCAGCAGGGGCGAGAACAGGGCGCCCGCGCTGCCGGCCGGAAAGTGGACGCGGGCGGATCTGCCAGACGTCGGGAAACAAGGCTGCGATCGTGACCGACAGCGCCGTCACGACACGGCAGCCCGCCAGGATCGCCCGGCGAGAGGACAGGGTATCGAGCGCCCAGCCTCCCAGCAGACGCAGCGTTACCGTCCCTGCCCCGCCGGCCGCGATCGCCGTGCCGATATCGGCCGCCGGCCATCCGTACGCCGCGAGAAGGCCGGTCAGGAAAGCACCCAGATTGTCCTGCACGTCGGCCATCAGGAAGCTGAGCACGTCCGGGATGACCCGTCCTGACGGCGGCCATTTTCCGTCCCGTGGCGGGTCACGAGCCCCCTTCTTCGTCTGCCTTCCGACCACGCCCTGCCGGCCGCTGTCGGAGTCCCATCGGGTCGTTCTGCCTCACGGGCAAACGGGCTCAGGCAGATTGCGGCGTCACGCCGATCAATTCGCTGTCCTCCGGCTCCTCCACCGGCGGCAGCCGCATGACCTGTCGATCAGACACGCCCGGCAAGGCCTCTATAGGCGCCAGAACCTGCGTCTGTCCGCTGCGCAAGGATTCTTCCACGGCGGCCAGCACCCGGACGTCGCGCAACCCTTCCTCGCCATCGGGCTCGGGATCGCGATCATTGAGGATGCAGTCCGAGAAATAGAACGTCTCGCCACCGAACTGTTCGACCGGCTCATGCCGACGAACATCTTCCTGTCCGTCGATCTTCGTCGCGTAGGTAATGCCGACGGAGGGTCCGAACATGAAGCACGGCCCCGCCTGGACGCTTCCCTTATGTCCGACGAGCGTGAAAGTCTCGACTGGCGCGCTGGCATAACTGACTATGAAATGCGCCAGCTTTCCGCTCGCAAAACGCAATGTGACCGAGACCGTATCGTCAAAATTGAAGCCACGGCCCGGCGTCCGCGTGCCGGCCGCATGGACCTGCACCGGCTCCTCTCCGAACAGGTTGCGGACGGCATTCAGCGGATAGGTGCCCATATCGGGCACTGGCCCGGACCAGTAGCCGGAATGACCACGATGGTTCGCCTCGGCAAAATCCTGTCCGAACGTCGAGTTAAAAGCAAGCAGAGAACCGAAATCACCCTTCCTGCAACGGGAAATCAGCTCCACGGTGCCGGGCTCGCAATGCAGGCGATAGGCGATCATCAACTTGCCGCCCCCCTTGCGCCGGGCCGCAAGGATCGCCTTGCAATCCTCCACGCTGGTCGCCATCGGCTTTTCCAGCAGCAGATGCAGGCCCGCTTCCAGCACGGGAACCGCGTATCGTCGATGCAACGCGTTGGGCGTCGCCAGATAGACGGCATCGACCTCCCCCGACGCGATCAATGCGGGTACCTCGTCATAATGCCAGACCCGGACGCCGTATCGGGCTTCCAGCGCCTTCGCCTTCTCCATGTTCCCCGTTACCAGGGCCTTCAGGACCGAATTATCCGCCCTCGCAAGTCCCGGCAGGAAAGCCTGCTGGGAAATCTGGCCACACCCGATGACGGCGTAGCGAATCCTTGTTTCGTTGGCTGACCGTGTCATGCCACTTCCTCCAACAATTTTCGGATAGGGCGGTGAACGCCTCCGATCGCCGTCGGTTGCTGATGGCACGGCACATCGGTCCCTCACCGCGGCCTGTCTTCCGCCGCGCGGGACCTGCCCGCGACACATCCGCGACGGGGCGGCCCATCCCGAAAGGATCCGACACATGTCTGAATTTCCATCGGCAAACGTGGTGGTGACGGGGGCGTCCAGCGGTATCGGCCAGGCGGTGGCGGAAACCCTCGCCCGCCCAGGTGCAACCCTGGTATTGGCAGCCCGCAATGCTGACGCCCTGAATGCCGTGGCAAGGCGATGCCGCGAAGCCGGGGCCCGGGTCACTGTCGTGCCGACCGACGTGACCGACGCCGCCGCCGTGCAGAAACTGGCGGAACAGGCCCGCCTGGCCGCCGGAAGCATCGACATGTGGGTCAGCAATGCCGGCGTCGGCGCGGTCGGCAGGTTTCACGAGGTTCCTGTCAAGGCGCATGAACAGGTCGTGCGGACCAACCTGCTGGGCCACATGAACGATGCCCATGCGATTCTGCCGATTTTCCTGGACCAGGGGTTCGGCACGTTCGTCAATGTGATTTCGGTCGGTGGATTCGCTGCCGCGCCCTATGCTGCCGCGTACAGCGCCAGCAAGTTCGGCCTGCGGGGATTTTCCGAGGCCCTGCGCGGAGAATTGTCCGGGCATCCGCATATCCATGTCTGCGACGTCTATCCCAGCTTTGTCGACACGCCTGGCATTTCACATGGCGCAAACTACACCGGGCGTCGCCTGTCGGCGCCGCCGCCGCTGCTGGATGCACGACGAGTGGCCGCCGCGATCGTGAATCTTCTGGCGCATCCCAGGGATACCGTCATGGTCGGGTCCGGTGCCTGGGGTGGCCGGTTTGCCCATATGCTGGCGCCGGCCATGACGGCGCGGATCATGAACCGTGTGTTGACACGGTATTTCGCGACCGCCGATACGGCGGCAAAGACTGATGGAAATCTGTTTGCTCCGCCCCTCAAAGAGGGAGAGATCGACGGCGGTCTTCGGTCATGGCCGCAAGGCAGGGCCGGCAGGCAGGCGCTGGCCGTGATGACGATCCTGACGGTTCTGGGACTGGCCGCCTTCTTTCGCCGGGGCGGCCATGCATCGGCGGCGATGCGCACCCCGACACCCGAAGGCCCACTGGCCGACCCCGGCGGGAGAAACCCGCGTGGTTCTGCCGCGTAGACAGCACTGCCCCGCCGTGAAATGTCCGCCGAGGCGCAACGGCATTGCGGCCCCGGCCGCTTTTCATGCAAGACATGAAA
>NZ_JABEQM010000002.1 GCF_014174155.1 Gluconacetobacter tumulisoli | reverse complement strand
ATAAGGCGTATCCAGCGTGTCCCGATTGCCCAGCGGGCCGAGATAGACGCTCTTGTTCATATATTTCGCGGCCGTGCCATCCGCCGCATGACGGCCATGGACGGTCACCGTTTCGCCGTTGGAACCATCCAGTATCCCGGCAATGGGGGCCGTGGCGGCCGGTGTGCCGGGACCCTGCGTTCTGTCGGCCCGCGTTCTGTCGGCCCGCGTTCTGGCGACCGGCGTTCCGGGGGCCGCCGTCCTGACGGCGCTCTGCTTGCCGGTCCTGCCCTGCTGCGTGGGGGCGGCCGGCGCGGCCAGCGCCGAAGTCGTCAGCAGAAAGGCGCCAAACGTTCCGGCGATGAAGACGGTATGAAAACGGTGGTGCATAGATCTGGCGCATCCGGAATGTGAATAAAGAACACGAGATGTGTCCTTTTTGCCACCCGTGAGACGGGGCTGTCTATATACCCCCGTACATAGATCTGTATATGATTGAATATAATCATAACCTGTTGCCAGAATAATACAGCCGCGGGGAATCCCTGATGAACGGCGGAAAAAACAATGCTGGAAGGATACCGGTGGAATTCATCCATACAGGCGGGCAGGCAGGCAATTGCCACAGGGACGTCCCCCTTCAGTCGATCCGTCACCCGGTCCGCCGCCGCCCCGCACCCTTGCGGATGGGTCGCCACGCATGATATGCGGGCCGCGTCGGAAAAGGCAGATTTGGTCTGGTCAGCCCAAATCCTTTCGGTAACGGAAGCTCTGGTCTTTGGCCTCGTGCACAAGATCCCCACGACGAACATCGGACGCCGTTCGGGCGTCCAGTCGTTCGTCCGCGTAGGGGTTCAGGCTCGGGAAACGCTCCGGTCGAACATCGACACAGGAGTTGTGCATGCCCGTGGACCTTCCGAAAATCCATGATGTTGTCATCGCCGGTGGCGGCCCCGTCGGCCTGTTCCTCGCCGGGGAACTGCGCCTCGCGGGCTGTTCGGTACTGGTGCTGGAACAGGCGCAGGACCCCTGCTCCCCATTGAAGGACCTGCCGTTCGGACTGCGCGGCCTTTCGGTGCCGACCATCGAGAATCTTGATCGCCGCGACCTGCTGGACGCGCTGAAAGGCCGCGCGGTCGACTGCGATGTTCCGGCCGCCGCGCACTGGATGCGGCAGGCGCGCCGCCCCGGCGGTCATTTCGCCGGCATCCCGTTCTTCCACGACCGGATCGACGCCACGAAATGGCCGTATCGCCCGTCCGGCCCCATCGGCAGCATGGTGGCCGACATGGCAGGCATCGAAACCGTGCTGGCCGATCGCGCGATTGCCATGGGCGTCGCGATCAGGCGCGGCTGCGGCGTGGAAGATTTTACCCAGTCGGCAACGGAGGTCAGCGTGCGCACGGGCACCGGGACATATGCGGGGCGCTGGCTCGTCGGCTGCGACGGCGGCCGCAGCACGGTGCGCAAGACGGCCGGCATCGGCTTCACCGGCACCGATCCGGAATTGACCGGTTACGCGGCGGAAATCGAACTGGCCGATCCGGACACGCTCAGGCCCGGCCGCCACTCCACCCCGACGGGGATGTACACCTACGCGCCGCCTGGCGCGATCGCGATGGTCGATTTTGACGGCGGAGCATTCCACCGCACCCTGCCGATCACCCGCGATCATGTCGAAGCCGTGCTGCGCAGGATCTCCGGCACCGACGTCACGGTAAGGGCGCTGGTGCGCGCGACCACCTGGACCGACCGCGCCTGTCAGGCAACCGCCTGTCGCCAGGGGCGCGTGCTGCTGGCCGGCGACGCCGCGCACATCCATTCGCCCCTGGGGGGGCAGGGCCTCAACCTCGGGCTCGGGGACGCGATGAATCTCGGCTGGAAGCTTGCCGCGACGATCCGCGGCGACGCGCCACCCGGCCTGCTCGACAGCTACGCGCACGAACGGCATCCGGTGGGCGCGGACATTCTCGACTGGTCGCGGGCGCAGGTCGCCCTCATGCGGCCGGGCCACGGCACGCGCGCGCTCCGGGCCATCGTCCGCGACCTGGTCGAAACGCGCGATGGCGCAAGCTATTTCGCCGAACGCGTCTGGGGCGTCGGGCTCCGCTACGATCTCGGCGGCGATCATCCGCTGGTTGGCCGCAGCGCGCCTGACATCGCACTGGCCGGCGGGACAAGGCTGAACGCATGCCTCCGGAACGGACGCGGCCTGCTTCTGGACTTCGCCCCGCATGCATCGCGTCACGCCCTTGCGGGCCGCTGGGGCGATCGGATCGATTATGTCGCGGGCGACGCACAAGATCGCCTGGGCCTGGATGCCATGCTGGTACGGCCCGATGGCGTCGTCGCGTGGGCCGGCGACGACGCCGCCGATGATGACGGGATGGCCCGGGCCGCCGCGCGATGGTTCGGAACACCCCGGGAAGCGGCCGGATAGCCTGCGGCGTATCCTGGCCACGGCAGGGCGGCGGCCAGCCTCAGCCGCTGCGGCAATCCGGCAGGTTGAGGCTGAATGCACCACGCGCATCGAACCAGGCGGCGCCGTTGGACACCATCGCGCTGCCGTTCCGGACGAACATCTCGTGCGGAACCGCCGTCCGGAGCGCGGCGATGAAGCAGGATGTGAAAATCCGCGGCCAGCGCGCAAGAAGCTGCGCCCGGTCGGGAACGACATAGGTTTTCGCGGCATGTATGGTCAGCGGAAACGACACCGCCGCGACGGTCTCCGGCCGGTTGCCGGTGATCGCCCCATGAAGGAAGCGTCGAACCAGCGCCTCGAAGACCGGCGCGGGGGCATCCGTCACGTCCCGGTAGCGGTCGGCGCCCTGGCGGCCGTCGATCGTGTCGAACTCCAGGCGCACGGGAAGGACACGCCCCTTTCCGCTCCAGGTCCCCACCAGCCCGGTCGACGTCTGGACATCCAGCGGATGCTGCGCCGTCCCGTCATTGGTTTCGAAATGCAGGTCGAACAGGCCGCCACCGGCCTCGCGCAACGTGACATGCTCGCCCGCGATGCCCCCTGCAAGCGGAATGTCGACCAGGGTCCTCGCGTAAAAATAATGCGCGGCCACCAGGTCGCGATGGTCCCGGACCGCCAGGTTGACCCCTACCCGACACGGGCCGACCGATCCCAGCAATTCGTAATAATGCACCGTTCCCGTCGGCACCGCGGCGGACGCCGGCAGGATGGCCATGACCAACGTGATGACGAGGGCTGCTCCCCGCTTCGTCATGCCGCCTCGCATTTCATCGACGGCGTGGAACACGGACCATCCGGCAGATGGCGGCAGGGGGCAACACCCGCCCCGCGATCACATCCGATCGCGCAGCGTCGGGGAAGGGGCGGGCCGGGCGTTTTCGCCCTCCATTCCCTATGCACCGCTACGAACATCGCGGCGTCGTTTCGGAAAACAGGCCGGCCACCCAGTCGATGAACGCGCGGACCCGTGGCGAGAGCTGCCGGTTGCGCGGATAAAGCAGCGAGACCGGCGTCGGCGACGGGGGACGATCGGGCAGGACGGTCACCAGGGTTCCCTGCGCCAGGTCCTGCGCGACGTGATAGCGCGGGACCTGGATTAGCCCCAGCCCCAGCCTGGCCGCCGCGACAAGACTCTCGGCGCCGTTCACCGCCACCGGGCTCGGCAGCGTGACCCTGCGCAGATCGTCGCCAACCGTGAATTCCAGCGGCAGCAGCCCGCCGGTCGCCGACGACCGGAACCCGACCATGCGATGCCCGTCCAGCGCCGCGATGTCCCCGGGCATGCCGAACCGCGCGACATAGGACGGGGCCGCGCAGGTCACTTCCTCCAGCATCGTCACCCGCCGCGCCACCATGTCGCCGTCCTGCAGGTCGCCGACGCGCAGCACGCAATCGATCCCTCGCGGACCAGATCCACCAGCCGGTCGCCCTCGCTGATAGCCAGTTCGATCTCGGGATAGGTGGCCAGGAAATCCGGCAGGCGCGGCAGCACGAAATGACGCGCCAGCGTACCATGCACGTCGACCCGCAGCATGCCGCGCGGCTTCGCGCCGCCGAACGCCGCCTCGGCATCCTCCAGGTCGGCAAGCAGTGCAAGGCAGCGGCGGTGATAGGCCTCGCCATCCAGCGTCGGGCCGACATGGCGCGTCGTGCGTTGCAGCAGCCGGACACCCAGCCGGGCCTCCAGCTGCTTGACGGCGTCCGTCACCGTCGAACGCGGCAGGCCAAGGTCGCCGGCCGCCAGCGTGAAGCTGCGGCGCTCCACTACCCGCGTGAACACCCGCATGGCATCAAGCCGGTCCATCGATCTGTTCGCATATCCCGGATTGTGATGCCGGATCATGGGTGATTATCCGGATGAAGAAAAGGGTCATGCTTCCCTCATCCCCAGCGGACAACCCGAACAGGAGCCCATTCATGACCCGGCATACCCACAAAATCGCCCTCGTCACCGGCGCCTCGCGCGGCATCGGCGCGGCCGTCGCCGAGCGTCTGGCGCGCGACGGCTTTACCGTCGTCGTCAATTATTCCGGCAACGCCGCCCCCGCCGGGGCCCTGGCGCGCCGGATCGAGGAACAGGGCGGCCGCGCGATCACCGCCCGGGCCGATGTCGGCGACCCCCAGGCCGTGCGCGGCCTGTTCGATGCGGCGGAAACCGCGTTCGGCGGCGTCGACGTGCTGGTCAACAACGCCGGCATCATGACGCTGTCGCCTATCGCCGAGACTGACGATGCGGCGTTCGACCGGCAGGTCGCCGTCAACCTCAAGGGCACGTTCAACACGCTGCGCGAGGCCGCCAGGCGCCTGCGGGACGGTGGACGGATCATCAATGTCTCGTCCAGCGTCGTCGGCCTGCTGCAACCGGGCTACGGCGTCTATGCCGCCACCAAGGCCGCCGTCGAGGCGATGACCGGCGTTCTGGCCAGGGAACTGCGGGGCCGCGCCATCACCGTCAACGCGATCGCCCCCGGCCCGACCGCGACCGACCTGTTCCTGAATGGAAAATCGCCCGAACTGATCGCGCGCCTGTCGAATCTGGCACCGCTGGAGCGGCTGGGCCAGCCCGAGGACATCGCGGCCGGCGTCGCCTTCCTCGCCGGGCCGGACGGGGCATGGATCAACGGCCAGACGCTGCGCGCCAACGGCGGCATCGTCTGACCAGGGCCCCGCCGTGAGGAAATGCACGTCGTGAAACGGATCGTCGTCGTCACGGGCGTGTCGCGCGGCTTCGGCATCCCTGCCGGCACGGCGCACGGCCGACCATGACGACGGACCGCATCCCGGCCCCCCTAAAGGGGCCTGCGTCCCTTGCGCCCACCGATGCCGTGGGGCTCAATGGCCGACCCGATCGTCCGGACGGGCGTCCTGCCGTCCGCCGCACCTCATGCGGCGGGACCGGTGAGTGACTTGCGCATATGGACGGTAAAGCCGCCCATGAACGGCTCCTCGCGGTCCACGCGATAGCCGAGCCGGGTGTAGAGCGCGATGTTTGTGGCAAGCAGCTTGTTCGCATAAAGCCGCATCTCCCCCAGGCCGAGCGCGGCCGCGACCGCCTCGGCATGCGCCAGCAGCCGGCGCCCGTATCCGCGCCCCTGGAAGGCCGGCAGCACGGCCACGTTCTCGATCAGCAGATGATCGGCCCGGGGCGCCATCTCGATCAACGCGGCCAGGCGGCCGTCGACATGCAGCAGGTCGATGACATGGTCCCGCACCCGGGCGTGATAGTCCGCCGTCATCGGTTTCGGCGGGCGGCCCAGGACGGGAACCCATTTGGCATAGGCCGCATGCGTCAGATCGTGGACCGCAACGGCGTCGGCGGGACCGGCACGCCGCAGGGCCGCGTCCGCGAACAGCCGCGGCGGCCCCAGCTTGAACCAGGCCCGCGCGATCAGGCCGTTCTCGATTTCGTAGATGGCCACGACATCGATTTCGCCGGCCCCGTCGGGGAAGGTACGCGTGACCGTCTCGTGATCGACCACCATGTTGGCGACGACCATGCGGTTGACCAGCCGGCCATGCAGGTTCGGCTCCTGGAACCGGGCCAGGTGACGTTCGCGGATTTCGGCTGCCCCGTGGGCCAGCAGCCGGTCGGGGAATTCGTAATACCGGCAGTCCTCGGCCCAGTACTGCATGAAGGCGTCGATGTCGCGCGCATTGTAGGCGTCCAGTTGCCTCTGCACCGGATCTGCGATGTCGGGAACGCTGCTGATGTCCATGATGTGTCTCTCCAAATGCAAAAACCCCCGCGACGGGGGGTCGCGGGGGTCGAAGCGTGTGTCGAAGGCGCCGGGGCTCAGATGAGGGCCTTGCCCTTCACCCGCCTGACCGGAATCCGGCAGACACGACGAACCCGCCGCGGTTGCTGCGGCGTCGGCGTCGGTCGGCGTTGATCCGGGTCTGGCACATGGCCCGACCAGACTGCCCTTTTCCGGTTCGTTGCGTCAAGCGTTCAACTTCGCGCGGGGTCCGCCCCCGGGTTCGTTTTCCAACGGCCCCTCAATGCCCGTGGGGCGCCAGGCCCCGGCCGACGATGCTGGAATCCATATAGGCCTCGCCGAAGCGTGACACGTCCGCGCCGGTATTGGGGTCCACGCCGTCGCGCGCCATGCCGCCGATGCAGGCATGCAGGCCGATCTTCCGGCCCAGGACGGCAAGGCGGAAATCCGTGCAGGTCGGTCCGTCGTCCTCCGCCACCGGGGCGACCGGCGCATCGGTGTACGCCGTGCGCCTGCCCCGGACCACGATCTCCTCGGGCCGGGCGGCGGGCCGGCCCTGCGACGACAGCGGAATCAGGGTGGAAATCGCAGACCGGTGCAGGGGCGGGCGCTTCGCGGCGCCGGTCGCGGGGGGCGGGGCGGGCGCGTCCGACAGATCGTAGGCACCCACCCCCGCGAATCCCGGGGCCGCCTGTTGTGCCGCCGCGTCGGCCGGCGCCGCGCGGGCCACGCGGGGCCCGGCCAGCCCCAGCATCACGGCGCAGGCGGCCGGCAGGACGATCGGTCGGGGCAGGCGCGGGCAGGCGGGTAAACGCGCGAACAGGGTCATTTCCCGGATCCTGATGCCGGCGGGCCATTCTCCCCGCGATACTCGCCACCCGCAGGACCGGATGTCAAAGGCCCCGGCGCCGTGAACGCGCGGCCGCCGCCCCGCCCCCGGTCAGCGCGCGCCGCGAACCGGGCCGATCGCCAGCGGCGCGACATGCGGCCAGATCAGCGCCGGCCCCGTCCTGACCGTCGCGCACCCCATCATCGCGCGCGTGGACCGGTACGGCCCGCGCCCGGTGGCCCGGCTCCGGCGGACGATCCACAGCCAGCCCGCCGCCACGGCCAGCATGGAAAGCGGCGTCAGCCACCGATAGGCCCCGGGCACACCACGACAGGGCGCCCCCGACCGCGCCCAGCATCACGGCCAGCAGCGCGAAGGGCAGCACGCAACAGACACCGCAGGCCAGCGCCGCCGTCGAAGCGATGACGGCGGCCGCGCACGGCCCCAGCGCGCCCTGTTGCGGGACCGCATCCGGGTGACGCCGCCCGGGTGATGCCATCCGGGGCGGCTTGCGCCCCGGGGGGAATTGCGGTGTGATTGGCGTCCTTTTTTCGGGGGGCGCGCCATGAAGCATTCTCGTCTCTGGCTGCTGGGCGGGGCGGTCGCCATCGTGGCGCTGACCGCCGGGTGCTACGGGCTGATCCTGCGGCCGGAACGGGCCAGCCTGCCGGTCGCGGCGGGGACGGGCGCGCATCCCCTGCTGCCGCCGCCCAACAAGACGTTCATGCCGACGGTCAATATCGCAACCCCGGTCGGCTGGACGGGGACCGCGGCCCCGCAGGCCGCCGCCGGCCTGGCGGTCAGGGCGTTCGCATCCGGCCTGGACCATCCGCGCTGGCTGTACAGGCTGCCCAACGGCGACATCCTGGTCGCGGAAACGAATTCGCCGGGCACCGATGTCCAGACCTTCAAGACCAGGATCGCCGGCCTGATCATGGGGGCCGCCGGCGCGGGCGAAAAAAGCCCGGACCGCATCATCC
Source organism: Gluconacetobacter tumulisoli (assembly GCF_014174155.1). GTDB lineage: Bacteria > Pseudomonadota > Alphaproteobacteria > Acetobacterales > Acetobacteraceae > Gluconacetobacter > Gluconacetobacter tumulisoli. Next base: position 414,479 of record NZ_JABEQM010000002.1, on the reverse strand, counting down.
TGCTGCGCGATACCGACGGCGACGGCGTCGCCGACCAGCGCAGTGTCTTTCTCGACCATCTCCATTCGCCGTTCGGCATGGCGCTGATCGGCGATGCGCTGTACGTCGCGAACGCCGACGCCCTGATGCGCTTCCCCTATCGGGACGGCCAGACCCGCATCGACGATCCGGGCACCAAGCTGGTCGACCTGCCGGCGGGCTACAACCACCACTGGACCAAGAACATCCTGGCCAGCCCCGACGGCAGCGCGCTGTACGTCACCGTGGGCTCGAACAGCAACGTGGCCGAGCAGGGCATGGCGGTCGAGGAAGGGCGCGCGCGGATCGACCGCTACGACATCGCCGCCGGGACGCTGCGCCCCTTCGCCACCGGGCTGCGCAATCCCAACGGCCTGGCATGGGAACCGCAGACCGGCGCGTTGTGGGCGGTGGTGAACGAACGCGACGAAATCGGCAGCGACCTGGTGCCCGACTACATCACGGCGGTGCGCGAGGGCGCGTTCTACGGATGGCCCTACAGCTATTACGGCCAGCATGTCGATGCCCGCGTCCAGCCGCCCCGGCCCGACCTGGTCGCGCGGGCCATCGCGCCCGATTACGCGGTGGGGCCGCATACCGCGTCGCTGGGCATCGCCTTTTCCCAGGCCAGCAGCCTGCCCGACGCCTGGCGGCACGGCCTGTTCGTCGCGCAGCACGGATCGTGGAACCGCCGGCCCAAGAGCGGCTATCGCGTGATCTACGTCCCCTTCGCCGACGGCCGCCCCGCCGGCCCGCCGCGGGACGTGCTGACCGGCTTCCTGGCCGACGACCAGGACCATGTCCACGGCCGCCCCGTCGGGCTGGCGCTGGACGGCACGGGCGCCTTGCTGGTCGCCGACGATGTCGGCAACGTCGTCTGGCGCGTCACCGGCGCTCCCACGCCGTAAAGCCCGCCTGAAAACGCCTGCCGCCGGCGATCCCACGCCGACGACCGGATTTCAAAAGGCACCGCTCCTGATGGGGTCCAGGGGCACCGCCCCTTGAACCTTTCCCCTCCTATCGCCCCGACAGGGCCACGTCGGCGATCGCCGCATAGGGCGCATCCGGATGGCGCGACGCGGTGATGAAGCACAGGTCGCGCGGCGTGGCGGCGGCGGGCAGGCTGCCCCGGGCGGTCACTGCCGGGCCGCCTTCCGTCATCGACGGCAGCGGCAGCCGGGCCAGGTCGGGCCCGATGCAGCCCGCGCCGCGCACGATGACGACGCCATCGGGTTCGGGCACGGCGTAATGGGTGATGGCGGCCTTCTCGTCGGGCTGCATGAAGGACCACGCCATCGGCACGACGGTCACGGCCACCTGCGTGGCGCCGGCCGGTGCGCCCGTCCAGGCCCAGCAGGCGGTGTTCGGGTCGATCGAGAAGAAGCGCGACGACGCGGTGTCGGACGCCGCGTCCGGCGTGCGCGGGATCCGCACCGAATATGCGCCGCCCGGGCAGGCGGTCAGCGTGTCGCTCTGCCGCGTCCAGATGGCGTCGCCGGCCCGGATCGTGGTCGGCGCGGCCAGCATCCGCCGGTCCGGCAGGAACGTCGCCGCCGTGACCGGGGTCTCCAGCCCGACGCGGACGGGGCGGGTATAGAGCGCCGAGGACGCGGTCGGCACGCTGCCGTCGGTGGTGTAGCGGATGGTGCCATAGCCGCTCTGCGTGCTCATCGTCACGGTCGCGGCCGCTCCCCCCGACGCCGTTCCTCCTGACGCCGCCGGGGCCGGGCTGGCCGCCAGCGCGACGGCGAAGGGCGCGTCGGACACCGGCAGGCCGGCGGCCTTCTGGCGCAGTACCTCGACGGCCAGCCGCGCGGTGAAATCGGCCGGCGCGCGCAGCGCCTGCGGCGTCCAGCCGGCCTCGGCCAGCGCGTCCAGGCGGGGGAAGGCGGCATGCTGCATGGCATGCCCGTCGGTCAGGTATTCGGTCCAGGTCGGGGCCTCGACGCCGATGATATGTCTGGCCACGTCCGGCGCCAGGCTGGCCGGCGCGGGGTCGAAGCCCGCGATGCCGGCGATCGTCTCGGGCTGGTAGCGCCCGCCGGAGTCCCGGTTGGCCGGACCGCCCTGCAGGAAGTCCAGATAGACCAGGTGTTCCGGCGCCACGACGGCGTCATGGCCGGCGCGGGCGGCGGCCAGCGCGCCGTCGACCCCATGCCAGGACATGACCGAGGCCGAGGGCGGCAGCCCGCCGCGCAGGATCTCGTCCCACCCGATCATGCGGCGGCCGTGGGCGGCCAGGTACCGCCCGCCCTGCTCGACGAACCAGCTTTCCAGCTGCTCCTCGTCACGCAGGCCCAGGGCGTGCAGCCGGGCCTGCACGGCGGGCGAGGCCCGCCACTGGTCCTTGATCGCCTCGTCCCCGCCCAGATGGATGAAGGTCGAGGGGAACAGCTCCATGACCTCGTCCAGCACGTCGCGGACGAACTGCATCGTGTGGTCGTCGACATTGTACAGCCACGGCAGGACGCCGTAATCGGTCGCCACGCCGGGGTTGCGGCCGGTCGCGCCCAGTTCGGGATAGGCGGCGATGGCCGCGCGGGCGTGGCCCGGCATCTCGATTTCCGGGACGATGGTGATATGGCGCGCGGCGGCATAGGCGACGATGGCCCGGACCTCCGCCTGGCTGTAGAACCCGCCATAGGGCGCGCCGTCGCCCCGCGTCCCCGACACCGGCGACCGCCGCCACGCGCCGACCGAGGTCAGCTTGGGATAGCGCCGGATTTCCAGCCGCCATCCCTGGTCGTCCGTCAGGTGCCAGTGCAGCGTGTTCAGCTTCAGCGCCGCCATGGCGTCCAGCAGGGTGCGGATGGCGTCGGGCGTCTGGAAATGCCGCGCGGAATCCAGCATCGCGCCGCGCCAGGCCAGGCGGGGCCAGTCGCGGATGCGGGCGGCGGCGATGGTGCCGTCGGCGCCGGGCATCTGCGCCAGGGTGACGGCGCCGTAGAACAGGCCGGCCTCGTCGGGCGCGGTGATGCGGATGCCGGCGGGCGTCACCGTCAGGACATAGCCCTCGGCCGGCAGGCCCGGCACTGCCGCCCGTTCCAGGACGATGGCCCGCCCCGCCGCACCCCCCGTGCCCGCCGCATTTGCGGCACCGGCGGCACCGGCGGCAAATCGGCCGCCCGTCGCGTCATGCAGCGCGCGCGACAGCCAGTCGGCCGCGAAATGCGCCGCCGCGTCCCCGGCGGGGGCGACGATCGCGACCGTCCCCGTCAGCGCGAACGCGCCCTGCCCGGCCTCCATCGCCGCCGGCCGGGGCAGCAGCGACGGCGCCGCCACGGCCGGCGCCAGGGGGCTGCAGGCCGTCGCGGCCAGCAGGGCCACGCACAGGGTGCGGAACGGGGATCGAAGCATGGCGATGGTCCTTGGGGTGGCAGGGAAGGGATGACAGGGAAGGGCAGGGGCACGGCCCCCGAATCGATGTCGCGCCCGCCGCGCGCATCGCCGGAAACCGGCGCGCGTCAGGGTGGGCCACGGGAAAACCGGATCGCAGTCGTCACGTCGCCAGGGCGGCGTCGTGACTTATTTCGATCAGCAAACCATCATCCGGTCAATAGGCATTTTCCCCGCGCCGCCCGGCCCGGTCCGGCACGCCATCCGGAAAATCGCGGCGAATCCTGGATATTTTTGACATTTCGTCCCGATGTTCCGCCGGCGGACGTCCGGCGGGACCGGTCGGGACTGCCCGGCAGGCCGTACGTTTCGAAAGCGACGTGGTTCGAGAAAAAAAATTTCAGGCCCTATTTATTTTTATTGCAGAACTAAATCGGCACCTGTCTAATTCCGTAACGAACACATGGTTCCCCGGTGGAAACAGCATAACGTGCCTCTTTTGCAGTATTGCGCGGGGGGAGCGTGATCGAGCCGGCATAATCATTCTAAAACCACATTGTACAGGAATGCTTTGCGATGGCCCTGACGCTCAAGACCGCGCTTCGCGTGACGACAGTCATGTTCTCCGTCTCCACCCTCGGATCGGGCGTGGCCCTGGCCCAGTCTGCGATCCAGTCCCGGTCTTCGACCCCCTCCGCGTCCCCGTCTTCCGCCCCGTCCCCATCCGCCCATCGTCCGGCGGCGGGCGACGCGGCCCCCGTCGCCGCCGAAACCTCGGTCACCGGCATGTCGGTACTGCCGCAGGGGCAGCAGGCCGAAACGGTGTCGGTCACCGCCGGGACCTACAGCTCCAACGGCGTCACCAACACGACGCCCGGCGGCGGCCTGATGCCGATCGAACACGCCCCCCGGTCGCAGAGCGGCCTGACGCGCGACTACATCGCCAAGCAGACGCCGACCACCACGATCGCGAACATGGTCGCCAGCCTGCCCGGCGTGGTGTCGGCCAAGGTCGATCCGCTGGGCATGAGCGGCGGCGACACCATGACCATGCGCGGCCTGACGCAGTCGCAGATCGGCTTTCTGTTCGAGGGCGCGCCGGAATCCGACCCGATCAACTACGGCCCTTTCACCTCGACCCTTGTGGACAACGAAAATATCGGATCGGTCACCGTCTCGCAGGGCTCGCCGGACATCGACGCGCCGCTGATCAACGCCGTGGGCGGCCAGATCTCGACCTTCGAGCTGGACCCGGCGCACAAGATGGGCGGCTATGTCGACCTGATGGGCGGCACCCACAGCGCGAACAAGGAATTCGTCCGCTTCAACACCGGCGATATCGGCAACAGCGGCATTCGCGGCTTCGCGTCCTTTTCCTATACTTCGTCGAACAACTGGCGCGGGCCGGGCGACCAGTTCCGCTATCACGTCGATTCCAAGTTCGTGAAGGACTGGGGCCAGGGCAACAGCGTCAAGTTCATCTTCGGCTACACCCGCCAGTTCGCCAACGGGATGCTGAACCCGACCCTGCAGCAATGGAAGCAGTACGGCACCAGCTTCAACCTGGACGGCCAGTATACCCCGGGCGACGTCAGCTATTATCGATTCTCGCAGAACAACACCAACCTGCTGAACATCATCGTTCCGATGAAATTCGTGCTGTCGCATGAACTGGAACTGAACCTGACCCCCTATTACGTCCAGGAATCCGGCCCGTCCTATGGTGGCGAGTCCATTCCGCTGGCGGGGGGATATTTCGGCAACGTGCAATATGGGGTGCCGGGATCGCCCTATCCGGCGCTGAACCTGCCCTATGCCACCGACGGCGTGGCGACGGCGATGCTCGACGACCCGTGGAAGCAGAAGAACGGGGCGATCAATTCCAACATCCGCTGGACGCACGGCAACAATACCCTGACCTTCGGCTGGTGGTATTCCTATACAAGCCATACCGAACGCTATCAGTGGAACCTGGTGAACAACCAGGGCAATCCCGTGGCCGGCTACGGGCTGAGCCCGATCCGCTTTTCCAACAGCCAGATCCTCAGCGGCGACAATCTGAATTTCTGGCAGCAGCAGAACGCCCTCTACCTTGCCGACACGCTGAAGCTGCTGCATGACAGGCTGGAACTCAGCGCCGGGTTCAAGGCGGCGATGGTCTATCGCGAGGGCACGAACAACGTGCCGGGCGCGCAGCCGTGGAAGACGGGGCATAATTACTTCGAACCGCTGCCGCAATTCTATGCGACCTATCGCCTGACGCCGCACGACCAGCTCTATATCAACGGCACGACGTCCTTCCGCGCCCCGGTCTCGACCGAGGCCTACGTTCCCGACTACGACCCCAACTACGGGCAGATCGCAACCGTCGGCGCGCTGAAGCCGGAATATTCGATCGGCGAGGAAATCGGCTACCGCCACACCGGTTTCTATAATTTCTCGTTTTCCGCGTTCAACCTGAACATCACCAACCACAACATCTCGTCGTCGGGCTACATTCCCGGGACGACGTCGGTGGTGGCGGAACCGATCAACGCGGGCGGCGAAACGTCACGCGGCTTCCAGGCGGAATTCGGCCTGGGCTACTGGCATCATTTCAGCCCGTACCTGTCGGGCCAGTACCTGCATTCGACGATGGACAACAATTTCGACACCGGCACAGACATTCTGCCGACCAAGGGCAAGATCTCCGTCGGCAGCCCGAAATTCACCGCGGCGATCGGCCTGCAATATGATGACGGGCGGGTGTTCGGAAACTTCAACCTCCGCTATATCGACTCCCAGTACACGACGTTCATGAACGACGAAAGCATCCCGTCCTACCTGACGTCGGACCTGACCCTGGGCTATCGCTTCAAATCGATCGGCCCGGCCAAGCATCCGCAGATCCAGCTCAACCTGGTCAATATCGGCGACAACCACTATCTGGCCATGGCCGGCAGCACGACGGCCAACGCCCAGAGCATGATGGGCCTGCACGGCACGATGGTCCAGGGCTCCAGCCCGATCTACCTGGTCGGCGCCCCGTTCTCGGCCTTCGTCTCGGTTTCCAGCGGTTTCTGAGCACCTGCCCGAAAACGCCTCTTTAAGCCCGAGAGTCCGAATCACTGACGGGGTCCCGCCACGGGACCCCGTTCCGCGTCGCCTGCAGCAGGAGAACACAGTGGCCCAGACGCCGATCGACAAGCCCTACGAAATCCGGAAATCCCGCATCATGTCCGTGGACATCATGCGCGGACTGACGATCGCCTTCATGATCCTGGTCAATGATCCCGGCGACTGGGATCATGTCTACGCCCCCCTGCGCCATGCCGAATGGAACGGCTGGACGCCGACCGACCTGGTCTTCCCCAGCTTCATGTTCATCATGGGTTGCGTGATCCCGTTCTCGCTCGGCAGCCGGCTGGACCGCGGCGCACCTCCGGGCGAACTGCTCGCCGGCATCGTCCGGCGGTCGCTGATCCTGTTCGGCATCGACATCCTGCTTGCCCTGTTCCCGCATTTCGACTTCGCGCACCTGCGGGTGCTGGGCGTGCTGACGCGCTTCGCCGTCTGCTACCTGGTCTGCGGCGCGCTGTTCCTCAAGGTGCGCGACACCCGCGTCCTCTGCGGCATCGTCGCGGCGATCCTGGTGCTGTACTGGGCGATGCTGCGGTTCATGCCCATTCCCGGCATCGGCATGCCGGGGGTCGACGTCGCCTACCTGGACGATCGCAACAATATCGTCGCCTGGGTCGACCGCGCCTTCAATGATTTCTGCCAGCGCTGGTTCCATTTCGGTCATCTCTATCGCATCTACCGCGACCCCGAAGGCATCCTCAGCACGCTGCCGGCCCTCTGCACGGTACTGATCGGAATCGTCTCGGGCCTGGTGATGAAGGCGGCCTCGCGGAACCCGGCCGCGCCGGCCGTGCGGCGCTGGGCGCTGGGCGGCGTGGGCATCTTCGTCCTGTCCTTCGTCGTGAACGCCTTCTTTCCGTTCAACAAGAATATCTGGTCCAGCAGCTTCGTCCTGCTGTGCGCCGGCATCGACATCATGGCGCTGTATGCGCTTTATATCCTGATCGACGTCCGGCAGGTCTATCGCACGTCCGCCGCCGTCCGGGGGTTCATGATGCTGTCGATCATCTTCGGATCGAACGCGATCGTGGCCTATTGCGTCTCGGAATTCGGGTCGGAACTCCTGTGGGAGATCCCGGTCATGCCGCAGGGCCAGGGCATCGGCGAATGGGTGTACCGGACGGTCTTCGCGCACTGGGGATCGACCGAACCCACGTCCCTGCTCTATGCCTGCGCCTATGTCGCGCTGTGCTTCATCCCCAGCTTCGTACTGTGGAAGAAGAAGATCGTCGTGAAGATCTGAACGCGTACCCTCCTTTTCAAGATTATATTCTATGGGCGATCGGTCGGTTCACCTCCGGTCGGGAACCGGTGTGTGACCTTCCGGCGCTGCCCAAGAACGGCTTCAAGGATCACATCGTGATACTCTGCGCGGATATCGGCGGCTCCTATATCGATTTCGCCGTCGCGGACAACGCCCACCAGCTCTCCGACCGGCGGCGGCGACCGACGCCGGTCGGCAGCATGGCCGATTTCGTCTCCACCCTGGCCGAATTCGCCGCGCCCTACGATCGCGGCCTGCCGCTGCATGTCGCCATCGCGGGCGTCTGCGATCCGCAGACGGGCCATACCCGCTCGGCCAACATTCCCTGCGTCAACGAACGTCCGCTGCGCGACGCGCTGGCGACGCGCCTGGGCCGCCCGGTGGTCATCGGCAACGACGCCCACTGCTTCGCGCTGGCCGAGGCGATGCAGGGCGCCGGCGCCGGCCATCGGATCGTCTTCGGCGTGATCCTCGGCACCGGCGTCGGCGGCGGGCTGGTGATCGACGGGCGGCCGATCGTCGGTGCCGGCGGCCTGGCCGGCGAATGGGGGCATGGGCCGTTCATCGCCGCCTGCGCCGACCCCCGCGCCGTGCCGGCCCTGCGCTGCAGCTGCGGGCAGCTCGGCTGCCTGGACACGATCGGCGGGGCACGCGGGATCGAACGCCTGCACCTGGCCTTCACCGGCCAGGGCAGCGACAGCCAGGCGATCCTCTCCGACTGGGAGGCGGGTCTGGACCATCCCCGCCACACCATGGACATGTGGCTGGACCGCATGTCGGCGGGGCTGGCCGGCGTCGTCAACGTCACCGGCGCCACGATCATGCCGGTCGGCGGCGGGCTGGCCAACCGCCCCCGCCTGCTGGCCGCCCTGGACGCGGCGGTCCGGTCGCGCATCCTGCGCCCGGGCACCGGGCCGATCGTCGTGCCCGGCCATCTTCCCGCCGATTCCGGCCTGGTCGGCGCCTCGTGGCTGAAGGGCGGGCCGGTGGCCGCCCCATGACGACGGACGCCTACCGGGGCCTGTATATCTACCCGTGGGACCTGCAGGACCAGCCCGACCCCCGGTCCTTCGCGGAACGGGTCCGGGCCATGGGCCTCGACACCCTGACCGTCGCGCTGGCGTACCATGCCGGCAAGTTCCTGCGCCCGCACGGGCTGACGTCGCGCGTCCATTTTCCGCAGGACGGCGCGGTCCATGTCCGCGTCGACCCGTCGCGCTTCGGCGCGATCCGGCCCGTGCCGGCGGACCGCCCGCTGGACGACGCACATCTGCGCGGCCTGGCGGACGCGGGCCTCGGCATCCTGGGCTGGACGGTGCTGCTGCACAATACGGAACTGGGAACGCGCCATCCGCACGCGACCTGCCGGAACGTCTTCGGCGACCGCTATCCCTACAGCCTGTGCCCCGCCCATCCGGAGGTCCGGGCCTATGCCGTCACGCTGGCCGGCGAAATCGCGCGGGCGCCGGCGGTGCGGGGCCTGGTGCTGGAAACCCCGGGCTGGCAGCCCTACCAGCACGGCTATCACCATGAAATGTCCCTGCTGGGCCGCGATCCGTGGTTCGAGGCCGTGGCCGGCCTGTGCTTCTGCGACTCCTGCCGCGCCGGCGCGGCCGGGCGGGGGATCGACGCCGACGCGCTGCGCCACACGCTGCGCGACCAGGCATCGCGCTATCTCGCCCGCCCCGCCGACCGGACGTGGGACGACGGGATGACGCGCCTGCTGGCCGACATGGTGGCGAACGACGCGCTGCGGGCCTTCCTGGCGTGGCGCTGCGAAACGGTCACCAGCCTGGTCGCGGCGATCCGGGCGGAAATCGGCCCGGACGGATCGCTGCACGTCATTCCCTCGGTGCAGCGCAATCCGGTCGCGGCCTGGCTGGAAGGCAGCGACCTGGCGGCGCTGACGGCGGCCGGCGACGGGCTGGAACTCTGCCTGTACCAGCCCGACCCGCACCAGGTCCTGTCGGCGCTCTGGGACGTGCGCGACACCTTGCCGGCAGGGGCGGCCCCGCGCGTCGTCCTGCGCCCGTCCCCCGCCGATTTCCCGTCCGAGGCCGCATTCGCCGCCGTCGTCCGCGCGGTACTGGCCACGCCCGGCCAGGGCATCGCATTCTACAATTACGGCCATCTGCGCCGGGCCAATCTCGACTGGATCGCCCGCGCACTGCGCGAGCCCGCCTGAAAATGCGCGCTGGCGGCGATCCGACGCGCGTTTCCTGCGCTCCGATGCTCACGGCCATCAAGGCCGCTCCGCTTCGGTGCTCGCAAACCCACGCCGGGCGCGGCCCCAAGAGGCCGCTCTCGCTCACCAGCCCCCATTTTCAGGCAGGCTCGTCGCAACCGGCCTGAAATGCGCGCTGGCGGCGATCCGACGCGCGTTTCCTGCGCTCCGTGGCGGGCGGCCATCAAGGCCGCTCCCCTTCGGTGCTCGCAAACCCACGCCGGGCGCGGCCCCAAGTGGCCGCTCTCGCTCACCAGCCCCCATTTTCAGGCAGGCTCATTGCAACCGGCTTGAAATGCGCGCCGGCGATCCGACGCGCGTTTTCAAACAGCCCTCAGGGGCCGAACCGGCCAGGGTTGCATTCGGTTACGCTATTCCTGGAGACTCAGCTATGTATTGTACGCATAGTTGGGCATGCCCTCCACCCGCCCGAAGCCTTCCGACCATTTCGATCATGAAACCTCGGCAGGGGCGCACCGCGCCGCGTCCGGCCCCAGGGTGCCGGCGCTCTCCGCCGCCCGGCCGCGCCGGATCGCGATCCGGCCGGTCCTGCGCATCAGCCCGCCGACGGACCTCCTGCTGCTCCTCCTCGCGCCCGTGCTGGCGACGCTGCTGGCCGGGGCGCTGCACGCCCTCCGGCTCATCGGCCCGCGCGCGTCGTCCGCCCTCGTCGGATGGGCCGCGCAACAGGTCGGCGGCCGGTTGCGGGAAAGCGGGATCGCCGACCGGAACCTCCGGGCGGCGCTGCCCGACATGGACGCCACGACACGCCAGGGCGTCATCCGCGCGGTGTGGAACAATCTGGGCCGGACCCTGGGGGAACTGCCCCATCTTGCCACCTTCACCCGCACGCCGCGCGGCCCCGGCTGGGAAATCGAGGGCGAGGAGCATATCGACGCCCTGACACGCCAGGGGGGACAGGCGCTGTTCTTTTCCGGACATTTCGGAAACTGGGAAATGATCCTGCCGATCGCCGGCGGCATCGGGCTGCCGGTGTCCGGCTTCTACCGGGCGGCGTCGAACCGGCATGTCGACGCCGTGATCCAGTCGATGCGCCACAGGGCCCTCGGCCCGCAGAACAGGATGTTCCCCAAGGGCGCCGAGGGGGCCCGCGACGCGCTGGGCCATCTTCAGGCGGGCGGGTCGCTCGGCCTCCTGGTGGACCAGAAGATGAATGACGGGATCGCCGTCCCGTTCTTCGGCCGGCCGGCGATGACGGCCCCCGCCCTGGCCAGGCTGGCCCTGCGCTTCGACCTGCCCATCATGCCGGTCTACGTGCTGCGGCTGGGGGGCGGGCGGTTCAGGATGGTGTGCGAAAAGCCGATCGACGTCCCCCGCACGGGCAATCGCGAGGCCGACACCTACGCGATCACGCTGATGGTCAACGCGACGCTGGAACGCTGGATCAGGGCGCGCCCCGCCACCTGGCTGTGGCTGCATCGCCGCTGGCCGAAGGAACCGCCGCGCCAGGACGTGCCCGCCTGCGGCATCTGAACGTGCGGGAACGGAACCCTCCGCTCCCGCCGCAGACGTTCAGAAGCGTGCGCGCAGCGTTCCGAAGAACTGGCGCGGCGCGCCCGCGAACATGGACTGCCGGTCGCCCGAAATCGGGTTGGCGCCGATCGAGCTGATATATTCCTGGTTGAACAGGTTGTAGATGCCCAGCGAGAAATTCAAATCCGCGACATGCGGCACATGCTTGAAATCATACGACGCCGTCAGGTTCGCATTCCAGTACGGATCGACCGACGTGTCGTTCATGTAGGACAGGTACCGCCGCCCCATGTAGTACACGTTGAAGTTCAGCGTCGCGTTCCCGTAGGTATAGGCCACGTTCGACTTGTACATGACGGAGGGGTAATTGACCTCCATCTTGCCCTTCAGGTCGTAATAGGTGCCGGCGTTATAGATCCCCTGGCCATAGGTCGAATGGTTGTAGCTGATGCTGTTGAAGACCTCCAGGTGCGGCAGGGGCCGGACGGTGACCCCGGCATCGACGCCCCACATCGCCATCGACCCGACGTTCAGGAAGGTCTGGTTGGCGTTGACCAGCGTGCCGCTGGTGATCGGCGCCAGGCGGTTCGAATAATCCGAATGATACAGGTTCAGCACGCCGTCGACATATTTCGAGTTGTAGCGATAGCCGATCAGGTAGTTCCAGGTGCTCTCGGGCTTCAGCGTCTTGCGCAGCTGCGAGAAGATGGCCTGGTTGTCGACGCCCCAGGCAACCGGTGAATTCCACCCGCCATAGGAATAGGCGCGCATGTCGCGCGACACGTCGAAGAACAGCTCGTGATGCCGCAGGAACGTCCAGTTCAGGCTGACATGCGGCAGGAAGGCGCCCGCCGTCGTCAGGCTGCCGCTGGGTAGCGCGCTCTGCCCTGTATAGGTCTCGTTATTTTCGAACGCGCCGCCCGCCGTCGTGACCAGCAGCGACTTGAACCCGGCATGCAGGCGCAGGCTGGGCAGGATGTGCCAGGCATCCTGCAGATAGTACTGGAAGGCATTGGTGTTCATCTGCACGCCATAGCGCGTGGCGAACGAATTCTCGTAGGGGCCCGTGCCCTTGCGCGGCGTGCCCTCGCCCAGCAGGGGCTGGCTGTACAGCCGCTGCGAATACGTGAAATCGTTGTTCTCGTACCAGACGCCGGATTCCAGGTCGTGATGGCCCAGCCGGTATTGCAGCGCCAGCGTGCCGCCGATGCGGCGGAACCACTGGTGGTCGGCCTGCTGGATCATCGGCGCGCCGTTGGGCGACGACACGTACGGGTTGGTGAATTCATAGTCCCCGCCGGACACCTGCGCATACATCACGCTCTTCAGCCGCAGCCGCGACGTCAGGTCGTAATTCCCGTTCAGCCCGGTCAGGTAATTCCGCTGGTCCTGCGCGGCATCGTAATACGCGATGTCCGTGGGGCTGGACACCTGGTCCCATCCCGCGGGGAAGATGCCCTGCGCGGCCAGGTAGGCACCCTTGTAGTCGGGGTAGAAATAATCCGTCCTCGACCCCAGCTTCTGTTTGATCTCCAGGCTGATATTTCCATAATTATACTGGTTGAATTCCGAATAATCGAAAAATCCGGTCAGCCGCCCGCGCTCGCCCAGGGGCTGCACGAACTTGAAATTCGCCTGCTGTTCGTACTGGTCGCCATGGCCCTTCCATTTCTGCGCGTCGGTGCGCGCGTAGGACGCCATGAATTTCGTGCCGGTCCGGTTCAGCACGCCGCTGTGGAACCGTCCGAACGTGCGATAGGTGCTGTTGCTGCCGAAGGTCTGCGAGACGTCGGCCCCCAGCGTGTCGCGCGGGTCCTGCGTGTAATATTGCAGCGCGCCGCCCAGGTTCGCGGTCGACGCGACATCCAGCGCGCCGCCGCCCTGCGACATGTCGATGCGCGCGATGTTGTCGGGCGTGACGGCCTCGTTGATATCCAGGCCGTTGGTGTTGATGAATCCCTGGTCGCCCAGGGGAATCCCGTCCAGCGTGACGCCCAGCTGGCTCTGGTTATAGCCGCGGATATACAGCGAATTGGCATAGGTATCGAGGCCCAGCGCATCCGCCGTGGCAAAGCTGACGCCCGGCGTCGTCGCCCCCAGTACCTGGAGCGGACTGGTCCCCGCCACGAAGCGGTTGAGCATCTTGCGCGTGATGGTCTGTTCCATGCCGTGCGACGTCTCGTGCGATCCCACGACGGAAAACGCCTCGGCCGACCGGGATTCCACGGCCTGCGCGTGGCGGGCGGCGGGCTTGGCGGCCGCATGGCGCGCGGGGGCGCGGGTGCCGTGGGCCGGCGCGGGATGGGCCGCCTGCGCACGGGCGTCGCGGGGCGCCAGCGGCGCCAGCGCCATGGCCCCCAGCGCGCCCAGCGCCGTCGCCAGCATCAGCCGGCGCCGGCGGCCGACGGAACGCGCATCCCCCCGCATCCGGACGGAGAGCATCGCCTTCGAACCGCATCTATCATGTTTTTGCATATCAGACCCTCAAAATACGAGGGCAAAACATATCCAATACGTTATGATCGGTGCGTTCGTTATTGAATCAAAACGAAGGCGAGGGGCATCATCATGAAGGCGGAAATGAACGATCCTTTCATTTTTTCCCGGATCACTGAAAAGTGAAACAGTTTGACATGGACGGGGTCGACAGGCGGATCCTGCGGGTTCTCAGCGTCGACGGGCGCATATCGATCACGGACCTGGCGCGCCAGGCGGCGACCAGCACCGCGACCTGCTTCCGGCGCGTGCAGCGCATGACCGAGGACGGGATCATCACCGGCTTCAGGGCCGACATCGCCCCGGCCTCGGTCGGGCGCAGCGCGGTCATCGTCATGGGCGTCTGCCTGGACCGGCTGAACAAGCAGGCCTTCGCGGAATTCGAGGCCGCGATCCGCGACCATCCGCTGGTCGTCGCGTGCTACCTCGTGTCCGGCGAATTCGATTACCTGGTCACGATCCGGGCCTCGTCGATCGACGAATTCAACGCGATCTACGGCGACTGGCTGGTCTCGCTTCCGGGAATCCGCCTGACCAGGACGTTCTTTTCGATGAAGGAGGTCGTCCAGCGGACGTACCTCCATTTCTGATCCGGCATTTCCGGTCCGGCGCCGGCACGATACGGCCCCTGCACGATATTGTCCTGACGCAAGGAACTTATCCGTTACAAACAGGTTACATTGCGCAACAAACCCGTTACATGTTGCGCGTGACGGTTCGCGGGCGTTTCGTTCCGCGATCCCGCACGGCGCCCCGGCAAGGGCAGGGCCATGGCGAAGCGCTTGTTTCACACGTTGGACGGGTTGCGCGGCCTGGCCGCGGCGGCGGTCGTCCTGGTCCATATCCACATCATATTCCCTGCGGCCTGGTTCCCGCCGGGCGGCTATCTGGCGGTCGACCTGTTCTTCGTCCTCAGCGGATTCGTCCTGGCCGAGGCCTATTCGGCCCGGCTGGATGCCGGCCTGCCGTTTGCCGCGTTCATGCGCAAACGCGTCGTGCGTCTGTGGCCGCTCTACGCGCTCGGGCTGTCGATCGGCGCGGCGGTCACGGCGCTGGAGGTCGCCCTCCATTTCAAGCCGCTTGCCGAACTTGCTCCCTTTCCCGCGGCACTGTTCTACCTCCCGTGGCTCGGCGCGCATGGCGAACTTTATCCGCTCAATTTCCCGGCCTGGTCGCTCTTCTACGAACTGGTGGCCAATGCCGCCCTGGCCGTTGCCTGGCCGCGGCTGACGACCCGGACGCTGATGGCCGTGGTGGGCATCTCCGCGCTGGGCCTGGTCGTTTCGGCCTCTGTCCGTGGGTCGCTGAATGCCGGCATGTATTGGGAGGGGACGGCGGTCGCCCTGGCCCGGGTCGGCTTCTCGTTCTTCCTGGGCGTCCTGCTCTGGCGCATCCGGCCCGGATCCCTCGGGCTCGGCGCCTGGGTCCCGATGGGCCTGCTGGCCTTCGCCCTGGTGATCGACAGCACCGCGATCCCGCGCGGCGTGCTCGACCTGCTGGCCGTGTTCCTGCTCTTTCCCCTGATCGTCTGGCTGGGGGCGGCGACGCAGCCCAGGGGCGCCAGCCTGGCCGTGTTCCAGGTCGCGGGCGCGGCGTCCTATGCGCTGTATGCCATCCATGCCCCCTTGCTCTGGTGCATCGGCGTGGTGCTCGACAAGGGGCTGCACATTCCCCTCGCCACCCTTCCGTTCTGGGCCGCGCCGGTGACGCTGGCCGTTTTATACGTGATTGCCTGGTTCCTGGATGGCCTGGACGCGGCTGCCCGCGTACGCCTCGATCGCGCCATCGACCGGGTCGCCCGCAGGGTCAGGACGGCACCGTTGGCCTGACCGCCGCGCTCCAGCAGGGGCCGCGCCCGGCCGTTACGCGCGGAATGCCCAGCGGACGGTTTCCGCCAGTCCGAAGGTCCCGGCGCGCACCAGCGGGGTCGCCGGGCCGGGCGGGGCGAACCCATGCATCTGTCGCGCCCAGGGCGGCAGCAGGTCGATGCCGGCCCGGGTCATCAGGCCGACGGCGTGCCGGCCGCCGGGGAAGGCCGGCGGCCCCGTCAGCAGGATCTCGCATATCTCGCGAGTGCGCGCGTCGACGCCCAGCGCGCCCCGCATCGCCGCCATCTGGCGGTAGGCCGCATGTTCGGTATGCGGCACCGGCGCGGCCCCCAGGGCCGTCCCGATCCGCGCCATCCCGTCGAAATACTGGTTGCGCTCGTGCTCGGGCATCAGCGGCTCGGCGAAGCGGCGCCAGCCGGCCAGGAAACTGGTCGTCTCGGTCAGATGAACCCAGGCCAGCAGCGACGGGTCGTTCGCGCGATAGGGCGTGCCGTCCGGCAGCAGGCCGCTGACCCTGTCATGAATCCGGCGGACCCGTGCGATCGCGGCCAGGGCGTCGTCGCGCTGCCCATAGGTGGTCTGCGCGACGAAGCGCGCCGTGCGCCGCAGCCGCCCATGCATGTCGTCGCGGAAGCGGGAATGGTCCCAGACCCCGGCCAGGACCGCGGGATGCAGCATCTGCAGCAGCAGCGCGGCAATTCCGCCGGCCATCATGGCGACGACGTCGCCGTGCACGCGGCGGACCACGCTGTCCGGCGCGAACAATCCGTCGGCCTGGCGCACGACCGGCGTCTCGCCCCGCGTCCGGTCGTTGAAGACGTCCGACACCCGCGCGGCCAGCCGGCGCTTCAGCCAGGCGCTGCCCGGCGGCGCGGGCAGGCGCGGAAAGAGAGGTGACAGGGTCACGGCGCCTCCCGTCAGCGGTCATGGATGGACCGGACCCCAGCATAGCACGGCCGGAACCACGTCCCGAGCGATATCACATTCCCGCCCCCGGCTCCCCTCTGTCCGGCGGAGTCCCCGGCCCGTACGCCCCGGCCGGACGCCTCGCCAGCTCCACGCAGCACGGCGCGGCATCTGCCCACCCGGGCATGCACCGCATCCCGGGCGGCAGCATGCAGCCGGACGGCACATGCCGGTCCGCGCGGATCAGGTCGCCCCGCATGACGGCGATCCGCGCGGAGAGCGGTTCATTGAGGCAGCATCCTTCCGGAGTCCACACCGGATTCCGGGGGGAAAGGAAAGGGACTAGCCGATCGCCATCAGCGACGCATTCCCGCCGGCGGCGGTGGTGTTGGTGCTGACCAGCCGTTCCTCCAGCAGCCATTCCGGCAGCGGCCCCGTCGCGGTCAGCAGATGCACCGGCACCACCGGCCCGTCCCCCGCGCCCAGCGCCGCCAGCACGGCATCCAGTTCGGGCGCGCCGGGTTCGGCCAGCACCACCGCCGGGCCCATCGCCGCCACCTTGTCCACGCCGGCGATACGGCGGACCCGCGACCGCAAGGCCGGGGACAGGTCGGCGATCCAGCCCGTCGCCGCGTCCTCGGCCAGCAGCGCCACGCCATTGCCCGCCGCCAGCGCCATGCCGGTGGCCCGCCGCGCCCCGGCCTCGGTCCGCGCCAGGCACAGCACCGTGCCGCGCGGGGCCAGCGACCAGATATTGGTCTCGCCGACCGGCCCGGGCATCGCGACCGACAGCCCGTGCAGGGCCGGTCCGGTCACGCCGTCCGGCAGATTGCCGCCCGCCGACCAGGCCTGCCATTCCCGCGCGGCCTCGGGCAACGCGCCGGCGCGCGCGCCGTCCGTGCCGGCCGAAGGGGGCGGCACGAAGGCCGGGCAGGCCGACAGCAGCCGCCGCAGCGTCAGCGGCCCCCCGGCCTTCGGCCCGGTGCCCGACAGGCCCCGCCCGCCGAAGGGCTGCACGCCCACCACCGCGCCGATGGTGTTGCGGTTGACATACAGGTTGCCGGCCGCGATCCGGCTGGTCACATGGTCCACCGTTTCGGCGATGCGGGTGTGCAGGCCGAAGGTCAGGCCGTATCCGGTGGCGTCGATCGCCGCGATCAGCGCGTCCAGCTCCGCCCGCCGCCAGCGCAGGACATGCAGCACCGGGCCGAACACCTCGCGCCCGATCTCGGCGATGCTGTCGATCTCGATCAGCGTGGGCGGCAGGAAATGGCCGCCGGGCACCGCGTGCGGCGTGGCGGGCGCCCACACCCGGGCGCCGTTCGCGCGCATCCGCGCGATATGGGCGGCGATGCCGTCGCGGGCCTCGGACGTGATGACCGGGCCGATATCGGTGCGCAGCTGCGCCGGGTCGCCGACCCGCAGTTCGGCCATCGCGCCGCGCAACATCGCCAGCACATGCTCCGCGCAATCGTCCTGCACGCACAGGATGCGCAGGGCCGAACAGCGCTGCCCCGCGCTGTCGAAGGCCGAGGCGATGACATCCGCCACCACCTGTTCCGCCAGCGCCGACGAATCGACGATCATCGCGTTCTGCCCGCCGGTTTCCGCCACCAGCGGCACCGGCTGCCCGCCCGCGCCGACGCGCCCGGCCAGCTGCCGCGCGATCAGGCGCGCGACCTCGGTCGACCCGGTGAACATGACCGCGCCGATGCGCGGGTCCGCCACCAGCGCCGCGCCCACGTCGCCCGCGCCGGGCAGGAACTGCAGCGCGCCCGGCGGCACCCCGGCCGCGTGCAGGATGCGCACCGCGCAGGCGGCGATCAGCGGCGTTTCCTCGGCGGGCTTGGCCAGCACCACATTGCCCGCCGCCAGGGCCGCCGACACCTGCCCCAGGAAGATCGCCAGCGGGAAGTTCCACGGGCTGATGCACACCACCGGGCCCAGCGGAACATGCGTGGCATTGTCGAAATCGCGGCGGATGGTCGCGGCGTAATAGCGCAGGAAATCCACCGCCTCGCGGATCTCGGCCACCGCGTTGGGATAGGATTTCCCGGCCTCGCGCACGATCAGCCCGATCAGTTCCGCCTGCCGCTCCTCCAGCGCGCCGGCCGCGCGGTCCAGGCAGGCGGCACGCTCGGCGGGCGGCCGCGCGGACCAGTCGGCCAGGGCGCCTTCCGCCAGTCCCACGGCGCGCGCGGCGTCGTCCGGCGTGGCGAAGCGCGCCGTGCCGGGCCGGTCGTCCGGCCGCGCGGGGTTGGGCACGTCGCGCATCGGTGCGTCCGACGGCACGCCGTCACCCAGCATCGGCGCGGCCTCCCAGGTGCGGGGGCCGTCCTCCATGCCTTGCGCCAGGGCGTGCAGGCTGGGCTCGTCCGCCAGATCCAGCCCCGCCGAATTGGACCGCTCGCGCCCGAACAGCGCGCCGGGCAGCGCAATGGCGGGATGCGGCGCACCTACCGCCACGCCCTCGGCGGCGGCCAGCGCGCGGGCGGTGCGCACCGGGTCGGCGACCAGCGTCTCGACGGGCACGGATTCGTCGCCGATCTGGTTGACGAAGGACGAATTGGCCCCGTTTTCCAGCAGGCGCCGCACCAGATAGGCCAGCAGCGTCTCGTGCGAGCCCACGGGCGCGTAGATCCGGCAGGGCCGGTCCATGTTGCGCGGCCCGACCACCGCGTCGTACAGCCCCTCGCCCATGCCGTGCAGGCACTGGAATTCATACTGCCCGTGCGTGAACTCCGCGCCGGCCAGCGCATGGATGCTGGCCAGGGTCCGGGCATTGTGGGTGGCGAACTGCGGGAACACCGCATCCGGCGCCGCCAGCAGCTTGCGCGCGCAGGCGACGTAGCTGATGTCGGTGTGGCATTTGCGGGTGAAGACCGGGAAGTCCGCCATCCCCTCGACCTGCGCCTTCTTGATCTCGCTGTCCCAATAGGCGCCCTTGACCAGACGCACCATGACGCGGTGGCCGCTGCGCCGCCCCAGCCCGATGATCCAGTCCAGCACGGCGGGCGCCCGCTTGCCGTAGGCCTGCACGACGAAGCCGATGCCGTTCCACCCCGCCAGGTCGGGATGCAGGCACAGCCCCTCCAGCAGGTCCAGCGACAGGTCCAGCCGCTCGCTTTCCTCGGCGTCGATGTTCAGGCCGATGTCGTACCGCCGCGCCAGCCGCGCCAGCCGGACCAGCAGCGGCAGCAGCTCCTCCATCACCCGCTCGCGCTGCGCGCGGGCATAGCGCGGATGGATCGCCGACAGCTTGATCGACAGGCCGTTGCGGTCATAGACGTCGCGCCCGCCCTGCGCCGCCCGGCCGATGGCATGGATCGCGGTCTCGTAGTCGCGGAAATAGCGCACGGCGTCGGCCTCGGTCAGCGCGGCCTCGCCCAGCATGTCGAAGGAATAGCGGAACCCCTTGTCATGGCGCGCCCGGCTGGTCTCCAGCGCCGCGTCGATCGTCTCGCCGCACACGAACTGCTCGCCCATCATCCGCATGGCGACGTCCACCCCCCGGCGGATCAGCGGCTCGCCCCCGCGCGCGACCAGCCGCATCAGCGCCCCGGCCAGCCCGTGCTGGCGCTCCGGCCCGACCAGCCGGCCGGTGACGACCAGCCCCCAGGCGGCGGCATTGACGAACAGGGGCCGCCCCCGGCCCACATGCGCCAGCCAGTCGCCGGTGCCGATCCGGTCGCGGATCAGCGCATCGCGCGTCGCCATGTCGGGAATGCGCAGCAGCGCCTCCGCCAGGCACATCAGCGCCACCCCCTCGCGCGACGACAGGGAAAATTCCTGCACCAGCGCCTCGACCCCGCCCGGGCGCCGGCCGCTGCGCAGCGCCTGCGTCAGCCGGCGGGCGGTGGCGTCGGCCTGGGCCTCCTGCGCCGGCGACAGGGTGGCGTCGTCGATCAGGGCCGCGATGCAGGCAGGCTCCGCCCGGCGCAGGGCGGCGGCGATCCGCGCGCGCTGGCCGTCGCGCGCCGGCAGCGCGCCCGCCAGGGCCGAGGTGGGTACCGCGCCGGGCGCGGCGGTCGGCGGCAGGGTGGGGGAGGGGGTCATGGTCTCGGGTCCGCTGGCCAGGGTGGAACGGGGTGCTGGGCGGCCGCGACGCGCCCTTGCGGACGGCGACGGCCTCTGGACTCATCCCCCTATCAGATCATATATGATTCTCAAGAGTGTATATGATCCGCATCGACGCGGATCGAAGGGGACAGCCATGCTGCCGGCGAGCATCTACACCCGCGCGGGCGACGAACCGCGCGGCATCGCGTCCGAATCCGTGGGCAACGCGCTGCGCGACGCGATCCTGGACGGGCTCCTGGCCGAGGGGCAGGCCCTGCCGCAATCCGAACTGGCCAGCGGTTTCGGCGTCAGCACCATCCCGGTGCGCGAGGCCCTGAAGCAGCTGGAGGCCGAGGGCCTGGTCGCCTTCCAGCCCAATCGCGGCGCGATGGTCACGGGCCTGTCCGAGGCCGACATCATCGAGTTTTCCGAAATCCGCGCCCTGCTGGAGGAACGGGCCGCCGCCCAGGCGGTGGCGCGCATGACCCGCCTGGACCTGGCGCGGATCGAGGACGCGTACGACGCCTTCGTCGCCGGCACCAGCGACGCCCCGGACGGCATGGCCCGGTCGGGGCCGCTGAACTGGGCCTTCCACGGCGCGATCTACGCGGCCGCCGGCCGCCCCCGCCTGCTGGAGATGATCGAGGGCCTGCATCGCCGGGTCGACCGCTATATTCGCGGCCATCTGGAAATCGCCGGACGCAAGCACGTGACGGACGCCGAACACCTGGCCCTGCTGGCGGCCTGCCGCCGCCGCGACCCCGACGCCGTCGCCCGCCTGACCCGCCAGCACATCCTGGACGCCGCCACGATTTCGGTCGATGTCCTGCACCGCCACCGCGCGGGCGGATAAGGGACCGCCCGCAAGCCAGGCGCGGATCCGACCCCGCAGCCCGCCCCGGGCGGCCACGTCCGAAACAACCCGCTGCCGATGCAACGCGCGAACCCCAAGCGGCCCCCATGTTCCCGGCAGGTTCGCACACCGCCCGAAACGAATATAACCCACGGACCGCGCCTCCCCCAACCCGCCCCACCCCGCCTTCCGGACGGCACACACGGCAGGTTCGCGCAACCGGGCCTGTTTTGCCTGACGGATCAGTGCGATATTACCCATGGGGTCGCCTCCCGTGCGGGGGCGTGGATTGAAACTCCTGCAGCGCGAAAGTCGTGCGGGCAATGGCGTGTCGCCTCCCGCATGGAGGCGAGGACTGAAACCTCGGCGATATGATGTCCGCCCTATTGCCGACGGCCGCGATACAGGTCCGACAGTTGTTCCCACCGCGTGCAGCTCTTGCATTCGTTCGGTCCGCTGGCGTATCGGCGAGGGCGGCAGAACGAAGGGGCGGGGCATGGACGGCGCGGGCGTGATCGACAGTGACGGGCGGCAGGTCGCCTCCCCCGTCCGCTACAGCCGCGAGACACGCTGGCTGCATTGGGCGACCGCGCTGCTGATCCTGGCGCAATTCGCGCTGGGCGAGATCTGGATCCGCCTGCCGCGCGCCGATCGCGCGCCGCTGGTGTCGCTGCACCTGTCCCTGGGCGTGCTGCTGGCGGCGGTGTTCGTGACGCGGGTGGCATGGCGGGTCACGGGCGGGCGGGCCATCCGCTTCGCCTCGGCGGGCACGATGGCCGACCGGGCGGCGCATGCGGTGCACGGGCTGCTCTACGTGATGATCGGGGTGGAACTCGCGCTGGGCTACATGGCGCGCTGGTCGGGCGGCCGGCCGGTAGTGGCGTTCGGCATCCCCATCAATTCGCCCTTCGGCCCGTTCGACCACGCGACGCACCATATGCTGGGCCAGATCCATAACTGGCTGGCGTGGGCCATCGTCGTGCTGGCCGTGGGGCACGGCCTGGCCGCGCTCTATCACGCGCGGGTGCTGCGCGATGGCCTCCTCCGCCGCATGTGGGGGTAGGGCCGGCGACCGGCAGGAATCCTTTTTCAAAAAAACCCTGAAGGACGCTCCGCACGCGCCCCCGCCACCGTCATGAACAGCGCCGGGGCCGATAGGCGATCGTCCGGTCCAGCAGCGTATCCATCTCGGGCCGCCGGCAGGGATCGACGCAGGCGGCGATGAAGGTGCGGGCGCGCTGCTTGACGCCATTGGCGACGCGCAGGTTCATGTCCATGGTCCCGCCTTCCTCGATCATGTCGGCGATGGTCATGGCGCGCTCGAACGCGGTTCTCACGATCTTGAAGGCCAGGTCGTTCACGATGGTCTCGAATTCCGCCCGGCCGAACGCCGACTGGCAGACCGAAAGCTGCGCATAGGCTTCGGTATAGAGCTGGACCACCGGCCGGGTGCCGGCACGATGAAAATAGCGCTGGTGCCAGGACCGCGCCCAGGCATGCTCGCGCTCGGCGGCCAGGCGCTCGGGCAACGTGTCGCAGAGCCGTTCGCCCGGGCAGCGGATCGTCCGCGCGGCCAGCCACGCGCTGGCGAAATCCGGATAGCTGTGGCGGTACCATGCGATGTCCGCGCCATTCGCCCGCGACGTGAAGCGAAACCCCTTCTGGCCATCCAGCCCGTAGAGCAGGGCGGGCACGGTCCGGTCGTCCCGGCCGAGAACCAGGATATGGCCGGCATCGTTGGCATGCATGTGATGCTGCATGGTGAACAGGTCGAAGAACGATTCGTCCTCGACCACGCGGGCGGCATGTGCCTTCACATAGCTCAGGAACAGCGGATTGCGCACGCCCGTCAGGCCGCGCGGACAGAAATCGAAGCCCCACCAGCGGGACATTTTCACCAGGTGGAAGGCCAGCGCGTTGCGCAGCTGCATCAGGGGCTCGTCGCCGTCCCCGGCGTCGCACAGCGCCTGGATGTCGCGGAACCGGCTGACGAGGGGATTGATCTGCCCGGCAAATCCCCGGGCGGGATCGAAATAGTCAAGCAGATGCGCGGGCTGCGAATGCGCAAGGTGCCAGTTGACGTCGCAGCCGATTGTCTCAGTCATCGTCGGCGCCCTCCCGGAGGATCGAAAAGAAGGCGGCGGCATCGGAGGCGCCGGAAAGACGCCGCCCATGCCGCCTGAAGGTTCCACGGAACAATGTTGGGAAATCGACGGTCGGATATCTGTCGGCGCCCCGTGGGTTCCTCCCTCATATTGCGACCGACTCTCAATTGCAATAGAAGAAAAAGAGAAAAACATCGGCCGGGCGCGGACCGGATTCCCTCGCGATCATCGGCCCCCTTGCGGATCCGTGCCGCCCGGCTCAGGAACGCGCATGCATTTGGTCCATCCGTTTCCGGCCCTGGCTACCCTGCGGCGGTCGATCGAATGCGATCATGCTGCCAGCGCAGGAAATAGCCGTTCACCATGCTGCGGGGCGGCGGCTCAGCCGGCAGCGCCGCCCACTGCGGTCACATCGACCGCAATTCTCCGTCGTCCATATCCATGCCTCCCGCGAAGCGTCCCCGAACGACGGAATCACAACCGATTCAGTCTGTTTGTGGATAGACACTCAAACTTCGTGGAGTTAAGGGTAATATCCGAATATCGGGGACGTCGTCATGACAGAATTAAAAAAATATTCAATACAATTAGCCAGACTCGACAGCATCATAAAAGAAAAAAACCTATATCTGACGACGCAAGAAAACAAAGAGAAATTGAATTCCATAAACAAGACGCAGAATATAACGATAAGCGGACGAAACTCCGAAATTCTTGTATCGGAAGGCGTTGATATCAATGACAAGACCAAAATAGAGATATTGGCTCATGACGCCGTACTCATAATCGGGGCAGGGGTGAAACTCATCAACTGCAACATAAGGGTGCGGGGATCGGGCCATATCATCCATATTTCGAACGATTGCAGATTAAAGCAGCTGAATCTTCATCTGAACGGAAAAAACAATACGGTCGGCATAGGCTCGGGAAGCACGGTAGAGCAGGCAATCATTTTATGTGAAGCGGACGACAGGGCGGTCCTGCTCGGAAACGACTGCATGTTGTCGTCGAACATCATGATCAGGACATCCGACGGGCACGGCGTTTTCGACGCGGCGACTGGAGAGCGGCTGTCCCTGCCGGCTGACGTGATCATACACGCGCATGTCTGGATCGGAAATGGCGCTCGGGTCTCCAAAGGATGCGTCATAGAGACAGGCAGCATCATCGGGCAAATGGCGCTTGCGACCGGACATGTGGAATCCAACTGCATCTATGGCGGCGTACCGGCGAAGAAAATCCGCGAAGGCATTGTATGGTCCAGAACGCACAGAATGGACGACATACCGGAAGAATTCACAAAAAATACGAAGATGCATGATACATGACGGAATCGGCTCAATTAAGATATTTTCCGTTCCTGACACGTCTCTTTCCATTCGACTGCAAGATCGACCCGCAGGACGGCAATAAAGGTCATGGTGGTCCACGACCCCAAGGCATTTCGGCCCGGAGCCGTTCGCCGCGCGCGAACCGGCGGCACCTCGCGCACGACCACCGATGCACACCAGGCGGCCGGGTTCGACAGGGCGCTGGTATGTCCGCCATTGTGCCAGGCGCCGGGCGACGTCAGGACGATCCGGTCGCGACTGCGACGAGCGTTTTTTTAAGCCGCGCCCTCGTCGTGAACGCACGCCCGGGCAGAGCGGCAATCGACCCGGACGCCGCGCCCGGCACGCTCGGTGACCGGCGCGCCCCGAAACGCCGCATCCACCGGACCACGATGCGGGGGGCTACACCGTAACGCTTCGCTGCCTCGCGGCAGGACGGGCCGTCTGTCTCCATGGTTGCCACACTCCGGTCGCGCAGATCCATCCAACTCTGAAACCCGCTTCGTCGTGGACCCCGATCCGGAGTCACATCCTGCGAGGACGGATGAAAAACGGCACGGAAGGCAAGGCACCCGGGAAACCATTCGCCCCGTTTGCAGTATCTTACGCGTGGGACGGGCCGGCATCGGCCAAGGCACAGCCCGGCCAACGGGCACCCCCGGGCGAGAACGGGGCTGATAACGGCGAGGTGATCATTTTCGTGTTGCAAATAAGAGTCGATCGCAATTACGGTGCGGCGACAGCAACAGAACGGTGGAATCGCCGGTCAGGAGTGCCCCATGACCCCCGCAGCGCTTTTCCTCAACGATCTTTCCTGCAGCGAGAGGCTGACGGTCTGGACGATCCGCCGTCTCGTCGGCCGGCGGCAACCCGCCTGTCCGCATGGCTCCGCCGAGGCGCGCGGGCTGTACGTGCCGGGCTTCCGGCGAGAGTTCGAGGGCGTGGAGCGCGCCTTCCGCGAGGGGGTCGCCCGGATGGCCGACCTGGGCACCGGCGGCCTGGACGTCGGGCTGACGGGCCTGCAGGCCGTCAGCCCGACCGAAGGACAGTTCCTGGAAGCCATCGCCGCCGCCCAGAACGGGGATGAGGCCGGCGTGCGCAGCGCCCTGCGGCCCGTCTTTCCCCATCGCTACGTCCAGTCGCGCTTTGCCGCGGCGGTCACGCTGCTGGGCACCTGCCTGGCCGTCGCCGGGCACTGGCTTCCCCGACGGCGCGAGGCCCCCCGTCCGCCCTGCCGGGACGTGACGCGGCTGCGCCGGGTGCGGGAACCGAACCCCGGCGACCGGCGCGGACCGGCCGACGAACCGGACACGCCGGAGGACGACCACACGCGGCGCGCCCATATCGTCGGCGCCGGCTGCCTGGGCGCCATGGCGCGCTGGCACGAACTGGACATGGGCATGACCCATGTCCTGTGGCCGCATCCCGAAAGCCTGGGCACCGCCTTGTAGCGATCGGGTCCGGCCCCGTTTGATCGGATCAACCGACGGTCGAGGACGTTCTCATGCGCTTCTTCGTTTTCAGGGACCTCCGGCGCCAGCTCGCGCGACCGATCGTCGCGCCGGCCCATGCAACGCGCGATGCCGTCACGCGACGCGTCGAACGCCTGTTCCGCGAACTGGAAATCACGTCCCAGGACCTGCTGGACGTCCTGGCCGTCCAGGACGGGATCGAAACGCTGAACAGGCGCTAGGCGGCGGGAAGGAAGGGGGAGCCCGCAGCGCGCGGCGGCAGGGGGAACGCCGCCCGGGACGGTCCCGGCGCGCGGGCCGGACCGGCAACCCGTGCGCCAGAACCCGCCGTTCCGGCCGCACGCTGCTCTTGCACCCTGCCACGCCCGGGGGTACCCCGGGTCCGGACGGCGCGGGGGCATGGCGATGGGCACGGGCAGGGCGGCGATGACACCGGTCACGGCACGCAGGGGCCGGCGGGCACTGATGCTGCTGCCGCTGGCGGGGCTGCTGCTGCTGGCGGCATGCGGGCCGGACTACGGCGATCGCGGCACACGCACATTCCGGGGCGACGGCTACGGCAACGTCGGCTACGCCCGCGGCAGCTACGGCTTCGAAGGGCATGGCTACTGAACGCCCGCGATGCTCAAGCGGGCAGGGGATTTCTTCTTTATCTGAAGAAAAGGAAGCAAAAAGACCTTGATCCGTTCGGGGACCCTCGAATGCCCCCGGCACATGGCCCCGAACGTTCAAAAGTTTTTTGGTTCTTTTTTCCAAAAAAGAACGAACACGATCCCCCCAACGCGTCTCTCGTGACGGCTAGACCGTCGCCCCCGGCACCGGGCGCGCGGCCAGCCACCCCTGTGCCAGCAGCAGCCCGCCCAGCCACGCGACATCCAGCACGAAGGGCACGTACAGGTGCCCGCCCAGGACGATATCCACCCCGATGCCCAGCAGGAAGGCGATCGCCACCCCGTTGCTGGCCGGCGCCCACGGCAGCGCCGCGACCCGCCGGCCGCCGGCCCCCGCGACCGCACCGCGCCGGTAGGACAGATGGGCCGCCATGATCGTGACCCAGACGAAGATCAGCAGGAAGGACACGCCCTGGATCGCGTAGCCGAACAGCCGGTCGGGCAGGAAATAATTCAGCACCACCCCCGCCAGGACGGTCAGGAACGACGCCCCGAACGCCAGGGCGGGCACGCCGTTCGCCGCCCGGTCGCGCAGCCGGGCCGACGCCATGCCGCTTTCGGCCAGCGAGGCCAGGGTCCGGCTGGTGGCATACAGCCCGGTATTGCAGGACGACAGCGCCGCCAGCGCCATGACGGCGTTGATGCCGGCGGCGGCGGCCGGCAGGCCCATGTGCTGGAACGCCAGCACGAAGGGGCTGTGCGTGGCATCGGCCTGCCCCCACGGCACGATCGCCATGATGACCGCCAGGCTGCCGACATAGAACACCACGATGCGCCCGACGATGCCGTTGACCGCGCGCGGCAGCACGCGGACGGCGTTATCGGTCTCCGCCGCCGCCAGGGCCACGACCTCGGTGCCGCCGAAGGCGAACAGCGCCATCGGCAGGATGGCGGCGAACCCCGCCGCCCCGTGCGGCAGAATCACCCCGGGCGCCCAGATATGGGCGAACGACGCGGCGGGCCCCGCCGGCCCGACATGGCCGATGATCGTGACCAGCCCGCACAGGATCAGCGCCACGATGGCCCAGATCTTCACGATGGCCAGCCAGAATTCCATTTCGCCGAAGGTCGCGACGGCGCGCGACCCCACGGCCAGCAGCACCCCGCCCAGCACGGCGGCGACCGCCCATTGCGGCACGCCGGGCACCCAGTAGCGCACGAAGATCCCGGCGGCGGTGATTTCCGAAATGCACACCAGCGTCCAGATCAGCCAGTAGCTCCAGCCGGTCAGGAATTCCATGCGCGGGCCCAGGTAGCGCCCGACGAACGCGTTCAGCGTCCGCCCCGCCGGATCGCTCAGCGCCAGTTCCGCCGCCGCCCGGCCGATGAGGAACACGATAAGGCCGCACAGCACATAGGCCGCCAGGACGGACGACCCCGCCTGCCGGATCGCCCCGCCCGAACCCAGGAACAACCCCGCCCCGACCGACCCGCCCAATGCCATGAACAGGATATGGCGCTGCTTCAGACCCAAGTTTCCGCTCCCTTCGCTCGCCGGGCCCGCATCGTCGCGCCCGCGCGGAGCATAGACACGGCGCGCCCCTCCCACCAAGCGGCCAGGCACGCCCCGCCGGCCCCCGGTTTCCGCGCGCCGCAGGACGGGAAACGCCCACCGGTCCCGCGCGTCCGAAAGCCACGCCGCCCGGGAACGGAGAAAGATGGAGAAACGATCCACTTCCTTTGCGAAAAACAAGTATTGATCACCAAAAACAGATATTCTCCGGCATATGTCCAATATTTTATATTACACCTATTCACGTTATATTTCTTTACATTAAAAGAGGCTCCCGGTTGGCTGAATGAATGATACCCTCCCGCCACTTGCCTCTCAGGGCCTGTCTGGACATGCGCGCCGGCCGCGAGAGCGGCCGTCCAGGGCCGCGCCCGTCATGTGTGTCCGCGTGTCGGAGCGGAGCGGCCTTGATCGCCGCCCGCCGCGAAGCACAGGAAACGCGCGTCGGATCGCCGCCGGCGCGCATGTCCACACAGGCTCTCATTGGGATCGGCGGATGATGGCGCGGCAGGGGGCGTCCCACGATAAGGAACCTCGTGTGACCGAGTACAGTTCGTGACCGATTACACCCTCGATCGGATCTCCCCCCCGCTGCCCGGCAGCCGGACCCGGACGGCGGGCTGCGTCGTGCTGCTGAACCTGCTGCTGCTGGTGCTCCTGGCCGTGCAGGCCTGGCCGCTGGGGGGACTGCCCCATGCGGTGTGCCATTGGGATTGCGCCTGGTACGAACGCATCGCCACCCACGGCTATTCTCCTCATCCGATGACCAATCCGGCGGATTTCGGCCAGGCGTCCTGGGCGTTCTTTCCGCTCTATCCGCTGCTGGTCCGCGCGGTGATGGCGGCGACCGGCCTGGGGGCCGATGGCGCGGGGCTTGCGATCAACGTCGCGCTGTTCCCCCTGCTCGCCCTGCTGGCCGCCGCCTACATGCGGCAGAAGGCGGGCGACGCCGACGGGCTGTTCCGCGTCGCCCTGTTCGTGATCCTGCCGACCGGGTTCTGGTACAGGCTGCCGTATACCGAGGGCCTGTACGGCGTGCTGCTGCTGTCCACCGCCATGGCGATGGCGCGCGGATGGACGATGGCGGCGGCCCTGCTGGCCGCCGGCCTGTGCCTGACGCGCCCGACGGGCCTGTTCTGCGTCGCCGTCATCGCCCTGTTCCACATGTTCGCCCCCCAAATGGCCGGCCCGGCGGGACGAACGCCGCCGGACCGCCTGACCCGGTGGGTCGAGGGCACGGTCCTCGTCCTGGCCGGCGCGGCCGGGCTGGCCCTGTTCATCTTCTTCCTGGACGGGCTGGTGGGCGACGGCCTGGCCTTCGGCCATGTGCAGGCGGCGTGGGGGCACCGCTTCCTGACGCCGGTGGTGTGGCTCTACAAGGGATTCACCCACCGCAAGACGCTGGACCTCGCCATCGCCGCCGTCCTGGAAATCGCGCTGATCTGCTGGGGATTCCGCATCCGCTGGGCGATGGAAAGCACCATCCTGCTGGTCACGTTCCTGCTGGCCAGCAGCACCAGCCTGATGTCCATCCACCGCATCGTCCTGGCCAACCCGTTCGCCGACATGCTGGTCGCGCTCCTGGCCTGCCGGCTGCCGCCGCGCTGGCGGCCCTGGCTCGTGCTGCTGTGCCTGGGGCTGGATGTCGTGTTCGCCAACAGCTGGCTGCACGGGAAACGGTTCCTTGGCTGACGCGCGGGGCCAGGGCCCCGGCATGCCGGGCGCGGGCCGGCGGCGCCGGCTGCTGGGCCTGGCGGTCTTCGGGCTGCTGTGCGGCCTGCTCGACCTCGCCGCCGCCTGGCGGGCCGAACATCCGCATGTGAACGATGCCTACCGCCGCCTCTACCTGGTGCCCGGCGGCATCGTGAACGGGACCACCGGGTCCGCCATCCGCCCCGGCTGGCCCTGAGAGCGTGCTTGCAAATGCGCGCTGGCGGCGATCCGACGCGCGTTTCCTGCGCTCCGATGCTCACGGCCGATAAGGCCGCTCCGCTTCGGTGCTCGCAAACCCACGCCGGGCGCGGCCCCCAAGGGGCCGCTCTCGCTCACCAGCCCCCATTTGCAAACACGCTCTGACCGATCTGCGCTGACGGCGATCCGACGCGCGTTTCCTGCGCTCCGCTTCGGTGCTCGCAAACCCACGCCGGGCGCGGCCCCCAAGGGGCCGCTCTCGCTCACCAGCCCCCATTTGCAAACACGCTCTGACCGATCTGCGCTGGCGGCGATCCGACGCGCGTTTCCTGCGCTCCGATGCTCACGGCCGATAAGGCCGCTCCGCTTCGGTGCTCGCAAACCCACGCCGGGCGCGGCCCAGGGGCCGCTCTCGCTCACCAGCCCCCATTTGCAAGCACGCTCTGACCGATCTGCGCTGGCGGTGACCCGACGAGGGCTTGCAGGCGACAGGCATCTCCCCCGCCGCCCGCAAGGGGCGCTTACCCCCCGGCGACGGCGCGTTGCAGGCGCGCCAGGGCGCCCGGCAGGCCGCGCACTTTCAAAATCCGGCCCGCCGGGTCGAAATCTTCGGAAAGCACCCGGGTGTTTTCGTAGATATCGCCCAGCAGCCCCTGTTTGGCATAGGGCAGCACCAGCTCGCCATCCACCATGGACGCCTCGAAGAATGCGATGATCGTCTCGCGCAGCGCGGCCACGTCGTCCGGCGATTTCGCGGACAGCAGGATGGCATCCGGATGCCGTTCCAGCAGGGCCGCGCGCGTCTCCGCATCCACCCGGTCGATTTTATTGAGGACAAGGCGCGCGGGAACGGCATCGGCGCCGATCTCGTGCAGCACCGTGCGGCTGACCTCCAGCTGCGCGTCATAGGTCGGATCGGACGCATCGACCACGAACAGCAGCAACGACGCCTCCAGCGCCTCGTCCAGCGTGGATTTGAACGACGCGACCAGATCATGCGGCAGCTGCTTGATGAACCCCACCGTGTCCGAAATCAGCACGCGCGGCTTCGCGTCCGGCTTCAGCGCGCGCACCGTCGTATCCAGCGTGGCGAACAGCTGGTCCGCGACCAGCACTTCGCTGCCCGTCAATGCGCGCATCAGCGACGATTTCCCGGCGTTCGTGTACCCCACCAGCGCAACGCGCAACTGGTCGCGGCGCGCGGTCCGACGCTGCGCGCTGTCGCGCTGCACCTGCGCCAGCTGCTCCTTCAGCTCGGCCAGGCGATCGCGAACGGTGCGGCGATCCAGGTCGAGGTCGCTTTCACCCGCGCCCACGCCGCGCTTGCGCTCGCTGCCCGACGCGGATTCCCGCAACCGGGGCGCCACGTATTTCAGGCGGGCCATCTCCACCTGCAACCTGGCCTCGCGGCTGCGGGCATGGCGGTGGAAGATCTCCACGATCACGCCCGTCCGGTCCAGAACCTGCGCCCCCGTGGCGTTCTCCAGGTTGCGCGCCTGGCTGGGCGAGATCTCATGATCGACGATGACGAACTCCGGCCGCCGTTCCCCCTCCGCCTGCGGCGCGGGAACGGGGTCCTCCGCCGATGCCGCCCCGGCGGCCTCGAAGCGCTGGCGGGCCTTCGATTTCTGCGGCGCCGTCCAGCCCCCCACGACCCCGGTCCCGCCGGTGATCGCCGCCAGCTCAGCCAACTTGCCGCTGCCCAGCACCGTCAGCCCGCCGATCCCGCCGCGCTTCTGGGACACCGACCCCGCGACCTCGTATCCCAGGGTCTCGACCAGCCGGCCAAGCTCCTTCAGGCTCGCCTCATGGGCGACATCGTCAACACCGTCGAGTTGAATACCGACGAGGATGGCTCGCGGCACAGGTTGCTTCGTTTCCATGGCCGGGATCATAGCACGAACGCGCGACGGCGTGCGCATGGGCCCTCCGCCGGGCCCCGCCCCGAACGGAAGGACGCCTTCTTTTTCTGAAGAAAAGAAGCAAAAAGACTTTGATCCGTTAAGGGCGTCTCGAGCGCACCCGGCACATGGCCCCTGAACGTTCAAAAGTTTTTTGGTTCTTTTTTCCAAAAAAGAACGAAGACGATCGCCCTAGTCGTCGTGCCGAACGCTGCGGCCGCGCTTGATGCCGGCGCGATGGGCCTTGCCGTCCAGCCGGCGCTGGCGGGCGGCGCGGCCGGGGCGGGTGGCGACGCGGAAGGCCGGGCGATGCGCGGCCTCGCGGATCAGGTCCGCCAGACGCGCGACCGCGTCCTCGCGGTTGCGCTGCTGCGTGCGAAAGCGCCGGGCGGTGATGACGATGACGCCGTCGCGCGTGGCGCGGCTGCCCGCGACCTCCAGCAGGCGCACGCGCACCCGTTCGGGCAGCGACGGCGACCGCGCGGCGTCGAATCGCAATTGCGCCGCCGTCGCCACCTTGTTGACGTTCTGCCCGCCGGGGCCGGAGGCCAGGATGTAGCTGACCTCCAGCTCGGACTCGGCCAGGGACAGTCCGGGAAGGATCGGGATTGCCATGCGCGCGCCATAGCATGTTTCGCGCCGCCGCGCGTGCTATCGGTGGGGTCTCGAAACGGAAAAGGGGGAAAGCATGCCGGGCATGACCAATCTGGTCGCCTTCGCGCTGGTGGCGCTGGGCATGGCGCTGACGCCGGGGCCGAACATGATCTACCTGGTCTCGCGGTCCATCTGCCAGGGCTGGCGGGCCGGGCTGGTCTCGCTGGGCGGGGTGGCGCTGGGCTTCGTCGTCTACATGCTGTGCGCCGCGTTCGGCATCACCGCGCTGCTGCTGGCGGTGCCCCACGCGTATGACGCGCTGCGCCTGGGCGGGGCGGCCTACCTGCTCTACCTGGCGTGGCAGGCGATCCGGCCGGGCGGACGGTCGCCGTTCCAGGTGCGCGACCTGCCCGTCGACGGGCCGGGGCGCCTGTTCGCAATGGGGTTCGTCACCAACCTGCTGAACCCCAAGATCGCGGTCATGTACCTGTCGCTGCTGCCGCAATTCGTCCGGCCGGGCCATGGCGGCGTCCTGGCGCAGTCGCTGACCCTGGGCACCACGCAGATCGTCGTCAGCGTCGCGGTGAACTGCGCGATCGCGTTCGCGGCCGGGTCGATCGCATCGTTCCTGACCACCCGCCCGCGCTGGGCGGCGGTGCAGCGCTGGCTGATGGCCGGCGTGCTGGGCGGCCTGGCCGTCCGCATGGCGCTCGACAGCCGGCGGTAGGCACGGCACGGCCGCGCCCGCCCAGCCCTCCGGCCGCATGTCGATGCTTCGCGCCGGCGTCCCGCATGCCCATGCGGGCTGCCGGGCGAGGGCGGCCCGACGCGCCGCCCGTCACGGCGCGCGGGACGCCGGCAAACCAATCATGACACGCCGATCATGACATGAAGACCGCCATGCGCGCCGATCTCGGTACGACACAGCAAGAGCATACGGCGCCCGCTTGTAATGCGCATGGTCTATCCCCCAGGCAGCAGCCGTTTCAGGCCGCCTCCGATCGACGCCCGGCGTGCCACCAATGTCACACGTCCGGTCCACCTGCTGACCCAGGCGCGCGCCCTGGGCCTCAAACATCTCCCAGGCGTGCGAACAGGGCCTTGTCGCGGCACTCGCCGCCCGCAGACGCGAACGCTGGCTCGCCGAAAATGGCGACGCGATCCCGTCCTGGAACGAGCATGTCGAGACGCACGGCCTGCCGCTTGCCGCGTATCGTGCCTTCTGATGGCGAGCCTCCACGTCTATCCGATGCCGGACGAGCGTCGTGCGGGGTATGTGGTCGATGTGCAGGCGGAACGCCTGTCCCGACTGGCGACCCGTATGGTCGTTCCCCTCATCCCGGCCCCTGACGCGCCACCGCCGATCGGCGAACTGAATCCGGTTCTTGAGATAGAGGATGTACCGCACGTCCTGCTGACGCAGGCACCGGCCAGCATTCCGGTTTCGGAACTCCGCAGGCCGATATCGGCAAGCGATAACCGAAAACAGCCATTCCTTGCGCTCATGTTCATGACGGCTACCGACCAACTCACGCCTTTCCGATGGGGCTGCGGGGAGGTCCGCTCCCGCCAAAACCGGCCATTGCAACGCTGATCGCTCGGCCTAGTCTGATGCCCATCACTCCCCTGTTGCGGGTTCACATATTGTTCTAATC
Source organism: Gluconacetobacter tumulisoli (assembly GCF_014174155.1). GTDB lineage: Bacteria > Pseudomonadota > Alphaproteobacteria > Acetobacterales > Acetobacteraceae > Gluconacetobacter > Gluconacetobacter tumulisoli. The sequence goes on along the minus strand of NZ_JABEQM010000002.1, from coordinate 379,727 downwards.
TACCGCCATGCCCAAGCACCTCACCTCCAATCAGATACTTGGCGAGATCGGCGAGAACGCCGTCCGCGGTCGCTTTCTATCGATGGGCTTCCAGTTCGACGGGCGCTCAAGGCTGGAGGCCGGCATCGACGGGATCGCCGAGGTCATGGAAAAGGGTCAGCCGATGGCCCGGATGATCGCGGTCCAGGTGAAGGCCAAGGAGGATGGCCGCTACGCCTCCGAAACCGACGATGGGTTCGCCTATCTGCTCCGCCGACAGGATCTGGATTACTGGAAGGGCTCGAACCTGCCGGTAATTGTCGTCTTCTATCGGAAGTCGGACAACAGCTTCTACTGGAAGGAGGTGTCGCGGGACAGCGATCAGGCGGAGCGTCGACTACAGATCGACAAGGCTACCGACATGCTCGACAACACCAGCGTCAACCGGCTCGCAGGTCTGACCGTGTCGAAGGCCGGGTTCGGCTACTACGTCCCCGCTCTCGGCGGCGGCGAGGAGGCATTGGTCAACATCCTGCCGATCGACCTCCCGAACGAGATCTATGTCGCGTCCACTCCGTATGACGGACGGCGAGCCACCGCAATCCTGTTGGCTGGTCAGGAGCCGCCCCGCTTCGACTGGTCCATCGCAGGTGGGACGTTCTGGTCATTCCATGATCCGCGCACCTCGGCCTGCAGCCAGATCGTGGATCTCGACCAGGTCGACGCCATCGAAACCGTTGATCTCGCCTTCCACGACGACGTCGACGAGCAGAACCGCTTCATGCACCTGCTGCGTCAGGCCCTTCGGCACCAGACGCGTGACGACCTAAACTGGAGCAAGGATCGGAAGATCCTCTACTTCCGCGCCTTGGAGAAGAACGTCCCGCGCAACTTCGCCTACGAATCCGCCAAGAAGAAGACCAATGCCGACGTGGTCATGGTCGCCATAAGCGACAAGGAAGAGGGCAAGGTCTCGTTCGTCCGGCACCATGCCTTCTCGCCACGCTTCGAGCGTCTGGGGGACAGGTGGTATCTGATTGTCTCGCCCACCTACTACTTCACGACCAACGGCTTCACACCGCATCCGTATCCGGGCGCGCTGCTGGCCGGCAAGAAGCGCCTCGACAAGAGCGCGGCACTGCGAGGACAGGTCATCATGTGGCACCGTTTCCTGACACAGGCCGACCGGGACGCCGAGCGGGCGGCTGGCGGACTGTTCGGCACCGAGGTGGCGATCGAACTCCGGCTCCGGTTCGGCGAGCCGCCCACGGTCCAGCTTGAGACGCGAGTCCCCGAGGACGGCTGGGGTGCCGGAAAAAAGAAGGCAGAGGCATCCGATCAGCAGGAGGGGCTGTTCGCATGAGTTCCTTCGACACTCGAATCTTCAAGGAACCCGAACTGGAGTTCGGCGACCATCATCACCATCCGGATCCGCGCCTTGGGCTCTTCGAGGCGGGGCCCCTCCAGCCCTTCGTCGGCGATGTCATCAAGGTCGGTGTGATCGGCAGCGCTAAGACGATTGAGGACACACGGAAATTCCTGGAGACAGCCGCGAGCGGTGTCGACGGCAAGTCCGAGAAGCACCCCAACATGCATCCGGCGTTCCCGGGCCTTGGCAACCAGAGCCCGTATCGCTGCCGCTTCGAGATCGAGGACGGGGCCACGGCGGCGCTGTCGCAGAGCAAGCTCGACAGGATCGCGAAAGAGCCCGACCACCAGAAGGCCGTCGAGATGGCGGTGGACGATATCGTCGCCGAACTCGAAGCCCTCGCCGATGGCGGCAACCGCCCCGACGTGGCGATCGTCGCGCTGCCGGTGCGCCTCCTCGAGCGGGTGTGGAACGCGAAGGTGGACTCCCGCGGCACGACCGAGAAGGACGACAGCAGCGGTTCGGACGCGCCGAACTTCCGGGGCATGCTGAAGGCGCGCGCGATGCATCTCGCCTTCCCGATCCAGATCGTCTGGGAGGACACGGTCGACGACAAGGTGTCGATCCCTCAGAAGATCAAGGAGAGCAGCGCCCGGAAGATCCAGGACGTTGCAGGCCGCAGCTGGAACCTGCTGACCACGCTCTACTACAAGGGGAGCGGCCGCATCCCGTGGCGGCGCATGCCGAAGGAGGGCGAGTTCACCGCCTGCTACATCGGCATCAGCTTCTACCGCGAGGCCGGTGGGCAGCAGCTCTTCACCAGCGCCGCCCAGATGTTCGACGAGCGCGGCCGCGGCTTCGTGCTGAAGGGCAAGCGCGCCCATACCGAGAGCCGCGGCCGCCATCCCTACATGACGAGCGACGACGCGCGCGAGATCATCGAGAACGTGCTCGCCGCCTATAAGACGCACCACAAGACGCTTCCTGCGCGCGTGATCGTGCTGAAGACCTCACGCTTCAAGGATGAGGAGGCCGAGGGCATCCTCGAGGCGCTTAATGCCGCCGGCACCGAGATGCGCGACCTGGTCTGGGTCCAGGAGTCGTACTCGGTGAAGCTCATGCGCGATGGGAACTATCCCGTCCTACGCGGCACCTTCGTCGACCTCGGCGGGAACGGCCTGCTCTACACCAACGGCAGCATGCCCTATTACGGCACCTATCCCGGCATGTATGATCCGCGTCCGCTGCTGCTCTGCCCCCATTCGAGCTGCGACAGCACCGTCACTCAGTTGGCCGAAGAAGTATTCTCCCTCACCAAGATCAACTGGAACTCGACCCAGATGAATCAGCGGCTCCCGATACCCATCCGGGCTGCGCGCATGGTCGGCGAGATACTGAAATACATGAAGGAAGGTCAGGTCGAGAGCACTGACTATCGCAAATACATCTGACCGGCCGTGAGGCGATCCGCGTCGCGAAATAACCTGACAAAGATCTGCGGAATCATTTTGAGTAGGGAATCACGCCAAAGCCGGGGTCACTTACTTGGATCGGAATACGACCCTACAACATTTCATTCCGTACCGGCCGCAAGCCCCGAGCTTGTAGCCAGCCAGAGCTTAAGCGGATCTACGAATAGTCGGTATCGGCGTAACCGGACGTTTTCTGTTGCGGTGCCGATCGGCAGGAATGTCCCACCGCAGTCTATGCGGCTCGCCAAACAATGTCGGTTTTCGGGCAATGATCATAACCACTTAGATGTCTGTGATGAAGGCGGGAGCGGACCTTCCTCTCCCATTTTTGTTCCGGACATCCAGTGCTCCAGTATCGCGCCCACAGATGCTCCGTTGCGGTACACGCGGCGCATGCGTCAGGATTGAAGGCATCGAACACCAGCCCGCCCCCAAGACGGTGACGGTTTGGCGTTGGTTCGTAACGGCGCGGTGACGTTTGGTGAGCCCAATCGCGGTTGGAGTGAGGGCAGGCCGGAGCATTGCGTCGATCATCCCGATGGCCTATGCGCGCCCGGCATTTATGAGCGGACGGAGTGTCCGGCACGACGAGATCACCTGACTGCCAGTTTCGACGGTAATCCAGTCGTGTTCGCCTCACCCATACCGCGTGGCTTTCTGGTCAAGCCAATGCGGGCGCCGATCACGTCCGATAGCCGGCATCGAAGCGACGAGCCGGTGAAGGATTTTCGGAATACCCTACAGCTCGCTCGTCGTTCCCGGACCGAACAGCTTCCCAGGCAGGACAAGTGTTTCGCATGCAAACCTCTCGGAAGCTTCCGAGGTCTCGGTCGAATGCGTGTGACCCCGTCCCTCCAGAAGTGACATGTGCGGGAGGAACTGCTCGAGCCCCTCAGCGAAGGCCTCGCCACTGCCGACCGCCAGACCCGCGAAGTACTGGCTAGGCCTGCGCGCGCAATAGGTCCGCTCCCGCGGCCAAACGGCTCGCATCGGCGGTCCGACTCCGGTTTGCCATGCTACTGAACCACACCGGTCAGAGGCGCTTCGGAAACCCGACCGCGAGATGGTCGATAAACGCGCGCACGGCCGACGGCAGGCCACGCCGCGTCGTGAAAACAAGATGCACGATCCCCTCGGCCCCGCTCCACTCGGGCAGGACCTGCACAAGACGCCCGTCGGAAAGGCACGGACGGCAAAGATGGTCCGGAAGCCACGCAACCCCCAGCCCCGCGGTAGCCGCCGCCCGCACCGCGACCATATCGTGCGAGCCGAAGCGCGGCGCCTGGCGGATCTCATGCGTCTCGCCGTGCGCGTTCACCAGTGGCCAGAGGCAGTCATTCGCCTCGTCGCTTGTGGTCAGAAGCGATGCCTTGGCCAGGTCCGCCAACGCCTGGATGCCCGCTGCCACGCGGGGATGCGCCACCAGGATACGCTTTGAACGCCCCAATGTGCGCATCGTCAACGCCGCGTCCGACGTCAGCGCCAGGCGCACCCGCAATGCCACGTCGATCCGCTCCTCGATCAGGTCGACGGGGCGATCCACGGCAACAAGTTGCAGCCGCACCTTGGGATGACGGGCAAGAAAACTCGTGATCAGCTCGCCGATCACCGTCACCATGCCGGTTGGACAGCTGAAGCGGATCACACCCGCCGGTTCGGCTTGGGCGGCGCTGACGATCGCCTCGGCCGCCTCGGCCTCGTCCAGCATGGCGCGGCAGCGCTCATAGAATGCACGGCCCAGCTCCGTCACCCGGAAGCGCCGGCTGGATCGCTCGATCAGTCGCGCGCCAAGACGGGTTTCCAGGTCGGTGATCCGGCGGCTGAGCTTCGACTTGGGTTCGCGCAGCACGCGCGCCGCCGCCGAAAAGCCGCCATGCGCGACGACCGCGACGAAATACGCATGGTCGTTGAGATCACGCCGTACCATCGTTCTTCCTTCTGAACGCTGTGTGCCGATATCGCTCTCTACACCAACCATCGTTCCAGGTGCATGCCTGTCTCACCGACGCGAACGGCGCGTCGCAGACAGGGAACAGGACTATGACCTACGGATTTGACGGCAAGGTGGTGATCGTGACCGGCGGCACCAGCGGCATCGGCCTCGCCACGGCCAAAGCCTTCGCTGACGAGGGGGCGTTCGTCTTCATCACCGGGCGTCGGCAGGACGCGCTTGATGCGGCGGTGGCCGGCATCGGCGGCAAGGTCACCGGCGTGCGCGGCGACATGGGCAGGCTGGAGGACATCGACCGTCTGTATGACGCCGTCCAGAAGCGGCACGGCCAGATCGATGTCGTGTTCGCCAATGCGGGCGGCGGCGAATTCGCCCCCCTGGGTGCCATCACAGAGGAACACTACCAGTCGACCTTCGACAGCAACGTCAAGGGCGTGCTCTTCACCGTGCAGAAGGCACTCCCCCTGCTGCGCGATGGCGCCTCGATCGTGCTGAACGCGTCCAACGTCAGCGCAGCCGGAACGCCGGCGCTCAGCATCTACTCCGCGACCAAGGCCGCCGTGCGCAGCTTTGCGCGGAACTGGATGCTCGACCTCAAGGACCGGCACATCCGGGTCAATGCGGTCAGCCCGGGCGTGACCGACACGGCGGGGCTCAACCAGCTCTTTGGCGGCGGAGAGCAGGCCGAGGGCACCAAAAGCTACCTCGCCGGGCTGATCCCCGCGGGACGCGTGGGCCAGCCCGAGGAAATCGCACGCACGGTCCTGTTCCTGGCCTCCAGCGAGGCGAGCTTCATCAACGGCATCGAGCTTTATGTGGACGGCGGCCAGAAGCAGATCTGAACCCCGGGCGACCAGGCGCCCCGGCGCGCGCCGGGGCCCGTCGGACACAACGACGTGACTGCCTGTCGGCACCGTCGAGAGACGATGCCGGCACCCTTATAAGGCAATCAGACAGGATACCGGGAGGCGATCATGCCCTTCGTCACGACCAGGGACGATGTCGACATCTTCTACAAGGACTGGGGTCCGAAGGATGCCCGTCCCATCATGTTCCATCACGGCTGGCCGCTCTCGGCCGACGACTGGGACGCGCAGATGCTCTTCTTCGTGAACAAGGGCTTTCGCGTGATCGCCCACGACCGGCGCGGCCATGGACGTTCGGCGCAGGTGTCCGGCGGCCACGACATGGACCACTACGCGGCCGACGCCTTTGCCGTCGTCGAAGCGCTGGACCTGCGGGGGGCCGTTCATATCGGCCATTCCACCGGCGGCGGGGAGGTCGCGCGCTACGTGGCGCGGCACGGCCAGCCGTCCGGACGTACCGCCAGGGCCGTGCTGGTCAGCGCCGTGCCACCGCTGATGCTCAGGACGGACGCAAACCCCGAAGGCCTGCCGATCGATGTCTTCGACGGCTTCCGCGCCGCGCTCGCCGCCAATCGCGCCCAGTTCTTCCTCGACGTGCCATCGGGCCCATTCTACGGCTTCAACCGCGCAGGGGCGAATGCGCATCAGGGCGTGATTCGGAACTGGTGGCGCCAGGGCATGATGGGCAGCGCCAAGGCACATTACGAGGGGATCGGGGCGTTCTCCGAAACCGACCAGGCAGGGGATCTCAAGGCGATAACGGTGCCGACGCTCGTCCTGCACGGCGAGGACGATCAGATCGTGCCGATCGCCGCCTCCGCGCGGAAGTCCATCAAGCTCCTGCCGAACGCCCGCCTCAGGACCTACCCGGGCTTCTCGCACGGCATGCTCACCATCAACGCGGACGTGCTCAACGCGGATCTGCTGGAGTTTGTCCAAAGCTAGGGCGCGCCGGACAGCGCGCAGCGCTCCCGGTTCTCTGTGCGCAGATGCCGGGAGCTTTAGCCGTCCCCTCCCGGTCGTCGGAAATACAACGCCGAAGGCCATGCCGGTATCAGACGGCCGCAGGTCGATTACTGCGCCTTCTTGAACACATCCTGGAAGATGAGCGGTCCCCAGATGCGGCCGCGTGCGTGCACCAGCGCGCCACCCTCGTCGAGTTTTCCCAGCGTGACGGGTGCGAACCCGAGTTGCTTGGCCAACGCCGCGACGGGCGCGGTCGCATCCTCGTCGTCGCTCGACAGAAAGACGACCCGGTGCCCGCCCTCGACGACCGGATCGGTCGCCAGGGTGGCGGCAATCAGGTGATTGAACGCTTTCACGTAATTGGCACCGGCGAACGCCTTCGCAGCGTACGCGGAGGACAGGAGGCCATCCATCTCCTCAACGGGAGCCAACGAGTTCATCGCGTCGATGACCGTCTTGCCTGTCCAGTTCGGCAGGGCCTTCGCAACCTCCCGGTGCTGTTCGAACGGAACGGCCAGGATGATGATGTCGGCCTCGAGCGCCTCCCGCAGCGACCCGGCGACGACCGTGGGGCCGATCGCCCGCGCCTGCGGCGCCAGCGCCTCGGGCGGCCGGCGGCTCGCGACTGTCACGTCGATGTTCCTGCGGGCGAAGGCGTGGGCGAGGGCCTGGCCTATCCTGCCAAATCCTACAATCGCGTAGCGCATTGTGCTTCTCCAATTGATTCCAGTTGATATTGATCCCCCCGGCCTTCAGCGGCGCAGGGCTATCCATTCCGCCCTGTGGCGACCGTCGCGCAGACGTCCCCCCGTGAACGACGTCCGCGCGGCCGGGCCGGGCGTTCAGCGCGGAAATCGTTCCACCATGGACACGCGCATCCCCGCCGGTCAGCCGCTTCCCGCGCTCCGGCGCGGTTTCAGATGGCCGAGAACCCGCCGTCGACAGACAGCTCCACCCCGTTCACGAAGCTGGACTCGTCCGAAGCAAGAAACAGCGCGGCCGCCGCGATTTCCTCGGGACGACCCATCTTTCCCCGCGGGATCAGGGATTCGAACATCCGCTTCGCTTCTTCGGTCAGGACCTGGTCCTGCATCGGCGTGGCGATCGGTCCCGGGTGCAGCACGTTCACCCGGATGTTCCGGCCCTTCAGCTCGTTGAGCCACCCGCGTGCGAACGCATGCAGCGTCGCCTTGCTCGCCGCATACACGCTGTAACCAGGGAACCCTTTGATCGAGGCCACCGACCCGGTCATGAAGATCGATCCGCCATCGTTGAACAGCGGCAACGCCTTCTGGACCGTAAACAGCGTGCCGCGCGCATTCAGGTTGAAGGTCGCATCGAAATGCTGCTCGGTAATCTCGCCCAGCGGGGCGGCTTCGCCCGTGCCGGCGCTCGCATACAGGACGTCGATCCTGCCCTTTTCCCGCTTGACGGTATCGAACAGGCGGTCGAGGTCGTCGAGATCGGCCGCGTCGCCGCGTACGCCGGTCACGTTCCGGCCGATCAGCCTGACGGCCTCGTCCAGCGCCTCCTGCCTCCGGCCCGTGATGAACACATAGGCGCCTTCCTCAACGAACCGCCTGGCGCTGGCCAGCGCCATGCCGCTCGATCCACCCGTGATGACGGCTACCTTACCCTCGAGCTTTCCCATGATCTTTCCCTCCAGGCTCCGTTTCCGATCGTTCGGGGATATCCCCGAGAGTCCCAACATGGGTCCGCCGGAGTCAGGCGTTGAGTGCGAAATCGCGCACATCGGTGGTGCGAAATCGATCCGGATGGACGATTGATGCCAGTCGTAACGATTGCCGCCGGAGGTTCGAAATGTGGCCGTTCCTGTCGGCATGGGCTACGATCACCACCCATGCTGCCCGATGCCGGAGAAGACGTTCGATGGCATCGGATACGGGCTTTGGAAGGCGCACCGTGCGGTGCCGGAGAGCACCATGATCGATTGGAACGATGTTCGCTACTTCCTGGCCGTCGCGCGCGGCGGCTCGGTGCGGTCGGCCGCCGGGCATCTGGGGGTAAACCATTCGACCGTGCTGCGGCGCATCGCCCAGCTTGAAGAGCAGCTCGGCACGCAGCTGTTCGAAAAGCGGCCTGCGGGCTATCGCCTGACGGCAGCGGGCGAGGAGGTTCTCGAGTTCGCGAACCAGATGGAAACGTCGTCGCACCAGCTGGAGACACGCGTTTTCGGTCGCGACCAGAGCGTGCGCGGGCTTTTGCGCGTGACGCTGCCGCCGTTCCTCGCGACACATCTGCTCATGCCGGATCTTGCTGATTTTGCCCGCATGTATCCGGACATCGAGATGGAGATCCTCCCGACCGGCGCGGTCGCGAATCTGACGAACCGGGAGGCCGACGTCGCGATCCGCATCGTGCTGGACCGGGAAACGCTGCCGCCCAATCTTCACGGCCTGCCAGGCCCCGAATTGTCCAGCGCCATCTATATGTCGCGCGATCGCCTGGCCGCGTGCCGTGCCGGTGTGGCCGATCCTGTCCGCTGGATCGTCATAAACACTGACGGACTCCCGGGCTGGGCTCGCGAGGCAGAGGTTCGCACCACAGGGACCCCGTTCAGGACCCCGGACGCCGAGGCGCAGATCGCCGCAACGCGGCAAGGGATCGGGATGACGAAACTGCCGTGCTTCGTCGGCGATGCCGACCCCCTGCTGGCCAGGGTGCCGGGCACCGGCCTGCACGGGCATGGAACGCTCTGGCTTCTCACGCAGGGGGAGACGCGCAGGACGAAGCGCGTGCGGCTCTTCACCGAATTCGTATCCCGCAGGCTCGCCACACACGCGCCCCTTCTCAAGGGGCTGTCCCTATCGCGCGATTGACGCGCGATCGCGCTCCCTCCTCCGAAAGGAAGCCACCCTGTCCCGCGCCAGCCGCCTGCTCGACCTGCTTCAGGCCCTGCACCACGGCCGTCGCCCCTCCTTCACAGAAATATAATGAGCAACATCGGTTTATCAATTCTTCAACTCACCACACAGGCTCTCAGCCATCCGTCGATCGGCTCAATTCCTCCCAATCGGCAATTTCGCTGTCCAGCCGAGTCATACGCTCACGAACCAGACGCAGGGCGTCGCTGCCCAGAAGCAGTTGCGGTGGCGGGGCATCCGACGCAACAAGCGCAAGCACGGCAGATGCGAGCTTCGCGGGATCTCCCAGCTGCCTGCCGTCCTTCTCGTGCCGCGCGGCCCGGATCGGATCGAACAGAGCGTCGTAGTCCGCGATCGAGCGCTCGGTCCTGACCATCGAACGCCCGGCCCAGTCCGTGCGAAACGACCCGGGACACAGCGCCGTGACATGAACGCCGAAGGGCGCCATTTCCGCGCGCATGACCTCCGAAATCCCCTGCAGTGCGAATTTGCTGCCGCAGTAGTACGCTATGCCTGGCATCGTGATCAGGCCGCCCATCGATGTCACGTTCACGACGAAGCCCCTGCGACGTTCGCGAAAACGCGGCAGAAACGCCTTGGCGACCGCAACCGCACCGAAGACATTGACGTCGAACTGGCGGCGCATTTCCTCAAGGGGCGATTCCTCGAGCACGCCTTCATGCCCATAGCCCGCATTGTTGATAAGCACGTCGACCGGGCCGTGGTCTTCCTCCGCCTGTGCGACGATGGCGGGAACGCGGTCGAACGCGGTGACGTCACAAAGGACCGCGCGGACATCCGGCAGCCGCTCCAGCAACGACGCCCTTGCGGTGTGCGACCGCACCGCACCGATCACCCGGTGACCCGCTTCAAGGGCGGCTTTGGCGATGGCAAACCCCAAGCCGGAGTTGGCGCCCGTGATAAAAAAGATCTGCTCCGGCATGGCTCCGCTCCGCTCGATTGCATTCATGCCTTGACTGATAGTATCACATCGGCGTGCATTCTATCGCAGTTTCTCTGGATTTCTTGCTCGATCCTATGAATCCTCGACCTACACCCTCTCTGCTCCTCGCGCTGGCCGCCGAACTCGCACCGCGGCATGGCTACAACGTCACGCCCTTGCCGAATATCCGCATCCTGCGGTCCGAGACCATTCTCGAGGACGTGCCCGTCCTCTACCGACCAGGTGCGGTCTTCGTACTGCAAGGGTCCAAGCAGGGCTTTCTCAATGGCGAGGTCTACCGCTACGATGCCGACCATTACCTTGCCGTTTCGCTCCCCGTGCCCTTTCGAATGGCCTCGCAGGCCAGTCCCGACCAGCCCCTGCTCGCCATCTATTTCGATTTTGACCTGCATCTTGCCGCTGAAATCGTGACCACACTGGATGGACAGGTCAGTCATGACGACAGGACGCCGGCGAGAAGCCTTGTCTCAAGTCCGATGACGCCTCCCATTCCCGATGTGCTCGGGCGTCTGCTTCATGCCCTCTGCACCCCGCGGGAACTCGCCATTCTCGGCCCGGGGCTGCTGCGTGAACTGCATTACCACGTACTGGTAGGGCCTCAGGGTGGCGCGCTGACGGCGGCGCTGCGTCGCAATGACAAGGCAGACAGGATCGTGCAGAGCCTGACCCTGATCCGTGAACGCTACAATCAGGGACTGTCGGTGCCGGAACTCGCTGCAACGGCCGGTATGAGCGTTCCTTCCTATCACGCCGGCTTCAAGTCCCTGACCGGGAACACGCCGATCCAGTACATCAAGGCCCTGCGCCTGCACGAAGCCAGGCTGATGATCGCACGGCGCAAGGGCTCGATTGCCGTTATTGCCGCCGCAGTCGGCTATGCCAGCGCCGCCCAGTTCAGCCGGGACTTCAAGCGCCATTTCCGCCGCAACGCCAGTCAGGAGGCCGGATGGATGCGGGAACATCTGGGGGAATTGGCGTAGGCGCGCAGCGAAAACCTCCCGCCCGCAGCCGCCTCTGTCCCGCACATCTACCGGATTTCCCGAAACCCGCATGTGAGCGGACAAAAATCACATCCAGCACGCCCCACCCACATTACGGACAAGCAGATCGAGGTCGCCAGTGTCCGGACATGGCCGCCCGCGACTGATCCAACTCATGCCGACGTCGTTGCGTAAGCGACCACTCCCGGTGGCGGAGAGTAGTCGCTTGCCAGGTTGCAGTCATCCGGCCTCGGCCATCCACTGCACCGCGTCTTCGCCGGCGGCGATCCTGAGCGGGGCGTTCGGATCGGTGGCTGCCCGCCAGATCGCCGCCGCCACATCGGTTGCATGGGTGACCGGACCGCTCTCCTCGCGAAAGCTTGCGATCATGCCTTCGATCATCGGCTTGTAGTCGGCGTTATCCAGCCCACGCAGATGCGGCATGGCATTGCTGCCGAAGCTTGTCTCGGGCGAGCGTCCGGGAAGGACGATGTGCACACGCACGCCGAATGGCTCCATCTCGACCGCGAGGCTCTCGGTGAGCGCGTTCACGGCCGCCTTGCTGGCCCGGTAGACGCCGATGAGCGGTAGCGGCTTGAGCGTCGCACTCGACGTGACGTTGATAATGGTACCGCTGCGGCGTTCGCGGAACCCGGGCAGGATCGCCTGCATCGTCGCCAGCGTGCCCAGCGTGTTGGTCTCCAACAGCAGGCGCGCCGTATCCGGCTCGATCAGTTCGACCGGCACGGCTGCGCCGAATCCTGCGTTGTTGACCAGCACGTCGATATGACCCGCTTGCCCGAACGCCTCGCGGACGCCGTCCGGATCGGTGACGTCGAGCGGCAGGACGGTGAGATTGTCTGAATCGGGCAGAAGATCGGCCTTGGGCTGGCGCATCGTGGCGACGACGTTCCAACCCTTCTCGAGGAACAGCTTCGCGGTCTCGAGACCGAAGCCCGAGGAACAACCGGTGATCAGAACAGTCGGCATGGTCATGCTCCGAGAGTGTTTGTGGTCATCTGGATATGGCCGTGAACCCAGAGACCATCTATGCTTCCCCGTCTCGAATTCATTGGCGATAGTCCTGTCATGACCGTTGATCCGCTTGCCGAGATCGTGACCCTGCTCCAGCCCTCGGCCAGTTACTCCAAGCTCGTCGAATATGCCGGACGATGGCGCATCCGCCGCAACATCGAGGGCAAGCCCGTCTTTTTCGCGGTCCTGGAGGGCGAATGCCGGGTGGTGTCGTCCGGCCGGCCCCCAATCATCGTGCGAAAGGGAGATTTCGTGCTGTCCCCGTCGACCAGCGATCACGTCGTCGAAAGCATCGACGCGCCACCGCATGGTATCGCAATGATGCCGGCAGAGGTCGGCGAGGGGCGTTTTCGGGTCGGACCGCCGGACGGAACCGTAAATCTCAGAATGCAGGTCGGACTCTGCAGCTTCGCCTCGCCCGATGCCGCGCTGCTCGTCTCCCTGCTGCCGGCGATGATCGTCGCCAGCGGCGAGCCGCGACTCGCGCTTCTGCTTCAGCTGGTGGCCGATGAGACGCGCCATTCCCGACCGGGACGGGAGGTGGTCCTGGAACGCCTTCTCGAGGTACTGCTCATCGAGGCATTGCGGTGCGGGGCCGACGTCATGTCGATACCGAGCCTCTCCCGGGGGCTGGCGGACGATCGTCTGGTCGCTGCCCTGCGGGCCATGCACGCGCGGCCGGCGCGCGGCTGGACCGTTGCCGGCCTCGCCGCCGAAGCCGGAATGTCGCGCTCGGCGTTCTTCGCGCGCTTCACGCGCGTCGTCGGCCATCCGCCGATGGAATATCTGCTGGCATGGCGCATGGCGCTTGCCAGGCGCCTGCTGCGCACGCGCGAACTGGCGATCGAGCATGTCGCCGCGCAAGTCGGCTATGGCTCGGGAAGCACCTTCAGTACCGCCTTTGCCCGCCATGTCGGAATGTCGCCAATGCGATACGCCAAGGCCATGAGCACCAGATAGCAGCAAGCGAACATCGAGAGGCGTGGCCGTCCTTTGGACTCGAGAAGATTCAGCATCCTGCCGCGCGCTCAAAGCGCAGGACACCGGCCTGCCGCGCCGGGTGGCCGGTGTCGTTCGGATGATTGATCCCGTCCATCACCGGAACATCGGGAAAATCGAACGGGCCGATCCCGTCCAGGCAGGCCACGTTCACGGCATGCAGGCTCGGGTCGGAACGCCGCTGGTGGTGTGTGTGGATGCCGCACCGGGAACAGAAGAAATGCTGTGCCGTTCCCGTGTTGAAGCGGTAACGCGTCAGCATGTCCTCACCCTGCAGGATCCTGATCCCGCCCGCTGCCGCCATGGCGACGACCGCGCCACGCATCCGGCAGTACGAGCAGGTGCAACGCCGGATTGATGTGAAGCCGTCGCTGAGCGTCACCGCGAAACGCACCGCGCCACAGTGGCAGCCGCCTGTCCTGTTGTTCGTATCGCCTGTCATGATGACTGTCTCCCGACTGCAATGCTGCGCGCCGCAATCGCCCGGTGCTGTCAGTTTCCCGCCGGATCACGCTTTTTTCAGCGAGGACCCCAGCCGAAGCACCATGGGCACGATCAGCAGCGCCGTCGCGGCCGCCGCCAGATGGCCCGTGGTCCGGCTGGTATGATCGGCAATGGCGCCATAGGCGATGGGCGCCAGCCCGCCCGCACCGATCACCCCGGTGTAGAACACCGCGAAGGCCCGACCGGTATCCCCGCCCGGCGCGAGTTCGGGCACCGTTCCATAGAGGACGGATGACGTGCCGTTCAGGACGATCCCCAGCAGGGGAAGAAGCAGCAGCGTTCCCCTCAGGGGGGTGAACAGCGTGACGACGATCAGGAACGACGTCAGCGTCTCCGTCGCCACGACGCTCCCGACGACACCGAGGCGATCGGCCAGCCACCCGCATGTCGCCTTTCCCAGCGCGCCTCCGGCAAAAAGCAGCGCCAGGGCGATCCCGACCGTCGCCGACGAGCCACCGCGACCATGGACAAGAAACGGAAGGAACAGCAGATAGCCCATCCGCGTCGCGGTATCGAAAGCGCCGATTGCCAGCAGCCAGGCGAAGCCCGACCCGCCGCTCCGGGACTGCTGCTGTCGCGGCGCCAGGGGACCGGCTGCCGCCTCCCGGGTCATGAGCCCTGTCAGCACAAGGGCCAGCACCAGACCCAGCAGCGCCAGCAGACCCGCAACCGGCCGCCAGGCGAAGACCGGCAGCAGAAGGGCGATGAAGGCCGGCAGGATCGCCTTGCCCAGATCGCCCGAGAAATTATAGAGCCCCAGCGGACGCCGTGCCGCCGTGCCATAGCTTTCGGTGACCAGCAACGACGCCCGGGGATGCTGGATGCTCGACCCGACGCCTGCGAGCACGAGGCCGCAGCACAAACCGGCAAACCCCATCGGAACCGCCATGACCGCGAAACCGCTTGCGGCGATCAGCGTGGACAGGACCAGCGCGACGCGGGGTGACCTGCCGTTCAGCAGGTGGTCCGCAGGCATCTGCAGCCCGCCCATCGTGCCGAAATAAAGCGCACGCACGATCGCAAGCCCGGCATAGGAAAGGCCGAACTGCGATTGCCAGACCGGCAGGAAGGCATAGAGCCCGTCCGTATAGCCATCGTGCAGCGCGTGGGCGAGGCACGCCGCCAGCAGCCCCCGGCGCTGTTCCCGGGGGCGCGCGGCCTGGCGCCCGGATTTCATGACGACGCTTGTCCGCATGGTGCGCCCGCTCCTCCCGCGGACAACCTTAAACACGTGACTTTTCAGAAAATAGTGGGAATAAAATCACCATAACCGTCAGTTTTTCTCACGGATTCCATGCGTCGCCTGCCTCCTCTCAATGCCTTGCGTGTCTTCGAGGTCGCGGCCCGGACGGGCACTTATGCCCGGGCCGCATCGGAACTCGGCCTGACGCATGGCGCGGTCAGCCGTCAGATCGCCTTGCTGGAGAACTGGCTGGGCCAGCGGCTGTTCAGCCGATCCGGACGGCGCATGGTCGCAACGCCGATGGCGCGCATTTTCGCGGCCGAGGTCGGCGGTGCCTTCGAACGGATAGCGGCGGCCGCCGAGGCGTGCGGACGGCCCGGTGCGCGACGGATCCTGCGCGTCAATGCGCCGGTCAGCTTTGCCATGCGCTGGCTGATCCCGAGGCTGGCGCTTTTTTACAGCGCATATCCGTCGGTGGAGGTGGTCGTGACGACCGTCTCGACGGTGCACGAGGAACTTCGCGGCGGCTTCGACGTCGCCATCCGACGCGGCGTGGCGGGGGCCGGCGCATGGCCGCATCATCGCGCCACGCCCGTGCTGGACGACGTCGATACGCTGATCATGAGCCCGACGCTGTTCGCACGGCGGCCGATCCTGCATCCCGCCGATCTTGAGGGCCATGCGTTCCTGGCCAGCGAGACGCGGCCGGGGGACTGGACCGACTGGCTGCAGGCAGCAGGCCTGCCGCATCTGGTCGGCCGTTCCCGCACCGTGTTCGACCATTTCTTCATGACCCGGCAGGCCGTGCTGGACGGGCTCGGCGTGGGTATCGGTCCACTCCCGATGCTCGATATCGACATCGCGACAGGTCGCCTCGTGACACCCCTCCCGCAGATCCGGGTGGCCCGCACCGGCTACGTGGCCCTGATCCCCACCGGCATCGACGGCGACACGCCCTCCGCCCGGTTCGTTGCGTGGCTGGCCGCGGAAGGGACGACTGGACGATGACGGCCAGCGTGCCAAAGACGTCCAGGGGCGGCCAGCCTTCAGATGGCCTGCCCGCCGGAAACTTCGATCCGCTGCGCGTTCACCCAGCGATTATCCTCGGACAGCAGCGCGGCGATCATCGGGCCGATATCGTCCGGAAGCCCGGGACGCCCCAGCGCGGTGACCTCCGCGATATGGCGGGCGACGTCCGGATTGTCCCGCACCAGGCCTCCCGAGAAATCGGTCTGGATAGCGCCCGGCGCCACCGTGTTGACGGCGATGCGGCGCGGACCGAGTTCCTTGGCCATGTAATGCGTCATGACCTCCACCGCCCCTTTCATGGCCGCATAGGCAATCCGGCCGGGATAGGCGAAGCGCGTCAGCCCGGAGGAGATGTTCACGATCCGGCCCCCATCCGCGATCAGCGGCAGCAGCGTCTGCGTCAGGAAGAACGGACCTTTGGCATGCATGCGATAGGCGGCGTCGAAATCCTCCTCCGTCACCTCGCCGAACAGCCCGGCATGTGACGTGCCGGCCATGTTGACCAGGTAATCGAAACGCTCGGCGCCCCAGTCGCCCAGCACGCGCCGGACCTCATCGGCGAAGGCGGGAAAGGCGTGCGTGTCCCCGGTGTCGAGTGGCAGCGCCACCGCGCGGGCTCCGCTCCGTCCGACATTGTCGACCACCTCGTCGGCCGCGGATCTGTTGGTATGGTACGTGAGGATCGATGAAACGCCACGGCGCGCCAGCGCCTCGACGGTTGCGCGGCCCAGTCCACGGCTTCCGCCGGTGACGATGGCGATGGTGTTCGCGACAGGCATGGGGATCTCCTCTGGTGAGGGGCCGATCCTGGCCACAACCCCGCCCGTTCGATAAGACCGCTCTTTCCGTCAGCATTGTTTTGCGCGATGGAATAATCCCATGGACAGGCTCGCGACACTCGATCTCTTCGTTCGCATTGTCGATCGCGGCAGCTTCAGCGCCGCGGCAGCCGACTGCGGCGTCTCCCGCCCCGTCGCAACCGCCGCGATCAAGGCGCTGGAGCACAGGCTCGGCACGCGGCTGCTTCACCGCTCGACCCGCCACGTCCGCCCGACCGTCGAGGGGACGGCCTATTATCGCCGGTGTGTCGCGATCCTCGCCGATATCGAGGACGCGGACCGTGGCGCGAGCGGCGCCGTGGCAGGCCTGTTGCGCGCCGATGTCGTCGGGCGCCTGGCGCGCATGATCGTGCTGCCGGCACTGCCGGACTTCCTTGCCCGGCATCCTGCGCTGACCGTTCACCTCGGCGAGGGCGAACGGTTCGTCGATCTGGTGCGCGAAGGCGTGGATTGCGTCGTACGGGCCGGAACGCTCCCCGAGAGCGACATGATCGCCCGCCACCTCGGCGTGATGGAGGAAGTGACCGTCGCCAGCCCGGAGTACCTGGCCAGGCACGGAACGCCCGCCTCTCCCGACGAACTCGGGGGCCATCAGATGATCGGCTTCGTGTCGTCGCGCACCGGCCAGCCGCTCCCGCTGGAATTCACGCGCGGAGACGAGGTGATCGAGATGCTCCTGCCGGCGCGCCTGCTGGTCGGGGGCGCCGATACGGGTGCAGCCGCGGCCAGGCTCGGCTTCGGCCTCGCGCAGGCGCCGCGTCACGGCTTCGCGGACGACCTTGCGAACGGCACGCTGGTCGAAATCCTGCCCGGTTTTCCACCGATGCCGACGCCGCTCTCGGTGCTTTATCCGAGCAACAGGCAGCTCTCGCCGCGTGTGCGCGTCTTCGTGGACTGGCTGGTGGACGTCATTGGCCCGGCACTTCACCCCGGGACGCGGCACGCGCGCCGCACCGGGCGATCGTAGGCATGGAAGGCGTCCGACCGCCATGACCGCGTCACCCCTACGCGTGCGCGAATGCGAGATAGAGCGAGATCGTCGCAATCGACAGCACGGTGGATGCCAGGACGACACGTCCGGTCAGGGCCGCCTCCCGGTCGTAGAATTCCGCCAGCATGAACGATCCCGTTCCCGTCGGAAGCGCCGCGAGAAGAACGGCAACATGCGTCATCGCCGAGGGCAGATTCAGCACCGGCGCGGCGACGATCCACGTCACCAGAGGCTGGGCGACCAGCTTCAGGCCGACCAGAATGCCGGCCGTCGACGCGCGCGGCGACGCGGCGCTGGCGGAGGTCCCGGCCAGGAACAGCCCGAGCGCAATCAGGGCGCACGGCGAGGCGGCACCCCCCAGAAGCTTCAGGAAGACATGAACCGGGCCCGGCAGGTGACCGCCGGATATCATGACCAGGCCGCCGAGTACCGGCGCAATCAGCAACGGGTTCCTGACAAGGGAGAAGACGATTTTCGCCACGATGTCGCGACGCCGCGCCTCGGTTTGCAATCCGGCCTCGATCAGGACGATCGCGACGACGAAAAGCACGCAGACCGTCACGATCGTTGCGATCAGCGTCGGCGCCATGCCGGTCTCGCCGACCAGCGACAGGACAAGGGGAAAACCGACGAACCCCGTGTTGGCATAGCTCGCGTTCAGCCCGTCGATGGCCGCGTCGGCCAGATGGTGCCCCGTCGACACCCGCCACCACAGCGTCCCGCCGAATACGACGAAGCAGCCGGTCGTGAACGCCAGGATGAACCCGGGTTCCCAGATATCGGTCGTTCTTGCGTTCGCCACGATGTCGAACAGCACCGCCGGCAGTGCCAGATAGACCACCAGCCGGTTGACCTCCCGCGTGGCATTGGGCCCCAGCGCGCCCGACTTGCGTGCGATCCATCCCGTCAGGATAAGGGCGAAGATCGGCAGGACGATCAGAAGATTGTTCAACATCGAATGTCTCGGGAGGTCGGCAAACGCGGGACGCTACCGCAGGCTATCGATATAATCCAATGCCCGGACGGTGCATGATCAATACTTGCAGGGTATCGGATGGACACGCGGCACATGCACCATGTCATGACCCTCGCCGGGACGCTTCATTTCGGCCGGGCGGCCGAACGGCCGAGCGGATGAACACGAGCCAGCCGCCGTTCAGCCGGCGGATCGCCACGATCGAGCGCACGCTGGATGTGAAGCTGTCTGACCGAAACGCGCAACGTGGCGCTGACCCCCGCCGCAGAGCATTTCATGACGGACCGCCGCAATCTGCTTGCGCGGTTCGGGGACGCCTGCCGGGACGTGAGCGCCTGCGTGGACATGCGCGCCGGCGGCGATCCGACGCGCGTTTTCCGTGCTTCGCGGCGGCCGGCCGTCAAGCGCCGCCCGGCAGCATAAGGCCCTTCAGGGACGGAGGCGGTATGTGTTGGCCGCTCCGTCGGCGGAAACGGTGAATTGCGCGCTTCCGGCCGCGCCATCATAAGCGACGGGGATCGGGCGGGTGCCATTGCCGCCATTGCCGCCGATGCCGTGCGGCGCATGGTCGAACCCGTGGACGACGACGCGATAGCTGCGCCACCAGGGCTGAAAACTGCCTTCCGGCCTGCCGATTGTCACCGCCACGCCATGGTCGGCCTCCACGGTGCATGACAGGGCGACACGGCTGTAGACGCCCTGGCGGAAGGCGAAGCTGTGGCCGTCGTCCGCATAGACGCTGCCCTGGCAGTTCGCACCCGGATAGACGTCGATCTCCAACGGTCCCCGCGGCGTTTCGCCCGTGCTCTGCACCAGCGGCTGGCGCGGAATGATCGAACCCGCCCGGACATAGACGGGCAACTGGTCGAGGCGCGGCGTGATGCTGACCATGTGCGGCGCGGCGGGGCCGGTATCCTTCAGGGTGATGAACAACCCGCCGGCCCCCCACAGGCTGAGCGGCCTGAGGCCGCCGACCGGCCGGCCGGTCCAGTACTCGTACCACCCGCCCGCCGGCAGGATGACGGAATAGGGGCCCGGCGATTCCGGGGTGGGCGGCGCCGCGACCATCAGCGCGCGTCCCAGCATGAACTGGCTGCCGGTGGCGAGGTCGAGCGGCGTGCCGTCCAGCAGGCCCTCGGGAAATTCCAGGAACAGCGGGCGCATCATCGGCAGGCCGGTGCGCGCCGCCTCTTCCGCCACGGTGTACAGATACGGCAGCAGCCGGTAGCGCGCCTCGATGAAGCGGCGGCGGATGTCCTCGTGCCGCCTGCCGCCGATCCAGGGTTCCTGCGGCAGGCTCTGCTCGTCGCTATGGTCGCGGGCGATCGGGGTGAACGTCGCCACCTCGATCCATCTGGTCAGCAGGTCGGCCGAGGCCGAGCCCGCGAAGCCGCCGATATCGGCGCCCGAGAAGGTGAACCCGCCCAGGCCCAGGCTCTCCAGCATCGGGATGGTCAGGCGCAGATGGTTCCAGGTCGAACTGTTGTCGCCGGTCCAGGTCACGCCATAGCGCTGGCCGCCGGCATAGGTGGCGCGCGTCATCACGAAGGGCCGCTCGTCCGGCTTCAGCGCCAGCAGGCCCTCGTACGTCGCGCGGTGGTTCTGCATGCCGTAGAGATTGTGGATCTCGCGATGGAAGGCGACGCGCGACGCGAAGCCCGGTTCGTCGATCCGGTGCCGGTTGTCCAGCGGCATGGTCTTGGTCGGCGTCTCGAAGATCGCCGGCTCGTCCATGTCGTTCCAGAAGCCGGCAATGCCGTCCTCAAGGTAGAACTGCCGGTAGAGCGTACCCCACCAGGCGCGGGTGGCGGCCTGGGTGAAGTCGGGGAACAGGGTCGGGCCCGGCCAGACCGGGGCGACGTAAGGCTGGCCGGCGCCCGTCTTCACGAACCGGTCCTGCGCCATGCCGCTGTCATAGGGGGCATAGCCCGCGTTCGGCAGGTCGGCGATGTGCAGGTCGGTGATCGCCACCGTATGCACGCGCTGGGCGGTGAAATCCGCCACCATCCTGCCGAAGGTCGGGAAGGTCCCGGGATCGACCGTGAAAGGGCGAAAATGCTGCTGGTAGTCGATATCGAGCCAGATCGCGTCCAGGGGAATGCGATCGTGCCGATAGCGCGCGACGACCGATCGGACATCCCTTTCGGTCGGATAGCCCCAGCGCGACTGCTGGAAGCCCAGGGCCCAGAGCGGCTGCATGGCGGGCGTGCCGGTCAGCCAGGCATAGGCGCGTTCCACGTCCCCGGGGTCGGGGCCGGCCAGGACGTAGTAATCGACCGGGCCGCCGTCGGCGCCGATCGTCAGTTCCCCGCGCCGCGCCTTGCCGAAATCGAAGCTGGTGCGCCAGCTATTGTCCAGGAACACCCCGTAATAGCCGCCCTTGGTATAGCCGATGAAGAACGGAATGTCCTTGTAGAGCGGGTCCTGCCCTTCCTGGTAGCCATAGCTGTCGGTGTTCCACATGACGAAGCTGCGCCCCAGCCGGTCCAGCGGGCCGAACTTGTCGCCGAGTCCGAAGTAATGCGCGTCGTCGGGGATGGCCTTGGTGATGGTGAATCCGGCGCCGCGCCGGTCCGGCAGCACCGCGCCGTCCAGGTCGGAGAGCAGCACCCGGCCGGTGCGGTCGGTTACCGTCACCCCGCCATCCCTGCGCGCGACCGAGACCTTCATCGCCCCGGTGGAGAAGCCTGCCGCGTCGGCGGTCGAAAAGCCGGTGACCGCCACCGACGCCCGGCGGGCCGCGGGCAACGCCGCCCAGGACGCATCCTCGGGCAGGGCGCCGTTCCGGCCGATGCGCACCCGCACCACGTCGTCGCGCAGCACCGTGATGCGCATGACGACCGGACCATGCTGCCACTCGATCCCCGTGGACAGGACATGAAACGCCGACGCGGCGGCCGTCGCCGTCTCGGGCGCCGACGCATAGGCCACGCAGGGAGAAAGACCCAGGGCCGATGCGAGAAGCGCGCCGATGCGGGATCCGCAGCCCATCATGGAAAGAGCCATGTGCGAGACGATACCTTTCATTGCACTCGAAACGAGTCCGCGGCCTTGCCATGCGTCACCGGCGTCCGCCTGATCGCGTTCGCGATGTTACGCTGTATAGACCCGCGCCTCCCAGGGGGCCAGCCACGTCACGCCTCGTGTCCCCCCACGATGGGCCATATTGGAAATCAGAAGCGATGCCTGGGCGAGATGGGGCGAGTCATACGTAAAGCCGCGATCCGACATGTTGATCAGGATGAACAGCCTGCTCTTTCCGGACTCGCGGCAGTAGAAAAAGACGGCACTGTGATCAGGATCCAGATCCTGATAGGAACCATGGACCAGCGCCGGATGCTTGCGCCGAAGCGCAATGAGGTCGCGGAAATAATAATATACCGAATCGGGATTGTTCAAGCATTCCCGCGCGTTGATTTGAATATGATTTGGATTGACACGGTACCAGGGCTTGTCCGCCGTCGTGAATCCCGCATTTTTCGACGCATCCCACTGCATCGGACTGCGTGCGTTGTCTCGTCCCAGCCCCTTCAGGCTTTCGAAGAACGCTTCCGGGTCGACCCCCTGGCGCTTCACCAGCGTCTCCCACGCGGTCGGAACCTGCACGTCCTCGAAATCCTCAAGTCCCTCGAAGGGAAGATTCGTCATGCCCAGTTCTTCACCCTGGTAGATGAAGGGTGTTCCACACTGCGTCAGAAGCATGGTCGCAATCGCCTTGGCCGAGGCTTCGCGGAAAAATGCGGTATCGTTGCCAAAACGCGAAACGGCGCGGGGCTGGTCGTGGTTGTCGAGAAAGACCGTATTCCATGAATCCGGCGACTGCGGCCGCCCTGCCGCGGCGTAGATGTCCTTCAACTTGGACAGTGGCCAGGCGATTTTACGCCAGCCCTGCCGATCGACATGGACGATATCGAACGCGAAGACCATATCAAGCTCCCGACGGCCGCTGTCCGTGAACAGCGGGATGTCCTGCGCATGCATGCCATATGCTTCGCCGACGGTCATGACATCGTAATGGGACAGGACGCGGTCGTTCATTTCGCGCAGGTAGGCATGCAGGTGCGGACCCGCGGCATACACATATTCCGGGGCCTTCAACTCTTCCACGGTCATGTCCCGGAAGGACGGCATTTTGGAAATCATGGTAATGGCGTCCATCCTGAAACCGGCAACGCCCTTGTCCAGCCAGAATTTCATGATGGAAAACACTTCGTCGCGAACGGCGGGGTTATCCCAGTTCAGATCCGGCTGATACGGCGAAAACAGATGAAGATAGCTGCTGTCCGACGCCGCGTCGAAGGTCCAGGCACTCCCTCCCCAGGGGGAGGGCCAGTTGTTGGGCGGCAGTCCGCCTTTGGGTTCGCGCCAGATGTAATAATCGCGATACGGACCATCCTTGGATGCCCGGCTTTTTTGGAACCACGGGTGCTGGTCGCTGGTATGATTGACGACAAGGTCCAGGATGATGCGAAGTCCGAGGGACGATGCCTTCTCCATCAGCCTGTCAAAATCGCTCATGGTCCCGAATTCAGGCATGATCGCCTTGTAATCGCTGATATCATAGCCGTTATCGCGATTGGGGGACGCGAAGATCGGCGCCAGCCAGATCGTATCGGCGCCCAGATCCCGAATGTAGGACAGCTTGTCGATAATACCGGGAAGATCGCCTATCCCGTCATTGTTGGAATCTTTGAACGAACGCGGATAGACCTCGTAAATGACGGCTTCTTTCCACCATGTGCGGCGTGCGGCGGATTGATCCCCGCGCGCTGCCGCAGGCCGGCCGATCATGACCGTGCCGGCTCCAGCCACTGCACCGCCCAGCAGGCTTCTCCGCTTCAGCATTCGCATATCTCTCGTTCCTGATGGCATGGGCAGATCAAATATCGCCAGATCGACGGGGCAAAAGTCCCGGGACGTTCGGGGGAAGGATTCGCGCCCGGTCCCTGCGACGCGGAAGTCATGGCCTATCTCCCGGCGGTCCCGTCAGCATTCAGGGCCTGTGCGGACATGCGCGCTGGCGGCGATCCGACGCGCGTTTCCTGTGCGTCGCGGCGGGCGGCCACCAAGGCCGCTCCGCTCCGATACGCGGAAACACACGACGGGCGCGGCCTCAAACGATCGCTCTCGCGCACCAGCGCGCATGTCCAGACAAGCTCTCAGCCCAGCCTCGCATACAACACACATGATATATCGATACCGATACATCTTGCCAAATCGCAGCGCATGTCAAATGCGACATTGCTTTGACGCCATATGAATAAATTATGGATCCTTATCCCAGAACCTGCCTGGAAAATCGGGGACAAGCATCTCCACGCATCGGATTGCTGCCCCCGGCAACGGGGATCATGGCCTGCGGCATGTCGATGCGGCGCGCGTAATCGCGCACCCGGCGACGCCGGCGCGTCATCCAACCGAATGTTCGCCCGACAACCCAGCGGCGACTACCCGGCGACCGACTACCCAGCGACCGACTACCCGGCGACCGACAACTCATCGGCCGACACCCCGGCGGCCAGGCAGCCCCCCGAAACCCTTCGCCCCGTCTCCGCGATGGATGATCCCGGGACCGACACCCGGACAGGGGGCCCGGTCCATCAGCATGGGCCGGTCGGCGGCACGCCACCCCCACTGGCAGCGCGCCGAGGCGCTCGCGCACCCGTTTCCTGCAACGCGGGTCGAACCCGATGCCATCCATAGTCACGATGGCCCCCTATTCAGGATGGCCCCCCTCCGGACCTCGGCGGCGATCGGCGCCGGCATGGATCTGGCGCCGGCCCTGATCGCCGACGATCGGGGCGACGCGCCGGCCCGCCGTCCAGGCCGGCAGTAAATGGCCGCGTGGATCAGGTCACGCGGCGGTAGATGACATGGCGGGCCAGCCAGCATCCTAGCTCAAATCCCGAGACGGCGCCGCTGGTGGTCCGCGCCACGCGAAGGGTCCACCCTCCCGGAGCCGGCGCATCCATGCTGCGCTGGCAGGGCATGGTCCAGAGGTCGTCGCCCAGAGGATAGAGCGGCTGCATGGGGCCTGTGCCAAGGAAGCCGCTGGCGGCCGCATAGAACCCGTCTCCCGTCTGCTCGATCTCGAAGCAGGCCTGCAACTCCTCGCATATGTAACGACCTGCGATGTCAGGCCGTGCCGTGCCGGTGATGCGGCGGCCCCGTCCGTGATAGTTTTCGCCCGGACGATGGATGTCCACCACCCCGTCTCCGGCGCGACGCAGGGTCATGGTATCGGAAGATGCCGAACCATCGTCCTGCAATGTGAGGAGGTCGGGACCGACGCCGTAATGAACCGTGATCCGGCTGCCTGGACCGGGATCGACGCCGAGAACGAGGCCGGTTTCGGCATCGAGCCAGGTGCCTGTCCAATCCTGCCCGGCGGCTGGCGACGGGGGCGGGGGCGTCTCGGCTTCGAGTGCGGCGGCCATGACGCCTCTGGCGGCGCCATCGGCCGATGTCTCGTGATTGAACAGGACAACCACGGACAGCCGGGCGTCCGCGGCGTACAGACGCTGGCTCCGGAACCCACGGAGGGCCCCGCCGTGCCCCGTGATCGCAAGACCGCCGATCTGCTGGTGTTTCAGCCCGAAGCCGTATCGGGCTGGCGTGCCATCGCTGAAACATTGCGGGGCGGAGATGCGGCGGTAGAGCCCGTCCGGATCGTCACGGGTGGCGTCGATGAAGGATTCCCAGGCCAGCATGTCGTCCAGAGAGGCGGAAAGGCCGGCATCGCCTGTCCAGAAAATCCTGTTGGTGGCGGGGAAGAAACCGACATCGCTCCTCCCTTCATAGCCCGTGACCCCGCCGGCGGGAAAGGCCGTATCGGCCGTCAGGGTGACGGTCTCCATGCCTGCCTGCTCGAAGATGTGCTGACGGTAGAGTTCTTCGAGCGAGCGCCCGGTCTCGGCTTCCAGCAGGTCGGAAAGGATGCGGAAATTGCCGTTGCTGTAGGAATAGCTGGTTCCCGGCCGGAAATGGGTCCTGTGCATCCGCTCGAACATGATGGCGGCGTCGGACCGACGGAAAACCCCGTCGGGGGTCGCACCATGCAGCACCGTCAGCGCCCAGTAGTCACGCAGGCCGGACTGATTGTGGCACATCTGGGCCGTGGTCGGCAGCGGGCCTTGCAGATTGGGCAGGGCGCCGCGCAGCCTGTCGTCGAAGCGGGCCGGATCTTTCATGACCGACAGCAATGTGGCGCAGGTGAACTGCTTGCTAATCGAACAGATGGGCAACGGTGTGGTGTAGCGCATGCGGTCATGGCGCGTGAGGTCCGCAAATCCCCAGGCATGACGCGCCACGACCCTTCCCTCATGAACGATGCCGGCGACGCCGCCGGGTCCGCGATAGCGGTCGGGCAGGCTGAAGAGGAACGCGACGGCGCGGGCAAGGTCGGGCGAAGTCAAGGGAAACGTCCTTTCACGATCGGTGCGACGGGGGCCTCGTGGCGTGACCGCCCGCCTGTTTCACATTCCAAAGGAGGACTGTCAGGAATTGCGTGTGCGAGGCGTTGTTCACGTTGTTGATCAGACGGTGGCGCGCGCGAAGCGGTCACCGAAGAGAATGGCGAACCGGGCCTTTGCCACGGACCATTCCCTCGGCGGCATGATCCATTCTTTCTCGGCCCGGTTCAAGGCCGGGAAGAGGGGCTTGAGGGCCGCGTCGTCATCGGGGAAATGCCCCCTGGCCCGGACGGCCCGCCTCGGCGTCCACCGCCCGGTAGACATCCTTCAATGCCGTAGCTACGGATTTCCGGTCTTTCCGGGCGACGAAATCCAGCGAATGGCGCAGCAGATGGCACACCACCGGCGCGCAAACGGGTCGAGCATTCCGCCACGCCCATCGAGGCGATCGCCGCCCCAACCGGCTTCCATGACCCCGAGGGCATGCGTCGCGCCTTCCTCCGCGCCTTTGGTCAGACGGCGCGGATCGGCCCCGGATAAGCCTGGACGGCCGGATCATGGGTCAGAAGAAGGATCCCTTCGACCGTGGCCTGGGCGACCAGCATACGGTCGAAGGGATCCCGGTGCAGATCGGGCAGTCGCCCCACAGCCAGCGCATGCCGGCCGGTGATCGGCAGCTCCTCATATTCGTTCTCGACCAGCCCCCTCCGCAACAGATGCGGATCGACCTGAAAATCCTCCCGCCCCAGACCCGCCTTGATCGTGATCTCCCACAGGCTGGCAACACTGAACAGCAGCGTATTCCGGGGATCCTCCATCAGGACCAAGGCATCCGCAGACAGCTTTTCCGGCATGCCGGCGGCCCAGAGCAGTAGATGCGTGTCGAGAAGCAGCTTCACGCCTCGCCCTCGAACAGCTCCCCCACGGTCTCCCCGCCCATCCGGTCGAAATCATCCGGAACCCTGACGTACCCCGTCAGGAACCCGAGGCGACGCGTCTGTCGCGGCTCAGACGCCGTCATGGGCACGACCCGCACCATCGGACGTCCCGCCTTGGCAATGACAAATCCCTCCCCACCCTTCATCGCCTCGTCGATCAGCCGGGAGAGGTGGGTCTTCGCCTCATGAATATTCACGGTCCGCATCCTGACATCCCCCTTGTCCCAAACTTAGTCTATATGACTTAGTCACAAAACGGAAGATCAATGAAACTGGTTGGGCTCTGTTAGCACTTGATCCAGGCTGCGGCGGCCGCTCACAGCCTAAAACGCTCACGAATGATCGTGCCGGCCTGGATGATCGAATCATAGCTGTTGAGACCATGACGGCCGCCGGTAAGATGAGGAATCACTGCCAGGGGTGTTTCTCCGTCCTTGAGAAGCAGCCTTTTACAATAGCCATTCACAGTGAATGTATGCTCTTCAAAGTCTACAGCCTCACCACAGACGACTTTGGAGAAGTCATTCGCATGGCTAAGTCCCGTTCCAATAAAAAGACGAGGTGAATGCTTTAAAATGATATTATGTAGATTGTCGAAATAGTTCCTGAAGAAGTCATAAAACTCCTCCTTGGTATCAAACCCTGTTCTGGCTTTTGCCTCCGGACTCCAATGCCCTACGCTGATGTTCTTCTGTGGGAAAAGGTTCCCCTTGAAATATCCAATACAGTCGCGTTCAA
The DNA here is from genome assembly GCF_014174155.1 of Gluconacetobacter tumulisoli. GTDB lineage: Bacteria > Pseudomonadota > Alphaproteobacteria > Acetobacterales > Acetobacteraceae > Gluconacetobacter > Gluconacetobacter tumulisoli. Next base: position 351,651 of record NZ_JABEQM010000002.1, on the reverse strand, counting down.
ATATCTTGTGCGTGTCAGCATAGCGCCTGGTATCCTCCATCAATGCAGAAGTCACAGGCAGACCTTCGATAACAGAAAGAAGAAAATGGGCCTTCTTATTAAACTGCCACCTTCGAATATCCCATTGATACTTTACTGAATAATTTTCCTCATCGGGAGAGGATGGCTCTGATATTGGAGCGTTGATAAATTCACATATTTCATCAGTTCCACCCGGCTCTATGCCATAGAGCCAAATGGATCGGTGCTCCGGCGTGCCTGGATCTCCGGAATCCCAACCCGGAAAAACAACATCATGGCGATCTTCTTTTAACATTTTGTCTCACATAAGGTTTTGTATCTGTAAGATAGATGTTTAGTTGCGTAATTTGATGGCGCGGATTTTCTATGAACCGTGATGGTTCTTTTTCCCACTACTGGCAATTGAATTCGTATGAGGTGAGCGGACGGGCCGCTGCTGGCGTCATCGTACGGAGCGTTGCCCCAGGTGCGACCGAAAATGATGGAAATTTCGTCTTCTGAAGATGGTCATTCAGCTATCCTCCCGCGTAATCATCACTGATGATAAGGAGAATCTGTTGGGAACCACTGCGTCATGGTGCGTAATGAGATCTGTGCGCGGGTAGTGGATTGCCTGCGGGCAGTAGTCTTTTCAGGGCTGCCGCTCCTTTATTTTGGGGTCTGATAATACAAAGGGCACCGGAGATGCCCACGTTACGTTTATTCCCCGACTACCCGGCGACGATAGTGAGTGTGCGTCTGAAATTGTAGGCGATGGCCGTGAGGTGGATCTGGACGGCGGCCTTGGCGAGGCCGCGCCATCGCATGCGGTGCAGGCCATAGCTTCGTTTCCATGTGCCAAAAATCTTCTCGATCCGTCTGCGGACACGATGGCCCCCATGGTTCCATGCCTTCAGGCGCGCAAGCGTCTCCTTTTTGTCGCGCCCCCACATCCCCGTCGCCGCCACCCGGATGCTGCCACCCCTGGCGCGCACGGCTTCACGGAAATACGCTCCCCGATAGGCGCTATCGGCAAACACCTCGCCCGGATTGTCCGGCAAAGCATCGGGACCGGCCCGACCATCATTGATGTTGGCCGGCGTGATGGAGATCTTCTCCACCAGGGCGGTTGCTGCGTCGGCGCCCACATGGGCTTTGAAACCATGAACGGCCTTTTTGCCCTTGTGTTTGACCCAGCGCGCTTCGCTGTCGTGTTCCGTGTGCGACGCGATGACTGTCGCATCGACGATCGTGCCGGTCTTGATCCGGATCGCCCGGGCTTTCAGTTGGGCCGTGATGGTTTCGAACAAGGATTTGTCGAGGGATCGGGACACCAATAAGCGCCGGAACCGCACGAAGGCCGTGCGCTCCGGTGTCGGTTCGCGAAGAGAAAAACCGCAGAACCGGCGAAAGGACGCTCGATCGTCCAGGGCCTCGGATCGTCCAGCGCCTAGGCCAGCTTGACGTCGGACAGGTCATACCAGACCGCCAGGAGCATCGCCCGAAACATCGAGGGGGGCGGCCATGCGGGTTCGCCCTTCGTCGCAGGATACAGCGGCGACAGCATCTCGCCGATCGGCTTCCAGTCGATCAACGCCACGATCGCGTCCAGCGATGACGTGGGCCGGTCCGGGCGGGAGAATCCAAGACAATCCTGACCGATCGACCGATGCGCCATCACAGTCTCCAACGTCCCAAATCGAACGCCAGCGAATCATCAATCTCGCCCGCCGTACACTACCCGCGCACAGGTCCCATAAGCTCCGGCTGGCGGCGATGTGCGCAGCCCGTTGCTCGATCGCCTGACGTCCGAGTCTTTGCTTTCGCCAAGCGGCCAAGGCGGTCGATGTCTCACCTCCCCGGTTCGGCACCTGCTCGATAGAGCTCCTCCTCATCGGGTAACGGCGCTCCACTACCTGCCGAAACATGATCCCAGCCATGATCGAGTCCATCAAGCACAGAAAGATGGACGCAGCACATATTCGTGTGCTTGATTGCCGACCCCGCCCTGGGGAAGCGGCTGCGACGGCCGATCGTCCACCCAAGCGAATTGCAACGGAACACGGGACATTTGCCGCCTGTCGGGCACTCTCTACGAAAAAATGGACGGGATCGTAGCGTCATGAAACGCACTGCCGACCTTCCGCTCCACCCGCCTCCCGTCGTCGGTTTCGCGGATTGCTACGTCGGCGGCTTCGTGGACGAGTACCACGCACATGACCGGGCGCAATTGGCGGTGTTTCAGGCCGGAACCGTGACGGTCAACACGCAAGGCAGGAGCTTCGTGCTCGGTCCCGGCCAGGGCCTGTGGCTTCCCGCCGACACGGTCCATCAGGCGACCTGCCGCACCGATCTGATGTTCCAGGTCATCTATATTGATTCCTGCGTCGCCGGCACCGACCTTCCATGCAAGATGTTCGATGCCTCCATCCTCATGCGGGGTCTGGTGGACGAGATCATCGCCATGAGATTCGATTTCGTCATGGACGACCGCATGTCGACCATCGCCCGGCTTCTGGTCGATGAAATCCGGCGCGCGCCGCGGATCGCGGATCGCCTGCATTTTCCATCGGACCCCCGTCTACGCCGCGTGTGCGAGGCAATTGCCGCCCAGCCGGGAGATTGCCGCGACATCGATCATTGGGCGCGGGAATCCGGCATGGCGCGGCGCACCTTTACCCGCCTCTTTCAACTGGAAATGGGGATGGGCTTTGCGGCGTGGCGTCGCCGAGTACGGGTCATCGAGGCGGCATCCCGGATCGCGGCGGGCCAGTCGATCGCGGAAGTCGCGTTCGATCTTGGCTACCACAACGCGGGCAGCTTCAGCACGATGTTCCATCGAACGTTCGGGGTCGCCCCCAGCACTCTACGATTCGGTTCATCGCCAGCGCCACTGCCGTAGCCAGGAGCGCCTCACGCGGCGCCTCTTTCCGGCCCATAGCCCCCCTTCTTATTGGGCAATAACTGCCCCGCCCGCCGACAGCGTGCCCAGAAGCCCTATCTCAGCGATCGGGCGTTGGCGATCAGGCAAAATTTGCTGGTGTTCGGGCCAACGGCAAGCTCGTCGGTTGATGCGACTTCTGAATGTGGCTAGGAACGCAACTAAGTCTTATTCTTAATAACAATGCGGACCGGCGCCCCTTTGGGGAATAAGTGGCGGTCGCGAGATGAGTCGGGCATGCAGCGCAACAGGATTATCTACACGATTCTTTTCTCGCTCATCCTGAGCGACACGGCCCTCGCTGCCGGGCAGGAGAAAAAAGCCGACAAGCTCCGGCATACTGGAACGGCTGCCACAGACCGAACGGCCACCGGCAAGCCAGCAACACCCGCCGTGCGTGCCGAGCAGATCGAGGTGCATGGCCACGTGGCGTCAACGGTGGCCTCTTCCGCCACCAAGACGAATATGCCTCTTGTCGAGACGGCACAGTCGGTCACCGTCGTCACCCGTGACGAGATGGACGTGCGCGGCGTACTGACGCTCAATCAGGCGGTGCGTTACGCCGCAGGCATCACCGCTGATACACGCGGCGGCGAAGGAACACGCTACGACCTCTTCGACCTGCGCGGTTTCACAGTCCCCACCTTCCTCGACGGATTGAAATTTCAGGACAGCCCTACAGGATTCGCAGTCGCCCAGACCGATACGTTTCGCCTTGATCGCGTCGAAATCCTCAAGGGTCCGGCCTCCGCGCTTTATGGCCAGTCTAGCCCAGGCGGGCTCGTCGCGTTGTCCAGCAAACTGCCGACCGACCAGCGGTCCTATGGCGGCGTGACCACGACCGGCGGCATGTTCGATCTCTATCGCGTCGATGCCGATGTCGGCGGGTTCGCAACAGATGACGGCCTCGTCCGCTACCGGATCTATGGAACGGCGAATGGGCAGCATACCCAGCTCAGCAAGACGGGGAGCAGACGCTTCAGCATAAGCCCGTCCTTCACGTTCGGGGGAGATGGACCCAGCACCCTGACCCTGCTGGGCAACTACCAGTACGATCCAGAGAGCGGCTCCTATGGCGGCGTGCCGTTGGTCGGTTCGCTCAAGCCGGCGTCATATGGCTATCTTCCGAGAAATTTCTATGATGGCGACGTACCTTCCGAAAAATTCAACCGCCGACAGGGTGCGATCACCTACATTTTCAACCACCGTTTCAACAACGACTGGAGCTTCAGCACGCGCGGACGGTACGACGACATCATGACCACCTACCGTAGCGTCTATGATAACGGTTATTATGACAGCGACGACGGCACCAGCGGCGAGATGCTCTCTCGCTCCGCATATGGAACCCATGAGCATACCTACAACCTGGCCTTCGACAGCCAGTTCAAGGGCCATGTGCGCACCGGACCGTTGCGCCATATGATGATGTTCGGGTTCGACTACATGCAGCAGCGGGCGAACGACACCGAATCCTACGGCGACGCCCCCGACCTGGACGTCCTGCACCCCGACTATCACATGCAGATCCCCGGCCTGACGCCTTATCTGAATTATGTAACGCACTCCCATCAGATCGGCGCCTACGGCCAGGACGAAATCCGCTGGCACCGCTTGATACTTACCGGCAGCATCCGCAATGACTGGTATAGTTCCCGTCAGATCGAACGCTTCTCCGACACGGATACCCGCCAGAATTCGAGCCAGATCACATGGCGCGCCTCCGGCCTCTATCACTTCGATTTCGGACTTTCTCCCTACATCAGCTATTCGACCTCTTTTCAGCCGCAATCGGGCCTGGTCTCCAATGATGGCGGGTCCACACTGCGGCAGGCAAACCCTTCCATAGGCAAGCAGCTTGAGGGCGGACTGAAATATCAGCTTCCGGGCACATCCATTCTCCTCACCGCAGCGGGCTTCCATATCGAGCAAAGCAATGTGCTCGTTTCCGTCGCCAATACCGGATACAGCGTCCAGAGTGGACTGGTCCATTCGGATGGGTTCGAGTTCGAAGCCCATGCGGAACCCTACAAGAATCTCATGATCACGGCGGCAGTCAGCGTCCAGAAAGTGCATGACGATTCAACCGGAAAGCCGCTTATCCAGTCCGGCAAGGGAAATGCCTCCCTGTTCGCCTTCTACACGATGCCCTCGGGGCGCCTCAAAGGTTTCGGCTTCGGCGGCGGCATGCGCTATTCCGCGAAAGCCTATGGTGGTGAAGCAACTTATGGCAGCGTGTGGCTTCCGCAATACGCCCTCTTCGATGCGTCCGTGACCTATGATCTGTCAAATGCGTCCCCTTCGCTCCATGGGTGGAAGATGTCGGCGAATGTCCGCAACCTCTTCGACAAGAACTATATCGCCAACTGTTTCGCCTACGGCACCGATGGTGAATATTGCTATTATGGAGAGCGACGCAACGCTCAATTCAGCTTAGGATATAGTTGGTAGTTTTTTCGTTCCCATCCTCAATAGGACGCAGAGATCGGAAAGACCCGATTAGCACTACTTTGGCATTTTCTGTGCTGAGGGCGGGCTGAACGTCCTGCCGCAGTGAGGGCACTGTCGGCATGGTGGTCGGAGGATGCGAGCAAGAATGGCCTGACGGATCGCTGGCAGACTGGGTTGAGGCGATGCACCTGTGATGGCTTTTTTCCGCCCTGCTGCCTTGAGGCGGCAGGATCGGAGAAAGGCGTATACCGACCGCTCTCAACCGGTCGTCTTGTTGTCAGCCGTCGTCTGTCTCATCACGTTTCGAACGCGTCCTGGAATAGAACAGCCTCCCTAGCCATAGCTCTGACAAACCCCCGTTTAATCAGCCTCAGATATTTCCAAGTCTGCTCTAACTGAAGATCGAGGCCTACAATCTGACCGCTGTCTCTCTTTATCACCACTGAGCCGACATTCTGGTTTCCCCCAAAGCGGCCTGTCTGCAGGTGCCGCACGTCAATGCGGATAATCGCAAGAGATTGCGAGGTATGATACCCTCGGTTTGAGCCTTCTTCCCATAACTCTGGAATAAAACAGTTATTCGGGAGAGAGCCTCGGTTTTTCCGAACAGAACCCTACCAAGCCACTGACTTGACCGGGTTTTCAGAAACTGCAACTGCCTGCACCAACACCCAACCATCACCCCTTACCCATCGCCGGATCAGCGCATGCCAGCCGCAACGCATGGTCCCTCACATCGGGCGGCCACGCCGCCATACGGGCGGCAAAGGCATCGCCATCTCCTGCGAACAGGGCACGCGCCGCCTCTTCGAAACCGGGCAGATCGCCCGCCAGCCCCGACAGGAAACGATAGGCGCGTTCACGCGCCATTTTGACCTGCGTCTGCCCATTGTCGGAACGACGCGCCTCATCGACCAGGCGCCGCAATGCCTGCGACGCGCCCCCCGCCTGCATCCCCAGCCACTCCCAATGGCGCGGCAGCAGCGTGACCTCGCGCGCAACCACGCCCAGCCTGGGCCGCCCCCGGGGCCGCGCCGGCGCATCGCCCTCCGGACGAATCCGGGGCCGCGCCGCCGATGCCTCGCGCTCGCCCTGCCGCGTCAATCGCGTGACGATCTCGGCCGTGGTGCCACGAAGATCGAAATCGATCACCGCGCCCGTCGCATCATCGAAGGTCAGAACCGGCTCGCGCGCCGCCGCCGCCTTGATCGCAAGCGCCACGTCGACCAGCGCGCCGCTGGCGATCCGCCGGGTGCCGGCGAACGCGGTGCAGGGGATGGAGAGATAATCCGACATCCTATTTTTATCCGGCATTATACGGACCATTGTCAATATACCCGGGTGATATTGCATCGCGCGCCCCGTTCCGATACCAATGCCCCACCAACCGATGGGGCACACGACGCATGGAACGGGAAAGGCGGAAGGCTGCCGTCTCGGCCTACAAGGAGCGAAAACCGGCAGCGGGCGTCTACGCCGTGCGGTGCGCGACATCCGGTCAGATATGGCTGGGCGGCGCGCCCGACCTCTCGACGATCCAAAACCGGCTGTGGTTCACCCTCCGCCAGGGCAGCAACCCCCACCGTTCGCTCCAGGACGCATGGACCGCCCACGGCAGCACCGCCTTCACGTTCGAGGTCGTCGAACGGCTCCAGGGCGAGGAGACCGGCTACGTCCGGGACGCCATGCTGAAAGACCTCCTCACCCGATGGGCCGGAAAACTGCAGGCCATCCGCATCTGATGCCGAAACGGCCCGGCCCGGGCGACCTCCACCCAACTCAGGTGACCTTGATGCGCCATCACCGCCACACGCGCACGGACGGCACGCCCGGCAAAAGGCCGCCCCGATGCGCGACCTGACCCAGGGCTCCATCCCGCGCCTGCTCGCCGGAATGGCGGGCTTCATCGGCTTCGGGCTGATCGTGCAGACCCTGTACCTGCTCGTCGATCTCTACTTCGTGGCCCGGCTCGGCGGGCCGGCGGTCGCGGGCGTGGCCGCGGCCGGCAGCGTGATGCTCTTCGTCATGGCCCTCAGCCAGGCGGTCTCGGTCGGCGCTCTGTCCCTGATCGCCCGCGCGATCGGCGCCAGGGATGCGGCGGGGGCGCAAACCGTGTTCGAACAGGCCATCGGCATGGCGATGGTCGCGGGCGCCGCGACGCTGCTGGCCGGCTATCCGGCCGGCGGATCGCTCATGACGGTGCTGTCGGCCGACGACCGCACGGCGATGGCGGCTCGCGCGTATCTCTTCGCCCTCCTGCCGTCCCTGGCGCTCATGTTTCCAGGCGCCGCGCTGGGCGCGGCGTTGCGGGCGGCGGGCATCGTCGGCGCGCCGATGGCGATCCAGTCGGCGACGGTGCTGCTCAACGCCGCGCTCGCCCCCGTCCTGGTCGCCGGATGGGGCACCGGCCATCCCTTCGGCGTCGCGGGCGCCGGGTTCGCAAGCTCGGGCGCGGCCGCCATCGGCACGGTCGCGCAGGTCGTGCTGTTCGGCAGGCTCGACACGACATTGCAACTCCGCGCGGCGGCGCCACGGCTTGCGACATGGCGGCGGATCGCGGCGACCGGCCTGCCGGCTTCGGGCGAATTCCTGCTGATGTTCGTGATCTCGGGCGTGGTCTACTGGGCGCTGCGCCGCTACGGCTCGGACGCCCAGGCCGGGTTCGGCATCGGTTCGCGCGTCATGCAGTCGATCTTCCTGCCCGCGATGGCGGTCGCCTTTGCCGCGGCCCCCATCGCCGCGCAGAACCACGGCGCGGGCCGCGCCGATCGCGTTCGCGCAACCTTCCGCGCCACGGCCCTGACCGGCAGCGGGATCATGCTGGCACTGACGTTCCTGTGCCGGCTGCATCCGGACCTGCTGGTCCGGGTCTTCACCGGCAATCCGACGGTCGCCGCCGTCGCATCAGACTATCTCCGCGTCGTGTCCTGGAATTTCGTCGCGATGGGACTGGTCTTCAGCTGCTCGGCCATGTTTCAGGGCTTCGGCAACACGGGCCCGGCACTGGCCGGCACCGCCAGCCGCCTCGTCACCTTCGTTCTGCCCGTGATCCTGCTCGCGCACTGGCCACAGGCGACGCTCCACGACATATGGCGGCTCTCGAACGCTTCGGTCGTGCTCCAGGCATCGGTCAGCCTGCTGCTGCTCCGCCGCGCCTTCCGGCGGCACCTTGGCACGCCGGTATCCGGCCGGGGGCACGTCACGGAATCCATCGGATAGGCGTCATCCACCCCGCCGGGGCGCCGCGCCACAATCCCGCGCCTCGGGAATGCGGCGTCCGGGCTGGACGACCCGGCTCGATCCGGCCGAAATCCAGGACTTCCAGGCGCGCCGCCGGCGGACGCGTTCCCGAACAATCCGCGCCCATGCAACGCCGCCTGCCATGTGCCCCGGCAGATCGCTCCCCGTCTGCCGAACCGCATCGACATCCTGAAGGGGCCGCCCCCGATCCTGTACGGCCCGCCCAAACCCGACGCCCGCCTTCACCCTGACGACGAATCAGCCGCTCACCCCATCCACGGCATTCCGATCGAGGAACGCCTGCGGCCACCTGCGCGGATCCGCCGACCCCGCCAGCCGGATCGATCACGGCGGAACGCGGCCCCATCGGCTCGCCGCCACGCGCGGCACCCGATCGCCCCATCCCCCCGGCCGTCACACGATCTGCGCGGCGTCGACGTCGATTTCGGGGCCGCGATGGGTGGCAAGATACCAGGCGACCGAGGCCAGGACGATGCCACCCCCGGCCAGGACCGTGCCGCCGGGCCGCTCGGCGTAGAAGATCCAGACCCACAGCGGCCCCAGCACCACGTCGAGCATGGAAATGAACCCGGCCTCGCCGGACGAGATCAGTCGCCCGCCGGCCAGCACCAGGACATAGGCCAGCCCGGTCGTCACGATCCCGAACAGCGCGCAGGCCACAAGCTGCGCCGGCGTCGGCAGGGTGGGCTGCGCCAGGGGGGCGGCGACCAGCAGGCACCCGGCGGCGGCCAGCGCGCTCATGACGGTGGTGTCCATCGCCGGATGGCGCTTGGCATGGACCAGCTGCGTCGCGAAGCCCGCGGTCATGACGACCGCCGCCCCGATGCCCAGCAGGTCGCGCGCGGTCGCCGCCGCCCCGGCCATCAGGACGATGCCCCCCAGGGCCACCGCCCCGGCGACCAGGAACCGCTTCGTGACACGCTCGTGCAGCCACAGGAAGGCGATCCCGGTCGCGATGAACGGCAGCGCGGCATAGACCGTCATGACGTTCGCCACCGTCGTGATATCCAGCGCGACGATATAGCTGATCGACGAAACGACCGACAGCGCGATGGCCGTCAGCTCGGTCCAGCCCAGGCGGATCACCCGCCGCGCCGGCGTGACGCGGTGCCGGACCACCGCGATCGCGCCGAGCGTCAGGACGGTGAACAGCGAACGCCACGCCACGATGGTCCAGGAATCGAGGGCCGCCATCCGGACGAACAGCCCGGCCGTGCTCCACAGCACGGCGGACAGGGCGACAAGGGCGACGCCATGCCGACGATCACGCTCACGATCACGATCCGAAACGCGAACCATGGCGACCCCGCAACGAATGGAACCAGTCCGGTAGCAGATCGCCGCCCCGTCCACCAGCCTGCCCGGAACGCGACTGCCCCTCGCGCGGCGCAGGAAACGCGCCCCGCATCGCCGGCCGGCCCGATTTCCACGCGGGCTCTAACCGAACCTTCATAAAGATCCCCCCCATTGGGCCGCATCTGTCACGTCCCGGGATGCCCGATGGTCGATACTCTTCTGGTCCATGTGCTCAAGGACGCGCATGGGGGCCTGCTTGCCGCCGATCCCGCGACCGGGCGGCTTCATACCGCGCCCGGCATGGTGCCGGTGCTGCTGGTCCGCCATCCGGCACGGCCGGACCTGGGGTTCCTGATGGCGGCGGGCGCGGCGCCCGCCCTGGCCTGCGACGCGGACGACGCCCTGCCGCGCGCGCTGCTGTCCTACCGCCTGGTGCCGGCGGGGCAGGGCCGGGTCGGGCTGCGCCATCCGATGTGGGAACATTATGTCTGCGCCCTGCCGCCCGACCAGAACGCGCCGGCACGCTGCGACCGGCCGCGCCTCGGCGGGTGGGAACAGTTCGCGATCGAACCGCCCCCCGCCGGCACGGCCGGGCCGGACGCCGCGCTGGCGGCGGCGATCCACGCGGTCGTGTCCGGCGGGATGGGCGCGATGGCGCTGCGGGGCTGGTGCCGCGCGGCGGCGGCCGGCGTGCAGGCCAGGGCCCTGGTGGCGTTCCTGCGCCTGCTGCCGCGCGACGAAATGGAACGCTTCGCCGGCATCGTCCTGAACGAACCCGCGATGCTGGCGCGCCTGCGCCGGGCCGTGCCCGACGATTACTGGATCCGCGCCGTCCTGCCCGACCTCGTGTCGTGGCGCGCCCACCGCCGCCCGCTGGCGCACCGGCGGCTGGATGGCGACACCGATTTCCTCGGCCGCGCCGACTACGGCGAACATGGGCCCCCGCCGCTGGGCTTCGCCCTGCTGGGCCAGGCGCGGCGGCTGGTCGCGCCGCGCCGGCGCGCCTGCGTCCTGGCCACGGCGCGGGACGAGGCGATCTACCTGCTGGAATGGGTCGCCTGGCACCGGATGATCGGCTTCGACCATATCTTCATCTGCTCGAACAACAATGTGGACGGGTCCGACGCGCTGCTGGCGGCCCTGGCGCGCCACGGCCTGATCACCTGGATCGACACCAACCCCCAGTCCGCCACGCGGATCCAGCGCAAGGCCTACGCCGCCGCCCTGTCGGCGGTGCCGCAGATGCTCGATTACAGATGGACGCTGGTGATCGACCTGGACGAAATGCTGGCGCTCGATCCCGACCGCTATACCCATATCGGCCCGTTCCTGGACCTGCAGGAGGCCCGGGGCGCCGACGCGGTGGCGTTTTCATGGGTGATGATGACGCCCGGCGGCCTGCTGCATCACGACGACGCCCCGATGACGGCCCGGTTCCAGCGGCGCGAACCGCCGGAAAACGCCCTGGTGAAATCCGCGACGCAGACCCGCCTGTCGCCCTTCGCGCACGCCCACAACCCGCACTGGGCGGCGCAGCGGTCGTTCCGCACGCTCGACGCGTCAGGGGCCCTGCTGCATACCGAGGCATCGCCCAGCGTGGCCGTCGGCAGGCTGTCGGAGGAAAACGCCTGGATCGCGCATCATTTTTACAAATCGTTCGAGGAATTCGTCTGGAAAAGCAGCCGCCCCCGCGGCGGGAACAGCGACCCGCGGCCGACGCGCCAGTTCACCGCGCGCTTCCTGGACGCCTTCGTCCGGTTCTTCGATTCCGACCAGGCGTTGCCCGAAACGCGGCTGCTGCCGTTCCTTCCGGCGCTGGAGGCCGAGATGGCGCGCCTGCGCGCCATCCCCGACATCCGCGCCGCCGAAGCCGATGCCCGCGCCCTGTTCCGCGACCGCATCCGCGACCTGGTCCGGCAAAGCCGCGACGTGGTCCGGGACGCGCCCTACGCGCCCCATGTCAGGGCGGGCTGGGACGAACTGCTGGAACGCTACGGCGCCTGATCCGCCCGCCGGGCCCGGGGCTCACCCCGCCTTGATCGACAGCGCGCGGCTCAGCCGTTCGCCGCTGGCATGAAGCTGGTCCAGATAGCGGCCGCGTTCGTCGGGATCGCGGTCGCGGACGGTGATCAGGCACATGCACCCCACCGCGACGCCGGCGGCGTCGCGCACCGGAACCGCCAGGCATTCGGCGAAATCGTCGACCAGCCCCTTGGTCGAGAAAAAATCGTCCCGCCGCGCGGCGGCGACTTCCGCGCAGAAGGTCGCGCGGTCGATGCGGTGGCCATTGGGCAGGATGAAATCCTCCTCGGGTACGAAAGCCAGGATTTCATCGGCGGTCATGTGGTCGACCAGCAGCCGGCCCGACGCCGTCCACGGCAGGGGCAGGGCGATGCCGATATCGGAACTGATCTTGAACATCGCGTTGCCGGTTTCCATGTGCAGCACGGTGAACTTGTCGCGGGTCAGCGCGCAATACTGGCTGGTCTGCCCCGTGCCGGCGCACAGGTCCTGCACCTCCTTGCGGGCAAGGCGGCTGAGGCGATGGCCGTTCATGTAATCCGACGCATAGAAATGCAGCGTGCGGCCGAAGAAGACGCGTGATTCCTCCTCGTAGGTTTCCAGGATCCCGGCCGCGAGCAGCGTGTTGACCAGGTCGTAGGTGGTCGATCGCGGGGCGTTCAGCCGCCGCGCCAGCTCCCCGATGCGCAACGGCTCGCGCGCCGTATGCAGCACCTCCAGCAATTGCAGCACGCGGTCGACGCCACGCATGCGCCCACCTTCATTTCCACCACCCATCATTCTCTTCCCGATTTTGTTCTTGCAGCGAATTGGACGGTATGCCTACTATCCGGTTGTCCGATATACGGGATATATGTCCAGTATATAGGACAATTGTCAAGGGCAACGGAACCCCTTGTTGGAGTGCGGCGCGCCGCCCTGGTGGCGCGCCGTTACTCCGCCCGGGCAGCCGGCGCGCGACGGGCGCGGCGGTATCCGGGCGGCGTGTGAGGATGCGATGGGACGACTGGCAGGCAAGACGGCGATCGTGATCGGCGGTGCGCAGGGAATTGGCGCGGCGATCGTGACGCGCTTCGTGCGCGAAGGCGCGTCGGTGGTGATCGGCGACTGGGACGAGGCCCCGGCCCAGGCGCTGGCCGCACGGCTGGGCGTGCCCGGGGCCGTTCATGTCGTGCGGACGGACGTGTCCAGCCGCGAGGCGACCGAACGGCTGGTTCGCGAAACGGTCGAACGCTTCGGGCGTGTCGACATCCTGGTCCAGAATGCCGGCATCTTTCCATGGACATTGCTGGAAGACACGTCCGAGCAGGAATGGGACCAGGTCCTGTCCGTCAATCTCAAGGGTTGCTTCCTGTCGCTGAAGGCGTGCCTGCCGATTATGAAGCGCCAGCAGGCCGGGCGCATCATCTTTATGTCGTCGGTGACGGGGCCGCGGGTCAGCAGCGCCGGGCACGGCCATTACGGCGCCAGCAAGGCCGGCATCGTCGGGCTGATCCGCGGGGCATGCATGGAACTGGCGCCCTACGGCATCACCGTCAACGGGGTCGAGCCGGGCAACATCCTGACGGACGCCATGCAGCGCACGCGCTCGGCGGACTTCATTGCCGGCATGGAACGGTCGGTGCCGCTGGGCCGGCTGGGCACGCCCGACGACATCGCCGGGGCATGCCTCTTCCTGGCATCGGACGACGCGGCCTATGTCAGCGGCACGACCATCGTCGTCGACGGCGGCCAGACCGTGTGCGAGGCCAAGCCATGACGCTCGACGAGACCGTGCGCGGGGTCCCGCCGGGCAGCGGCACCCTCGCGCTGCAGGACGTGCCCGCCCAGGGGTGGCGGCCCGCGTCCGGCGACATGACCCTGCCCGTCCTGACGCTGGACCTGCCGGCCTTCGCCGGAAACGCGGCCGCGATGCTGGCCTTCGCGCGCCAGGCCGGCGTGGCGATCGCCCCCCACGCCAAGACGCCGATGATCCCGGAACTGGCCGCGATGCTGATGGCCGGGGGCGCATGGGGCATGACCGTCGCCAACCTGCGGCAGGCGCTGGTCATGCTGCGCGCGGGCATCGACCGGCTGATCTTCGCCAACGAACTCGGCGGCCCGTCCGCGGCGCGCCACCTGGCGCGGGTGCTGCGCGCGTATCCCGACGCGCAGATCCTGTTCTTCGCTGATTCCCCGGCCATCGTTCGCAGCCTGGCCGCCGCGGCGCGCATGGCGGGACGACGGCATCTGCCGGTACTGGTCGAGATGGGCGCCGCCCGGGCCGGCGCCCGCACGCTGGCCCAGGGCGACGCCGTGATGGCCGCCATCCTGGCCGAGGGACAATGGCTACGCCTCGCCGGCGTCGGCACCTACGAAGGAACGATCAGCGGCGACGGACCGGCGGATACAATATCACGCATCACGACACTTCTGTCGCTGACAGCAAAAATGTTCACCCGCATACGCCGCGCCGAACCAGACATTCCCCTCACGCTGACAGCCGGCGGATCAGTCTACTACGACCAGGTACTGGCCCAACTCGCCCCCATAGCCGCAGCAGACGGCAACGCAACGCTGATCCTGCGCAGCGGCGCGGCATTCTTCCAGGACCACGGACCGTACGAGCAGGCCTTGCACGCGGTGGCCGCACGCAAGGCACAACTGCCGGGACAGATCTTTCCCGATCTCGCCGCGCTGCGCCCGGCATTGCGGCTGTGGGCAGAAGTCCTGTCCCGGCCGGAAGAGGGTGTGGCGATCTGCGGATTCGGGTTGCGCGATGCATCAAACGACGCCGGGCTACCGCGCCCGCTGGCGGCATATCGCGATGGCGGGCCGGTGGCGGATTTCGATCCGTCGTATGCCATGGTGACGAAGTTGAACGACCAGCACGCCTTCCTGTGCGGGTCGGCAGCAGACGGTCTGCAGGTGGGGGATTGCGTGGAATTCGGCATTGCCCATCCATGCACCTGCCTGGATCGGTGGCGAATCCTGTTCGCGCTCGACGCGGACGGCGTGGTCACCGCCGCCTATCAGACCGAGTTCGGGTAGAGCGCCCCGCGCATCCGCCCACAGTCCGACGGGGCACGAACCCTGTCGTATCGGAGAGAACCGTTTATGAGTGATCTGATTCGTTACCGCTCCGACGCCGTGCCGGCTGGCAGCCTGTCGCTGCCCTTTTCCGACGCGGTGGAGGCCGACGGGTGGCTGCACGTGTCCGGACAAGTGGGTGCCGCAGATGGCGGGATCGTTCCTGGTGGAATCGTCGCCGAATCCCAACAATGTTTCGCGAATATCGCCCGCATCCTGACCACGGCGGGCTATGGCTGGGACGATGTGGTGCGGGTGGGGGTGTGGCTGGACGACCCGCGTGATTTCTGGCTGTTCAACCGGGTGTTCCGCGAGATATTCGGCGATGCGGCGCCGGCGCGCGCCTGCGTTCGGTCCAGCATGATGCTGGATTGCAAGGTCGAGGTCGATTGCGTGGCATTTCGCGCGGACCGCAGGAAGGCGTGACGCGTGCGATCCGTTATGTCACACGGATGCCGCAGGTCGCGTGCCTGGGTAAATGAGCTGAATAGAAGAAGAAAAACGCCATCGATTTTCGACATCCGGTAAATCCGGCTGTCGGGAAGATATGGAAACCGTTCTGAACCACGTGAAATGCGCTCCAACCGCATGATCGGGAAGTCCGTTGTCTTGAAAGTTGTTTTCGGAAGGCATCTGACATGAATATGACTCTCAGGAATAATTTTCGGGCGACCAGTATCATGATCTCGGTCGGGCTGGCCCTGCCCGGGCCGACCCTGGCGCAGTCGACGTCGCATCGGCGTGCGGCCGGGCAGGCCGCGGCCGTGCGTGCGGCGGCTACCCCCGCGGCGGTGTCCACGCCGTCCGTACCGCCCACGGGGGCAGCAGTGGGTAGCGGGCGGACGGTGGGTACCGCGGCATCGGGCACACTGATGGGCATGTCCATCCTGCCGGATTCCGGCCAGACCGAAACCGTGTCGGTGACCGGTGGGATGTCGGGCGGCAATGGCGTGACCAATACCACGCCTGGCGGCGGGCTTATGCCCGTGGAACGCGCCCCGCGTTCGCAGAGCGGCATGACGCGGGATTATATCGCCAAGCAGGCGCCCACGACCTCGATCGACAATCTGGTGGCCAGCCTGCCGGGCGTGGTATCGGCCAAGATTGATCCGCTGGGGATGTTTCCCAACGACACCATGACGATGCGCGGCCTGACGCAGTCGCAGATCGGTTTTCTGTTCGAAGGCGCGCCGGAGGCGGATCCGCTGAGTTACGTCACGTTTTCGCCGACGTTGGTGGATAACGAGAATATCGGTTCGGTGACTGTGTCGCAGGGTTCGCCGGACCTGGACGGGCCGTTGCTGAATGCGGTGGGAGGACAGATTTCGACCTTCGAGATCAATCCGTCGCACCGGATGGGCGGGTATGTGGACGTGATGGGGGGGACCCATAGCGGCAACAAGGAATTCGCGCGTTTCGAGACTGGTGATATTGGCAATAGCGGGGTGCGGGGGTTTGTGTCCTTTTCCTATACTTCGGCCAATAACTGGCGGGGGCCGGGGGATCAGTTCCGGTATCATGTGGATTCGAAGTTCGTGAAGGAATGGGGGCAGGGCAACAGCATTCGCTTTATCCTGGGGTTCAACCGGCAGAGCATCAATGCGATGTTGAACCCGACCCTGCAGCAGTGGCGTCAGATGGGCGATCATTACAATCTGGATGCGACCTATACGCCGGGGGATGTGAATTACTACAAGTTTTCGCAAGTCAATTCGAATGTCGTCAATATCGTGGCGCCGATGCAGTTTACGCTGACGAAGGAACTGCAGCTGAACCTGACGCCCTATTACGTGCACGAGTACGGCCCGCAGGTGGGCGGCGAGAACATTCCGGTGTCGGGCGGCTATTTCGGGGCGGCGACGTATGGCACCCCCGGGTCGCAGTACGGGGCGCTGACGCAGCCTTATGCGACCAACGGCTATCTGACCGCGCTGCTGAACGATCCGTGGAACCAGAAGAACAGCGGCCTGAATTCGACCCTGCGCTGGACCCATGGCAACAACACGCTGACGTTCGGCTGGTGGTATTCCTATGCCGCGCATACCGAGCGGTACCAGTACGACCTGGTGAACTATGCGGGAAACCCGGTGACGGGCTATGGGCTGAACCCGGTGCGGCTGTCGAACGGGCAGATCCTGAGCGGCGACAACCTGAATTTCTGGCAGCAGGTCAACGCATTGTACGTTTCGGACAATATCAAGCTTCTGCATGACAAATTACAGATCGGCGGCGGGTTCAAGGCGGCGATGATGTATCGGAGCGGCACCAACAACCTGCCGGGGGCGAGCCCGTGGAAGGCGACCGGCAGCTATTTCGAGCCGTTGCCGCAATTCTATGCCAGCTACCAGATCGACCGCCACGACCAGGTGTTCATCAACGGCACGACGGCGTTCCGCGCGCCCGTGTCGGTCGAGGCCTATACGCCGGACTACGACCCCAATTCCGGGCAGATCGCCAAGGCGGGTTCGTTGAAGCCGGAATATTCGATCGGCGAGGAAATCGGATACCGGCACACGGGATTCTATAATTTCTCGATCTCGCTGTTCAACCTGAACCTGACGAACCACAATATCTCGTCCTCGGGCTACATCCCCGGGTCGACCAGCCCGGTGGCGGAGCCGATCAATGCCGGGGGCGAGACGTCGCGCGGCGTGCAGGCGGAATTCGGGCTGGGGTACTGGCATCATTTCAGCCCGTACCTGTCTGGGCAGTACCTGCATTCGACGATGGACAACAATTTCGATGCCGGCGCGGACATCCTGCCGACCAAGGGCAAGATCTCGGTCGGGAGTCCGAAATTCACCGGGGCGATCGGGCTGCAGTACGACAACGGCACGGTCTTCGGCAATTTCAACCTGCGGTATGTGGACAGCCAGTACACGACCTTCATGAATGACGAGAGCATTCCGTCCTATACGACGTCGGACCTGACGCTGGGCTATCGTTTCCGCTCGATCGGGCCGGCGAGGCATCCGCAGATCCAGCTGAACCTGATCAATATCGGCGACGTCCATTACCTGGCCGCCGCGGGCAGCACGACGGGGAACGCGCATACGATGGTGGGCATGCACGGTGCCGTCGTGGCGGGGAGCGCGCCGATCTATCTGACCGGGGCGCCGTTCGCGGCGTTCGTTTCGATGTCCAGCGCGTTCTGAGGCATCGTCCGGTCGCGCGCCGCAGGGTGCGGCGCGGATCGCGGGCAGGGGAGGGGAGACAGCATGCCGGATCGTCACATGTCGGGCACGGTGTCCGGCGCAGGGGAGGGAGGGGCGATGCTGAACCGCAGCCTGAGCCTGTGGCAACTGGTGCTGATCGGCATGGTGATCGTGCAGCCGACCGCGCCCATGGGGATCTACGGGGTCATCAGCAATACCGCGCACGGGCATGTCGTGACCGCGATCCTGATCGCGATGGCGGCCATGCTGTTCACCGCCGTCAGCTACGGCCGCATGGCGCGGCTGTATCCCAGCGCGGGGTCGGCCTATGTCTATGTCCGGCAGGAGATCCACCCGGCGCTGGGCTTCGTGGTGGGCTGGGCGCTGCTGCTGGATTATCTGCTCAATCCCCTGGTCTGCACGGCGTTCTGCGCCAAGGCGATGACGAATATCGTGCCCGGCGTGCCCTATTACGCCTGGGTGCCGGCGTTCGTCGGCCTGTTCACGCTGCTGAACCTGCGGGGGGTGCAGACGTCGGCGCGGCTGAGCGGGGCGATGTGCGGCGTGCTGCTGCTGGTGGTGGTGGTGTTCCTGGCCTTCGTCTGGCACCGGGTGGCCGGCGCGGGGCATGACGCGGCGTTCTTCTGGCGGCCGTTCCACGACCCGGCCAGCTTTCGCCCCGACCGCGTCCTGGCGGGGGCGTCGGTGGCGGTGCTGACCTATATCGGTTTCGACGCGGTTTCGACCCTGTCGGAGGAGGCGCGCGACCCGCGGCGCGCCGTCATGCGGGCGATCATGCTGGTCTGCCTGACGACCGGACTGCTGTCGGGGCTGGAGGTCTATGCGGCGCAGCTGGTGTGGGGCAGCGCGCCCTTTCCGGCGGGCAACGTGGAATCGGCCTTCGCGATGGTGGCGGGCCGGCTGGGCGGGGTGGCGCTGTTCCAGATGATCAACGTGGCGCTGCTGGTGGCGACGGTGGGTTCGGGCCTGGGGTCGCAGCTGGCCGCCGGGCGGCTGCTGTACAGCATGGGGCGGGCGGGGGCGTTGCCGCGCCGGTTCTTCGGCACGCTGGACCCGGTGCATCGGATTCCGCGCAACAACATCCTGGCCGTGGGCGCCGTGACGGTGGCCGGCGCCGAGATGATGGAGGCCTTTGCCGGGCGGCTGGGCGGCGATGCGTTCGAGATCGGGGCGCAGGCGCTGAATTTCGGGGCGTTCGTGGCCTTCATGGGCGTGAACGCGGCGGCGTTCGCGGCCTATGCGATCCGGCAGCGGCGGCGGTCGCCGGGCTTCGTGCTGACGCCGCTGGCGGGATTTGCGATCTGCGCCTTCGTCTGGGCGCATCTGAACCGTACCGCGCTGATCGTCGGCGGAAGCTGGCTGGCCTGGGGCGTGGTCTATGGCGGATGGCGCACGCTGGCCGCGCGGGGGCGGACGGGCCTGGGGGACATGGCCGTCCCGGAGGCGGAATGACGGGGGGGAATGACGGATCGGGCTAGGGCGATGGCGGCAGCGTCACGTGCTGGCGGATGCGGCCGGCCTCGCGGGCGGCGCGTTCGGCCAGGCGGGTGGCGGTCATGGCGCGCAGGATCGTTTCGCGGTCCTTGCCCGGGGTGGCCCAGAAATGGACCAGGACCTGGGTGTCGGCCGGGCGGACATGCGAATACAGGCGGGTCGGCGTGCCGGCCTGCACATGGCCGGACAGGGTTTCGGTATCGACGATGCCCAGCTTGTGGAACAGGTAGTTGGCGACCGCCTGGTCCATGAACGGGATCCATGTTCCCGCCCGCAGCAGGCGGTCCATCGTCCCGGCCACCCGGCGGAACGGGTCGCGCGCGATCCGCATCGATGCGAAGCCGATGATGCCGGAATTGAAGCCGAACCGGTAGCCCGGGTCGTGCCCGTCCATGCGGAACAGTGTGCCGCCCATCGAATCGGCGACCGTCAGCAGGGACGGGGGATTGGTGATGCTGGCCGGATATTCCTCGGTCCCGACGCAGATCTTTCCGCTGAGGGCTATGCGGTGGAGGATGATCGAGATGTCCGCGACCGCGCAGACGTCGGTGTCGACATACAGGATCGGGCCGTATGCGCCGATGCCCTCCAGGTCCGCGATCTCGTAGCGCGACCGCCAGAATTCCTCGTGCCGGGTCGGGGTCTTGCGCAGGATGTGCAGCGTTCCGGCGAAGCGTTCGGGAATCCAGTCGCGCAGGTCGTCGCGGTCGGTGATGATGCACAGGTCGCCGTCGTACCGCCCGACGGCGAGCAGCGCGTCCAGGCTGGCCCGCAGCAGCGCGAACTGCGCGTCCGCGCCGAAGCAGGCGTAATAGACGAGGGGACGATAGGCGACGAACCGCCCGATGCAGTACGTCCTGCGGGTCAGGACGACGTCGGTCGCGTCGGGGGGAAGGGCGCGGAGGGCCTGGATGTTCTCGTCGATCCGATACTCGGATTTTCCGGCGTGGATCGCGCACAGCGCGGTCGCGCGGGCCGGCGTGACGACCTGGCCCGCGTCGGGGACCAGCCAGGCGCGTTCGGCGAAGCGGGCGATGGCCGGCAGGTCGGCCTCGGGCAGCAGCAGGAAATATTCCCATCCCTGCTGCGTGTCGCGGTCGAATTCGATTTCGGTGCCGTTGGGATGGACCGATCCGTAGCGGTCGCCCCGGCGCAGGCCGATCCGCGCGGCGCCGTCGGTCCATTGGGGGTCGGAGCAGGCCAGGCCGTCGATCGGGACCAGCGCGCCGTCCCGCGCGACGCAGGGGCGCAGCGCCGCGTCGCAGCGCAGCAGGGGGCGGCCATCCTGGTGCAGGAAGCCGGGGATGATATGGAACATGCCTTCGGGATCCACGGCGATCAGCGACCCCGTGTGGGCGACAATGACATATCCGGTTTGCATCGGGCGGGCCTCGGAGGGGTGTGCGGCGTTCGAGAGTTCGGGTGTTCGGGCGGTCGGGGCTGGTTCAGCCGTTCGGGCCGGCGGGCGGGGGGGAGCATGTGGCGGCCGGAACGGGGGGCGGGGTGGTATGGGCGTTGCGGGCCACCCAGTTCGCGACCTGCGTGATGCTTTCGGGCGTGGTGTCGGTTTCGGGCATGTTGGTGGTGGCCGGGCCGTTGGAATATTGCCCGACGATCCAGTAGGTCGGGCGGGCGTCGGCGTTTTCCAGATAGCGGACTTCGGTCTGCACGCCGCGCAGGAACCGGAAGTCGGGGCCGTTGCCGCGCATGCCGTGCTGCGTGTCGAAGATGGTCATGAACACGGCGGTCGTCAGGTGATGGCGGTTGGCCCAGCGGATTTCGCTGGCGATCAGGCGGCGGAACATCTCGCTGTGTCCCGGGCCGTAATAGGCGTCCGTCGAAAAGATGTTGGCCGGCGTGTCGATGCCGAATCCGCCGGCCAGCAGCGCGATGCGTCGGGAATTGGCGTAGTAGGGATCGGTGGCGTAATCGCTCTGCACCCGGGTGCCCAGGCCCGGATTTCCGTGGCGGTCGGTGTCCGAACTGTCGGAGAGATGGCCGCGCGACCCGTTGGAGATGTAAGGCAGCACCAGCGCCGCGCCGGTCGTCATCCGCGCGTCGCGCAGGGCGGTGGCGGTGTCGGCGACGTCGCGGTCGGTGAATTCCGACGACGGGTTATGATAGCTGCCGCCAAAGGGCGGGGCGGTGTCGGCGTAGCTGAGATTCAGCATCGCGACCTGCGGATGCCATCCGTCGGCGAACCAGCGGAACTGGGCGCCGGACTGGCTGTCGTCCGAGACATGGTAATGGGAGGGCGGCACGTTGGGGGTCAGGGCCGGGGAATTCCCGCCTTCGAACATGCCGCCGCCGGCCCGGCCCTGCCACAGGGCGATCATCGCCTTCATGACGGCCTGGCCGTCATAGCCGGGGGGCCTGATCCAGGCCCGGTTGCCGTCGGGCCAGTCCAGCAGCCGGCGGGTCGTGCCGTCGACCTGGTAGAGGCCGATATTGCCGGTGGCCAGCAGGTTGGGGAAGCGCCAGGGCTGCGACAGCTGGTACCCGCCGATGACCGAGCCGACGAAACTGGTGACCGGCCGGCCGGCGCACCGCGCGGCGTCGGAGGCGGCCCGTGCGGCGGCGGGCAGGAGGGCGACCGCCAGGCCCAGGAGGACGAGCGGCGCGCGGGGGGCGTGTATCTGGTGCAATCCGTGATTCGTCCTGCTGCGACAGGGGAATCGTGAAACGGATCCCGTTAAGATAATCCTAAGACCTTGCTGGAATTAAGGAATGGCGGACGGGCGGCGTCGCGGCCGCGTACCGCGATGGGAGGGATGTCCGCACGATGCACGCGAGGGATGACCGGCATGTGGAGTAGGCGGATCGGGCCGGCGCGGGACGTTCCGGCCGATGCCGGGACCGGGACCGGGACCGGGGCCGGGGCGGCACGCCTGGCGCACGCGGCGACGGCGGCGGCGATGGTGGCGACAGAGGCGACAGAGGCGACAGTGGCGCCGCGGGTCAGGATCTTCCGGATCTGTCACAAGGTGGACGGGCAGCATATGAACCGGGGCATGTTCTCGGACCTGATGCTGGGGGAGCACGATGCGGCGGACGGGTCGTACCTGGGCGACCTGGGCGGCGTCAATATCGCCGGGCTGAACGAACATTCCGAGATGCGGGCC
This sequence comes from Gluconacetobacter tumulisoli, assembly GCF_014174155.1. GTDB lineage: Bacteria > Pseudomonadota > Alphaproteobacteria > Acetobacterales > Acetobacteraceae > Gluconacetobacter > Gluconacetobacter tumulisoli. Next base: position 328,819 of record NZ_JABEQM010000002.1, on the reverse strand, counting down.
CATTACCATGTCTGGAAGAGCCGGCTGGAGGATGTCGATTATGTCGGGTTCGAGCATTATCGGCGCCTGATCTTCCTGGATTTCATGGCCTATGACGAGATGGGGGCGGCGGACGAGGCGCTGCCGATGGCGCGGCTGCATTTCATGCGCCATGCCGGCGCGGAATGCCTGACCGGGCCGTTCGCCTTCGACCGGTACCTGGCGTTCCGGCGGGCGATGACGGACGCGCAGGCGCAGGGCCTGGCGGCCTTCGTCGGCGGATACGACATCATCGCGCTGCGTCCGCAGAAGCTGCGGGTACGCGACCAGATGGACGACGGCGCGTTCAAGCTGCTGGAGGCGGCGGTGCGCAATGCCGCCTATTTCCGGACGCGCCGGATGCTGATCGATTTCGACAACGACATGACGTGCTATCGCAGCATGTTCGTCATGACCCGTGCCTGCTTCGACGAATATATGGGATTCTGGTGGGACGTCATCGGGTTCATCGCCCGGAACCGCGCCTGCCCGCCCCGGTCGCTGGGCTATTTTTCGGAGCGGATCTTCGCGCTCTATCTGTTCCAGAAGCGCATGGAATCGCCGATGCTGCGGATCCTGTTCGTGCCGTACCTGATTCCGTCCTGATGCATCGTCGCCCGACGCGTGTCTAAACCCTTTGTTGACGGTCGCGCCGTCCTTATGGACGCGACCTGCCTCTGCCTGGATGGATATCAGCCTGTATGAACGTTCCGGACGACCGCTATTCCATCGACCATATCCGGACCACGGGCAACCGGGTCTCGATCTCCGGCTGGTTTCTCGATTGCATCGGCTGCGACCGGCTGGCGGTCCTGTGCGGGGGAGCGACCCTGCATGTCGCGCGGCCCGACGAATGGCGCCAGCCCAGCGCCGACGTCGCGGCCCTGTCGGAGGCGCGGTACGGGGCCGTGCGTTTTCATGTCACCTTTCCCTTTCCCGGGGAATTGTCCCTGGCGATGCTCCGGATCATGGTCCTGTCCTTCGAGGGGGACGGCCCGGCGCGGGTGCTGCCGGTGCAGGCGGCCGATGGGACGGATACGGCGGCGGGGGAGCTGGCGTGCGTGCCGTTGCGCGACCTGCGGCTGGGCATCGGGATTCCGACCTACAACCGCGCCGGGCTGGTGATGGAGACGGTGCGGCGGGTGCGCGACATGACGCAGTTCGACCCCGTCATCCTGGTGTCGAACGACGGTTCGACCGACGATACCGCGCCGCTGCTGGCGCGCATTCCCGGCATTCATGTCCTGAACGCGCCGAACGCGGGCATCGCGTGGAACAAGAACCGCCTGCTGTTCCACCTGCACGAGATCGAGAAATGCGACGTCATCCTGCTGCTGGAGGATGACGCCCAGCCGACGGCCTATGGCTGGAACATCGACTGGATGCTGGCCTGCGTCCGCTATGGCCATGTGAATTTCGCGCCGCCCTGGTTTCCGCGCGCGTCGTTCGGCAACGGGTCCTGGCACGACCCGTTCCATAATGACGTGCTGACGGCGCAATGTTCCGGGTTCAGCCGCGAGGCGCTGTCCTATGTCGGGTATATCGATACGCGATTCGGCCAGTACGGGCATGAGCATGTCGAGCATACCTCGCGCATGATCCGCATGGGTTATGGCGGCCATACCAAGGAAGACGGCGCGTCGCGGATCTTCTACCTGCTGGAAGGCGGGATCGAGATCATGGAATCGGTCTCCAACTTCTCGCAGCAGGAGGTGGACGACAATTCGGCGGTCTTTCACCGCATCCACGGGGAATGCGCCTATCGCCCGCCCTGGCGGGACGACACGCAGATCCGCCGCCTGCGCGACGAGATGCGGATGGTGCGGCGGCAGTAGGGCGGGCGCCCGCCCGCCGGGTCGGGCGGGAAACGCGCGTCGGATCGCCGGCGGCGCGCATTTCCGAGCAGGCTCTTATGCCAGGCCGCCTGGAGATCAAGGTATGGCCAGGGCCCTGCCCTGGACCCGGCAGGGCCTGAGGCCCTGCACCCCAACCGTTTGACAACGAACGGGTTTTCAAAGGGCGACCGCCCTTTGGTGGGTCAAGGGCAACGCCCTTGGCGGGGACCTCTCAGAGGGAGGCGAGGGCGGTCAGGGTGGCGCGCACCTGGTCGGGCGTCCAGTGGGCCAGGGCGGCCAGGGGCAGGGGGCAGGCGGTCAGGGTGTCGCCGGCCGTGCCCATGCCGTAATCGGTCAGCGGCGTGTCGTGGCTGGTGCGGATGCCGTCGGGCCGCAGGGCCAGGACTTCCCATCCCTGCGCCCAGGACACCGTGGCGATCGTGCGGTCGGGGCGGAAGCTGCGGATGGACGTGCCGTCGCGCGACAGCAGGAAGGCCGATGACGGGCCGGCCCGCACGGCGACGCACAGGCCGGGGCCGGGCTGGGCGCGCAGCGTCGGGGCCGCGCCGTCCGGCCCGTCATGCAGGAAGCCCCCGGGCGCGCGGATCGCCAGCAGGTCGAGCCCCTCGGGCACCAGGCGGTGGATCATGTTCAGGACCGACAGGGCGGCGATCGGCCCCTTGTTGCCGTTGGCGTGGATGACCGGCGGCCAGCCCCCGGTCGCGCGGTTGCGCACCGCGCCGCCGGCGTAGTCGTACAGGTCGAGCGAGCCGCCCAGCGTGCCGAAGATCGTGCTGTCGGCATCGACGGTGACCCGCAGGCCGTGCCGTGGCGCGGCCTGGGCCATGAAGCGCGCGGCCAGGCGCTGGTCGTCATGGTCGGCGGTGTCGCGGGACAGCGCGATGCAGTGGGACAGCATCGTCCGGATCGCGCCGGCATAGCCGATGTAGCACCCGCTGTTCAGGTAGCGGCAGCGCTGGGGGCTGTAGCCGTCGAAATAGGCCTGGACGGGGTCGTCCGGGCCGTCGGCCGGCGGCCAGAAGGTGGTTTCGCCGTTGAAGACGATGTCGCTGCCGCCGGCGGCGAAGGCGCGCCGGATTTCGCCCGCGGCGCCGACGACCAGGGTGTCGTAGGCGTCGGTGAACAGGACGATGTCATGCGGCCGGACCGAGGGCTGGCCCAGGGCGCGCGCCAGGGTCAGGTACTTGTCGATGAAGATGATGCGTTCGCGCTCGCCCTCCGGGCGCAGGGCGTGGAAATCCAGGCCGGCGCGGCGGGCGCTTTCCTCGAGGTCCAGCATGGCGGCCGTCCTGGGATGGCCGACGGTGACGTGAAGCATGCGTGTCCGGGCTCCGTTCCAGCGACGCATCCTGTCTGCGGGGGGAGTGTTGATTTTTCGTTCATGCCCACACGCGGCCGCGACGGCGGCCGGGGATCAGGGGGGCAGGTCGCGTTCGTCGCGGCGGAGGTCGGCGAGGGTGCAGGCGCGGGTGGTGCGTTCGTCGTGCGGGTGGGCGGCGCGGCGGCGGGCGTCGCAGGCGGCGTCTTCGCGGACGCGCAGGTCGTCCAGATTGACCAGCGCGCCGTCCAGGGCGTCCCGCACGTCCTCGGCGCCGCGGATGCGCCGCGCGGCGGACATCGCCTGGTCGATCAGGGCGCGCAGGGCCACGAGACGGGCGGCCGCGAGGACCTCGTCGTCATGGCCGTGGCGGATGTCGTGGGGGTCGTGGTCGTACGGGTCGTACGGCATTCCTGTCTCCTGCCCTCCTCTTTGGGTGGGCGGCAGGATGATAGGTTTATGCCTATTGCGTCAATAGGAAAATAGGAAGCGGATAGGCGCGGTGGCGGGGCGGGTCAGATGACCGGGCCTTCGTCTTCCTCGTCGGGTTCGATCGGGTCGTCGACCGGGACCTCGTCGGGCGGCGGGTCGTCGGGGTTGAACGGGCCGGGGGTGGGAGTGGGCATCGGGCGGCGCGGCCCGGTGTGGGCCGCCTCGCCGCCGGACAGGTCGCCGCTGGGCAGGTCGATGCCGGGATAGTCGGTGCCGGGGTAACCGCTGCTGGACATGGCGTGTGCCTCCATCGCTTCTCTCGGAGGTGGGTCGGCGGAGAGGGAGCGCAAGGTGCGGCGGGGTGGAAAACGCTGTCGGGGAGCGGCTGACGATGCGGCCGGCCGTGCGCCCGGCGCTGTGTGCGGGTGCGGGGATGCGGCGGCGCGGGGCCGCGCGTCGTGGTGCGCGGGAATGCGCGTCGGATGGCCGGCAGCCCGGTTTCGGGAGGGCCTGGAGGCGGGTTGAAGATATGCGGTGGCGACGGGGCGGTTCTGGGCCGTGCCCGGCGTGGGGTTTCGGGCGCCGACGCGGAGCGGCCTTGTGGGTGGCCGCGTCGGAGCCGGCGAACGCGGGTCGGATCGTTGCCGGCGGCGGCCGGTCAGGGCGTGTCTGCAAATGTGGGCTGGTGCGCGAGAGCGGCGCCTTGGGCCGCGTTCGGCGTGGGTTTACGAGCATCGAAGCGGAGCGGCCGTGAGGACCGAGAGCATCGGAGCGCGGGAAACGCGCGCCGGATCGCCACCGGCGCGCATTTGCAGGCAGGGCTTAGTAGCGGTGGTGGTAGTAGTCGCCGCGCCATCCGCCGCGTTCGTCGTACCAGCCATGGTGGCCGCCGTAATAGCCGCGATGCCAGCCGCGATAGGGCGGGCGTTCGTAGACGCAGCCGGCCAGGGTGAGCATGGCCAGCAGGGCGCAGGCGGGTCGGATCAGATTCATCGGAGTTCTCCCTTCGACAGCGAGTCTAGGCAGGATCGTGGCGACTGTGTGGTCGGGCGCGGGGGTCACTTCCACACCCATTTGCCGACCACACGGCCATTGATATGGACCTCGTCCAGGGTGCGGGTATAGGTCGGGTAGCCGGGATTGATGCTCATGATCTGGACCGTCACCGGGTCCTCGGAGCCATAGACGATTTCCAGGCGTTTCAGCACCAGCCCGAATCCGTCCCACAGCACGTAGACCCCCGGCGGGGACGGGGTGCGGTGGGCGGTGTCGACCAGAACGCGCTCGCCGGCCTGGTAGTCGGGTTCCATGCTGTCGCCGGCGACGCGCAGGACCACCAGGGATTCCGGGCTTTCGGTGAAGGCGCCCAGGAAGCGGCGGGGCAGGGACCAGTGGTCGACCGGCCGGGGGCCGTCCTCGACCGCGACGTTGGTGGGGATGGCGCCGGCGCCGGCCTGGGGCGCCACGTTGTATTCGGGGATGCGGAACTGGCCGTCGGCGACGGGCGGGGCGGCCGCGACGGGCGGCGGGGCCGGGGGGACGTCGTCCAGCGGCTGATGGTTCGGGTCGGCTTCGTCGCGGAAGACGTCGGGGCTGACGCCGAAGCGGCGGGCCAGCGCGTCGCGGACCTCCTCGGGCAGTTTCTGGGGGGTGCCCTTGTGCAGATATTGCTGGAGATAGGCGTGGTTGCGGCCCAGGGCGAGGGATTCGGCCTTCAGGGTGGTCGCCGCCCCGGCGATCAGCCTGAGCAGGGCGTAGCGGGGAGGGGTCAAGGCGGTCATGGGCGGAGTATCGGCGGAACGATAGGAAATTTCTAATAGGTTTTTTCCTCTTGATCGGCAGGAAATTGCCTATTACGGTCGGCGCCATGACCTGTGACCCGATTTCCCCCGCCGGGCGCGCCGGCTGATGGCGCGCCCGAAATACGATTGGCCGACGATCGATCCCAAGGTGGACGCCATGCTGGCGCGCGGCCTGAAGGTGGTGCGGATCGCCGAGGCGCTGGGCATGCGTGCCCAGACCCTTCGCGACCGGCTGAGCTATCGCCGGCGGGCGCCGCAGCCCGGGCCGCGCCGCGACCTGTCGCCGGTGGTCCATCGGTCGTGCCTGAATTGCGGGGCGGCGTTCAGCGTCCGGTCGCGGTTCCTGCGGTTGTGCCCGACCTGCCGCGCCGAGTGTTGAGGCGGCGGCGGTGCGTCGGTCTGCGGGGCGCCGCCCCGCGCCCCGCCAGAGGCGGTCGCCCTTGGAAACCAGTCGTTGAAACAGATCGGGGTCGGAGGGGATGTGGCCCCTTGCGGGTTCGGGCGGGGCCCGGGAGGACCGTGACATGATTCCCTTCGAGCAGATCAATGACGCGGCGCTGGCGTGCCTGCCGGAGCTGGTCGCGCGCTGGCTGCCGGCGGGGCGGCGGCGGGGGGACGAATGGGTGGTGGGCAGCCTGGCCAACGATCCCGGCCGGTCGCTGTCGATCAACCTGCGGACCGGGCGCTGGGCCGATTTCGCCGACGGGCCGCGCGGCGGCGATCCGATCAGCCTGTATGCGGCGCTGCATACCAGCCACGACCGCGTGCAGGCGGCCCGGGACCTGGGGGCGTACCTGGCCGTGACGCCGGGGCCGGCCGGGCCGGCCGCGCGGGGCGGCAGGCCGGCGGGGGATGCGGGGGGTGCTGGAAATGTGGCGGTGGTGGCCGCCGGGAGCGCCGGGGCGGAGTGGACGCCCGGCGTGCCGCCCGCCGATGCGCCCGCGCCGGACCTGTCGGGGTGGGACCATGCCTATGCCTATCGCGACGCGGCGGGGCGGGTGCTGCGCTATGTCGTGCGGCGCGACGCCGGCGCGGAGGAGCGCAAGCGGATCATGCCGCTGACCTGGGGGCGGCTGGTCGAGCGGGGCGTGGAGCGGGTGGGGTGGCAGATGCGCCATGCCGACGCGCCCCGGTCGCTGTACGGGCTGGAACGGGTGGCGGGGGCGCGGACGGTGCTGGTCTGCGAGGGCGAGAAGGCGGCCGACGCGGCGCAGCGCCTGTTCCCGCGCCTGGCCTGCGTCACCTGGACCGCCGGCACCGGCAATGTCGGGCGCGCGGACTGGACCGGGCTGGCGGGGCGGCATGTCATCGTCTGGCCCGATCATGACGGGCCGGGCGAGAAGGCGGCGGCCGAGATCGCCGCGATCCTGGCCGCCGTCGCCGAGACCGTGCGCGTCGTCGATGTCCGCGACATGGAGCCGGGCGAGGATGCGGCGGACCTGCGGGTGGACGACCCGGGTGCGTGGCTGCGCGCGCGGGTGGGGCCGGTGCTGTGCGGGGTCACGGTCAAGCGCGCGGCGGCCCGGGCCCCGGCGGCGGCCCGGCGGACGGCGGGGCTGGAGCCGATCGCGGTGCGGGGCGGGGAGATCGACCTGGTCGCGACCGAGGGCGAGCGCGCGCTGATGGCGGCGAACGCCCCGGTCTACCAGCGCGGGACGATCCTGGCGCGGCCGGGCCGGCGGGAGGTGGCGGCCGCCGACGGGCGGATGACCCATGCCGCCTGCCTGGTGGAGATCGGGGTGCCGGCGTTGACCGACCTGCTGTGCCAGGCGGTGGAATGGCGGAAATTCGACCGGCGCAGTCAGGCGTGGAAGCCGATCGACCCGCCCCCGGCGGCGGCGCAGGTGATCCTGAGCCGGGCGGGCACATGGTCGTTTCCCGCCATCGCCGGGGTGATCACCACGCCGACCCTGCGGCCGGACGGGTCGGTGCTGATGACGCCGGGGTACGACCGGGCGACGCGGCTGTATCATATCGACGATCCGTTGCTGGACCTGCGCCTGCCGGAACCCACGCGCGCCGCCGCCGAGCGGGCGCTGGCGGGGCTGCGCGGGCTGCTGGCCGAATTTCCCTTCGCCGCCGAGACCGACCGGTCGGTGGCGCTGGCGGGGATCCTGACCGCCGTGGTGCGGGGCATGATGCCGGTCAGCCCGCTGTTCGCCTTTCGCGCCAATACGCCGGGATCGGGCAAGAGCTTCCTGGTCGACGTCGCCAGCGCGATCGCCACCGGGCGGGTCTGCCCGGTGACCAGCGCGGGCGAGGACACGGCGGAGATGGAAAAGCGGCTGACCGGCCTGCTGCTGGCCGGCTATCCGATCATGTCGCTGGACAATGTGAACGAGGAGCTGGGCGGAGACCTGCTGTGCCAGGCGACCGAGCGGCCGATCGTGCGGCTGCGCGCGCTGGGGACGTCGGAAAGCACCGAGATCGAGAACCGGGCGGTGATCTTCGCCACCGGCAACGCCCTGCGGGTGCGCGGCGACATGACGCGGCGCACGCTGGTGGCCACGCTGGAGGCCGGGATGGAGCAGCCGGAGCTGCGCGTCTTCGCCCGCAATCCGGTGGAGGACATCATGGCCGATCGCGGCACCCATGTCGCGGCGTGCCTGACCATCGTGCGGGCGTGGCTGGCGAGCGGGGAGCAGGTGGATCTGCCGCCCCTGGCCTCGTTCGAGGTGTGGAGCCGGACGGTGCGCAGCGCGCTGGTCTGGCTGGGGCAGGCCGATCCGTGCCGGAGCATGCAGGCCGCCCGCGAGGACGACCCCGAGCGCAGCGAGCTGCGCGAGATCCTGGGCCTGCTGGCCGAGGCCGCCGGCATGGGCCGGCCCTGCGGCCGCACGGTACGCGAGATCGACGAATTGTCGGCGCTGGAAACGCAGGATTCCGCCGGATACCGGACAGGACTGCGCTTTCCCGAACTGCGCGACGCGCTGGTGCGGATTGCCGGCACGCCGGCGGGGAAGATCAATTCCAAGCGCCTGGGCCGGTGGTTCCTGGCGCGCCGGGGGCGGGTGATCGACGGGCGGCGCATCGCGGAATGCGGGGTGGCGCATGGAGGGGTGAAGAAATGGGCGGTGGAGATGGCGTGAGTGAGAAGATCGGGCGCTGCCCGAACCTGCCAGGGCCTGAGGCCCTGGACCCCGATCGTTGGAGGCCGCGCGGTCCTCTTTGCAAAAGATAGTATGAACAAAATGGTTTCCAGAGGCCGGTGGCCTTTGGCGGGTTTCAGGGCAGCGCCCTGAGGCAGACACCCGGGTGACGCGGCGCTCCATCGGTGGGTTCGGTGGGTCTGGTGGGGCGGGCGGGGCCGGTACGTGGGAAGTGGCGGTGACGTTTTTCCGGTACCGGGGGAGGGGGACCCTCCGGACCCACCATAGCCACCATGGGACGTCCGTTCGCGTCCCGTCGGGACGGAATAAGGATATCCATTGATATGTTCGGGAGATATTCTGTCCTTGACGGGAGAGTTCGGAGGGGGTGCGGCGGTGGACCAGGGGAAGGTGGACGGGGTCCTGACGCCGAGCCAGCAGCGGTTCGTCGCGGAATATCTGGTCGACCTCAATGGCCGGCAGGCGGCGATCCGGACGGGGTACAGCGTGCACAGCGCGGAGCGGCAGGTCACCAGGCTGATGGCGCTGCCCCAGGTGCGGGCGGCGATCGCGGCGGGGCAGGCGGCGCGCGCGGCGCGGACGGAGGCCAGCCAGGACCGGGTGATTTCGGAACTGTCGTGCCTGGCGTTCTATGACGCGGGGGTGATCGGGGCGCATCCGATGGAGGGACCGGCGGATATCGCGGGCCTGCCGGAGGACGTGCGGCGGGCGATCGTCGGGTGGTCGTGGGACAAGGCGGGGAATTTCACGGTGAAGCTGTCGCCCAAGACGACCAGCCTGGACCTGCTGGCGCGGCATCTGGGGATGCTGAAGGACGTGCGGCAGCATCTGGGCAAGGACGGGCGGCCGGTCGATCCGCCGGCGACCTATACCGTATTGGTGCGCTGAACGCGCCAGATCCGGCATGCGGTTTTCAAGAATGGGGATGGAAGCATGGCGATTCGCCAGCACAAGCAGATGGCCGAGACCGGGCGGGTTCCCGACGAGGCGGCGGATTTCGGCATCCAGCCCCTGGCGCGGGTGAATGGCGGGCGGGAGAGCCCGGACCGCGCGCGCACCGGCGCGGTGCTGGACGATGGCGCGCGGGGGTGCGCGCCGCCCCTGTCGCGGGGCGGCGGGCGGATGCCGGCGCCGGCCGCGCCCGACCATGGGCCGCATCGCGCCGGGCGGCGGGACGGCCGGACGCGATGAGCGGCGGCCGCCGTCCGGCGCAGGCGGCGGCGGATGTGGCGGCCGGCGGGGCGTATGTGCCCGGCCGGGCGGATTCGGGGGATCATCCGGCGTTCGATGTGGCGCGGTTTGGAAATGCGCTGGCGGAGGCGGGGATGATGCCGGGGTGTGTGGCGCCCGAACGGGTGGCGGAGGACGAGGCGCGGCGATGACGGCGCTGTCGTACAACCGGGATGCGGTGCCGACGGTGCGGGCGTTCATGGCGTCGGACGCCTTCGTGCGCGGGCTGATGGGGCCGTTCGGGTCGGGCAAGAGTTCGGGTTGCGTGTGGGAGATCATCCTGCGCGGGCTGCGGCAGGCGCCGGGGCCGGACGGGGTGCGGCGCAGCCGGTGGGCGGTGATCCGAAATTCCTACCGCCAGCTTGAGGATACCACGATCCGGACGGTGCACCAGTGGTTTCCGCCGGCGCGGTTCGGGCGGTGGAAGCCGACGGATCATTCCTACGTCATCGACCGGATGCGGAACGAGGGGGATGACGCGCCGGTCGAGATCGAATTCCTGTTCCGGGCATTGGACCGGCCCGACCAGGTGGGCAACCTGCTGTCGCTGGAGCTGACGGGGGCGTGGATCAACGAGGCGCGCGAGGTGCCGTGGGCGATCGTCGAGGCGGTGCAGGGGCGCGTGGGGCGCTATCCGGCGCGGCGCGACGGGGGCGCGACGTGGTCGGGCCTGATCATGGACACCAACCCGCCGGATGCGGAATCGGACTGGTTCCGGTTTTTCGAGGAGCAGGACCACAGCGCGGCCATCGCGGCGCTGGCCGCGGGCCTGCCGGGGATGACGGCGGACGGCTTTGCGCGGCTGTTCCGCCAGCCGGGCGGGCTGAGTGCCGGGGCCGAGAACCTGGAGAACCTGCCGCCGGCCTATTACCAGAGGCTGGCGGTCGGGAAAAGCGACGAGTGGGTCAAGGTCTATATCGACGGGGACTATGGCTTCGTCATGGATGGCAGGCCGGTCTTCGCGGAATATGCCGACGGGTTCCATTGCGCCGAATGCCGGACGGTGCCGGACCTGCCGATCTATCGCGGGTGGGATTTCGGGCTGACGCCGGCGTGCGTGTGGAGCCAGGTGCTGCCGTCGGGGCAGTGGATCGTGGTGGACGAGCTGGTGTCGTCGTCGATGGGCATCGACCGGTTTTCGGACGAGGTGATGCAGCATTCGGCGCGGCATTACCCGCGCAGCGTCTTCATCGACGTGGGCGACCCGGCGGGCACGCAACGGGCGCAGACCGACGAGCGGACGTGTTTCGAGATCCTGCATGCCAAGGGCATCGCGATCGAGCCGGGGCAGCAGGGGCTGGCGATCCGGCTGGAGAGCGTGCGCAGGCCGTTGCGGACGCTGGTGGACGGGGCGCAGCCGGGATTTCTGCTGCATCCGCGCTGCAGGATGCTGCGGCGGGCGCTGATGGGCGGCTACCGCTACCGCCGCATGCAGGTGGGCGGCGAGCGCCATGCCGACCGGCCGGAGAAGAACCGGTGGTCGCACGTCACCGACGCGCTGCAATACGTGGCGACCCGGCTGTTCGGCCCGTCGCTGCGCTTTGCCGAGGCCGGCGCGGGGGACGGGGACAAGGATTTCAACGCGCATCCGGCGGACGACCGGACGCGATCGAGCGTGACGGGGTATTGATGGCGGGACTGATCATACCGGCGGGCGCCCGGCCCGGGGCGGCGCGCAGTTGCCGGCAGTGCCGGTTTCACGGGCTGGAGGGGCCGGATGTCGTCTGCCGGCGCTATCCGCCGCAGGTGACGGTGGTGATGGTGCCGCAGCCCGCGCCGCGCGTGGGGCAGCTGGCGCCGCAGCCCTTCGCGACCTTTCCGCCGGTGGTGCCCGAGCATGTCTGCGGCGAGTTCGCGGCCGGGGGGCGGGCATGAGCGCGGGGGAGGTGGATGACGTCCTGGCCGGGGATGCGGCCGGGGGGCCGGACATGGAACAGGCCCGGCGTCTGCGGCGCTGGATCGAGAGCCCGAACATCGCCGTGGAGCTGGACGGGGAGACGCGTGCCGCCATCGCGCAGCGGGTGCGGCGGGAATACGACATGGACGACGCCAGCCGTGGCCCGTGGAAGGAAAAATACCGCCGCTGGCTGGACCTGGCGCAGCAGGTGGCCGAGCCCAAGACCTATCCCTGGCCGGGGGCGTCGAACGTCATCTTCCCGCTGCTGACGATCGCGGCGGTGCAGTTCGCGGCGCGGGCCTATCCGGCGATCGTGCGCGACCGCGACGTGGTGCGGGGCACGGTGCTGGGCCGCGACGACGGGGTGCCGGCGATGGACCCGCTGTGCCCCGGCCGGCCGCTGGCGGGGCCGGACGGCGCGCCGGTCTGGCTGGTGCCGCCGGGGGCGCTGCGGACGCGGGCGGATGCGATCGGCCGGCACATGAGCTGGCAGGTGCTGGACGAGATGGAGGAGTGGGAGGAGCAGACCGACAAGCTGCTGCTGAAACTGTCCATCGTCGGCGTGATGTTCCGCAAGACCTATTTCGACCCGGCGTTGCAGCGCAATGTCAGCGAGACGGTCGATCCGCTGCGGCTGTGCATCGACTACAACGCCAAATCGTTCGCCACCGCGCCGCGCATCACCGAGGAGATCGACCTGTACCCGTGGGAGGTGCAGGAGCGCATCCGCGCGGGCCTGTTCCTGGACGACGAGTACGGGTGCAACCACGATGCGTCGCCCGACGACGACGCGCCGGTGACGTTCCTGGAGCAGCATCGGCGCATCGACCTGGACGAGGACGGTTATGCCGAGCCCTATATCGTGACGATCGCGCGCGATTCCGGGCGGCTGGCGCGCATCGTGGCGGGGTACGACATGGAGGGGGTGATGTTCGGCGCGGCCGACCATCGCATCCGCCGGATCGACCCGGTGCCGTACTACACCAAGTTTCCGTTCATCCCGTCGCCGGACTCGGCGATCTACGACATCGGGTTCGGCACCCTGCTGCATCCGCTGAACGAGGCGGTGAACACCAGCCTGAACCAGATGTTCGACGCCGCCCACCTGGCGAACGCGGGAGGCGGGTTCATCGGGTCGGGCCTGTCGCTGAATGCGGGGTCGGTGCGGTTCCAGGTGGGCGAATACAAGGTGGTGAACGCGCCGGGGGCGGCGCTGCGCGAGAACCTGGTGCCGCTGGCCTTTCCGGGGCCGAACCCGGTGCTGTTCCAGCTTCTGACCTTCCTGGTCGATGCGGGGCGGGAGATCGCGTCGGTGAAGGACATCCTGTCGGGCGCGATGCCGGGCGGCAACACGCCGGGGGTGCTGGGGCTGGCGGTGATCCAGCAGGGGCTGAAGGTGTTCAGCGCCATCTTCAAGCGCGTGCATCGCAGCCTGGGGGCCGAGTTCCGGAAGCTGTACCGGCTGAACCGGATCTACCTGCCCGACGAGGTGGGGTTTCGGGTCGGGGCGGATTATTTCCGCGTCACCCGCGCCGACTACGAGCAGGGCAGCGGGGTGGAGCCGGTATCGGACCCGGAGATCGTCACCGACATGCAGAAGCTGGCGCGGGCCAACTTCCTGCTGGCGTTCAAGGACGACCCCTGGTGCGACGGGCATGAGATCCGCCGCCGTGCCTTCGACGCTGCCGCGATCGGCGAGGTGGGGCGCGTGCTGCGCGACCGGCCGGCGCCGGACCTGGACGCCGTGAGCCGGGCGCAGGACCTGGCGCTGCGCGTCCGGCGCGAGGCGCGCGAGGGGGCGGCGAGCGCGGGCCGCCAGCGGGTGCAGGAGATCGAGGCGCTGGCGGGGGCGATCCTGCGGCTGGCGCAGGCGCGCAAGGCGGAGGCCGATGCGGATGCCGGCGCGGGCGCCGATGCGGGGGGCGGGGACGACCGGGGGGCGGTGGACGGGGCGTTGGCGGACCTGGAGGCATGGCGTGAGGAGTTCGGAGATGACGGATCGGCCGACACCGGAAGGGACGGACCGGCAGGAGGTTCGCGACCGGCGCCGGGCGGCGCTGGCGGACCTGACCGAGGGGGATTTCCAGGCATGGCGGCACCATCCGGTGACGCGGGCGGTGCTGCTGTTCCTTGGGGATTACCGCGATAGCCTGGAGCAGGGGATGCTGGGGCACTGGCGCGCCGGCACGCTGGTGCTGGCGCAGGAACACGAGACGCGGGGGCGGAGCCTGCTGGCCGGCGAGATCGCCGGGCTGGACCGGGACGTGCTGCGGACATTCTACGGCGGGGACGATGTGTGATGCGTGAGGGACGGATTCTGAAACTCGACCGGCAGGAATATGTCGTTTCGGACTGGGACGGGGTGAACCGGGCGGGGTACGTGCCGCTGGACGACAAGATCCTGGTGCTGGCGGACATTCATGCCGACATCACCAGCGGGGCGGTGCAGCTGCCGGCCGAGTATGTCGAGCGGCAGACCCTGGCCGCCGAGCACGGCACCGTCATCGCCGTGGGACCGGCGGCGTTCCGCTGGAACGACGACGGGACGCGGCAGTGGGAGGGGCGCATCCCGCGTCCGGGCGACCGGGTCTATTTCGAGCGCTATGCCGGGCAGCTGCTGAAGGGCGAGGACGGGCGGATGTACCGGCTGATGTCGCAGCGCTGCATCGCGGCGATCGGCGTCGGTGCCGATGTCGATGCTGATGCCGGTGCCGGTGCCGGTGCAGATTCGGGAAATGACGGGATGATGGAAGGAACGGTCTGATGTCGGATATGCATGGCGATGCGCGGCCCGCGCCGGTGGACGAGCTGCCCGTGGCGGGCGGCGCGGCGATGGAGGGCGGGGCCGGGGCGGCGGGGGAGGCCGCGTCCGAGGCTGCCGCGCCCGGTCCTGTGCCCCCGGCGCCGCTGGCGCTGGATGTCGAGGCGCAGGCGCGGCGCATGGGCTGGGTGCCGCGCGAGGCGTTTCGCGGCGATCCGGCCAACTGGCGGCCCGCCGAGCAGTTCCTGGAGCGGGGCATGACGCTGTTGCCGGTGCTGCAACAGAATTACCGCACGCTGGACAGCCGCTATGGCGCGGTGCAGGCGGAACTGCGCGAGACGCGGCAGGCGCTGGTCGATTTGACCGAGCGCGCGCGCCGGGCCGACGAGCGTGCCCTGGGCCGGGCGATGAAGGAGATCGAATCCCGCCGGCAGCGGGCGGTGGCCGACGGCGACACCCGGGCCTTCGCCGTCGCGGAGCAGGAATTGCAGGACCTGCGCGAGAGCGCGCCGCCCGCCCGGCCGGCGGCCGCGCCGGAGCCGGCCCCATCCCCATCCCCGGCGCGCGCGGGCGGTGGAAGCGGCGCCGGGACGGGTGCGGGGGCGGTGCCGCCGGAAATCTCGGCCTTCATGCAGGCGAATCCGTGGTTCGGCACGCATGAGGAGGCGCGGCAGGACGCGATCGCGATCCACGCGGCGGTGGACCGGCAGCATCCGCGCCTGCCGCTGTCGGAACGGCTGGAGATCACCCGGCGCAAGGTGCGGCAGCTGCATCCCGCCCTGTTCGAGAACGCGCGTCGCGCCGCACCCGCCGCCGTCAGCCCGTCGCGCACCGAGGCCGTGCGGCCGGCCAACCCGCGCGGGTTCGACGCGCTGCCGGCCGAGGTGCGCCGGGAATTCGACCGCTATGCCCGCGCCCTGTCGGGCAAGGGGCAGCCGCTGACCCGCGAGGAATGGGCGGCCTATTACTGGGAGAACGAAGGATGAGCGACGAGCAGCGCCGGCGCGGGCCGGCCGAGGGCGCGCGGCCGCGTGCGGCGGGGGCGTCGGCCGGAATGCCGGACGCGGGACCCGGTGCCGGGCCGGCGGGGCGGCGCGGGGCGGCCGTGCGCAAGCCGTTCGGCACGCGCGAGCAGAAACTGGCCTATCCCGACAGGGAGGGATACCACCGGCACTGGTTCAACGACGAGCCCGGCCGCATCGCCCGCGCGCAGGAGGCGGGCTATACCCAGGTCGACGACGACAGCGGCAGGCCCGTCAGCATGACCGTCGGCGTCGCACGCGGCGGCGGGGCGCTGACGGCGTACCTGATGGAAATACCGATGGAATGGTATCGGGAAGACATGGCCGCGCAGGAGGCCCAGCAGCAGGAACTGCTGGCCCAGATCAGGCAGGGCCGCGTCCCCGGCGGGCCGACCGGCGCCGACCGCACTGCCCAGTACGTGCCGCGCGATGTCGGGATCACCATCCGCGAGGAACGCCGCTGAGGCGGGCGGGATCGGGGGGGCAGGTACGGTACAGGCAATGAACAGGATTCGGGCTTTGCCCGAACCCGCCAGGGCCTGAGGCCCTGGACCCCGATCCATAGGCGATTGCCTTTGGCGGGTTTCGGGGGGAGCCCCGTAGGTACCAAGTTATATGGGACAAGGAAAATCGGGCGCTGCCCGAACCCGGCAGGGGCCTCGGCCCTTGCATCCCGTTCGTTTCGTGACGTCCCGGGTTTCCAAGGGGATGGGTCAAGGGCAACGCCCTGGCCTTCGCATCGGAGCCCTGAGGCACAGGCATCGACCTTGCGGCGCATGCGCCGTTCCATCACTCGTGCAGGGGTCCTGCCAGATGAATTCGAATATTGCGAGCGGCCTTCGGCCGTTATCCTACATGTCCGGTGCGCCGTACAATGGCGGCGTGCAGGTCTATTATGTGCCCGCGAGCAATCCCACGCCGCTGTTCATCGGCGATCCGCTGGTGGCGCTGGATGGTGTCGCCGATGCGAACGGCGTGCCGGGAGTGGGCATCGCCACCGCCGGGGGATCGGGCGTCATCACCGGGGCGATGCAGGGCGTGGCCAACAACGCCGGCGAGCTGGTTCTGCCGGTGGTGCAGAACCAGGCGCCGTACCTGCCGGCGGGGCAGGCGGCGTATGTCTATGTCGCCGACGATCCGAACCTTGTGTTCGCAGTGCAGGAAGATTCGGTCGGCGGGGCGCTGGCGGCCGGTGCGGTGTCGAAGAACGCCGACCTGGTGGCCGGGGCGGGGTCGACGGTCAGCGGGTTTTCCGGCTGGCAGCTGCAGTCGGCCAGCCTGGGCACCGCGGCGACGCTGCAGGTGCGGATCCTGCGGGCGTACCAGTCGATCGACAATGCGATCGGCGCGAACGCGAAATGGCTGGTGCGGATCAACCTGCATGCCGTCACCAGCCCGACCGGGATCTGAGGCGGCGGGCCTCCGGCGTGGTTCAGGAGGCATCGCGATCGTGAAAAACATCGAGCAGGACGCGCGATTTCGTCGCGCGGGCTGAGGAGCGATTTCAATGGCCGTTATTACGACTGGCGCGCATCCCAAGGCGCTGTGGCCCGGGATCAAGGCGTGGTGGGGACGCAGCTACGACGAGCATCGCGTCGAATATCTGGATCTGTTCGACAGGCAGACTTCGGACAAGGCGTATGAGGAGGAGGTCGAGATTACCGGCTTCGGCCTGGCGCCGGTCAAGCCGCAGGGCCAGCAGATCTATTACGATGTCGAGGCGCAGGGGTCGGTCAGCCGCTTCACGCATGTGGCGTATGCCCTGGGCTATGTCGTCACGTACGAGGAGCTGCGCGACAATCTGTACGAGGTCGTGTCCAAGCGGCGGGCGGCGCAGCTGGCGTTTTCCATGCGCCAGACCAAGGAAAACGTGCTGGCCGGGATCTATAACATGGCGTTCTCGGCCTCGGCGCCGGGGGGGGACGGGGTGTCGCTGGTGTCCGGCCAGCATCCGACGCTGTCGGGCATGCAGTCGAACCTGCTGGCCACGGCGGCCGATCTGTCGGAGGCGGCGGTCGAGGACCTGACGGTGCAGATCATGCAGTGCCAGAACAACCGGGGGATGCGGATCTCGGCCCTGCCGCGCACGCTGAACGTGCCGTCGGCGCTGTGGTTCGAGGCCAACCGGATCTGCAATTCGGTGCTGCAGAACGACACGGCGAACAATGCCGTCAACGTGCTGCGCGCGACGAACGCGTTCCCTGAAGGCATCAAGCTGAACCATTACTTCACCAGCCAGACGGCGTGGTTCATCCGGACCAACGTGCCCAATTCGCTGACCTATTTCGAGCGCGATCCGATCTCGTTCGACCAGGACAACGATTTCGACACGCGGAACGCCAAGGCCGCCTGCTACGAGCGGTATTCGGGCTACTGGGCGGACTGGCGCGGGCTGTACGGCACGCCGGGCGTGTGAGGTCGGGCCCCCCGATCGTGACCGGTTTCCAAAGGCGACCGCCTTTGGCGGGTTTCAGGGCGGAGCCCTGAGGATTTGAAAAAAACGATGGAGCAGACGATGAGCGTGAAGAAGAACCGGACCGGCGCCAAGGGGGCCGGCGCGATGGCGGCGCGGCGTGCCGCCCCGGTTGCGGATGCGGCGACGGGCGGGCGCGCGGGTGGGGTGCAGATCCATCACCATCACCATTATCACGCGCCGGCCAAGGTGACGGCGGCGGCGCGTGCCGGGCGCAAGGGCGGCCGGCGGGCCTGAGGGCCGTTCCGGAGGGCGCGCCGGCGGGGAGCCGGCGCGCGTTTTCCGTGCGGGCCTGGGTGCGCGCTTCGGTCGTCGAAGACGCGGGCCGGGCGGTGAAGGGGGAACATGATGGCGGAGAGCGTGACGTCGCAGGTGATGGCGAACGGGCCGCGCAACCTGATCGTCAAGCTGACGGATGTCAGCGACGGGAGCGGGCTGGCGGCGGTGAAGATCGTGGATGCGCAGTCCATCGCCTTTTCGGTCGGGGGGCAGGCGCCGGGGGTGCATCTGAAGGTGCGGCGCATCGCCTATGACGTGCATGGGATGGTCGTGCGCCTGCAATGGGAGGCGACGGATCCGGTGGACCTGGCGACGCTGTCGGGGTTCGGCCATCTGGATTTCCGGCGGTTGCAGGGCATCCCGAACCCGAAGGCGCCGGGGGCCACGGGATCGATCCTGCTGACCACCATCGGGGCGGCGGCGGGCAGCGCGTTCACCCTGGAGCTGGAGATGGTCAAGGGCGTGCCGCAGGCGTGACGGTGTGAGGGCGTGACGGTGCGCGCCGGGCGGGGGCTGATGGGCAGGAGGGGACGCGGGTGACGGAACGCTGGTTCTACAGTCCGGGCGATCATTACGTGCTGGACGATCTGTCGGGGTTCAAGATCCGGCGGTCGGGGGCGCGGCGCATTCCCGGCGGGCAGACCGGGCAGGCGCTGGTGGACCGCCGGCGGTGGGAAGCGCAGCAGCCGCAGGATTTCGTGCGCGGGGTGGTCGACGACCAGACGGTCGATGTCGCCCGGCCGCGCCAGGCCGTCCGTTTCATGATGGTGGGCACGTGGGTGGCCGTGCCGGCGCCGGCGGGGGCGGCGGCGATCGTCGTTGCCTGCGCCGACGGGATCGCGGTGGGGGACCGGGTGCAGATCATGCTGGACAGCGGCGTGAATTTCACGACGCAGGTGGTATCGCGCGCCGGCACGACGATCGCGCTGGCCGCGCCGCTGCCGGCGCCGGCGGGGATGGCGGGCGAGGACGCGCGGAACATGGTGCTGGATGTCAGCGCGCCGGGGCCGGCGCTGAACTGGCCCGGATCGAACTCGTCCGGATCGAACGGGCCCGGATCGGGGGGATCGGCGGCATGACGACCAGCGGCACGGCGAGCTGGAATCCCGGCACCGCCAGCATCATCAACGGCGCGCTGCGGCTGCTGTCGGCCATCGCGCAGGGCGAGACGCCGGGGGCGGGCGAGTACCAGGAGGCGCTGGAGGCGCTGAACGGCATGGTCAAGACGTGGCAGGCCTCGGGCATCCATGTGTGGGCGGAGGAGGATTGCATGCTGTTCCTGCAGCCGGGGCAGGTGCGCTATCGGCTGGGGCCGGGGTCGCCCGATGCGGCGACGACCGGCGACGGCTGGGTGCGGGGCGCGCTGGCGGTGACGGCGGCGGCCGGCGCGGCGCAGATCGTGCCGGCGTCGGCGGACGGGATGGGGGCGGGCGACCGGATCGGCATCTGGCTGGACGCGGGCACGATTTTCTGGACGTCCGTGGTGGCGGTCGTGGGCGAAATCCTGTCGCTGGCCGCGCCGCTGCCGTCGCAGGCGGGCGCGGGGGCGATGTGCGTGGGGTATGCCGCGCCGCTGGTGCGGCCGCTGCGGGTACCCGGCGCGCGGCGGTACCAGTTCGCGCCGCCCGGCGGGCAGGCGATCGAGATCCCGGTCGTGCCGATGTCGCGGCTGGATTACGCCAGCGTGCCGAACAAGACGACGCCGGGGACGGTGACGCAGTTCTTCTACGACCCGCAGCTGGGGGCGGGGGTGGTGCATGTGTGGCCGGCGCCGTCGGACAGTCGGAGCGCGCTGGCCTTTACCGCGCAGCGTCCGTTGCAGGATTTCACCAGCCAGGCGGATACCGCCGACCTGCCGCAGGAGTGGATTTCGGTGCTGCGCTACAACCTGGCGCGGGAACTGGCGCCGGAATACGACTGCCCGGCGCCGCGCTTTGCGATGATCGCGGCGCTGGCGGCGGAAAAGCTGGCGCTGGCGCAGGCCTGGGACCGCGAGCCGCAGTCGGTGCTGTTCGGCGCGGGCGCGGGCCCGGCCGGGCGGTCGGGGTAGCGGGCCATGGCGGTGCAGGCGGTGCCCTTCGCGGCGCAATCGTACCAGGCGCGGTCCGTGGCGCTGGATGCGCAGCGCTGCGTCAATTTCTATGCCGAATGCGCGCCCACGGATGCGAAATCCCCGGTTGCGGCCTGGGGCTGTCCGGGGATGGTGGCGTTCGCGCAATGCGGGGCGGGGCCGGTCCAGGGCATGTGCATGATGGGCGGGGTGCTGTACGTGGTGTCGGGCCAGGCGCTGTACCAGGTCGATGCGGACGGGTCGTCGGTCGAGCTGGGGACGTGCTTCGTGACCGGGCCGGTGTCGATGGATACCAACGGCGTCGAGCTGGTCTGGGTCGATGGGGAATCCGGCTGGTTCTATTCGGCGGCCGGCGGCGTGCGGCAGATCGTCGATCCGAATTTTTATCCGGCCGACAATGTCGTGTATTTCGATACCTATTTCGTGTTCAACCGGTCGGGGACGCAGGAATTCTTCCTGTCGCCGCAGGCGGGGGTGGTGCCGTTCGACGGGACGATGTTCGCGTCCAAGGAGGCGACGGCCGACCCGCTGCTGGCGATCGTGAACACGCATGAGCAGCTTCTGCTGTTCGGGGCGGCGCGGACCGAGGTGTGGTACGACGCGGGCAATGCGCCGCCGGCTTTCCCGTTCCAGCGCTTCGACGGGGCGTTCATCCAGCGCGGCATCGCCGGGCCGCATGCCCATTGCCAGGAGGACAATACCGTCTTCTTCCTGGGCGACGACGGGATGTTCTATCGGCTGAACGGATTCCAGCCCATGCGGATTTCCACCCATGCGACCGAGGGGGCATGGCAGGCCTATCCGCGCATGCGCGATGCGCGGTGCTTCAGCTACACGTTCGGGGGGCATAAATTCGTCACCCTGCTGTTTCCCGGCGCGCCGGCGAGCTGGGTCTATGACGTCGCCACCGGCCTGTGGCACGAGCGGGAATCCTGGACGGGATGTGGTGCGGACAGTTCGATCGGGCGCTGGCGCGGCAACAATGCCGTCATGGCGTACGATCGCATCCTGGTCGGCGACTGCCTGACCGGGACCGTCGGGCAGCTGAACGGCGCGGTCTATACCGAGCTGGGGGCGACGATGCGCGGGCTGCTGGCCGCGCCGCCGGTCCATGACGCGCGCCGGCGGGTGTTCATGCGGCGGTTCGAGCTGGACGTGGAAACCGGGGTGGGGCTGCCGGCGGGGCCGCGCACGATGCAGGTGCCGTACCAGCCGGCCGGCGCGCTGATGGTGACGCCGGGCGCCCTGGCGCGGGCGGGCGCGCCTGCGGGGACCCCGGCCTCGATCGCGAACCTGCTGGTGAATCTGTGGACCTGCCTGCCGGGGGGCGGGCCGGTGGGCGGGGTGCTGATCGGCAATGCGGGGCCGGGCGACGGGGAGCCGAGCGACGGGGGGCCGGGCGACGGGGGGCCGGGATTTTCGATCCTGCTGGTGAACGACCCGGCGGCCTCGGCGCGGATCGTGGTGACGGCGGCGGATGTCGTGGGCAACCCGGTGGTGGCGGCGTCCTATGCCTGTGCCGGGTGGGACGGGTGGACGAACGTGCAGATGTCGCTGTCGCCCGCGACGCGGATGCTGCAGCTGTATGTGGACGGGGTGGCGCTGGTGCCGGCGTCGGTGAACTGGGCGTCGTGCGCGCCGGTGGGCAATCCGGCGGCGCGGCCGTGGTGGATCGGGCCGTCCACCGGGACGGCCGGGGCGGCGGGCGTGGTGTCGGATCCGGCGTTCGGCGGGCATACGGCGGGGACCGGCGCCGGGTGGAGCAATGTGTCGCTGCAACCGGACCGGTGCGGCAACATGATTTCGCAGTCCGGCGGCACGATCAACGCCGTGTCGCCGGCGGGGGCGGTCGCCTGGACGCTGGCGCCGGGCACGGTGCAGGCGGATGTCCTGGGCGTGGCGCCGCAGGTGACCATGTCGTCGTTCAGCGTGAAGGCTGCACGGTGCTGCTGCAGGGCCGGTACCTGGCCGTGGGGATGAATGCCGGCGCGTACTGGTGCGGGATCGCCCTCTATGCCGTCGACGGCGCGGGCGGCGCGCCGGAGTTCCAGGGGTTCGTCTATAACGACGTGGGCGGCCCGGGGCCGATCTATGGCGACAATGTCTGCTTCCTGGCGGGGAACCAGACGATCGACGATCCGATCCTGTCCTACCAGAACGCCTATCCGGGGCCGCCGAAAGTCGTCCTGGTCTATCCCAGCATCGCGCAGATCATCGGGGGCGCGGCGCGATCGGGCGGGTTCGGCGGGCTGTATCCGGGGCTGGGCAATCTGGCGGGCTGGGCGGCGTGCCAGGTGCCGGTCATCGAATATGGCTATCCGGCGTCGCTGGGCAACAATCTGCTGGTCCAGTATGGCTATAACGGCAATGTCGGCTTCTTCCTGCCGGACGGCCAGGGCGGGACGAACCATTACCTGTATTTCAGCCGGGGCGACATGGCGGCGAACGCCAGCGCGGGCGTCAATGCCAATACCGAGCTGCTGAATGTCATCGGGCCGGCCTGCCCCGGCGGCGCGATGGTGAAGATCGCGATGGGGGCCGTCAGCTACGACGCATTGGCGGGCGCGCATTTCGCGGGGAATGCCGCGACGTCCTTTGCCGGCACCTTGCCGATGTACAGCATCGACAATGCGAACTGGGTGGATGGGGACGGGGCCGCGCAGGTCCCGTTTGCCGACGAATACAGCTACATCTCCACGGGGCGGCCGGGGGGGACGGATGTCTATGGCGGCCAGCCGTCGCTGACGCCCGTCGCGGGGGCGGACCTGTGGCTGGTGACGTTCCTGAAGGTCGGGCGGTCGGACAGCCGGGACAATCTGGGCAATGCCGGGCTGTGGGACACGGTGCGGGTGTTCGCCTATGCCGGCGGGACGGCGACGCAGCTGGGCGCGCCGGTGTCGGGGGCGGCCTATGACGCGGCCGCCGACTGGCCGGGGTACGGGACGCCGCCCGCCGGGGCGCAATGGGCGGACCGCAATGCCGTGGCCTGTCCGTGGGGTGGGGAGATCCTGGTCTTCGGCAATATGTACGGCTCGGCCGTCGGCAGCTATCCGCTGCCGGCGGGGGCGCAGTACTGCACGCGCTTCGGCACGCTGGGGGTCGCGGCGGCGCAGCTGGCCGACCTGTTCGTCGGGCTGCCGGCGGCGCCGTTCGACCTGTCGGTGGCGGCGAACCGGGCGCTGTTCCGCAGCGCGGCGGTCGGCGCGCAATATGCGGGGTCGGACGGGTCCCTGCCGCTGGGCCAGGCGCCGCCGGTGTTCCTGACCGTGTCGCCGGGGGCGGGGGTGGCGGATTTCGCGACCAACCATGGCGGCGGCGGTGCCTTCGCGCTGGCGGGGACGATCCTGCCCGCGTCGTCGAACCCGCCGGGCAGCAGCCGTGACGTGGCCATCGCGGGGGGTGGCGACACGCCGCCGGGGGCCGATCCGAAGATCATGCTGGACTGGTCCGACGACGGGGCGCGGACCTGGAGCGCGCGGCGGCTGTGGCGGTCGATGGGGCGGCAGGGGGCGTACCTGACGCGGCTGCGCTGGCTGAAGATGGGCCAGGCGCGGCAGCGGGTGCTGCGCCTGCAGGTGACCGACCCGGTGCGGCGCAACCTGATCGGGTTCTATCTGGACACCGACGCGGGGATGGACTGATGCCCGCGTCTCCGCGCCAGACCCTGCCGATCGGCGACCGTCCGTTCGTCGATGCCGGCACCCGGGGGCTGACCCTGGCGGCGTACCAGTTCCTGTCGCGCCTGGGCGGGGCCACGCAGGCGACGGCGCGCAATGTCGAGGTAATCGCGCGGGCGCTGGGCGTGCCGGTGGCGGCCATTCCCGCCGACGGGCCGGTGTCGGTCACGCTGCCGGCCGCGTTCCCGCCGCCGCCGGACGCCACCCCGGGACTGCGCGATGCCGTGGCCGGGGCGCGGCTGCTGGCGATGCTGGCCGCCCCGCCGCAGGTGCCGCCGGTGGCGCGGCCTGACCTGCCGCCGCCGCCCCGGGGGCCGGCCGACGTCGTGGTGCTGCATCACGGGGCGCGGGTGATCGACGGGTTCGGGACGCCGTCGGGGCGGGTCGGGGGGTGGGTCGGCGATGTCTACCTGCAACGCGACGGGGGTGCGGCGGGGGCGCTGTGGTCCAAGCGGGCGGGCGCCGGCACGGTGGATGGCTGGGTCGCCGGGGGCGGCGGCACGGGCGGCGTGCTGCCGCTGGTCAATGGCGATGTCTCGCCCGTCGGGATGATCACCGACCCGTCGGGCCAGACGATTGGAGTGCCGGTCTGATGGGCAACAGCACGCTGATTACCGATTATTTCGGCTATGGCGTCCTTGCGAACCGTCCGGTGGCGCCGGGCCTGCCGGCCGGATGCCTGGGGTTCTATTACGCGACCGATGTCGGGCAGGTCTATGCCTGGGACGGGGCGTGGCAGGCCTGGGCGCCGCCGGGGCAGAGCTTCGCCGGGTCGCTGGCGGCGACGGGGACCACGCAGGGCAGCGCGCTGGTGCTGGCGGCGGATGTGAACCTGTTCACCACCGTGGCGGCGGGCAGCGGCGCCGTCCTGGCGGCGGGGGGCGTGGGCGCCTGGCGGAAGGTGCTGAATCGCGGGGCCGCGCCGCTGCTGGTCTATCCGCCTTCGGGGGGGGCGATCGATGCGCTGGCGGCGGACGTGCCGGCCGCCATCGTGGCCGGTGGCGCGGCCGTTTTCTGGCAGAACAACGCAACGCAATGGTATTCGGAATGAAGACGATCCTGCTGATCCTGGCCGGCGCGCTGGCGCTGGCGCTGCCCGCCCGCGCGCAGGTCGTGGGGCCGGTCGGGCATGGCGAGCTGCCGTCCTGCCCCGACAGCGGGGGCAACCATCTGAACTACGTGTCCGCGACGGGGGTGTTTTCCTGCGGCACGACGGGGGGCGTGCCGGCGCTGGCGAACGGCACGGTGCTGGGCAATGCCAGCGGGGCCACCGCCCCGGCCGCGGCGCTGACGCCGGCGCAGCTGACGGCGCTGGTGCAGCCGTTCACCGCCGGCCTGCCGGGCGCCGTGCCGGCCAGCGGCGGGGGCACGGCGCATTTCCTGCGGGCCGACGGGACCTGGGCCGCGCCGCCGGAAGGGGGCGGGGGCGCCGTGGGCGCGCATCGCTATTGGGCGATCGGCAACATGATCGCGACCACGCGCACGCAGCCCCCGTCGATGGCGGAGTGCTATCTTGCCGCGACGGTGGGGGGCGCCAGCCAGATTCCCGTCGCGTCGACATCGACCGACAGTTATTCCGGCGCGCCGCCGTCCGATCTCTATGACGGGAATAATGGAACGATCTGGGGATCGAACAATTATTCTCCGCCGCCGTTCGTCGTGTTCGATTACGGGGTTCCGGTGGGCGCGGCGCAGATTTCCGTGACGTCGCGGAACGATGCCACCTGGTATGTCCAGACCCCGCAGCTGTTCGACCTGTGGTTCAGCGACGACGACGTGACGTTCCGCAAGCTGGGCACGTTCAATATCGGGGCGTTCACGTCGGCGCTGCAGACGAAGACCATTCCGCTGCCGACCACATTGTGAGCCGGGCGGCAGGTTTTCGCGGCTTGTTCCGATCCCGGTCCGCGGGCTAACATGGTGGTCCGGGGCACAGGCATCGCCCATCATCCGTCGTTCCCGCAGGGGACGCGCATGCGATCGCAGGTGCCATGTCCGTTCAGCCCGTTTCCATTATTCCCGCGCAGCCCGTCCCGGCGGCGACGACGGCGGTCTATACCTCGCCCGGCGGGGTCGTGACGCGCATCGATGCCCTGGGCGTCTGCAATGTCGTGGCCGTGCCGGTGCAGGTGACGATCTACCTGGTGCCGTCGGGGGGCAGCGCGGGGCCCGCGAACGTCACCAGCTTCAACCAGACCATTTTGCCCGGGCAGAGCTGGAACAGTCCGAACGAGGTCGGCAAGGTGCTGGCCCCGGGGGATGCGATCGCGGTCGTGGCGACGGCGGCGGCGGCGCTGACGATTTCGGCCGGCGGGTTGCAGGTGACCACGTCGTGATCGCCTGTCGGGTCGAGCCCTGGTCGGCGGTGCTGCCGGACATGCAGCCGCTGTGGGCGGCGCATTTCCGCGAGGTGGCGGTGGAGCAGGCGCGCGTGCCGCTGGACATGGACCTGCCGGCCTATGCGGCGCTGGAGGCGGCGGGCGCGCTGCATGTCGTGGCGATGCGCGACGACGGCATCCTGGTGGGGTACCTGGTCGCGCTGGTCTGGCCGCATCTGCATCATCGCAGCACGCCGCACGCATTTTTCGATCTGTACTACATCCGGCCCGCCGACCGGAAATGGACCGCGGGCATCAGGCTGTTCCGCGAGGCGGAGCGCACGCTGGCGGCGCGCGGGGTGCGGCGGCTGATCACCGGCACGAAGATCCATGCCGCGCCCTCTGGCCGGTCGCTGGATGTCGGGCGGATCTTCCAGCGGCTGGGCTGGGTGGAAATGGAACGTCAATTCGGGAAGTGGATCGGCTGATGGTCACGGCAATCACGGGTGGACTGGGCGCGCTGGGCGCGGCCGCGAGCGGCCTGATGGGATCGGACGCGGCGTCGACCGCCGCCCGTCAGCGGGCGTCCGAATTCAATACGGCGAACCAGTTCCAGCAGGGGGTCTACGACCAGACCGTGCAGGACCTGTCGCCCTATGTCGGGGCGGGGACGAATGCGCTGTACAGCCTGGCCAGCCTGATGGGGCTGCCGGGCGGGTCGTCCGGCCAGGGGTCGGGCGCGCTGGACGCCTATACCCAGTTCACCCGGACGCCCTATTACCAGTTCCCGTTGCAGCAGGGCGAACAGGGGCTGGACCAGTCCGCCGCCGCGCGGGGGCTGGCCTTGTCGGGCGGGCAGATGAATGCCCTGCAGCAATATGCGCAGAATTACGCGGGGACGCAGTTCGGGAACTACATGAACGCGCTGTCGGGCCTGGCGGGCCTGGGCAGTTCGGCGGCCGGGACGATCGGCAGCCAGGGCAACCAGGCGGCCGGCGACGTGCTGGGCGCCCTGTCGGGGGCGGGGAACGCGACAGCGCAGGGCACGCTGGGCGCGACGGCCGCGGTGCAGGGCGGGCTGGGGAACGCGCTGGCGCTGCTGGCCGGCGGGGGATCGTCGGGGGCCCTGGGCGCGCTGCTGGGCGGGGCGGGCGGGGACAGCAGCTACCAGAACCCGTTTGCCGGCGTGGGCGTGGGCCTGACGGCATGAGGGCCTGACGGCGTGGCAGGGCGCGCGGGCGGGGATGGGACGCACGATGGCGTGATGTGACCGGCGGGCGGGACGGGCCTGCGGCGGCTGGATCATGGCGTCCATGCGCGGCAGACTGGCGCGTGCGCATGCGGGGGTGCGGCCTGGCCCGGCTGCCGTCGCGAACCGGGCCTCCGCGCGCTCGTTACCGATCTGTCTTATCACAGCCAGGGAACCGATCATGCCGACCAGACGGAATATGCTTGCCCTTTCGGCCGTGGGCGCCGCCGCGATGCTGGCGCGGCGGGCGCATGCCCAGGACGCGGACCATGCGGGCGACGTCATGCCCACGCTGGGCCGCGTGACGGGCACGTCCATGCCGGCCAACGCGCCCGAGCCGGGCCGGCGTTTTCGTCCGCCCACGCGGATCGGCATCGGCGGGGTGCCGATCGGCAACGGCTTCGCCCCCGGCACGGACGTGGATGCCGAGGCGGCGCTGGAGGCCGCGTGGGATGCGGGCATCCGTTATTTCGATACTTCGCCCTGGTACGGGCTGGGCCTGAGCGAGCGCCGTTTCGGCCATTTCCTGCATACGCGCCCGCGCGACGAATTCGTCCTGTCCACCAAGGTCGGGCGGCTGCTGACGGCGACCACGCATCCGCCGGCGGTGAAGCTGTGGAAGGATCCGTCGCCCTTTGCCTATCGGTACGACTACACGGCGGACGGCGTGCGGCGATCCATCGAGGACAGCCTGCAGCGCCTGGGCATTTCGCGCCTGGATATCGTGTACATCCATGACATCTCGCCCGATAACGGCGACATGGGCAAGCGCTGGACGGAGTATTTCGACGTTGCCGCCAAGGGCGCGATGCCGGCGCTGACGCGCATGCGCGAGGAAGGGATCATCAAGGCCTGGGGGTTCGGGGTGAACACCCCGCAGCCGGCGCTGAAGGCGATCCAGGTCGGCGATCCGGACATTTTCCTGCTGGCGACGCAATATTCGCTGCTGCGGCATGACGAGGCGCTGAACCACACGCTGCCGGCGCTGGCCCAGCGCGGGATCGGGGCCGTCGTGGGGGCGCCGTTGAACGCGGGCTATCTGGCCGGGCGCGACCGCTACGATTATCGCGGGACCATCCCCGAGGGCATGCCGCGCAAGCGCGCCCGCATCAGCGCGATCGCGGCCCGGCATGGCATCGACCTGCGCACCGCCGCCCTGCAGTTCGCCGCCGCGCATCCCACGGTCGCCGCCATCGTGCCGGGCGCGCGCAACGCGGCGCAGATGCAGGCCAACGCCCGGTCGATGGAGGTCGCGATTCCGCCGGACTTCTGGAGCGAGCTGAAACAGGAAAAACTGATCGCGGCGAATGCGCCGACGCCGGTTGGGGTGTAGGGGGGGCGGGTCGCTTTCGTCCCCTGCGGAACGTCCCCTGCGGGACGTGCCGTGGAGGGCTGTCGGTTGGAGGATGTCTGGCGGCGCGCAGGCCGATGCCATGCCGGCTTGCCGGGGTGGCGTCTTCGTCATTTCAGCTTATGGCGGGGATGGCCGGTCGTTTCCCGGGCAGTGTAGGCCCGCGATGGGCCGTTTCGAGAAAATAGCTGTCGGCAGCCATGTTTGTTATGTCCGCTGCCTTTGACGAGACTATGAGCAATGAAGTCTCTTGATGGGATAACGATCCATTTGGCTGTCTTCCGACAGAAAAATCGCCTGCTCGGTCCGGGCCTGCGCTATCAACAGGTGATCGAAGGGATCACGATGTTGCACGGGAAGTCCCATCAGGACTTTCAGATGTTCGGGCTGGAGTGGAAGGAGGGGAAGGCTTCCTGCGGGATGGCATCGGCGATCTCATGCAGGTCAGCGTCAGGTCGGTGTTACAGGTCGGTGTTACAGGTTGGTCGTCTCTGATACGGCGTCGAATCTGACGATCGGCGGTGGCTTCGTCCTCTCGGCGGCGGGGGAGCCGGACCGGTCTGTCATGTTTGCGCCTTGACCATCGCGATCAGGGCGTCGAGTCCGGCCGGGTGATGCGCGTGGCGGGGGTAGTACAGGCAAAGCCCGGGTTCCTCGGGCATCCAATCATCCAGGAGGGTGGCGAGCCGGCCGGCGGTGAGATCGGTCTCGACGCTCCATCGGGCCAGGTAGGCGATGCCTTCCCCCGCCAGGGCGGCCTCGCGCAGCAGGGTTGGTTCGTCGAGGGTCAATCGTCCGGAGACGTCGAGGGACAGCCTCTGCCGTCCGCGTCGGAACGACCATGGCTCGATCGCTCCATCGGGCCGCCGGAACCGAAGGCATGGAACGTGACGCAGGTCGCGCGGGGTTTCGGGGGCCGGATGCGTGGCCAGGAAATCGGGAGATGCGACAAGAACATAGCGCAGGCGCGGGCCGATCGGTGTGGACTCCATGCTGCGCGGGACGGCGTGGCCGGCGCGTATGCCGGCGTCGAACCCGCCGGCCACCAGATCGACCAGCCGGGCATCCGTGACCAGTTCGAGTTCCATCCGGGGATAGCGGCGGAGAAACGGCAGCAGGACCGGCGCCAGAATGCGCCGCGCGGCCCCTGTCGCGCAGGTCAGGCGCAGGACGCCTGACGGCCGGCCATGCAGTTCGGTGGCCTCCGCCACCGCTGAGCGGATGCCGCACAATCCTTCCTCGGCCAGCGCCAGGAACCGGGCGCCGACCTCTGTCGGCCGGACGCTTCGTGTCGTGCGGGCGAAGAGCTGAACGCCGAGACGTTCTTCCAGATTGGCGATCGTCCGGCTGAAGGCGGTCGGCGAAAGACCGACCGATGCCGAGGCCGCCCGGAAGCTGCCGCACCGGGCGAGTGCCGACGCGGCCTCGAGCTCGATCAGCCGGCCGCCGGCCATTGGTGCGGAAAGTGCCATGGATCGGTGCAGATTATCGCGCTTATCGCCATGCGGCAATCGCCCTATCTCCGGTATGCCGGCTGCCGCGATGCCGCAGGGCGGCGGCATGGATATGGTTCACGCGTCCGCATGAGAGGTTCCGCTATGGCGAAAACATGGCTGATCACCGGTTGTTCCCGCGGTCTGGGTCGGGCGCTGGCGCAGGCCGTTGTCGATCGGGGAGACCGGCTGGTGGCGACCGCGCGCGACCCGGCGTCGCTGGCCGAATTCGTCGCATCGGGCGATGAGCGTGTCATCACGGCGGCGCTGGACGTCACAGATCCGGATGCCGCCGATCGCGCGGTCGCGATGGCCGTGGCCCGCTTCGGGACGCTGGATATCGTCGTCAACAATGCGGGCTATGGCAATGTCGCCCCGATCGAAGACACGGGCCTTTCGGACTTTCGTGCCCAGATAGAGGTGAATCTGTTCGGGACGATCATCGTGACGAAGGCGGCCATACCGGTGTTCCGGGCGCAGGGCCGGGGGCGCTTCATTCAGGTTTCATCGATCGGGGGGCGGGTGGGCGCGATGGGTCGGGCACCCTATTCGGCGGCGAAATTCGGGGTCGAGGGGTTTTCGGAAGTCCTGGCGGATGAAATGCGGCCGTTCGGCGTGCAGGTCACGATCGTCGAGCCCGGCGGGTTTCGCACCGATTTCGCCGGCGCCTCGACCCGCATTGCAGACGGCAACCCGGCCTATGCCGAAACCGTCGGCCGGACGGCGGCGATGCAGCGTGCCTATGACGGTCATCAGCCCGGCGATCCCGCCCGCGCGGCGCAGGCGATGCTTGCGCTGGCCGACGCGGAGCGGCCGCCGCTGCGGCTGGTTCTGGGGCGGGATGCCTATCAGCGGGCCGAACGATGCGACGAAGCGCGCCTTGAGGAACTGCGCGCCTGGCGTTCCGTCAGTGTTTCGACGGATTTCGCCAGGTGACGCCATGTTTGGCATGCGGGGCGCGATGTGCGGTTACGGATGTCGGACCCGGGGGCGAAGGCTGGCCGACAGCGATGTTCGGCTGAAAGACAAGGAAGGCGGGTGCCGTGGTCGGTGGGGTGCACTCTTCCGGCCGCATGGACTGCCGCGACGTCGCCGAATATGCTGGCGGCATGAAGATTGCCGTGATCGCCGATGTCCATGGGAACAGTCTGGCTCTGGACGCCGTGCTGCGTGATATTGCGCATGAAAATCCCGACCTGATCGTCAATCTGGGGGATCTGGTTTCCGGGCCGTTCGACCCGGCCCGCAGTGCGGATCTTCAAATGTCGCTCTCGGCCGTAACGGTGGCAGGCAATCATGAACGCCAGCTGCTGACAGGTGGGACGGGTGCCTCCGACGCCTATGCGCGTCCGCGCCTGTCGGAAGACCATTGGAAATGGCTCGGGTCGCTTCCCGGCACAGCGAGGTTGCTGGATGGGCGGGTGTTCGCCTGTCATGGCAGTCCTGCCGGAGGGGATCTGGATTATTTCCTGGAAGATGTCTCGACAGGGCAAGCGCGGCTCGATCGCCCTGACGCTATCCGTCGCCGCCTGGTCGGGGCCGGTGATGCGCAGCTCGTGTTGTGTGGGCATACCCATATTCCGCGCGTCGTCATGAGTGATGGTGTTCTTATCGTTAATCCTGGCAGCGTCGGGATGCCTGCCTATGACGACGATCGCCCGGTCGCGCATGTCATGGAGGCGGGATGTCCACATGCGCGATATGCTCTGGTAGCCCCATCGCCTTTGGGGTGGAGCGTCGACCTGCGGGCGATTCCCTACGATTTCGAGGCGGCTGCGCGGCAAGCGGAGCAGGCCGGGCGGCCTGAAATCGCGTTTGGGGTGCGTACAGGTAGAATGCCTCGTTGACGATGCTGGGAGTGGGCGGTTTTTGTGCGACCTGGGACGTGACGATGCGGCGTCTGCCGCCTGTCTGCTCGGTGCTTGCAGGCAGGCGGCTTTGGCGGTTTGCGGATCGTCCGCTTTGAGACAAGAATACCTATGAACCTGCCGTCAGAGGACGCCTGCCCCTTCAGTACAGTTCGATAGGTTCGAATTGTGCGAACATGTCGCGGGCTTCGGGTAAATCATGTAGCGCGTCTGGTTTCAGGAAAGGCTGCATCATGATGGGCAACCGACATGGGGCGTAGACGGACTGACATGCTATTCCGCTTTGGAAGGTATTGATTTTTGAAGCCAAGCTTCACGCTGAAGACGAAATTCGTATTCGTGGCTTGTGGCCCCTTTGAAGAAATCTGCGTCTGGTACTGTTCGGACGAGATTGAAATACAGGGTCCTCAATAGTGCAATAGACGCCGTGTTTCTCGTATCGACAAAGGCATGAGCCACTTTAATTTGAGGGCGGCGAAAGATATCCGCCAAGGTCAGCTTCATGGCTCGGGTCGCGACGCCTTGGCGCCAGAAGGCCGGAAAGACGTGATAGGCGACAAGCGCATTGTCCCCCGTCAATGTGGCCTGCGTATACCCTACAGGCTGCTGGTCCGCAGTCCGTCTGACGGCCCAGTTCAGCCAGACCTCGGTACCATCCTGCGTGCCACCCGAGGACAGAAAAACATACCTGTCACGAAGAGCGTCGAGAGTTGCCGGTGGATCATCAGGGATGAAGCGATAGGCGCGGTCGTCTGATAATCCGGAAAACATATCAGGTGCGTCCTCAGGGCGAAGAGGTTCAAGATAAACTTCATTCATATCGCTCATGACCTCGTTTCCGGCAGACAAATTATGTCTGCTTCCCGAAGCTATCACATCCTGAAACCGCGTCTCTTATGAAGGTGCGTCCGGCCTGTCTGCCCGTATACTCAGGTAGGGCGGACCCAATGGCGGAAAGCGAGGCTATCTGCCATCGAGCGCAGTACGTACAAGCGAATCCCGCGCTGGCCGAACGGTCTGTAACGGGTGGACAAGTCTGAGTTGGATGAGGAAGATTTTAGGGGAGGTAATCTGCATTCCTGAGACATGATACCTTGATTACCGATACGGTGGCGAGCATCAGGAAGATTGACGGAATGCGTTACATAGCCAGCATCATCATATCGTTTTTGACGGTCGAGGGCGTCCCTGCGAATGCACAGACGATCGTGCCCTTTTCCTTGGACGACAACCTGGTGCATGTTGCGATGACGGTCAACGGACATGCGGCCAGCGGCGTCCTCGACAGCGGAACGGGAGGCGTGGGCCTTGATACGCATTATGCTGCTACATTCGGTCTGCAGCACGGGGGCAAGATCGGCTCGGTTTCTGGCGGGGGACAGAAAGAGCAGGTCGCTTACGCTGGTGAAAGTGAACCCACCGCCAGTCGAGCATTTAGCGAATGCCTCGATCAATCCCTTTTTGAGGAATATCAGATCAGTGAAAATGCATGGTCTCATGCCCGCACATGTTAATGGCGAGATTGATCTGTCTCATGAACTTTAGTGCATTTCTGGAAACAAGTTCCTTTTTTTCATGAGTGGAACCTATATTTTGTCGCTGATCTGCGGAATTTACAGTTATTTTCTTGTTGGCATCACCCGATTTCAGGGAACCGACAGCAAAGCCGATACGTCGAGGATGAGGTGGAAGCTTTCTTTTCTCGCCTGACTAAGCAAGCGCCTGAATTGCCAGATGCGCCACGGCCTGCTGAGTTTCCGGAACAATTCCCTCTTCCATAAACCAAACCGCTGACAAGCCGCTCCAAGCGTGGATCCAACGCAGGAGTCTGGCAGGCTCAATCATCGCATGTGAACTTACCTGTCTGACCCTGTGTTCGAACCGTTTCGGCGAAGCAGCGTAGGGGCGCTGTGGATCAGCAAGGTCGGGGTTTAGAAACAAGGCTGCGAAATCGGCGGCTCGTTCTCCGTAAAGCCCTTTCGGATCGATCGCGCGCCAACCTCGCGCTCCGAAGTCCAGAATGTTGCCGTGATGGAGATCTCCATGCAGGGTAATCGGCTCTCGTGGGTCGCTTAGCAAGTCGCGGGCTTGACGGGCGCAGTCTTTTATCCATTCGGCGCTGTTTGGGGGCAGTTCGAGCAAATCGGCGAACCATCTGTCCAAGGAGCGCATATCCGTTTGTTGTAATAGCGAGGCTGAATGCAGAAGCTTTGCTGTCTCGCAGAGTTTTCGTGTCGCTTCGTCGTCTAAATCAGCGTAAACGAAGTCGGCGAGGGTTCGATTGCTCACCGCTCTTTCAAGCAGAAGAGCGCCTTGATCATGTTCCATAACTGCGGCGGCACCCTGGCCATCCCATAGAACCATGAGATGATTGCCGCGAAGTTCATCAGGATCGGAGGTAATTTTCAACATGGCTGGAGAGCCATCACGGGTGACAGGCATCAGCAGGGAACTTGCCGTCAAAATGGGCTGACCATCTTCAATCAGATGCCATTGGGACAGCAAGGCGTTCGCTGCTGAATGGAGAGGGGTATGGCTTATTGCACGGTGCATTTTGCGATATTAAAGCGCATGCCATCTGTCCGCTATCGGGAATGCTTCAAGCGCCCGCGATGACCGAGAAGAATGCGTGTTCCGCCGCCCTGCTATTTGCGCATGATAGACCGGAAGCTTTGGCGGGTAATCGGAATGTCGGCTCTCAGGGCCCGGACCCATAAGGGGATTCCCATTGCGAGCGGCGTGTGATTCGCTGTTTCTGAAAGGAGACGAGCGATGGACGCTGACCTTTTCTGGTTTTCGGACCGGCAGTTTGCGCGGATTGCGCCGCATCTGCCCACCGATACGCGTGGCAAGCCGCGCGTGGATGATCGACGCGTGATCAGCGGCATCATTCAGATCATGCTGTCCGGCGCGCGGTGGAAGGATGTGCCGTCCGCGTATGGCCCGCGCAAGACGCTCTACAATCGGTTTCAGCGCTGGGCTGCGAAAGGCGCCTGGGCGCGCCTGTTCGAGGCGCTGGCGCAGAGCGGTGGACCGTCTGCCGAACTTCTGATCGACAGTTCCGCCGTGAAGGCCCGTCGCTGCGCCTGCGGCGGAAAAAGGGGGAGCGACACCAGGCCATCGGCCGATCGCGTGGCGGGCGCACGACCAGGATCCACGCGCTGACGGATGCCGCCTGCCGCCCGGTCGCCTTCGTGCTGACCGGCGGCAACGTCGCGGATTGCACGGCAGCGGTTCCGCTGCTGGAGCAGGTCTCGAACGCCCGGCTGATCCACGGCGACAAGGGCTACGACATCAATGCGGTGCGTCGACAGATCGAGGGCAAGGGCGCCGCGCCGAACATCCCGCCCAGGGCCGACCGGGTCTGGAAGAACTGTTTTTCGCCGGTCCTTTATCGGACGCGAAATGCCATTGAGCGCATGTTCAACCGCCGCAAGGACTTCCGCCGCATCGCGACACGTTACGATCGCAATGCCATTAACTTCCACGCCGCCATCTGCCTCGTCGCGGCCGTCAGCTACTGGTTATGAGTCCGGGCCCTAACACGGTATTTTCATTCTTGCTCAAGACCTGCTCCTTTTCCGGACTCGCTACGCAGTGGCGAGCCAGTTTTCGACCTTCAGGCCGCACACACGCGCGAACTCACCGGTGTTGGCGGTGACGAGTACCGCGCCAACGGCACAAGCATGTGCGGCAATCAAGAGATCGTTCGGGCCGATCGGCTTTCCGGCCGCCTCGAGATCCGCCCGGATGCGGCCATATTCAGCGTCGGCCGGGAGATCGAGGGCAAGCACGGTGGTGCTCTGCAGGATTGCCTCGATCTGCGCCGTCAGTCTCGGCGAGCCCTTCTTCACGCAGCCATAACGAAGTTCAGCGGCGGCGATGACGCTGACACAAATCGCGTCGTCACCGACAGACACGATATGCCGAGCGGCCCTGCCCTGAGGATTCCGGGCCAGATCAGAGATGATATTGGTGTCCAGCATGAAGAGCGCCGTCACAGGTCAATTTCCCGCGTCGGCAGGAGTGTGCCGTCGATATCGGGGAAGGCGTCTTCGGCTGGTAGGGGCTTCAGTTCGGCGAGGACGGCGGACAAACGCTTCCCAGGCACAGGTTCGATGATCAGCCGTGAACCCTCCCGGTGAATCAGGACCCGCTCACCGGGAAGTTCGAAGTCGGCCGGAATGCGAACCGCCTGGCTCTTGTTGTTCCGAAAGAGTTTGGCCTCACGTGGGGGGGAGGCATTCATCTGGCTACGGGAGGGCATGTGAGGCTCCGTGTATATCCATTGCATATACACGGAGCGGCGGCGGCTTTCAACCAGCATCTCACGGCTGCTTTGGTGGGAGAGCGGATGTCGGCTCCGGGTGGTGTTTCTTCCTATGGGACATCTTGAAACCGGTCGTGCCCAGGCGAGAAACGCAGCCAGAGCCACCCCGCCAGGGCGGACAGGACGGAACCGGCGAAGATGCCCATCCTGGCGGGGGTTACGAGGTCTGATCCGGAAAATGCCAGGTTCGCGATGAACAGGCTGATCGTGAATCCAATGCCGCACAGGAGCGAAAGACCAAACAGCATTCCTGTTGGTGTTTCGGCCGGAAGTGCTGCGATCTTCAGCCTGGTCGAGAGCAGTGTCGCGCCGAAGACACCGACAGGTTTGCCGACAAGCAGACCCAGCATGATCCCTAACGGAACAGCCTTCAGCATCATGTCCGAATGAACGCCTGCCAGTGACACGCCCACGTTCATGAAGCCGAAAAGCGGCAGAACGACCCAGGTGACGAAAGGCGTCAGTGCGGACGCCGCACGATCGAGGGGAGCAATCTGTCCGGCACGCCGTCCGGACGTGGTTGCGGGCAGGCAGAGGCCGGTTGCAACCCCGGCAAGGGTCGGGTGCAGGCCGGAAGCCAGAAGCGCTACCCACAGCAGAACGCAACCGATCCCGTAACTCCAGAGGGTTCCGATCCCGGTCCTGTTCGCCCCGATCAACGCTGCCGTGACGATCACGGCCGTTGCCATCGCCGGCCAGTACAGGGCGCCCCCGTAGAACAGGGCGATCACCACGATCCCCAGCACATCGTCGAAAATGGCAAGCGCCATCAGCCAGGCCCTGGCTCCGCGCGAGACATGCCTTCCAAGAGCAAGAATGATCGGCAGCGTGAACGCAGCGTCCGTCGCAACAGGAATGGCCCAGCCGCGTGTCGCTTCCGGATGCGCGCATGTCACCAGCAGATACGTCAGGGCGGGCACGATCATTCCACCCAGCGCCCCGATGAGCGGAAGGGCCACGCGGCGTGGCGACGCGAGGTGCCCGGAGACAATTTCCTTCTTGATTTCGAGAATGATCACCAGAAAGAACAGGGTCATGAGTCCGTCGGAGACCCATGCATCAATGTTTTCCGGCCCCCGTGCCCCCAGGACGGAAAGTGTCACGGGGGTCGTTACCAGGGCGGTATAACCCGACGCCCATGGCGAATTTGCCAGGGCAAAGCCCGCGAGGGATGCAAGCAGGAGGACGGATGCCCCGCCCGAAGGGGAGCGCAGGAAACGTCGAATGCGAGCCGCAGGGGTGCCGGGGACGTCAGTCATCCCTCCTTGTTGGATGAGACGGATCGTTCATGCAAGCCGATCGCCTTGCGCCGCTTTGTGATCGCGTCTCCATGGTGTTCGCTTCCTGAAAGTCCCGTTGACGGATTTGGTGTCTCGCACGAAGGCTGCCGCCGACGTTCTGCCTCTTCCAGCGAGCAGGACCGCCAGCGCGATCTGAACAGGCTCTCCGGTCATCTCAGGCTGGCAGGGTGAGGCGCCGGATCTTTCCGGCGACGACGAGGTAAAGCAGGATCGCCGCCAGACAATGCGCGGCGACGAACAGTAATGCGCCGTCATAGGACGCGGTCAGCGATACGATGTAACCGATTGCGATCGGCGTCACGATGCCGGCAATATTGCCGATCCCATTGAAAATGCCGGCGGCCAGACCGGGTACTTCCTTCGGAGCGATGTCGGAGATGACCGCCCAGCCGATCGCGGCCACACCCTTGCCGAAGAAGGCCAGCGACATGATCGCGATGATGAACAGGGGAGACTGGACGAAATTGCAGAGACAAAGAGTGGAAGCCAGCGCCATCCCGACAACGAAGGGCGTCTTTCGTGCGAAGCTCTCCGAGCGTCCGGAGCGTAGCAGCCTGTCGGACACGGCGCCGCCGATGATGGCGCCGAGCAGACCGCAGAGCGCCGGCACACTCGCGGCGAAACCGGTTTCCGTGAGCGAGAGTCCCCGTGCCTGGTGCAGGTAGGAGGGAAACCATGTCAGGAAGAAATAAAGAATGACATTGATGCAATACTGGCCGCCATAGACGCCCAGAAGGGTCCGGTCGGTCAGCATGAACCGAATCTGTCTGCCGTTGAGTCTCCGTTTCGTCCGTCTGCTCCTGTCGTCGATATCGACGAGCGCGCCTCCCTCGCGGATATAGGCCAGTTCCGCGGCATTCACGGCGGAATGCTTCGCAGGGGCGCGCATTGTCGCAAGCCAGAGCAGGGCGAGCAGCACGCCCAGAAGGCCCATCATGGCAAAAATATATTCCCACCCGAGGCGCTGCGTGACCCAGCCCATCAACGGTGCGAAAAAAGCGACGGCGACATACTGCGCCGAGTTGAATATGGATGTCGCCAGACCTCTTTCGGCCGTCGGGAACCAGCTGGACGTGATGCGGCTGTTGGCAGGAAAGGCCGGCGCTTCCACCAGGCCAAGTCCAGCCCAGAGGATGAACAGCGTCGGAAATACCAGGCTGTGCGGGACCTGGCCGACACCGGCGATCGCCAGCGTGCACAGCGACCATGCGAAGAGGCTGGCCCCATAGACACGAATGGAGCCGTAACGGTCCAGCAGCCAGCCGCCGGGTACCTGATTCAGCACATAGGCCCAGCCGAACGCCGAGAAGACATACCCCATGGAAACCGGGTTCAGGCCAAGGTCATGAGAGATGCTGGACCTTGCGATCCCGAGCGTCGCGCGATCACCGTAATTGATTGCGGTTATGGTGAAGAGAAATGCGAGAACGAAATATCGGACTACGGTTCGCCGCTGGCTGCGTGCGGCATCTGACGGGAATCCGGCGGCTGGGTGCGTTGGCGCCCCTTTTATTATATTCACCCTGTGTCTCCCTCGATGCGGGGCCCGGGATACGCCGGTGCGGGCTCCGGGTGGCGAGACATCGGGACCCCGCGATCATGCGCGAAACACAACGCCTCGGGCGCGGGGACGTCAAAATCAATCAGTGGATGGATCAATACAAGGCTGGCATCGCTCAGGCCGGCGGCGGCTCGCTCTCCCCGACAAGGCGTGTGATCACGTTCATGACATTCCCCAGGACCAGGCTCGGGTCCTCGGCGCGATACGCCATGAAAAGCTCGGCGGATATGTCCGTGCCGAATCCCAGACTGCGATAAACGACGTTGCTGATCCCGAGGCGGGAGGCCGAGCGGGGAATCAGCGCTATGCCCATTCCCGTCTTCACAAGGGAAAGCAGGGCGTGGATCTGCGTCATATGGTGGACAAGTCTCGGCTGGATACCCGAGCCGACCAGAAGCCTGTGCACAAGATCGTGAAAATATCCGCCGCCCAGAACGGAATACATGATGAGTTCCTGTCCCTCCAGATCTGCGGGCATCACCACCTCCAGCGCCGCCATGGGATGATCTTCGGGAATGGCGGCTAGCATGGGTTCCGTAACGATCCTGCGTCGCTCGATATCCGGCGCATCGAAATGCGGGCGCATGAAGCCGATGTCGAGCCGATGCGAGGCAAGGGCGGAAAGCTGATCGCGGGTGACCATCTCTTCAAGTATCGGCTCGACGTCGGGATAATCGGCGCGCAGGGCCGAAATCAGGCGCGGCAGAAAATCGTAGCTGCAGCTTGGCGTGAAACCGATGGCGATCTGGCCCAGCGCGCCGCGCCCGGCCCGACGCGCCGCGAGAACCGCGTCCTCGGCGCTGCGCAGGAGCCGTCGTCCTTCCGGCAGGAAGACAGAGCCGGCCTGGGTCAGGCGCACCACGCGACTGGTGCGCTCCAGCAGTTCGACACCGAGCGCGTGTTCGAGAAGCTGGATCTGCCGGCTCAACGGCGGCTGCGTCATGTTCAGGCGCGCGGCCGCCCGCCCGAAATGAAGTTCCTCCGCGACGGTGACGAAGCACCGGACCTGGGTGAGCTGAATCATCGATATCAATCCTGTCTCAATCCATGCCGTATCTAATCTGGACACCCTGGACCTGTCGCGTCCTAACTGCGGCGGCAGACCCCCGTCACGCGGTCATAGCAGGCATCGCGGTGGGGGCAGGGAGAATGACGCATGACTGAAGACGCCGGAGCCCGCCCCCCAGGCCTGACCGCAGGCGAAGCCGACAGGCCCAGGCTGCGGAGCGAGCGTTGGTTCGGGCCGGCCGACCTGCGCAGTTTCGGGCATCGTTCGCGTGCGATGCAGATGGGTTACGATCCGAAGGACTGGGAAGGGAAACCCGTCATCGCGATCCTCAACACCTGGTCGGACATCAACCCGTGTCACATGCATTTCCGACAGCGGGTCGAGGACGTGAAGCGTGGCGTGCTGGAAGCGGGCGGCTTTCCGATGGAGCTTCCGGCGATCTCGCTTTCCGAGAATTTCATGAAGCCCACAACGATGTTGTATCGCAACATGCTGGCGATGGAATCCGAGGAACTGCTCCGCTCCTACCCGGCGGACGGTGCGGTGCTGATGGGCGGCTGCGACAAAACCACGCCCGGCCTGCTCCTCGGCGCGACCAGCATGGATATCCCGGCGATCTACGTACCTGCCGGCCCGATGCTGCGCGGCAACTGGCAGGGGAAGACGCTGGGTTCGGGTTCGGATTCGTGGAAATACTGGGACAAGCTGAGGGCAGGCGAGATCACCCGGGAAGACTGGCTCGGCGTCGAGGCGGGGATCGCCCGCAGCGCCGGCACGTGCATGACCATGGGCACGGCCAGTACGATGACCGCCGTTGCCGAGGCGATCGGTCTGTCGCTGCCGGGCGCCAGTTCGATTCCGGCCGTCGATTCCAATCATATCCGCATGGCGAAAACGTCCGGACGCCGGATCGTGGAGATGGTGCGTGAGGATCTGAAGCCATCGAAAATCGCGACCCGTGCGGCATTTCTGAACGCGATCGCGGTGGCGATGGCGATGGGCTGCTCGACCAACGCGATCATTCACGTCATCGCCATGGCGCGTCGGGCGGGCATCGATATCGGCCTTGACGATTTCGACCGGGCCAGCCGCGAGGTGCCGGTGATCGCCAACGTGCGTCCTACGGGCACGACCTATCTGATGGAGGATTTCTATTACGCGGGCGGCATTGCGGCGCTGATGAATCGTATCTCGGCTTTCCTGGACCTGTCCTGCCTCACGGTGACGGGCAGGACCGTTGGCGAGAACATCAATGCCGCGAAGGTTTATGATGACGATGTGATCCGCCCGCTCGACAAGCCGGTGTTTACCGGCGAAGCCGGCGGCGCGCTGACCGTCCTGCGCGGTAATATCGCACCGGATGGCTGCGTGATGAAACCGGCCTGCTGCGATCCGAAGTTCCACAGGCATAGCGGCCCGGCCCTGGTCTTCGACGATTACCCGTCGATGAAGAGGGCAATCGAGGACGAGGACCTGGACGTGACCGAGAACCATGTCCTCGTGCTGCGCAATGCGGGCCCGTTGGGCGGTCCGGGCATGCCGGAATGGGGGATGCTGCCCATCCCGAAAAAACTCATCAGGCAGGGTGTGCGCGACATGCTGCGTCTTTCCGATGCGCGGATGAGCGGCACCAGCTACGGCGCGTGTATCCTCCATGTGGCGCCGGAGGCCTATGTCGGCGGCCCGCTGGCGCTGCTGAAGACGGGAGACGTCATCTCGGTGGATGTGGAGGCGCGCTCGATTTCCATGGAGATTTCCGAGGCGGAGCTGGAGCGACGCCGCGCCGACTGGAAGGCGCCCCCGCCGCGCTATGAGCGGGGGTATGGCTGGATGGCGGCGCATCACATCGTCCAGGCCGACAAGGGCTGCGATTTTGATTTCCTGCAGGCAGATTTCGGCGCGCCGGTGTCCGAACCGGCGATCTACTGAGGCCGCATGCGTTCGGGGCAGGCCCCGGGATATTCCGGAGCAGGCAGGTCCCGGCGACGCGCACCGATGGAGACAGGGCAATGACGACCCACAGAAATCCCATACGGCGTATCTGGGCGGAAGGCCACGCAGTACTGAATGGCTGGCTTTCCATGGACAGTCCGTTTTCGGCCGAGATCATGGCCTCGGCCGGCTATGATTCCGTGACCATCGACATTCAGCACGGTGCTGTCGATTACAATGGCATGCTTCCAATGCTTCAGGCGATGCGCGCCTCGGGCGTTGCGACGATGGCGCGGGCAAGCTGGCTGGATCCGGGCGCGATCATGAAAATCCTCGATGCCGGCGCCTGGGGTGTGATCTGCCCCATGATCAACACTCGTGCGGAGGCGGAACGGCTCGTTTCCTGCGTGCGGTACCCGCCGAAGGGCAATCGCAGCTTCGGGCCGACGCGCGCGAACTTCGCCCTTGGCAGCGATTATGCCGATTTTGCCGATGACGAGGTGGTGTGCCTTGCCATGGTCGAGACTGCGGAAGCCATGGCCAATCTCGACGAGATCGTCAGAACGCCGGGACTGGATGGCGTCTATGTCGGACCGGCCGACCTGACCTTCGGCCTGACCGGGCGCAGGTACCGGACCGGGTTCGACCGCGAGGAACCTGAGATGATCGAGGCGATCCAGCGCGTGATCGCGGCCGCGCACGGCGCCGGCATTCGACTGGGGCTGCATAACGGCACCGCAGCCTATGCCGCGAAGGGCGTTTCCTGGGGTGCCGACCTGGTCACGGTTTCCAATGATGTCCGCCTGCTCGCCCAGGGGGCACAGCATTCCGTTGCCGAGTTCCGCAAGCTGGTGGGCGGTGCTCCCGCAATGACGGGCAGTGCTCCTGTTTCAGGCTACTGATCGCACGCCCGTCCGGATCGTCACATCGATATTCGTTTTGGAAAAGAGACATGATGACTATTCCCCATGTTATCGACGGTCGCCATACGGAAGGTCATGGTACCCGCCGGGCGGATGTTTTCAATCCCGCGAGCGGTGAGGTCGCCAGGCAGGTGCCTCTGGGTGACCAGGCAGACCTGGAAGCTGCCATAGCGGCCGCACGGAAGGCATTCCCCGCCTGGGCCGAGACGCCGCCATTGACCCGTGCGCGTATCCTGTTTCGCGCCCGCGACCTGATCGAGGCGCGCAGGGACGATCTGGCCGCCATCATCACCGCCGAGCATGGAAAGGTGCTTTCGGATGCGAAGGGCGAGGTCACGCGCGGGCTGGAGGTCGTGGAATTCGCCACCGCCGCACCGGAAATCCTGAAGGGAGAATATACCGAGCAGGTCAGCCGGGGGATCGACGCCTGGACGATGCGCCAGCCATTGGGCATCACCGCGGGCATCACG
Source organism: Gluconacetobacter tumulisoli (assembly GCF_014174155.1). Taxonomy (GTDB): domain Bacteria; phylum Pseudomonadota; class Alphaproteobacteria; order Acetobacterales; family Acetobacteraceae; genus Gluconacetobacter; species Gluconacetobacter tumulisoli. The sequence goes on along the minus strand of NZ_JABEQM010000002.1, from coordinate 285,068 downwards.
CCGTTCAATTTCCCCGTCATGGTGCCGCTGTGGATGGCGCCGATGGCGATTGCGACCGGCAACTGCTTCATTCTTAAACCGTCCGAACGAGATCCGTCGGCGTCGGTCCTTCTGGCCGACATCCTGAAGGAGGCCGGCCTGCCTGACGGCGTGTTCCAGGTTGTCCATGGTGACAAGGACATGGTCAATGCCATCCTGGAACATCCGGCGATCCAGGCGGTCAGCTTCGTCGGATCGACCCCGATCGCGAAGCATGTTTATGCGACCGGTACTGCTGCCGGAAAGCGCGTGCAGGCGCTGGGAGGCGCGAAGAACCACGCCATTGTCATGCCGGATTGCGATCTCGAGAAGACGGTGGACGCGCTGATTGGTGCGGCCTACGGTTCGGCCGGCGAGCGCTGCATGGCGATTTCCGTGGCGGTCGCCGTCGGCCCGGTCGCGGACCGCCTTGTCTCGCTGATTGCCGAGCGCACGCGATCGCTGAAGGTCGGCAGCGGTGCCGACGACAGCAATGAGATGGGCCCGGTCGTTACGGCCCAGCATCGCGCGAGGATCGGCAGGCTGGTCGATGCCGGGGTCGAGCAGGGTGCCACGCTCGTGGTCGACGGGCGCGGTCTGACGGTGCCGGGACACGAGAAGGGTTTCTTCATCGGGGGTTCGTTGTTCGACAATGTCACAACGGAGATGGACATCTATCGCGAGGAGATCTTCGGACCGGTTCTATGCGTGATGCGTGCGCCGGATTTCGATGCCGCGCTGAAAATCGTCAACGACAGCCCCTATGGAAATGGATCGGCGATCTTTACGCGGGACGGCGACACGGCCCGGGCGTTCACGCACTGCGTCAGCGCAGGTATGATCGGCATAAACGTGCCAATTCCCGTGCCGATGGCGTTCCACTCCTTCGGCGGCTGGAAGGATTCGCTGTTTGGCGACCATCACATGCACGGGCCCGAAGGCGTGCGTTTCTTTACGCGGATGAAGGCGATCACGCAGCGCTGGCCGGCGGGAATCCGCGCCGGGGCCGAGTTTGTGATGCCCACGCACGCATGAGGCGCAAGTCCTGCTTTGCGGCGGCGAGGTCGAGAAAGGCGGGGAACGGTTTCCTCGCCTTGTCATGGCGGGTGGCGACCGGCAGGGACGGCAGGGGATCGGCGCCGGAACAATCGGACAGTTCGCCACCCGCCAGCGGCCACGCCTCCACAGGTCTCCGCAAAGGCCAGCGCTGAAACACGTCCAGGCCAGTCCGAAAAGACCTTTCGTCACCAGAACCTGCGTCTGATCATGGCGGCGTCAGCGCCCTTTCGTGATGAAAGGTGCAAGCGCCTCGTAAACGGGGCCTGGGGCCGAGGCCCCAGCGGAGGGCGGGGCAGTGCCCCGCGCCCTTTTTCGTTCGGGGTCAGGCTTTCGGGGCCTTGGGGACGAAGACCATGTCGTCGGCGACGAAGCGGGTGGCGTTCTGGGCGTCCTGCAGGGCCTGGTCGGCGGCGGTGGTGTCGGCGCCGTGCACGAGGTTCGACGCGCGATAGACGTCGGCCGTCACGGTCTGCAGGGGGGCGACGATCATGACGAAATCGACGTCGATATCCGCGGCCTTCAGGCTTTGCGCGGCGGCGGCGCTTTCGCCTTTCTTCAGGTGCTGGCTGGCGGTCTTCGCGGCCTGCGTCTTGTCGGTGGGGGCGGCGGCGGGATCGGAGGAGACCACATATTCCGCGTCGACCGGGATCCAGGTGACGGCCGGGGCGGCGGAGGCCGGGTCGGGGGTCTTGCCGGGCGTGCCCTGCGGTGCGTGGGGGGCCGGGGTCAGGGCCGATTCCGCGCGGGTGAAGGCGTGATTGTCCGTCTGGGCGCGGGCCAGCGCCGTGTTGGCGTCGGCGAGGAAGGTGCCGGCCGCGCCCTTGTCGCCCTGCGCCAGGGCCTGGCGGGCGAGGTCGATGTCGGCGTAGGCGCGCAGGCCGTCCCGCGACAGCCGGCTGAAATCATGGTCGACGGCGGCCTGGTCCGGCCGCGCGGTGTGGACCGGGGCGGCGGACGGCGTGGCGGCCGGGGCGATGGTCGGGGTGGCGACCAGGGCGGCGGCGAGGAGGGCGAGGGACAGAACGGAACGCTGTTGCATCGGATGACCTCGGCTGTTGGCACGGTCAGGGTCGCGCCTTTCCCGCCGGGGGCAAAGACCCGCGCGTGCAAGGCCGCGTCCCCCTCGCTGCATGGCGTGGGGCGCGGCGTGGCGCGGGCGTGGAGGGGGTGCGGGGAGCGCGGGAGTGGGTGGCGGTCCGACGGGAAAGGTCGCGTCGCATGCCCCGTATTTCCGGGCAGCCCGATTGCACGGTTGCCCTTCCGCCCCCCGGGCGGGTAGGATGCGGCGTCAGGGCACAGGCACCGCCCGCTTGTCCGGTCGTCCCCGCGTGGGGCGCGGTGGGGGTTTGGGTGCATGTCTTCTGCTGCCTCTCGTTTCATCTGGCCCAATGGTTTCAGCGTGGATGCCGCCGGCGTGCCGCGGGCGGGCGCGCGGCTGTCGTTCTACCGGACCGGGACGACCACGCCGCAGGCGACCTATGCCGATCCGGGCCTGACGATCCCCAATGCCAACCCTGTCGTCGCGGACGAGGCCAGCCAGTTCGGTGACATCTTCCTGCTGAGTTCTCCCGGATATGCCGTGGTGCTGGAAGATGCCGGCGGCAGCCAGGTCTGGACGGCAGACCCGGTGGGCGCCGGGACGGGCGGGACGGGGGCGGTGCCGGTCGGGGCGGTCACGGATTTCGCCGGGGCGACGGCGCCGCCCGGCTGGCTGTTCTGTGCCGGGCAACTGGTCGGGCGGACGGCCTATGCGGCCCTGTTCGCGGCGATCGGGACCCTGTACGGCGCGGGCGACGGCGCGACGGATTTCGCGCTGCCCGACCTGCGCGGGCGGGCGACGTTCGGCGTCGACAACATGGGCGGGGCGGCGGCCAACCTGGTCACGGAGGCAGGGTCGGGGTTGAACGGCGTTCAGCTGGGCGCCGTGGGCGGCAGCCAGATGGCCGCGTCGCACACGCATGCGGTCACGGACCCGGGGCATTCCCACGGCGTCACCGACCCCGGCCATGCCCACGCGCCCAATCACGGCGGCGGCTTCGTGGTGCCGGAGCGTTCGGGCGGCGAGATCACGGCCAGCTTCGCCGGCGGCGGCGACGTCGAGGAGACGGCGACGGCGCAGACCAGCGTCGGGACCACCGGCATTGCCGTGGCGGCCGCCGCGACCGGCCTGACCATCGCCAGCGCGGGCACGGGCGCCAGCCAGAACATTCCGCCGGCGATGATGCTGAACCGGATCATCTATACCGGGGTCGGCGGATGAGCGCCGCCGCGCCGTCGCGGGAGGGCGGCCTGCCGGAACCGGTCCTGCTGGACCCCGTCGAGGCGTCCGAGGCGTTGCGCGACCATGGCGTGCGGATCGGGCGGCTGGAGGCCGGGCAACAGGGGCTGATGGTCAAGCTGGCCGAGATCTCGGCCGAGGGGCGGACGCGCGGCGAGCATCAGGACCGGCGCGCCGACCGCGATTCCCAGCAGACGCAGCAGGCGATCGCCGGCCTGCGCAGCGAGATGCGCGCGACCATCGCCGAGACGACGGCCCCGCTGTCCGAGGCGCAGCGGACCCTGATCCGCCAGAGCGAGCAGATTGCCGGCGGCATCAAGGTGATTCGCAACATGGGCATCGGCATCGGCGGCGTCGTGTCGGCGCTGCTGGGGTTCCAGCCGTTCGTCGACTGGATCGGCCATGTGCTGCGGCTGGGGGGACGCTGATGGGCGGCATCGATCCCGCGCAGCTGAAATGGCGCGTCGTCGCCCCCACGCTGGCGGCGCTGCCGGCGGGGCTGGCGGGGGACGCGGCGGTGAATCTGCTGACGGGCACGGCGCTGGCCGAAAGCGGCGGGGCCTTCCTGGCGCAGCTGGGCGGCGGCCCGGCGCTGGGCCTGTGGCAGATGGAGCCGGCGACCCATGACGATATCTGGCGCAGTTTCCTGTCCGACGCGCGGTTCGGCGAGATCGCGGCGCGCGTGCGGCGGATGAGCTGTGCGGACCTGCCGCGCGTGCAGCAGCTGGTCGGCAACCTGCGCTACGGCTGCGCGATGGCGCGGCTGGCCTATTACCGCGCGCCCGACGTCCTGCCGGATGCCGGCGACGCCGCGGGCATGAGCGCGCTGCACAAGCGTGTCTACAACACGGCGCGCGGCGCGGCGGATCCCATCATCACGATCGCGGCGTTCCGGCGCGCGATTGCAGCATAGGAGGGTCGCATGGACCCGATGACCGTTTTCCAGACGCTTCTGACGATCATGCCGGTGCAGTACCTGGTCGATGTCGCCGCCATCTGCGGCGTGTGCGCGGCGGCGATGCCGTGGCTGCCTGTGCCGGCCAGCGCGCGTTCGGCCTATGGGCGCGCCTATGCGATCCTGAACGCGCTGGCGCAGAATTTTCGCAATGTCACGAACCTGGCGCGGCCCGGAACGGGTGGGCCGGGGACGGGCGAACCGGGAGCGTCCGGACGCGGGAGGCCGCTGGCGGGCGTGGCGCTGCTGGCGGCGGTGGGGCTGTCGGTGTCGGCCTGCACCACGACCGGGTCCGGCACCGTCATTAACACCGCCGAGCTGAATGCCGATGCCGGCGCGATCGCGTTCGCGGCGGAGGCGATCGAGAGCATTCCCACGCTGTCGGCGCATCTGACCGCCGACCAGGTCGCGCAGGTCAACGCCGCGCTGACACGGATCAGGACGATCACGGCGCAGATCAACGCGGCGTCGGGCGGGGCGATCGACATCGAGACCGGCAAGGGCTGGGCGTCGTCTCTGGCGTCGGATTTCCAGACGATCCTGACGATCGCGACGCCGATCGTGTCGGCGTTCGCGCCGGGGGTGGCCGTCTATGTCCAGACGGCGGAGCAGATCATTCCGCTGCTGGAAGCGGCCGTCGGGCTGGCGCCGGCTGCGATGACGGCGGCGCCGGGCGCGCCCTCGGCCCCGGCGGTGCGGGCGGCGCTGTATCGGGGGGTGTGAGGCGCGGCGGTCCGGCGTCCCGGGGGGCGGCATGTGTCGGGAGGATCCGTATCGGCGGCCCGCCGGCGGCGAACAGTGCCGCCATGCGGTCCCCGTCGTCGTCGGTGTCCCGCGACGGCGGGAACAGGATCCCGACCGCGAGGATTTCGGCCAGCGTCAGCATGATGGCAATGGCCAGCTCGATCTTCATCCCGTGACCTCCCTGGGGCCAAGGATAGATCAGGGGCGCATGCCGATATGTATTGGAGGACGACAAAGTGAAACAGCACCGTGCCGGACGGGCTCTTTCCCATCCGGCGTCCTGCCGGCCGGCCGGCGCGGGAGATCCTGGCGGCCGGCGATCGCGCCCCGACCCTGTGGCCCTGCGCGCCGGGGCGCCGTCCCTGTCGGGACGGCGGGGCGGGTCACGTGCCTGCAGGAGGGGCGCGTCCCGCCGGCGGCGATGGCGTCGCGGTGAGGCGTGTCGCGGTCAGGGATGCGGTCCCTGTCCGGGCTTGGGCATCTGCTCGGGCGATGGCTTGTCCATGCCGGGTGGCTTGTGGTTTTCGTCCGACGGTTTCAGGGCGTGCGGCGTGGGATAGGTTCTGGACCCGGATTTGGCCGCGTTGTCGCCCTGCTTCCGGAGATAGGGCGCGTTGTCGTAGTCCGAGGACGGCTTTTGCGACGGCTTCGGATAATGGCCCTGTTCGGAATCCATCGAGGACGGGGACGGGTTTTTCTGCGCCCAGGCGGCCGGTGACGCCGCCAGCGACGCGGGTATGGCGCAGGCGAGCATGAAGATCGGGATACGACGCATGACGGGGACTCCTGTCCGGTGGTGTGCCAACGCCGGGCGGGGGCGGTGGTGGCGTCGTCGCGTCGACGTGAAGGGGATATGTCGCGATGGGAGCAGGGACGTGGGGCAGGCTGGGGTGCCGGCCGGCGGAAACCCGGCCGGGGCAGCCGCGCCTGTCCGGGTTGCGGATGATGGCGCGCCGCGCGCCGCCGCGCCTGGTCCGCGACGCCGTCGACCCGGCGCCGCTGATGCTGGGCAACGACGTGCTGGGGGACTGCACCGCGGCTGGGATCGGCAATCATATCCGGGCGACGGCGGCGCTGGCCGGCTACCAGGTGGCGGTGGGGACGGCGGAGGCCGAGGCGTTCTATGCGGCCTCGACCGGCTATGTGCCCGGCGACCCGGCGACCGACCTGGGCGGGGTGGAAGTGGACGTCCTGGCCCATGCCGCGCGCCGGGGCTATGCGCTGGCCGGCCAGACGCTGTTCCCGGTGTGGGGCAGCGCCGATCCGGACGATCCGGATGGCATGCGCAACATCATGGCCGGGATGGGGGCGGCGTATCTGGGCGTGCGCCTGGCGCTGGCCGACCAGCGGGACGGCGTGTGGGACACGACCACGCCGGGCGACCAGACGCCGGGGTCGTGGGGCGGGCATTGCCTGCTGGCCTGGGCCTATGACGGGACGGGGGACGCCGACCTGGTCACGCTGCTGACCTGGGGGACGACGCGGCGCTGCACCTGGCGCTGGCTGCGGTCGCGGGTGATGGAGGTGCACGGCCTGGCCTGGCGGCAGCTGATGCCCGCCGACGGGCTGGCGCCGGGCGGCGAGGACTGGGACGCGCTGGTGGCAGCGAACGCGGCCTACCTGCAGGGGGAGGATGGATCGCGCGAGGGGTGGATCGAGAAACGGAAAATGCGTGGGTGGGATTGAGATTGTTCGATCGCATGGCGAGGAGAATGGTGCGGCGGCATGGGCCGGCGCGTGGTTCGGCCGTTCGCGGCGGCGGCCGGGCGGCAGGTGGCGGCGATCCTGTGGCGTCGCGGGACCGCCCCCGCTTGCCCGCCCATATTGCAAACGGGCCCGGACGATTCCCGATGTTTCCGGAGTTCCCTGGCGACGTCGACGTGGAGGCGGGTCAGGGCCGTTCCGCTTCCGCTTTCAGGGCCGCGTTCATGCGCTGGAAGGCGGCGTGGAGCGGGTTCACGTCGTAGACCCATAGCAGGAGGCCGGAGAACCGCTCGTTCTGTTCGAGGCGGGTGCCGTGGTCGGTGGGGTGCAGGATGAAGACATGTTCGCCGGTGAACAGGCCGGGCAGGCCCCACAGCCGGCCGATCCATTGCAGCCTGCGGGGCGGGCGGACGGCGATCACATGCGGGGAGAAGACCATCTGGTCCCGCGGGGCGTCGGTTCCGCCGGCGGCCAGCCGGATGGTGAGCCGGCCGCCGGCCCTGAGCGACCCCGTCATCTGGCGGATAAACGGATTCCAGGCCGGATAGGACGCCATGTCGGTCAGCACCGCCCATACGCGTTCGGGGGAAGCCGCGATGTCGATGTCCGTGGCGACGTCGCGTCGCGGACCGCGCACGCCCGCGAGAAGGAGGCCCCCGGCGAGCGCGCCCGCCGCGGCACATATCAGCATTTTCGTATCCATGGGGAGAGGGTAGGACCGCCGCCTTGTCCGATCCATTGCGCAAAGCGGTAGCGGAGGTATACGAATCCGTATGGACAGGATCGACTGGCATCTCTGGCGAAGTCTCGCGGCGGTCTGTCGGTGCGGCTCCCTGTCCGAGGCCGCGCGGGAGCTGGGATCGACCCAGCCCACCCTGAGCCGGCAGATCGCGCAGCTGGAGGCGGCGGTGGGACATCCGCTCTTCTCCCGGTCGAAATCCGGGCTGACGCCCACGGATCTGGCGCGGGCGCTGGCGCCCGTCGCGACGATGATGACGGACCAGGCCCGCACGCTGGAAAGCCTCGCGCGGTCCGATCGCATGCGCATGACGACCACGCTGACCGTTACGGCCAGCCACATCACGGGGGCCGTCGTCCTGCCGCCGATCCTGGGCACGTTCATGGCGGCGTGGCCGACGGTACGCGTCAGGCTCTCGCTCACCGACGCGGTCGCGGACGTCATCGGGCGGGAGGCCGATCTGGCGGTGCGCCATGTCGCGCCCCGGCAGGGGGATCTGTGGGGCCGGAAGGTCGGGACGGTGCGGATCCGCCTGTTTGCGCATCGGGAGTATGTGCGGCGGCATGGTGCGCCGCGCGACCTGCCGGACCTGGCCGGGCATCGGATCGTCGCCGCCGCCGACCATATCGCCCGCATTCCGGAGCTGGCATCGCTGGCGCTGCGTCCGGACCTGGAATGCGACGACGACCTGGGCCTGCTGGCCGCGCTGCGCGCGGGGATCGGGATCGGCTATTGCCAGGAACCGATCGGCCGCGACGATCCGCAGCTGGTTCCCGTTCTTCCCGATTATTGTCCGGCGTCCCTTCCCCTGTGGGTGGTGACCCATGCGGACCTGCGGAAGGCGCCGGCGGTGCGTGCCCTGCTGGACCATCTGGCGGAGGGCCTGGCGCGGTATTGTGCCTGACGGTTGGGGCTGACGGTTGGGGCTGGGGCGGTGTGGGACGGGGCGGGATGTCCGCCGCGTCGCGGGCGAGCCGTGTCAGGGCCCGGTGCGGGTCGCCTGGGTCGCCTGGGTCACATGGGCCATCTGGGCCGTCTGGGCCGTCTGGTGGGCCGCCTGGGCCAGGCCGGTGGCGAGCGCGTCGGCGATCGCCCCGCGCAGCCAGGACAGCGCCGCGTCCGTCCCCGTGGCGGGCGTGAAGGCGAGGGCGATGGGATAGCGGCCCAGCTCGACCGGGACCGGCGTGGCGCGGAGCCGCGATATCCGCGCCAGCGTGTTCGCCGCATGGGCCGGGATCGTGGCGATGACCCGGCTGCCCGCGAGGAAGGGCGGCAGGGCGGAGAAATGCGTCAGGGCGGTCTGAATGCGCCGCGTGTGGCCGATGGCCTTCAGCGCCGTATCGACGATGCCCTCGCGGCCCGAGAACGAGACCAGGACATGCGGCAGGGAGAGATAGTCCCGCAGCGTCGGCGCCGTGTCGATGCCGCAGGCGGCCGGGTCGAACAGGCAGGCGTAGCCGCCCTCGCCGATCGCCTCGCGCTGCATCCAGGAGCGGGAGGTGCCCGAGGTGACGATCGCCACGTCGATTTCCCCGCTCTCCAGCATCTGTCCGGCCGTGTAGCGATTTGCCTGGCGATAGACGATCGCGGCGCCGGGGGCCTCGGACATCAGCCGGGCGGACAGGAGCGGGCCGATCGCCAGTTCGAAATCGTCCGACATGCCCAGCGTGAAGCGGCGCGTGCATGTGGCCGGCGCGAATCCTGCGTGCGTGCGGAACGCGTCGCGGATCATCGCGGCGCCGTCGGTCAGCTGCGCGGCCATTGCGATGGCGCGCGGGGTGGGTTCCATGCCGCCGCGCGTCCGCAGGAACAGCGGGTCCCCCGCCGCCCGGCGCAGGCGCGTCAGCGCCGTGCTGACCGCCGACTGGCTGAGGGACAGGCGGGTGGCCGCCTTCGTCACGCTGCGTTCCTGCCAGATCGCCAGGAACGTCACCAGAAGGTTGAAGTCGAACCGGCTGATATCGGTCAGGTCGATTTTACGCATCGGTTCATTCAATTTGATCGATCCGCATGCGTGCGGCAAGAGGGCGGTGGAATGAGCCAGGGAGCCAGCCGCATGACCCTTCGCCGCGTCGCCGTCGTCCAGGCCGGGACGAGCCTGTTCGACACACCGCGCACTCTCGACCGCATGCAGGCGCTCTGCGAGGAGGCGGCGCGCCAGGGCGTGGAGCTGGCGGTGTTTCCCGAAGCCTATGTCGGCGGTTATCCCAAGGGGCTGGATTTCGGGGCGCGGATGGGCACGCGCAGCGCGGAGGGGCGGGAGGATTTCCTGCGCTACTGGCAGGCGGCGATCGATGTGCCGGGCGCCGAGACCGCCCGCATCGGTGCCTTCGCCGCCGCCATGAAGGCGCATCTGGTCGTGGGGGTGATCGAACGGGAGGGGGCGACCCTCTATTGCTCGGCGCTGTTCTTCGGTCCGGACGGGACGCTGCTGGACCGGCATCGCAAGCTGATGCCCACCGCGAGCGAGCGCCTGGTCTGGGGCCAGGGCGACGGGTCCACCCTTCCGGTGCTGGACACGGCGGTGGGCAGGCTGGGTGCCGCGATCTGCTGGGAGAACTACATGCCCGCCCTGCGGCAGACCCTGTATGCCAGGGGGATCAACGTGTGGTGCGCGCCGACGGTGGACGAACGCGAGATCTGGCAGGCGTCCATGCGGCACATCGCCTACGAGGGCCGGACCTTCGTGCTGAGCGCCTGCCAGTACCTGACGCGCGCGGATGCGCCGGAGGCCTACGACTGCATCCAGGGCGCCGACCCGAAGACCGAGCTGATCCGGGGCGGGAGCGTGATCGTCGGTCCGATGGGCGATATCCTCGCCGGGCCCGTGTACGGGCGGGAGGCGGTCCTGAGCGCGGATATCGACCTGATGGACACGATCCGGGCGCGCTACGACCTGGATGTCGCGGGTCATTACGCGCGGCCGGACGTCTTCAGCCTGACGGTGGATGCGCGGCCCCGCAAAGGGGTGAGCGTCGTTCCGGCCAGCGGCCATCCCGTGGCGGGGGACGAGGGCGGCCGCGCGGCGGAAGGTGCCGCCGGGTGCGGCGACACCGCCGCGTGAACAGGGGTCGCCTGCTTCAGGCCGCCGCGTGGCCTGCGCGCGCGGCCTCGATCCGGGCGATGTCGATCCGGCGCATGGTCATCATGGCGTCCATCACCCGTTTCGCGGCGGCGCGGTCCGGGTCCTTCATCGCGGCCATCAGGGCGCGGGGCACGATCTGCCAGGAAAAGCCCCAGCAATCCCTGCACCAGCCGCAGTCGCTTTCGCTGCCGCCCTGTTCGACGATGGCGTTCCAGTAGCGGTCGGTTTCCGCCTGGTCATCGGTCATCACCTGGAAGCTTACCGCCTCGTTCGGGGGAAACGGCGGTCGGCCGTTCAGGCCGATGAAGGACTGGCCGAGCACGGTGAACTCGACGGTCAATTCGTCCCCCTGTTCACCGCCCGGGTAGTCGGAGGGCGCGTAAAGCGCCGGCCCGACATGGCTGTCGGGGAAGGTGGCGGCATAGAATTCCGCCGCGTTCCGCGCCGCGCCCGGGGCGAACCACAGGCAGGTGACGATCTTTCCCGACATCGCATTTCCCCTTGCGCGCCGCGAGGCCAGGCCTCGGGAGGACATGCGGGATGTGGATCGGCGCAGGCCGGCTTCAAGGCCGGCGGGTCCGGGCCGGGGGATTACCCGAACTTGGTGATGTCGATCCCCCGCATCCCTGCCCGCGAGGCCGCTTCAAGCCCCGAAGGCGTGTCCTCGAAGACCATGCATTCGGCAGGGCTGACGCCCATGACCTCGGCCGCCCGGAGGAACAGGTCCGGCGCGGGCTTCGGATGGGCGACGTCCTCGATCGTCACGATGGCGTCGAACAGATCGATGAGGCCCGTGGCCTCGAGGCAGGATTCCACGATGATCCGGGCGCCCCCGGAGGCGACGGCCATGGGACGCCTGCCGTGGTTGTCCCGTGCGATCCGCGCGACGTGATCGATTTCGGTCAATGCGCCGATGTCTTCAAAAAAAGCCTTTCGCATTGTCCGGACCGCCGATTTCCGGTCGAAGAGAGCTTTGAAATCGGAAGCGAACGCGTCCATCAGGACGTGATCGGACATGCCGGCCCTGGCCATGAACCATTCCGCAGGCATCCGGACGCCGGATTCCGCGAAGCCCTTTTCCCATGCGCGCGCATAGATGGGCGGTGTGTTCACGAGCGTTCCGTCGCAGTCGAAGATCAGCCCGGCGACATTCTCCCCGGCCATTTTCCCAAGGTCAGTCATGGTGCGATGAACCCACGGCGAATATCCGATGCATGCTGCTGGATTGCAGTTCTACTCCCCCGGAAGGAATTGCCGTCAAGGGGAATCACCGGGCGTCCGGTTTTATCATGTGCCATGCGTCGGTTTTCAAAAGCATGTGCGCGGCGCCTCCGTTCGGGGGGTGGCCGGTTCAGGGGATGAGCCGGCGTTCGCGCATGGCGTCCAGGTGGGCGAGCAGCACGTCGTCCGAGCGGCGGGTCATGCCGGGGAAGCCGGCCTGGCGCGCCCTGGTCACGTCGAAGATCGCATCCTTTTCGACATGGAAGATGAAATCGCCGAACCCGCCCAGTGCGAGCCGGTCCGGATCGGCTTCGGCCAGGCCATGCCGGGCGGCAACCTGCGCCCAGACGGGGCGGAGCGCGTGCAGGCGCCGGGCGAGCGAGATCGGCTGCGGCTCGCCGACCTCCACCCCGAACCATTCCGCGAGCCGGGGCCATGCATGCGACCAGCGGAAGACGTCGCCGTTGGTGATGTTGAAGGCCCCGTCCATGCCGTTCTCCGCCGCCCACAGCGCGGCCTCGCCCAGCACGTCGCTGCCGACGATGTTGACCAGCGTGTTGCGATAGGCGGCGTCCGTCCCGGGGAACTGCATCGCGGTGTTCGTCTCGCGGCAGAGCGTGCCGTACAGCCCGATCAGGTTGCCGAGATTCATCGACGAGCCCAGCGAATGGCCGATGACGATATCGGGCCGCAGCGCCGTCCATTTCAGCCCCGTGCTTTCCTGCGACCGGGCGAAATCCTCGTGCCGGAAATAGAGGTTGGGGGGGAAATGGCGGCTGTCATCCTCGCGCGCCGGCGTCTTGTAGACGCCCAGATGCGCGCCGTAGACCTTGCCGCCCTGGATGAAGACCAGGCGTTCCAGCGGTGCGCCGGCCGCGCGCAGGGCCGCCACCAGGTTTTCCAGCATCGCGGCGTTCTCGTCCGCCTCGACGCCCGGGTCGGGGTTCGGCCGGAGGGCGGTGTAGAAGAGATGCGTGACCCCCTTCAGCGCGCCGCCCTGCGTGGCGAGGCTTTCGGGGTCGAGCAGGTCGGCGCTGACATGCGCGCCGCTGCCCGGCCCGCGCGTCGCGCGGCTGAGCGTGGTGGCGGCCCAGCCCGCGCCCTGGAAGGCGTTCAGGGCGGCGAGGCCGACCACGCCGTTGGCGCCGGCGATCAGGACATGTCGTGCGCTCATGGGATCCTCGTCGAACGATGTCTGCGGCCGTGGTGTCCGGCCGCGCGCTCCGGCCCGGTGTCCGGCGGCAGGCGCCTGGATGCGGCCGGTGGAAATCCGGCCGGTGGAAAACGGAGTGGCGGCAGTATGGTCGGCGGGCGGGAAAAGAAGAATTGATCCCGCGATGAAGGCATCATTCACATAATATGCAGAATGGACCTTCTCGCGCATATCCGCGTCTTCATCGACATCGCCGAGCAGGGCAGCCTGGCCGCCGTGGCGCGTGCGCGGCGGCTTGCGCCGTCCGCCGTGACGGCCAGCCTGCGGCGGCTGGAGGATCATGTGGGCGCCCGGCTGGTCCTGCGGTCGACCCGCAAGCTGGCGCTGACCCCGGAGGGCGAGCGGTTCGCGCGCCAGTGCCGCGGCGTCCTCCTTGCCCTGGACGAGGCCGTCGACCAGGCCGCGGGGGACGGTCCCCTGAAAGGCACCATCCGCGTCACGTCGCTCAACGATTTCGGGCGTACCCGGCTGTGCGGTCTGATCGACGGTTTCCTGGCCCGCCATCCGGCGGTGCGTTTCGACCTGTCGTTGAGCGACGACGTGGTCGATCTGATACATGGGGGCTACGACCTCGGCCTGCGGACCGGCCCGCTTTCGGATTCCCGGCTGAAGGCGCGCCTTATCCTGCGCGGCGGGCGTTCGGTCTGCGCCGCGCCGGCCTACTGGGCGCGACATGGCAAGCCGTGCCGTCCCGAGGAGCTGTCGGGCCATAACTGCCTGGTGCTGGCGCGGAAAGGCGATCCGCAGAGCATCTGGCGCTTCCGGGACGGCGAGGCGTCTCTGCCGGTGCATGTGTCGGGCGACAGGATGACCAATGACGGCGGGCTGCTGCGGCACTGGGCGATCTCGGGCGCCGGGGTCGTTCTGAAGACGGACTACGATATCGCGGCCGACCTGCGGGCCGGCCGGCTGGAGACCGCGCTGGACGCCTTCAAGCAGGAGGATATCAACATCTATGCCGTCCATGCCTCCGGCCAGCATCTCTCGCGCCGGGCGCAGGCGTTCATGGAGTACCTGGCCGAGATGTGCTGACGGGACGGCGGCGGTCTAGAGGGCGGGCGGCGGGGTGATGGACAGCAGGGTCGCGAGGCCGGTGATGTCGTCGGCCAGGGGGTGGTCCTCGTCATAGCGGGGGACGAGGGCGCGGACGGTGTGGAAGAGGTCCGCCGTGCGGGGCGCGAAGCCGGCGGGGCCGCCGGCGAGGTCGATGCACTGGCAGGCGGCCAGCAGCTCGATCGCCAGGATGGTGCGCGTGTTGTCCACGATTGTCGCGGCCTTGAGCGCCGCGGGCGTGGCGTGGACCAGGATGTCTTCCTGCAGGGCCGAGGTGATGCCGCCGTCCAGGCTGGCCGGGGCCGCCAGCCGCCGGTTCTGCGCCACCAGCGATGCCGCGGTGTACTGGGCGATCATGAAGCCGCTGCCGGTGCCGGGATCGGTCGCCAGGAAGGGCGGCCAGGGGCTGACCAGGGGGTTGACCATGCGGTCCAGCCGCCGTTCGGCGATGCCGCCGAGGGTGGCGGTGACGATCGCCGACTGGTCCATCGCCTGGGCCAGGGCGGCGCCGACGGCGTGGGCTTCGGAAAACACCTCGATCGCCGGGCCGTCGGCGACGATGGCCGGATTGTCCGACAGGCTCTGCAGTTCCAGGTCGATGGCGCCGCGCAGGCCCGCCAGCGCGTCGCGCGCCGCGCCGTGGACCTGCGGGATGGCGCGCAGGCTCAGCGCGTCCTGGGTGCGGGCGCCGGCCGACCGGGCCAGCGACGGCGACCCGGCCAGGAGCGCGGTCAGCCGGTCCGCCACCGCGATGCTGCCGGGAAAGGCGCGCAGCCGGGCCGAGCGCGGGTCGAAGGCGCGCACCTGCCCGCCCAGCACGTCGAAGGTGACGGCGGCGATGCAGTCGGCCCAGTCCATCAGGTCCCGCAGGCGGGTCGTCACCAGCGCGCCGATGCCCGTGGCGCACGGCAGGCCGTTGACCAGGCAGAGCCCTTCTTTCGCGCCCAGCGTCACGGGGGCCAGGTCCAGCCGCCGCAGGGCCTCGCGCGCCGGCAGGGTCTCGCCGTCCAGGCGCAGCGCGCCGTGGCCGATCAGCGGCAGGGCGACATGGGCCATGTGGCTGAGATAGCCGACCGAGCCGTCGCGGGGGATGACCGGCAGGCAGTTCGCATTCAGCAGGCGGACCAGCAGCAGCACGATATCCGCCCGGATCCCGGACCGGCCGTGGCAGTAGCCGTTGATGGCGCAGGCGACGATCGCGCGGGTCGTGGCCTCGTCCAGGGGCGTGCCGACGCCGACCGCATGGCTGAACAGGATCTTGCGCGACAGGGCGGTCTGCTCCGCCGCGGAGATCCGCGTGTCCGACAGGGCGCCCACGCCGGTGTTCAGCCCGTAGACCGGCCTGTCGCCGTCCACCAGCGTGCGCAGGGCCGCGTGGGCGGCGTCGATGCGGGCCAGGGCGGCGTCGGACAGCGCCAGGGTCGCGCCGTGGCAGGCGATCCGGTGGATCTGGTCCGATGTCAGGGGGCGGTCGAGGATCAGCGTGGTCATGGGGGGCTTTCGGGTCGAAGGTCGTGGGCGTGGGTCTGGGGCCGATGGCTTGGGACCGACGGCCTGGGGTCATGGTATTGATAATGCAACGATGCCCGGCCGGGAATTCGTTTCGGCAGGCGTCCGGTGCATGGCGGGGCGGCGCCGCGAGGAGAGGGCGCCGGGACGCGGGCGCAGCCGCGCGAGGCTGCCGGTCCGGCGGGCGGAGATGTTTCGGGGGAAGGGGCGATCCGACCTGCGAGGCCGATGTGGCGCACGGCCGATGTCGCGCGTATGTCGCGCGGGGCCGGGGCGCCGGCGGGCGTGGAGGGGCGCGTCAGGCGGGGCGGCGTTCGTTGGTCAGGCCGGCATCTGCCATCGCGCCGCCGATGGACCGGCGGGGACGCACACACGCACGCGCCGCACGCCCGGTCGGCGCGCGACGCGCGGTGTGGCGACGGGCCGAGGCCCGGGATCCTGTCGGCGGATCCGCAGGACGCAGGGTGCCGGACGACGTATCCGGAACCCGCCGGCCCGCAGCCCGCCGGCGACAGGCGTCAGAAGTCCGTGGAGCGCCGATAATAATCGTCGATTCCACGGCCGTACATGTCGTCGCTCCAGTTCGGCATCGTGTCCTCGTTGTACACGGGGGCCGATTGCAGCTGCTCGCGCGTCAGGTCGACGACGTAGCCGCCCTGGCCGGGATCGTAGGTCAGGGCGCTCCACGGCAGCGGGTGGTAGCTGTTGCCGATGCCCAGGAAGCCGCCGAAGCTCATGACCGCATAGGTGACATGGCCGGTCTGCTTGTCGACCATGAAATGCTTGACGGTGCCGAGCCTTTCGCCGGTGCGGGAATAGACGGCGGTGCCTTCCACCTTGTCCGAGGCGATCAGTTCATGCGTTTCGGCCTGCGGGTTGAGGCTGGTCTGCTGGAGATCGGTCTGCTGCTGGTTCATGAAAGAGTCGGACATGGGTCCCTCCTGTTTTTTTCTGGCCTACTAAGCGTGGGCATGCCGATGCGGCAAACAAGGGGGAGGGCGCGCGGGCGCGATCGCACGAAAACGTCATGGTGCGACGCGCAAGACGGGCGGTCAGCGCGGGATCAGGGCCGCCATGGCCTGGTCGGCCGGATCGGGGCTGGCGGCCAGGCCCTCGGCCACGCCGGCGCGGTCGTCGGCCGCGCGGTTCTGGCTGAGCTTGCGTTTGCCCTGCAGCCGGGCGATGGGCAGGCGCAGTCCGACGATGCCGCGCAGCTGGGCGGCGATGAAGGCGTCCGGCGCGTCGGATACCGCCCAGCGGTCGGCGCGCCCGGCCTCGTGCCGGTCGGTCAGGCGGGTGACGACGTCGCGCAGCCGGTCGGGATCGTCGAAGAATTCGATCGGCCCGGCGGCCTGCACGGCGGTGTAGTTCCAGGTCGGCACCACCTTGCCGTGTTCGCGCTTGCTGGCGTACCAGCCGGGCGAGACATAGGCGTCCGGTCCCATGAACAGGGCGATCGCCGGGCCGGTCGCGGGCGTGCTCCACTGGGGATTGGCGCGGGCGACGTGGCCGTACAGCACGCCGTATTCGCCCTCGTCCTCGGCCAGCAGCAGCGGCAGGGGGGTCGCGATCGGGCCGTCGGTGGTGGCGGTGACCAGCGTCGCCAGCCGCGCCGCGCGCATCATCGCGTGCAGGGCGGGCAGGTCGTCGGTGCGGAAGGCGGGGGGTGTGTACATTGGACCGGTTCTCGTGGGCTGGGCGCGGAAAGGCTGGATTGATCCCCATAGGCATTAACGGGCTGTCTTGAAAGTGGGGGCGGCCTGGCGTTGCCCCGCCGTCGATCGGGAGGGTGGCGAGGTCGTCCCCGCATTCGCGTGGTGGGGGCATTCAGGGTGTCACCGGAACCGTTCCGACAGGATAGGAAAAGGACGGTCTGTGTTGCAGGAAATGAAAGGGAAGGATTGTTTGCTGTTTTCTTCTAGGAGAATCTGATGATGGTCTCGAGGGCGTGGAGGACAGGCGTTTTCGGTGTGGAAATTCGGATTTTCCGGGAGGAAGCTGGGCTGACGGCGTTGCAACCCACCTATGTTCACGGATGGATTTCCGGAAAACGACAGCAGGCGCCTGACCGATCTTTCACGATGCCAGGCCGCAACTTTCCGCCCGTCCGTCGTTGACTCTTGCACAGGCCGCGGCCGCGGGTCACATCCATCGGGTCGGAACAGGGAGCGGAACATGGGTTTGCAACAGAACTACGATCTTTTCATCGACGGTCGCTGGGTGGCTGCCAGCCGGGGCGAGCGCCTTGCCGTGGAAAATCCGGCGACGGGCGAGATTTTGGCGCAGGTGGCCAACGGCACGTCCGAGGACGTCGATCGTGCGGTCGCGGCCGCGAAGGCGGCGATGCCGGCATGGCGGCGCCGGACCGCGACCGAGCGGGCGGATGGCCTGTATCGCCTGATTGGCCTGATCCGGCGCGATGCCGAGCATCTGGCGCGCACGATCACGCAGGAAATGGGCAAGCCGATCCGCGAGGCGCGCGTCGAGGTGGGATTTGCGGCCGATCTGCTGCGTTTCGCCGCCGAAAACGCGCGTCGGCTGGAAGGCGAGATTCTTCCGGGATCGCGCCCCGGCGAGAAGATCCTGATCGACCGCAAGCCGGTCGGCGTGGTCGGTGCGATCGCCGCGTGGAATTTCCCGCTGGCGCTGGTCGCGCGCAAGCTCGGGCCGGCGCTGGCGGCGGGCAACAGCATTGTCGTCAAGCCGCATGAAATGACGCCGCTGGCCGCGCTGGAACTGGCGAAGCTGGTGGCCGAGGCGGAAATTCCGCCGGGTGTGGTCAATATCGTCACGGGCGACGGTCCGCGTGTCGGCGTGCCGCTGGTGGCGCACCCGGATACCCGGCTGATCACCATGACCGGCAGCACGCCGGCGGGCCGGAAGATCATGGCCGCCGCGGCGGAGCATCTGAAAATCGTGCGTCTGGAACTGGGTGGAAAGGCACCGTTCATCGTGGCGGACGATGCGGATATCGACCGCGCCGTGGAGGCCGCCGTTGCGGCGCGCTTCGGCAATGCCGGCCAGGTCTGCACGGCGAACGAGCGCACCTATGTCGATGCGAAGATTTACGACGTCTTCGCGGAAAAGCTGCGCGGCCGCATCCGCAACCTGAAGGTCGGCAACCCGCTGGACGAGACGACGGACATGGGGCCGAAGGTCTGTGGTCCGGAGCTGGAAAAAGTGGACAAGATGGTCAGGCGGGCGGTCGAACAGGGCGCGAAACTTGAATTTGGCGGTGCGCGCCTGACCGGCGGCCTCTATGACAAGGGGCAGTTCTATGCGCCGACGCTGCTGACCGATGTGACCGAGAAGATGGACATCACGCAGGATGAGGTGTTCGGGCCGGTCCTCTCGCTGATCCGGGTGGACAGCTACGAGGATGCGATCCGCCAGGCCAACGCGTCCCGCTATGGCCTGTCGGCCTATGTGTTCACCAATTCCCTCGAGCGGATCATGAAGATCAACGCCGATCTGGAATTCGGCGAGGTCTATGTGAACCGCGAGGGCGGCGAGGCGGCGCATGGCTTCCACCATGGCTATCGCGACAGCGGCATCGGCGGCGAGGATGGCCAGCATGGGCTGGAGGCGTATGTGGAAACGCAGACCATCTACCTGAACGCCTGAGCGTCCTTTTGAAAACGCGCGCTGGCGGCGATCCGGCGCGTGTTTTCTGCGTTCCGTGGCGGGCGGCCGATAGGGCCGTTTCGCTTCGGTGCTCGACACTCCATGGCGGGCGCGGGTCGGAAGGCCGCTCTTGCTTGCCAGATCCCATTTCAAATGGGCTTATCCGGGCTGGATCAAAATGCATGCTTGCGGCGGTCCGAGGTGTTGCCGGCCGGGATTTCCGGTTCCGTTACCGGGCGGTCGGGCGGAATGTGCCGGCGCGCAATGAATCCTCGATATCCTCCAGGCTTGTCCCGACCGTTTCGGGCACGTATTTCCAGACGAACAGGAAGGCGGCGACGTTGATGGCGCCGAACAGCCAGAACGTTCCGGTCGTGCCCAGCGCGTGCACCAGCGACAGGGTGACCAGGGAGACGATCGTGTCGGACAGCCATACGGTCGCGCTGGCCAGTCCCATCGCCTTGCTGCGGATGGCCAGCGGGAAGACTTCCGCCGCCACGAGCCATACCGCGACCGAGAGAGAGCCGAAATTGAAGAAGATGTAGCCCAGCAGCGACACGACCATGAGCACCATGCGGATGCCGCCGAGGGGCGCGGTGCCGAGGAACACGGCGCCGAGCACGAAGAGCGACAGCGCGGCGAAGGGCAGCATGACGAGCATCATCCGCCGCCGGCCCACCCTGTCGATCAGCGCGATGCCCATTGCCGTGGTGATGGTGGACGTGATCCCGACCGATACCGATGTCAGCAGTGCCGCGGAATGTGCCAGCCCCGTCTGCGAGAGAATGATCGGGGCGTAATAGACGATCACGTTGGGCCCCGAGAGCTGCGACAGGGCCGCGATGCCCAGGGCCGCGACCAGGGCCGGGCGCACCCAGCGGCGCCGCAGGTCCGCCCAGCCGGATCCTGCCGTTTCCGTTTCGTCGACCGTCAGGACGGCGTACAGTTCGCGGCTGACGGGCGTATGGTGGCCCCGGAGCTTGTAGAGGATGGAGACCGCGCGTCGTTCCTGCTGATGATGCAGCAGCCAGCGCGGGCTTTCGGGCAGGACCATCATGCCCAGTGCGAGAAGCAGGGCCGGGACCGCGCCAAGCATGAACATGGGACGCCAGGAGTCCGGCGTGCCCGACAATTCATATCCCACGAGGAAGGCCAGCAGCAATCCGAGGGAAAAGGCGAGCTGGAACAGCGACACCAGGCCGCCGCGCCGTTCGGCGGGGGCAAGTTCGGCGACATAGACGGGCACGATCTGCGTGGTCGCGCCGATCGCCACGCCCAGCCACAGCCGGGCGAACATCAGGACGCCGACGGTCGGCGCCAGGCCGCATCCGATCGACGCCGCGATGAAGACGGCGGCCGCGGCCATGATGGCGGGGCGTCGTCCCCACCGGTCCGATATCGGGCCGCTGCAGACGGCGCCGAAGATCGCGCCGATATTCAGCGCCGCCGCGACCCATTCCTGTCCCGATGTCGAGAGCGAGAAGCTCTGCGTGACGAAAATCAGCGCGGAGGCGATGATGCCGGTGTCATATCCGAACAGCAGGCCCCCGACCGCCGCAACGGCGGCGGCGATCGAGACATAGCGCCGGGCGGAGGCGGTGCGGTCGCCCAGGCGCTCGATTTCCGGCATGATCGAGAAGGCGCGCCGGTGCATTTCGCTGGCGCGCGCACCGTGTGCGATGTCGATGTCCGTCGTGCTCAACCCTGCCATGGCATGGTCCCTTCGCCGTCAGGTCCTGCCGCCGTTCATGTCGACCGGCGGAGCCGAAATGTCCCGAAGCGCGACGCCCCTGCAACGGACGTTGCGGCGATGTGCATAGCTATGCATCGAAGGTACCTGTATGTCCGAGGTCGGGGCGGACGCAAAGTCAAAGCGGTTGGCGGGTGTGGCGGCGTCCGATCACTTGTGCGTCAGGGCCGGGCGGGACGGCGCGCCGGGGGGACGCCGCCGTCCCGTCAGGCGCGTGCTGGTGCCGCCTGCAGGTTCGGGCCGGTATACGGCCCCTGGTCCGGGCGCGCGATGCGCGGGGCCACCAGGGCCTCGGGCCAGGCGTCGTCGCCCGCCCCGTCGCCGACCAGCGCCGTCCGGCCGCGCGGGATGCATTCCGGCAGTTCCTCGCGCAGGCGCCTGAGGATACGTTCGCGCATGTCGCAGCAGAGATTCCACATCTGCCCCGCGCCGGCCGCGCCGGCGACGATGCGGATGGAAATGACCTGCGCGTTGCTGTCGGCCACCTGGCAGGCGAGGTTGGCGCGGTCCTTGTCCCAGTCGGGGCAATGGACGATTTCTTCCTCCAGGAACTGGCGGATGCGGTCCATCGGCGTGCGGTAGTCGAGCCAGAGGAAGATCGAGCCGATGAGCGCGGGCGAGCTGTGCGTCCAGTTCTGGAAGGGATTTTCCAGGAAATAGGCGATCGGCACGATATAGCGGCGCTTGTCCCAGGTGCGCAGCACGACGTAGGTGGCGTTGATTTCCTCGACCCAGGCCCAGTCGCCGTTGAGGATCAGCATGTCCTCCATGCGGATCGGCTGGGTGATGGCGATCTGGATGCCCGCGATCAGGTTGCTGAGCGCCGGACGGGCGGAAAGGCCGACGACCAGGGACGCGGCACCGGCCGATGCGAACAGGGAAAGGCCGAAGCGCTGCACGGTGTCGAACACCATCAGCGCGGAGGCCACCGTGATGACGCCGAGCGTGATTTCGACCAGGCGGCGCAGGACGCGTATCTGCGTCTGGTGGGAACGGACCGTGATGTCGTCCCCCGGATCGCGCCGGGCGATGCGCGTCAGATAGCTGTCCGTCGCGATCCGCAGGGCGCGGATGACGCCGAATCCCAGGATGAGAATGAACAGGAACGCGAAAACCTTGCCGAGCATGTAGAGCGTTTCGCTCGACAGCCCCACGGCGGCGGCGGGAAGGGCGGCGCCGGCGGCCAGCAGCATCAGCAGCATGCGGATGGCCGAGCGCAGCCGGACGATCAGCGTGGGAATGATCGGCAGGCGCTTGAGCCCGGGCAGGCGCGGAATGGCGTCGGTGATGAGGCGGCTGAACAGCAGCGCGACGGCGGCGGCGATCGCCAGCAGCAGGATCGAGGCGACGGGGGCGGGAAGCCAGTCGAACCAGTGACGGACGCCGGACATCGAGGTGACGTAATCGTGCCTCATCGGTGCAAATGTCTCCCTCTTGCGGACGCCGGGGCGACGCCGTGCTTTGTATCAAAATGTGGCCAGCCTATCGTGAGCGGACGCGGAGCGAAAAGGGTCGGGGAGATTACCAAAGTGCAATCCCCCCTTTCGCCGCGGGGCGTACCGCCTGCCGCGCGATGCGGCGGCGGGGGCCGGGCCGGGCGTTCCGACGGGCGTTCGGGGCCGATCAGGGGCGGTTTGCGTGGCGGTGCGGGACGGCGAAGGGCGGTCGGTTCCGCCGCGGGAGATGCGAACGGGCCGTTCGTGTCCGCGTGGCGCGCCCACCTGCCATGTGCGTGGTGGGAAAGGGGCTTGGGACGAGATCGGTGCCTCGGCGGCGAGCCGGAGCGCCGGTGGCCTGCGCCGGCATATCCGCGAAAGCCCTGTGCGCGATGCGGTCGCCGGAGAGTGTGTGGCGCACGCCTTGTCCGCGTCCGTGGGGATGGGACGGGCCCCGGGAGCCCCTATGGCGCGAGGGTCAGCGTCCAGTGCGCCGTGCCGGGCCGCAGGGGGCGGGGCGTGCCGGCGACCCAGTCGGCCTGGCCGGCGCCGTAATAGGGGGCCAGGGGGTTGCCGGCCTGGCCCATCGGCATGTCGAACAGGGCGGATGCCTCGTGCCCCGGGCTGACGACCAGGCGTTCCGAGGCGCCGAAGCCGGGGACCGCGACGCGGGGGACCAGCGTGTCGCCGGCCTCGGCCACGTCCGGCGGGTCGGTCAGCCAGCCCAGGCCCGGGACGGCGCGGGCCAGCGGATGATGGATGCCGACGCGGTTGACCGCGCCCCAGTCGAACCGCGCCAGGCCCCCGGCGGCGGCGATGTCGCGGGACAGCGCGTGCAGGATCGCATCTGTGACGGCGGCCCAGTCGCGATAGGGCGGCGGGACCAGCGCGGGCGGCTGGTCGGTCAGCAGGCGTTCGACCGCCCAGCCGGCGCGGGCGGGCGTGCGGGGCGGCGGGCCGGATGCCTGGCCGGGCGGGGCCGCCGCCGCGCGGGCATAGGCGTCGAAGACGATCCGCAGCGCCCGCGTGCGGAACGTGCTGACCACGCGATAGCCGACCGAGCCCGGGCGCGCATGTTCGCCCCATGCCGCGACCGGGCCGCGCAGCGCAGCCAGGTCCGCCCGGCCGGGCCGCGCGTCGATGGCGCGCATCAGCAGGGCCTGCCAGGGGCGCAGGACGGTGGCGTGGTCGTCGGTTTCGATCGCCAGCAGGTCGGGTTCGGCGAAGCGGTCGCGGGCGTACAGATCGTCGCGCAGCCGGCCGGCGCGCAGCCCGTCGGCATAGCCGCCGTCGCCCAGCAGCGCCAGCGCCGCGCCGCCCACGACGCGGCCGTTGGCGGACCACAGGCGGCCGCCGGGGGGATCGACGATTTCGGGGATTTCCGCGGCGTCCAGGTAGCCGTTCCAGCCGTGGCTGCCGTCGGCCCAGGAATGCGGCAGCTGGTCGTTCAGGTTCACGCGGCGGGGCACCTGGCCGATGATGGTCCAGGCGATGTGTCCGGCGCTGTCGCCGACCAGCATGTTTTCCTGCGGCAGGCCGGTGCGGTGGGCGGCATCCAGCGCCGCGCGCACGTCCGTGGCGCGTTCCAGCGCGCGGACGCCGTCATAGCGGATGGCGTTGTCGTCGGCGGCGCTCCAGCGCCAGACCAGCGGGGCGCCGGCGGCGTCGTGGCCGACCACCGGGCCCCAGACGGTCTGCGCGATGTCGTCGGGCCGGCAGGGCGCGCGGATGACGCAGATCGTCTCGCGCACCGTTTCGATCGCGCGGACGCCGTCGGGGGTGCGGTAGCGGGTCGGATCGCCCGGCATCGTGTCCAGCGCGATCAGGTCGCCGGTTTCGATATAGCCGTCGGTGAAGGCCCAGGCGACATGGGTGTTGCTGCCGACGATCTGGAAGGGCTGGCCGGGCAGGGTGACGCCCATCAGGTCCAGCGTCGGCGGCGCGTCCGGGGCGTCGCGCACGATCTGGCGGGCGCGATACCAGATGTTGGGCACGCCCAGCCCCAGATGCATGTCGTCGGCGACGATCGCGGCCCCCGTCGCGGTCAGCCGCCCCGACACGGCGATATTGTTCGATCCGCGTTCCGGCGCCGGGGGCGCGGCGGCGGGGCGGGTGGACGCCTGGATGGGCGACGGGGCGGACGGCGGGGCGGGCGACGGGGCCTGGGGCGCCAGCCGGTCGGGCATCGGCGGCCCGTCGGCGGCCGAGCCGTCGGCCGGGGCGTCCAGCGGGGTCAGGGACGGGTCCAGGAAGGCCGCCATCGCCGGCCCCCATGCCCGGCGCAGGGCCGCGCGCAGGCGCTGGGCGCTGCCGTCGGCGCTTTGCAGGTCGAAATACATCGCATAGACGACCAGCAGGGAATCGGCGTCGGTCCAGGGCGCGGGCGTCGCGCGCAGCAGCGTGTATTCGAACGGCGCATGGCCCAGGGCGCCCAGCCCGGCATTGACCCCGGCGGTATAGGCCGACAGCAGGGCGCGGTCGGCCGGGTCCTGCCGGGCCAGGACCCGTTCGGCATGGGCGCGGAAGCGGTGCAGCCGGTGCGCGCGGTCGACCGGCAGGGCGGCGGCGCCGACCAGGGCGGCCAGTTCGCCGGCGCCCACGCGGCGCAGCAGGTCCATTTCGAAAAACCGTTCCTGGCCGTGCAGGAAGCCCAGCGCCCGCGCCAGGTCGGTGCGGCTGCGCGCGGTCAGCGTCGGCACGCCGTCGCGGTCGCGCGCGATGTCCACCGGGGCGGACAGGCCCGCCAGATGCCGCGTGCCCGTCAGGACGGGGCGGCTGGCGCGCAGGACCCACGTGCCGTATCCCACGCCCCCGGCCCCGGCCAGCAGCAGGACCGCCAGCCCCCCGGCCAGCAGGCGGCGGGTCCGGCGGCGGGGTGGCGGCGGCGCGGGTGGGGTCATGAAGGGGGCTCCGGTCCTGGCGTCCCCAGTAAACCGGAGCGGACGGCGGGCCGCAATCGGGGGGCGGAGCTGCACCCGATCGGCGATCCGGCGCGTTTGGACGGGTTGGGGCCGCAATCCGTCGAAAATCGGGTTGATTCGGCGATAAACGGCCTATGCTGGCCTGGCCTGCCGAAAGCGGGCCTGAAAAATGAGGTGCAGGACAGACATGGTACGGTTTTTCCAGATCGCCGCCGCAGGACTTGCGCTGTTCATCGTCTTCGTGACGCTGGGGCCGCTGAGCGACCGGCCCGGGACCGGGCATCCGCAGGCCGAACGGTTCGCGGCCTATTTCATCCTCGGCGCCTTCTTTTCCCTGGCCTATCCCCGGCACCGGCTCTGGGTCGCCATCGGGGTGGTGGCGGGCAGCATCGCCCTGGAGCTGGGACAGCTGGCCGTGCCCGGCCGCGACGCGGGCGTGCCCGATGCGATCGCCAAGGCGCTGGGCGGCATGATGGGAATCGCGGCCATCTCGGCGATGGCCTATCTGGGGCGGGCCACCCGCGAGAGCTGAGAGGTAGCCTGCGCGGGCGGCGATGCGACGCGCGTTCGGGCCGTCGACCCGAACGCGGTCCGTCGTCCCGGTCCCGTGGCGGTCAGCCCTGCAGGAAGGCCAGCAGGTCGGCGTTGACCTGGTCCTTGTGGGTCAGGGTCAGGGCGTGCGGCGCGCCGGGATAGAGCCTGAGCGTCGCACCGGGGATCATCTCCGCCGCCAGCTTGCCGGTGGCCTCGAAGGGCACCACCTGGTCGTCGTCGCCGTGCAGCACCAGCGTCGGCACGTCGATCCTGGCCATGTCGGGCCGGAAATCGGTTTCCGAGAACGCGGTGACGCAGTCGATCGTGCCCTTGATCGAGGCGGTCAGCGCGATCTGCAGCGTCTGGTCGAACACGGCCTTCGACACCTTCGTGCCGTGATTCGTGCCGTAGAAGATCGGGCTGAAATCCGCCAGGAACTGCGCCCGGTCGGCGAGGAGCCCGGCGCGGATGCCGTCGAACACCGCGCGGTCGGGGCCGGCCGGGTGGTCCGGCGTCTTCACGAACAGCGGCGTCACCGCGCCGAGCAGCGCCAATTTGGCGACCCGTCCGCTGCCGTGGCGGGCGATGTAGCGCACGATGTCGCCGCCGCCCATCGAAAAGCCGACCAGGACGACGTTGGTGAGGTCGAGCCGTTCGATCAGTTCGCCGATATCGTCGGCGAACGTGTCGTAATCGTAGCCTTCCCACGGCTGGGCGGAGCGGCCGAAGCCGCGCCGGTCGAACGCGATGGCGCGATAGCCGTGCTGCGCCAGGAACAGCATCTGGTAGTCCCACATATCCGCGCTGAGCGGCCATCCGTGGCTGAAGAGGACGGGCTGGCCGGTGCCCCAGTCCTTGTAATAGAGCGCGGTTCCGTCGCGGGTGGTGATCGTCGGCATGGGGGCGTTCCCTGGGGATGTCGGCAGGATGCGGGGCGTGGGATCAGGCCGGCCGCGACGCGGCGGCGGCGGGGACGTGGCGGTTCCGCAGGCGGAGCGCGTAGCGGCCCGGCCCGGCGACCGCGAGGGCGACCAGGCCGCCGGCGATGCTGATATTCTTGTAGAAATGGATCGTCATGTCGTAGCGAAGCGCGCCCTCCATGGTCCAGAAATGATGGCCGATGAAGGCGGTGACGACCGTGTAGGCGGCGAGCAGCAGGGCCAGCGGCGCCGTCAGGACCCCCGCCACCAGCGCCAGGCCGATGCCCAGTTCGGCGGCGATCGCCACGATCGCCGACAGGGCCGGCAGCGGGGCATGGGTCTGCGCCATGTAGGCCACGGCGCCGGAATAATCGGACAGCTTGCCCCATCCCATGACGAGGAAGAGCGTGGCCAGGGCGGTGCGCGAGACGAGCAGGGCGGCGTCGCGGGGCAGGGCGGTCTCGCGGGACAGGGGGGTGTTCATGGCGGTGGTCCTTGGCTGGAAATGCGGAGGTCGGGGGCTTGGGGACGGCCGCCAGATCCGTTCCGAGGAACCGCGTTGCCGTTGTTCGGACATTACGAACCGGCCGGTGCGTCATAAATAGAAACAACGGAAATATGTCGTTTCCATATTTTGATCGTTTGAGGGTGTGGTCGAAGTATACGCAAAGGGTGAATTAAGGCTTATTTCGAGTATTATCTATTGTTTCAGTATGCTGAATGGGTCAGGATGCTGCGGATACGAAATGGCTGCGAGGGCGCGAAGACACCATGGCATCACAACAGTCCGCCCCGTCCCGGTATGATGTCGCGATTGCCGGGGGCGGGATCATCGGGGTGTGCACGGCCCTGTTCCTGCGCCAGGCGGGGCTGTCCGTCGCGGTGTTCGACAAGGGGCAGCCGGGTTACGAGCAGTCGAGCCGCAACTGGGGCTGGGTGCGGACCATCAGCCAGGCCATGGAAGATCTGCCGCTTGCCCTGGCCAGCCGCCCCCTGTGGCGGCAATGGGCCGGAGAGGCCGATTTCGGATACCGCCAGTGCGGCCTGCTGTCGCTGGCGCAGGACGAGGTGGAATGGACGGCACTGCAAGCCTGGGCGGACGCCGCCCGGGCGGCGGGCTTTGCCCCCCGCAGACTGGCATCCGCCGCCATTCCCGACCTGATGCCGCAGAGCCGGGGGCGATGGGCCGGCGCCCTCTACAGCCCCGAGGACGGCTGCGCGGAGCCTGATCTCGCCATGGCGTTCCTGGTCGCCAAGGCGCGGGCGGCCGGGGTGGCGTTCCATGCCGACACCGCCGTGAAGGCCATCGATATTCAGGGCGGCCAGGCCTGCGGGTTTTGGACCGAAACCGGGCGCGTCGTGGCCGACAGCGTGGTGGTGGCGGCGGGCATCTGGTCGCGCTGGCTGTGCAAGACGGCGGAAATCGTGCTGCCGCAGCTGAAGGTCACGGCCTCCGTCCTGCGGACGGAACCGCTGGAGGGCGGGCCGATTCCGGTCGTGGCGTCGTCGCGGTTTTCGGTCCGAAAGCGGCGGGACGGCGGATATACCGTGGCGCAGCGCAATTCATCGGTCACGCATGTCACGCCGGACGCGTTCCGCTTCATGCGCCAGTTCATGCCCAATTTCCTCAGGCAGAAAAAGCTGCTGAGCGTGCGGGCCGGCCTGCCGTTCTTCCAGGAACTGAGGGAAGAGCAGCGGTTCGGCAAGGGGCGGACCAACCCGTTCGAGGCGTATCGCGCATGCGATCCGGAACCCGATCGTAAAACGCTGGCCGCCACCTTCGAGCGATTGAAGGCCGACATGCCGGTATTCCGCACCGCCAGGGTGGCGGCCATGTGGGCGGGCGTGATCGACGTGACGCCCGACGCGCTGCCGGTTCTGTCGTCCGTGGGAACATATCCCGGGCTTTACCTGGCGACGGGCTTTTCCGCCCACGGGTTCGGGATCGGCCCCGCGGCCGGGCAATTGATGGCCAACCTGATCACCGGCGGCCGGCCGGCCCCGGGGCAGGAGCATTTCACCCTCGCGCGCTTCGGATGCAACGGGGAAAGGACGGGAAAATGAAAGGCCGGTTCGAAACGCGCCCCGTCGGCGATCCGGCGTGTGACATCCTCCCCGCGCCCGGCAGGACGAATTTCGAACCGGCCTCTGAAACCGTCACGCCCGGACGGGTGGACATGGGTCGGTTTTTCGCTAGGTTCGACGTTCCGGTCCCTCCGTCCGATGCAGGATCAATGAGCGAAATCCGTCCGTCCCTGTCCGGTGAAGATCTTTATACGGCCCTGCGGCGGGACATGATCGACAGCCGGGTGCAGGGCGGCACAATCCTGCAGGAAGAAGACATCGCCCGCCGGTACGGGGTCAGCCGCACGCCGGTGCGGGAAGCCCTGCAGCGCCTGCACCAGGACAAGCTGATCGGACGCAAGGGGCGGTTCTATGTCGTGGTATCGCCGTCGCATGACAGCGTGCGCGAGATCTACGAATTCCGCGAAGCCATCGAAAGCGCGTCCGTCGCGCTGTGCTGCGAGCGGGCCGACGACGGGCAGGTGCAGGATATCGAGGCCTGCCTGGACGCGCAGATAAAGGCGGCGCAGGACGGAAAATTTTACGAATTCGAACGGCTGGACACCCAGTTCCACGTCCTGATCGCCGCGGGCGGGCGCAACGAACTGCTGCGCCGCCAGCTTGAGATCAGTTATGACCAGATCTGGTTTTCCCGGGTGGGAAACCTCGTCTCGCTGCCCGACTACTCGCTTGAGGAAACCCTGGCCGGGCATCGGCGGATTCTCGATGCGATCCGGCGGCGCGATATCGGGGTGGCGCGCGCGGAAATGAATACGCACCTGCGCAGCGCCATTCTGCTGAGCGAACGATCCCGCCCGGCCGAACGGGCGAGGAAGAAGCGCCGGACCACCGAGTAGCTGATCGACCAGCTCGAACAGCCGGCCGGCCTGCCCGGTCCCGGTTGCGTGTACCGAAAATCCGGTTTTCGGCCTGGCCCGTCGCCCCTGTTCCCTGAAAAACTGCGGATTTCCTTGGATTCTGCCTCGGCCGCGTGACGTGGTGGCCGTTGTTCCGAATTCGGTCCGAGAAATTTCCCGGCCGGATGAGCGCGTGTCCGGAAAAGATCGTTTTCCTTGCGGAGAAATCTGCCAGGATCCCGAAAATAATAGTTTTCCAGTCAGAACGGTGTTGACAGGCGCGCGCCGCCTCTGGCTATTCTCGGTATACCGAATGATGGATCGAAGAGTCGTCACCCTCGTCTTTCCGGTGTTATGCATACCGGACGGCGGAAAACGACAAATGTGCGATCTCAGGCCGACAGGCCGTCCTTTTGTCGCGACAGGAGACGAACGTGCGACGTCTTTCAGCAAGTTCCGTTAATTTTCTTTGCGTCGCCGCCTTTGCTGCCGGAAGCGCCTCTGCCACCCAGGCGGCAAGCCCCGTGCGCAGGAAGCCGGCGCGGCCGCCGGCCAGTGTCCAGCCTGCCGTCGTCCCTGCGGTCCCCGCGCATGCGGCGCGCAATGTCCGCCCGCCCGGCCCCGTCGCGGCCACCGGCACCGAAGATATCGTGGTCACCTCCGCCGTCACGCCGAACGGCGTGACCGGGCTGACACCCGGTGGCGGACTGATGCCCGCGCAGCACGAGCCATTTTCGAAAAGCGGCGTCACGCGCGATTATATTGCGGCCCAGTCCCCTACCACCAACGCGCTGAACCTGGTGCGCAACACGCCCGGCGTGGTGGTGGCCTCGGCGGATCCCACGGGGGCGACCGACCGCATGAGCGTGTCCATCCGCGGCATGAATCAGAACGAAATCGGCTACGAGCTGGAGGGCATGAATCCGTCGGACGTCCTGTACTATTCCCCGACCTCCGCAGGCTGGGCGGATACGGAAAATGTCGGCTCCATCACCATTACGCCCGGTTCGCCCGACCTCATGGCCCCGACCTACAGCGCCGTGGGCGGCATGATCAGCGAAAAACTGCGCGATCCGGCCCACAAGATGGGCGGGCTGGTCGACCTGACCTACGGCGGGAACAACCTGCGCCGCGAATTCGGCCGGTTCGATACCGGTGAAATCGGCCACAGCGGCGTGCGGTCCTTCGTCTCGTTCTCGGACACGCATGCGTCGAACTGGCGCGGGCCGGGAAACCTGCATCGCTGGCATGTCGATTTCAAGGCGGCGAAGGACTGGGGAAACGGCAACAGCGTGACGGCCTTCATGTCCTATAACGACGTGCAGGAAGATCTTTACACCTATCCCACCATGGCGCAGTGGAACGCCAGCGGCTGGGATTACAATTACACCAGGAACTATACCGGCACGAACAGCAATTATTACAAATTCCATCAGTATGAATGGAAGCATGCCCGCGCCAGCGTCCAGATGAAGTTCAACCTGGCCAAGGACCTGAACCTGTCCGTCACGCCCTATGTGTTCGACGTGGACGGCACGCTGAACGGCGCAACCACGCTGAACCAGAACGACAGCTATTTCGGGTCCCGGTCCGCCAGCCCGCTGCAGTTTCCAGCCGGGACGGCCGCGCAGAGCGTGGCGCAGTCGGATGACACGTTCACGGAATCCACGTTCGGCATCAATTCCGTCCTGGACTGGAAGAGGGGCCACAACGACCTGAAATTCGGGTACTGGTATTCCTATGTGAATTATACGGAAAATCCCTCCTACGCCCTGCCGACGGCGGCGGGGAACGCCAATCGGTGGGGGGACGATCCCGTCCTGACCGCATCGGGCGTTCCCCTGTACCAGTGGGACGCGCACCTGATCCAGCAGACGAACGCGCTGAGCATCATGGACAGCTATTCCCTGCTGCATGACCGGCTGGTGATTTCGGCCGGCTTCAAGGAGGCGATGCTGAACCGCACCGCGACGAACCTGGTGCCCGGTGCGACCTATGCCACCGGCTTCAACGATGCGCAGCCCCTGCCGCGCGTGGCGGTCAGCTACCAGATCACCCCGCGCGACCAGGTCTATTTCAACGGCACGACCGCCTTCCGCGAGGCTGCGGCCATCACGCCGTCGATCGACCTGTTCAACGCGTCGACCGGCAAGATGACCAGCCAGCACAGCAGCGGCGGCATCAAGCCGGAATATTCCATCGCGGAGGAACTGGGCTATCGCCATTACGGGCGCTATTTCAACGTGGCGCTGGCGTTCTTCAACTATAATTTCACGAACAAGCAGATTTCGACCAGTTCCCTGGTGAACGGCACGACGATCACGACCTCGCTGAGCGCGGGCGGCCAGACGACCCGTGGCGTCAGTGCGGAATTCAGCCTGCCGAGATGGCACCATTTCGCGCCCTACCTGTCGGGCCAGTACCTGCATGCCACGATGGACAACAACCTGCCGGCGGGGGGCACCTATCTGCCGACGGCGGGCAAGACGGCGGTGCTGAGCCCCGAATTTTCCGGGTCGATCGGCCTTTCGTATGACGATGGCAGCATTTTCGGGAATTTCTCGTTCAATTACATCGGCTCGGAATATTCGACCTTCATGAACGACGAAAAGATTCCGTCCTATGAGACCGCCAATCTGGGCCTGGGCTATCGCTTCCGCGATGTCGCGTTCCTCAAGCGTCCGCAGATCCAGCTGAACATGACCAACCTGGGGAACGCGCATTATCTCTCCGGCGCGTGGGGCCTGACGACCAATGCCCGGAACGTTCTGGGCACGGATGGCCGGACGGTGGTCAGCGGCGCCGCGCCGACCTATATTACCGGTGGCAATTTCACCGGCATGGTCACCATCAGTTCGGGGTTCTGAATGCAGGGCACAGCAGACGTGCCGTACGCCAGCGTCCCCCCGCCGGGGGGACGCACAGCCGTGCCGTGGCTGGCCGTCATCGCCACCACGTTGGGCGGCGTGCTGGAATGGTATGACCTGATCCTATACGGCCTGTTTGCCGTCACCATTTCCCAACTGTTCTTTCCCACCGCGCATGACCCGGGCCTGTCCCTGATGCTCGGCCTGGGCAGCTTCGGCGTGGCGTTCGTGGCCCGGCCCATCGGGGCGGCGTGCCTGGGGTCCTATGCCGATCGGCACGGGCGCCGGCGGGGGCTGGTGCTGTCGTCCATCCTGATGACGGTCGGCACCGGGCTGCTGGCCGTCGTGCCCACCTATGCCGCCATCGGGCCGTTCGCGCCGCTGGTCATCATCTGTTCGCGCCTGCTGCAGGGCTTCGCCGCCGGGGGCGAGTTCGGCAGCGCCGCCACCATGCTGGCGGAACGCAACCCGGCGTATCGCGGCGTGCTGGCCAGCCTGCAATGGTCGGCGGGCGGCGTGGCCGTGACCCTGGCGTCGTGCATCGCCTGGCTGCTGCATCATGTCTTTACGGACGCGCAGGTCCTGGCCTGGGCCTGGCGGCTGCCGTTCCTGTTCGGCGTGGCGCTGGGCCCGCTGACCACCTGGCTGCGCCTGCGCAGCGACGAATCGCCCGAGTTCAGCCGGCGGGAGGGCCACCTGCCGCTGCGCGAGATCCTGCAGCGGGAACCCGTGCGTCTTCTGGTGGCGATCGGGCTGGTCAGTGCCGGGGCGACCGGCAGCTACCTGAACATCTACATGCCCACGCTGGCCCGCGCCCAATTGCATCTGGACCAGTCGGCGGCCTTCGTCGGCACGATGGTGTCGGGCCTGCTGACCATCGTGCTGCCGCCGTTGTTCGCCATGCGGGGGGACCGCACCGACCGCCGCCGCATGATGGGCGGCATGGCGCTGCTGGGCGGCCTGATGGTGTGGCCGCTGTTCCGGGTGCTGGTCGGCGCGCCTTCGGTCCTCACGCTCGTCATGGTGCAGGGGGTGCTGGTCACCACGATCTACTGCGGGTATTACGCCTCGGTCCCCGCGCTGTTTACCGAGATCTTCCGGCCCCGCAACCGCACCACCGCCATTGCGGTCAGCTATGCGCTGGGCCAGCTTCTGTTCGGCGGCTTCACGCCGATGCTGCTGTCGGGGCTGGTGAACCATTTCCACGACAACAGCCTGCCGGGCCTGTACCTGCTGGTCACCGTGGTCATCAGCCTGGGGTGCCTCAAACTCTCGGCGCGTTATGCGCCTACCGGAAAGGACTGAACGGCATGGTCTGTCTCGCGGTCAGGGCCGGTGGGCACCAGGGATTTCTCGAATGGCGCCGGCTGTTCGCCGATCTCGACCCCGGCCTGCGGGTGGTCGACTGGGCCGATCCGGCGCTGGACCCCGCCACGGTCGATTTCGCGCTGGTCTGGGACCCCGAGCCCGGCCGCCTGGCCCGCATGTCCAACCTCCGGGCCATCCTGAGCGCCGCCGCCGGCGTGGACCACATCACGCGGGATCCCCACTGGCCGCGCGACGTGCCGTTGATCCGCATGGGCGGCGAGGAAACGGCCGTGCAGATGGGCGATTACGTGCTGTGGGCGGTGTTTTCGCTGCTGCGGGACGCCCGGACGCTGGCGATCGGCCAGCAGAACGCGACATGGCGGCGCGCGGCATGCGCGGTGCGCATGTCGTCCGACGTGACGGTGGGCGTGATGGGACTGGGAAACCTGGGCGCGCATGTGGCGCGGCGGCTGGCCGGCGCCGGGCTGCGCGTGGCGGGGTGGGCGCGAAGCCCCCGGCAGATGCCCGGCATCGCCTGCCATGCCGGGCCGGAGGAACTGCCGGCCTTCCTGCGGTCGTGCGACATTCTGGTGTGCCTGCTGCCGGACACCCCGCAGACCCGAAATTGCGTGAATGCCGACATGCTGTCGCACTTGCGGCGGCCCGCCGGGCTGGTCAATGTCGGGCGCGGTACGCTGATTGTGGATGGGGACGTCCTGCGGGCCCTGGATGATGGCACGTTGTTCGGCGCGGTGCTGGACGTGTTCCGCGACGAACCCCTGCCGCCGGCGTCGCCGTTCTGGTCGCATCCCCGCGTGACGGTCACGCCCCATGTGGCGGCGGAAGCCTCGCGCAGCGCACGCGCGCGATATGTGGCCGCCATCATCCAGGCGATCCTGAAGGGGGAGGAGGTTCCCCTGCGCTACCAGCCCGATCGCAGCTATTAGAGCCCTTTCGAAAATGCGCGCCGGCGGTTGAAAACAAGCGCGGACGGTGGTCCGGAGTGCGTTTTCGGACAGGCTCCTGAAGCGGTTTCGTCGATGTCAGCGCCCTCTCCGGATGTTCGGATATCCGTGCCTCGTCGGCCGGCGCGATCTGATCGCCACTCCGGTCACCGGGCCGGGACGACGAAAGGCGTCTCCTTTTTCTTGACGAAGAAGACGAGGAATCTTGCCGGGGCCGTTCGGCTGGCGTTGCGGCCGAGCACGTGAATATCGTTCGGCCCTTCGTAGAAGGTCTGCCCTTCATGAAGGGTAACCGGGCTGGAGCCCCTGACCTGCATCGTGACCGTGCCCTGCAGGACATAGACGAAGACCTGGGCGTCATGACGATGAACGGGGTCGCCCTCTCCCGGGCCATAGGTCACGGTCAGCATCGCGGCTTCCTCGCCGGGGCGGCCTGCGAGGTCGCGAGAAAGGAGAGGGGTGATTTTCGGTGCCGCCAGAAGGCGGGTCGAAAAGAGGGACAGGCCTGCGGACAGGACGAGGACCGACTTGCGCATGATGCGTGTTCCATTTTTTATACGCGGAAAGTTCGTGTGATTTTCGGCCCGTTCCCTCAGTGAACGAGACGCGCCTCGACATTGCGAAGCTTGTCCGGATTGCGGACGACATGAATGGCCGTGACCTGTTCCCCTTCGAGGAGGAGCGTCGTGGTCTGGACCAGCCCGTCGGCTTCCCGCGTGACAAAGCCCGCCGCCCCGTTGATCAGGCCCCGGTAGAGGACGGCGGCCGGCCGGCCGGCGGTCCTGCGTGCCTGGGCGACGAACAGGCGACAGATCCTGTCGGCCCCTTCGATGACATTGCGGGCCGCCGGGCGTCGTCCTCCACCGTCCGAAACAAGGCGGACATCCCGCGCGAGCAGGTTCCGCAGGGTCGTTTCGTCGCCTTTGCGGGATGCCGCAAGAAAGGCCTCGGCGAGGCGCATGGCGGCCTCATGGCCCTGGGCCGGGCGGACATCCGGCCGGCCCAGATGTCGCCGGGCGCGCGACGCCAGCTGGCGGCAGGCCTCTTCGCTCCGGCCCAGCAGAGCGGCCAGATCGTGAAACGGCGTCTCGAAGAGATCGTGCAGGATGAACACGGCGCGCTCCGCCGGGGACAGGCTCCGCAGCAGCAGCAGGAAGGCGACCGACAGGTCCTGGTCATGCATGTGTTTCATCGCCTGCGGCGCATCCGGCGTCTCCAGCAGGGGTTCGGGAAGCCATGGGCCGATATAACGTTCGCGCCGGTGCGACGCGGACCTGAGCCAGTCCAGGCACAGGCGCGTCACGACCTTGAGAAGCCACGCCCGGGGGTTCGCGATGACCGTGCGGTCCGCCGCGTGCCAGCGCAGGAAGGCGTCCTGCGCCATGTCCTCGGCGACCGACAGGGAACCCGTCATGCGATAGGCCACGCCAATCATGTCGGGGCGGGCCTGCATGAAGATTTCGGTCGGGCCGGACATGTCAGTTTCCGGGCATGCGCGGCGCACGGGGCAGCGCCCGAAAACCCATGACGATGCGGTTCCAGCCGTTGATCATCGCGATCGCCAGCGTGAGCTGGACGATGTCCTGTTCGGTGAAATGGCCGGCCAGGGCTTCGTAGGCATCATCCGGTGCATGCGTCGAGGCGACCAGTGTCAGGGCTTCGGTCCAGCCGAGCGCCGCGCGTTCGCGCGCCGTATAGATCGGTGCCTCGCGCCACGCGTCCAGAAGAACGATCCTGTCCGTCCTTTCCCCTGCCTTCTGCAGGATCCGCAGATGCATGTCGAGGCAGAAGGCGCATCCGTTGATCTGGGACGCCCGGATCTTCACGAGTTCGAGAAGGGTCCGGTCCAGGCCGCTGGACGCGATGGCGTGTTCCAGGTCCAGCATCTTCCCGAGAAGCGCGGGAGAGGTGGCGTAATAGTCGAGACGTTCCGTCATGGGGGGGATCCTTCGGGCTGGTTTTCCTCAAGACGGGACAGGTGCGTGGCGTGTGACATATTTTCGCGTCGCGTGGTCTTGCACATGACGGGCCGCCCCCGGATGGCGGCGGGATCAGCCCTCCATGGCCTCGACATTGGCGAGGACGCGGCGCAGCAGGGTGACGAGCGTGTCCACCTCGTCGTCCGTCATGCCGCGGGTCGCGTCCCTGTTGCCCTGGGCGAGGATCGCCCGGCCGGCGGGGAGCCGGGCCTGCGCCTGCGCGGTCAGCGACACCAGGCTGCTGCGGCGATCGCGGGGATCGGGTTCGCGCCGGATGATGCCGTCGCGTTCCATGCGGGCCAGGAGCTGCGCCATGGTCGGCTGCTCCACCCGGGCCCAGCGCGCGAGTTCGGCCTGCGACAGTTTCGCGCCGTCCTTGAGGGCGGTCAGTACCGGCAATTGGGCGGTGGCGAAGCCCACCGCGCCCAGCCGCGCGTCGCCGGCCCGTGCGAAGCCGCGGGCGATTCGGCTGATGTAATGGCCGGGGGTCTTCATCGGATCCCAGTCTTCGCCGGCTTCTTCATCTGTTTCATCTGCCATTGCATAGGCGCCTATGTTTATATATAGGGTCCTATGTATCACGGAGTTCGTCATGACGACATCCCCTCGCATCGCGATTGTCGGCGGTGGGCCCGGCGGATTGATGCTGGCGCGGCTGCTGCACGGCCGGGGCATTGCCGCCACCGTTTTCGAGCGCGACGCCCATGCCGGGGCGCGCCCGCAGGGGGGCTCGCTGGACCTGCATCCCGACACCGGCCAGCGTGCCATGCGGCGTGCGGGGCTGGAGGCCGCGTTTCGCGCCGCGGCGCGTCCGGAGGACCAGGGCGATCGGCTCCATGATCCGGACGGCGTGCTGCTGTTCGATCGCGACGGCGCGGGGGACGACCGGCCGGAAATCGACCGCACGGTGCTGCGCCGGATCCTGCTGGACGCGCTGGCGCCGGGCACGGTGCGCTGGGGCTGCGCGGTCGCGGCGATAACGCCGGCGCCGGACGGCCGCTATCGGATCGGCTGGCGCGGGGGTGCCGAAATTTTCGACATCGTCGTGGGCGCGGATGGCGCGTGGTCGCGCGTGCGACCGCTGCTGTCGGATGTCGTGCCGGCCTATGAAGGCGTGACGCTGGTCGAGTTCGGATTCGACGCGCATCGGCATCCCCTGGTCGACGATCTGGTGGGGGGTGGCAAGATGATGGCGGTCGGCGATTGCCGGGCGCTGATCGCCCAACGCAACGGCCATGGGCACATCCGCGCCTATGCGATGCGCCGCATGCCGGAGGCCGCCGCCCACGGCCTGGCGGTGGCGTCGCCGCGGGCGGTCCGGGCCGCCATGATGGAGGTTTTCGCCGGCTGGGCGCCCGCGCTGCGATATCTGGTCGAACGCGGCGACCTGATCGCGGTGCGGGCGCTTCACGCGCTGCCGATCGGGTACCGATGGCCCGGCCGGCCGGGGGTGACGCTGCTGGGGGATGCGGCGCACCTGATGTCGCCCTT
The DNA here is from genome assembly GCF_014174155.1 of Gluconacetobacter tumulisoli. GTDB lineage: Bacteria > Pseudomonadota > Alphaproteobacteria > Acetobacterales > Acetobacteraceae > Gluconacetobacter > Gluconacetobacter tumulisoli. The sequence goes on along the minus strand of NZ_JABEQM010000002.1, from coordinate 246,774 downwards.
CGGGGGAGAGGGGGCGAACCTGGCGCTGGCCGATGCCGCCGACCTGGCGGATGCGCTGGGCGACGGGACGGGATGGCCGGCCGTCGCGCGGTACGAGGCCGCCATGGTCGCCCGCGCGACCCCCGCCGCGGCCGGGGCCGCCGCGGGCCTGCGCGGCGCCATCGCGCCGGATGCCCTGGCCGGCGTGCTGGAGCATTATCGGGGGCGGGTGGGGGTGTGAGGCTGTTGCCGAAGGGCGATTGCGTGATGTGCGGATGGGTCTGCAATCGGCCGGAGGCGGGTTGGCGGCTTCCGGGGGCGAATATGTGAAAGGCCCGCATTGGCCGGAGGAGATGTATTACTGCTGTCGCCGTCATTGACGGCATTGGTGCTTGTTTTCTCTACTGCAAAATGCGGACATATTATTCATGCCGTTCGGAGAGGCGAGTCGCATGTTCGAGATCCGCGAAGACGATCTGTCAGGTGAGCAGACGCGCGAATTGCTCGCGCTGCATCTTGCCGGAATGCGTGCCCAGTCACCTCCCGACAGTGTCTATGCTCTCGATTTGTCCGGCCTCGCCACTCCGGACGTGACAGTCTGGGCGGCCTGGTGTCAGGATCGGGTCGCCGGGATAGGCGCATTGAAAATGCTGTCGGCCGATATGGCCGAAGTGAAATCCATGCGGACGCACCCCGATTTCGTCCGAAAAGGCGTGGGGCGCGCACTTCTGGACACGATCATCGCGACCGCAAAAAACCGGGGGGTCCGGCGCCCGAGTCTGGAGACGGGGCGCGGTGCGGCGTTTGATCCGGCGCTGACCCTTTATCGTCGGTACGGCTTCACGGCTGGTGAAGCATTTGGCCTTTATACACCAAGCAGCTTCAACCAATTTCTGCATCTCGACCTGGAGTAGGTGAATGCGTGGCTCTGCTTTCTTCTTTCAATCAGAGACATGGCAGGCACCCTATCCTGGAGACTGTCCGGAAATCGAGGTGGCGTCCGGGTAGCGTCGATTTATGCCGCCCATGATGAGGTCGGTTGTGTGAAATGGTCGAACCGGCCAATGTCGGAGGGGTAGATGGAGGGTGGATGTCTTTGCGGCGCCGTGCGCTATATCGCCGAGGGCGAACCGGTCAGCAGTGGCATCTGCCATTGCGAGACCTGCCGGCGTGCTGCATCGTCGCCCCGACTTCCCTTCGTTGGCGTGCTGTCCGCGGGCTTTCGCTACACGCGCGGTGTGCCGGTCGATTATAGTTCCTCACCCGGCGTCATCCGGAGCTTCTGCGGCCGATGCGGGTCCCCCCTGACCTATCGCCGGGATGACACGCCCGGCGAACTCGACGTCATGACGGTGAGCCTGGACAACCCGAATGCGATTCCTCCGACCTTTCATGTCTGGACGAGCGAGGCGCTCGACTGGGACCTGATAACGGGGGACCTTGCGCGCTATGTGCGATCACGCGGCGGATAGGAGGCCGGTACGAGCAATGTCCATGGCTTTGGCCTGCGGACCGCTCCGTGCGTGCAAGAGCACGTAGCCGTCAGGGGAAATGCATTCAGGCTTGAATGCCCTGCGAGACGGGATGCCGGTTAACGCGAGAGGTCGCAATCGTCAGGGCGCCGTAATATATCATCCGTAATATACAAATGGACCGATGTTTCGTTCTTACGTGCCCTGCCGGGTGACAGGGTCGGGCGTGGGCGGGGTGCGGGCACCCGCAGAGTGCTGGTTGATCCCATCGGCGGACACATATCCGACTGCCGTGGCGCCGAGGCACAGGACCAGTGAGAAGGTGATATTGAGCAGGGCGCGCCCCAGAGCGCCATCGCGGGCGAGATCGATGGTCTGGAGGCTGAAGGCCGAAAACGTCGTATAGCCACCGCAGATCCCCGCCATGACGATCAGCCGGGTTTCGTTCGAAGCGGGAAAGCGGGCGTGAGCAGCCGTCAGGGCACTGAAGAAAGCAATGGCAAAGGAGCCCGTCACATTGATGAGGATTGTGCCCCACGGTAGCCGCTGGCTCCAGGATAGTGTCAAAAGACCCATGTAATAACGAAGCAATGTTCCCATCGCGCCCGCGACGGCGATCCACATCGGGGTGAGAAAGCCAGACGTCATGGATATATCCTCCAGGCCCGCATGCTCAGCCGCTGCGAACGCTCTTTTTCAATATTCAGTGATGGGTCAGGATCGGCAGGGTGGCGTGGGCGAACACATCCTGTGTGGGGCCGCCGAACAGCCATTCGAGAAAATGCGGCCGGGTATAGGCACCCATGATGAGGAGGTCGGCATTGGCGGCCAGGGCATGGGCACGAATCTGCTCGCCAACGTCGCCGTCTCCATCGATCCTGAACCGGTCGACAATGATCTTTACGCCTCGGTCGGCCAGGGCGTCGGTGAACTCCGGCAGCTTCGTCCTGGTGCCGGCATGCTCGCCGATAATGAGGGTTACGCGTTCGGCGGCTTCCAGCAGGGGCATGGCGGCCGCGATGGCATTGTCGAGCGCGCGAGAGGGACGCCATCCGATCACCGGCCTCCGCCCGACGGAGGAATAGTCCTGAAGCGGGGCGACAACCAGCGTGGCTTCCGCGTCATAGAGGATGCCCGCGAAGGCGTCCGCGACATAGCCCGGATCGCCCGCACGAGGGCGGCCATGAATGACGAAATCGGCGCTTCGCGCTTCCTGCGCCGCGATCTTGCGTACGTCCCCCGCGATTTCGACCCATTGCCTGTCGGGTTGATGTCGCACGCCGGCTGGCGCCGGCCCCATCCAGGCAGAGGCTATTTCACGCAATTTGTCGGCGCGTTCGGTCACCTCGCGAGCGAAACGCTGCTGTTCCCCCGTGGTCGGCATCCCCTCATCGGGAGTCTGGAACGCGGGATTGTCCGCAAGGCGGGGATGCAGGATGCGAATATGATCCGCATGCAACCGTTCGGCCAAAGCACCCGCCGTCTTGAGCGTAAAGAGCGCAGTATCGGGTCTGTCCAGAACAATCAGAAGGCGCATGACGTCGTTCTCCCGCAACGGTCGATAACGGAGCCATACGATGAGGAAAGGACAACCGGACAGATTCCTCCCCTTGCAAGCCCGCAGGGTAGGAATCATCAGCTTCCACAAGGGAAGCGGTTCGACCGCCTTGCGGCGATCAGGCAGAATCCATTGCCATCGTCGATATCACCAGTGAACGACGGACCTTGTCAAGTGTTGGAAGCCATGCCGTTGGCGGGATGTGCGGGGCGACGCGGTCAGGCACGCTTGACCATGAAAAGGGCCACGACCACGCCTTGAACGTGAAAGGGAGATGGAGTTCCTCCCGTAACCGCCCTCGGGGCCGATGACTCCTGCCTATGCGACATGTGTTGTCGCGGCAGGAGATTCGTATCCTTCCGCGACCATCGAAATGGAAGGATACGATGATGGTTTCCGATACCGATTTCCGCGTCAGCAACATCGACGCCCTGGAAGTCCTTGATTCCCGGGGGAACCCGACCATCCGTGTGATGGTGACGCTTGATGGCGGAATGACAGCGACCGCCGAGGATGACTGGGCCGGCTTCGCGGAGCAGACTGCGAAACCTGGCAAGCGTTTACAGATTGTCGGTGATGATATCTTCGTCACCAATCCCGCATTTATCGAACGTGGCATCCGCGAGAGGACCGCCAATGCGGTGCTGATCAAGCTGAACCGGATCGGTACGGTCACCGAGACCGTCGCGGCGATTGAAGCGGCAAGACGTGCGGGGTAGGCCTATATCGTGTCTTACCGTTCCGGTGAAACGGAGAATTCCTTCATCGCGGACTTTGCCGTCGCGATGGGAGGGGGACAGATCAAGACCGGTTCGCTGTGCCGGAGCGAGCGGAGCGCGAAATATAACCGTCTTCTGGAGATCGAGTATGCATTCATTGCCGAAGCGGAGTTCATGTCGCCCTTCGCGCGCGAGCCTGCGACGGTAAAATCAGGACATGTACCCTTACCAATCAGATCGGCAAATAATTGAAATTGATGACGAGTGTAGCGCGGAAGCAGGTATGCGATAGCTGGCGGCGACTTTAATTCCGTGTCGCCGCGCCATCCGAGGTCGTCGCGGGCGAGGTTCCGTAAGATCGGCTGCATCACTTCGTCAGCGCTGGCGTGTGGGACAGCGCGCCGCTCGCGGACAGGAAACCATCATGGGTCCACCGCCATTCCTGATCGTTTCCTCAGACCGCCATGCCGGCAGATCCTGCACTGCGGCAGGACGCTCGGTCCGATCTCATCATGGAAAATTTCAAATTATTTCCAATGAATTCCACTGCCTCAGAAAGAGGTCGTTGCCGAGAAATGGGCGGTGGCGCCCATGCCGACGAACAGGATATCGTCGCCCGAGGCCCAGTAGCGGGCATTGGTTATGTTGTTGCCGTTTGCCCTGAAGACGATGTTGTGTCCCCCCATCTTCGTCCGATAGCTGGCGCCCGCGCTCATGATTGCGTAGCCCGGAATGGTCGCCAGGTTCTGCACGTCCAGCGGTCGCGCACCGATGTAGTTCACGCCCGCGTTGACCGAAAGCCTGGGGAAGAAGGACGGCGTGTACTGGACGAACGCCGAGGCGGCCCATTTTGGGACGTTCAGAACCTTCTTGTTATCTTCATAATCATATCCGGTGTTTTTCTGGACGGCGTCTATCCATGTGCCGGAGAGCTGGGCGGACACTTCCTTCGTGATGTTTCCCTGGTATGACGCTTCGATGCCCTTGTGAACGGCCCTGCCGTTCGTCACGTAGACGCCACTGGTATTTGTGTAAGCGAGGGCGTGATTGATGTGGAAATACGCAACCGAGAGGAGGCCTCTCCCGGTATCCCATTTTCCGCCGAATTCATATTGCTCGCTGACCGAAGGTGGCAGAATGGAACCGGAATTCGATGCGGAATTCGGTGCCGTGCCGGCGCTTTCAAGCCCCTCGATATAGGAGGCATACAGGGAGAGGCTTTTGATGGGAAGGATGTTGAGAGCCCCGAAAGGCGTTATCCGGTCCAGGCTGTAGGAGCTGTTGTCCTTCATCTGCAGGGTTTTATAAATCTCGTATCGGAACCCGCCGGTCACGATGACGTGCTTCCCCATGCGGGCCTTGTCCATGAAATAGAGGCCGTTGTCGGTATTTTCGGCCCCATAGGCCGTCTTCGCGCTTACGACCTTCATGTTTCGCATATCCATCTGGACGGGATGGTAGATGTTCTGGTCGAACGTGGCGTACGTGATCTGCGGATGGTTGTCCTGAATCTGGTCGTTTCTGGTATAGCCGGATACAGTTTCATGGTTGATGAACCATGTCCTGAACGAACCGGATATTTCCGCCCTGGCGTTCACGTTGTAGTAGACTTCGTCCCCTTCGTAATATGCCGATTCCTTTCCCCAGCCCGTCACGACATTGTAGTTCTGCACGTACGGTCCACTCCGGGCCCGTGTGTCCCGCGCCAGACCGCCTTCGAGGCGCAGGCTCCAGTCCCGCCAGATGGCGTAGTCGATGCGGCCCAATGCGTTGTCGGCGGCGGTGTCAAAGGGCGAATTGATGGGCGCGTACCTGTTGTAGATGCGCGGTATGCGCGGAAGGGCAATATGGCCGCCGACGCCGTTGACGGCGCCCACCGCCGAGGGAACGATCAGGCCGCCCGGGTTGTCCATGACCTGCTGGTAATGCTCCACATCCAGCTTGAACTGAAGCTTCTCCGTGGGGCGCCAGTCGAACGCGCCGGAGGTGAGCCAGCGATATCCGTCGATTCCATCGACAGGGGCGACGATATGCGTGCCGTACACGTTGATCCGGTAACCGAACTGCCTGTCCTTGCCGACCTGCCGGCCGAAATCGACACCCCCGCCGTAGCTGCCCTGGCTGTCTCCGGTCAGGGTGAGGTCCGTGACGGGCCTGGATCCGGCCCGCTTCATTCGGAAGTTCGCCATGGCCGACGGGGTTGAGAAGCCGTAATAAATTGCGGATGCTCCCTTCAGGACCTCCACGGCCTCCTTGTCTTCCATCGGGATCGGCGTGAACGAAATAATGGGCAGCGTGCCGTCGAGCCGGTAATTCGTCCGGCCCTGGATCTGGATACCGCGGGCCATGAAGGTCGGCGCGATGAACGGGGGCGTCGCCATCGCCGTGAGGCCGGGCGAATTACGCATCGCCTCCTCCATGGACTGGGCGCCTTCCGCGTCGAGCAGCGCCCTGTTCACGACGGTCACGATCATCGGCGCTTCCAGGATGGACTGGTTGCGAAATGAGCCGATCTGGACGGCTTCCGATTTGAACCCCTGCCGCGATCCCCGGACGTCGATGTGCTCGCCAATCTCGACGGCGTCGCTGCGCACATCGGTCTTCTGAGGAGCCTTCGATTTCCGGGAGGGAGGGTTCCTGGCCTTGGGCGAGGTTTCCGAAACGTTACCCGATAGGGATTGCGCCGTGGCGGGCTCCGCCCACGCGGCCGAAGCCAGAGCGCAGCAGACAGCGGGAACGGACCATAACGAGCGCATCAGCGTCACCATGTTGCGAATGATTGTCATTCTTTGACAGGCCTCGCACGCTATGTAAAGAAGGTTTGCATACCGCAAGGAAACGCAACGCAACGAAGCGTAGGGGCAGGGCGGACATGACGATTCAGGTGGACGTGCGTCTATTGCCGTTTTCTATTGTGCGTTTGTGACGCATTTGTGAACATGTAGATGATATTGGGGATCGATAACGTAAAAATGCGTGCGGTTCTGTCATCTATACATAGATGGCTCGGCCTGACTTTTGGGGCTGTTGTGGCCGTCATGGCCACAACGGGTGCCATGCTGAGTTTCGAAGACGGCATGATGGACAGTCTCAGCCCTCATGTCGTCCGTCTGACGGGGGCCGAAGCGCCCTTCCTGCGCCCTGACGACCTTCTTGCACGGGTCGGTCGTGCCGATCCCCGGTTCAGGGTCGAGCGACTGACGATCTATTCCGACCATCGTCGCTCCTGGCGTTTGCGGCTGGCCGGAGAACGGCCCTGGATGCGCGAGCGGGAAATCTACATCGACCCGCGAGACGGCCGCATCATTGGCGCGCGCAATGGACAATCGTTCTTCGATTGTGTGGAAGACATCCACCGCTTCCTCGCGTTGCCCGGGCGTGGGTCCGGCCCGGGTCGCCAGATTACAGCTATTGCTGCCCTGTGCGTCGTGTACCTGTCTCTCTCCGGGATCTATCTCCGCTGGCCGCGCAAGCCTTTCAGTTGGCGACCGTGGTTTGCCATCGATTTCAGGCGTCGCGGGGCGCCTCTCTACCGGAATCTCCATGCCGTCATTGGAGGCTGGGGGGCGATCCTGTACCTCGTCAGCGGATTGACCGCACTGTGGTGGTCATACGGCTGGTATCGCAGCGGGGTGCAGCATCTGCTGGACGCCGTACCCGAGAGGCCGCGTCCTGCGGTCGTCTCGACGCCGGCGGTTTACGGGGCGGCGGTTTACGGGACGGTGTGGTCCCGGTTTGACGCGAATGTTGAGCCCGATTTCGGCGCCGCGACCATCTTCATGGCAGCGCACGGCAACCCCATAAGGATATCGCGCCTCGCAGCCCATGCCCGGCATGGGCATATGACGGACGATTATTACTTTGACGCCCGGGACGGCCGCCAGATCAAAATCGACCTTTATAGAAATCGAAATGCGGGCGCGGTTATCGCAACCAGCATGTTCGAGGTCCATCGCGGCAGCTTCCTTGGCCTGCCCGGGCAGATCGTCATGGTCGTATCCAGCCTGTCGGTCACGTTTCTCTTCGCGACTGGCACATGGATGTATTTTTTACGGAAAAGAAGAACGGGAGAAACGCGAGAGGTCGCAAAAGGACGTGCGTGAGCATTCATCTTGACTGACGGCCGGTCCCTCTTCAGTGCCGCGGCCGCTTTCTACAGCGGACGTGGCCCGGACGACCCATCGGCATATGCCGGAGTTTCATGGAGGCGGCGGGGGCAGGGCCTGTCGGGTGACGGGCCCTGCCGGTTGTGGGGTGGTTACTTCGAACGCGGGGTCTGGGCGGCGGTGTAGAAGCTGTCGACGTCGTGCCAGAGGGCGGCGCGGCTGTCGGGGCGGGCGTAGAGCATGTGGCCGCCGGCATAGAGATGCAGGCCGATCCGGTCGGCGCCGACGGGGATGTGGTCGCGCGTCCAGCGGGTGGTGCCGAAGGGGCAGGCCATGTCGAAATAGCCGTTGGCGACGAAGATGCGCAGCCCGGGATCGAGCGCCAGCAGCTTGCGCAGCAGCGCGACCTGGTCGGTCATCGGCGAGCCCTTGTCGCCCCAGGCCCACGCGCCGTTGACCTCCATGCTCAGCAGGTCGTACGTCAGGTCGGTGCGGAAGCCCAGCTCGTTCGCCGCATAGCCGGCGAAGGCGTTGCCGTAGGCGCGGCCGAAGCCCGACAGCGTCATTTCCGGGCTGTCGTTGTTGTCGATGCCCTCGGGGTACGGATCGGCGATGGATTGCGTGAAATCGTACAGCCCGTACAGCCGCCCGTCGCGGCTGCGCACGTCGTGGGACATCGGGTCCAGCGTGCCGCGCTGCTTGGCGACGACGGCTTCGGGCAGGCCCGTGCGGCGGGCGACGTCGGCATAGAACGTCTGCGCGGCCGCGCCCTGCGGCGGGGCGTTGGCCAGCGTCGTCAGGTAGGGGCCGAACGCGTAGCGATAGGCGTCGTCCACGGCGGCCGGCGTCAGCTGGTGCGTCGCGTCCAGATGGGCGGCGATGAAGGTGGGCAGGGTCATGGCCGCCGCCACCGGGTTGTTGGCCGTGTCCAGGTACTGCATCTGGATCGCCGGCGAGATCATGACGATGCCGTTGACGATCAGGTTCTGTTCCTGCTGCAGCTGCCACGCGACCTGGATCGAGCGGATGCCGCCGTAGCTTTCGCCGACCAGGTAGTGCGGCGACGCCTGCCGCCCGTTCTGCCCGACCCAGAGCTCGATGGCCTTGGAGAAGGCCGCGCCGTCCTTGGTCACGCCGTAATAGGCCGCGGCGGCCTTGGACGGGTCGACCGGCAGGCTGTAGCCCGTGCCGACCGCATCGATGAACACCATGTCCGTGGCCGGAAGCCAGCTGTCGGGATTGTCCGCCAGGTGGGCCGCCGCGCCGTCGGTGGGCGTGTCCCTGGGGAATTGCAGGACGCGCGGACCCGCCGCGCCCAGGTTGAGGTAGGCCGACCCCGCGCCCGGGCCGCCGTTGAAGAAGAACGAGACCGGCCGGGCCTGCGGGTTGGCGCCGTCCTGGGTGTAGGCGACGTAGAACACCTTTGCCCCCGGCTTGCCGTCGCCGGTGCGCAGGGTCAGCGTACCGGCATGGGCGGTGTAGGCGATGGTCTGGCCGCCGACCGTGAAACGGTGCCGGGTGATCGAATCCGCGGGCAGCAGGGCGGCCTGGCCCTTCAGCGCGTCCGGCTTCGCCGCGTCGGCCCCGGGCGTTTCGGCGGGCTTGTCGGCGGCGGAGGCTGAGGCGGAGGTCGCAAGGCAGGCCGAGGCCAGCAGGAGGGCGGCAAGGCGGGAGCGTGACATGAACGGTCCTTGGTCTGGTGGCGGGGGGACGGGGAGGCCGGGCTCTGCCCGGACCCGGCAAGGGCCCTGGCCCTTGCATCCCGTGCGTTTGTGAAGTTCCGGGTTTCCCCGGGGCAATGCCCTTTGGGGGCGGGGGCGGTGCTGCTGTCCTAGCCGGGCAGGGCGGCGTTCAGGACGTCCGCCAGCCGGACGCCCGCCTGTTCCAGGCGGATCTGGATCACCGGCCATGCCGCCTGGTCGTAGGCGTCGCCCAGCGCGTTGCCCGTCTTCGGCAGGTCGGCGTAGGTCACGTCGCGCGCCAGGGCGTGGCTTTCGTTCGCCCAGGCGGTGACGGTCGGGTCCAGCGATCCGGGCAGGCCCTGCGGGGCCCACGCCGCCGCCTGGCCGGGGGTGATCCGGGCGTTCAGGATGTCGGCCTCCTGCCGGGCGCGGGCCAGGTCGATCGTGTAGTGCGGCCCGGTCGTCAGGCCGGTTTCATGTTCCAGGATCGCCTCGTCCCACAGGGAATGCAGATTGAGGTGCCCGTTCCGCGTCTCGCCGAAATAGCTGACCTTGACCATGTTGCCGCCCTTGTCATGGTCGCGTTCGGCGGCGTGCAGCGGCTGGTGGATGTCGCCCACCAGATGCACCACCCATTTCAGGGCGACCAGCCGCCTGGCGCGCGGGGCGCGGGCGTCGCCCAGGACGCGGGCCAGTTCCGGCAGGCGTTCCACCACGCAATTGCGGTCCGGGCAGTCGGCGGCGGCGTAGGCCGGCGCGTCGACATCGATGTCGACGTAATGCCACGGCAGCGTTTCCGGCGCGCCGCCCTTGTCGGGCGGGATATGGCCGATCGTGTCGGGCCAGGAGGCGACCTGGTCCATCGTCCGGTGGCCTTCCAGGGCGAGCAGGTCGGCGACCTGCCGCGCGGCGGCCGGGGTCAGGCGGGCCTCGGCGATGTCGGCGACGATCGCATGGCCGTTGCCGCCCCAGGCATAGGCGGTCTGCGCCGCCCCCGTGCCCAGGCCCATCGCCAGCGCCGTGCAGCCCAGCATCCTGCGTAAGCCCATTCCGCTTTCCTCCATCCCCTGTCGTGCGGACCCCCGTCCGCGGTTCAGGGACAGTTATTCGTTTCGCCGGGGCATGTGCAATCCCCGGGGTGGCGTCGCCGACCGGTGTCGGGGCACTGGACAGCGGCGGCGGTGCCGTTTATTCATGAACCGATCGGATCATGAATTGGAAAGACGGCGATGGCGCGTCCCGTGGACCCCGAACTGCGCACCCGGCTGCTGGAGAAAATCATCGCGTATGTCCGCGAGAACGGCGTGGCGGCGTTTTCGCTGCGGCCGCTGGCGGCGGCGATCGGGACCAGCCATCGGACGATCCTGTATCATTTCGGATCGCGCGAGCAGCTGCTGTGCACCGTGTTCGACACGATGCGCGAGGCCGGAGCGGTGGAGGTGGAGGCGCGGCTGCCGATGCATGGCGACCCGCGCGCGATCTATCGGGCGTTGTGGCGGCACCTGGCCAGCCCGGCCATGCGTCCGACCTTGCGGATCTTCTACGAAATGTACGCGATCGCGGCGCGCGAGCCGGGGCGGTTCGGCGACTACCCGCAGCGCACGGCGCATTTCTGGCTGGAGACGATGAGCGCGCGCTTCCGCAACGCGGGGGAGACGCCGGCGCGGGCGCGGCTGCTGGGCGGGATGACGATCGCGATGCTGCGCGGCGCGACGCTGGAGCTGGCCGCGACGGACGAGGCCGAGCGCCTGACCGGCGTGGTCGATGCGTTTCTCGACCTGCTGCCGCTGGCGGGGGACGGGGCATGAGCCGGTCCGACCGCATCGCCGGGATCGATGCGGCGCGCGGAGCGATCATGCTGGTCATGGCGACGGACCATGTGAACGCGCTGGTGGTGCACCGCCATGCGGCGGAGTTCTGGGCGGGGACCTGGACGCGGTACGGCACCGGATGGGCCGACCTGGTCGCGCTGGGATACCGGGTCCTGTCCGACCTGTGCGCGCCGGGATTCTTCTTCTGGATGGGTGCGGGAATCGCGCTGCTGTCCAGCCGCCGGGCGGACTGGAGCGGGTGGCGGCTGGCCGGGCATGTGGCGCTGCGCGGCCTGGTGCTGATGCTGCTGAGCTGGGTCGTGGAGGTGCCGGCCTGGCTGGTCGCGATCCATGCCAGCCGGGTCGGGGCGACCCCGGGCGGCTGGCCCGGGGCCGGGCCGGCGATCCGGCTGCCGGTGACGGTGCTGACGACGCTGGGGATCTGCACGGTCGTGCTGGCGATGCTGCAGCCCGTGATGCGTCGGCGCGCGGCGATGCTGCTGCTGGCGGGATTCTGCGTGCTGTCGCCGTCGCTGTTCCTGCCCGGCGATGCGGGGCGCCCGGTGGGGATGCCGGCGCGCCTGGGCCTGGTCGCGGGGCAGACGGGCGGGCTGTATGTCGAATATCCGGTGCTGCCGTGGCTGGGGGTGGCGCTGCTGGGGCATGTCTTCGGCCAGTGCCTGGTCCGGTGGAGGGCGGAGACGATCCGGGCCGCGGCATGGATCGGCGCCGCGTGCCTGCTGGCGGCCGTCCTGCTGCGCTGGCATGGGACGTTCGGCAATCTGCGCGCGCCGCGCGACGGGTCGTGGCGGGAATTCTTCAACCTGGTGAAATACCCGCCCGCGCCGGTGTTCGTGCTGGCCATGCTGGGGGGCAACCTGTGCCTGTTCCGGGTCCTGTCGCGCCCGGCGGGGTGGATCGGGCGGATCTGCGTCGGGTTCGGGCGGGCGCCGCTGCCGTTCTATCTGGCGCATCTGTGGCTGTTCGCCGTGGTGGGCGCGGTGTTTTTCCCGGCGGGCGCGCATTACGGCGTGGGGATGCTGGTCTGGCTGGCCGGGCTGTGGCCGCTGCATCGGCTGTGCGTCGGGTTCGCGCGGATGCGGCGGGACCGGCCGGCCGCGTCCTGGGTTCATCTGTTCTGAAATCGCGGGAGGAAAGCATGCCGGTGCGGCATCTGTATCTGGGCCTGTGCGTGCTGGGCGTGGTCGTGCCCTATGCGTTCTTCGTACCCTGGCTGCTGGACCATGGGTCCGGCGGCGGGATGGGGGGCGGCCGGTTCCTGCGCGACCTGGCGGCGAACCGGATCAGCCTGTTCTGCGCGGCGGATGTCGTCGTGTCGGCGATCGTGCTGTTCCGCTTCGCCGGGGTGGAGCGCCGGGCCGGGCGGCTGGCGCGGGTGTGGCCGGTCTATGCGGCGACCCTGCTGGTGGGGGTGTCGTTCGGGCTGCCGCTGATGCTGTATCTGCGGCAGGTGAGGATGGAAGGAATGTCGCGCGTTTCCTGAAGGGCCGGGGTCACGGGGTGATTTCGGGCGGATCCGGGGGCGGCGGCGGTTCTGGGGCGCGGGGGGCGATGCGGTTCCAGGCGTCGAAGGCGGCGACCTTGTAGGCCTCGGCCAGGGTCGGGTAGTTGAAGGTGGCGTCGAGGAAATAGTCCAGCGTGCCGCCGAGATTGAGCACCGCCTGCCCGATGTGAATCAGTTCGGTCGCGCCCTCGCCCACGATATGCACGCCGAGCAGCCGGCGCGTTTCCAGCGCGATCACGAGCTTGAGCATGCCGCCGCGCAGCCCCATGATGTTGCCGCGCGAGGTCTCGCGGAAGCGGGCGACGCCGCATTCATAGGGCACGCCCCGGGTGCGGGCGTCTTCCTCGCTCATGCCCACGGTGGAGATTTCCGGTACGGAATAGATGCCGTAGGGGAAGAATTCCGGCGCGGGCGGCACGTCCCGGTGGAAGGCATGGCACGCGGCGATGCGCCCCTGCTCCAGCGAGGTCGAGGCCAGGGAGGGGAAGCCGATCACGTCGCCGGTCGCGTAGATATGGGGGACGGCGGTCTGGAAGGTTTTCGGATCGGCCTTCAGCCGGCCGCGATGGTCGGCGTGCAGCCCGCAGGCGGCGAGGTTGAGCTGGTCCGTCGCCCCCGCGCGGCCGGCGGTATAGAGCAGCATGTCCCCGCGCACGCGCTGGCCGCCTTCCAGCAGCGCCACCGGCTGTCCGGATTCGATCCGGATGGCCTCCAGGCGGGCCCCGAGGCGGAAATTCACCCCGTGGTCGCGCAGTTGATGCATGAAATTGGCGACCAGTTCGCGATCGACGAATTCCAGGATGCCGTCCTTGGAATCGATGATGGTCACCCGCACGTCCAGCGCGCTGAAGATCGTGGCGTATTCGATGCCGATGACCCCGCCGCCCACCACCGTCAGGGCACGCGGCAGCCGGTCGAGGCTGATGATGCCGTCGCTGTCGAGCACGATCCTGTCGTCGAAGGGCACGTGCGGCGGCCGGTAGGGCCGGGTGCCCACGGCGATGACGATCTTGTCGGCGGAGACCGTCCTGGTGTCCCCGGCGGGGGTGAGGATGTCGAGGCGATGGGGATCCACGAAATGCGCCAGCCCGCGCTGCACGGCCACGCCGTTGCGCGCGAACTGATGTTCCAGGACGTCGACCTCGTATTCCAGCGTCTTGGCCAGGCGCGCGCGCAGGTCGCCGGCGCTGATGTCGGTCTTGACCCGGTAGGCCATGCCGTAGAAGCCGCGTTCGCGCCAGCCGGTCAGGTTGAGCACGGTTTCGCGCAGGGTTTTCGACGGGATGGTGCCGGTATGGACCGAGACCCCGCCGACGCGCGCGCCCCGGTCGATCACCAGGACGGTGCGTCCGAACTTGGCGGCCTGGATCGCGGCGCGCCGGCCCGACGGGCCGCTGCCGATCACGATGAGGTCGTATTCGTGGGATTCGGTCATGCGCCCGTCCTGCCCGGTCTGGCCGCCCCCGTGGGGACGGCGCGGTCTTCAGGGCAACGCGCGGACGGCCCGTGCGGCGGCAGGGGGACGGGGAAAAACCGGTCCGGGCGCGGGCCGGCGTCAGGCGGCGGAATAGGGCGTGTCCAGCAGGTAGACCGTGCTGGCGCGCAGCCCGTCGGAATCCCCGGCGGCGGCCAGGCGGACCTTGCTGCCGACCCGCAGGCGGTCGAAGGCGTGGCCGACGACGCTGTTGCGGTCGAAGGTCACGTCCTGCCCGTCATCGGTCGCGATGACGCCGCTGCCGGCGGCCTCGTCCAGCCGGGTGACCTGGCCGTGGGGCAGGGGGGACGGGTGGGGCGCCGCGCGGTCGCCCCGGGTGCGGACATGGTCTTCCAGCTGGCGGATGGCGGCGTCGAAGGCGTCGCGCACCGTGACGTACGGGTCCGCATGGGCGGGGTCGCGCGGATTGTCGTGCGAGACCACGATCCGGCCGCCCGGGGCGGAGATTTCGATGCAGGCCGTGTACAGGTAGCCCTGGTGATGATGGCGGTGGGGGGCGGCGATCGTGACGTGGCATCCCACGATGTCGTCCTCGAACCGGTCGAGGCGCGTCGCCCGGGCGCGGATGCGGGCCTCGAGCGCGGGGGAGGGCTCCAGGCCCTTGAAGGTGATCTGCAGGGGAACGATCATGGCGTTGTCCTCGTGGCTCGAGGCGTGCCGGACGGCCGATAGGGCGGTTCCGTCCGATGGAAACGTGGGGGCGGCCACGCGGTTCCGGTCCCGGGGGGCGTGGCCCCGGGGAACCGGTTCGGCCCCGGCATGATGTGCGGGTATGGCGTGCCTGACAAAAAAGCTTCTTACCGCCGGGCCGATCGGTGCGTTACAATGTGACACGGGTCGAGCCGCACGCACGGAGCGTGGATGCCGGACGATCCGGAACCGGAGACAGTCGATGCCGGCACATATCACCAAGAGGGAAGGCGCGTCCGACGCGCCGCCCCGGGCCGTCGTCTACGCCCCGAACGAGCCGGCGCCCCCCGCGCCGGCCAACGAGGCCGAACGTCGCGATCCCGCCGCCCGGACCCCCGCCCAGATCCACGCCGCCCATCGCGCGCGCCTGCGCCGCGTCCACCGACGCTGAGGCTTCGGCGGGAGGGGCCGGGCGCGCCCTGAAAAATCGGTTGGAGCCGGGGGCCTGGCGGTGCCGGGCAGGCCCGGTTGTGGTGCGCCGGACCGCCGGCAGGAGACGTTCCGCCGGGCGATGCCCCAGCCGCGCGTTCAGCGCCTATCGTTCAGGGCTTGATGCAGGCTGGCGAGCGGGAGCGGCCCCATGGGTCGGGCCCGACGTGCGTTTTCGCGCCTCGGGGCATGGAACTCGGGGCATGGAAGACGCGCGTCGGATCGCCGCCAGCGCGCGTGTTCGGGTCCACGCTCAGGAGAGATCGCTGGGGGTGCGACAGACGGCCTCGATGTTATGGCCGTCCGGGTCCAGGACGAAGGCGGCGTAGTAATCCGGCCCGTAGGCCGGGCGCAGGCCCGGTGGTCCGTGGTCGCGCGCGCCGGACGCCAGCGCGGCCAGGTGGAAATCCTGCACCTCGGCCTGGGTGGCGGCGGTGAAGGCGACATGGGTGCGGCTGACCGGGCCGTCCTGCAGGGCCAGCCAGAAGAATGGCGCGTCGCCTTCCGGCCCGTATCCGGCACAGGATGTCTCGTCCCCCGCGGTGCAGGCCAGGCCCAGCGGCGCCAGCACCCGGTCGTAGAAGGCGCGGGCGCGTGGAATATGCGTCACCGCGATCGAGACATGGTCGATCATCGCCTGTGTCCCTGCTCGTCCGATGCCCTTGCCGTCCCGCCTGGCCGCCATCCGGCCCGGCCGGTGGAATGTGGCGACGTCAGGGTGGCACGGTGGCGGGGGAAACGGCGATCACGCCTGTGCGACGGCGAGCACTCGTGATCCGGCGAGGTGTCCCGCGGCGGTCAGAGCCCGCCGGGACATCCGCCTGGCGGGGGAAACGCACGTCGGGTCGCCGCCGGCGCGGAGGCCCGGACGGAGTTTCAGCGGTCGTGCAGGGCGCGGGCCAGTCGCTCGGCGCGGCGGTCGGCCGCGCGGGCGTTGATGACGGCGAAGGCGTGGGCGACGCCGATTCCCCACAGCAGCAGCCCCGGCAGCAGCATGAAGACCAGGCCGAACAGCGAGGCGAACCAGACCAGTCCGTTCAGCACCGCCTGGAACGGACGCCCCGCCAGCAGCAGCGCGAGGGGAGAGCAGAACAGGCTGATGAAATAGAGCATCGGGGGCAGGCGTCCTTGAACCGGGGGAAGCGAGGGCGGTGACCCCTGCCCCCGTCGAAAGCGGGGCCCCTGCAGCCCGCGATCGGAACGCCGGAAGCCGGCTGCATCGGACCGGCAGGCCGGGCGCGCCGGGTTCCGGGAGGGCGGGTTTACAGCGAAAGCGCGGCAATCCTATAGTTGTTGTCGCACCAGAATGAAAGGGATTTTCCCACCGGCGCGCAGGACGATGCAAGGGACGACGTAATGGTGAATCGTCTTTCAATTCCTCCATTTGGCATGCTCAAGGCGTTCGAGGCATTCGGCAGAACCGGAAGCGTGCGTGGCGCGGCCCAGCTGCTGGGTGTCAGCCCGGTCATCATCCGCAGGCATCTGCGGGGGCTGGAGGAATGGATGGGCGTGGGCCTGATCAACCGCGACGCGGGTGAGCTGACGCCGCGCGGCCAATCCTACCATGCGCGGATCGCCGGTTCGTTGCTGGAAATCGCGCGTGCGTCCGAGGACGCGCGCGTCACCACCGACGGCGGGCTGCGGATCCGGTGCGTTCCCGGCTTTGCCTGCAACTGGCTGGTCTACCGGCTGGATGCGTTTCGCCATTCCTATCGCGAGATCGAACTGCAGATCCGGCCCGACCGGACGCCATCGAATTTCGAGCAGGACGATTTCCATGCGGACATCCGTTATCTGGGGCCCGAGGATCTGGACGTCCTGCCGCCCACGCTGCGCGCGGTGGAGATCTGCCGGCCGCCGATCTTTCCGGTGGCGAGCCCCAGCCTGGCGCGCGACATCAACAGCCGGATCCGCGGCCCCCGCGACCTGCTGGACGAGCGCTTGATCACCACCGATTTCGACAGGGGATGGATGGCGTGGTTCCAGGCCCAGTCGGTGCCGGTGGCCGCCATCCGCCCGTTCGCGCGGATGTGGCATATCTCGCTGGCGCTGGCGGCCGCCAAGGACAGCCAGGGGGTCGCCATCATCGACAGCTATCTGGGTGACCAGGACCTGCTGAACGGCACGATCGAGCGGATCGGCGTTCCTGGCATGCCCTGGCACGAGGCGCGGCGGGGTACCTATGCGATCGTGGCCCCGCATGCGAACTGGCATAACGGCATGCTGACGCGCTTCTGCGCGTGGCTTCTGGACAGTGCGTCCACCTTCCAGCCCGTCATGCGGGCGGAGATATCGCCCGGCCGGTAATGGGGCCGTGCGGCCCGGAGGAAACCGGGATGTTTCGCCCCTGGGGGGAGGCGGAACTTTTGGTTTTCCCCAGGATATAGAAAGTTCCTTTCGGAAGCGTTCCGGTGATGGTATATAAAAATAAATAACGTTACAGCATGACCGTTTCCTGAATATTTTCGTGAATTTAATAAATATAGAAAATAAATAACTCCGTTACTATGGGGTTGTTTTAATAATATATTCCCACGCATCATGGTTTGTTTTTGCGGTCGTGCCTGATTCGCCTTCCTTATTCTGCTGTTGCAACCAAACACCGGGATGATGACTTGATGAATCCGCAATCAGTGAATGACTGCCGGCGCCCGGCGACGGGCTGGCGTACGTGCCTGTCCGTGCTTGGCATGTTCACCGTTCTGTCCCCCGTGGCGCGCGTTCATGCGGCCGGTCCGGCAGTGCAGAGCGTGTCGCATGCCAAGAAGCCGGCGCGCCCGCGGCCCGGCGCCGCGTCGCGGCCGGCAAGGGCGCCCGTCACGGACGAATCGATCGATGTGCGGGCCGAGCGCGTTGCCTTCGCCCATGCCGCCGCCCAGCATGTGCCCGATGCGACGACGCATATCACCGCGCAGACCCTGATCAACCGGAATATCTTCACCATCAACGACCTGGCAAAGGTCGCGCCGAACGTGACCATCCAGGCCGTCAACGGGACGGCGACCAACAATTTCTATATCCGCGGGGTGGGTTTCAACGATTTTACACAGAACAATATTTCCTCCGTCATGACCTATGTGGATGACGTGGCGTTCCCGCTCGCGACCATGACGGACGGCATGATGTTCGACATGGCGGGGGTGGACGTGACCCCCGGCCCCGTGGGAACCACGCACGGCATCGCCGATACCGGCGGTGAGATCCATCTGCACACGGCCGACCCCACGCGCAGCTGGCATGCCGGCGTGATGCAGGACATCGCGAGCTACGCGCGGAGCCGCACCACGCTGTTCGCGTCGGGGCCGATTTCCGACACGTTGTCCTTTCGCATTGCCGGCCAGACGCTGCATGGCGGGGGCTGGCAGTACGATCCGCGCACCGGTGCCACGCTGGGCGACGCCAACGAAGGGGCGTTGCGTGCGAAGCTGCTGTGGACACCCGATTCCCGCACCAGCCTGATGCTGAGCGCGCATTGGACGCAGGACGATTCCGAAGTGGTGACGGGGCGTCCCGTCCTGGGGTTCGTGGCCAACCAGCCCATTCCCACGCTGGGGTACCGGCAGGCCGAGTGGGGCCGCGATCCCGCCTTCATGCGCATGGTGGGCCGGCCCGGCGACCTCAAGCCCAGCGAGCATGACACGTTCTGGGGGGCGGACGTGAAATTCACGCGTGATCTGGGCTTCGCGACGCTGAAATCGATCAGCGCGTACGAGACCCAGCGCGAGGGCGAATATACCGACGAGGATGCGACCGCGCTGGCCACGGGCGATGTCTATCGCAACATCGTTTCCAACGTGTTTTCGCAGGAGCTGCGGCTGGAATCGCAAAAATCGTCGCCGCTGCAGTGGGTGGTCGGCATGTATTACGACCGCATGCGGGTGCTGCAGAACTTCAACCAGGACGCCACGGATTATTCGATCATCCAGACCTATCAGTTTTCGCACTATCGCGAGAACCAGCAGGCATTTTCCCAGTTTGCCAACCTGTCCTACAAGCTGCCGCGCAATGTCACGCTGCTGGGCGGGATCGAGCATGAAGCCGACGATCGGCGGATCCTGGGGATGGAGACGCTTCGGCTGGGCAAGTTCGACCTGAATTTTCCCGATTCCGGCACCCAGTCCAACCAGTTCACGGGAAACCTGGGCGTGCAGTGGCAGCCGCTGTCGAACCTGATGTTCTATTACAAGATCTCGAAAGGGTTCCGGCCGGGCGGCTTCACCGCGAACCTCACGCTGGATCCCGCACAGCTCAAGCCCTTCAAGCCCGAGACGGTTCTGGCGCAGGAGATCGGGTTCAAGAGCGACATCATCCCCAACCGGTTCCGCCTGAACGGCGCGATGTTCTATTATGACTACCACGACCAGCAGATCGTGGGGACGTATGTCTCGCCGATCTCAGGCCCCATCAGCCAGTATGTGAACGTGCCGAAATCGAATATCTGGGGGATCGAGTTCTCGGCCGACATTCATCCGCTGCGGCATGTCTATATCACGCAGAATTTCGGCTGGGAGCGCGGTACGTACGACGATTTCCAGTCCGTCAACCGCACGCTGGTCAATGCGCACCACCTGGCGACCGGCGCATGGTCGAATTTCTACAGCGACTTCTCGCACATGGACATGGGCATCCCCAAGCTGACCCTGAATGGCGAGGCGGACTATCGCTACACGGTTTTTGGCCATTACGACCTGGAGGCCGGGGTGGACTGGATGTATCGCGGGGCGCAGAACATGCTGCCTGCCGGCAGCGGCGTCTATGTCCTGCCGTCCTATTTCCTGCTGGGCCTGCATACGACGTTCCGTCCCGCCAATGACCGGTGGTCGGTTACGGTCTATTCGTCCAACGTATTGAACCGCCAGTACGCATCGACCAGCGGTAATTATTCAACGAACTATTTCTGGATTCCCGGTCCCCCGCGCTTCGTAGGCGGACGGTTTTCGATCAATTACTGATCGTCGAACGGGAACGGCCAGGTTGATCCGAACACGCGCGATCGCCGGGGCAGGGACGTGGCCCGCCCCTTTCGGCCGCGGCGGTGCATGGACCGGCGACAATGGAGTACGCAGACTGTCATGAGGGATTTCCAGATACCCGGTCGTTCCATGGTCGTGGCGCGCCACGGCATGGCCGCGACGTCCCATCCGCTGGCGACACTGGGGGCGATCGACATCCTCCGCCAGGGGGGGAACGCCATGGACGCGGCGATCGCGGCATGCGCGATTCACAGCGCGGTCGAGCCGGGCTCGACCGGGATCGGTGGCGATTGCTTTGCGCTGTATTGCCCGGGCGGCCATGGCACGCCCATCGCCTATAACGGATCGGGACGGACGCCGGCGGCGGCCAGCGTCGAATGGTATCGCGAGCGGGGATTTGCGGAGATTCCCCGGCAATCGCCGCATGCCGTCACCGTGCCCGGCGCCGTCGAGGCCTGGGCCCGGCTGCTGGCCGACCATGGGCGCCTGTCGCTGGAGCAGGTGCTGCGGCCGGCGGTAACCTATGCCCGCGAGGGGTATGCGGTGGCGCCGCGCATGGCGTTCGACTGGGCGCGGCAGCGCGACCTGCTGATGGCGGATCCCGCCAGCCGACGCATCTTCCTGCCCGGCGACGTGCCGCCGGGGGCGGGCGACGTCCATGTCCAGACCGAACTGGCCGACACGCTGGAGGGAATAGGCCGCCATGGGCCCGCGCATTTCTATCGCGGCGCGGTCGCCGAGGACATGGTCCGGACGCTGCGGGCCGGGGGCGGGCTGCATACGATGGAGGATTTCGCGACGGCGGCCGGCGAGTACGTCACGCCGGTGCAGAGCCGTTATCGCGGCCACGACCTGTTCGAATGTCCGCCCAACGGGCAGGGCATCATCGCGCAGATCATCCTCAACATCCTGGAGGGCCTGCCGGTGGGGGAGGACGTGCTGTCGGTCGAACGGCTGCACCTGCTGACCGAGGCCACGCGGCTGGGCTATGGGGTGCGCGACGCGGTCGTGGCCGATCCCGCCCTGTCGGAGGTGCCGGTCGACTGGATGCTGTCGGAACAGCTGGCGGGACGCCTGCGTGCGTCGATCGATCCGGCCCGGGCCATGCCGGCCCCGCCGGTGCAGCAGCCGGAACACAAGGACACGGTCTATATCACCGTGGTCGACAAGGATCGCAACGCCGTCAGTTTCATCAATTCGATCTTCCACGCCTTCGGCAGCGGCATGACCGCGCCGCGTTCCGGCGTGCTGTTCCACAATCGCGGCCAGAGCTTCGTGGTCGAGCCGGGCCATCCCAACTGCATCGGACCCGCGAAGCGGCCAATGCATACGATCATTCCGGCGATGCTGATGAAGGACGGCAGGATCGAACTGTCGTTCGGCGTCATGGGGGGGCACTACCAGGCGATGGGCCATGCCTATTTCCTGTCCGCGGTCCTCGATCACGGGCTGGACATCCAGTCGGCACTGGATCTGCCGCGCCTGTTTCCGCTGCCGGGCCGGGACGTGGTCGAAATCGAGCGCCCGTTCCCGGCCGCGACGCGCGACGGGCTGCGCGCGCTGGGCCATACGCTGGTGCCCGCGTCGATTCCGCTGGGGGGCGGGCAGGCCGTGCGCGTGGACTGGGCCACCGGAACGCTGTGGGGGGCATCCGACCATCGCAAGGACGGCATGGCGATGGGGTACTGACGGGGGTACCGACGCCCCGGACCGGGGGTATGGTATCGAAACAGAAACGAGACAGGGAATTGCTGCGATGACGACACATGTCGAACATGCCGTGCCGGCGGCGCCCCTGATGCGCGCCGAAGCCGGCCGGACGCGCATCATGCTGGGGCTGTGCATCGGCAATTTCCTGGAATTCTACAATTTCATGGCCTATGCGTTCTTCGCCCCGATGATCGCGCGAAGCTTCTACCATTCGGCAACCCCGATCATGGGGCTGTTCTATTCCCTGGTGACGTTCGCGATCGGATTCTTCGTCAGGCCGGCCGGCGCGTGGGCGATGGGTCTGTACACCCGGCGTCACGGGCACCAGCGAACCCTGACGGCGACGTTCGTGATGATGGCCGCGGGGTCCGGCCTGATCGCGATCACGCCGCGCACCGAACAGATCGGTGCGCTGGGACCCGTTCTTATTCTTCTGGCCCGTGTCCTGCAGGGATTTTCCGAAGGCGGGGAGGTCGGTCCCGTCACGGCCCTGCTGTACCGGATCGCGCCGCCGGGGTGGGGCGGCATCTTCGGGTCGCTGCAGTATTTCACGCAGCTCGTGGGGTCGCTGTTCGCGGTGGCGTTCGGGTTCGCGCTGTCGGTCAGCCTGGATCATGCGGCGCTGTATGACTGGGGCTGGCGGATACCGTTCCTGCTGGGCATCGGCATCTTTCCCGTGGGGATGTGGTTGCGGCGCGGGGTGGCGGACTTGAACGTCGACCTGCGTGCGCCCGCGGTCCGGACCAGCAGGGATCGCGCGGACATGCGGCGTCTGTGGATCACGGTCATGGTGATCTTCATGGGGGTCGGCAGCGGGACGATCGCCCACTGGCTGCGCACCTTCGGCGTCAGTTACGCGGTGACGGTGCTGCATCTCTCGCCCGCCAGGGGGATGGCCGCGATGATGCTGGGGCTGGGCGTGGGGATCGCGGCGCTGCTGGGGGGGATGATGATCGCCCGGCGCGGGCCGGCGTGGCGGCCGGTCGTGATCGGTATCGGGATCGTCAACACCCTTGTTGCCGCGCCGCTTTATTACATCTGCATCCACTATCCCGGTTTCTGGACCCTGACGGGCCTGAACGTGGTGCTGTTCCTGCTGTCGGGACTGACCTCGACCTCGCTGTGGCAGGAAATGCTGGCCGCCCTGCCGCATGAAAGCCGCGGCTTCATTTTCGGTATCGTCTATGCGCTGGCCGTCTCCAGCCTGGGCGGCCTGACGCAGCCGGCGGTGACGTGGCTGATCGCCGCGACCGGAAGCCCCATGGTCGCCGGCTATGTCATGGCGGGGGCCCTGCCGTTGGGCACGATCGCCTATGCCTGCCTGACCTCGTCCGCGTGGCGGGACCGGCGGCAGGGCGACGCCGCGCCGGGCGGCGCCCGCACCCGTGCCTGACAGCGCGGTGCGCCGGCCCGGTCTTCATGGACAGGGGGCGGCGGCGCAGGTCTTCCGCTGCCCGACCCGGTCCAGGGCGGAGACGGCGCCTTCCCAGGGGGCCCAGCCGGGGGCGCGGGCGCGGCGGAGGGGGGCGTCGGGGTCGTAGTGGCGTTCGTCCGGCAGCAGGGTGGCGGCCGACAGGCGGCCGGTGGCGGCCAGCAGGGCGGCCTCGGCGATGATGGTGTCGTGCCGGCTCTGGGCCAGCGAGATCTCGGCCGCGCGGAGGTTCTGGTCGGCGATCAGCACGTCGATCGTGCTGCGCATGCCGTAGCCGTATTCCAGCTGGTAGCCGCGCAGCGCCGTGGTTGCCGACGCCACCTGGGCGCTGCCGGCGCGGATGGCGCGCAGGCCGGACTGGACCTGCTGCCATGCCGTCACCACGGCCTGGATCGCCGTGCGGCGCGAGGCCTCGGCCGCCTGGCGCGCGGTCTCGTACCGGTCGCGGGCCTGGCGGATCTGCGAGCTGTACAGCCCGCCGCTTTCGATCGGCTGGGTCAGCGTCACCATGCCCGTGACCTCCTGGTCGTAGGCCGAGCCGTGGAAGGGCGATGCCGCGCCGATCGCGCCCAGGGTCGCGGTGACCCCGATCGTCGGGTTCCAGGCCGACCGGGCGGTGTCGATGTCGGCGGCGCCGGCGTCCTCGGCCGCCAGGTCGCGGGCCAGGGCGGGATTGGCCTGGCCGGCCTGGGCCAGGGCGGCGTCCAGGCTGGGGGGCTGGGCGGGCAGGCCGTCGGGCTGGACCAGGGCGGTCGCCCCGCCGGCCCCGGCCTCGACACCCACGATGGCGCGGAAGGCGGCGCGGCTGGCGGTCAGCTGGGCCTCGGCGTCGGCCAAGGCGACCTCGGCCGCGTCGCGCTGGGCCTGGGCCTGCTCGACGTCGGTGCGGGTCACCTGCCGCGCGGCGTCGCCGCCCAGGGTGTAGCGCGTGCCGGTCAGCGCGGCCTGGCGGGTCAGGGTCTGCAAATCGGCCTGGCGCACCGCCAGCACGTTGGCGTCGCGCAGCACGTCCATGTAGGCGCCGATGGCGGCCTGGAAGGTCTGGGCCTCGGTCAGGCGCAGGGCGTGGCGGGCGGCCTGGGACCGCGCGTCGGCGGCGCGCACCCTGTTGGCGACCTGGCCGCCGGTATAGATCGGCTGCCGCACCGCCAGGTAGGCCTCGGCGTCGTTGCTCTGGAACGAGCCCAGCGCGTATTCGCCGGTATAGGGGCCCTGCTGGTAGGCGGCGTTGACGTTGGCGGTGACGGTCGGGCGCCAGCCGCTGCGGGCCTGGGCCGAATCCTCGGTCGTGGCGCGCTGGGTCGCCTGCTGGCCCAGCAGGGTCGGGTTGCCGCGATAGGCCAGGGCCAGCGCCTGCTGCAGGGTCAGCGTCGTCGGCGCCGCGCCGGGGGGCGGGGCGCCCGGCGAGGGGAGGCCCGCCGTGGAGGGGCCCGTCGTGGAAGGACGCGGCGCGGGGACGGCGTGCGGCGGGGTGGCGTGCAGCGGGCCGGCGGTGGCGGCCAGCAGGGGGACCGCCAGCAGCAGGTGGGCCTTATTCATGGCGCAGGGCCTTCGCGGGTTCGGCGCGGGCGACGCGGACGGTCTGGCCCAGGATGGTCAGCAGCGAGAGCGCGGCCGCCGCCACGCTGACGACGACGAAGGCCGACGGCGACAGCGCGATGCGCTGGTCGAAGCCCGCCAGCCAGCCGCGCATCGCCATCCAGGCGACCGGCCATGCGATCAGGTTGGCCAGCAGGACGGGCCGCAGGAATTGCCCGACCAGCAGGCCCAGCACGTCGCGCGTGCTGGCCCCCAGCGTCTTGCGGATGCCGATTTCATGCACCCGGCGCGCGGCGCTGAACGAGGACAGGCCGTACAGGCCCAGGCAGGCGATGACGATCGCGACCCCGGCGCCCAGGGTGAACAGCCGGCCGCGCTGCTGGTCGGGCCGGTAGTAATTGGCCAGCCGGCCGTCCGCGGCCTCGCCCACGAAGGGCATGTCGGGGGCGATCGTGCGCCAGGCGGCCTGCAGGCGGCGCATCATCGCATCCGGGGCCACGCCGTCGGCGCGCACGGCGACGACCGAAAAGGGGATGACCGCGTCGGTCCGCAGGTAGAGCTGCGGCGTGACGGGTGCGCGCGCCGACATGAAGCGGACGTCGCGCACGACGCCGATGATGACGAAGCGCGCTTGCCTTTCCGTCAGGACCTGGCCCAGGGCCGATGCCGCATCGGGAAAATCAAGTGCCTGCACGGCGCGTTCGTTGATGACGATGCTGGTCGTCGTCGGCTTGTTGTCGTCGATCTGCGCGGTGGGGGCGACGTCCTGGCCGTGCGCCGCGTCGAACCAGCGCCCGGCGACCAGCGTGACCCCGTAGGCCTGGCGATAGTTCCGGCCGATCTTCTCGATCGTCAGCATCGGGTCGACCGACGGGCGGTCGGTGCGCCTGAAATCGGAATTGCTCTGGTTGTTCGACCGGGGCTGGCGGTCCGACAGCGTGACCGCATCCACCCCCGGCACGGCGCGCATGGCGTCCATGACCGCCTGCTGGCGGCCCTGCATCCGGTCCGACGTTTCCAGCGACACCAGGAACAGGTGATCCTGGCGGAAGCCGCGATCGGCGGTGCGGAGGAAGGCGGCCTGCGCGTTGACGACCAGGGTGCAGATGGCGAAGGCGATGGCGAAGCCGAACTGCGCCACCACCAGCACGTTGCGCAGGCGCTGGCCCATCCGTCCGCCCGAGGGCGCGCGCGACGCCGCCAGCACGGCGGCCGGGCGGTAGCCCGACAGCACCAGGGCCGGATACAGGCCGGCGGCGACCCCCACCAGCAGCACGACCAGCGCCATGCGCGGCAGCAGCCACGCATAGTCGATGGCGACCGCCCAGCCGCCCATGGCATTGACGAACGGAAGGGCGAGTTCGGCCAGGGCGACGCCCAGCACCGCGCACGGGACCAGCAGGACGACCGATTCCGCCAGGAACTGCGCGACCAGCTGCGGGCGGGTGGCGCCCAGGACCTTGCGCAACGCGACCTCGCGCGCGCGCAGGCCGGCGCGGGCGGTGGCGAGGTTCACGTAATTGATCACCGCCGCGACCAGGGCCAGGAGGCCGACCAGGCCCAGCGCGTCGATGACGCGGCGGTCGCTGCCGCTCTCGCCGCCAAAATTGTGCAGGTCGCCGAAATGGGTGTCCAGCAGTGGCGAGAGGGTCATGTTGAACCAGCCCGGCTTGACCTCCGGGTCGGCCATCCGGCGGTGGACGAAATCGGGCAGGCCGGCGTCGACCGCCCGCGCGTCGGCCGCCGCGCGGAAGCGCAGCCAGGTCGCGCCCGAACTGGACCCCCAGTGACGGAAGGCCAGCGTGCGGTCCTTCATGTCCTGCGGGAAGACGGCCAGGATGTCGGGGCGCACCGTCATGTCGGGCGGCACGTCGCGAAAGACCGCCGAGACGGTATAGAGCGTCCGCCGGTCGTCATTGGTGATGCCGACCTGCCGCCCGCGCGCGTCCACCGTGCCGAACAGGCGGCGCGCGGTGGATTCGCTGATCGCGACGCGGTCGGGGGCGGCCAGCGCGTCGCGCGCGTCGCCGTCGCGCATCGGCAGGGCGAACACGTCGAAGAAGGCCGGGTCGACGAAGCTGACCGACATCGTCGCAGGCTGGCCGCGGCCGTCATCGACCGCGCACCGGTTGTCGTCGATCCGCGTGGCGGCGGCGATCTGCGGGAAATCGGCGCGCAGCGGGTCGTAGGCGGCGAAGGTCGAGAACATGCTGTGCGTCCGGCCCTCGCCGGGCAGGGTCCAGATTTCGTCCAGCCGGTCGATCAGGGCGGCGTTCGGCAGCCGGCGGTCGAATCCGTATTCGAAGCGCACCACCAGCGACAGCACCACGAACACCGCAATCCCCAGGCCCAGGCCCACGATGTTCAGGGCGGCGTACAGCCGGTGTCGCGACAGCATGCGGCAGAAGGTCAGCACGCCGTGCGCCAGCAGGCCGGCGTTGGGAAGACGGCTGTGCGGAAGACGGGTGTTCGGAAGATCCGTTTCGGGCAGACGGGGGTTGGGCATCGTGTGCGCCCCTTCAGATCGCGTTGCGGACGGAAATGACGATCTGTCCGTCCAGCATGTCGACGCGGCGCTTCGCCAGGTCGGCGTGGCTGGGGGAATGGGTGACCATGACGATGGTGGCGCCCTCGTCATTCAGCGTCTGCAGGATGTCCATGACCTGCGCGCCGTTTTCCGTATCCAGGTTGCCGGTGGGTTCGTCCGCCAGGATCAGGTCGGGTTCGCCGACGATGGCGCGGGCGATGGCCGCGCGCTGCTGCTGGCCGCCCGACAGCTGGCTGGGATAATGGCGCGCGCGGTGGCCGATGCCGACGCGGTCCATCGCGGCGGCGACGCGGATGCGGCGTTCGGCACGGGGCAGCTTGCGATAGATCAGTGCCAGCTCGACATTTTCCTCGATCGTCAGTTCGTCGATCAGGTTGAAGCTCTGGAAGATGTAGCCCAGGTGGGTGCGGCGGAAGATCGCCAGTTCGGATTCCGGCAGGCGGCCCAGGTCGCGGTCGCCGAAGCGGTAGACGCCGCCGCTGGGCCGGTCGATCGTGGCCAGGATGTTCAGCAGGGTCGATTTGCCGCAGCCGCTGGGCCCCATGATGGCCACGAACTCGCCCCGGTCGATCGACAGGTGGATATCGTGCAGGGCAGTCGTCTCGACCTCGTCCGAGCGATAGAGGCGCTGGATGTCGGAAAGCTGGATCAGCATCTGTGCGGTCCTGGGGCTGGGTGCGGGCGTGGGGGGATCAGCGGATGAGCAGCCGGCTGAAATCGTGAAAGCGCGTGTAGGCGGACGTGACGACCTGCTCGCCGTCCTGCAGGCCGGAGGTGATTTCGACCTGTTCGGGGTTGCGGCCGCCCGTCGTGATGTCGCGCCGGGCGGCATGGCGGCCGTCGGGCGCGACGACGAAGATCGTGGTACCGCCGCTGCCGTCCAGCCAGGCGCCGTTGGGCGCGACCAGGGCCTGGCGGGTCCGGCCCAGCGTCAGGCGGCAGTCGATGCCCTCGCCCCGGCGCAGGCCGGGCGGCGGCGCGTGGTCGAAGGTCAGTTCGGCGCGGAACTGGCCGCCGGTGATCTGCGGGTGCACGCGCGCGACGGTGAAGGGCGCGTCGACGCCGTCGACATGGGCGATGCCGTGCTGGCCGACCGCGATCCGCGCCAGGTAGAATTCGTCGATGTCGGCGTCCAGTCGCCACGCGCCCTCGCTGTCGATCTGGCCGATCGGGTCGCCGGCCTTCAGCGACTGCCCGGGCTGGAGGGTGAAATTGGTCAGCCGGCCGGCGACGGGCGCGCGTAGGGTCAGCGACGACAGGCTGTCCTCGACCACCGCCAGGCTGGCGCGCAGGCGGTCGGCGGTGCGGTCGATGTCGCGGGCCTGGGCCTCGGCGACGGCGCGGTCCTGCTGGCGTGCCGCCCGCAGCAGGGCCAGGCGGCGGCTGTAATAGGCGTCTTCGTCGGCGAAGCTGCGGATGTTGGCGTCGGATTCGAAGCCCTGCGCCAGCAGTTGCCGCCGGATTTCCAGCTCGTGCGCGGCCTTCAGCACGTTGTAGCCGGCCTCGGCGATCTGGCCGTCCTCGGCGGTCTGCGACTGCTGCAGGGTCAGGCGCTGGGCGCTGAGGGCGCCGAGCTGGCTGGCGATGTTGGCCTCGCGCGCCGTGACGTCCAGTTCCAGCTGCGGGTTGGTCAGGCGGGCCAGCACGTCGCCCGGACGGACCAGCGCGCCGTCCTGCGCCGTCACGCCGGAGACCTGGCCGCCCTGCACCGCGCCGACCAGCACGACATGCAGCGGCGCCACCGTCGCGCGCACCGGCAGGTAATCCAGGAAGGGGGCGGTGCGCACGGCCTCGACCGTCAGGCTGTCGGCCTCGACCGCCAGGGTGCCCGACGACGGCGTCATGCGCCACGCCGCCACGCCGGCCGCCAGCGCCAGGATCGCGGCGGCCGGGCCGGCCAGGCGTTTCAGCCGCGCGGCGCGTGACGGCGCGATCCGGCGATCCATGCGGGCGCCGGGGGGCGTCGGGACGGCAGGGCGGCCCGCGGCGGGGTCCGCCGTCCGTCCGGCCGTGGGGGGTACCGGGTTGCCCGTCATCGGGGCTGCGCTGTGCGGCATAATCGTCTTTCCTTGCCTCGCGAACAGTGTAAGGCTTTGGGAAGAACTTTTTATCTCGTTGAATAAAAAGGATATTGTCAGGTGCGGTCGCGGCGTGTGTCCGCCGGCGAACAGCACTGTCCGGATCCGAACATGCCAGACCAGCCGTCAAGCCCCATTGTTGCGCCGTCCGCGTCGCCCCCCTGCATCCTGTTCGTCGACGACGATTCCGACATCCGGCAGGCGACGTCGCTGCTGCTGCGCCGGCGGGGGTTCGAGGTCGTGGGCGCCGCCGACCCGGCGCAGGCGCTGGCGGTGCTGGCCGCGATGCCCGTCGCCGCCGTGCTGCTGGACCTGAACTATGCCCGCGGCGCCACCACGGGGGCCGAGGGGCTGGAGTGCCTGCGCGCGTTGCTGGCGCATGATCCGGGCCTGCCGGTGGTGGTGGTGACGGGGCATAGCGGCGTCGCGATCGCCGTCGCCGCCATGCGGGCGGGGGCGGCCGATTTCGTCATGAAGCCGTGGCGGAACGACCGGCTGGTCGCGACGCTGGAGGATGCGCTGGCCACCCATCGCCGCCGCATGGCCGTGCGCGCGGCCGCGCCCGATGCGGCGGGTCTGGTCGAGGACGACGTGATGGTTGCGGGATGCGCCGCGACGCGCGACGCGCTGGACCGCGCCGACCGGGTGGCGGCGACGCAGGCCGGCGTCCTGCTGCGGGGCGAGGCCGGGACCGGCAAGACCGCGCTGGCGCGCCGCATCCATCGTCTGTCGGCGCAGCGCGGCGGCTGCCTGCTGGTCCTGGATGCCCATGGCGCCGGCGACGATCCGCGCGCGCTGGCGGCCCGGCTGGACGGGATGGGCGGGCAGGACACGATCCTGGCGGAGGACATCGGGGCCTGGCCGCCGGCGGCGCAGCGTGCGCTGCTGGCATGGCTGGAGGACGGGCATCGGGCGCGGCTGCTGGCCACGTCGCGCGACGGGCCGGAGCATCTGCGCGCCCATGTGGCGCCGGGCCTGCTGTATCGCCTGGGCACGGTCGAGATCGCGCTGGCGCCGCTGCGGGCGCGGGGCGAGGAAATCCCGGTGCTGTGCCGCCATTTCCTGCGCCTGTTCGCCCGCCGCCACGGCCTGCCGGAACGGTGGCTGGCGCCGGAGGCGGAGGGCCTGCTGGCGGCGCGGCCGTGGCCGGACAACGTGCGCGAGCTGCGCCATGTCCTGGAGCGGGCGACGGTGATGGCGACGGGCGACCTGCTGACCGACGCCGATTTCGCCCCGGCCGGAATGCCGGCCGGGGCGGACGATGCGCCGGCCGGGCACGACCGCACCCTGGCCGGGTCGGAAAAGGCGATGATCGAGGCCGCGCTGCGCCGCCATGGCTTCAATGTCAGCCACGCGGCGCGGGAACTGGGCCTGACCCGCCCGGCGCTGTATCGCCGCATGGCGCGGTACGGGTTGTGACGGGCGGGCGGTCGTACCCGGTTTCCGGCCGCGTGGGGGGCGTGGCGGCGCAGCTGGCCGGGGTGGGGCTGGGCGCCGGGCTGGCGGTGGAATGCCTGCATCGCGGGGTCTATGCCGTGGCGCTGGTGGCGGCGGGCGGCGGCGTGGTGGCGGCGGTGTTCGTGCTGGCACGGCTGGCGCGGCTGGAGCAGCGCGTGGCGGCGCGCCTCGCCGAGCGTGCCGCCGCGCCGCCGCCCCGGCCCGACCAGGCGGCGGCGTTGCGCGCGATGCTGGACCACGCGCCCGTGCCGCTGCTGGGCCTGATGACCGACGGGGCGTTGCGGGCGTCGAACCGCGCGGCGCGGCGGCTGTTCGGCACCGACGACCGGGTTATCGCCCCGCCGCCCGCGCTGATGGCGGCGCTGGGCCGGCTGGAGGCCGGGGGCCGTGCCGTCGTGTGCCTGGACCGGCCCGGGACCGGCGCCGGCGGGTCGAGCGGGGGCGCGCGCCATTACGCGCTGTCGGTCGCGCTGGGCAGCGGGCACGGGTCGTTCGCGCGGCTGGTGGCGCTGACGGATATCGAGGCGGAGCTGAATGCCGGCGAGGCCACCGCCCTGCGCGAGATCCTGCAGGTGCTGAGCCACGAGATCATGAATTCGCTGACCCCGGTTTCGTCCCTGGCCGAAAGCGCGCAGGAGATGCTGGCCACCGGCGCGCCGGCCGCGGCGCCGGAGGTCGAGCAGGCGCTGGCCACCATCCTGCGGCGCGTCCGGGGGCTGGACCGCTTCGTCCAGGGCTATCGCCATCTGGCGCGCCTGCCGCCGGCCGCCCCCCGCCAGATGCCGGTCGGCGCGATGCTGCGCGACGCGGCGCGGCTGTTCGCCGGGCGGTGGGACGACCGGCAGGTGGCGCTGCGCCTGGCGCTGCCGGCGCCCGACATCGTGGCGCGGCTGGATGCGGACCTGCTGGTCCAGGCCCTGATCGCGCTGATGACCAACGGCGCGCAGGCCGCGCTGGCCGGCCCCCGCCGCCCCGCCTGGGTCGCGCTGTCGGCCCGCGCCGATGCCGACCAGGTGACGATCGGCGTGTGTGACAGCGGCGCCGGCATTCCCCCGGGGCAGGAGGCCCTGATCTTCCGCCCGTTCTTCTCGCTGCGCGACGGGGGCACCGGCATCGGGCTGAGCCTGGCGCGGCAGATCGTCCAGGAACATGGCGGCAGCCTGACCCTGGAACCGCCCGCGGCCGACGCGGGGGCGTCCTTCGCGATCCGGATCTGACGATGTCCGCCGATCAAGGCCGTGACATGATACCGGTTCGGATGGGCGCGATGGGAAGGGCGCGGCGGTCAGGCTTGCGCGGGCGTGTGTCGGCCGGTGGGCATGGTTCCGTCTTCGTGAGACAGATACGCTCGCGATGCTCCCTGCGCGGGACGGACATTTCCGGTGCGGACGTGCATCAGGCAGATCTTCTGATCGTGTCAGGAGGCGCTGATCAGGGGCAGCCACAAGGCCAGCGCCGCGAGCGTGGCCAGCAGCACGGGAGGCGTGATGGCCAGGCCGACCTTCATGTATTGTCCCCACGTGACTTCGTGATTTTTGGACGCCAGGACATGCAGCCACAGCAGCGTGGCGAGGCTGCCGATCGGGGTAAATTTCGGCCCGAGGTCGCAGCCGATCACGTTGGCATATACCATGAGATCGCGCGTCAGCGGCGTGATGTCATGGGCCTGCTGGATGGCCAGCGCGCCGACCAGCACACTGGGCATGTTGTTCATGACCGACGACAGAAGGGCCGCCAGAAAGCCGGTGCCAATAGTGGCAGTGAACGGCCCCCGATGGCCCAGCCAGACCAGAGCCGTGGCGATGTGATCCGTCAGTCCGGCATTTCGCAGCCCGTAGACCACCAGATACATGCCAAGCGAGAAGATCACGATCTGCCACGGCGCACCGTGAAGCACCTTGCGAACGGGAATTGCACCGCCCCGCATGGCGACGGCCAGCAGCGCGCCCGCCGCGAGACAGGCCACGACACAGAGCGGGATGTGGAGCGGGGCGATCAGGAAATAAGCCGCCAGAACCAGGGCCAGAAGCGGAAAGGCGGCGCGGAATACGCGAGGGTCACGAATGGCGGTGGCGGGTTCCGGCAATTCGGAGAAGGGATAGGTCTCCGGCAATCGTTGCCGGTAGCAGGCCCACAGAACGGCGAGTGTCGCACCCAGCGCCACGAGATCGACCGGAACCATGACAGCGGCATAGCGATCGAACGGGATGCCGAAGAAATTCGCGCTGACGATGTTCACCAGATTGGAAATCACCAGAGGAAGACTGGTGGTATCCGCAACGAAACCGGTCGCGATGATGAAAGCCAGGGCGGCTGCATGGTTCAGGCGGAGTTGCGTCAGGATGGCGATGACGATGGGCGTGAGCAGCAGGGCGGCGCCGTCATTGGCGAAAATGGCGGAAATCGCGGCACCCAGCAGGACGATCAGGGGAAACAGCGTCCGCCCCCGGCCCTTGCCCCAGCGCACGACATGCAGGGCCGCCCAACGGAAGAACCCGGCCTCGTCCAGCAGAAGCGAGATGACGATCAGGGCGATGAAGGTGAAGGTCGCGTCCCACACGATGTGCCAGACGACGGGAATGTCATGCCAGTGGATGACACCCGTCGCGAGTGCCGCGGCGGCGCCGGCCAGCGCGCTCCAGCCGATACCCAGCCCCCCGGGCTGCCAGATGACGAGGACCAGTGTGGCGGCGAAAATGGCAAGAGCCAGCATCAGACGATCCGTTTTCCGGCCGCATCGACGATCTTCTCGCCATCCTCCTTGGCAAAGGCCGCTTTCTGCGGGGCAGGCAGAATGTCGAGAACCCGTTCGGACGGGCGGCAGAGCGCACCGCCCAGCGGCGTTGCGACGATCGGCCGGTTGATCAGGATCGGATGCGCCAGCATCGCGTCAATCAGATCATCGTTGCTCAGCGTCGGATTATCGAGGCCAAGTTCCTCGTAGGGCGTGTCCTTGCGCCGCAGGAGATCACGAACGGAAATGCCCATGCGCGCGATCAGGTCGACCAGCGTCTTCCGGTCCGGCGGCGTCCTGAGATATTCGATGATCGTCGGCTCGATCCCGGCATTGCGGATCAGGCCCAGCGTGTTGCGCGACGTTCCGCAGGCGGGATTGTGCCAGATCGTGACAGTCATGGACAGCATTCCGATGCAGGGCGGCAGGAAGACAGTTCCGTGACCAGCGGCGCGCAGAGTTCGGGACTTCCCGCGCAGCAATCCCGGACAAGAAACAGCATCAGGTCCCGCAGCCGGGAAAGGCACGCGCGATAGACGATCAGGCGGCTGTGACGTGTCGATGTCAGCAGACCGGCCCGCGTCAGCGTCGCGAGATGAACCGAGATCGTGTTTTGCGGCGCGTCGAGCTGGCGGGCGACCTCACCCGCGGGCAGGCCCTCCGGTTCATGGCGCACCAGCAGTTGGAAGATTTCCAGTCGTGTGGACTGGGACAGGGCACTCAAGGCGGCCAGGGCGGACTCCGTTTCCATATATCCGTATTTATGGATATATTCGGGGCCGTCAAGATGGCCTGGAACGGCCCTCATCCGATACCGGATACCGCGTTACACACCAAACAGACGACCAATCCCACCCGTGACAACCATGGCCACGATCCCCCAGAACGTTACGCGCAGCGCGGGGCGCAGGGGCGATGCGCCACCGGCGATTGCGCCGACAAGGCCCAGGACGGCGAGAACCACGACGGACGTCAGGGACACGCCCCACGAGACCCAGGCCTCGGGGGTCAGGACAGCCGCCAGAACGGGCAGCACAGCCCCCGAGGAAAAGGCCGTGGCTGAGGCGAATGCCGCCTGAAGGGGTTTCGCCGCGGTTGCATCGGATAGTCCCAGTTCATCCCTGGCATGCGCCCCCAGGGCATCATGCTTCATGAGTGCGGTCGCAACCTGGTGCGCGAGGTCTTCATCCAGCCCTCTCTTCTGGTAGATTCCGGTCAATTCGGTGACCTCGCCAGCCCAGTCGGTGGCCAGTTCCCCTTTTTCGCGGGCGAGATCGGCCTGCTCTGAATCCGCCTGGGAACTGACCGAAACATATTCGCCGGCCGCCATCGACAGGGCTCCGGCCACAAGCGCGGACAGGCCTGCGACGAGAATGCTGCCGCGTGTCGCATGGGAGCTGGCAACCCCGACAATGAGGCTGCCGGTGGACAAAGTCCCGTCATTGGCACCCAGGACAGCCGCACGCAGCCATCCCAGTTTCTCGACGGCATGGCGTTCGGCCAGAGGATGGAGACGCGACATAGGATGGCCTGTTGCCCTTGGGGAATATACCTCCAGGATTAGGGCGCGCGGCGCCACGCGACAACATGTATTTTATTCTGATATTGCGAGTTGTTTTCAATATTATTTAAATTCAGGATCATTTTATTCCGTTCAGGTTCTTGTCAGGAAAACATGATATCGTGGGCCGTCGCGCCTGGCGTTTCGCGGGGAACGGGCATGGCTGAATCACCATCGGGCGTCGCGGATGCCGCGCGCCATGATACGCCGACGATTCTCTCCGGTTCGTCTTCGGAGAGACGTGGGGATGGTCGGGAGAGGGCCGCGATGGCGCGTTTCTTTTTGAATCCGGACTTTCGGGCAGCTTTCTTCAGCCTCTCGGTCTCGGCCGGATCTTTCGTCGGGATCGCCCGTGGCGTGATGTCGTCCGGACGGGGTGGATGTGCGCCTTCCCCCTGAAACCCGCCAAAGGATACAAGCGTTTGGAGACCAGTCTGTGTCTTCATGATCGGGCAGCATCATGGCGCTGGATCGCCGCTCCCTCCTCACGCTGGCCGGGTCCGCGACGCTGATGGCCACGGTCCCGGGCTGGGCCTCGGGCGCTGGTTCCGCCCCCGGCGAGAAGGCCGACCACACGCTGCGGATCGCCACGGGCCTTGTTGAGCTTGCGCCCGATCGCATCATCTCAACCACGCTCTATAATGGCCGGTTTCCCGGCCCCCTGCTGCGCCTCACGGAAGGCAGGCGGGTCGTCGTCGATATCTTCAACGATACCGACACGCCGGAACTGGTGCACTGGCACGGGCAGATGATCCCCAGCGACGTCGATGGCGCGGCGGAGGAAGGCACGCCCGCGATACCGCCGCACGGCATGCGCCGGATCGCCTTCTGGCCGAAGCCGTCGGGCTTTCGCTTCTATCATACGCATGTCGCGGCGGGCGGCGATCTCAATCGCGGCACATATACCGGTCAGGTCGGGCCGCTCCATATCGAGCCAAAGGATAATCCCGGCGCCTATGATCGCGAGATATTCCTGGTATTGAAGGAGTTCGAACCGTCCTTCAGCCGTGGCGGCGACATGGCGATGGATGTGCTGGCCGGCGCTCCGGTCGCCGAACTGGTGCAGATGGGCAAGGCCGCCGACGCGGCGGCCAGGGAGAAGGCCAGGGGATTCGAGGTCGGTTATGAATCGTTCGGGATCAACGGAAAGATGCTGGGTCATGGCGAACCCATCCGCGTGAGGCAAGGCGAGCGCGTCCTGTTCCACGTCCTGAACGGCAGCGCCGGCGAAATCCGCAGTCTTGCCCTGCCCGGGCATGTTTTCAGGGTCGTGGCCCTCGATGGCAATCCGGTACCGACGCAGGCCGAGGTTCCGGTGCTGTGGCTGGGCACGGCAGAGCGTGTCTCGGCCTTCGTCAGGATGGATCACCCGGGCATCTGGATCATGGGGGACCTGGCCGACGACGACCGCCGGCGCGGGATGGGTGTCGTCGTCGCGTATGCGGGGCAAGGCGGCATGCCGCTCTGGGCCAGGCCCGGACCCGCGCGCTGGGATTACGTGCGGTTCGGCAAGCCGCGTGCCGCCAGGGCGCCCGATGAGACGATCGAGATGACGATCGTCAAGCACAACGCCGCCCGCGATGGCTTCAACGAATGGACCCTCAATGGAAAAGCCTTCTCGATGGAGACGATGCGGCCGCGCTATACGCTGCATGAGGGACGGCGCTACCGGCTCAAGATCCGCAATGCCAGCGATGACATCCACCCGCTGCACCTGCACCGGCACAGTTTCGAATTGACCCGGATCGGCGGCAAATCAACTGGCGGGGTGATCAAGGACGTCGTGATGCTGGGGGGATTTCAGGAACTCGAATGCGATTTCGTCGCCGACAATCCGGGACCGACGCTCTCTCATTGTCATCAGCAACTGCACATGGATTTCGGGTTCATGGCACTCTTCGACTACGCATGACGGCCGTCTTGCATCTATCCGGAAGATAAAGGGCTCGACCCGATGACCATTGTGCCGCGTGGCATGGAACCGGAAGGGCAGCGGACAGGCTCGCCACGCGAAGTCCTCCTCATCTTCCTCAGGCTGGGTGTCACCTGCTTCGGTGGGCCGATCGCGCATATCGGGTATTTTCGCGACGAATTCGTCGTCCGGCGACAATGGCTCGACGAGCATGCCTATGCGGATCTCGTCGGGCTGTGCCAGTTTCTGCCCGGGCCGGCGAGCAGCCAGGTGGGATTTTCCATTGGCCTCATGCGGGCTGGCTATCTCGGTGGCCTCGCCGCGTGGACCGGGTTCACTCTGCCCTCGGCCGTCGCGCTCGTTCTCTTTGCCTATAGCGCGAGCGCGCTCGGCGGCCAGAGTGGTGTCGGCCTTCTGCATGGATTGAGACTTGTCGCCGTCGCGATCGTAGCACAAGCGGTATGGGGCATGGCACGAACGCTGTGCCCCGACCGGCCGCGGGCTTCAATCGCGGTCATGACCGCGCTCATCATGCTGTTTTCCCCCTCACCGCTTGCCCAGGTCGGAGCCATTGCCGTGGGGGGCGTTTCGGGCCTGTGGCTTTGTCGCACGATACGGGCGTCGGATGGTGGACAGGTCAAAGTGCCCGTGTCGCGCCGCGCAGGGACGATCGCGCTTGCACTTTTTCTGGCATTGCTCGTCGGCCTTCCCATCCTCGCTCGCCATGGCGCGCCAGAGGGCATTGCCCTGTTCGACGCGTTCTACCGGGCGGGGGCGCTCGTGTTCGGCGGTGGCCATGTGGTGCTGCCGTTGCTGCGCGAGGCCTTCGTGACCCCGGGTTGGGTGAGCGACGATTCCTTTCTCGCCGGTTATGGCGCGGCACAGGCGGTTCCGGGGCCGCTCTTCACGTTCGCGGCCTATCTCGGGGCCATCGTCAAGCAATCGCCCCATGGTGTGCCCGGTGCTGTCCTGGGGCTGCTGGGCATCTTTCTGCCTGGTGTCCTGATCCTGATCGGTGCGGTTCCTTTCTGGGATGCATTCCGCAGCCGGCCCATCGCCCAGGCGATCATGCTTGGCGTCAACGCGGCGGTCGTTGGCTTGCTGGGGGCCGCGCTCTACACGCCGGTCTGGACGGGTTCGGTCAAGTCGGCGGGGGATTTCGGAATCGTGCTCGTCGGCTTCGTGCTGCTGACAATCTGGCGGGCGCCCCCGCTGGCCGTGGTCGGCATCAGTGCGCTGGGCGGAATCGTTCTGGGGCAGACGGCATACTGAGATGTCCGGCAAGTGCCCCGCGTCGGACCGTCATCTCTCCGGCGCGACGCCCGACCTCCCAGTCGGGCCTGGTCATACACTCTGGAATCTCCTGTTGACGACATCAGGTTCCCGTTCCGGGGTGGGGACGGGCGGGCCGAAATTGCATCCGTGCCTGCGCCTGGTCTTCCTGCAGGCGGGCGGCAAGCGCGGCGACAAAGGCGCGGACCTTGGGCGCGACCAGGCGTGTGGTCGGATAGACGGCCCAGACCGACAGTGGCTCCGGTCCTCCGTCGGTGAGTTCGACCGGGACAAGGAGGCCCCGACGCAGGTCGTCGTGGACGTACCATTCCGAGAGATTGGCGATGCCAAGGCCGCTGAGGCACGCCTGGTGCAGGGCATCCACCGAACTGGCGGTGAAACGGCCCGCCGCCTTCACGCGCGTGCTGCCCGGGCGTGAGAAATCCCAGTGCGATGCGCCGGTGATGAGCAGGCACTGGTGGCGCGCGAGGTCGGCGACCGTGCGCGGCACCCCCTGTTCCGCGAGATAGGAGGGGGCGGCGAAGAGGCCGCGCGGGCTGTCGCCGACACGTCTGGCGATCAGGCCGTTTTCCTGAAGTGCCGCGATCCGTACCGCGACGTCGATTCCCTGCGCGACGATATCGACGATGCTGTCGGTCAGGAGAAGATCGACCCGCAGGTCCGGGTTCGCGCGCATGAGGTCCGCGATGAGCGGCCCGAGGACCTTGCGCCCGAAGGGAAAGGAGGCCGTGATCCGCAGCACGCCGGAGACACCGTCACCGACGGGCCTGACGCTGGCCCGCGCGATGGCTGCGTCCTCGAGCAGCGCCTGCGCATGGGGCAGGAATGCCTCGCCCTCCGGCGTCAGGGCGATCGACCGGGTCGTGCGATGCATGAGGCGGACCCCGAGATCGTCCTCCAGCGCGGCAAGGCGGCGCGTGGCGACCATCGGAGAGATGCCCAGCCGGCGGGCGGCGGCAGCGAGGCTGCCCGCTCGGGCGGCCTCGACGAGGACGGCGAGCCTCTCCAGTTCCATTATATCCCCGATCGTTATGGCGGCATATATGTTCGTATAACTACATCACGATATGATATTCACCTAGATGTCGGGTCCCGAATTGATGGGACACCGATCATGAATGATCATCCAGACTCCGATCCGCTTTTTGCTCCGGTTCGCCTCGGCGCGCTGTCGCTTGCCCACCGTGTCGTCATGGCGCCGCTGACCCGCATGCGCTCCGGCCAGCCGGGCGATGTCCCGCAGGCGATCAATGAGCTCTATTACCGGCAGCGTGCCAGCCGCGGCGGCCTGATCATCACCGAGGCCACGGATATCAGCGCGCAGGCGCGGGGCTATCCGGGGGTTCCCGGCATCTACAGCGACGACCAGATCGATGGCTGGCGCCATATCACCGATGCCGTGCATGGCAGGGGCGGCCTCATCGTCCTGCAGATCTGGCATACGGGCCGGATCTCCCACCCGTCGATGCAACCGGCCGGGGCGACGCCCGTCGCGCCCTCGGCCATCCTGCCGCCGGGTCTGCGCCACCTGGACGTCCATGGCGGCGATGCGGCGCTCGTGCTTCCCCGCGCGCTGGAATCCGAGGAGATTCCTGCCATTGTCGCGACCTTCGCCCGGGCCGTGCGCAATGCGCGCGACGCGGGGTTCGACGGGGTCGAGATCCACGCCGCCAATGGCTACCTGATCGACCAGTTCCTGCAGGACAGCAGCAACCTGCGCACCGATCGTCATGGCGGTTCGATCGCCAACCGGGCACGCTTCCTGCTCGACGTCGTGGACGCCGCCGTGGATGCCTGGTCCGCCGATCGGATCGGGGTGCGCCTGTCGCCATGGGGCCGCTACAACGGAATGGCCGATCGCGATCCGGCCGGCCTCCATGCCCATGTCGGCGGCGAACTCGCGCGGCGCGCGCTGGCCTACCTCCATGTCGTCGAGCCCCGCGCGGACCAGCAGAGCGACGTCAATGCCATCGACGCGGACGCGCCGGATGCCGGGGCGCTGCTGAAACGGGCATTCGGCGGCCGGGTCATTTCGGCCGGCGGGTATGTCGGCGATACCGCCCGGCACGCATTGGCGGCGTCGCGCGCCGACGCGATCGCGTTCGGACGGCTCTTCATCGCCAACCCCGACCTTCCGCGGAGATTGCGGAACGGGAACCCCATGAACCGTTACGATCGGGCGAGTTTCTACGGCGGCGATGCCCGTGGATATACCGACTATCCCTTTCTGACCACCACGGCCTGAAGCGTCGGGAGACCTGCCATGTCGGCGCATGCAACAACCACCCCGAATCCGCCCGTGATCCATCCGCCCGCGACCGGCACGCTCGGCCTGGGGACGACCCTTGCGATGTCGGTCGCGGCAGGGATTGCGGTCGCGAACATCTACTACAACCAGCCGATGCTCGGCGTGATCGAGCGCGCGTTTCCGGGCGACGTGGCGGGCATGATCCCGACGGCCACGCAGTTCGGCTACGCGGTCGGCCTGTTCCTGCTCGTGCCGCTGGGCGACCTGATCGAGCGCAGGCGTCTGATCATCGTCCAGTTCACCATCCTTGCGATGGCCCTGGTTGCCGCGGCGCTGGCGCCGAACGCCGGCCTGCTCATTCTCGCGTCGCTGCTGCTCGGCGTCTCGGCGACGGTTGCCCAGCAGATCGTGCCGTTCGCGGCGCATCTTGCGGCGCCCGAACGTCGCGGGGCCACCGTCGGCACGGTCATGTCGGGCGTCCTTGGCGGAATCCTGCTCAGCCGGACGCTGGCCGGCTTCGTCGCGACCCATTTCGGCTGGCGCGAGATGTTCTGGCTGGGCACGCCGATGGCGCTCGGGGCGGGGGCCCTCATGGCGGCCAGCCTGCCGCGCAGCCATCCGCAGACGGGGCTGGGCTATGGCGCGCTGATGCGTTCGCTGGTCCATATCTGGCGTGAATTCGGCGCGTTGCGCCTGGCGGCCGTCACGCAGGCGCTGCTGTTTGCGGCCTTCACGATCTTCTGGACGATCCTGGCCTTCCGGTTGCAGGAACCGCGCTTCGGCCTGGGGGCGGATATCGCCGGCCTCTTCGGTATCGTGGGCGCGGTCGGCATCCTTGCGGCACCCGTCGCGGGACGGGTGGCGGACCGGTACGGCCCCCATCGTGTCATTGCGCTGGGCGCGGTCCTGACGCTGCTGTCGTGGGTCGTGTTCGGGGTGTGGACCTCGATCGCCGGTCTGGTGGCGGGCGTCATCGTGCTGGACTTCGCCGTGCAGAGCGCGCTGGTGTCGAACCAGCATGTGATCTACGCCCTTCGGCCGGAGGCCCGGGCGCGGCTCAATACCATCTTCATGGGGGCCATGTTCCTGGGCGGGGCCGTGGGCTCGGCCGCGGGGACCGCGGCGTGGACCATGGCGGGATGGACCGCGGTTTCCCTGCTGGGCGGCGGGGTGGCGGCGGTCGCCGTGGTCCTCCAGCTCGCGAGTCTCAGGCGCGGCGGCTGACCGCGCGGGTGGCGATCGTCGGCGGCCCGCTGGGGGCTCGTCTCGGCCGGCAGCAGTTCCGGCCGCAATTTCTCGGGGCCATGCTGGCGGAGCCGATGCCCTTCGTCCGGGCCATCTTCGGTTTCGGGATATCGGGACTGATGCGGGGCCGATTGCCGCCGCCGGAGGATGTCCTGGCCTGCCACGAACGCGAACGCCGCGCGGCAGGGTGGAGGATTGCCGCATACGGTCGAAAGCCAGGCGCATCGATGGCCTGAGGGACGGTCGACAGGCCATCGCCCGCGTGCCCGGTGCCCCTGGCACGGCGTCTGCGGGCGATGGTCCGGTCGAGCGGATCAGGCGGCGTCCACCAGGACGATCTCGGAATCTTCCAGCGCCTTGACCCGCAGCGTTTCCGTTTCCGAAATCGCGGCGCCGTCACGGGTGTTCACCCGCACGCCTTCGATCTCGACAGCGCCGGTCGAGGGCACCAGGTAGGCCCGGCGTCCGGTGCCGAGCGCATATTCCGCAACCTGCCCGGCCTTCAGCGTCGCGCCCAGGACGCGGGCATCGGCGCGGATCGGCAGCGCATCGGCATCGTCGTCATGGCCCGATGCCAGGGTGACGAAATGGCCGGCCCGGTTCTGCTTCGGGAACGGACGCGCACCCCAGCCTGGCGCCTTGCCCTGTGTGGTCGGGATGATCCAGATCTGGAAAATCTGGGTCTCGCCTGGCTCCAGGTTGTACTCGCTGTGCGTGATGCCGGTGCCGGCGGACATCACCTGCACGTCGCCCGCCTCGGTACGGCCCTTGTTGCCCAGATTGTCCTGGTGGGTGATCGCGCCCTTGCGGACATAGGTGATGATTTCCATGTCGCGATGCGGATGGGCGGGAAAACCGGTGCCCGGCGCGATGGTGTCGTCGTTCCATACCCGCAGGTCGCCCCAATGCACGCGCTCGGGGTCGTGATATCCCGCGAACGAGAAATGATGTTTCGCCTTCAGCCAGCCATGATCGGCCCCGCCCAGGCTTGCGAATGATCTGACGTCTATCATCTGATACCTCCCGGCCTGCATTGGCCTTTTGCAAAACCAGAGATACGCCTTCGCCATTCGGGATTAAATGGAAATGAAGGAAACCTATTGGTTCCAATAATTGTATCTGGCCGGGCGCCCGGACGCCGGCGGCG
Source organism: Gluconacetobacter tumulisoli (assembly GCF_014174155.1). GTDB lineage: Bacteria > Pseudomonadota > Alphaproteobacteria > Acetobacterales > Acetobacteraceae > Gluconacetobacter > Gluconacetobacter tumulisoli. The sequence continues at coordinate 203,430 of NZ_JABEQM010000002.1, read as the reverse complement.
GGCCGCAGGCACAAAAAAACCGCGCGGCCCGAAGGCGCACGCGGCTGTCGGCGATGGGGAAATGGGGGCGGGTGGGTGTCCCGCGGCGGATGCTACGGGGCCGCATGCGCGGTGATGTCGATATCGACGCCGACCTCCAGCGCCACCCACTGTCCGCTCGCCCACGGGCCCTGGCCGATGCCGAACGGCGAGCGGACCAGGTCGAGATGGCCCCGGGCATGGGCTGTCGTGCCGGTGATATCGAGCGTGAAGGGGAGGGTTTCGGGCAGGCCGACGCCGCGGATCGTAAGTGTCCCGTGGGCCTCGTAGGCATTGCCGCCCTTCGACTGGAATCCCTTGGCCTCGAATGTCGCCCTGGGAAAGGCCGCGACATTGAACCAGTCGACGCCGGGCATGGCCTCGTCGCGCTGCGTGTCGCCGGTCGCGGCACTGGCGACGTCGATCGTGACCAGGGCATGCCCCGCGTCGGGATGGGCGGGGTCGAACCGGATCGTGCCGCCGAAGCTTTTGAAATGGCCGGTGAACCTGGCGCCGGTCTGCGTGCCGGTGAAGGCGACGGTGCTGTGGGCCGGGTCGATCGTCCAGTCGGCGGCAAGGGCCGGGGCGGCAGGGGCGAGCAGGACCGCACCGAGCATCGCGGCCTTCAGATGCGTGGAGAGAGACATGAAGGGAGATCCTGTCAGGCAGGTTGCGATGATTTGGCGGCGCGGCGGCGGGCGGGCAGCATCTGCCGCAGGACGCCGTCCTTCAGGACGAAATGGTGGCGCAGGGCGGCGGCGGCGTGCAGGGCGATGACTGCCGTCAGGATCCAGGCGCCCCAGTGGTGCAGGGTCTTCAGCGCGGCCTCGACCGGGGCCTTGTCATGCAGGGTGGGCAGGACCGGCAGATGCGGCCACGGCACGATGCCGTAGAGAACGGTCGGGATGTTGAAGACCGACGCCGAGACCAGCGCCCATCCGCTGAGCGGCAGCAGCACCTGCAACCCGTACAGCAGCCCATGCGTGCCGTGCGCGGCCCTGCGTTCGATGTCGGGCATCGCGGCCGGCAGGGCGGGCGCCCTGTGGCACAGCCGCCAGCCGATGCGCAGCACGATGGCCAGCATGAGCGTGATGCCGATCGATTTGTGCAGCTGGTAGAGCCTGAACACCTGCATCGGCGGCAGGGACAGATGGTCCATGGCCAGGCCCATGCCGATCAGGGTCAGGATCCCGGCGGCGATCACCCAATGCAGGGCGATCGCGACCGGATCGTAGCGGCCGGTCGTGCCGGCCATGTCGGGACGGGCCGGCATGGCGGGTTCAGTCCTGACGCTCGAACGCGCCGGCGATGCGCAGCTCGACGGCGTCGCTGACATACGGGACATACATCTTCACGCCGAAATCGCTGCGGTTGATGGTGGCCTTCGCCTCGAAGCCGACGGTGTATTTCTTGTCCAGCGGGTTCACGCCGGCACCGACGAAGCGCACCTTCAGCGTTTCAGGCCTGGTGACGCCGTGGATCGTCAGGTTGCCCGTGACGGTCGCGCGATCCTTGCCGATGGGGGTGACCTTCGTCGAGGTGAAGGTGGCGTTCGGGAACCGGGCCGCGTCGAACCATTGCTCGCCCTTCAATTCACCGGTCAGCTTGTCGCTGGTGGTCTGCACGGATGCGATGGGGATCGTGACGTTCAGGGTCGAGGCGGACGGGGTTTTGGGATCCAGCGTCAGCGAGCCGGATACGTTCGAGAACAGGCCCGAGTAATAGCTGAAGCCGAGATGCAGCAGCGAGAAGCCGACCTGCGTGTGGCCGGGTTCGACCTGATAGGCGCCGCCCTGCACATCGGCGGGCTGCGTGGGGGCCTGGGCCGAGACCGCGCCGGCGGTGACGGCGAGCAGGACGGACGCCGCGGCGGACGTGGTCAGAAACGAACGAAACATGTCGATGATCCTTGGAACGATGAGGTCACACGGAGGAGGTGGAAAGCCTGGCGGCGATCTGCGCCACATGCTGGCCCAGGAAGCGGGCGCCCTCCTGTTCGCTGGCGCTGACGGCGCGCGATCCGTCGGTGCCGGCGAGTGTCGTCGCGCCATAGGGCGCACCGCCGGTGATCTCGTCCATGCGCATCTGCCCCTGGTAGCTGTAGGGCAGGCCGGAGATGACCAGGCCATGATGCAGCAGGTTGGTGATGACGGAGAACAGCGTCGTTTCCTGGCCGCCATGCTGCACCGCGGTCGAGGTGAAGGCCGCGCCCACCTTGCCGACCAGCGCGCCCCTGAACCACAATCCGCCGGTCTGGTCCCAGAAGCTGGCCATCTGCGACGCCATGCGGCCGAAGCGCGTGGGCGTGCCGACGATGATCGCGTCATAGGCTTCGAGGTCGGCCGGCGTCGCGATCGGCGCGTTCTGGTCCAGCTTGAAATGATTGGCGCGGGCAATGTCTTCCGGCACGGTTTCCGGCACGCGCTTGATGTCGGCCTGCGCACCGGCGGCGCGCACGCCGTCCGCCACGGCTTCGGCCATCGTTTCGATGTGTCCGTAGGTGGAATAGTAAAGAACGAGAACCTTGGTCACTGCTGCTCTCCTGTCCAGGCGGATCGGAACACCGGCCGGGCCTTGTGATGGTCGCTGCAATCCATGTCGGGACCGCATCGCAAGGCTCGGGCGCCGGCAGAAGGTCTTTGCCGACCGTCTCCGGACCGTTGCCGGTGGAGAATTGTTAGACCGGCTGAGGCGGCGAAAAAAATGAAAAGGAATGAAACTGTTCGTTTCCATATTTTTGCCGTCGAAGTCCGGACGGCTGCCGGGGCCAAGGCGGGTCGGGGGAAGAACCGCGCTGTGCGTCTGCCGGACCGCCGCGCGCGTGGCCGCCCGACGGCTGAAGCCGTCCGCGCCTCAGCCGGGTCGTTGATATCCTTGGCTGGGCAGGGTGGACGGCATGCGGGAGGGGCGTCGCCGCAGGGACGGGAGGGCGGTCATTGCGAAGCCATGGGGGTGAAGGGGCCGTCGCGGGGTATCGGGAGGGAGCGGGCCAGTTGCAGGAGGGCGGACAGACCGTCGGGCCAGAGCCCGATGTCCGATGCGCTGCCGATATGTCCGATCCGACCGGCATCGACCAATGTCGACCCCCATCGCGCGGCCAGGGCATCGGCGCGGGCCGGTGACAGCCATTCGTCGTTCCGGCTGGCGATCAGGAGGGATGGAAATGGCAACGGCGTGACGGGAAGCGGGGCAAAGCCGCCGACACGGCACGCGTCCGGTCCGGCATGTTGTTCGACATCGGCCGGGGCCACCAGCAGGGCGCCGGCCGCGATCCCGAGACGGTGTTCGCTGGCCCGTCGCGCCACCAGGACGGCGCCGAGGCTGTGCGCCACGAGGATGGCCGGACGCCGGCAGGCGCGCATGGCGTGGCGCAAGCCGTTGCCCCATGCCCGATAGGTGGGATTCGCCCAGTTGCGCTGGACCACCCTGCGCACCGTGACCCCCTGCCGGTGCAAGAACGCCTCCCAGCGGGATTGCCAGTGATCGGGACCCGAGCCGTAGAGGCCGGGCACGATGACGATCTCGAAAGCCGAGAGCGTCATCAGCGAAGGGGCGACGACCGGGGCGGCGTCCGCTGTCCCGGTGGAAGACTGGCCGGCCGGCCTGTCCCCGCGCCATGGCGAAATCCGGTTCGTGTGATTGACGGTCGACATCGGCGTGCCTCCGGTATCGAGAGCGTTCATGGTGGTCAGTGGCCTGGCGGGTAGCTGGCGATCAGCGCGGACTGCCGCCGCCACAGCCGCAGCATGTGGAAGGCGCCGCTGCTGCGATGGCCGCGCCGTCGCATCAGGTCGCCGATCCGGAATGCCCGGCCGTAGAAGCGGAACTGTATGCGGTAGATGTCCGCGAGAGCGGTGCCGGGGGCCCACATATGGATCGGTTCCGAACCGATGCCGTTGATCTCGATGATCTGGAATCCGTGTCCCTCCCGCAGGGCGGCGACGGACGCGAAGCGCAGGTCCACGCGACCGTGATGGAAGTCGGGCATGCTGCGCAGGATTGCGTCGATGCGGCGCGTGAGTTCCGGGGTCACGAGATGCGAGGCATCGCGGAACGCGGACCCCTTGGAATGGTTTCCGGTAAACACCAGCGGGATCCTCCGGCCGGCCTCTGGAACATGATCCAGCTGCGCGGCCAGCCGGGGAAGATAGACATGCGGCACCCTGCCGGTCCGGGGATGCGCCAGCACCAGCTCGCGGAGGGTCGAGAGTCCGTCGCCGACGACGGAAGGCGACGTCTTGAACGTCATGGACAGGATACGGCCGGTCGCCTCCCCGGGGATGCGGGAGTAGAAGATGCCGGCTTCCCCCACATGGGGGATGAAATGCTGGATCATCACGGCGACATTGTCGGGATACAGGCCGAGGGTTTCCCGCAGGGACTCGGGCCCGTCGAGACGGCGCACGCCCGCGCCCTTGCAGCCGATATCCGGCTTCACCACGACGGGGAAGGTCAGGCCCAGCCGATCCATCGCCTCGCGCGCGCGGATGTCGCTGCCGTTGCCGCTGGTGAAGACATGCCATGGCGCGATCCAGGCACGGGCGTCCCGGCCCACCTGATCGAGAATGTCCCCCTTGCTTTCCCCGCAGAGGCCGCCGGCCGGGATATGGGGATTGGCAAGCGTCGCGACGGCGAAATCCCGATAGCGCAGGCCGAGCAGGATCCAGACGATCACCAGAGGGCCGTAGATGATCCAGGGCGATAGAAACTCGTAAGGCGAGAGGCCGTCGATATCCCGGTCAACCTGGTCGCGCATGCCGGTTTCGGAGGGCAGGGGGGCGGAGGCGAGACCATCCATTCCGGTTTATGTCCCTAAGCCGCGTGCCTGTGCCGCACGGAGCGGCAGCCCGTATCGAAGGCTTCCACGACCTGGATGATGTCGGCGAAATTTCGATCGCCGGAAGGCGGATAGGACAGGGTCGTCCGAATCATCCCTGTCGGATCCACGATGAACACCACATGTTCGTCCAGGGGGGCGGCAGCCGGACCGACATCCGGGGGAACGCCGCGCCAGAGGGCGGCGATGCCGCCGGCGTCACCCCGGATGGTCGGAAATTCCGGGCCCTCGGCGGGCCGGGCGGCCGCCTGATTCGCGGTCCCGGCCCCGAGGTGTCGCCCCGCGGACGAGAGGCCAAGCAGCTTGACCGGTCTTGTGCACGAACGGGCCCAGGCCATCCCGCTTCGGAGCGTCTGCGGGCTGTAGTCGTCCGGGTGGGTGATGACGATGCCCCAGGCACCATCGAGCCACGCGCGGAAGCGGATCGGGCCCGCCGTCGTCTCGGCCGCGAAATCAGGCGCGGCCCAGCCAGGAAAGAGCGCCATTGCCTGTGTCCTGAAGGGGCTATCGGGGTTGCCGGACAAGTCGCAGATAGGGCCGCACGGTTTTCCACCCCTCCGGGAACAGGGCGCGGGCCTGTTCATCGCCGACCGACGGGGCGATGATGACATCGTCGCCGTTCGTCCAGTCGGCCGGGGTCGTGACCTTGTGGCGGTCGGTCAGTTGCAGACTGTCGAGGACACGGAGCACCTCGTCGAAATTCCGTCCGGCCGAGGGCGGATAGGTCAGCGTCAGCCGGACCTTCTTGCCGGGGTCGATGATGAAGACAGTGCGGACCGTGACCTTCGGGTCGGCGGCCGGATGGATCATGTCGTACAGGGCGGCAACCTTTCCGTCCGCATCCGCGATGATCGGGAAATTGACCGCGGCACCCTGGGTCTCGGCGATATCGGCCTCCCATTCATTGTGCCTGCCGACCGGATCGACGGACAGGCCGATCACCTTGGTGTTTCGTTTCGCCCATTCGGGCGCCAGCCGTGCGACGGCGCCGAGTTCCGTCGTGCAGACCGGCGTGAAATCCTTGGGGTGGCTGAACAGGATGCCCCAGGACTCGCCCAGCCAGTCATGAAAGCGGATCGGCCCGAAGGTCGTCTCCTGCTCGAAGTCGGGAGCGGTCTCCCCCAGATGGATGGTCATCGGACTGCATTTCCCTGTTGTCTGTGATGCCCGCGGATCACGCATGGCCTATGGATAACGACATATAATCGTTCTTTTCAACATATAACTAACAAAAATCGTCTATATGGAAGGCGTCCGGCACGTGCGAGGCGGGTCGGGCGGTCCGTATGGCATGGGGCGATCCGTTCGGCCGGGGCGTCATCTTGGGTCCAGAGATCGGCCGGAACCTGATCAAGTGACTGTAAATAAATTATTTAATGTGCTCCCCAAGCCAGGGTGACGGAGGGGGTGTCTCAATGCACTCAATTAATAGTTATATGCAATATAACACGTTTTAATGGTGTTTATGTGTTGACCGGTGGCGGCCGGCCTGTATCATCCCACTCGATCGCCATGAGTGGGCGAGACCGACGGAGTGGTTCACATGAGGCAGGCGACCGCGCGAATGTGCCGCGTTGATCGATGTAGGGCGCATGCCGGCCACAGGGCGCCGGCGCATAGCGGATAAGATGTCGGCGGGGCGACTGCCGGCCGAACCCTGCGGACGCGGGATCGGAAAGGCGGAAACCCATGCTTGAATCCCATATCGTCGAAATCGACGGCACGTTTGTCGGAACCGTCATCCTGGAGGATGACCACGAGACGCGGCGCTTCTATGCCACGCATGACAGCGTTCGCGCTTTCCATAACCGGATCTTGAGAGAGCGTGACGACCTGACGCGTCAGGTCGCGCGGCTGTTTCGGACCGCCCGCGCCGGTGCCGGCGCGTCGGGCGGGGGCGGCCGGCCGCTCCGATGATCTGCCGTTCCGGACATTCGATTATTCCAGAAGGTCATATGACATGAGCAATTTTCGTCCCCTGCATGACCGTGTGGTCCTGCGGCGCATCACCCCGGCCGAGAAGACGGCCGGCGGCATCATCATTCCCGACACCGCCCAGGAAAAGCCGGTCGAGGCCGTGGTCGTGGCGGTCGGGCCCGGCGCGCGGGACGAGCGTGGGCAGGTCGTGCCGCTGGAGGTGCGCGAGGGCGACCATGTCCTGTTCGGAAAATGGTCCGGTACCGAAGTCAGGATCGGTGGCGAGGACCTGCTGATCGCCAAGGAAGCCGACCTGTTCGGTATCGTCGGCGCACGCTAGCGCTGCGATCGGGCAGGTCCGATCGCGCATTCCTTCTTTTGTCGTTTTCGTGAGCATCGTCGCACGATCGGCTCACGTCAGGATCGGGGTAGATTTCAATGGCCAGCAAGGACGTCAAATTCGCGGGCGATGCGCGGGCACGCCTGCTTTCGGGGATCGATACGCTTGCCGACGCGGTCAAGGTGACGCTGGGTCCGAAGGGCCGCAATGTCGTCATCGACAAGAGCTTCGGCGCGCCGCGGATCACCAAGGATGGTGTCTCGGTCGCCAAGGAAATCGAGCTGTCGGACAAATTCGAGAATCTGGGGGCGCAGCTTCTGCGTGAGGTTGCGAGCAAGACCAACGATCTGGCGGGCGACGGGACGACGACCGCGACCGTCCTGGCGCAGTCCATCGTGCGCGAGGGGCTGAAGGCCGTCGCCGCCGGGTTCAATCCGCAGGACGTCAAGCGTGGAATCGACCATGCGACGACAGCGGTGATCGAGGAATTGCGGGCACGCACGCGCTCGATCGCGACCAAGGAAGAGACCGCCCAGGTGGCGACCATCTCCGCCAACGGCGAGGCGGAAATCGGCCGCATAATTTCCGATGCCGTGCAGAAGGTCGGCAAGGACGGCGTGATCACGGTCGAGGAAGCCAAGGGCTTCGAGACCGAACTGGACGTGGTCGAGGGCCTGCAGTTCGACCGGGGCTATATCTCGCCCTATTTCGTGACGAACAGCGAGAAGCTGATCGCGGATCTGGAAAATCCCTACATCCTGATCCATGAGAAGAAGCTGTCGTCGCTGCAGCCGCTTCTGCCGCTGCTGGAGGGGATCGTCAAATCCGGGCGCCCGCTGCTGATCATTGCCGAGGATGTCGAGGGCGAGGCCCTGGCGACCCTGGTGGTGAACAAGCTGCGCGGCGGCCTGAAGATCGCCGCCGTCAAGGCGCCGGGCTTCGGCGACCGGCGCAAGGCCATCCTGGAGGATATCGCGATCCTGACCGGGGGCGAGGTCATCAGCGACGACCTGGGCATCAAGCTGGAAAGCGTGACCCTGTCGCAGCTTGGCCAGGCGCGGCGCGTCGTCATCGACAAGGACAACACGACCGTCGTCGACGGCGAAGGCGATGCCGGTTCCATCAAGGGTCGCGTCGCGCAGATCCGCGCGCAGATCGAGGAAACCACGTCGGACTACGATCGCGAGAAGCTGCAGGAGCGCCTGGCGAAGCTGGCGGGCGGTGTGGCCATCATCCGGGTCGGCGGTTCCACCGAAATCGAGGTGAAGGAGCGCAAGGATCGCGTCGACGATGCGCTGAACGCCACGCGGGCGGCCGTCGAGGAAGGCATCGTCCCCGGCGGCGGCACCGCGCTGGCGCGCGCGACGGAGATCGTGACGCGGCTGCATTTCCATAATGAGGACCAGCGCATCGGTGGCGACATCGTGCGCAAGGCGTTGCAGGCGCCGCTGCGGCAGATTGCGGAGAATGCCGGGGAAGACGGCGCCGTCGTCGCCGGGAAGGTGCTGGAGAACGCCGACTACAATTTCGGCTTCGACGCGCAGATCGGCGAATACAAGGACCTGGTGGCGGCGGGAATCATCGACCCGACCAAGGTCGTGCGCACGGCCCTGCAGGATGCGGCCTCGGTCGCCAGCCTGCTGATCACGACCGAGGTGCTGGTCACCGAAAAGCCGGAGCCGAAGCCGGCCGCGGCACCGGCGGGCGCCGACCTCGGATACTGAGCGAGGGGAAGGGGGGACGGCCTGTCCGGCGCATCCCCCCGGCATCGTCGGAGACCGAAGCTGGAAAGAGACATGGCTGGACAGGTCACGAGTTTGCGCGCCTATCTCGATCAGGCGCAACCGGAGCCGCCAGGCGTGCGGGCGGGGCGGCATGCGTCCTCCCCGACGGTGACCCTGTGGGAGACGATGCGTGCGCAGGCGCTTTCACATCGCGACGAGATCCTGAAGGATCTTCTCCGCCCCTCCATTCTCGATCAGCCGGATTTCGCGACGGCGCTGGGGTTCCTGCTGTCGCGCAAGCTCGGCGGCGACCTGATCCGCAAAGCCGCCATCCTTGGGCTCGTTCGCGATTTCCAGCGGGCGCGGCCCCGGGCCGTCGATGCGGCGGCGGCCGATCTGCGCGCCCTTCGCGAGCGCGATCCTGCCGCGACGGACCATGTGACGCCGTTCCTGTTCTTCAAGGGATTCCAGGCCATCCAGTCCTATCGCGTGGCGCACTGGCTGTGGCAGGAGAACCGCCGGCCGCTGGCGCACTATATCCAGAGCCGTGCGTCGGAGCTGTTCGCGGTGGACATCCATCCCGCGGCGCGGCTGGGGCAGCGGATTCTGTTCGGTCATGGCACGGGCATCGTCGTGGGTGAAACCGCGGTGATCGAGGATGACGTGGCCCTGCTGCAGAACGTGACCCTGGGCGGTACGGGCCGGGAAGCGGGCGACCGGCATCCGAAGGTTCGGCGGGGGGCCCTGATCGGCACCGGCGCCAAGGTCCTGGGCAATATCGAAATCGGCGAAGGGGCCAGGGTCGGGGCCGGTTCCATCGTGCTCCGGCCGGTTGCTCCGTTCACCACGGTCGCGGGCAACCCGGCGCGCCCGGTCGGCGACCGGCACGAGGGACTGCCGTCGCTGACCATGGACCAGAGCCTGCCCTCCGCCGATTATATTATCTGACCGGCCTTGGTTATCCGACCGGCTTGCGGGGGATCGCCGACCGGCGGCGAATGAAGGTTGATGGTTCCCCCAACGACAGGCCATCGGAATTTCCCGGCCGTGCACAGCGCGGATCGGCGCGGCATGCCTGCGTCGGGCGATCCTGCCGTGATCCGGTCCTTCTCTCGCACCGGCGGCGGTGCGATTACCAGTCCTCGCTATGGCCCAGGCGAACCAGGATTTCCCGGCGCAGGGCGAGCAGGCGCGGATTGTCGCGATGGCGGGGGTAGGGCAGGTCGATCGACATGTCCGAGATCACGCCGGCCGGGCGCGGCCTGAACGTCACCACGCGGGTGGCCAGCAGCAGCGCTTCCTCGACGTCATGCGTGACCATGATGACGGTGAAGCCGCGCTTCTGCCACAGGCGCAGCAATTCCGTCTGCATCGTCAGCCGCGTCAGGCTGTCCAGCTTGCCCAGTGGTTCGTCCAGGATCAGCAGCCTCGGGTCGTTGACCAGCGCCCGGGCCAGGGCCGCGCGTTGCGCCATTCCGCCGGAAAGCTGGTGCGGCCAGGCGCGTTCGAAACCCTTCAGCCCCACCATTCCGATCGCCGCGTCGACGGCCGCGTCGTCGCGCCGGCCCGCGATGTCCCGGCTGAGTGCCACGTTGGCGCGCACGGTGCGCCAGGGGTACAGCGTCGGGTCCTGGAACATCACGATCCGGTCGGGACCGGGGCCGGTGACGGGCGCGCCGTCGGCCAGGACCTGGCCGGCATGCGGTGGTTCCAGCCCCGCGACCAGGCGCAGCAGGGTCGATTTGCCGCAGCCCGAGGGGCCCAGCAACGCCACGAACTCGCCCGGGGCGATGTCCAGGCTGACATCCCCGATCACCGGCGTGAAGACGCCGCCGATCCGATAGCCGTGGTGGATGCCGCACAGCCGGATGCCGAGCGGCGCCGCGCGTTCCGCAGGGGCGGTCGGGGCGATCACCATTTCAGCCCGTCCTTCTGCCAGCCGAGAAGCCGGTCGCGCACCCGGAACAGGATGGTGATCAGGCCGGTGCACATTGCCGACATGACCAGCAGCGCGGCATACATGTCGGGATAGGCCGCCCAGCCCTGGGCCCATTGCATGTAGAAGCCCAGGCCGGATTTCACGCCCAGCATCTCGGCGATCACCAGCATCGCGAACGACATGCCCAGCCCCATGAACAGCCCGACGAAGATCTGCGGCGACGCCGCCGGCAGGGCCACGCGCAGGACCAGGAAGCGGTTTCGCGCGCCCATGGTGCGGGCGACGTCGTAATAGGCGGGATCGACCGCCGCCACGCCCGACCAGGTCAGGATGGTGACGGGAAAGCCGGAGGCAAGCGCCATCAGGGCCTCGCTGGCCAGCCAGTTGGAGGGGAACAGCACGAAGGCCAGCGGCAGCAGGGCCACCGGCGGCAGCGGGCCGACCAGGCGGACGACGGGCAGCACCCAGTAGCGGAAGTGCCGCGACCGGCCGAGCCCGACGCCGGTGGCGATGCCCAGCGTGGAACCGACCGTGTAGCCCACCGCCAGCAGGCCCAGCGAATGCAGCAGGCTGTCGCCCAGCCGTTTCCAGTCGGTCAGAAAAACGTCCAGCAGGTCCTGCGGCGTTCCGAAGAACGGGCGCGGCAGCAGCAGCAGCTTGGCCTGCGCGACTTCCCAGGTCGCGAGGCCCAGGCCCAGCGCGATCATCCACGGTGCGCGCGCCGACAGCCGGCGCAGGGCCGCCGCCGCCAGCAGCGCCACGCCGATACCGGCGAACAGGGCGGCCAGTTCGTTCGTGTCCGGAAAATCGTCGGCGTCCGGCACGCGCCAGGTGAGCAGGGACGCGACGAACCATGCCGGACCGGCGGCCCATGGCAGGACAATATGCCGGAGCGCGCGCGTCGCGCGACGCGGCGTGGCCGGCGCGTGCGTCCGCCCTGCCTCGGCAGGTCCGATCGCCTGTGTCGTCTCGGCGCCGCTCATGCCGCGAACAGGTCCTGCGTGACGCGCGTGGCATAGCGGGCGGTGTCGAAGGAGGGACGGAATACGCCGATATCCTTCAGGGCGTTCGCGTACAGCGCGATCTCGTCACGGAAATTTCCGGCCCGCGTCTGGTGGTGGTGGCCCTCGACGCGGATCATGGCGGCGATGTCCCCGGCCGTCGCCCTGGGCGCGTAGGGCTGGAAGATGCGGCCGGCCTCGTCGGGGTTGCAGGCCAGCCACGCGCCGGCATCCAGGATGGCGCGCGTGACCGCGACGGCGACCGGGGGCTCGTTCCGGATCAGGGCGCCGCGGAGTCCGATCACGCAGCAGGCGACATGTGCCCAGTCGCCGCGCATGTTGCTGTCGATCTCGACCAGGCCGAACTGGCGTTTCTGCAGATAGGCGTACGGATCGCCATCGGTGATCGCCTGGACCTCGCCGCGCTGCAGGGCCAGCGGCAGCAGGTCGGCGGGATATTGCCGCCATTGCACGTCGGATTCCGGGTCGATGCCGATTTCCTTCAGGCGGATGGCGAAGAAATTCCGGTCGGGACCGCCCATGTCGGTCACGCCCACCGTCTTGCCGCGCACGTCGGAGAGCTGCGTGACGGCGCCCCCGGGCGGGGCGAGCATATACATGCAGCCCGCATGCAGGCCGGCCACCAGCTTCACGTCGAATCCCTGCTGCAGCGGCTTGAGCCAGCGCAGCGCCATGCCGGGCGCGCCGTCGGCCCTGCCGGTCGAGATGGCTTCGAGCAGCTGGTCGGTGGCGCCGGCGAAATTCACATAATCGATGTCGAGATTGTGCTGCGCGAAGAATCCCTTGGCCTTCGCGACCGGCACCGCCGCCGTGCAGACCGCATTCTGGTTCCATGCGATGGTCAGCTTGCGGGGCGGGCCGGGCAGCGGCGTGATCGCGCCGGTGGCCGCGCTCGCGCAGTTCATCCCGGCCATGTCGTCGGCCGCTTCGGCGCCGCGCCGCGCGCCGATCAGCGGAAGGGCGAGGCCCGCGGCGGAGGCGAGCGCCGTGCGGCGGGAGAGGCGGGGAGCGTGGGACATCGTGTTACCCTGACAGGCCTGGAGAGTGATTGGGGGGAGGGGAAGGCCGCTTCTTTTTCTGAAGGAAAAGAAGCAAAAAGACTTTGATCCGTTCAGGGGGATCGAATGCGTTCGGCATGATATTCATTGAATTTATCAGGAGTTTTCTTTGTCCTTCTTCAGGGAGGAACGCCTTCCGTCATCTATGCCCCCGCCGGAAGCTGGTGAAAGCGGCGGTCGAACCATGCCAGCCCTGGGCCGCCCGCCTGATGGATGCGGATGGCGGCGACCGTGCAGAACACGACGTCGTGGCTGCCGGCGGCATGGATGGCGGCGATGGTGCAGTCGAGCGTGGCGAGTGCGTCATCGAACAGGGGCGCGCCGGTGATGTCCGTGCGCCATGTGCCCGTCGCGAATTTCTCCTGGCTGCTGCGCCGGCTGCTGGCGAAGCTGGTCGCGACGTCCTGGTGGCCGCCGGCGAGCAGGCTGATACCCAGCACGCCGTTGCCGAGAAAGGCCTCGTGGGACCGGTTGGTCCGGTTCAGGCAGACCAGCACCGTCGGCGGCGCGTCGCTGACGCTGGTCACGGCCGAGGCCGTCAGGCCGTGCCGCCCCGCCGGGCCGTCGGTGGTGACCAGGGTGACGGGGGCGCCCAGGCGGCTCATCGCGTCGCGGAACAGGTCGGGCGCGACCTGCGGCGGCCGCAGGTCCGGCAGGGCGTCAGGCGGCATGGTGCCGTTCCTTTTCCGGAACATGGGGGGCCGTCTCCTCGCGGGACAGGCCGAGGGCGGCCAGGATCGCCGATGTGTCGGTCCGGTCCATCCAGTCGGGGGAGATATCGGCGAACCGCACCACGCGGCCCGGCGCGATCACGATGACCGCCGGCTTGGGCAGTTCCCACGCGGCGGTGCCGTTCAGGGCCTGGCTCGTGCCGCCCTTCGCCTCGGCCGCCTGGCGCGACGGCGTGTCGAAGACGTAGGTCAGGCCCAGCGCGCGCGACAGCGCCAGGTTGGTGTCGGACAGAACGGGGAAGGGCAGGTCGTGGCGCGTCGCGATTTCGGACAGGGACGCCGCGGGCTGCGGCGAGATGGCGGCCAGCGGAATTCCTGCCTCCGCCAGCCGGGGCCACAGGGTATCGCGATAGTAGGGCAGCGCGATGTTGCAGGCGGGACAGGTCGCGAAGCGGAAGAAGACCAGGACGGCCGGTCCGTCCGCGACCAGCGCGTCGAGGGCCACCGGTCGCCCGTCCAGGCCGGCCAGCGTGGCCGCGGGCAGCACGTCGCCCACGCCGACATGCGGCTGCCGGCCGTGCTCGCGCACCAGGAGGGCGCGCTGGCCGACGTTGATGGCCAGAGCCTCCGGCGCCCATGACCGCCTGCGTTCGTCGTCCAGCGCCTGGAAGCGCGCGCGCAGGGACGGGCCGGTCGTCGTGTGTTCGTTGCTCATGCTGGGCGTTCCCGAAGAAGGTCGAGGCCCGAAGTATGAAAGAGAAGTCCCTGTTTCGACCAAGGAGTTTCACTCAAGCATCACCTTGGCGTTCCTCAATGACCTTCGGCGGCCTGGGCCAGCAGGTCGCCGAGGTCCTGCGCGATGTCGGGCAATCCGTTGCGGCGTACCAGAATGGTCTCGATTTCCGGTACCTCGGGCAGCGCGTCCTGGGCGATGATCGGCAGGCCCTCCGCCATGGCGAAGCGCCGGGTGCGGCAGCTGACGCCCAGTCCCCCCCGGACGCCCGCGCGCATGGCGGGCAGGTTCGGGGTTTCCAGCACGATGCGATAGTCCCGCCGTTCCTGCGCCAGCACCCGCAGGGCGGCGTCGCGAAAGCGGCAGGGCGGTTCCAGGAGGACCAGCGGGAGTTCGCTGCGCTCGGTGTTCGCCGGGTCGCCCAGCCAGACCATCCGGTCGGCGCCGACAGTCTTCCATGTCGCGTCGGGCCTGTCGCCGTGCTGGCCCAGGCACAGGACCAGGTCCAGGCGCGCGCGGTCGAACATCTCGAGCAGTTCCGCCGAGCCGCCGACGCGCACGATCAGCCGGGCGCGCGGATGTTCCAGCCGGAAACGCCCCAGGACGTCGGGCAGGATCGTGTCCGCGAAGTCCTGGACCATGCCGACGGTGATGGGGTCGTGATCCTGGTCCTGGCCCAGGCTCTGGACGATCCGGTCGTTCAGGGCGAGCAGCTGGCGGGCATAGGCGACCAGTTCCTCGCCCGCCGCGCTGAGCAGGAGCCGCCGGCCGTCGCGGCGGAACAGCTTTTGCTGCAGCACGTCCTCCAGCCGCTTCATCTGCAGGCTGAGGGCCGACTGGGTCAGGAAGATCGTTTCCGTGGCCTGGGCCATGGACCCGGCCTCGACGATGGCCACGAACGAGCGCAGCAGCTCCGTCGGCACGTTCCGGGCCATTCTCTGCGGCAGGCCGGGGGAGGACGATTGGGACACGACGGCGGAGCTCCGGCCAATGAGAACTGGAAACATTTATATTAACGAACCTAAATCGTTATATGATTATTTTTGTCTTGTTTTCCCCGGAACCGCAAGTGTTAAATTGTGATATATACCACAATAAATAGTGAAATAAGCGTTCGGAGACCCAGGGATGCCCGTGGAATTCATCGGCTTTATCGGCAGCCGCAACCAGTCGGAGACCATCCCGCCCACCGGCCCGGTCATCGACCTGAACCATGTTGAGGCCTCGGCGAAGATCCATGAGAATGGCGGTTTCGACCGGACGCTGATCGCCTTTCATTCGAATTCACCCGAAAGCATCCTGCTGGCCCAGCATGCGGCGTCGGTCACGCGGGACCTGGGGCTGCTGATCGCCCATCGGCCCGGCTTCAACGCCCCCACCATCGCGGCGCGCCAGTTCGCGACGCTGGATCACCTGACGCGCGGGCGGGTCGCCCTGCATGTGATTACCGGCGGCAGCGACGTCGAGCTGCAGGCCGATGGCGACCATACCACCAAGGCCGAGCGCTATGCGCGGACCAGCGAGTACCTGGATATCGTCCGGGCCGAATGGAGCAGCCGGGCTCCCTTCGATTACACGGGACGGTTCTATGACGCCCGGGGCGCCCATTCGCTGGTCCATCCGTACCGCGAGGCGGGGATTCCGGTCTATTTCGGCGGATCGTCCGAGGAAGCGATCGCGGTCGCGGGCAAGCATGCCGACGTGTATGCGCTGTGGGGCGAAACCTATGAGCAGGTCGGCGAGACGGTGGCGCGGGTGCGCGCGGCCGCCGCGCGGCACGGCCGCACGCCGCGCTTCTCGCTGTCGCTGCGCCCGATCCTGGCCGAGACCGAGGACGCGGCCTGGGCCAGGGCCGACGCGATCCTGGACACCGCCCGGGCGCTGCAGGAAAAGACCGGCTTCGCCCGCCCCGCCGAGATCCCCAACGAGGGATCGCGCCGGCTGCTGGAAGCGGCCGACCGGGGGGCACGTCTGGACAAGCGGCTGTGGACGGGCCTTGCGGCGCTGACCGGGGCCCGGGGCAATTCGACCTCGCTGGTCGGCACGCCGGACCAGGTGGCGGAGGCGCTGCTGGATTATTATCGCATCGGCATCACCACCTTCCTGATCCGGGGCTTCGACCCGCTGCTCGACGCCCATGTCTATGGGCGCGACCTGATCCCCCGCGTGCGCGCCCTGGTCGCGGCGGAGGAGGCCCGCGTGCGAACCGCGGCGGCCTGAGGGCCGGGCCATGCCGGACGTTGCGTCGCGCGCCCTTGTCGCCGTCAACCGGCCCGGCGCCTGGCCTCGCCCCGTGCCGGCGCCGTTCGGCGCCCGGAAGGCGGGGGCGCCCCGGGCCGTCGATGGCGCCGATATCCTGCTGACCTGCCCGTCGCGCAGCCGGACGGACGCCCCGGACCGGCCACCGCCGGACTGCGGAGCGGGGCCGCGCTGGATGCCGCATGCGGCTGCTGATTTCGAGGAAAGGGGACTGTCGGCATGAATGCCATTGCGCCGTCCGTTGCGCCGGCAGGGGATTCGACACGGGCGCGGGAGCGCTGCCTGGAACCCCGGCCGCCGGCCGCATCGTTCGAAGAGGAGCGGCTGCATCGCAAGCAGCGCCTGGCTGCGACGTTCCGGCTGTTCGCGCGCTATGGTTTCGACCAGGGCCTGGCCGGGCACGTCACCGTGCGTGATCCCGAATTTCCGGATCGGTACTGGATCAATCCCCTGGCCGTTCATTTCTCGCGAATCAGGGTCTCCGACCTTCAACTCGTCGATCATGACGGCACGATCCTGGTCGGGGATCGGCCGATCAACACGGCCGGCTTCACGATCCATTCGGCCCTGCACCGGGCGCGCCCCGATGTCGTTGCCGCGGCCCATACCCATTCGACCTACGGCAAGGCGTTCTCGGCACTGGGAACCGGACTGCTGCCGATCACGCAGGATTCCTGCGCCTTCTACGAGGACCATGTGGTGTTCGACCCGTATGGCGGCGTCGTGCTGGATGAGAGCGAGGGCGAGCGCCTGGCCGCGACGCTGGGGCAGCGCAAGGCGCTGATCCTGCAGAATCACGGGTTGCTGACGGTCGGGCCGACGATCGAGGCCGCCGCCTGGTGGTTCATCAGCATGGACAATGCGGCGCATGCCCAGCTGCTGGCGCAGGCGGCCGGCCCGCTGAAACTGATCGCGCCCGACGTGGCGCGCCTGACCGCCGGCCAGGTGGGCACCCACCAGGGCGGCTATTTCTCGTTCCAGCCGCTGTGGGATTCGATCGTGGCCCTGGAACCCGACCTTCTGGATTGAATGACATGACATCGATTGCACCGCTGCGGGATTTCGTCGTCCGCTTCACCCGCCTGCACGAACGCGGCCTGCCGCCGGACGCCATCCAGCGGGAAGGGGCCGTGCTGCTGCGGGACCTGGTCGCGCACGACGGATGGCTGCCCGAGCCCCTTACCCGCCCGAACCCGGAACGATACAGCCAGTACCTGCTGCATTGCGATCCGCTGGAGCGCTTCTCGGTCGTCAGTTTCGTCTGGGGGCCGGGGCAGAAGACGCCGCTGCACGACCATCGCGTCTGGGGCCTGATCGGCATGCTGCGCGGGCGCGAGAGCGAGACCCAGTTCACGCGGGCGGCCGACGGCAGCTTCCATGCCGGCGAGACCAGCGTGCTGGATCCCGGCGATGTCGCGTTCCTGGCCCCGGGCGTGAACGATTATCACCTGGTCGCCAACGCGCTGGCCGACGAGACGTCGATTTCGATCCATGTCTATGGCGACAATATCGGCGGCGTGTCGCGCGCCACCTACGATCCGGTCACGGGGATCGAGAAATCCTTCATTTCCGGCTATTCCAGCGAGGATGTGCCGAATCTCTGGGACCGCTCGAAGCGGGCGGAGGCAGTATGAACGCCATGACGGAGCGGCCCGTCGCACTCACATCCTCCGAGGACGTGCGGCGCCTTCTGCGCGCGGGGGATGAGATCGCGCTGCTGGACCTGCGCGAGGAGGGGCCGTTCGCGGCGGCCCATCCGCTGTTCGCCGTCAACCTGCCCCTGGGACGGATCGAGGAACGGATCGCGGGCCTGGTCCCGCGCCGCGACGCGCCGGTCGTGCTCTATGACGACGGGGAGGGCCGGGTTGCGCGTGCGCTGCCGGTCTTCGCGGCACTCGGCTACGGCAATGTCAGCGTGCTGGAAGGCGGGTTGGCCGGCTGGCGCGCGTCGGGCGGCGAGATCTTCATCGACGTCAACGTGCCGTCCAAGGCGTTCGGCGAACTGGTCGAGCATGTCCGCCGCACGCCGTCGCTGCCGGCGCCGGAGCTGCAGGCGCGGATCGCGCGCGGCGACGACCTGGTGATTCTCGACGCGCGGCGCTTCAGCGAATACCACGTCATGTCCATCCCCGGCGGGCAGTCCGTGCCGGGCGGGGAGCTGGCCCTGCGGGTGCGCGACATCGTGCCGTCGGCCGCCACCACCGTGGTGGTGAACTGCGCCGGCCGCACCCGATCGATCATCGGCGCGCAGTCGCTGGTCAATGCCGGCATTCCCAACCCCGTCTTCGCGCTGCGCAACGGCACCATCGGCTGGACCCTGGCGGGACTGGAACTGGACCATGGCGCGACGCGGGTCGGGGAGGCGCCCACCCACGCGAACGTGGCGCGGGCCCGCGACGCGGCGGCGACGCTGGCGCGGCGCACCGGCGTGCGGTTGATCGGACCGGCGGCGCTGTCGGCGTTCCAGGCCGATCCGGGCCGGACGGTCTATCGGCTCGACGTCCGCGCGCCCGAGGAATACGCGGCCGGGCATCTCGCGGACTTCCGTTCGGCGCCGGGCGGCCAGCTGGTGCAGGCGACCGACGAGTGGATCGGCGTGCGCCACGGCACCATCGTGCTGACCGACGATGACGGCGTGCGTGCCCGCATGACCGGCCACTGGCTGCGGCAGCTCGGCTGGCGGGAGGTCTATGTGCTGGACGACTGGGCGGACCTGCCGCGTGCGACCGGTCCGGAGCCCCTGCTGCTGGCCGGCCCGCTGCCGGAGTCCGAGCCTGTGTCCGTGGCCGGGCTGCTTGCGGAACGCGCGGCGGGGGGCGGGCCGCTGGTGATCGACCTTGCCGCCAGCCCGGCTTTCCGCAAGGGGCATGTGCCGGGGGCCGTGTTCGCCATACGTCCCGACCTGCCCGGGCATCCGCGCCTGGAGGGGGCGGATATCGTGCTGACCTCGCCCGACGGGCTCGCCGCCCGCCTGGCGGCGCCGGAGCTTGCGCGCGCGGGGCTGTCCGTGCGGGTGCTGGAGGGCGGCACGGCGGCATGGCAGGCGGCCGGCCAGGCGCTGGAAACCGGCCTGGACGCGGGGCGCGCGCTCTCGCGTCCTGAGGATGTCTACAAGCGTCCGTACGAGGGTACGGACAATGCCGCCGCTGCCATGCAGGCGTATCTGGACTGGGAGTTCGGCCTGGTTGCGCAGCTGGAACGCGACGGAACGCACGGATTTTCCGTGCTGGAGTGAGGCACGGGCCTGCCGGGGAAACATGATGAGGGAAAGGCGCAGGCTGCCCGGATGCCGTCATCGACCCGGCGGCATCAGCCGCCGGGTCTGCGGGCCATGTACAAAGGCGTGACGAAGTTTCTGTCGACCCGGCCGCCGAACTCGTCGTCGACCGCCGAGGCCAGTGCGTTCAGCAGCTTCTGCCGTGCGGGCGCCTCCGCGTTCACCACTTCCGAAAATGTTGCCGCCAGCGCCCGGACCTGGCCGGCGTCCATGCTGATTGTCCAGCGCAGAATATCCACGACAGGCTGTTCGAAGCCGGCCAGTTTCAGATCGGCGACCCGAGCATCGATATCGAGCGCGAACGGTCGCCGTCCCGGTTCCCATGCCGGCGAATTCCGCAGGCCTCGAAACAGGGGGGCCACGCGCTGATGGAATGCATCGGGCGTGTCCGGATCCCCGAAGACGTTCCACCAGGCGGCCCACCAGCCGCCGGACCTGAGGGTCTGAAAGACCTTCCGCAAGGCTTGTGCCTGAGGCAGCCAGTGAAAGGCCGTCGCCGCGAAGCCGAAATCATAGCCATTATCGGGCAGGACCGCGTCTTCCCAGGGATGTGCCACGATTTCCAGCATCGGCCAGTTCCGGTCGGCCAGATTGCCGAGATGCGTGGCGAGGCGCGGATCGGGTTCGATGGCTGTCAACCGTGCCGGCCGATCGACCAGAATCGGAAACGTCGCTTTTCCCGTCCCGGCCCCGATTTCGAACACGCGCGAGCCGTCGATCACGCATCGTTCCCGCAGGGCCGCGTACACGGCGTCCGGGTAGGGCGGGCGTGCGGCCTCATAGCTGTCCGGATTGCCACCGAATGCCGTGCGCCCGGCCTGCAAGGGAAGACCGCTCATGATCGGCTCTTTCATTTGCCTTTGACCTGCGAACGGTCGTGGATTGTGGAGCGGGTTCGAACGACAGGCAATTCATGAATTCAATCCGGGGCCGCACGCCGGCGGCATGACGGGGAGCGCCCCCTCATGGCTGGGTGAAGCTTCGGTCGAACGCCGTCTCGAACGGGCCGGCCGAGGACAGGAAGCCGGCCGAGCGGTATGTCTGCAGCGTGGTCCGCTCGGCCTGCACGACCGTGTCGTCGATGGCGGCGGGGGTGGCGATCAGCTTCTGCGCCACCGCCTGTGCGACTGCCTGCGGCAGGCCGGTCTGGCGCGCCAGAAGCGCGGCATAATCCTGCTGGTGCCCGCCGCCCCACGCATAGGCCCGGGCGACGCGGCGATAGAAATCGGCCAGTTCGGCGTGCTTGTGCGCCAGCGCGGCGTCGGTCGCGACGAAGAAGCTGTTGTTCGGCATGAGGCCCGCGCCATCGGCCAGGACGTGTCCGTGATTCTGCACCGTTTCCAGCGAGACATAGGGTTCCCACGTCGACCAGGCGTCGATGCCGCCGCTATCCAGCGCCGCCTTGGCCTGGGCCGGGGCCAGGAATACGATTCGCGGTGCCGGCGCCGGGATCGCCCCCGTCTGGATCAGGCGCAGCAGGAGCAGGTGGCCGATGGACCCGCGCCCGGTCGCGACCCGCCTGCCCGACAGGTCGGACAGGCCGCGGATCGCCGATCCCGCCGACACCACCACCGCCGTGGCCCGGCCGCCCCCGCGCGGCGGGATCAGCTGGGCGGCCTTGACCGGCAGGCCCGCGCCCCAGGCGAACAGGAATGGCCCGTCGCCCGCGATGCCGGTATCGACCGCCCCGGCCCCCAGCGCCTGCAGCAGCGGAGCGGCGGCCTCGAACTCGACCCAGCGAATGCGATAGGGCAGGTCCCGGTCGGCCCCGGCGGCCTCCAGCAACGCCTTCTGCTGCCCCTTCTGGTCCGCGACCACCAGTTCGTCATCCGCCCGGGCGGCTGATGCGCCGCTCGTCGAAAGAAGCGGGAGGCACAGAAGGGCAAGAGTGCCCAGGATGCGACGGAACGGGGTGCGGGCGGCAGGGGTCATGGCAAGTACACTCTTTGTCGGTCGGTGACAGGAACTTTGCCCGTGAAGATCGTGGGATACAATTAAATCACGAAAAATAATGGTGTGAATAATGTTCACCTGACAGGAGAGAGGGAATCAGGTGAAACTGCGTCCCATACATACCCCCGGCACCCCAGCCGGCGCCTGCCTGGACGATCAGGTTGCCGGAACTGAATGCGCCGAACGTCACCCGACAGGGAAAGTCGTTCAGTCCGGTCTCGGCCAGCAAGGGCGTGCCTCCGGGTGTCGATGGGAGGCCCCGGCCGCGGCGCAGCGAGGACTGGCGATCGCGGCGCGAAATGCCATCCTGCCCCGGAAGCGGGCGCTCCCGCCTGGCAGGGCTCTATCCCGCGTAGGCTATCGATCCGCTGTCGCGCAGCCAGAGGCGGACCATCAGCCGTTTTCGGTCCCGGTCCGGCGGGTCGATGAAGCCGGTGCGGCTGTGCCCGATCGCGCGATTGGCGATGAACAGCATCTCGCCCGCCCGCAGGCGCAGATCGACGGCCAGCGATGGGTCAGCGAGTGTTTGCGTGACCGCCGAGAGTGCCGCCTGCGTCTCCGTGCTCATGGTCTCGCCGGTCATCACGTAGCCCGAGCGTATCTGATGCAGGCCCATCCGGGTGACCAGGCGCCCGTCCTCGCGTGCGAAAATCGGCGCGTGCAGGATCGGGGACTCGTCCGGCGCATGTTCGCGCTGCCGGTCGAAGGGAAAGGGGCGATACAGGCGCGGCAGCAACGCGGGGAACCGCGCGGCCAGAACTTCGTGCAGGGCCGCGAAGCTCAGGACTCGGTTCCAGCCTTCCTCTTCCCGGGCGGCGGGACGCAGGCACAGCAGAACAACGATCTCGGGCAGTGTCGTGTTGTAGGCGTTGTCGTTATGGATGCTGAGTTCGATGTTGGTCTGGTCCGGCCGCACGCCGCTGCCGGGCAGGGCATGGCGCCCGGTGTCGTGCACGTCATAGATCGCGGTGCCGGTGAATTTCTGCGCGACGGGCCGGGCCACCATGGTGGCGAGACGCTGGAACAGTCCGCGGGCCGCGTCCTGCGTCATCCCGTCGAGGGGGAGCGTGCCGAGGACGGCAAATCCGGGGCCTTCGTGCAGAAGGCGCCGTATCCGTGCCATGGTCGCCCGGCAGGCCGGCAGGTCGGGTCGTGCGTGCGGGCGGCGGGCAAGATCGCGCAGTTCGGCCAGCGCCGCGTCGGTCAGAGCGACGTGGGCGGCGGCCGGTTCCGGATCGCCCGCACGAAAGTTCTGCGGGTGCGTCATGGTGCGCGCCATACCGGCATCGCGCTGATATCCACCCGCCCGGGAACCAGCCCCAGCGTCGTGAATGCATCGGCGATGCGCTGCTGAGCGGCGAGTGCGGCCGGCGTAATCGCCTCGACATGCAGGCTGCGGCGGCTGGTGATGGTGCGGACGATGTCCTGCGGCATATTGCCCCACGCGGGCGAAAGCAGGCGGGCGCCGTCATCGGGATGGGCGCGGAGCCAGTCCGACGCCTCGCGCAGGGCTGTGTACATGATGTCGGCGGCTTCAGGATGGGCGAGCGCGAAGGCGTTGTCGATCATGTAGAACCGATAGTACTCGGTCACGCCGCGCCCGTCGCAGAGCACGCGCACGGGAATACGGGCCTGCGTCACCGCGAGGAACGGATCCCAGATGGCCCAGCCGTCGACGGATTTCTGCGCGAACGCCGCAGCGGCCTGGGGTGGTTCCAGGAAGGAGATATGCACGTCGCCCGGCGTCAGCCCGGCATCGCGCAGCACACGCACGAGCAGGTAATGGCATCCCGACCCGCGCGCGACGGCGATGCGCTTTCCGCGCAGGCCTGCAATCGTATCGATCCCGTCCGTCGCGTGGACGATCAGCGCCTCGGCCGTGGGGGAAGGACTTTCCTGCGCGAGATAGGTCAGGGGCGCATGCGCCGCCTGGGCGAAGATCGGGACGGCGTCGGCGGAATCGCCCTGGATCTGGATGCTGTCGCTGATCATCGCATCCTGGAAATGCGTAAACTGATACCAGTGCGGCACGAGGCCGACGCGGGCCATCGACGCGCCGAATTTCGTGGCAAGGTCGGGATTGGCCTGAAGCGCCAGCATCACCGCCGACGAGCGCTGGTAGCTGATGGCAACGGGCTGCACGCCGCCTGCCGCCCATGCCCGTGACGGGATCGGCGAGGCGACGGCCGCCAGGGCCTGGATGAGCCGTCGCCGGCCGACAGGGATCATGCGGCGTGCGGATTGATCGTGGTCGCGCCCCGGGCCGCGTCCCCGGCGGCGGCGAGGGCGCGCACGCGCGGGATCAGGTCCCGGCCGTAGGCCACGGCGTCGCTGATCGGGTCGAATCCGCGAATCAGGAACGTCGTGATGCCGAGCCGATAATATGCGTCCATCGCCTGGGCCACCTGGTCCGGCGTGCCCACCAGGGAGGTGGAGTTCCAGCGGCCTCCGGTCACGGCGGCAACGCCGGTCCAGAGGCGCGTGTCCAGCCGTTCGCCGCGCGCGACCAGTCTTTGCAGCCGGCGCGAGCCCTCGTTCGTCGGCAGGGTCCGGGCGGAGGGACGCGCGCCTGCCGTATCGAGCGCGGCCGACGCATCGGGCTGGACCGCGTCGCCCTGCAAGGCGACGATGCGCGCGCGGATCTGCCGGGCCCGGTCCCACGCCGCGTCTTCGGTGTCGGCAAGGATCGGCCGCAGCGAGAGCGAGAAGCGCGGCGCCGGGCGCCCATTTCCGGCTGCGGCGGCACTGACGCGGGCGATCAGCTTCGCGACCTCGTCATAAGTCTCGCCCCACAGCGCATAGGCGTCCGCATGGCGTCCCGCGACGCGGATGGCCTCGTCGGAGACGCCGCCGAAATAGATCGGAATCCCGGTCGGCCGATAGGGATGGATTTGCGATTGCGCGCCATGGACGCGGTAGAATTGTCCCTGATGGTCGAACGGCCTCTGGCTGACCCACTCCTTGCGGACGATATCGAGATATTCGTCGGTTCGGGCATAACGCTCGACCTTGGTCGTGTGATCGCCGTCGGCCTGGAGCTCGATATCGTTCCCCCCGGTGATGATGTGGATGGCGACGCGTCCGCGCGTGATCTGATCGAGTGTGGCGAACTGCCGCGCGGCGAGGGTCGGCGCCACGAAGCCGGGCCGATGGGCCACCAGCAGGCCGAGCCGCCGCGTCACCGACGCCGCGTGCTGGGCGATCAGGATGCTGTCGGGGGAATTGGAATGAAAGGCCGTCAGTACGCGGTCGAAGCCGGCATCCTCATGCACCCTGGCGGTCGTCGCGATATAGTCGGGATCGACCACCGGCCCGGTGCCGGGAATGGTTTCGGACTGGTTGCGGCCAGTCAGATAGCCGATGAATTCCACGGGCATGTTGCGTTTCTCCACCCTGACGTCCTGGCGTGGAACCTAACTATGGAGACAGGGCGCATGTCGCGAAAATATAATTCATATGATGGTTTGGGATTGCTCAAGACTTGAGAGCATCATCCCTGAAGTGGAAAATGGCAGGCGACGTGTCCGCGTATCATGGTCACGTCCCCGCCATGGCGTCAGAGATCCGCGTAAAGCGGTTCGTCCGCGATCAGGATCCGTTCGAGCAGGCGCGGAAAATCCCCGTAATTGCGTACGGCGTAATGGACGGCGGCACGATTGTCCCAGAAGGCGAGCGAGCCGGGGCGCCACGAGAAGCGCACCTGGTTTTCCGGCCGGCGATACTGGTCGCTGACGATCGTCAGCAATTCGCGGCTTTCCGCGATATCGAGACCGATCAGCGTCGGGCGCAGCGAGAAATTCACCCACAGGATCTTCTGCCCCGTCTCGCGATGGGTGCGGATCGCGGGGTGCGCCACGATCGGGTATTCGTGGCCTGCCCGCTTCAGCGAACTGCCGAAATCATGCGTGACGTGAAGGCCTTCCAGTCGTGCCCGGGCGTCGTCGGGCAATGTTTCAAGCGCGCGTGCGCCGTCGACCCAGATCGTGTCGCCCCCCTGTTCCGGCAAATTGACCGCGCGCAGGACCGCGCCCCAGGTCGGCACCAGGCGCCAGCTCGTATCGGTATGATAGGCGTCCCAGCCCTGACGCCGCGTGTCGTAATCGGCGGCGTAGGTTTTGAATTCCTCGGCTGAAATCGCATGTGCCGAAGGAATTGCGGGCGAGCGATGCGTGCTGGGATGGGTATAGAGCGGTCCGAACCGGTTCGCGAACGCGGCCTGCTGATGGGTGTCGATGATCTGGTCACGGAAAAACAGGACCTTGTGGCGCAGAAGCGCCTGTTTCAGCGCGTCCCGGACCTCGTCCGTGATCGGCGCGCGCAGGTCGAGCCCGCCGATCTCGGCCCCGATGGTTGGCTGCAGCGGCGTTATCGTGAAGCTTCCCAGTCTGGTAATCGCATTCATGATGACAGTTCCTCTTGGTGCGGCCGGACCCGATCGTCCGTACCGTCATTGAATCCGACGCCGGCGGCCGGCCGGCTGGTGCGTGGCGATGTGATCAGCTGGCGGCGGCCAGGTCGCCCGATGCGGCCACCTTCTCGCGCACCAGGGGGATCAGGTCGCGGCCATAGGCGATGGCATCGGCCAGGGGATCGAATCCACGGATAAGGAAATTTCCTATGCCGATCCTGTGATATTCCAGAAGGGCATCGGCGACCTGTTCCGGCGTGCCCACCAGGCCGGTCGAGTTGCCGGCGGCACCCGTCAGTTGGGCGACGCCGGTCCACAGCCTGGCGTCGCGACGCGTGGACGATGCGGTTTCCAGCAGGCGTCGCGATCCGTCGTTGGGCGGGCGGTGACCGCTGGTCGGCAGGCCGGCGTCCTCGCGCCTGGCGCGCACGCGCTCCACGATCTCGTCGGCACGTTTCCAGGCCGCTTCTTCGGTATCCGCGATCACCGGGCGCAGCGAAAGCGAAAATCCGATCTGCCGGCCATGGCGGGCCGCCGATGCGCGGACGCGCGCCACGATCTCTCGCGTCGCATCGAGCGTCTCGCCCCAGGTCGCGTAGACGTCGGCATGGCGGCCGGCGACGTCGATGGCTTCCGCCGAGGTGCCGCCGAAGAAGACCGGCAGGTTCTCGGGATGGATCGCGCTGCTGGCCTGGCGGATATGATAGAATTTTCCATCATGATCGAAGGGCGTCTTCGCGGACCATTCCTGGCGCAGGATGGCCAGATATTCGTCGGATCGCGCGTAGCGTTCGGCCTTGGTGGTGCCGATATCGCCGTCGCGCGCCATTTCCTCGTCCGCGCCGCCGGTGATGATATGCACCGCGACCCGCCCCTGGGAAAGCTGGTCGAGCGTCGCAAGCTGGCGCGCGGCCAATGTCGGCTGCGTGAAGCCCGGCCGGTGGGCAACAAGAAATCCGAGCCGCGTCGTCAGCGCCGCGCCATAGGCCGCGACGATCTGGCTTTCCGGCGAATTGGAGCCGAACGGGATGAGCACGCGGTCGAAGCCGCCCTCCTCCTGCGCGCGCAGGGCGTCCACGACATAGGTTCGATCGAGCACCCGCTTGCGGACGCCATGGATTTCAGACGTGTTGTTGAAGCCGATATAGCCGATGAAATTGACGGACATTGGTTTTTTCCTCGCTGTTGAAGTCAGAGGTCGAAACGCATCGACAGAACGACGGTCCGTGGCGCGCCGGGGAACAGGTTGTAGCTGCCCCGGCTGACCCAGTAGCGTTCATTGCCGATATTCTTGACTGTCGCGCGGAAGGTCAGCTTATGCCTGTCGACCTGCGTGACATAGGATGCGCCCAGATCACCCACCAGATAGGATTGCAGGTGGAATGTATTCGCGGCGTCGAGCCAGCTTGGCCCGACATAGTTGAATCCGCCGTTCACGCTCAGCCCATGCACCAGCGGGATCGCGTAATCCGCGCCGAACGAAGCCTGGAACGGCGCGACCGCCTCGAGCTTGTGGTCCACGACCGATGCCGGCCCCGATACATAATAGGCATTGAGGTAGGTGATGCTGCCGTTGAGCGTGAGGTCGCGCGTCACGCGCACCCCGCCGGCGGCCTCCACGCCCTGATAACGGGAAATGCCGTCCTGCGTGTAGTAATTCTGCGCGTTGGTATAGGCGGACCCGGTGTCGAGCCGGTACAACGCCACGGTGCCGCTCCATATCCGTCTTTGCACCTTCAGCCCGAGCTCGTACTCCTGGCTGCGGATCGGGCCGAAGACCTGCATGTAGTTGACGTTGGTGGGACCGCCGATGCCGCCGGTCTGCATTGCCTCGACATAGGAGAAATAGGCGTTGATGCCGGGATCGACCTTGTAGGACAACGAGACGATCGGGGTTACGGGATTATTCCGGCGGGCAGCGGTCTGTGCGCCTGAGGTCGAAAAATCGTTTTCCTGGTAGTCCGTATAGCGAGCGCCGGCGAGCAGCGACCATTTGCGCCAGCTGATCGTGTCTGTCCAGAAAGGCGCCACCTGCACATTGTCGAGATAATGATACAGATGCGGAGTGAAATTCGTCGCATCCGTGATGGATGGCCGATCGGAATGGATGTTTCCGTATTCGGTCGGACCCAGCAGGCCGGCTGTCGCATCGGCGGCGAAATCCTGCCGTTCCCATGTGATCCCGATCAGCACGTCATGTTTGAGCGGGCCAGTCTGGAAATGTCCCTCGGTCGAGGCGTCGACCTGATGATAACCCAGAACGCGATCCTGTTCGAACGCGCGGGAGAAATAGTCGCCATTCGTACTCGTGAACGTCACCTGGTTCGATGGAAAGCGTTCGTCGAGGTGGGTATAGCCATAGGCGATGCCGGCGCGCCAGCCAGGCGCGAAATTCCAGTCAAATCCGGTGCGGAACACCTTGACGTCGTTCGTTTTCCAGGAGCCGGGTGCGCCGAATGGTGCTCGTCCGCTGATCGGCGCAAGATAATTGAAGTTCGGGCCGATGGCGCTTGAACTGACGGCGACGCCGTTGACCATGTCCTTCTGCAGGCTGGCATCGTAGAATGCGTCGAAATGCCAGGAGAAATTATCGGTAATCTGCGCGCGCGTCGAAAACGATACCGATGTGTTGCGCATGAAGCTGCTGTTATACTGATTGCCCACCTCGTTGCCGAATACGAGGCGATAGGTGAAGCGATGCGCGCGATCAAAAGACCCGCCGGTGTCGAGCATCTGGCGGAACACCGCATCGGTACGATAGCCCGCCTCGAGCGTCAGCTTGCGTTCCTCGACCGGTTTCTTGAGCTGGAAATCCAGAACGCCCCCGGGCGAACCGAACCCGTACATGAAGGCGGACGCGCCCTTGGTCAGTTGCAGGCGTTCGAAATTCGCCATCGGCAGGTCGATATACCAATATGGGATCGCCATGCCGTCGATCTTGTACCCGTTACTCCAGTCCAGGCTGAGGCCGCGCACGCGGAAGCTGGCGCCCGACGCGGTGGATCCGCCATTGGAGTTTTCCTGCACGCCGGGTTCCGAGCGAAACACGTCGTTGATATCGGCGGCCTGAAGCTGCTCCATCTTCGCCGCCGAGACGGAACTGATGGCAAAGGGCGTGTCGAGTTCCGAGCGCGCACCCAAGGCACCCAATGGAACCGCGGCGGCCAGGCGCGGCGTGCGCGCGCTGGCGCGGACGCTGATCGTCTCAGGCGCTGGAACGACGTTTGCCGCAGGCACCGCAGACCTGGCGGATGGCGGTTGCGAGGTGGCGGGATGCGGTGCCGGACGCGCTGACTGGCCGGCATGAGGGGCCGGTATCTTGCGGGTGGGGAGATTTTCGGCATGGGCGGACGCGGACGCAATCAGGCCAGCCACGAACGCGGACGTCGCCCCGTTCACTCGCCTGATTGTTGCCTGTCTTGTGTCTTCTGTCATCGAATATTGTGTCCCGGATCGAAATACTCGGGCGCATCGCCCGTCAACATCAAGCTGTGCACGCTCGTAGCGGCCGCGTTACACGGCCTCAGCGGCGCCTTGATCGGACACTGCCCCGCGTTACCTGGCGTCATGATGGTGGGTACCGTCTGGATTTACGTGAACATGCGTGAAGCGCGTTGTCGGGAAAATATCGTGCGCATGAGTGAAAATGTCATGCGAGAAAAAATTACACGAATGTTTGTGGTTATTAATATGTCAACGACACTCGCGCGGACGATGGTACCGCATTGCGAAACAAGCCGTTGAATCAAGAAGGCGATCGGCAACTGCCGTTACGACGGACAACGCCATATATGACTGTCATCTGCCGGAAAATGGCAGTTACCGGAGATGTCGGAACGCATCGCCGGCCAGGGGCGAAGATCGCGCTGTCAGGATGATCGTGCTGCACCTGGTGAGCGGTCGTGCTTGTCGTGGCGCGACCGGGTTGGAACAATCGTGTATGCCGAAGAGTCTGCTTTGTCTGGCGACATCTTCTCGGCTCGTCTTCAACGATGGCCTTTATCGTCACGTGCCGATCGGCGGTGCGCCAGCCGCGAGAAGCCCGTTGGATCCGGTATGAAAGGCTCTGCTGCCGGCCGGTCGTCTTGAGGCGGGAATCGATCAGCCCGCGCCGGTTACCGACGACCAGGGTGATGGGGGCCATTGCCGTCGACTGTGCCAGCCTGATCCGGGTGCGCGCATCATGCCGTCGGGTCGTCCGTCACCGCCTTCGCTGGGGGATAACCGGCGGCGTCGTCTCCCTCCTGTCCTGTTCCTGCCTCCTTCAGCGCGCGCGTCTGCCGGCGAGCATGGCGTGCAGCCGATATCTCCAGCCCCTCTCGCAACAGCGGCCCCAGTTGCCAGAAGTCGCGCAAGGGGTCGCTGGTGCTGCCGTCCCAGCCGTAATCGTGGCGAAGACGCCCGATCAGCGCCTCAGGATGATGGAGCGTGGTCCCGGCCCCGGGACCTTCCACCGCGACATAGATGGCGTCATGCGCGCAATGGAGTTCGCAGAGGAAGCAGGTCTGGCACTGCTCGACACGGGCGATGACCGGCGGCCCATCGGCCACGCCCGGATCCAGCACATGGTCGGGACAGGCGACGACGCATGCGTTGCAGCCGGTGCAGCGTTCCGAAAGAATGTCTTCGATCATCCGATTGTCTTCCCCCCGGTTTTTTCCTGGCGCGCGCCATCGGGCCGGATCCGGATCCGATCGAGCCCGCCCACGATCTGGCGACAGGCCAGGCGCGGATCGGTCCGTGGAAAATCCTCACGCACATGCATGCCACGGCTCTCGGTCCGGGCGAGGGCGGCGGCGTTGCACCAGCGGGCCGTGGCGACCATCGCCGCCGTCTCGCGGGCCGCAACCGCGTCGCGCCCGTCGCCGCGCAGGTGCTGGCTGATCTCCGTCCATCCGTCCTCAAGCGTCCGTGCCGAGGCTTCCAGCCCGTCCGCGCGGCGCCGCAACGCCTTGTCGAGATCGAGGATTTCGTCTCCGGCGGCCTTCTGGAGGGCTTTCCGGTCGACCGCGCGACTGCCGCCCGCCGGCCGCAGCCCCGCCCGCCCCAGGGGTTCCAGCGCCGCGTCAGGCGCCCCCTTGCCCTGCCTGCGCGCCAGGGCGGCGGCGGCCTGGCCCGACAGGACGCCGGACGAGAGCGCCCAGGCGGCGTTCTGTGCGCCGCCGCCGCTCGTCGCGCCGGCGATATGCTCGCGCGTGGCGGCGTCTCCTGCCGCGAAAAGCCCGGGCACCGATGTCGCGCAGCCCGTATCGACGATCCGCAAGCCCCCGGTGCCGCGGATCGTGCCTTCGCCGAACAGCTTCACCTCGAACCGGTCACGAAACATGTCCAGCCCCCGGCGTTCGAAGGCCGCGACCGTCGCCGGCTGGATCTGGCGCACCACCCCCCGCAGCGCCTTCGGCGCCTCGTGCAGATCCGCATGGACCGGTCCGGCGCGAAATGCGTCCGCAAGGACGAGCAGATGTTCGCGGGTGCGGTTCGCCCCGGCCGGAACGTCGATCTCCGCGCCCGAGGCGTCGTAATAGCGTGCGCCGGTATAGGGAAGCGTCCGCGTGCTCAGCCAGGCCGGGGAAATGGAATAGGACACGCAGAATTCCATGCCGGACAGGTCCGCGCCGGCCTCCACGCCCATCAGGTAGCCGTCGCCGGTATTGGAATAACTGCCGATCAGGCCGGAGCGAAAGCCGCAGCCTCCGGTCGCCAGGATCACCGCCCCGGCGCGGGCGCGCCATGATACGCCGCCCAGGCGGTCGTAGCCGCCCGCGCCGCCGACCGAGCCATCCCGCCGCCCCAGAAGTTCCAGAACCGGGTGATGGTCGAGCACGCGCACGCCCAGGTCCGTCGCGTAACGGCGCAGTGCCCGCACATATTCCGGCCCGCGCAGGCCGGAACGGAAGAGGCCCCCCTTGCCGTCGCCCGAAAACGGGTAATAGGGGTCCAGTTCGGGGATGGATCGCCAGGTGATGTCGATGATCCGTTCCATCCATTCCGGATCCGCCAGGCCGAACGCGGTTTCAAGCCGTCGTCGGATGGCCGCTTCGCGCTGTGCCGTGTCGGGGGGAACCCACCAATGGTTCGGCCCGGCCGGGGCGGTGACGCCGCTCGTCCCCATGAAGCCCTTGTCCACCACGACCACCGAAGCACCCGTCTTCGCGGCGGAAATGGCCGCCCAGCCCGCGGCCATGCCGCCACCGACGACCAGAACGTCCGCGTCTATTGCCTTCATGTCCTGTCATATCCTGAGAAATCGATGTGGGCGCCGGGCAACGCCATGCGCGGACCGCCGGAGGGAGGACGTACGTTCCCGGATATCCCTAACCCTGCAGGACGCACATGCCGGTCGCGCCATCGTGCATCCGGCGCGTTCCCGGCACGTCGCTGTTGGCTGGCCCCCATAGATATGCACCGATGCCTTTCCCGGGCGGAACCTGGCCGAAGACGGAAACAACGCAGGCGCTCCTTGAAGACTCCGGCAGATGTCGGCGAACGTCGTATGAGGGTCGGTTCCCTCGCAAGCGAGTTTTCTTTGCACGTCGATTTTATATTCTTAAATTTTAGTCCTGAGTTCGTCCCGATGGTTTTGATTTCCACATGGATCGATTGAATATTTTTTGCTGGCGGCGGGAAGGCGGAGATCGAAAGATCGGCGCCTGACGACCCATCACAGCATTCGAGGAAGGCCATCATGAGCCACTCCAAGCGGCGCACCCTCAAGCTCGGCGCCATCCTGGCGGGTGTGGGCACCGATTTCTCCCTGTGGCGCCGTCCGGATCTGCAATCCGACGCCAGCATCGATATCGACTGGTATATCCGGAATGCCCGGCTGGCGGAGGAAGCGAAATTCGATCTCGTCTTCATCGTCGACAGCCCGTTCATCACGCCCGATACGGCGCCGCATTTCCTCAACCGTCTGGAGCCGCTGACGCTTCTGTCGGCGCTGGCCGTCTCGACGTCGAAGATCGGCCTGGTCGGCACGCTGACCACCACCTATTGGGAACCCTACAATGTCGCGCGGCTGTTCGGCTCGCTCGACCATATCAGCCGTGGCCGGGCGGGCTGGAACGTCGTGACCACCGGGCTTGAAGGGGCAGCCCGGAATTACGGACACGACAAGCACCTGGATCACGCCGTCCGCTATCGCCGCGCGAAGGAGTTCGTCGAAGTCGTCAAGGGATTGTGGGACAGCTACGAGGACGATGCCTTTCCCCGCGACAAGGAGAGGGGCATCTTCCTGGACAAATCCAAGCAGCATGCCTTGAACCACAAGGGCGAGTTCCTGTCCGTCGCCGGCCCGCTCGCCTTGAGCCGTTCGAGGCAGGGCTATCCGGTGATCTTCCAGGCGGGCGACAGCAATGACGGGCGGCAGCTCGGCGCGGAAATCGCAGACGTGACCTTCGCCGGCGTCGAGGATTTCGACGGCGCCCGCGACTACTACCAGGATTTGAAGCGCAGGGCGCAGGCCGCCGGCCGCGATCCGGACCTGATCACCGTTCTGCCCGGCATCGCGCCGATCATCGCGGATACCGACGAGGAAGCGCAGGCCATCGCCCAGGCGCGCGTCGGGGACATCACGATCGAGCAGAAGCTCGTCGCGCTTGGCCGTGCCTTCAATTATCACGATTTCCGTCAATATCCGATTGACGGGCCATTCCCGGACGTCAGTGGTCTGACGCTCAACAGCTACAAGGGGCATGCCGAGCGTATCCTGCGTGGCGTCCGGACGAATGGATTCACGCTGCGGCAGGCCGCCGAGCGCTACGGGACCTGGCGCCTTTCCTTCGTCGGATCGGCGGAGACGGTCGCGGACGAGATTGAGCGCTGGTTCCGCGACGGCGCCGCCGACGGATTCAATATCCGTGTGTCGGCTTCCCACGATTTCACGCTATTCCGCGAACGCGTCATTCCGATCCTCCAGCAGCGCGGTCTTTTCAAGACGGACTACGAACAGGACACCCTTCGGGGCCATCTGGGCCTGCCGGTTCCCGAAAACCGCTGGACGGCCAAAGGACCGCAGGCGGCGCGCGTGTCGAACGATGGGGGAGGCGGCTCTCCTGCCGTCTCTGCATCAGGCGGCCTTCGGGTCGTGGCGTCCTGAAGGGGCTCCCGCTTTTCATTTTGTCCCGGCAGCCACCGTGTTACGCGCGGAAGCTTCGTCACATCCCGGGACCGGACATGCCGCTTCCTCCCTGCCCTCGGATTGTTCCGATCCGTTCGTGAGCGCGAGGGAAGGCGGCGCGGCCAGCGCGAACAGGGCGTCGACCGCCCGGGTGCGGGGGGTGTCGGCCAGGGCGACCAGATGTTCGATCATCTCGGCCTCCATGTCCGCGATCGGTGCCAGGCGCACGCCGGGATGGCCGGGGAATTCGCTGGGCGCGATGACGCCGATGCCCAGGCGCTGCGCCACCGCCTCGACCAGGGCCTCGCGGCCCTCGACCAGGATGGCGGGCGTGACCTGCAATCCATGCCGGGCCAGTTCCGACGCCAGCAGGCGTTGCGTCAGCGAGCGGCTCTCGCGAAAAATGACGCCGTGGGCGGCGAAGTCGGACAGGCGCAGGCCGCCCTCCGGCAGGGCGAGGTCCCGTGGGGCCAGCGCCATCAGCCGTTCGCGGCGCAGTTCCATCCCCATCACGCGGCCGTCGATCGGCGGGGCGGCGGTGACCGCGGCGTCGGCGCTGCTGTCCAGTACCCGCGTGACGCAGGATTCGGCGTTCGCGATGGACAGCGACACGGTGACGTTCGGATGGGCCGCGCGGAACGCCGCGATCAGCTTGACCGCCAGGTCCGGCGCGTCCGCCACCACTGCCAGCGTGCCCAGGGTCAGCGCCCCCGCCGAGGACAGCAGGGTGCGGGCGTTCTGTTCGCATGCGAAGAGCTGCCGCGTGGTCGACAGCAGGCGGCGGCCGAGGTCGGTGGGTTCGACCATCCGTCCCTTGCGATGGAACAGGGCGACGCCGAATTCCTGTTCCAGCCGGCGGACCTGGTCGGAAATGGCCGGCTGGGTCAGGCCCAGCGCCTCGGCCGCGCGGGAAAAGCCGCCATGTTCCGCCACGGCGTGGAAGGCGCGAAGCTGGACATATTGCATGGGTCCACCAGATTATAAATTAAATCGATACTAATATAATCATTATCGATTTCATAAATTAAACGGAGTCGGGCATCAAGGGCCAGGCAGAATCAAGGCCAGGCAGGGAGAACACGCATGGTCCGGCGTCGCGTCCTTTTCCATCACAGCTCCGGCGCGGCGCGCGTCCGCATCCGGCGGCGCGGGCGTCGGGGAGACGGGTCGTGATCCCGGCGAGGGAGAGGCCGCTGGCGCACCTGCGCGCGGTGGTGTTCGACTGGGCCGGGACGGTCATCGATTACGGGTCGTGCGCGCCGATGGGGGCCTTCGTCGAGACCTTTGCCGCCTTCGGGGTCGAGATCTCCATCGCCGAGGCGCGGGTTCCGATGGGGATGGCCAAGCGCCCGCATATCGCCGCCCTGCTGGCGCAGCCGCGCATCCGTGCCGCCTGGACCGCCCGGCACGGTACCCCGCCGGGCGAGGCGGAGATCGACGCGCTGTATGCCATGTTTCTGCCCCGCAACGTCGCGGCGGCGCGGCGGTACGCGACGCTGATCCCCGGGGCGGCGGACGTCGTGGCCCGGTTGCGGGCGATGGGCCTGCGCATCGGGTCGACGACCGGCTACACGCACGAGATCATGGCCGAAATCATTCCGCTGGCCCGCGCCCAGGGGTTCGCGGCCGACTGCGTGGTGTGCACCGGCGACACCCCGCAGGGCCGGCCCAGCCCGATGATGATGTGGCGCGCGATGATCGACCTGGATGTCTGGCCGGCGTCGCGGGTGGTCAAGGTCGACGATACCGGCGTCGGCATCGGCGAGGGCCTTGCGGCCGGCGCATGGACCGTCGGCGTCGCGGTCAGCGGAAACAGCTTCGGCTGCACCGAGGACGAGATCCGGGCGATGGATGCGGCGGAATTCGCCGATCGGCGTGCCCGGGCCCATGACACGCTGCGCACGGCCGGCGCCCATGCCGTGATCGACAGCGTCGCCGACCTGCTGCCGGTTATCCGCGCGTTCGATGCGGCCGGTGCGCGTGGCGAAGCGCCGGGGGAAGCATAAGATAAATCGATATTCGTATTTATTTGGTATATAGGATCGACAATAAGTATTTAAAACGTCATAAAACTATAAAAATAGACCACTCCGGTTTGTGTATAAGGGTCTTGATAAGAAATGTTGTGAGGATCCGCGGCGTAATGCGCGACGGATTTTCGGATTTCATTGATCATGACTGCACGGATTCGGATCGACATGAAAAATTTATTCGTCACCACGGCCCTGTCGTCGATGGTGCTGTGGTCTTCCGCGGCCGGGGCGGCGGAGAACGGCACGACGCGGCCGGTGTCCACCCCCGCCGGATCGCCCGCCAGATCCCCGGCCCGGCCCCCCGTCGCGGCCGCGAAAGAGCCCGCGCCCGCGATGGAGGCGATGGTCGTGCTGGGTGCGGGCGCGGCGCGTCAGGTCCAGACCCTGTCGCGGTCCGAACTGCAGAAGACGGCGCCGGGAACAAGCCCGTTCAAGACCCTGTCCAAGCTGCCCGGCGTCATGTTCAGCGCGTCCGACCCGATGGGCGCCTACGAATGGTCGCAGCAGATCATCATCCGGGGGTTCACGCAGAACCAGCTGGGCTTCACCATGGATGGGGTGCCGCTGGGCGACCTCAATTACGGCAACGACAACGGGCTGTCGATCAACCGCGCCCTGCAGACGGAAAACAACGGTCCCGCGACGATCGCCCAGGGGGCGGGCGCCCTGGGGACGGCGGCGTCGAACAATCTGGGCGGTACGCTGACCTTTTCGTCGATCGACCCGACGCGCCGGTTCGGCGTGGACGTGTCGGGCACGGTGGGGTCGGCCGGCACCTATCGCACCTTCATGCGCGTCAATTCCGGGGAGCTGGCCGGCGGCGGCCGGTTCTATGTCGGCTATGACTGGTCGGACGCCAATAAATGGAAGGGGTCGGGCATCCAGCGCCAGCAGCAGGCCAACGCGAAATATATCCAGCCCGTCGGCGAACATGTGAAGGTGACGCTGTTCGCCGACTGGTCCGAACTGCGGCAGAACGATTATCAGGACCTGTCGCCGTCGATGATCCGGCAATTCGGCTACGACGTCGACAACATCACGGGAAATTACGCCCTGGCGCAGCAGGTCGCCCGGGCCTACCAGGCCGGGCGGCCGCTGCCGAGCGGTTATACCGACCCCAACGACGTCTACTGG
The DNA here is from genome assembly GCF_014174155.1 of Gluconacetobacter tumulisoli. Lineage (GTDB taxonomy): Bacteria > Pseudomonadota > Alphaproteobacteria > Acetobacterales > Acetobacteraceae > Gluconacetobacter > Gluconacetobacter tumulisoli. The sequence continues at coordinate 165,991 of NZ_JABEQM010000002.1, read as the reverse complement.
AATTCGGATGGGAAGCGCAACGACGTGCTGTCCTACGGGCGGGTCGATGCGGACCTGGCGCACGGCCTGACCGGGTTCGCGACCGTCTACGGCCATCTGGACCAGGGGCAGGGCCTGTTCGCCACCCCGTTCGTTCCGACCCCCGCCGCGCTGGGCGGCGGGGCGATTTCCGCGCGGAACACCAATTACGACATCCATCGCGAGGGCCTGCTGACGGGCCTGACCTATCATGTCGGCCATCATACGATCGAAGGCGGGTTCTGGTTCGAGAACAACATATTCGAGGAATCGCGCGCCTTCTATCCGCTGGACGCGACGTCCGGGCCGGCGGTGATGCATTGGTACACCAACCCGTTCGTCGTCCAGTGGGGCTATGTCTTCGGGACCCGCACCTACCAGACGCATCTGCAGGATACATGGCAGATCACGAAGGCCCTGAAGGGATACGCGGGTTTCAAGTCGCTGATCGTCGATAACAGCTCGCGCAGCGTCTATCCGCAGACCGGCGTCGGCAGCCAGTTCGCCGCCGGCACGATCGGGGCGGCGAACGCCTTCCTGCCGCAGGTCGGGCTGAACGACCGGCTGGACGCCCATAACGAGGTGTTCGTCGATTATTCGCGCAACATGAACGCCTTCACCAGCGCCGCCACCGCCGGTCCGTTTTCCACGTCGCAGGCCGGGTTCGATGCCATCCGCGGCAAGCTGAAGCCCGAAATGTCGAACACCGAGGAGCTGGGCTGGCGTTTCCACAACCGGATCGTGCAGGCCAGCCTGACCGGATATTACGTCGAATTCGAAAACCGGCTGCTGGCGACGCAGACGTCCTCGGCCATCGTGGGCACCCCCACGGCGCTGGCCAATGTCGGCGGCGTCACCGCGCGCGGCGTCGAGGCCGCGGCGACCTGGCGCCTGGCGCGGAACTGGTCGCTGTACGGGTCCTATGCGTTCAACAATTCCTTCTATGACAGCAATGTCTATAGCGGTTCGGGCCAGCTTGAAATCGCCACCAAGGGCCGCGACGTGGTCGCCACGCCGCGCAACATGGCCAATGTCCAGCTTTCCTATGACGACGGCGCGTGGTGGGGCAATATTCTGATGCAGTACCAGGGCAAGCGGTACTATACCTACACCAACGACCAGCATGTCGCGCCCAATGCCATCTTCAACCTTGCCGTGGGCTATCGCTTCCAGCAGCCGCATGGCGTCCTGCACGGGGTGGACATGCAGTTGAACGTGACGAACCTGTTCAACAAGCAGTATGTCGCGACCGTCGGCAGCACCGGCTTCGTCGCGACCGACCCCGGCGGCACCTACCAGACCCTCCAGGCCGGGGCGCCGCAGATGGTGTTCTTCACCCTGAGCAAGCATTTCGACTGAGAGGCCGGTACTGAGGGGCGGGTTCTGAATCCGCCCCCGTTGGCGACCCGACGTGGTTTTTCGGCGCCGCGCGGCGGGCCGGGATCATCGGCGGTCTGACATCAAGGGGGACGGGGGCGGCGGGGGGACGGGCATTGACCCCGAAACGCCCCTATGTTCAGCTATGTTGAACTTTCGGACATCGGCCGAAATCATGCGCCGCGCGACGCCGTCTGGCGACAGGGGGACGGCCACGTGGAAAAGGCGCCGAAGCTGATCCAGTCCATCGAACGCTCCGCGGCCATCCTGGAGATCATCGCGCAGGCGGGCGGGAGCGCGCGGCTGCAGCAGATCGCCGCGATCTCCGGGCTTGGAAAGACGACGGCCCACAATATCCTCCAGACGCTAGACCACCTGGGGTATGTGCAACGCCGGCCCGGCGACATGCGGTATCATCTGGGCGGCCGGATCCTGAACCTCGCCCGCATCGCGGGGGACGACAATGCGTTGCGCACGCGCATGCGCCCCGCGTTGGAGGCCATTGCCCGCGAGAGCGGGGCGACCGTCTTCCTGGCCGTGCCGAGCGGCGACGAGGCTGCCTATCTCGACATCCTGGAGGCGGGCGGGCAGGAGGCCGATGCCTCGCATATGCGTTATCGCGACAAGCTGGAGCGGTCCGCCGTCGGGCTGGTGTTTCTCGCCTTCGTTCCCGGCCTGAGCAAACGCGTCCTGGCGACCCGCGCCGATGCGCTGGGCGACGACATCCTGGGCCGTATCGAGGATGTCCGCACCAAGGGCTATGCGCTCGATATCGAGGCCTACCGCCCCGGCTGGAACTGCGTGGCCATCCCGTGGCGGGAAAACGGGGAGGTGCGGGCCAGCATCAGCCTGACGGGCCCGGCGTCCGGCCTGCCGCGCGACAGGCTCACCCGCCTGGGCTGGATGATGATGAAACATGTCGAGCGCGCGACCGTTCAACAATGTTGAATAAACGCGGATTTCGCCCTGTCGCGCATTCCCTCGCCGGTGATGGCAGCTAATGTGCGCCTTTTACGCGAAGACCGAAGGCCATATCGCATGCATCTCTCCTCCGCCACCGCCATGCTTGCCGCCGCCCGCACGGAGGCGGAACGGCTAGGCGTCACCGTCTGCGTGTCCATCGTGGATGCCGCTGCCTGGCCGGTGGCGTTCATCCGCATGGAGGGCACCATCCTCGGCGCGATCGATGTCAGCAACCGGAAGGCGCGGACGGCGGCCCTGTTCCAGATGGACAGTTCCGATTTCGCGCGGATTGCCTGCCCGGGCGGGGACGCCTATTCGCTGGAAAACACCAATGGCGGCCTGACCAGCTTCGGTGGCGGCGTCGTGCTCAAGTCGGGTGACGGAACGTTTCTCGGCGCCATCGGCGTGTCCGGCGCCAGCACGGAAGACGATATCGCCATCGCGCGCGTCGCCGCGACCGCCCTCGCAGCCTGATCCCTTCCCTTCTTCCCGGACTTCCCCATGACATCAGAAACCGTACTGCCTGAAGACGGCGTCGCCCAGGTTGCGCCGCCGCACGGGAAAACGGCCGCCCTCCTTATCCTGACGTTCGGCACGTTCGTTGTCGGGACAGGGGAGTTCGCCATCATGGGCATGCTGCCGGAATTTGCGTCGTCGCTTCGTCTTTCGCCGGCCGACGCGGGCTATGCGATCACGGCCTATGCGCTCGGCGTGGTGGTCGGTGCGCCGCTCATCACCATTCTCGGCGCGCGGCTGTCCCGCCGCGAGCTCCTGCTCTGCCTGCTGCTTCTGTTCTGCCTGGGGAACGTCCTGAGCGTCCTGATGCCGACGGCGGGCCTGGTCGAGGTCGCGCGCTTCATCACGGGACTGCCGCATGGGGCGCTGTTCGGGATCTCGGCGCTCGTCGCGGCCTCGATGGTGGAACGATCGCGGCGCGGCTGGGCCGTGGGGCGCGTGCTGTCCGGCATCGCGATCTCGACGCTCGTCGGCGCGCCGTTCTCGACCTTCGCGGCCAACCATCTCGGCTGGCGGGTCGCCTATCTGATCATCGGCGTTTTCGGCTTCGTCACTTTCCTGGGCGTCTGGCGCTATATTCCCGCCGATCGCCCCAACCGGTCGAACTCGCCCCTGCGGGAAGTGACGGCGCTGGGCAACATGCAGGTGATGCTGACGCTCCTGACCGCCGCCATCGGTTTTGGCGGCATGTTCGCGGTCTATACCTATCTGACGAGCGTGCTGCAGAACGTCACGCATGTCCCGGAATGGGCGGTCATGCTCTACATGATCATCTGGGGGGCCGGGATGCTCGCGGGCACGAATACCGGCGCCTGGCTCGTGGACCGCAATCTCGATCTCGCCGCGGTCCTTGCCCTGGCGGGCAGCGCCGTTGCGATGGCGGCCTTTCCGGCCGTCCTGCATAACGGCGCCGGCCTGATGATCGACGTCTTCCTGGTTCCGGCCTTCGTCAATGCGCTCGGTCCCGCGCTTCAGACGCGGCTGATGGATTTTGCGGGGGACGCGCAGACGCTGGCCGCTTCGCTCAACCACTCCGCGTTCAACATAGCGAACGCCCTGGGCGCCTCGCTCGGCAGCATGCTCCTGGCGCGGCAGTTCGGGTACGGCGCGCTGGGGACCGGAGGGGCGCTGCTGTCCGTGACGGGCCTGCTGGTCTATGTCCTCGCCGTTGTCGTCCTGAAGCGGAGCGGCGCCGCGGAGATGCGGGGACCCATCACCTGAACGGCGCTGCGGGGCAGGGGCGACCGCCCCGGTCGTGGCCGTCCTAGAACTGGACATCCACGACGATGGTGTCGGCATAGGTTCCGGCGGGCGGGGTGGTCTGGCCGGTCAGGATGGCCGCGGTATAGGTGAATTGCTGCGCGGTGACGCCATCCAGCAATCCGGCGTTGGAATCGGCGGTCGCGCTGGCGCGCCGGGCCGTGCCTTGGTCGCCCCAGCGTTCGGCGCCCGCCTGCTTGTAGATCTCGTAGCGCAGGAAATCGCCCGCCGGATCCTGCATGCGGCGGCTGGTGCCGTCATAGGCCCCGCCGTCGCCCAGCCCGACGCTGTAGGCCGATCCCCTGGTGCAGCGCACGTTCAGGCCCTGCGAGACCGGGGCGAAGCCGGACACCAGGGGGGCGGCGCCGAAATTCAGGTTCGGCGCGTCGATGTCGCAATCCGCGGTGATGGTCAGGGACAGGACGAGCGTTTCGGTCGTGCTGCCGGTGTCGGGCGCCAGGCATAAATTTCCGATGCCCAGCAGGACGCAGAGGCTCCAGCTCCAGCGGATGGTGATGCTGCCGGCATAGGTGCCCGCCGCGACATTGTAGTTGCCCGACGGAACCTGGACATAAAGCGGCAGCGTGCCGCCCGGGCCCCCGAACAGGCCCAGCAGGTCCAGCAGGTTGGTCTTCTGCCAGGTCAATGTCTGGCCGACGGCGTACTGCGTGGCGCATGCGCTGTCCTGGCAGATCGCGAAGGGCAGCGTGTCGCCGCTGGCCGTGTCGGTCAGGCCGGTGGCGGCGGTGATCTGCGCCTGGATCGTCTGGGGATATACGATGCTCAGCAGCGAGCCGGGGCAGGTGAATCCGGTGTTGATTTCGGTGTGGTTGCCCGCCTGGCTGATTTCGAGCGACGAGATCGCGCCCAGCGACGCCGCGCCCGGATTGTTGACGGCGCACGCCGCCCGGGCCCCGGCGGGGAGCGTGGCCAGTGCGGGAAGGATGAAGACCGGCAGCAGGAGGAGCGTCCGCCGGAGCCGTCGCCAACGGCCGGTCATGGCGTGCCCCCTGCGACGCAGGGCAGCGGGCCGATCTGCGCGATGCGGGGGCTGGCGGGGTCCAGCGTCACGCCGGCCGTGCAGTGTCCGCCGCCGGGCAGGTCGACAGACAGGCGATTGCGCGCCTGCATGTTGTCCAGATAGACGATGCCGTCCCAGCCGACATAGGCCGTCGCGCCGGCGGCATGGACCACGCTGCCCATCGGCAGGGGCCGCCCCGGCGCGTCGACCAGCCGGATGGTCGCGGCGACGACGCGCCGCAGGGGAAAGCGCAGCAGATATCCGCTGCCGTTGCGGACCGAGATCCGCTGCGCCACGGTCGTGGCCTGCATGTTCGCGGGCAGGTCCAGGGGATCGATCTCGTATTTCCCGGGATAATAGGACGTCGCATAGGGCATCAGCAGATGTCCCGACCGGTCGGTGCGGCCCATGGCCTGGTTTTCGTAGCGGACGGGCACACCCGGCACGCCGTCGGTGCTGATGACGACGAAGCCGTCCTGCACCCGGTTGGCCGCGAACAGATCGTCATCCATCAGCACGACCGATCCGCTGGCCTCGGCCCATTCGGTGGTCTGCGCGACCGGGCCGTAGATCCCGCCCTGGAGCTGCGCCGCGCGGGTGCGCCAGGTCAGGCTGGCCTGCATCGTGCCGTCGCGGTTGCGGTCGTTGTAATGGACATAGGCCGCATTCCATCCCAGGCCGCCGCGCGCGGGGGTCGCGCGGCTGATGCTGGCCTGTTCGTCGTCCTGGCCGGTCGCGTCGTGGCCGAACCCGGCGCCGACGGTGCCCAGGCCGGCCAGCGGCACGACCAGCTGCGCGGTGCCGGACCACGCGCCGCCGCCCGATCCGCCGCGGTATCCCCCGGCCGTCGCGCCGAACGCGCGATTGGCCGACAGGTACAGGCTGGCCCCGCCCCACAGCGGGATCGTGTGGCTGACGTTCATCAGGCGCGTCCGTTCCGTGCTGTCCGAGCGGATGTCGAAATATCCGGCCGCCAGCGTGCCGAAGCGGCCCAGCGACAGGCTGGCGGTGGCCTGCAGGCTGGACCGGCTGAGGCGGTAGGACGACGCGTCGTCCGCCGACAGGTCGGTATAGCCCGCCGTGCGCCAGATGCGCTGGACGCTGATGTTCACCCGGCGCGCGGTGTACTGGTAGCCGACGTCGTATTGGCGGCCCTGGGCGGGCAGGGACGTCCATCCGGCATTCGCGCCCGGGCCCGCGCCCGACAGGCCCAGCGCGCGATAGCCGTTGTCGCGGCGGCGGCTTTCGCTGACCGCCGCGTTGAACACGCCCAGCCGGGCGCCGGCCTGCACCAGCGCGCCAACCCCGCCCAGTGCCAGCTGCGGGGCGAATTCGGCGTGGGCCTCCAGCGTCAGGACCGGCAGGATGCCCCGCCGGTAGGACCCGCTGAGCGTCGGGGTGCCGTAATCGAAATCGGCGATGCCGTAGCGCCGCCGGATCGCCCCCGCCGCCACGGTATAGTCCGACAGGCCCGGCCGCAGCAGCGTGCTGGCGACATAGAACGGCACCGAGGTCTGCACCGGCCGGCCCAGCGCGTCGGTGGTGACCACCGTGGCCTCGCCCGCGCCGTTGATGTAGGGCACATCCGTCAGGGTGAACGGGCCGGGATCAACCTGGCTGCGGCTGGCCTGGCGTCCGTTGATGAACAGGTCCACGGCGGTGGGGACCGCCGCCTGGCCCGAGAAGCGCGGCAGCGGATAGGTGACGATGTCGGGCCGCACCGCGAAATCGCGCGCGACCTGCGCCCCGCCCAGCCGGATCGCGCTGCTCCAGGGCAGGGCGCGGGTGACGAGGTCGCCGCCCTCGATCGTCATGACCCGGTCCTCGTCCGACCAGCGCCAGGTGGTGTCGTACCGGCGGAACGATGCGCCGGCCGCACCGCCGAGAGCCATCTGCGCGACGCCGGTGCTGGACAGGGCGCCGAACCGGCCGAAGGCCCGGGCCTCGGTCCAGGCCGACAGGGCGCCCGTGGTGCCGGTCGTGCTGCCATAGACGTCGTAATTGAACAGGGCACCCATGGAGCTGCGGGCGTGGTGGCGGTCCATGATCCGGTCGCCGCCGATCGTCTGGCGCGGCAGCCACGCCGCCGGCACCGTCAGCAGCAGGCGCTGGCCGGCGGAATCGTAGGCGACCCGCAGCCCGGCGACATCGTCCAGCGCCACCGGGACGTCGTCCCCCGGGGAGCGGCCCGCCATCGCGGCCGCGACGGCGGGCGCCGTGACGGGCAACCCCGCCCGGCGCAGCAGGGACGGGGCGACCAGGAAATGTCCCCGCCGGTCCAGGACCGGGGCCAGCAGGCCGGTGTCGCGCTGGTTGACGATCAGTTCCAGGTACAGGCTGGCGTCCGGCATCGCCCCCGTCGCGCGTGGCGCCGCGGGCAGGCGCCCGTCGGCCGGGGGCGGGGCGGAGGCACGCGCGGGGGGTGGCAGGGGCGCCCCCAGCGGGGACAGGCCCAAGGCCACCGCCAGGGCGCGCAGGCCCGATACGCGCATCAGTGCCGCTGCGGAATCGTCGATGCCTGCGGCGCGCCATTGACGACGGCGACCAGTTGCCCGCCGATGGAGGCGCCCGGCGCGGCGAGTGGCCAGCGCATCGTCCCGTGCGCCAGCACGTAGCCCAGCAATCCGTCGGCGACCGCTACGCTGCCGCCGGGCCGGCGGAACGCGACCCGCGTCAGGCGGGCATGGATCGGCCCCTGGTTGCGGACCTCCAGCACCGGCCTGCCGGCATCGGTGACGATCCGCCAGTCCAGCGCCGGGCGCCCGCCCTGCGGCCCCAGCCCGTCGCCATAGACGAAGAGCGGGATCGAATAGCGCATCTGGAAGGTGATGGCGGCGGCATGGCGGCCGGCCGGACCGGACGCGTCGGGGCCGCCGGGGATCGGGACCTCGTCGACGATGATGCGATATGCGGTCTCGGTGCGGGGTGGCAGGTCGGCGGTGCGGATCAGGCGGACCAGTTGCCGGGCGCCCGGCGCGATCTGCACCATCGGCGGGCTGCCGATCAGGTCCGCCTGCGTGTGATACCGGTCGTCCTGCCGGTCCTGGTCCCAGCGAAAGAGGCGGACCTGCATCAGCGCCGGCTGCCGGCCCCGGTTTTCCAGCCACAACGCCGCTGCCGTCCGGTCGGCGGTAATGACCGGATCGATAGGCCAGATCACGATCGACGTTCCGGCCCGCGCCCCCCACGACGCCAGCAGCAGCGCGGCCGCCAGCATGCCCGCCAGGGCCCGCGCCGGCATCCGGGCCAACCGCCGGGACGGGACGGAGGCGGGGAAAGAAAAAAGGCTCATGTCGGCGTCCGGTCTTCTACCATTGCAGGGTGATGGTCAGCGTGTCGGCATAGGTCCCGGCCGGCCCGGTGCCGGGCAGGGCCAGCCGTCCGTACAGCGGCAGCGTCACCGCCCCCGGCGTGGTCGAGGTGTCCAGCGTCACCGCCAGTCCGGGGGGGATTTCGGCGGTTTCGGCGCTGTCGCTGTACAGCCGGTAGGGCACCTGCGCCGAGCCGGCCGCCAGTTGCAGGTTGCGCGTGGTGCCGTCGTCGTGCCGGCCGCCATCGACCTGCATGCTGGCCGCGACGCCCGGGGTGCAGCTGATGGTCACCCCCGATCCGCCCAGCAGCGTTCCGGTCAGCGTTTCGGTCGACAGCGACGGCTGGCTGCCGAAATCCAGCGTGCCGAAACTGCCGACCGAACCGCCGTCGGCGGGGACCTGGCCGTCGATTTCGCAACCGGCGGTCACGATGGCCGACACGGCCATGGTGGTGCTGGTCGTGGCGTGGGCGGGCGCCGTCAGCGGCAGGACGGCGCCCAGGATCGGCAGCAGCCGCGCCGCCCGCGGCAGGGGCGGGGAAATGGCGGGCGGCCTTTCAGAATGTCAGGGTGACGCTGATGGTGTCCGCATAGGTGCCGGCCGCCAGGCCGGCGGCCCCGTAGGCGCGGCCATAGAGCGGGATGGCCTGCTGCGTGCCGTCCGCGGTCAGCAGGACCGTGCCGGCATTGGCCAGCGGCGTCGTGCGCTGCGACGTGGCGAAGATGTCGTAGGGTACGTAATGGCTGTTGCCGTCCGTCAGGGCGTGGACATGGCCCGCGCTGGCGTTGGTGTCGTTGGCGCCGCTGACGAAGGTCAGCGTGGCGTCGGTGCCGGGAGTGCACTGGATCGCGATGCCCTGCGTCCCGCTGTCGGTCACCTGCCCGTCGGCCTGGGAGAACAGCGAGGTCTGCGTGCCGAATTCCAGCGTGCCGAAATCGACCGAGCCGGTGCCCGAGCCGTCATTCGGCGCGGCGCCGTTGATGCTGCAGGCGCTGGTCAGGGCCAGGTGCGCCTCGACCGTGCCGTTGATCGTGGCGGCTCCGGCCGGGGAGGGTGTCATGGGCAGGAAGCCTGCCGCCATGCCCAGGAGCGCGGCTGTCGTAAGGCGGTTCGTCATGGAATGCTCTTGTCCTGTCGAGGGTTTTCGCGCGCGTTCGGGGAACGTCGCCGGGTGGGGAAGGGGAGGCATGCACCGGGGCCGGGCGGTCGCGGCACGGTCAGAAATCCAGCGTCACCAGCAGCATGTCGGTATAGCGGCCGGGGGCCTGCGGGACGGGGGCGGGCGCGACCATGCCGTAGACGGGCACGTCGACCGCGATGCCGGTGGGCGGTACCGCGAAACGTTCCGGCTGGTCGACGCGGTAGGGGTGCAGGCGCGCCGCGTCGCGATACAGGCCGTACGCCACACGGCCGGACCCGGCGGCCAGGGTCCGGTCGCCGCGCCGGCCGCCGTCGATCGCGACCGCGAAACCGCCGATGTCGCGGCTGCAGGCGACCCGCAGGCCCTGCCCGCCGTCCGGCCCGGACAATTGCGCGGTCAGCGGGCGCGTCCAAGTCGGGGGGACCTCGCCGAAATCGAGCGATCCCAGGTCGCGGCCAGGGGCGTCGGGAAACAGGGCGTCGCGCGTCACCGTGCATCCGGGACGGATGACCAGGCGCGTGTGGATCTGTCCGGCCATGATCGCGGCGCGGGCGTCAGGCATGGACAGGCATGTGATCGCCGCCAGGCACAGCGCGATGCCGGCCCGCCCGCGCCCGGGTCCGGCGGGGGGCGGTGCGGTGCGCGCTTGCATGGCCGTGTGTTTCCGATCGATTGGACACCGCGTCCTCTTTTCATGCCGGACAAGGAACGTTCCGGCGCAGGTGATGTAACAGGCAGGCCGAGATGTCCGGCATCGATGTTAAAGGCAGGTTAAGAGCCTGTTTTAAAACTCGGTCCGCCGGCGCGGGGAGGCGCGTTTTCCGGCGGGCACGGTCCGGAGGGCAGCCCCGATCCGGCGCCCGGACACGCAGGCCGGCCCTGCGGTTGCGGATCATGGCGGGCGGTCCTCGCGGCTTCGCAAGCGGGCCGCCCGGTCCCGCCGTCGGCGTGCCCGTCGCCGGCAACTTGTAACATAAAGACACAGAATTTTACCGTCGTCCGGTGAACCGGGACGGTCGTCTTTCCTGCCGGTTCCGGGCCGGCGGGGACGGGTGCCCCGGCCGGGTCCCGGCGGGCTCGTGCCGGCCTGTCCTGCCCTGCGTCGCGGGGCCGCGAACGGGGAGACATGCTTGTCCTGGTTGTGGATTTTGGGATCTTCCACCCCCCGGGCGGGGACCGTCGGCGGTTGGCGGACCGGTCCGCTTCATGCGGTCTGCGTGGGCCGGGAAGCATGCCGCCGGCGCGGGCCCGATCCCGCCGAGGGGGCCGCCGGGCGGCCCGTGGGGAGGGCGGACCGGCGGTGCGGGGACAGGATAGTGTTACAGATCAAGGCGTAACGCGGGACGACCCGCCGCCGGCCATGGCCGCAGGGCCGGGGAGAGGGGCCGGATCTTGATTTTACTGTGGTTTTCCATGATGGTGCCTGCCAGCGTCACGGGAGGCTTTGAGACATTGACGGCTGTTCGGACCCGGAAAGGTTGACCGGTCCGCGAAGGCCGCGCCATCGGGTTCTGCGGTACGAAACGACGGGGCACAGCAGTCACGCGCCGTGCGGGCCTCGGGATGGTCCTCTTCAGACGGACATTCTGCATATCGAAGCGTGTCGGCCAAATGAGTGGCCGGGCGCGGAGCCTTTCCTACACCGTAAGAGACACGGGATCGATTATGAAGACTAAAGGCGGCATCCGTATCGCGATCGCAGGCGTGGGCAACTGTGCCAGCGCGCTGATACAGGGCATTCATTTCTACACTCCCGAGCGTTGCCGCGAGGAGGTGGTCGGCCTGATGCACGAGGCGGTCGGCGGCTATCGTCCCTGCGACATCGCGGTCGTGGCGGCGTTCGACGTCGATGCCCGCAAGGTCGGCACGGATGTGAACCGCGCCATTTTCGCCCGTCCGAACTGCGTCACCGTCTTCCAGAAGGACATTCCCGACGCCGGCGTGACCGTGCAGATGGGTCCGGTGCTGGACGGCGTGTCCGAGCACATGGCCGCCTATGACGAGGACCGTACCTTCGTGTGCGCGGACGTGCCCGAGCTGACGAAGGCCCAGGTGGTGGACGAGCTGAAGCGCAGCGGGGCGGAGATCCTGCTGAACTACCTGCCCGTGGGGTCGGAGAAGGCCGCGCGCTTCTACGCCGAATGCGCGCTGGAGGCCGGGGTCGGCTTCATCAACAACATTCCCGTGTTCATCGCCAGCGACCCGGATTTCGCGGGGCGTTTCGCCGAGCGCAACCTGCCGATCATCGGCGACGACATCAAGTCGCAGCTGGGCGCGACCATCGTGCACCGCGTGCTGACGGACCTGTTCGCCAAGCGCGGGGTCAAGCTGCTGCGGACCTACCAGCTGAACACCGGCGGCAACACCGACTTCCTGAACATGAAGAAGCAGGAACGCCTGGCGTCCAAGAAGACCTCGAAGACCGAGGCCGTGCAGGCGGTTGCCAAGACGCGGCTGGAAAACACCACCATCCATGTCGGGCCCAGCGACTACGTGCCGTGGCAGAACGACAACAAGGTGGCGTTCATCCGCATGGAAGGCCAGCTGTACGGCGACGTGCCGATGGAAATCGAACTGCGCCTGTCGGTGCAGGATTCGCCCAATTCCGCCGGTGTCGCCATCGACATGATCCGCTGCTGCAAGCTGGCGCTGGATCACGGCGTCGGCGGCGTGCTGGCCGGCCCCAGCGCCTATTTCTGCAAGCATCCGCCGGTCCAGTACACGGATGACGAGGCCTATGAGATGGTCGAGACCTTCATCCACGGGCACACCGCGGACGCCGTCCCCGTCTGATGAAATGCCTGATCGTTGCCGCGGGGCAGGGCAGCCGCCTGCGGGACAAGGGGCCGCTGAAGCCCCTGGTCCCCATCCGGGGGCGGCCGCTGATCGCGCATGTCATCGAACGGGCGCGGCGCGGCGGGATTGACGAATTCGTCGTCGTCAACGGCTATCGCGGCGACGAACTGCAACGCGAGCTCGACATTCTGGCGGCGGCCGAGGGCGTCGGGATCACGCATGTGCGCAATCCGGCCTGGGATCGCGCCAACGGCGTGTCCGTGCTGTGCGCCAAGCCGTACCTGGACGGGCCGTTCCTGCTGACGATGTGCGACCATCTGCTGGATCCGCAGATCAATCACCTGATGGTGTCCGCGCCGCATCGGCCGGACACCGTCACGCTGGGCGTCGATTTCGATATCGACCGCATGCTCAACGATCCGGACGACGTGACGCGCGTTAAATGCACGGACGGGCGCATCGAGCGGATCGGCAAGTCGATCGAGGACTACAACGCCTTCGACACCGGCATCTTCCTGTGCACGCCGATCATGTTCGACGCACTGGAAAGCAGCCAGGCGGAAGGCGAGGACAGCATTTCCGGCGCCATGAACACGCTGGCGCGCTGGCGGCGCGCGCATGTGCTGGATATCGGCGACCGGCTGTGGATCGATGTCGACGATCCGGTCGCCTACGACAAGGCCGACCGGCTGATGGCGCAGGGGCGCCTCTGAACGCGTTCCGGGCGGTGCACAAGGCGATCCATCATGAAGCGAAGGTCCGGATATCGTGGACATTTCTGAGCCCGTCCGCCGGACGTCGGAGATCGAGGAGATCACCAATCTCCACGTCATCCATCCGATTTCAAGCTACCTGACGCCGCGTTTCGCCCGGCTGGGCATCACGCCCAATGCCGTATCGGTCAGCGGGATGGCATCGGGCCTGCTGGCCGGCCTGGCCTATCACCAGTATCGCGACCCGCGCTGCGCCGTGGCCGGGTTCGTGCTGATGATCGCCTGGCACGTGCTGGACGGCGCGGACGGGCAGCTGGCCCGCCTGACGAACAGCCAGTCCCACACCGGCAAGATCCTGGACGGGATCTGCGACTACGTCACCTTCATCGCGGTCTATACGGGTCTGGCGCTGGCGCTGGTCCGTGATCACGGGGCGTGGGTCTGGGTCGTCGTCGTCCTGGCCGGCCTGTGCCACGCGGTGCAGTCCGCGGCGTACGAGATGCAACGCCAGGAATATAATTTCTGGGGCTGGGGCCGGGGATCCTCCGCCTTTCCGAAGCTGGCGGTTTCGCGCCGCAGGGGGCCGGGGGATGTCCTGTTCGGCGTCTATGCGCGGATACAGCATCTGACGGCGGGCGGCGCGGTGGCGCTGCATCGCCGGCTGTCGGCCACCCTGGCGGCGCATCCGGACCGTGCGCCCGCCGTTCGCTTGCGCTATCGCCAGGCCTTCGCGCCGCTAGTGCGGCGTTGGTCGATCCTGTCGGCCAACTATCGCACGATCGGCATTTTCATCTGCGCTCTGGCCCGGGCGCCGCTGCTCTATTTCGGGATCGAGATCGTGGGGCTGGGCCTGGTCCTGCTGGCCCTGATGGTGCGGCAGCGCGCGTGCGACGCGGCGTTCGGCATCGAACTGGCGACCCTGGGGCAGGACCCGGCGGACCCGGACCCGGTGACGCGGGCCGAGCCCGTCCCCGCCCCTATCCCCGCGTGTGTATGAACAGGTAGGCGGCCGAGATCATCAGCAGCGCCGCCGGGGTCAGCGCCGTCAGCGCCGGGTTCAGGTCGAACAGCACGCCCAGCCTGCTGGTGATTTCCTGCCCCAGCGAGAAGACGATGGCGATCGCCACCCCGACCGCCATCCGGTAGCCGAGATTCTGCGAGCGCGGCGGCCCGAACACGAAAGGGGCGGCGCAGGCGATCAGGCCGATCATCGCGAACGGGATGCTGATCCTGGCCCAGAGTTCCTGCTCGTAGCGCGTGGCGGGCTGATGCAGCCGCTTCAGATGGCGGATATAGCGCCAGAGCGCCACCGGCGGCACGCTTTCCGGCGGCAGGGTCAGGAAATGGATCTGCTGCATGGTCAGGAACGAATGCCACGGCAGCGTGTCCAGGCGGTCGGTATGGAACAGGTCCGACGTGATGTCCTTGCGCGTCACGTCATGCAGCAGCCACGTCCCATCCGCCCCGATGTCGGCGTTGCGGGCGTGGATGGCCTGCCGCAGGCCGCCGTCCGTGCCGAAGGCGTAGATGTCGATGTCCTCGGGCGTGGTGCCGTTGCCGAAGCTGTGCACGCTCAGGAATTCCTCGTTGCCGCTGTGCGCCCAGAGCGCGTCGCCGTCCGACGCCGTTTCGACGGACGACAGGGCGGCCGTGCGCCTGGCCTGCGCCAGCTGCTGGGCCGGTGGAACCACGAATTGCCCGATCAGGAACAGCACGGCGACGATCGGCACGACCAGGCGGAGCGCGGCTCCGACGATCCTGGCCTCGGACAGGCCGATGCCCTGCAGCGCCGTCAGTTCGGAATGCTTCGCCAGCCCCCCCAGGCCCAGCAGGCAGGCCAGCAGCATCGAGATCGGCGTGACCTGCATGAACCGCGCCGGGACCAGCAGCAGCGTGTATTCGAACGCGTCGCCCACCCGGTAGTGGCCCTGGCCGACGAAGGCCATCTGGTCGACGAATTCCAGCAGGCTGAACAGCGCCACCAGGCCCGTCGCCACCAGCAGGAAGACCCGCAGGGTGACAAGCTGGATATAGCGGTCGAATCGTTTCATCGCGGGCCGATCATCGCTGTGCGCCGGTTGCCGGCGCGCGGGCGCCGAGGATGGCCCGGAGGCGCGCCGGCAGCCAGGTCCGGGGATCGGGGATGAAATCCCGCGCGACGACCAGGGTAACGACGGCCAGCATCGCCGGCGCCCACCAGATGCCGGGCACCGTCCCCACCATGCCGTGCTGCACCCAGGTCCGCGCGGAGGTGTAGAGCAGGTAGTACACGAAGAAGATCAGGATCGCGGTCCCCAGTTTGCCATGGCGGTTCTGGCGGGGCTTGCCCCGGCCCAGCGGCACCGCCAGCATGGCCAGCAGCAGGGCGGTGATCCCGGTGGACAGCCGCCACTGGATCTCGGCGACATCCGCCGGCGCGGCCGACCGGGCGATCCGCAGGGTGCCGGCGGCGACGGAACTGTACCCCAGCGGCTCGGTGTCGCGGCTGCTTGGATCCTCGGTGACCTCGCGAACGTTCAGGACCTGGTCATGGCCGCCCGGCTTGCGTGCCAGGTCGTAGACATGGGCGTTCTTCAGGCGGACATCGACGTCGTGCCGGCCCGGGCCCTCGTCCATCAGCGGATAGGCCAGCTGCGCGTGGATGATCTGGGTATAGTCGGCATGCCGGACCTGCACGAAGACATCCCGCGCCGGGCTGCCCGGTCCGCGCCGTTCGGCCAGGTAGATCACGCGCGCGCCGTGCTGGACGATATAGAACGTTCCGGCCTGCATGGCGTCGACATCCAGCGACAGCTCGGCCTCCTTGGACAGTTCGTGCAGCCGGTGATAGGCCCAGGGCCGGACGACCAGCGACAGCACGGCGACCCCCACCGCGACGCAGGCGCCCAGGGTCAGCACCGTCCGCATGATCATCGGCGGCGTCACGCGCAGCGCGTGCAGGGCGGTGAATTCGGAATTGCCGTACAGCGTGCCGAACGCCATGACGATCGACAGGTACAACGACACCGGGACCAGGACCTCCAGCCCGATCAGGACCTTCAGCGCCACCAGTTCCAGGATGGTGTTGGTCGACAGCAGGCCGTTGACCGCATCCGACAGGAAGTCGGCGGCGCTGTAGCCGGCGAACAGGGCGACGCAGATGGCCAGCATGGCGGCCATCGGCTTGCCGATCTCGCGAAACAGATAATCCCGGATAATCAAGGCGGCATACGGTCCATTCTTGGACGTGCGGTCCCATGCGCGGCATGCGGGGCGGGGCCTGGCACCCGTCCGCCCGGGCGTCGCGGACATCCCGGCATCCGCCCACTCCGGATGTGTCCGCAGTATATTCAGCCGCTCCACCAGGGTCAAACGTCCAGCCGCCGGCATGGTCGCGGCGCGGGTCCCGCCGACCGCCCGCCCGGACCTATCGCCCGGCGGCCGGGGCGGCTAGTATCGCCTTCCCTGTCCTATATTGTTTGCCCGAAGGCTTCAGCGCGGTACCCATGTCCGAGAGTTCCCTGTCCCGCCGTCTTGCCACCCTGCGCGACGGCGTGCGTTTCCTGTCGCGGGCGGTGGGGTCGCGATATACACCCCTTCTGGCGCAGGTCGTCGTGACCCGGCGCTGCAACCTGGCGTGCGGCTACTGCAACGAATATGACGATTTTTCCCCGCCGGTGCCGCTGGCGGACCTGCTGGCGCGGGTCGATCACCTGGCGGCGCTGAAGACCGCGTCGATCACCTTCACGGGGGGGGAGCCGCTGCTGCATCCGGACCTGGACAAGGTGATCCGGGCCGCGCGGAACCACGGCATGATCGTGACCATGATCACCAACGGCTTCCGCCTGTCGCGCGCCTGGATCGACCGGCTGAACGCCGCCGGCCTGCAGGGCATGCAGATCAGCATCGACAACCTGAAGCCTGACGAGATTTCGATGAAGAGCCTGTCGTCGGTGGAAAACCGGCTGGGGCTGCTGTCGAAGCATGCGCGCTTCAAGGTCAACGTGAATTCGGTGCTGGGGGTCAGCGGCGAGCGCACGCAGGACGTCATCACCGTGGCGGAAACGGCGGCCAAGTACGGCCTGCAGCATTCGGTGGGCGTGCTGCACGACCATCACGGGACGCTCAAGCCGCTCAGCCCCGCGCAGATGCAGGCGTATGAGACCGTGACGAAGATCTCGCCGTCGCTGGTGCATACGCTGAATTACCGCCTGTTCCAGAAGAACCTGATGCATGGCCGGTCCAATGACTGGAAATGCCGCGCGGGCGCGCGCTACCTCTACGTCACCGAGGACGGAAGCGTGCATTGGTGCTCGCAGCAGCGGGGCTATCCCGCCATCGCGCTGCTGGACTACACGCGCGAGGACATCAAGCGCGAATATCATACCGAGAAAGGATGCAGCCCGACCTGCACGCTGAGCTGCGTGCACCAGGTCAGCCTGTTCGATCGCTATCGCGGCCGGCAGAACATCCCCGACCCGACCACTGCCCGGCCTGCGATCGCCGTGGCGGCCGAGTAGGCGTGATTCAAGGGGCGTTGCGTTGCCCCGTGGGCCCGTCAGAGGCGGCGCCTTCGAGATCCAGTCGTCACGCGTAACGGAGGCTTACGTGCCCGACAGGTCGGGGGGCAGGACCGGCGATCCGGTGCGCGCCAGATGGTTCAGCCAGCGCCAGGACTGGCGCAGCCACGCGCGGTGCCGGCTGCGGCCCCAGACCCCGGGCGGGGCGGGGGGGGCGGCCAGACGGTCCTGGATGGCGGCGGTGATCTGGCGGACGCGCGCGTCCCAGGTCAGGCCGGCGCTTTCGGCCAGGGCCGTCGCGGACAGGCGGGCCGACAGGGCCGGGTCGGCGGTCAGGGCGGCCAGCCCGTCGATCAGCGCCCGGGGGGAATCCGGCGCGCACAGGAACGCGTTTTCGCCATGGCGCAGGACCTCGCGCACATCGGGGGTGTTGCCGGCCAGGATCGGGCGTCCCGACGCCATGTAGAAGAACAGCTTCAGCGGCAGGACCGTCGAGCCGTACCGCGCCAGCGGCTGCAGCGACGGCGGGATCAGCAGCACGTCGGCGGCGTAGACGTAACGGGTCAGTGTTTCCGGCGGCTGGAACGGCACGATCCGGACGTTGGGGACCGACCGCGCCATTTCCTCGATCGGGCCCTGGCCGTATGAGCCGACCAGCACGAACAGCAGGTCGGGCAGGGCCTTCGCGGCCTCGATCACCAGCGGCAGGCCCTTCTTGTGATTGACCCGGCCGGTATAGACCACGATCTTGCGGTCGGCGGGGAGGCCTACTTCGCGCCGGGCGTCCTGCGCCGGGATCGGGGCCTGAAGGCGGCCGGGCTCGAAGCCGTTGCGGATGCAGCGCAGCTTGTCCGCCGGGATGCCCAGGTCCAGATAGGTCCGCCGGGTATAGTCGGAATGGCAGATGTTCAGCAGGAAGCGCGGATTGCACATCAGGCGATGCAGCCAGCGCCGCAGGGGCGGGATCTGTTCGGCCCACGGGCGGTAATGGTCGAATACCACCCGCTGGCGGAACAGGATCGCCATCCATGCGATCCACAGGTTGCGGGTGTAGATGAAATCGGCCTGGCGGAAGGCCCGGCGCCAGACCAGGGTCAGGCCGCAGAACAGGTGCCGCGCCGGCGCGGGCCGGACCGGCGCCCAGGCGCGCAGCAGCGACAGGCCGGTCGTCCGGGCCACCGCCTGGCATCCGGCCGCGTCGCGCATCGGGACATGCAGCCACGCGCGCGACGCCTGCCGCGCCAGGTAGCGCGCGGTGGTCACGAAGACTTCGGCATCGGCCTCGGTGCTGGGCAGCGGGTTTTCGAAGGCGAACAGGATCTTCATCGGGGCGTCCGCGCGGGCGCGGCGGGGGCCGGCCGGTCGCCGGTGCGGATCCCGCATGTCGTCATCATCGTCGAAATCCGCCTTCCGTCCCGGGTGGGCCCATTCTCTTGGCGGCATATGACCGGGAACGTCCCGCCCTGTCCAGAACGGCGCCGCATCGTCCGGCGCGGGGGACGCCGCCCGCAGGTGCAGAACGGCATCGATCCACGGTGCCGGCGCCCTGTCGGTGGCGGGGTGGACAGGGCGTTGTGGAACATCATGCCGCAGGAATGACGATTTGCGAACATCGTGGAAAACACGTGCTCGTTCCAAAGAGGGTGGCGGGTTCCCGGGGGCGTCCCCGGCCGGAAGGCGTTCGAGGAGTTCAAGCAGCCGCGTTTTTCGACCGCCTGCTGGCGATTGCGATCGTCGGCAGCGCCACCAGCCTGGTCAATGATCGCCGGGGGGTGCCTTGAACATCGGCCGGGCTTCGGGACAGTATGCCGCCTTTCCGATCGCGCGGCGCATGGTCATCCACACGCCTGGCGCGACGTTCCAAGGGCGGATCGATGCTGACACGCAGGCATATTCTAGGGGCCATCGGCGCGGCGGGCGCCGCCGGGACGGCAATGCGGGCGACCCGGGCGTGGGCCGCCGCGTCGCTGGCGCCGCGGCCGCTGGTCTTCGGTCATCGCGGCGCGTCGGCGCTGCGGCCGGAACATACCCTGGCGTCCTATGCCAAGGCGATCGCCGACGGCGCCGACTATGTCGAGCCCGACCTGGTGCCGACCCGCGACGGGGTGCTGGTCGCGCGTCATGAAAGCAACATCGCCGGCACCACCGACGTCGCGGACCGTCCCGAATTCGCCGCGCGCCGCCGCACGCTGGTCATCGACGGCACGCGCGAGACCGGGTGGTTCACCACCGATTTCACGCTGGCGGAGCTCAAGACCCTGCGGGCGCGCGAACGCCTGCCGGATGTCCGGCCGCAGAACACGCGCTATGACGGGCATTTCGATATCCCGACGTTCGAGGAAATCATCGATTTCGTCGCGGCCGAATCCGCGGCGCGCGGCCGGGTGGTCGGCCTGATTCCGGAAATCAAGAATTCGACCCATTTCCACGCGCTGGGCCATACGCCCGAGGAAACATTCCTGCGCGTGATCGCCGCCCATGACTACACGCGCTTCGCGCCGCTGGAGGTCCAGTCGTTCGAGACCACGAATTTGCGCACGCTGCGCGGGCGGGTCCAGGCGGTCAATCCGCAGGCGCGGCTGATGCTGCTGATGGGCGAACGGCAGGAGGTTCCGCCCGACCTTGCGGCGCAGGGCAGCCGGACGCGTTTCGGCGACCTGATGACGCCCGCCGGGCTGCGCGAGGTCAGGACCTATGCCGATGTCATCGGGCCGTCCAATACCGACCTGATCCCGCGCGACGACACCGGCGCGTGGCAGGCGCCCTCGACACTGGTCGCGGACGCGCATCGGGCGGGCCTGCTGGTCCATTCCTATACCTGCCGGCCGGAAAATCGTTTCCTGCCCCGGCAATTGCGCAACGACGCCGGAGAGAACGCCCGCAACCCGGCCGGCGCGATCGCCGAGATCAGGCGGTATCTGGACCTGGGACTGGACGGGTTCTTCACCGACGACCCCGCGATCGGGCGGCTGGCGCTCGACGGGCCATAGACCGCATCCCGGTCCGGGTGGGGGCAGGGGCTGCCGGCCGGCTGGTGGAACCATTCGCATCGCAGGGCGATAGGGGCTGAAGAGCGGATTGTCCGCGATGCCCTGCGGTTCCGGAGAATATGGCCATGCCTGATCTGACCTCCATCGAGATCCTGTCGCACCTGACCGCGCTGCGTGCGCAGGTTTCGGGCCTGCATTCGGCCCTGACCGCCCGCCCCGACCACGCCCCCGCCGAGACCGAGACAGCCAGCTTCAGCCTGGGGGAACCCGTCCTGGAACTGGTCGATTCCTGGCGGACCCGGCAGCCGGACGTGCCGACCCGCGCCGTGGCGGTGGAGCGCATGGTCGAGGCGTTCCTGGATCTGGATGCCTGGGTCCGCGACCGGGACGAAGACCTGCCCTGAGCCGCATGGGGCGGCCCCGGACCCCACGGGGCCGTTCCCTCAATCGAGGATTGCCCCGGCATCGCGGGCATCCGGATGAGGCCCGGTGAGGGCGCCTGTCCGCCCATCTGACCGCCATGCTGCGGCCTTCCTCGGCGTCTTCGCCGCAGCAAAAGGGGAGGCGTGCGGCGGGGGATCGAAACGGCGCATGGCTGCTTGCGCCCCCCGGCGCTCGCCTTCATTGCCTTTCGTGGAGTGCGATGCCGTCCTGGCGGAGCGGCGACGCAGGGCGACGGCTGCCCCCAGGCGGCAATCCGGCGCTGGTGTCGCCGGCCGATCCGCGCCCGTCGCCCTCTCCATAAGATCTGATCTCTGATAAAGGGCACCGGCCCCACGAGGGGTTTTGCCACCGCGATCGGTCGATGATGTCCCGATCATGGAAAGGTAAATATATGATTAAGTATTTCGTCATGTAATTAAATTTTGTCAGTTAAATACTTGGAACATTCGGCTTTAATTATTTGACTCAGATTGTTGTTTGTATTTTTCTGTCATTGCAGAGATCCCCAGAATCCGAGGAGGAAGTCCATGACGGCTTTGGTCTCCATTAACGCCGGCACGGCGACCGTATACAGCTCCGGCGACCTGTCGGGCGTGGTCGGGCTGAACGCGATCAGTGCCATCCTCGTCACGAAAAATTCTGAAACGCCCGCGGGGGATCCTGTCGTCGTCAATCTGACGAACCTGACCGGCATCAATGCGCTGTCGTCGGTTACCGTCGAAAACGGCGCCACGGCGCAGGTCGGTGGCGGCCTGATCGGGGTCGGGGCCGCGACCAGCCTGACCGTCGATGGCGGTATCCTGGAGCTCGAAGGCAATGTGATCGGGGTGGGGGCGCTGAGCACCGTGACCGTCGGGCCTGCCGGCGGCGAGATCAAGGTCGATCCGACCGGGCTTTCGCTGGGGGTCCTGAATGTGCCGGTGGATTTCGTGGATGCGAATGGAAACCCGACCACCACGATTCCCGCCAATTTCGTGATGGATTTCCCACCCACCGTCAATGTGCTCGGTCAGGTCGTTCCCCTGACGAGTATTTCCGCGTCCTATGATGTCGCGACCAACACGACCACGATCGGCGATGGTGTCAGCCTGCTCGGCCTTCTGGGTGCGGGACGGACCATTACGCTGCAGGGAGATCCGTTCAACCTGAAGGGAACAGGAACGGCCCATAAAGGATTGTTCGGGAACATCACGAGCTATTCGAAGAGTTTCACCCAGTCCGATGGTGCCAACGGCATCATTACCTGCTTCCTGCCGGGCACGCTGATCGCCACGCCGGACGGGACATGCGCCGTCGAGGACATGCGGATCGGCGATGCGGTTCTGGCCCATGTCGAGGGGCGCGACGTCGTGCGCACCATCATCTGGGTCGGCATGCAGCGTGTGACGGCCGCCGGCCGGGACGAATATCCGGTGCGGATCCGCAAGGATGCCTTCGCCGAGGGCATGCCGGTCAAGGATCTGCTGGTGACACCGGAACATTGCCTGTATGTCGATGGCCGGATGATCCCGGCCCGCATGCTGGTGAACGGGCGGTCGATCATTGTCGAGACATCCCTGAGCAGTTTCGATGTCTACCATATCGAGACGGAGGAGCATTCGGTCGTCACGGCCGATGGCCTGCTAACCGAAAGCTACCTCGCGACTGGAAACCGCCAGTCCTTTCGCCCGGTCCAGGAGGGGAGCGTGGTTGTCGGCCCGTTCGGCCCGCGCAAGACCTGGGCGGATGACGCGGCAGCGCCGCTCTGCGTGGCGCGGGAGGTGGTGGAGCCCCTGTTCCGCCGGATCGAGGACCGTGCCGTATCCCTGGGCCTGCCCCGCGTGACGGCCGCGCCGGAGACGACGCAGGATGCCGGGTTGCATCTGGTGACGGAAACCGGCCGGATTATCCGCCAGGCGCGCGAGGCCAATGGCCATGCCGTGTTCATGATCCCGTCCGAAATCGCGCAGGTCCGCATCGTCTCGCGGGCCGGCAGGCCGTCGGACGTCGTGGGACCGTTCCTCGACGATCGGCGAGAACTCGGGGTGCTGGTGGGGGAGGTCACCCTGTTCGACGCCGATGTCACCCGTCGGATCGATGATCACCTGACGGCCGGGGACTTTGCCGGATGGCACGTGCCGGACAGTGCGTCCTGCCGCTGGACGGACGGCAATGCGCTTCTGCCGCTGGGCGCGCGCCGGCCCAGCACGATCGGGCTGCTGGCGGTGAAGATCCTTGCGGCGGGTCCGTATGTGGTGCGCGACGACGAGGGCCTGGCCAGCGCCCGGCACGGCTGAGCCGCGGGCTGACAGGCGTTCGGGGGGCGGCCCGCCGGCCAGGGCCGGTTTCCGGACGTCGCCCTGGCCATGCAGTACGCCGTCGTCCTCCAGCCCGGCCAGATCTGGACACCCACCGGTCGTGGCAGCCCGTCGCGCGTCGTCGTCGACGTGCTGCGCGACGGCGTGCTGTATCGGGACCCGGGCGAAGGGCCGGGATCACCGCCGTCGCGGGTCAGCCAGGGCGGTTTCCGGCAATGGGTCCGGCAGGCGAAGGCCCGGTTGCAGGGTATCGATCCGGAGGCCGGCCGGAAGGCTTCCCCCAGCGCCGAACTGGGCAAGCGGATCCGGATCCTTCGGAAAATCGCGGGGCTCAGCCAGCAGCAACTGGCCGACGGGCTGGGCCTGTCGCGCTCGGCCATCGCATTCTGGGAAACCGGGCGCGAGGGGGGTGCCCAGAAACATCTTGCCGAATTGGCGCGGATCCTTGGCGTGGACGCCGAGGCGCTGCTGACGGGCATGGCCGACGAGAAGATCGAGGCCGTCCTGTCGCCGGACGAGCATGACCTTGTGATGCTCTATCGCAGGCTCGATCCGGTGCGAAAGATCAACGCGCAGAAATGGATCGAACGCCAGACCAGGATCGCGGCCGGTGCCGGGCGGCCCGGCGGTGCGGGGTAAGGACGCCGGACTGGCCGGTCACGATCCGGCGTCGTTCGGGGGCATGGTGGACTTGGAAAACAGCATGATCGCCGACCTGGAAAGACGCCTTGCCGCCGTCGAGCGGACGCTGGACGAGATCGTGACCTCCCTCGAAAAATACAGCCCGCAGGATGCGGAGCGGCGGGTCAGGCTGCTGGCGACCATTGTCGGCAGCATGGCCGCAGCCCTTCGGACGCTGGCGTCGAGGATCGATGGAGTGCGGACACGGCGGAGACATGTCGAGCGGAAAGGACGCGGCAGCGGGAAGCCCTGAATGCGTGAAGGAGTGCAGGGAAGCGCGTACCCCTGTGGAACAAGGGCACGCGATGCATTCCATTCCATCTGATCGCGTGCTCATGGACGGCCGGGGACGTGCGGTTCTTCGGACCGTTCGCCGTCAACAGGACCGGCATGGTTCCTGCAGGCACCGGTCATCGGATCCCTGCTCGACCAGGCGGAGAAGGTCGGGCGGGACGGGTTCGTGGGCGACCGCGTCGAACAGGACGTGGAGTTCTCGCCGCAGCCAGAGGTCGAATGGCACATCGTCATCGTGCGTGTGCCGATGATGTGTGATCTGCATAATATCTACCGGTCAATCAGGTCTGGTGGGTTGACGATACGATCTGAACGGGTTTCACCCGCGCAAGTTGACGACCGGCGCGCACAAGGTTCTGTTACGCCGCTCCGGACCGGCCGCGCGGTGCGGCAACCCGGATGCGCGGTCCCCGTTATGCCGATGCCGGCGCCGGGTCTTGAGGCAGGAGGATCGATCGATGATCATCGTGCATCACCTGAATAATTCCCGTTCGCAGCGTGTGCTCTGGCTGCTGGAGGAGTTGGGTCTGCCCTACGACATCCGGTTCTACCAGCGCGATCCGAAGACGATGCAGGCGCCGCAGGCGCTGCGTGCGATCCATCCGCTGGGCAAGTCGCCGGTCGTGGTCGACGGCAACACGGTCATCGCGGAATCTGGTGCCATTATCACGTATATTATCGAAACATACGGGAAGGGACGGTTGATCCCGCCGGCCGGCACGGCGGATCGGCTGCGTTATACCTACTGGCTGCATTATGCCGAAGGGTCGGCCATGCCCCTGCTGCTGATGAAGGGGGTTTTCGACATGCTGCCGAGCCAGGCGCCGTTTTTTCTGCGGCCGGTCGTCAGGATCATCGCAGGGGCCGTGCAGGCGCGCTTTCTGGGGCCGCAGCTCCGGCTTCATATGGAGTATTGGACCCGCGAACTGTCGACACGGGCCTGGTTTGCCGGCGACGCCTTCACCGCCGCGGACATCCAGATGAGCTTTCCGGTGGAAACCGCGGCCGTCCGGGCCGGAACAGGCGACGCCGGTCCTGTCCTTCCTGCCTTCCTGGAGCGCATCCACGCCCGCCCGGCCTATCGGCGGGCGGTGGAGCGGGGCGGAGCCTACGCCTATGCGGCGTGACCGGGGGCGCGTGTCACGGTGCGGGGGACGGGGCGTTGTCCAGCGCCTTCAGCAGCGCATCATGGAAGGAGGAGGGGTCCTGAAGCTGCGGGGAATGTCCCAGGTCCGGAAATTCCACCAGCGTCGCGTGCGGGATAGCCTGCGCCGCCGCGTGGCCCAGGGCGGGATAATTGCCGATCTGTGCGCGGACATCGGGCGGGGCGGCGTCCTTTCCGATCGCCGTCCTGTCCTTGTCGCCGATCATCAGGACGGTCGGCACCCGTAGCGCGCCCAGTTCGTACACGACCGGCTGCGTGTAGATCATGTCGTAGAGCAGGGCCGAATCCCAGGCCACGGCTGCCCTGCCTGGGCCGCGATACAGGCCGGCCAGCATCTGGACCCATTTTTCATACCCGTCCCGCCATTGGCCGGCATAGTAGGTCTGGATTTCGTATTGCCGGATGCTGTCGGCGCTGGTCCGCAGTTCATGTGCATACCACTGGTCCACGCTGCGCGAGGGAACGCCGCGGGCCTTCCAGTCCTCCAGCCCGATCGGGTCCACCAGGACCAGTTGATGCGTCGCGGCCGGGTACATCAGCGCGTAGCGGATGGCGAGCATGCCGCCGGTCGAATGGCCGATCAGGGTCGCCTGCCGGATGCCCAGGCTGTCCAGCAGGTCGTGCGTGTTCCGCGCCAGCTGCTGGAAGCTGAACTGGTAGGCGGCCGGCTTGCTGGATTTGCAGAAGCCGATCTGGTCGGGAACGATGACGCGGTAGCCGTAGCGCGACAGGACCCCGATCGTTGCCTCCCACGTCGCGGCGCAGAAATTCTTGCCGTGCAGCAGGACCGCGACACGCCCGTTCGGCCGGTCGGGCCGGACGTCCATATAGGCCATGCGCAGGGTCTGGCGCTGCGACGGGAAGCGGTACGAGGCGACGGGGTAGGGATAGGAAAATCCCTCCAGTTCCGGGCCGTAGGCGGCGCCCGGGGCGGCCTCCGGCACCGCCGCGGCTGCGGGGGCGGGGGCCGCCGCCAGGAGTGCCGCGATCAATCGTCGCGCCATGTTCAGGCGGGCAGGGCGCGGGCGCCGGAAAGACGGCTGGCGGTGCGTACCCGTGGAATTGGCGGTCGCCATGCCGGGCGCCGGCATTCCGTTCCCCTGGAAATGGGCAATGCGCATGGTTCCGCGTGCCGGTGCGGGTTACGGCGCCGGCGTGCCGCGCGCCACGCCGCGCAGGCGGCTGCCGGCATGGGGATTGGCGTAATGAAACAGGGCCGTTGCCCGGGTCTTGTCGTGATCGCACGGTTCGTTTGCGTGCACGGACCGGTAGCCCCAGAAGAAATAGACGTTCCCCGGACGCATGCGCACCCGGGTCGGGCGCAGGTACCCCCAGGAGATCAGCCGCCTCAGCGCGACCTGCGTCACCTTGTTGTCGAGCAGGATCTTGTCGACCAGGTTGCGGAAATAGGTCGTCCTGATCCGGCGGGTATTGGGCAGCATCATCAGGTCGCCGCGCTTGCCTTCGGTCGGCATGATGACCGGAACCAGGGCGGTGATGACGTAGGAATCGTAATGAAAGAAAAAGGCGTGCCTTTCACCGGTCTTTCCGGAAAGGCACCGCAGGACCTGGTAGAACGGCACCGTCGGCGGGGTCCTGCCGGTGCCGTGCCGGTAGATCGTCCTGCAGGCCTGCATGAATTCGGGGGAGAGGGCCAGGGTTTCGAGGAAGGTGCCCCGGATGCTGTCGTGGCCGGTGAAGGCCACATACTCGCCGCCGGCCGCCGCGACCGCCTGTTCGATGAAGCGGCGGAGCGCGGACAGGTCGTCGGGATGGATGCAATCGGTCGCGACGCCGAACCCCTGCCGGTTCATGTCGTCGGCGATGCGGGCCAGAACATCGTCCGCCAGCGACGGAAACGCGGTCCGGGGCGCGATCGCCGCGAGCGGATCGATATGGGGGTTCGCGGTCAGGATGGGTGACAGGATGGGTGAATCGTCGGGCGATGGGATGATGGATAATGCCGGTGTCGTATCGTCTCCTGTTATTGCGGAGAACTCCTTATTCATATTTCGGACTCCCGGTTGCGGGTCATTCAAATTTGGAGAAGACAGGAATTTTGGGCGAAAACCGACATGTCGGCTTCGTTTTTCTTGAATGCGCGAGATGAAAGTATTCTGTATTGAATGAAAGTAAGTAATAAGTAGAAAAATAAAGAGGGAAGTTTTTAAATATCGGCGTTAACAAATATAAAAAAATACTTTATATTGATAAATGGCCGGTTCTGGAAATAGCAAGACAAAACATGTCTTCCAATCGGACTCTCACTTTGTGTTGATAAGAGGGGCGGCCCCCTGTCGCTCCGCGCTTCGTGATGGCCGGTGCCCCTGCATTCCGGCCGGCGCGTGCCCACCGTCATGGGGCGCTGCATGTACCCCGATATGCGACGGGGGAAAGGGGCCTGTTATGGCCGATATATCCGTTCGGAGCGGGGCCCGTCCTGACGGTTCCGCGGGCCTGGTCGAGGCGTTGCGCGACCATGGCGAACCCTTGCCGGGCCTGGATCACGCCGAGGCGTTCGGCGCGGCCTTCGATCGCTTCGGCGATGCCCGGGTCGTCCTGCTGGGCGAGGCGACGCACGGCACGTCGGAATTCTACCGCGCGCGCGCCGCCATCACCCGGCGGCTGGTCGAACATCATGGCTTCACCATCGTCGCGGTCGAGGCCGACTGGCCCGACGGCGCGCGGATCGACGATTATGCCCGGCATCGGGCGCCCCGTCCGTGGCGCGGACCGGCCTTCACCCGGTTTCCGACCTGGATGTGGCGCAACGAGGATGTGGCCGCCTTCGTGCACTGGCTACGTCGTCACAACGAAACCCGGGCGGAGGCCGAGCGCGTGTCGTTTCACGGGCTCGACCTGTACAGCCTGGGTGAATCGATCCATGCCGTTCTGGCCTATCTCGACCATGTCGATCCCGACGCGGCGGCGTTCGCCCGGCGGCGCTATGCGCGCCTGACGCCATGGCAGGACGATCCGGCCCGGTATGGGCGGGCGGTGATCGGGCGGGGGCAGGACAGTTGCGAGGACGCGGTGGTGGCGCAGCTGCGCGACCTGCTGATCCATCGCCTGCGCTACCTGCACCACGATGGCGAGGCCTGGTTCGACGCGGTGCAGAACGCGCGCATCGTCCGTGCCGCCGAACTGTATTACCGGGTCATGTATCGCGGCGCGACCGAAAGCTGGAACCTGCGGGACCGGCACATGTTCGGGACCATCCAGGCGCTGCTGGCCCATCGGGGCGATGCGGCGAAGGCCGTGATCTGGGCGCATAATTCGCATGTCGGCAATGCCGCCGCGACTGCGATGGGGTGGGAAGGCCAGTTCAACATCGGCGAATTGTGCCGCATGGCCCATGGCGACGAGGCCGTGCTGATCGGCTTCGGCACCGACCGGGGCACCGTCGCGGCCGCCAGCGACTGGGACGGGGACATGGAGGTGAAGAACGTGCGCCCGGCGCGGTTCGACAGCTATGAACACGCCTTCGCCCGGGCGGGCCATCCGCGCAGCCTGACGGACTGGCGGGACAGCCGGGCGCCGTTGCGGGCGCATCTGCGCGGGCCGCTGCGCGAGCGGGCGATCGGCGTGATCTATCGCCCCGAAACCGAGCTGGCGAGCCATTATTTCGAGGCATCGCTGGCCGAGCAGTTCGATGCCTGGGTCTGGTTCGAGGAAACGCGGGCCGTCACGCCGCTGGGACACGCGCATCCGCACGGCGCCCCGGAAACCTGGCCGTTCGGCCTGTAACCCCGGGGCAGGCGAAGGAGGGACCACAGGACGATGTCCGACCGCCGGGAACCGTTTCGCGACAGGCAGGAGGCCGGGCGTGCGCTGGCCGCCGCCCTTCTGCCCTATGCCGCGTCTCGCCCCCTTGTCCTGGCGCTGCCGCGAGGCGGCGTTCCGGTAGCGTTCGAGGTCGCGCGGGCGCTGCACACCGACATGGACCTGCTGTTCGTGCGCAAGATCGGCCTGCCGGGGCATGAGGAGTACGGCCTGGGGGCGGTTGTGGACGGCGCCGCGCCGCATATCGTGCTGGACCGGGTGCTGGTGGGGGAATTCGGGGTCGGGACCCGGGCGATCCGCGACATCGTGCAGCGCCAGCTTGGGGAAATCGCACGGCAGCGCCGGCTGTACCTGAAAGGACGGCCGCCGATGCCCCTGGCGGAGCGGACCGTGATCGTCGTCGACGACGGAATCGCGACCGGGGGCACCATGCGGGCGGCGTTGCAGGCCGTACGCGGGGCGCGGCCGGCGCGCCTGATCCTGGCGGTGCCGGTGGCGCCGCCCGACAGCATTGCGGCCCTCGCCGCCGAGTGTGACGACATCGTCTGCCTGATGCAGCCGCGCCCGCTTTATGCCGTCGGCGCGTATTATCGCGATTTCGCCCAGGTCGAGGACGAGGAGGTTATCCGCCTGGTCACCGAGGCCCAGCGGGACGGCCAGGTAGCGCCGACCGAAGGATAGAGAGGGTATCTGCATCCGGGGAGCGGGCGCCACCGGCCCCCCGGCCTATGGGCATGGCGTCAGTGATGGCCGCCGTTGCGCCCGGCCGCCGCCTTTTTCCGGTCCTGGACGAATTTGCGGGGATGATGCTGCGTCTTGCCCGTGCCATGGCCGCGTTCGGCCACCCGGGTGGCCGGGTCGTCGGATAAATATTGGAAAAGACGAGTCATGATCGAAATACTTCGCATTATTATCATCAGGACGCATGCTCTCCCAGAGGGGAGGGAGTCGGGCGCGTGATCGGCATTTCAATATGTCGCCCGTTTTTCTCAAATCCACGGACATGACAAAATTCGTGAAACAAATGATATAACAAGGGAAAATAAAAATTATTCATTTGAAACGGTCGGTTATCCGGCATGGCCGGAAAAGGGTCGAAAAATCGCATGGTTTCGTATTTCACGTGTTCGTCAAAAGGGCTTTACATCATGTGTCTACATGATGATTTTTCCGCCAGGGCATGCGGCATGCCTGGGGCGAACGGCATTGCGTTCCGGACGTCCGGCCAGTCAGGAGGAAAGATCATGGGACTCTTCACGCGGGATATCCACTCGATGAACGATCTGTTCGTACACCAGCTGAAGGACATCCTTTATGCCGAAAGGAGAATTGCGAGCACCATGCCGGCGATGATCGACAAGGCGTCGTCAATGGAGCTCAAGGATTGTCTGCGGGATCATCTGGAGCAGACACGCACGCATATCGCGCGCCTGGAACAGGTGTTCCAGATGCACGGCGTCGCGCTCTCGACCGTCAAATGTCCGGCGATCGACGGCATCCTCGACGAAGCTGACGAGATTTCCGACGAGGTCGACGACAAGAGCGTCCTCGACGCGGCGATCGCCTCGTCCGCGCAGGCGGTCGAGCATTACGAGATCACGCGATATGGGACGCTGATCGCCTGGGCCAAGGAACTCGGCCATCCGGATTGCGCGGCCCTCCTCCATGAAACGCTGGAGGAAGAAAAGAGCGCGGACAAGAAATTGTCGACCATTTCCGAGGAACGGCTGACCCACATGGCCGCCTGAACCGGCCGGCGAACGGCGCCCGCCCGGCATGGTCCGGGTAGGCGCCGTCGTCGTGTCCGTAGTCGCCCGGCGTTACGGCTGGGGCGGCGTGGTGCTGCGTGGCTGCCCCGTCGTACCGGGAACGGTGTTCGTGCCCGGGATCGTGTGGTGGGCCTGTCGCTTCGCCTGCTCGGCGGACAGCGATTGACGACTGGTGCCCGGCGATGCCGGCGTAGGGGAGACCTGTTCGCGCTTCTGGTTGGGCCAGGTCGGCAGCCGTTCCGACGGCTGCACGGTCGACCGGTTGGCGCCAGGCCCGGGCGATGGGGCGGGCGAGGGAGCGGAGGGCGTGGCGCCAGCGGGGGGCGACGTGTCGGAGGTCTGCGCGGACGCGGGCTGCAGGGCGCCGGTTGCGCCTCCCGCGAGGAGCCCTGCGAGGATCAGCCTGGCGACGGGGTGGGAACGGAACATTGCGGGTCTCCTCTGTCGGAAACGGAGCGGTCCGGCCGGGAATGGCCGGTCGATGCACGTTTCGCGTAACCGAACCGGGCCCGGATACCATGGTTCCGGAAAAACGATTGAGGTCACACATGCGTGACGGAAGAGGCAGCATGGCGCCCGCGACAGGGCAACCCATGTCCCTGCGTCACGTTGTTCCCGAGTCATGAGGCATCAAGGGGCCGATTCCGCCCCGCCAGCCCGATCGAACCGGAGAACCGTTCATGACTGCGAAAACACCGGATAACGCCCGTACGCGCGCCACCATCGGGACCGAACGCATCACGCGTGGCACGGGGGGGGAAACCCACCAGGGGGCCGGTGGCGACGTTCCGATCCTGACGACCCAGCAGGGCGCGCCGGTCGCGGACGACCAGAATTCCCTGAAGGCCGGGGCGCGCGGGCCGGTTCTTCTGGAAGATTTTCATTTTCGCGAAAAGATTTTCCATTTCGACCACGAACGCATCCCCGAACGGGTGGTCCATGCGCGCGGGTACGGCGCCCACGGGTTCTTCGAACTGACGGATTCGCTGTCCGACGTGACGCGGGCCGATGTCCTGCAGCGGCCCGGCGAGCGGGTGCCGGCCTTCGTGCGGTTTTCCACCGTCGCCGGCAGCAAGGGATCGTTCGACCTGGCACGCGACGTGCGGGGGTTCGCGGTCAAATTATACACGAAGGAAGGCAACTGGGACATTGTCGGCAACAATATCCCGGTCTTCTTCATCCAGGACGCCATCAAGTTTCCCGATGTCATCCATTCGGTGAAGCCGGAACCCGACCGGGACTTTCCGCAGGCGCAGTCGGCGCATGACAATTTCTGGGATTTCATTTCCCTGTCGCCGGAAAGCGTCAACATGGCGCTCTGGGTGATGTCGGACCGCGCGCTGCCCCGGTCGTTCCGTTTCATGGAGGGATTCGGCGTCCATACCTTCCGCCTGGTGAACGCGGCCGGCCGGTCGACTTTCGTCAAATTCCACTGGAAGCCGAAGATGGGCCTGCAGTCGGTGGTCTGGAACGAGGCGGTGAAGATCAATGGCGCGGACCCGGATTTCCATCGCCGGGACCTGTGGGACGCGATCGGGGCCGGAAGTTTTCCGGAATGGGAACTGGGCGTCCAGCTGTTCGACGACGATTTCGCCGACAGTTTCGATTTCGACGTGCTGGACCCCACCAAGCTGATCCCCGAGGAACTGGTCCCGGTGCGTCGTGTCGGACGCCTGGTGCTGGATCGCGTGGTCGACAATTTCTTCGCCGAGACCGAACAGGTTGCGTTCTGCACGCAGAATATCGTGCCCGGCGTGGATTTCACCAACGATCCGCTGTTGCAGGGACGGAACTTTTCCTATCTCGACACCCAGGTCAAGCGGCTGGGCGGTCCGAATTTCACGCATATTCCGATCAACGCGCCCAAATGCCCGTTTCATCATTTCCAGCAGGACGGGCACATGGCGATGCACAACCCGAAGGGCCGGGCCAATTACGAACCCAATTCCTGGGGCGGCGCGCAGGGCGGCCCGCGCGAGGACGCGGCCCGGGGGTTCACGTCGTTCCCGGCGCACGAGGACGGCGTGAAGACGCGGGTACGGTCCGAGCTGTTCGCCGATCATTACAGCCAGGCCCGGCAGTTCTACCTCAGCCAGACGGCGACGGAGCAGGTCCATATCCAGCAGGCCTTCACCTTTGAGCTGAGCAAGGTGGAAACCCTGGCCATCCGGCAGCGGATGGTGGGGCATCTGGTCCATGTCGACCTGGAACTGGCCACCGCCGTCGCAGAAGGCCTGGGCCTGGACGGCCTGCCCGAGGCCCCGGCCCCGGCGCGTCCGGTGCTGGACGGCCTGCCGCCATCGCCCGCGCTGAGCATCCTGAAGAACGGGCCGGCCGATTTCGCCGGCCGTAAATTCGGTGTGCTGGTAACGGATGGCGTCGATGCCGCCCTGCTGGACGCCGTCATGAAGGCGGCGGATGACGAAGGGGCGAATGTCGAACTGGTCGCGCCGCAGGTCGGTGGCGTGGTGACGAGCGCCGGCGTCCGCATCCCCGCCGGACAGAAGATCAAGGGTGCCCCCTCGGTACTGTATGACGCGGTGATCCTGCTGCCGTCCGCCGAGGGAACGGCAGTGCTGTGCGAGGAAGCGACGGCCCGCGATTTCGTCGCGGATGCCTTCGCCCATGCGAAATTCATCGGCTATGCCGCCGCCGCCCAGCCCTTGATGAAGCGCGCGGGGATCCGGACGCAGGACATGGACGGGGGGATCCTGCCGCTGGCGAAAGCCGGCGATGTCGCGGGATTCGTCACGGCCTGCCGCGCCCTGCGGTTCTGGGAGCGTGAAAGCCGGGTTCACGCCGTCTGACCGGCGATATCAATCGCAAGGGAGCATGTGTCATGCCGCGCGGAGACAAATCATCCTACACCGACAAGCAGAAGCGACAGGCGGAGCATATCGAGGCCGGCTACGAGCAGCGTGGCGTCGATGAGCAGGAGGCCGAGCGCCGGGCCTGGGCCACGGTGAACAAGGAAACCGGCGGCGGCAAGAAGAGCGGGTCGGGGCGGGGGCATCCGGTCTCCCACGAATCGTCCCGCAAGGGCGGGGCGCTGGGCGGGGCTGCGACCCGGCCGAAGAAGGCGGGCTAGGGAGGATCGTCGGATGGGGTGGCGTGGCGCGTGACCCCGTCCGGTTGAGCGATCCTTGAAAATCGGCGTCGATGGTGCCGCGAACGGTCCTGCCTTCGCGTCAGGACACCGCCTGGGGGATCCGGCGGTGGACGTGAAGTATCCCGCATCCGCCGGATTGCCGCCAGATGGACCGCATGCGCCTTATGCACCTTCGGCGTCGGTCATCCTGCCGACACGGCCCGGCAGATCACCCGGCGGCGGAAGCACCGATGGCCCGCTGGTCCGCGTGCGTGAAGGATTGGCGTCCGCCCTTCGCCGGCTATCGCTTCTTTACCGTGCCGGCGGCAGCTTTCCGCCGCGTCCAGGCTGCCTGCCGAAGGGCTGCCATCGACGGGAAGAAGCGTAGGTCAGCCGGGGCGGCCGAACAGGCGGCGCAGTTCCGTCTTCGCGCGATCCAGGGTCTGCAGCCGCGCCTGGGACAGATGCCGGCCCGCGCGGTTGGTGTAGAACACCAGCATCGACATCGCCGAACGGAACGGGGAGGATTTGCGCCGCGTGCTGGCCTCGGCCGAGCGCTTCAGGGATTCGGCGATCTGGTGCGGGTCGTCGCTGGCGAAGACGCCGGGTTCGAGGTCCAGTGCGTCGCTGTGCCGCGTGACGTCGGCGGACCATCGCCGGCGCCGCGCGGGGTGTGTCCTTCGGGCGGTCATGGGAACGGTCCTCGCGCCGCGGGGCCGGGTCAGGCGGGGTGCGCCGCCGCGCCGGCGAAGAGGGTGACGATGGCCGGGCAGAACAGCTTCAGGTCGCCGGGATTGCGCGAAGTGACCAGCATCCCGTCGGTCACGACCGATTCATCGACCCAATGGGCGCCGGCATTGGTCAGGTCGGCGCGCAGCGACCGCCACGAGGTCATGGTGTGGCCGTTCACGCCGCCGGCGTCGATCAGGGTCCAGGGGCCATGGCAGATCGCCGCGATGGGCTTGCCGGCCTGCACGAATTCCCGCACGAACCGTACGGCGTCGTCATCCATCCGCAGGTGATCGGGGCTGGTTGTGCCGCCGGGCAGCACCAGGCCGTCGAATTCCACCGCCGCCGCCTGGGCGACCGGCAGGTCGACGTCATACCGCCTGGTTGGCGTGACATCGGCTTTCATGGCCTGGATCTGGCCGGAATGCAGCGCCACCAGCACCGTGCGGGCGCCCGCGTCGCGCAGAGCCTTGACGGGTTCGGTCAGTTCCACCTCCTCGACGCCGTCGGTGGCCAGGATCGCGATCGTCCTTCCGTCCAGTTCGCCCATGATGCCGCCCTCATCCCTCGCGGCCATATGCGCCTGGCGACGGGTGGGGAAAGGCACCAGGCGGTCGTCGCCCTGGTCGGTCAGCCGGCCGGGAAATTCGCCCAGATTGTCCTGCAGGAAGGCATCTTCCACCCCGTCCTGTTCGTCGGACGGGCGGATCTGTCCGGCACCGGCGCTGTCCGCGATGCCGATCAGGGCGCGGGCGGCCTCCAGATAGGCGGTGTCGCCGCCGTCGGGGCATCCGTCTTCCTGCCAGAGCAGGCGGGCCCGGGCGCGGATGCGGGCGTCGCGGGTCGGGGACATGTCGAGGGGATTGTCGGTCATCGTCGTTCTCCGTCTGCCGGGTGTGCCAGGGGGGAGTGCCGTGAATCGTCAGGGAGGAAGGGGCGCATGCCGTGCCCCTTCTGCGGCCGGAGCCGACCGGCGTGCGCGGTCGTCGCCCGCGTGCGGTCCCGCCCTGTCTGAAGCCAGCGCGGGGGAGGCGGGCCCGTTCCCTCACATGAAAGAGAGGACGTGGCGGGAGGTCAGGGCGCCAGGCGCGCCAGCGGGATGCACAGCGTGATGACGACGCCGGCCGGCAGCCATTCGCGATGCACCTGTCCCTGCAGCGCGCCCTGGACCGTGGCCCGTTCCAGCCGGCTGCCGAATCCGACCTCGGGCGCCGGCGGCGTGACGGGCGGGCCGCCGGTTTCGGTCCAGGTCAGTTCCATCATGTCGCCCGTCCGGGCGATGGCGACGTCCAGCCGGCCGTCCGGGCAGGACAGGGCGCCGTATTTCGCGGCATTCGTCGTGAATTCATGCAGCAGCAGCGCCAGGGAGGTCAGTACCCCGCCGGGCAGTGCGATATCCGGCCCGGAGATCGCGATGCGGCTGCCTTCGTCATTGTCCAGCGGGGCCACGATCGCCAGGAGCAGGGCGTGCAGCGAGGTCTGCGACGGCGCGGGCAGGGCATGGGACAGGTCGGGCATGGTCAATTCATGGGCGCGCGACAGGGCCATGATCCGCTGGGACAATGCGATGGCGAGGTCGTCCACGTCCCGGGCCGACCGGGCACTGAGCGAGACCAGGCCGTTGACCAGAGCGAACAGGTTCTTCACCCGGTGGTTCATCTCATGCAGCAGCAGGTCGCGCCGCGCCTCGGCACGCTTGCGGTCGCTGATGTCGCGGGCGATCTTGGACGCGCCGAGGATACGTCCGGTCCGGTCGCGGACCGGCGAGACCATCAGCGAGATGTCGATCAGGGTGCCGTCCTTGCGGCGCCGCACGGTTTCGTAATGGTCCACGTCCTCGCCCGCCCGGATGCGGGCCAGGATGACCGCGTCTTCCTGCAGCCGGCTTTCGGGGATCAGCATGGTGATGGGCTGGCCGATCGTCTCGGCGGCGGTATAGCCGAATATGCGCTCGGCCCCCGCGTTCCAGCTGAGGATGGTGCCGTCCAGCGTCTTGCTGAGGATGGCGTCGTCGGAACTGGCGACGATGGCCGTCAGCCAGGCGCTGGCCTCCAGCAGCGGGGAGGCCGGAAACGGCGGCTGCGGGACGGGAATTTCGGGTACGGGGGGCGCGACAGGGACGAGCCGCCGGCTTTCGTCGGCGAAGGAAGGCGACGGGCCGGATATCGGCATCTGGCTGGCATTTCCCCTGACTGGCCGGCATTTCCGGCCGGCCAGGGGGATCATGGCATTTTTTGTTACGCGGCAGAAGAAAAAAAGCGGTGATCGTCCGGCGGCGGGGCGTCGGCCGGCCGCCGCGTCACGTCGGCAGTCCGTAGCGGGCCAGGGCCTGGTCCAGCATCGGGTCGCGCACGTCCGCGATCGCCCGCAGGACGCCGTCGCGCCGGCAGTCCGACCGTTCGATGGCGCGCCGGAGTTCTTCCGCGATCGCGGTATCGTCGCCGCAGGCCACCAGCGCCGCCTTGTCCAGCCGTCCGATGAACCGCCGTGCGTGCGTGACGTCCTGCAGGTCCCGCGCATGATAGACGACCCGGACGTGGTGCGTCGCCTCGACGGTGATCTGTTCCGATTCGTCGGCGGCCTGCGCATGGGCCGGGGCGGGGGTCGCCACGATCGGGATGACCGGGACAAGTCCCATGACGGCCGCAAGGGCGAGCCCTGGCCCGGCCCGCCGGAGACGGCTCGCCTCTTTCGTCCGGAACACTGTCGTCATGGCACATCCTCCGTCCTGCATGCTGGGAAGGCGTCATCCATCCCGGGTCGAGGCCCGGGATGCGCGGGAAAGGCTCGGTTCGAAATGACGCGGCGTCCCGGGCGATCTGGTTTCGTTGGTTTTGTTTTTCGGGATGAAGGCCTTCGCCTGTATTGGTTCACATGATGACAGTACAGGAAGGCGTTCGTATTTTTGTAGTCCAGAAAACGAAAAAAATCAAGGAAGTGCGCGTCCCGATCCATCGGCTCGGCGCATGGCTGCGCGTCCTGGGCCCCGAAATCGGCCGGACGGTCAGTCGCACAGTCCGAACCCGGTCGCCTGGAGATGCAGGTGGCCGGCGTGCAGTCC
This sequence comes from Gluconacetobacter tumulisoli, assembly GCF_014174155.1. GTDB lineage: Bacteria > Pseudomonadota > Alphaproteobacteria > Acetobacterales > Acetobacteraceae > Gluconacetobacter > Gluconacetobacter tumulisoli. Next base: position 128,075 of record NZ_JABEQM010000002.1, on the reverse strand, counting down.
GTTATAATCGGGGGACAGGACGATTCCGAAGATCCCGCAGGCGCCGTCGCGGACGCGATGGAGGAAGGCGATGCGCGGATCCGACCCGTGCGCGGTCGTCGCGTGCCATGCGCTGACGGGGATTTCCCGTCCGTCGTCGAGGATGAAGGCGGACACGTCGATCGCGTCGGCGGTGGCGTGGCTGCTGATGGCGCCGGGGCGGTCGCGGATATCGCGGCAGGCGAAGCTGCCGGCCTGGCGGATGCCGCGCAGGCCCATGCCGAACACCGCGCGCGCCGCCGGTTCCGCCACGTCGGTCTGGAACATCGACCAACGGACCGCAAGGCGGCAGGAGGCCAGGAAACCGGCCGGCAGGGACGGCGCCGGCCCGCCATCGACCCGTTCGCCGTCCGGTACCGGGCAGGCCGCGGTTCCCCCCACGGGGACAGGACGCAAATGCAGCGCGGATGTCGCGAGCGCCGCCTGGCACATCCCCTGGTCCGAGGACAGCAGCCGCAGCTTGATCGGCGTCATGAAGGTGCGCGGGGCGGTCAGGTCCAGTGGCCGGGTCGGATCGTAGGCGGCCGGCAGCCAGGCCCGATGGGTCGCGATCGCCGCGCCGATGGCGACAAGAAGGGCCAGTGGCATGAGCCGGCCGATCGTTCGGCGTGATGGCATGAAGGGCCCCCGGGCAATGACGCGTAAGCGAATCCTGGCCGTTCCATCGAAAAACGCAACTTTCGCCGCACTGTATCCGTTCGGGGAAGGGACAGGGACGGCCGACGGTCAGGTTGTTCCGGCCGAAAATTCCGGACCGTGCCGGCATCGTTTCACGATTTGCCGGCGACGGATACCGGACAGGGAAGGAGTGCGACATGATCAATGCGGACGAAGTGCGGCCAGGAATGGCCGTCGTCGGGTCCGACGGTGTACAGGTGGGCGTCGCCCGGGCGGTGGAAGGCCGGACGCGCCTGCAGGTGACGAGTGCCGATGGCACCTATCATTTCCTGCCGCTGAGCGACGCGGTCAAAATCGCGGGGCAGTCCATCGTCCTGGGCCGGCATGCCGCCGACGCGATCGGATCATTCGACGACGACATTCCCGCGGGCGAGGACACCACCTGATACACGCGAAACGTCCGCCCGGCGGCCTTTCCGGCCGACCGGACCGGAACGATCGGAAGAGCGGGATGTATCGATCCCCCATGTCGGCCGGCGGTTCGGCGAACGGCGTGGCGCGCGGCAGGTCCGGAAGGCCTGTCTGCGGTCCGGTCTGCATGTTTTTTCGAGCATGGCCGGCCTTGGTGGCCCCCCGTCGCCGACAGAACGAATTTAAAACCAGATTCTGACAGGTTCGCGGTCGTCTGGTGGCCTGCATGGCCATGACGGCCGGTGCGGCGCGTGCGTCGCGAACCGCGCAGAGGAGGATTCATGAGTGACGATAACGGCACATCCCGTCGCGGGGTGATTCGCGGCGCAATGGCCGGCGTGGCGGCGGGCGTCGTGTCGCCGGCTTTCGGCCAGGAGCACGTGGCGCAGGCCGCGCCGCTGGCCGACCCGCGCGGCCTGTATCCCCACGCCCCGTTCAAGGCCCAGCCGCAGCCCTGGCCGGGCCTGGCGTCGCGCATGGTCCCGCGCCCCGACCATGGCGAGCGGAGCTATCGCGGCAGCGGGCGCCTGGCCGGGCGCAAGGCGCTGATTACCGGCGGCGATTCCGGCCTGGGCCGCGCCGCCGCGATCGCCTATGCGCGCGAGGGCGCGGACGTCGCCATCAATTACCTGCCGCAGGAGGAAAGCGACGCGCGCGAGGTCGCCGACCTGATCCGCGCGGCCGGGCGCAAGGTGGTGACCCTGCCGGGGGATATCCGCAGCGAGACGTTCTGCGCCTCGCTGGTCGACCGTGCCGCGTCGGAACTCGGCGGGCTGGATATCTTCGTCAACTGCGCGGGACGCCAGCATACGCACGACGACATCCTCGATGTCAGCACCGAGGATTTCGACTGGACCCTGAAGACCAATCTCTATGCGCTGTTCTGGCTGACCAAGGCGGCGATCACGCATATGAAGCCGGGATCGGCGATGATCTTCACCGCGTCGACCAACGCCTATAATCCTTCGGTCAATATCCTCGATTATTCCATCACCAAGGCGGGGATCGCGAATTACGCCAAGGGCCTGGCGAAGCAGCTGATCGCGAAGGGCATCCGGGTCAATGCCGTCGCCCCCGGCCCGTTCTGGACGCCGTTGCAGGTCAGCGGCGGACAGACGATGGAAAATGTGGAGAAATTCGGCGAGAACGTCCCCATGGGGCGGCCCGGCCAGCCGGTGGAACTGGCGCCGATCTATGTGCAGCTGGCGTCGACCGAGGCAAGCTACGTCACCGGACAGGTGGTGGGTGCAACGGGGGGCACGGGCCTGCCGTAGCGCAACGCGGCGATCGGCGGTGGCTGTCGGCGCGGCGGCTGTCGGTGACGCTATCGGGCGTATCCCGGTGTCCGCGCCGGACGCGCACGATGCGGGTCGGCGGGGGCGACGGCATCCCGGTGGTTGGTCCGGGGGCCGGAAGCGGTGTGATCGCTGTCGCGGATGTAGGCGCTGAGTTCGTGGGTCACGTGTTCGGCTTCCTCCAGCCGGGCCTTGACGATATCGCCGATGCTGACCAGCCCGATGATGGCGCCTTCGTCGATCACCGGCAGGTGGCGGGTGCGGCGTTCGGTCATCCGGCGCCCGATCTCCATGATGTTTTCGTCCAGGGTGGCGGTCGGCACGTCGCGCATCATGATGTCGCGGGCGGCCAGCCGGCCGAAATTGGTGCCGTGGGCGGACAGGGCGGTGACCAGCGTTCGCTCCGACACCAGGCCGATCAGCCGTCCGGCCGCATTCGTGACCGGAACCGCGCCGATATGGTGCCGCACCATCGCGTCGGCGATCTGCCCGACGGGCATGTCCTCGCGGACGGTGAACACGTGATGGCCCTTGTGGTCGAGTACCTGCAGGACGGTGGCGGTCATGGCAGAAGCCCCCCGCATCGCGCGCGTAGCCGATTGCGATGCCTCTTGGAATATACAAGGGAAAATAGGATGGTCCGGTGTTATTGCAAGAGGCGCGCCCTCCTGGGCGGGAATGCCGGTGTACAGAAAGTCGTGAGAGCCTTCTGAATAGGTGCGCCGTGGCGGACGGCGCATGAGGCCGCGCCGTTCCCTGGTTCACCAGCGCATGTTTTCAAATGGGCCCCGAGCGCGCGCGGCCGTTTCCGTTGCCGGAACGGCGGGCAGGAACAGCGCCGTGGTGCGCTGGACCAGTGGGCCGGGAAACAGGCCGATCAGCAGGGTCGCCAGCGCCAGCGCCGCCAGCAGGACGGTCGTCCCGCCGGATCGCGCCGCCATTGCCGGCGCGGTGTCGGGGGCGGGCGCCATCATGATCCGGGCGACGTTCAGGTAATAGCACAATCCGATGATGCTGCTGACGATCAGCGCCGCCAGCAGCAGCATCCGGTGCGCCGATACGCCGGCCGCGACGATATAGGCCTTGGCGAAGAAGCCGACGGCCGGCGGAATGCCCGCCAGCGACAGCAGCATGACCGACAGGGCCAGCGCCAGGGCGGGCCGGCGGTGGAACATGCCGCGCCACGCGGCCAGGTCGGGCCGGTCGGGCCCCGCGCCGAGGGCGGCGAACGCGCCGAGGGTGGCCGCCGCATAGGCCGCCAGATAGAACGCGGCGCTGCCCGCGCCGAACGGCCCCGCCGACAGCAGCGCCACCAGCAGATAGCCGACATGGGCGATGGACGAGCCGGCCAGCAGGCGCTTCAGGTTCGTCTGCCCGAACGCCAGCAGGTTGCCGCCGACCATGCTCAGCACCGCGACGACCGCCAGGTCCTGGGCGGGCAGGGACGTGCCGGTCAGGTCGGTCATTGCGAAATAGCGGGCCAGGGCCACGAACAGCGCGATCTTGGAGACCACGGCGACGAAGGCCGAGACCGGCGTCGGCGCGCCGTCCAGCACGTCCGCCAGCCACAGATGGAAGGGGGCGGCCGACAGTTTGAAGAACAGGCCGGTCAGCACCAGGATCGTCGCCGCCACGGCCAGTGCCGGTTCGGCCGGGTTGGCGGCCGGCGGGGCGGTGAAGCGCAGGTCTCCGGTTTCGGCATAGGCCAGGGCCAGGCCGAACAGCAGGATCGCCGAGGACGTGCCCGACAGCACCAGGTATTTCATGGCGGCCTCGGCGGCGTCGGGCACGCGGGGACGATAGGCGATCAGCCCCAGCAGCGACAGGCTGAGGGTTTCCAGTCCAACGAAGAACGCGACGGCATTGGCGCTGCCGGCGGCGACGACCGCGCCCAGCGTGCCCAGCAGCAGAAGCAGATGGGCCTCGTCCGCGCGTTCGCCCGCCATGCGGCGCCAGGACATGGCCAGGATGCCGCCCGACGACAGCAGGATCAGCCCGGTGCCGTAGGCGAACCACGCATCGGCCGCGAACAGCCGCGCCATGCCGCCGGAGGGCGGCGAGGCGGGGGACCACAGGCCGATGAAGGCGAGGGCGATCGTGGCGGCCGAGATGATCGCCCCGGCGACCGTCCCGCCGTCCGTCCGGTCATCCGTCCCGCCGGCGGCCCCGCTCGGGCGGGATCCGCGACAGGCGATGGCCAGCAGCAGGACCAGTATGCCCGCTGCCAGGACCAGCACCGGCATCGGCATGTCGGGCAGGGTGGCGACCAGCGCGGCGATCATGGGCGCGGCCCCCCTGGTGCGACGGGTGGGGATGCGATGGGCCGCGCCGCGTCATGCGGCAGTGCCGGCAGCGACAGGTCGAGCACCGGCTGCGGATACAGGCCCAGTGCCAGCAGCAACGCCATCGCCGCCCCCAGCACCGTCATGTGCCGCGCCCCGAAATCCGGCAGGGCCGCCCAGCCGTCGCCCGGCGGGGAACCGAGGAAGGCGCGGCCGATCATCGTCAGCGCATAGAGCGCCGACAGCACCAGCCCCGCCGCCCCCAGGATCGCGATCGGGGGGCTGACGCGCCAGGTGGCCAGCAGCACCAGGAATTCGCCGACGAAATTGCCCAGGCCCGGCAGGCCCAGCGACGCGATGGCGAAGACCAGCCCTGTGGCGGACAGATGCGGCAGCGCCGGCCACAGCCCGCCCATGCGGCGCAGGTCGCGGGTGTGCAGCCGGTCCTGCAGGGCGCCGGCGATGACGAACAGCGCGCCGGTGCTGAGCCCGTGGGCCACCATCTGCACCACCGCCCCGGCCATGCCCAGCGCCGAGCCCGAGAACACGCCCAGCAGGACGAAGCCCAGGTGGCTGACGCTGCTGTAGGCGATCAGCCGCTTGATGTCGTCCTGCATCAGCGCCAGCCAAGCGCCGTACAGGATGCCCAACGCGCCCAGCGCCAGCGCCACCGGCGCAAAGCGCACCGCCGCGTCGGGAAACAGCAGGACGACGAAGCGGATCAGCCCGTATCCCCCGGTCTTGAGCAGTACCCCCGCCAGCAGGACGCTGCCCGCCGTGGGGGCCTGGGTGTGGGTGTCGGGCAACCAGACATGCAGCGGCACCACCGGCAGCTTCACCGCGAAGGCGACGAAGAAGCCCAGCATCAGCCCCATCGCCAGCGGGGGCGACAGATGGGTCGTGGCCAGGGTGAAGTAATCGAAGGTCAGGACACCCGTCTGGTGCTGGTGCACGACCACCAGGCCCAAGATCGACAGCAGCATCAGCAGGCCGCTGCCCTGCGTGAACAGGAAGAATTTGAAGGCGGCGCGCGTCCGGTCCTCGTGCCCCCAGACGGTGATCAGCACATACAGCGGCACCAGCATCAGTTCCCAGAAGAAGAAGAACAGGAACAGGTCGGTGGCGATGAACACGCCGTCGACCCCGGCGATGGTCGCCAGCAGCAGGGCATGGAACGTGCCCGGCGCGTCCGCGATATCGCGCGACGACAGCAGAACGCAGGGGAAGGAGAGCGCGACCGTCAGCCACAGCAGCACGAGACCCAGCCCGTCCATGTCGCAGCGCAGCGTGATGCCCAGCGCCGGAATCCACGGGGCGGAGACGTGGGCCAGCCATGGCCCGCCCCCCGCCGGCACGGCATGGGTGACGTAGGCCAGCAGGCCGGCCAGCAGGACCAGGGTCGCAATCGCGACGGACCATGGGGCGCGCGGCGAGGCCCGGCCGGCCAGCCAGGCGGCGGCGGCCCCGGCCAGCGGCAGCAGCACCAGGCCATACAGCGCGATCATGGCCGCACCGCCAGGCACAGCGCCGCGACCGTCCCGGCGGCGATCCATCCGGCATAGCGCCGGACCCGTCCGTCCTGCATCCGGCCCAGCACCGCCGCCCCCCATCGCGTCGCGGCGGCCAGCAGGTCGGGCACGCGGTCGAACAGGTCGCGGCGGTTCAGCCACCCCAATGCGAGGAACGGTCGCACCAGCAGCAGCCCGTAGGCGGCGTCGAACCCCCAGCCGGCACGCGCCGCGCGCGCCAGTTCGCCTGCGGCCGGGGCGGCGGTCCCGGCACGCGGACGCCACAGGACCCAGGCCATGGCGATGCCGGCCAGCGGCGCCAGCGCCCCGGTTAGCAGCAGCAGCCCGGCGCCCCCTTCCGCGCCACCCTCCGCCGGTGGGGGGCCGAGCACGGGCGCCAGCAGGCGGAACAGCAGGTGCACCGGCGCGATGGCATCGGGCATTTCGATCAGGCCGCCGGTGATCGCCAGCACCGACAGGCCGGCCAGCGGGATGGCCATCGACGCCTCCGTCCGGCCCGTGGGCGCGGTGCGGACCGGCCCCAGGAACACGATGAAGACGCAGCGCGAGATATAGAGCGCGGTCAGGAAGGCCCCCAGCAGCGCCCCCGCCCACAGCAGGGGACTGGCGTGCCAGGCCTGCTGCAGGATAGCCTCCTTGCTGTAGAATCCGGCGGTGACCAGCGGCAGGCCGGCCAGCGCCGCCGCCCCGGCCGCGAACGCGGCGAAGACGCCCGGCATCGCGCGTCCCAGCCCGCCCATGTGGAAGATGTCCTGCTGGTGATGGACGCGCAGGATGACGGCGCCCGCCGCCATGAACAGCAGCGCCTTGAACAGTGCGTGCGTCACCAGATGGAAGATCGCGGCCCCCCACGCGCCGGTGCCCAGGGCGAGGAACATGTAGCCCAGCTGGCTGATCGTCGAGAAGGCGAGGATGCGCTTGATGTCGGTCTGGGCCAGCGCGCTGCCGGCGGCCAGCAGCAGCGTGACCAGTCCCAGTACGGCGGTGGCGGCCATGATCGTCGGCGCGGCCAGGAACAGCGGGTGCAGCCGCGCGATCAGGTAGACCCCGGCGGTGACCATGGTCGCGGCGTGGATCAGCGCCGACACCGGCGTCGGGCCGGCCATGGCGTCTGGCAGCCAGATCTGGAACGGCACCTGCGCCGACTTGGCCAGCGCGCCGCCCAGCAGCAGGGCGGCGGCGGCCTCGGCCACCGGGCCGCCGGGCTGCCCGGGTTGCAGCAGCATCGTGATATCCAGCCCGCCGGCCCGGGTGGCCAGCAGCAGCAGGCCGCACAGCAGGGCCGCATCGCCGATGCGCGTGACGATGAAGGCCTTGCGCGCGGCGGCGCCGTTCGCGGCCTCGGCGTACCAGAAGCCGATCAGCAGGTAGGAACACAGCCCCACCCCTTCCCAGCCGACATACAGGCACAGCAGGTCGGACGACAGCACCAGCACCAGCATCGCTGCGACGAACAGCGTCATGCAGGCGAAGAAGCGCGCCACGTCCGGATCGCCGCGCATGTAGCCGCAGGCGTAGAGATGGATCAGGAAGCCCACCCCGGTCACCACCAGCATCATCACCAGCGACAGCGGGTCGAGCGTGAAGGCGATGCGGGCGTCGAACCCGCCCACGCGCAGCCAGTGCCACAGCACGACGTCCAGCCGATGCGTGGGCGGCGGCGCCGACAGGAACCGGACGGCCAGCCACAGGGTCAGCACCGCCGCCAGCCCGACCGCCCCGGCGGCGAGCACGCGGGTCGCCGGGGCTGGCATGCGCCCGGCCGACAGCAGCAGGATCGTGGCGGCCGCCAGCGGACACAGGACGATCAGCGGCGGCAGGAAGGCCAGCGGCGGCAGGAGGGCGAGCATGATGCCTTATCCCTTCAGGCGGTTGCCGGTATCGGCGTCCAGCGTCGGGCGGCCGGCGGCATGCAGGCGCAGCAGGATCGCCAGCCCCACGGCGGCCTCGGCCGCGGCCAGGGCCAGGATCATCAGGAACATGACCTGGCCATCGGCCGCGTGCCAGCGCATTCCGGCGGCGACGAAGGCCAGGGCGGCGGCGTTCAGCATGATTTCGATCGACATCAGCATGAACAGCAGGTTGCGCCGCACCAGCACGCCCAGCAGGCCCAGCGCGAACAGCATGCTGGCCAGCAGCAGGGCCTGGGCCGGGGCGGCGGTCACGGCGCATCCTCGCCACGTATGTGCCGGCCGATGCGAAAGGCGCTGACCAGACCGGCCAGAAGCAGGAACGACGCCAGTTCCACCATCAGGACATAGGGCCCGTACAGCGCCAGCCCGACCTGCCGCGTGTCGATGACGACGACCGGTCCGCCATCGGGCGGGGCCATCGCCAGCGCGTCGGCCAGCGCGGCCAGCAGCAGGGCGGCCAGGATGCCCGGACCGACCCAGGTGCGCGGCGTGATCCAGGTATTTTCGCGCAGGCGGTCCGGCCGGCCGAGATTGAGCATCATGACCACGAACACGAACAGCACCATGATGGCGCCGGCATAGACGATGACTTCCAGGATCGCGGCGAACGGCGCGCCCAGCACGTCGAAGATGCAGGCCAGCGCCAGCAGTGCCACCACCAGGTACAGCAGCGCATGGATCGCGACCGCGCGCGTCACCACCATGAACGTGGCCCAGACCGCCACCAGGGCGAACAGCAGGAAGGGCGCGTTGAGGATCATGGCGGCAGGGCGGTCACGGCAGCAGGCTGTGCAGGTCGACGGGCGGCTGCTCGCGTTCCGCATCGCCCTTGGCCTTGCCCGGGATGTCCACGCCCGAGACGCGATAGAAGCTGTAGTCGGGATATTTTCCGGTGCCGCTGATCAGCAGGTCCTCCTTTTCATAGACCAGGTTCGGACGGACGTACTCGCTCATCTCGAAATCCGGGGTCAGCTGGATGGCGTAGGTCGGGCAGGCTTCCTCGCAAAATCCGCAGAAGATGCAGCGGGAAAAATTGATCCGGAAATATTCGGGATACCAGCGCCCGTCCTGCTCGGCCTTCTGCAGGCTGATGCAATCCACCGGGCAGGCCACCGCGCACAGGTTGCACGCCACGCAGCGTTCCAGCCCGTCGGGGTCGCGCGACAGGATGATCCGCCCGCGATAGCGCGGCGGCAGGGCGGGCCTGGTTTCCGGATAGCCCACGGTGACGCGCCGATGGCCCAGGTGCAGGAACGTCAGCCACAGGGTGCGCAGGATTCCGAACATGGCATGTCCCCCCGTCAGCCCGGCGCGCGCAGCAGCAGGACCGCGCCGGTCGCGACGATGTTGAGCAGCGACAGCGGCAGCAGCACTTTCCAGCCCAGCGCCATCAGCTGGTCGTAGCGCGGGCGCGGCAGGGCGGCCCGCAGCAGGATGAAAAGGCAGACCAGCGCGCCGGTCTTGGCGGCGAACCACAGGGCGGGCGGCAGCACCGGCCCCTGCCAGCCGCCCAGGTACAACGTCGTGACCAGGGCGGAAACCAGGACGATGCCGGCATATTCGCTGAGGAAGAACATCCCGAACTTCATGCCCGAATATTCGGTATGGAAGCCCGCGCCCAGTTCGTTCTCGCCTTCCGGCAGGTCGAAGGGCAGGCGATGGGTTTCCGCGATTCCGGCCAGCAGGAACACCGCGCAGCCCAGGCATTGCGGAATGACGAACCACAGGCCCGCCTGCGCCTGCACGATGTCGCGCAGGCTGAACGACCCGGCCGTCATGACGACGCCCATCGTCGACAGGCCCATGAACACTTCGTAGCTGATCATCTGCGCCGCGGCCCGCATGCCGCCCAGCAGCGCGTATTTGCTGTTCGATGCCCAGCCCGCCAGCACCACGGAATAGACCCCCAGCCCCATGGTGGCGAACACGAACAGCAGGCCGACGTTCAGGTCGCCGGCGATGCTCCACAGCGCGGTGACGGGAATGACCCCGAAGGCCAGCAGGACCGTCATCATGCCGATGGCCGGTGCCAGGACGAAGACCGGCCGGTCGGCGAAGGGGGGAATCCAGTCCTGCTTGAACAGGATCTTGATCCCGTCGGCCACCGCCTGGAACAGGCCGCCCGGCCCGACGCGGTTGGGGCCGTACCGGTCCTGCCACAGGCCCAGCAGCCGGCGTTCGGCCCAGGTCAGCATCGTGGCCAGCCCCAGCAGCACGGCCAGCGTGCCGGCGATGACGACCAGAGGTGGGGGCGTCATGGCGCATCGTCCGGGGCGGGCTGGACGATCGCCCAGGCCGGGGCGGCGAAGGCGCGCAGGGCCATGTGCGGCGGGCACAGGGCGATGCCCGGCGGCAGGGCGGGATCGCGGATGACGGGCAGGATCACCGTCTGGCCATCGAGGCGCAATGCGATCGTGGGCGCGGTGCCGCCGTCGTCGGCGATGCGCAGCGCGGCGGGTTCGATTCGGGCGGCGATCGGGGGCGACAGGGTGCTGAGTTCCTCGGTCCCGAACAGGCGGGGTTCGGGCAGCAGCAGGATTTCGCCCGCCCGTGCGGCGAAGGGGGCGGGGATGGCGGTGGCGTAGGCGGGGTGCGGACGCGGGGTTCCGTCCTGGCTTGCGCCCCTGGTACCGTCCAGCAGGCGTACGCCGGCGTCGCCGCCGCGCATCGGGCCGCCGATTTCCTGCTGGAAGCGGTTCAGGGACTGGACCGAATTCCAGCCCGGCGCCTGGTAATAGGGGACCAGCGCGCCGGGGATGGCAGGACCGTACGCGCCTTCCATCGTCGGGGCCAGCGGCGTGTCCGGCGCCGCCGGGGGCGGGCGGTCGCGGACGCTGATGTTGGCCCGCACGGCGGTGCGGCCGCTGATGCGGGGCGGTTCGCTGCGCAGGCGCGCGCCGTCCAGGCGATAGGCGGCATCGGGCGCGGCCTGGCCGATCGGGGCCAGGGACGGGATCGCGGCGGCGATGGCGGCGACGATATCGTCCAGGTCATGCCAGACGGGGGCCTCCGCCACGGCCGCCGCATGCGCCAGGTCGCGCGCCCAGCGCCAGCCGGCCTGGAGGGGCAGGTCGGGGAACAGAACCTGCAGGAAGCGTTGCGCGCGCCCCTCGGTGCTGACCAGGGTGCCGCCGCATTCGGCGAAGCTGGCCGACGGCAGGGTCAGCTCGGCCCGGGCGGACAGGGGGGTCGCGGTGTGGTCGACGACCACCAGATGCGGCACGGCGGCCAGCAGGGCGTCCAGCGCCGTCGGGTCCAGCCGCCGGGTCAGGTCGTTTTCCATCACCACCAGCGTGCCGATCCCGCCGTCCCGCGCCAGGGCGCACACCGCGTCCAGCGACAGGCCGCCCATCAGCGCCAGTCCCATGCTGTCGCAATCGGGCAGGACCAGCGACAGGGCGGCGTCGACGCCCTGCGCCGCCAGGGCGGTGGCGATGGCCGCCGCCGCCTGCGGCAGCGCCGCCGTGCCGTACTGGGTGCCGGCGACGATCAGCGGACGGGCGGCGGCGCGCAGGATCGCCGCGATGTCCGCAGCCAGCCGGGCCGCGTCTTCCGGCAGGTCGGGGACATCGGGGGCGGCGGCGTCGAGGCCATGCGCGATGGCGAAGCCCAGGCGGGCAAGGTCGTCCGGCGCGGCGCGGTAGGTGGCGCGCGCGATCGGATCCAGGTCGGTCGGGCCGGGAGTGGCGACGAACAGGGGCGAGCATGCCTCCGCCCCCAGGGTGCGGACGGCGGCGTCCATCCAGCGCGGGATGCGCGCGGCGTCGGCGATATCGAAGGCGGCCTGCCGCACCGCCTGCCGCAGGGCCAGGCCGGCGCGGGGGGCGGTGACGGTCACGTTCTCGCCCAGGATCAGCACGGCGTCGGCCGATTCCATGTCATGCAGGGTGGGGTTGCGCGCGGGGGTCGCGCGCAGCAGGTCGGCGACCAGACGCGCAAGCCCGTGTTCCGGTTCGGCCATGCCGGTCGAAAACCGTGCCGGCCCGGCCAGCGCGCGCAGCGCGAAATTGGATTCCAGCGACGCGCGGGTCGAACCGATGCCGACCACCGGTCCGTCCTGCGCCATCATCTGGAAACGGCGCAGGGCGTCCTGCGCCGGTACCGGGGTCGGGCGGCCGTCGATCCGGGCCAGGGGCGCGCGCAGGCGGGACGGCGCGGCGGTGAAGCCGTGGCCGAAACGCCCCCGGTCGCATAGGAAATAGCGGTTGACCGCGTCGTGATAGCGGTTGAGCACCCGGCGCGTGCGGTCCTGCCGCGCATTGACGATGGTGTTGCAGCCCACGGCGCAATGCGTGCAGACCGAAGGTGCGCCCCGCAGGTCCCATTTGCGGCTGTAGACCGCCGTGAACGGCTTGTCGGTGAAGACCCCGGTGGGGCAGATTTCCACCAGGTTGCCGCTGAAGCCGTTTTCCAGCGCGCCGTCCGCATGGCGGCCGAAATAGACGTCGTTATGGGTGGCGAAGGCCGCCAGATCCTCGCCGCCGGCATAGTCGCGATAGAACCGCACGCAGCGATAGCAGCCGATGCAGCGGTTCATCTCGTGATTGATGAAGGGGCCGAGGTTCTGGTTGCGATGGGTGCGCTTGGTGAAGCGGTAGCGGCGGACGGCGTGTCCGGTCATCACCGTCATGTCCTGCAGGTGGCATTCCCCGCCCTCCGCGCAGACCGGGCAGTCGTGCGGGTGGTTGGTCATCAGCCATTCCACGACGCTGGCGCGGAATTCCCGGGCCTCGGCATCGTCGATGGACAGGATCGCGCCGTCGGTCACCGGCGTCATGCAGGCCATGACGATACGGCCGGTGCGGTCGTCGGGGCCGCTGTATTGCCGCACGGCGCATTGCCGGCACGCGCCCACCGACCCCAGTTCGGGATGCCAGCAGAAATAGGGCAGGTCGGCCCCGGCCTCGAGGCAGGCCTGAAGCATGTTTTCGCCCGGGCGGGCGGGGCAGGGGCGGCCGTCGATATGGATCGTCGCCATCGTCCCGCCCCCTATGCGGCCTGGCGCAGCGGGCAGCCGCGCTGGTGGATGTGGGCCTCGAAATCCGCGCGGAACAGGCGCAGCCCGCTGGCCAGCGGCGCCATCGCGCCCGGCGCGTGCGCGCAGAAGGTGCGGCCCATCGGCCCCAGCAGGCGGGCATGGTCGGCCAGGCGGTCCAGGTCCTCGGCCTCGCCGGTGCCGTCCTCGATGGCGGCCAGCAGCCGTTCGACCCACGGCAGCCCGTCGCGGCAGGGCGTGCACCAGCCGCAGGATTCCTGGGCGAAGAAATGTTCCAGATTGTGCAGCATGCCGATGGGGCAGGTCCGGTCGTCCAGCAGGATGGCCAGCCCCGTGCCCAGCCGGCTGCCGGCCTTTTCCACCGCGCCGTATTCCATCGCCACGTCGACCTGCCCGGCGTCGAGGAAGGCGGTGGAGGCCCCGCCCGGCAGCAGCGCGCGCAGCGCGTAGCCGTCGCGCATGCCGCCGGCATGCCGTTCGATGATCTCGCGCAGGGGGGTGCCCATCGGCAGTTCCCAGGTGCCGGGCCGCCGGACGCGCCCGCTGACGCCGTAGAGCTTGGTCCCGCCGTCGGGGCCCAGGCCCAGCGCGCGGAACCAGTCCGCGCCGTTGGCGACGATGTGCGGCACGTTGCACAGGGTTTCGACATTGTTGACGACGCTGGGCGCGCCCCACAGGCCGCCGACCTGCGGGAAGGGCGGCTTGCTGCGCGGCTGGGCGCGTTTGCCTTCCAGCGCGGTCAGCAGCGCCGTTTCCTCGCCGCAGATATAGCGGCCGCCGCTGGCATGGACATGGATGTCGAACCCGAAGCCGGAGCCCAGGATGTCCGCGCCCAGCCAGCCGGTGGCGCGGGCGTCGGCGATGGCGCGGGTCAGGCGGTCCAGCGCCACATGATATTCGCCGCGCAGGAAGATCACCCCGTGGCCGGCCTGGATGGCGTAGCCCGCGACGATCATGCCTTCGATCAGCTGCAACGGATTGCCTTCCAGCAGCAGCCGGTCCTTGAAGGTACCGGGCTCCATCTCGTCGGCGTTGGCGATCAGGTATTTGCGGCGGGTGGCGGCCGGGTCCTTGGGCACGAAGCTCCATTTCTGGCCGGTCCCGAAGCCGGCCCCGCCGCGCCCGCGCAACGTCGAGCGCGTCACGACGTCGATCACCGCGTCCGGCGTCATGTCCCGCAGGGCCGCGCGCACGCCCCGCCAGCCGCCGGCCCTGCCGTATGCGGCGCAGTCGGGCGGACCGACGGCGGGATCGATCATGGCGGTCAGCGGCCGTTCGGTCATGTCGGCGGTCCCTCGGGCGTGTCCGCGGCCAGGGCGTCCGCGATCCGGTCGATGCCCGCTTCGTCCAGGTCGCCGTGCAGCGTGCGGTCGACCAGCATGGCGGGGGCGTGGTCGCAATGGCCCAGGCAGACGATGGGCAGCAGCGTGACCGCCCCGTCCGCCGTCGTCTGGCCCGGCCGGATGCCCAGCCGGTCGCACAGGCGCGCGCACAGGGCGTCGCGCCCCATGATCCAGCACGATACGCTGTCGCACATCATGATGACATGGCGGCCGACCGGCCGGCGGAAGACCAGGTTGAAGAAGGTGGCGACACCGTCGAGGTCGGCCGGCGACAGGCCCAGCAGGCCGGCGACGTCGGCCAGGTGCGCGTCGCTGACCCAGCCCAGGCGCGCCTGCACCGCCATCAGGGCGGGGATGGCCGCCATGCGCGCATGGTGCTCGGCCGCCGCCATGGCCGCGACGTCGGACCGCAGGTCCGGCGGCAGGGGGGCGTCAGCGGTCGACATCGGCCATCACGAAATCGATGCTGCCGATGATGGCGATCAGGTCGGCGATCATGGTGCCCCGGCTGATCAGCGGAATCATCTGCAGATGCGCGAAGGACGGCGTGCGGATGCGCGTGCGGTAGGACATCGTCCCGCCGTCGCTGACCAGATGGTAGCTGTTCAGCCCCTTCGTGGCCTCGACGCAGGCGCGGGCCTCGCCCGGCGGAATGACCGGCCCCCAGCTGACGTTCAGGAAATGATGGATCAGCGTTTCGATGTCGTGCATCGTCCGCGCCCGGGGCGGCGGCGTGGTCAGGGGATGGTCGGCCTTGATGGGGCCGGCCGGCATGTTGTCCACGCACTGGCGGATGATGCGCAGGCTCTGGCGGATTTCCGCGATATGCACGACCACGCGGTCGTAGCAATCGCCGTTCGCAGCCGTCGGGATGTCGAATTCAAGCTGGTCGTAGCAGCCGTAGGGCGCCTTGCGGCGATAGTCCCAGTCCAGCCCGCAGGCGCGCAGGCCGGGGCCGGTCACGCCCCATTCCACGGCCTCGCGCGCCGTATAGGCGCCCACGCCCCTGGTGCGTGCGCGAAAGATGCCGTTGCGCATCACCATCTTGTCGTATTCGTCCAGGCGGCGGGGCAGGTAGTCCAGGAAGGCGCGGACCAGCCCGTCCCAGCCGCGCGGCAGGTCCATCGCCACGCCGCCGATGCGGAACCACGCGGGATGCATGCGAAAGCCGCAGATGGCCTCGATGATCTCGAACACCCGTTCGCGGTCGCTGAACATGTAGAACACGGGCGACAATTGCCCGACGTCCTGCGTCATGGTGCCGTAGAACACCAGATGGCTGGCGATGCGGAACAGTTCGGCCAGCATCACGCGGATCATCTGCGCGCGGTCGGGCACGGTGATGCCTGCCAGCTTCTCCACTGCCATGACATAGGGAAAATTGTTCATCACCCCGCCCAGGTAGTCGACGCGGTCGGTATAGGGGATGAAGCTGTGCCAGGACTGGCGTTCGCCCATCTTCTCGGCGCCGCGATGGTGGAAGCCGATGTCGGGCACGGCATCCACGATCCGTTCGCCGTCCAGTTGCAGGACGATGCGGAACACGCCATGCACGCTGGGGTGATTGGGGCCGAGATTGAGGAACATGAAGTCGCTGTGCGCGGAATGCCGCTTCATGCCCCACTGGGAAGGGTCGAAGCGCAGGGCTTCCTGCTCGGCGAATTCCTGGTCTTCCGTCAGGCTGTAGGGCGGCATTTCGGTGGCGCGGGCGTAATGGTCCTTGCGTAGCGGATGGCCGGTCCAGGTCGGCGGCGTCAGGATGCGGCGCAGGAACGGGTGCCCGTCGAACACGACGCCGAACAGGTCCCAGACCTCGCGTTCGTACCAGTTCGCGTTCGGCCACAGATCCGTCATCGTGGGGGCGTGCGGGCTGTCGGCCGGCAACGGCACCTTCAGGCGCAGTTCGTCCCCGGCGCCGGCGAAGGACATCAGGTGATAGACCAGCGTGAAGGCGCTTTCCGGCTGGTCCGCGCGATGCGTGCGCTGCCGTTCGTCGATCGCGGTCAGGTCGAACAGCATGCGCAGGCTGGCGTCGGGCTGCCGCAGCCGCGCCATCGCCCCGTGCAAATGTTCCCGAGCGATCCAGACGGTCGGCACGTCGTCGCGCGTGCGTTCGACGGCCAGCACGACGGGGGGAACGATGTCCGACAGTTGCGCCAGCATCGTGGCATCGCGCGCATCGGCGGGACGGGGCGGGGCGGTGACGCTCATCGGCTCAGATCGTGTCGGGCGTGCGCAGGTCGCGTGCCGCCCGTCGTGCGTCGCGCTTCATGTCGCGCAGGCTGGGCGGGGTCACGCGTTCGACCCCCTGCGGGCCGATCATCCAGCTCAACGGCCGGCGCTGGGTGGCGATCGACTGCTGCAGCAGCATCAGCCCTTCCAGCAGCGCGTCGGGCCGGGGCGGGCAGCCGGGGACGTAGACATCGACGGGCAGGAAGCTGTCGACGCCCTGCACCACGCTGTAGATATCGTACATCCCGCCGGAATTGGCGCAGGATCCCATCGAGATGACCCAGCGCGGTTCCAGCATCTGGTCGTACAGATATTTGATGATCGGGGCCATCTTCACGAAGACGGTGCCGGAGATCACGATCAGGTCGGCCTCGCGCGGGGTGGCGCGCAGGACCTCGGACCCGAAGCGGGCGATGTCGTACTTGCTTGTGAAGGCCGTCGCCATTTCGACATAGCAGCAGGACAGGCCGAAATTGAACGGCCAGATCGAATTCTTCTGTCCCCAGGATACGAAATCCTGAAGCCGGCCCATGACCAGGTTGCGGCGGACGGTCTCGGTCACGCTCCGGGGCGGGGCGCCCGTCTCCGGGCCGCCCGCGGCGGGTGTCCCCCCTGCCGGTGTCATGGTCCAGCGCATGTCCTATCCCCTTTCCGGCCGCGCGCGGGGCGTCGGGCCCCAGTCCAGCCCGCCGCCGCGCCACAGATAGGCCAGCGCCGCCGCCAGGAAGAAGATGAAGACGACGATCGCGCCGTATCCCCGCCATCCGGCCTCGGTTGCGACCGGCGCCCAGGAGAACAGGAAGACCGATTCCACGTCGAAGATGACGAAGAACATCGCGATCAGGTAATATTGTATCGGCAGGCGCAGTTGTGCCGAACCCACGGGCAGGATGCCGGATTCGAACGGCAGGCTCATGGACCGGCCCCGCGCGGGTCCGACGCGCCGCGTGCCCGTGATGGCCGACAACGCCAGAATGACGACCAGCAGCCCCGCGATCACCGCCGCGTAGGAAGTCAGGGGATAGCGAGACAGGAAGTCCGACATGGCCACCACCCCCGTGTCATCGTGACCGAGATTGCGGGACAGGCCGCGTATGACGCGTGGGACGAGAACGTGGCCCCCCGGCAAAAGTTCGGAAGCGGAAGGCGGGCTTTTTAAGGAAGGGCAGTTCCGGCAGGTGTCGGGGCTGCGGCAGGCATCGGGGCCGGTTTGCCGAAAAGGCGCGCCGACGCCTGCCGGCGCGCCTTTTCAATCGGGCTTCGGGGAAGGCGCGTTCACCAGATCCAGCGGCCGACATGATCCTTCAGTTCGTGGTCGGGCACCTTGACCAGGTCCTTGTCCAGGACGCCGATGACCCGGCTGCCGACCGCGGGGACGAGGTTCTGGGTAATGACGGCGCTGGTGCGCGCCGGCGCCACGACCACCAGCGCGTCGTCCATCTCCTGCCGTGCGTTGATCTGGGCCGCCACCAGGCGGGCGAATTTCTGTTTTTCCAGGACGTGCAGGTCGTGGCGCGGGGCCAGGGCATGGTGGGTGGTGGAATCGGTGTGGAAACTGGCGCCCGGCGCGTCGTCGCCCAGATCGGAAGATTGCTTGTGCGCGGACGTCGAATCGAATGATTCGATGCTGTGCAGGACATGGTTGTCGTCCGCCTGCACGAAACGCGCGTGCTCGCCATCCGCGATGACGAAGAGAATATTCTGCTTCCTGTGCATGTCGTCGTGTCCGTCGCCAGAATCCCCGGAACCCCCAGATTCCGAATCCCCGGGATCCGATGAAATGAACATGGGCCCCGTCCCTGCAGGGCCCCTTTCTACATGGGCATCGTCACGCCCGTCATCGGTTCGACGAAGACCAGATGATCGATGACGGATTCGACACCTTTCACGTTTTCCGCCGCCACGCGGGCCGCCGTCCGCAGCCGGGAATCGAAGACCGCGCCGCTGAGTTCCACGACACCGTTATGGACCTGGACATTGACGAAGCTGGGACCGGCCCAGCGTGGCTCGTTGCGATATTCCTCGAGGATGGCGGCCCGGATGCTTTCGTCGTCCGCGCTGCTTTCCTGCGGCGCCAGCGCCTGGAGCAAGGCCCGCAGGATGTCCGCGCGCGACAGGATTCCAACCAGCCGTTCGCCCTCCAGCACCGGAAGCCGCTTGATGTGATGATGAAGCATCTTGTCCACCGCGTCCTCGACGGAGGCGGTGGCGGCGATGGCGATCGGTTCGGCGGTCATGATATCGCCGACCTTGCGCCCGTGGGTGCGGACATAATCCGCCGCCGCCCGCCCGGGGGATTGCAGCAGCGTACCCAGCCAGGACCGCATGCCCTCGGTGCCCAGTTCGCTGCGGCGCAGCAGGTCGCCTTCGGTCAGGACCCCGACCAGCTGCCCTTGCGACGTCACGACCGGCATGCCGCTCATCCTGTGCGACAGCATCAGGCTTGCGGCTTTTTCGATGGTTTCGAACGGATCGATCGCAATGGCCGGCGACGTCATGATGTCCTTGACCTGCATGACACGCGCCCTTTCCTGTGGTGTGGAACGGACATGCGTCCCGGCGGGCAGGGGCGCAATCCTGCTACCGGATTCGTGATCCTCGCGAGCGGAGCCGTTTCCGCTATGGAAGGGCGACATCCTTTTCGAGGGCTTCGTGATTATACAGGCCTGCCTCAACGGTGCGCGCCCGAAGGGCTTTCACCCGTCCCTGCCTCTCACCGCGGAGGACATGGCGCGCGACGGGGCGGCCTGCGTTTCGGCCGGCGCCGCCGAGCTCCATTTCCATCCACGGGTCACGCCTGACCGGGAAGGGCTTGCCGCCGTCGACGAGACAATCCTTGCGGTGCGCAAGGCCTGTCCCGGCACGCTTCTGGGCGTGTCCACCGGGGCATGGATCGAGGGTGACGAACACGAGACGCGCAGCCGCATCGCGGCGTGGCGGCATCCGCCCGATTATGCATCCGTGAATCTGGCGGAATCCGATGCGCCGGCCATCATGGAACTGCTTCGGCAGCGGCATATAGGGATCGAGGCCGGCCTGGCGACCGCCGCGGACGCCGAGCGGTTCGTCAGACTTCGCAACCGCGATGGCGTGCTGCGCGTCCTGGTGGAGATCGAGGAACAGGATTTCCCGTCTGCCCGGCGGGCGGCGGAGGACATCGTCGCCATCCTGGAACGGTCCGACATAGGACGGCCTGTCCTTCTGCATGGGTTGGACGCCACCATGTGGCCCCTTCTGGAACTTGCGCGTCGCCGTCGCTGGTCGACCCGCATCGGGCTGGAGGACGGCAGGTTCCTGGGCGACGGAAGCGTGGCGCGGGACAATCCGCATCTGGTGGCCGAAGCCGTCCGGCTCTTTCGTCGCGACGGCGGGACCTGATGCGCGACCCGGTCCATCGGGTGGGCGGGTTTATCGATCACCAATAGGGCGATCACCAAGGAGGGCGGCGATGACCGACCTGATCGACGACACGGTGCGCCATCGCTTCGAGATTCATGTCGGGGGCGGGGTGGCATTCGTGGATTACGCCGTGGAGGGCGGACGGCTGGTGCTGGGCCACACGAAGGTTCCCCCCGCGCTGGAGGGGCGCGGCGTCGGATCGACGCTGGTGCGGGCGGTCCTGGACGAGGCGCGGGCCCGGGGGATGCGGGTGGTGTCGCGCTGTTCGTTCGTCACGGCCTATATTCACCGCCACCCCGATTATGCCGATCTGCTGGTGCGCGGCGGCTGAGGCGGCGCGGCGGCGGTTCGCTGCGTCGCCAGCGGACGTTCGGGCAGGAACAGGACGGTGACGAGCGACAGGGCGATGATCGCCGTGCCGACCAGGAAGGTCGTGGCGATGGCGTGGCGGTAGAGCGCGATCATCGCGTCCGGGTCGTGCGCCGGCCCCACGCCTGCCGCCGGCATAGTCCCGGCGAAGATGAGTCCGGCCCCCGCGACGCCGACCAGGCCGCCCAGCGACCGGAAGAATGCCAATGTCGCGGTGCCGACGCCCCGATGGGCGACGGGCAGCGCGTTCTGCACGGCAATGGTCATGTTCGGCGTGACCAACCCGAGCCCCAGTCCCAGGGCCAGCATCGCCGGTTCGATCACGCCCAGCCCGCGTCCGGCGGCGCTGGCCCAGCTGAGGACGGCGAAGGACGCCAGCGCCAGGGCCAGGCCGCCGACCTGCGCCGGCTTGTAGCGGCCCGTCCGCGGCAGCATCCGTCCGTTCACGGTCGCCGAGACGACGGCCCCGACCATCAGTGGCCCGGTCAGGAACCCGGACTGCGCCGGGCTGGCCCCCATGACCAGCTGGAAGAACAATGGAAAGAACAGGCCCGCCCCCAGCAGCCCCATGGAAGCCAGCGCCAGCACGAGGCTGGCCACGACGAACAGCCGGTCGTGGAACAGGTCCGGCGGCAGGACCGGTTCGGGCACGCGCCGGATATGGCGGACGAACAGGCCCAGCAGCAGGGTCGCCGCCGTCATCCCGGCAATCGGCATACCCGGCGTCGGCGCGGACGCCCGGATCCATTCGGGGACCCATTCGAATCCGCCCGGGGTCAGGACCAGCAGGAAGGCGGTGGTGGCGCCGGTCATGAGCGCGGCGCCGCGATAATCGATCCGGCGCGCACGGACCGG
This sequence comes from Gluconacetobacter tumulisoli, assembly GCF_014174155.1. Lineage (GTDB taxonomy): Bacteria > Pseudomonadota > Alphaproteobacteria > Acetobacterales > Acetobacteraceae > Gluconacetobacter > Gluconacetobacter tumulisoli. Next base: position 106,734 of record NZ_JABEQM010000002.1, on the reverse strand, counting down.
ATGATGGAACCGCCGCAAGGCCCGGGTGATGACCAGCAGCGCGGCCGCGCCGATCGGCAGGTTGATGTAGAAGATCCAGTGCCAGGACAGCAGTTCGGTAATGATGCCGCCGGCCAGCGGGCCGAGGATGCTGCACAGGGCGAAGACCGACACCACCATGCCCTGCCGCCGGCCGCGCCGGGCGGCGGGCACCAGGTCGCCGATGATGATCTGGCTGAGCGGCATCAGCCCCCCGGCACCCAGCCCCTGGACCGCGCGGAACAGGATCATCTGGAGCAGGCTGTGCGCCGCGCCGCACAGGGCCGAGCCCAGCAAGAAGGCCAGCACGGCCCCGGTCAGGACCGGCTTGCGGCCGTACTGGTCGGCCAGCTTGCCATAGAGCGGCATGACGCTGGTCGCGGCCAGGACATAGGCCGTCACGATCCAGGACATGTGGGCGACGCCGCCCAGGTCGCCGACGATGCGCGGCAGGGCGGTGGCCACGATGCTCTGGTCCAGCGCGCCCAGGGCCATGACGATCATCAGGCCGCGCACCACCGCGCGGATTTCCGCCCCCGTCGGGGCGTCGGGATCGGGCGGGATGTCGGCGGGCGGGGGTGGCGCGTCGGTCATTGCGCGATCTCGGCCAGCGGCGCGGCGGCCGCGCGGATCGCCTGGCGGGCGTCGGGGGACAGGCGCGCCAGCGCGCCGGCCAGCCAGTCGGTGCGGCGCCGGCGCAGGGCGGCGATGACCGCCAGGCCCTGGGGGGTGATGGCCAGGCCGGCCCGCCGGCGGTCCTGCAGCGATGGCGCGCGGTCCAGCAATCCGCCCGCGACCAGGGATTTGACATGCGCGCTGATCGTCGGGCCGCGCAGGTTTTCGCGACGGGCCAGTTCGGCGACGCCGATCCCCGGATGATCCATGACGACGGCCAGCAGCAGGGTCTGCAGCGGGGAAATTCCCGTCTCCCCGCCCTCGCGCCGCAGCCGGCGATAGAGGCGATGGAGCACCGGGCGCAGGGTTTCGGCCAGGTCGGCGGCGTCGTCCAGGGACGCGGGAGCGGTGGGAACGGTGCGGGATGGCATGGGCGGAGGACCCGTTTTCCATTTAGGTAGATAACCTATCTAAATGTATCGTCGGCGATCCGCAATATTGGTGCGTGCAATTCTCCGCCCCGATCTATAATGTAGCGCGCGGCTGGACTTTTTGGCCTCGGCAGGATCGCACAACAGCCGCTCGGCGAAGTTCTGGTCTCTCCATTTTGAAAAGTCTCGATGCCACGCATGTTCGCGTGGAAGCCGAATATCAGGAGACCTGCAATGGCGACAGGTACCGTAAAGTGGTTCAACTCGGAGAAGGGGTACGGCTTCATCCAGCCGACCGACGGCTCCAGCGACGTCTTCGTGCATATCAGCGCGGTCGAGCAGGCCGGGCTGCGCAGCCTGAACGAGGGACAGAGCGTCAGCTACGAGCTGGAGAAGGGCCGTAACGGCAAGACCTCCGCCGTGGGTCTGAAGGCGGAGTGAGTCCCGGGCCGGGCGGGGCAACCCGTCCGACCGGGGCCAGGCGATCGCCCCGGTGACGGCGGCGCATCAGGAAAAGGCGGCGTTCCCTTCGGGGAGCGCCGCCTTTTTTGATTCCGGAGCGGGAGGGGGCGATCGGCCGTTCAGGCGGGATCCGCCTGGGGGTCCTCGATCCGGGCGCCACCGTTTGCGGCGCCGCGCCGCCAGTAGCCTGCGGCACGGATCTGGCGGCGATCCAGGGCCTCGTCCGCCATCAGGTGGGCGCGCAGGCGCCGGGCCGTTTCGATCTCGGCGCCGATCCAGACATGGATGTCGCGCGTGGGAAGCGGCAGGCGGCGCAGCGCCTCGTCCAGCACCGGCGACTGGCCGGCGGGGGTGCCATTGCGATGCAGCCAGACGATGGTGGCATCCGCCGCGGTGGGCAGGCGCCGTTCCTCGTGGCTGTCGGCGACCTCGATCAGGGCGGTCACGCGCGTGCCGGGCGGCAGTTCCTCCAGCCGCCGCGCGATGGCGGGCAGGGCGGTTTCGTCGCCGATCAGCAGATAGGCCGCGTAATCGTCGGGAATCAGGACCGATCCGCGCGGTCCTCCGACGCCCAGCCATTGTCCGGGCCGGGCCTGCGCCGCCCAGGTCGTGGCGGGACCATCGCCGTGCAGGACGAATTCGACGCTGAGTTCGCCCGTCGCCGGGTCGAAGCGCCGGGGCGTGTAGTCGCGGCTGACGGGCGGCGGTCCGTCGCCCGCGGCGCCGGGACCTGCGCCGGGATCGGGCAGGATGGGCCGGTCCGTCCCGGGCGGGGGGAAGAACAGTTTTACATGGTCGTCCGCCGCCGCGCTGGTGAAGCCCTCCAGCGTCGGGCCGGTGAAGACGATACGGCGCATGCGCGGCGACAATTGCTCGACGCGCGCGACCTGGACGTGGCGCAGGCGCAGGGGATGGCGCAGGCGCACCGGGGTGCGGAACAGAAGGGTCATGACAGATGGCCTTTGCCTGGGGAAACAGGAGGCATCAGCCGGCGTCGCCGGAGATGTCCGCGGCGGCGCGGGCCAGGATCTGCGCGATGCGGCGGGCCTCGTCCGGCGAACAGCCGCGCTTGCGCACCAGGGCGCGCTTGAGGACGTGGCGGGCCTGATGCAGTTCGTCGGCGGCCTGCGGGTCGTGCGCGTCGACGCCGGCGAAGGCCTCGCGCACCTCGGCCATGCGACCGCCGATCCGTGCCAGCATATCGAGGATGGCGTCGGCCTGTGCGCGGCGGCCGTCCAGGTAGGCGCGCCCGTCATCGGTCAGGGTGTAGAGCTTGCGGTTGCCGTCCTGCGTCACGGCGGCGTACCCGATTTCGTCCAGATAGGTCAGGGCCGGATAGATCATGCCGGGGCTGGGGGCGTAGAATCCGCCCGACCGCTCTTCCAGCAGGCGGATCATCTCATAGCCATGGGCGGGCTTTTCCGCGAGCAGGGCCAGAAGAACCAGCTGGAGGTCTTCGGAGCCGAGCTTGCGCCCGGTGGGGAAATCGCCGCCACCGAATCCCCGGCCGAAGCCGTCGCCGAAGCCGCGGCCGAAACCGTGGCGTCCGCCTCGGCGGCCGATGGCATGCAGGACATGATGAAGGCGATGGGAGGGAGTGTGATTTTTAAACATATCTTACGATATACGTATCTAAAGATATAATTCAAGATAAATCTAACGACCGGATTCCGTTGCCTCGGCCGGGGCGTCCCCGCGTGGAGCGGGATGACGGCGGCGGGTTTTGGCGGTAAGGCTGACCATGACATGGCGCGCGATCCCCGAGCGAGCGGGGCGCCGCGACCGTGTCGCGGGATGGTCCATGACGGCGCCCGGCGGGTTTTCCCGGGGTCCCATCCCCGGCGATGAGGGATGACAGCGGTCCGATGACAGCGTTTCTTGCGCGGCGTCACGTTCTGGCGGCGGCGGCCGGCGGGGCGATGGCGACCCTGAAGCCGGGGGGCATCGCCGCGCGCGCCGCCGATATGAATGACTGGATGTTCTATCGCCGGCATTTCGTCTCGGCCGACGGGCGTGTGATCGACAATGGCAACGGCAATGTCTCGCATACCGAGGGGCAGGGCTATGGCATGCTGTTCGCGCAGGCGTTCGACGACCAGGACACGTTCAACAGCCTGTTTCGCTGGACCGAGCAGACGTTGCGTCGCCGGGACGACGCGCTGCACGCCTGGCATTACCTGCCCGACGCGCCCAACCCTGTGCCGGAGAGCGAGAATGCGACCGACGGCGACCTGCTGATCGCGCTGGCCCTGACCCTGGCGGGCGATCGCTGGGGGCGGCAGGAACTGACGGACGCCGCCTGCGCGATCTATGCCGCGGTCCGCAAGAAACTCGTGGTCCAGGTAGGATCGTACTCCGTGCTGTTGCCGGGCCTGTACGGGTTTTCCTTTTCGGACCGCGTGGTGCTGAACCCGTCCTACTACATCATGCCGGCCCTGCTGGCGGGGGCGCTGCTGGACGATGCCGCCACCTGGATGCGGGTGGTGCGCGACGGGCGGCGTCTGCTGCATCGGGCGAAGTTCGGGCGGTGGGACCTGCCGCCGGACTGGCTGGCGTTGCCCAAGGTCGGCGGGACGCCGGGGATTGCGCAGTCCTGGCCGCCCCGTTTTTCCTATGACGCCATCCGCGTGCCGCTTTACCTGCAATGGGCCGGGATGCTGGATGCGCCGACGCGGGCTTCGCTGCAACGGTACTGGAACGCCTGGGGTCCCGGCGGCCTGCCGGCCTGGGTGGACCTGAAGACCGGCGAGCGCGCGCCCTATGGCGCCCCGCCCGGCTTCCATGCGCTGGGTGTCGCCTGCGGCCTGGCGGACCCGTCGGATTTTCCGGCGATGGAAACGAACACCAATTATTACTCCGCGTCGCTGACGTTGCTGTCGCGGCTGGTGCAGGACGGGATGGCCGCCGGCGTCATGCGTCAGGCCGCATCACCGAATTGATATCACTGGCGAAATGGAAGAACTCCCCTGGTTCTTGCGAGGAATCGGGTATATGTTATAAAAATCGGGATGTTTTTTTCATGTCTTCCCCGGATTGCTTCGAATACGACATGCTGACGTGTCCGCCAGGATGAAATATTCGGAATTATGCCGGAACAGGTGGCCGGCCGGCCCCGGTCGGTCCGTTCGTGAACAGGGGATGTTACCCGGCCTGATACGGCCCTGACATTGTCGGGACGTGATGCCGGTTCCCAATGGATGGTGTTTCAGGGGTGCCCGATGTCAAACGATACCGACGCCGATTTCCCGCTATTGAACGCCGCGCTGCCCCCGTCGGTGCTGACGGGCGTGGACGATGCCGGCGCCCCCGATGTCTCGGGCCTGCGGGTCGCGGTGGGCGAGCCGCTGTTCCCCTATCGCGCCTTCGACAATCTCGACCGGATTCATCCCACCACCATCGCGTCGCCGACCCCGGCGCCGCCGGCTGCGCCGCTGGCCGGCCTGGCGGGGCTGGGCGGCACGCCACGGCCGCCCGAGCCGCGCGGTGGCGGCGGGCTGTTCGGCCTGGCCGACGCGCCGGCCGCGGCGGTTCCCCCGTCCCCGGTTCCGGTCCCGCCCTCTGCGGCTCCCTCCTCATCCGCGGCCCCTTCATCCATGGCTCCGACGCCTTCGTTCCCTGCTTCGACGTTCCCCGCATCGGCGCGCCCCGCCCCGGCCTCTCCGGCCCCGGCACCCGGCCTTGCAGGTCTCGCCGGGCTGGGTGGTGCCGGCCGTCCGCAGTCCCCGGCCCCGTCCCCCGCGCGGTCGCCCGAATCTTCATCTTCGCAATCTTCGCACGGCGTCAGCCTGACGGAGATGTTTGCGGTCCTGCGCCGTGCGGCCCCGCCCGCCGGCCGGGCGGACAGCAGCCTTCGGGATATTTTCCGCTGACCGCGCCGGTGTCGTCCTGCCCTCGGGGCACGGATCCTGCTTCGGGGCCGGTGACAATGACGGATGCCGTGGCGAAAGGCGCTCGATGCCATTGATCTGTTGCGTCTCTCCGAAGGGGGGCGTGGGCAAAAGCACGATGGCGGCCAATCTGGCGACCACGCTGGCGCTGGATCCGACGCTGCGCGTCGTGGCCGTCGACCTGGATCCCCAGAACATGCTGCGCCTGCATCTGGGCGTGCCCCTGCATGAAGGGCGGGGCTTCGCCCATATGCTGGACCAGCCGCAGCTCTGGCACCAGGTGGGGCAGCGTACGGACGACGGCATGACGGTGCTGCCGTACGGCGCGCTGGACCTGTCGGCGTCGGTGAACATGTCGGCCCGTCTGGAACAGGCCCCCGCGCTGCTGGCCGAGCCGCTGAGGATTCTGGCGTCCGACCCCGCGTCGATGGTCGTGGTCGATACCGAGCCCGGTCCGTCGACGGCGCTGCGGGCGATCCTGCCGCATGTGGATGTCCTGCTGACGGTGCTGGCGGCCGATGCGGCCTCGGCCGCGCTGTTCCCCGACATCGAATCGGGGCGGGCGTATGGCCATGGGCTGCCGGCCGCGCAGTATTTCGTTATCAACCAGTTCGATCCCATGACGCGCCTGGGACCGCGCATCGCCCGCAGCCTGGCCGCCCAGATGGGGCCGCGCCTGCTGGGGGTGGTGCATCGCGACGAATACGTGTCCGAGGCGCTGGCGGCGCAGAAGACGGTCGCAGCCTACGCCCCGCGCGCGCAGGCCAGCCACGACATCGCGGGTATCTGCCGGAAATTGCTGACGGCGCTGGGACGATACTGATGGCGAAGACGACGGCGCGCCTGTCCTCCCTCCTTCTCCGCAATCGCCTGATGACCTGGCTGGGCCGCCGTTGCGGCCGCCTGGCGGAGGGACGGCACGGGACGAAATTCCTGGCGGCCTGCGGGCTGGTCGGATCGGGGCTGGCGCTGCTGGCGACGCAGGCGCTGCTGTCCGACAACCAGCAGCTGGTGGTGGCGGCGGCGGGCGTGGCGCTGTTCTTCATCGTCGACCGCAAGGAAGGCGGCGAGGCGACCCTGTTCCTCAAGGTCCTGTCGCTGGTGGTGTCCTTCCGCTATGTCGCCTGGCGCCTGACCGAGACGGTGGAGTGGCAGTCCTGGCCGCAGGCGATCCTGAGCACCGGCCTGCTGCTGGCCGAAGGCTATGCCGTGATGATGCTGGTGCTGAGCTATTTCCAGACGCTGCGTCCGCTGGAGCGCAAGCCGGTGCCGCTGCCCGACGACGTATCGACCTGGCCCAGCGTGGATGTCTATGTCCCGACCTATAACGAGGACCTGGATATCGTGCGCGTGACGGTGCTGGCCTGCATGAGCATGGACTGGCCCGCCGACCGGCTGAACGTCTATATCCTGGACGACGGTCATCGCGAATCTTTCATGGAATTCGCCCGGTCCTGCGGCGCCGGCTATATCGCGCGGTCGAACAATGCCCATGCCAAGGCGGGCAACCTGAATCACGCGATGTCGGTCACGACGGGTGATTACATTGCGATCTTCGATTGCGATCACGTTCCCACCCGCGCGTTCCTGCAGACCACGATGGGCTGGTTCCTGGTCGACCCCAGCGTGGGCCTGATGCAGACGCCGCATCATTTCTATTCGCCCGATCCGTTCCAGCGGAACCTGTCGCGCGGGCGCAACGTGCCGCCCGAGAGCAACATCTTCTACGGCCTGGTCCAGGAAGGAAACGATTTCTGGAACGCGTCCTTCTTCTGCGGTTCATGCGCGGTGCTGCGGCGCACGGCGCTGGAACAGGTGGGCGGGATCGCGACCGAGACCGTGACCGAGGACAGCCATACCGCATTGCGGATGCAGCGCCTGGGCTGGTCGACCGCGTATCTGCGGATGCCGCTGGCCGCCGGACTATCGACGGAACGGCTGATCCTGCATATCGGCCAGCGCATCCGCTGGGCGCGCGGCATGATGCAGATCCTGCGCGTGGACAATCCGCTGCTGGGTCGCGGCCTGACCCTGCCGCAGCGGCTGTGCTATTTCACGGCGATGGCCGGGTTCCTGTTCGCCATCCCGCGCCTGGTGTTCCTCAGCGCGCCGCTGTCGTACCTGCTGTTCAACCAGACCCTGATCGCGGCCTCGCCCATCGCGCTGCTGGCCTATGCCATGCCGCATCTCTTCCACTGCATCGCCACCACGTCGCGGGTTCAACGGAACTGGCGCTATTCGTTCTGGAGCGAGATCTATGAGACTGCGCTGGCGCTGTTTCTCGTACGGATCACGATCGTGACCATGCTGCTGCCCAAGCTCGGGAAGTTCAACGTGACGGACAAGGGCGGCATCCTCGACAGTTCGTTTACCGACTGGCGGGCGATCTATCCCAACATCGTGTTCCTGGGCGTGCTGACCTGCGGCGGCGGCTGGGGAATATGGCGGCTGCTGGCGGATCATAACGACCGGCTGACCCTCAACGCGCTGTGGACGAACCTGGCCTGGATCGCCATCAGCATGCTGATCGTGCTGGTCGCCATCACCGTGGGGCACGAGACGCGACAGGTCCGGCGCGATGCGCGCATCAGCGCCACCCTGCCACTGGTGCTGCGCACCGCCGACGGTCGCCTGTGCCGGGGCACGACCATCGACGTGTCGCGCGGCGGATGCCGGGTGCAGATGGATCTGGCGGCGGGCGAGGCCATCGATCCGGACGCGGTCGTCCATGTACTGCTGGAACCGCATGACCCGCCGGTCACCGCCCGCACGCTGGCCCTGCGCGACGGCGTGCTGAACCTGCGGTGGACCCCGGCCACCATCCAGGACGAGGCGCGGGTGACCCGTTTCGTGTTCGGGCGCGCCGATGCGTGGGCCGCGTGGGCGGATTATCCGCCCGATCGACCGCTGCGCAGCCTGTGGATGATCATCAGCAGCCTGCGCAGCCTGGCGATCCGCAGCGACCGTCCGGCCAGCGCCCGCCACGACCCCCGCGCGATCGAGGCCGCGCAGCGCGCGCGCCAGAGCGTGAGCGTCACGACCCGGCGCTCCGTCGCGCTGGAACCGCGCAAGACGGGCACGCCCCTGATGCTGGCCGGGATGCTGGTCCTGTCCTCCGCGCTTCTGGGGGCGATCCCCGCGCGTGCGGCGGCGGCCCCGCCGGCCGCGTCGGTCGATCCGTCCGCGCCCACCCCGTTTGGCACCTCGTCCCCGGCCGCTGCCCCCGCCGCCGGGGCGTCGCCGCCGGCCGGCGGCGATGATGGCGTGCTGCTGCCGGACAGCGCCGTCGCGCCGCAGGGGGGCGAGGCCGCCCCATCCGCCCCAGGGGGCCCTGCCGCCGGCGGCGTGCCCCCTGGCGGGGCCGATGCCTCGGCCGAGAACCTGCCGGGCACGTCCACCCGTACCCGCACGCTGCATCAGCTCGGCGCGATGGACGCGCTGCGGATGACGCCGTTCGCGACGATCCAGGGACTGAATTTCGGCGTGCCCGGCAACCAGGTCGTCACCGCCGCGCACCTGACCCTGACCGGGGCGGTGTCGCCCGCCCTGCTGCCGTCGGTCAGCAGCGTGACCGTCCGGCTGAACGACCAGTATATCGGCACCATCCCCGTCGATCGCGATCATCCGGCCTTCGGGCCGGTGACGTTCCAGATCAATCCGGTGTTCTTCGTCGGGCGGAACACGATCAATTTCACCTTCGCCGGGCAGGAGGACGTGGGCGGCCAGCCGGGCACCAATCCGTTCAGCGGCATGCTGTGGGCAGAGGTATCGGGCCAGTCGACGCTGACGCTGACGACCGCCCCGCTGCCGCCCCGGCGGATGCTGTCGCAACTGCCGGCCCCTTTCCTGGATCCGGCAGTGGCCGAGCCGGCGGTGGTGCCGTTCGTCCTGCCCGCGGGCGCCGCGGCCGCGTCTCTGAAGCCGGCGGCGGTGATTGCGTCGTGGTTCGGCCGGATCGCTGATTTCCACAAGGTCAGTTTTCCCGTGTCCGACAGCGCGCCCGCCTCGGGCAGCGCCGTGGCCGTGGGCGTGCTGTCGCGCCTGCCGCCCGCACTTACCCGTGGAATCGTGGCCAGCGGGCCGACCCTGGCGGAAATCCTCAACCCGAACGATCCGTTCGGCACCATCCTGCTGGTGACGGGCCGCACGCCGGACGAGGTGGCCACCGCCGCCCGCACCCTGGTGTTCATGCCCGAATCCCTGGCCAGCACGTCCAGCCAGACGGTCGCGCCCGTCAGCATACCCGCACGTCGGCCCTATGACGCCCCGGCCTTCATTCCGACCGACCGGGTGGTCCGCTTCGGGGAGCTGGTCAGCGTCGGCACGTTGCAGGGTTATGGCTACGTGCCCGGGACGCTGTCGGTTCCGTTCCGCATTTCGCCGGACCTGTACACCTGGCGCGGCCGGCCCTTCACCGCCGATTTCCGCATTCATGCCCCGCTGGCCAGCAATTTCGACCTGGAGCAGTCGCGGGTGGATGTCAGCCTGAACGGGCTGTACCTCCACAGCTACGCGTGGCGTCCGGCGCGGCGGCTGCCGCGCTGGATCGCGCAGTACCTGCCGCTGCATTCCGCGTTGGAGGAAGACAGGCTGGCGTTGCCGTCATGGGGCGTCTATGGCCAGAACGCCCTGCAGTTCTATTTCGACGGTCGGCCGATCGCCCGGCGCGACGGCGGCATCGTGGCGCAGGACATGGCCGTCAGCATCGATCCGGATTCGACCCTCGATTTCCGGCGCGCCCATCATTTCACCACGCTGCCCAACCTGGCCTATTTCGCGAATAGCGGCTTCCCGTTCACGCGCATGGCGGACCTGTCGGATACCGTCGTCGTCCTGCCGGATCAGCCGGGGGCGGCGGTGACGACGGCGTTCCTGGATTTGATGGGGGTGCTGGGGTCCTATACCTGGTACCCGGCGGAACGCCTGACGATCATGGGCGCAAGCGGGATCGCCACCGTCCCGGACAGCGACCTGCTGGTCATGGACACGTTGCAGGGCAGCGGCCCGATCGCGTCGCTGCTGGACCAGACCCCGTACCGGATCGAGAACGGACGCCTGCACGTGGCGGAGCGCAGTATCCTGAACGGCATCCGCTATGTCTTCGCCGGGGGGCCGGTGGATGAAACGCGGACGGTGACGCTGGACGGGTCGCTGGACCTGCAATCCGGCGGCGCGCTGATCGGCGCGCGGTCCCCGCTCGGCGGCCAGCGCTCGATGGTGATGATGCTGGCGGGCACGCCGCAGGGGCTGGACGACCTGGTCCACGCCCTGCAGGCGCCCGAGCGACAGCGCGGGATCCAGGGCGACCTGACCGTCATCAACGGGGACAAGATCGTGGCGTCGCGCAACGGGCCGATCTACACGGTCGGGACGCTGCCCTGGTGGCTGTGGTTCGACTGGTTCCTGCGCGGCCATCCGGTCCGGGTAACGGTCTTCACCGTGCTGGGCGCGCTGGTTGCCGGCCTGGCGCTGCACAAGGCCGTGTCGCTGCGGGCGGCGCGGCGCAAGGCCTATGTCGACCCGCGGGATATATCCGGCGCGCAAAACCGTGGCGGGCCGGCGCGATGATGCGGACGCGGGCGGGAACCGGGCTGGGATTGCTGCTGCTGGGGGCGTCGCCGCTGGCGCTGTCGGTGGCGCGTGCGCAGGTCGCGGTGCAGGTGACCGCGGCACCGGGGGGCAACAAGCCGGCCGCGGCGGGTGCGGCCGCCGAGCAGGGCGGGCTGGTCGCGATCCTGGTCCAGCGGGCGCGGTACTGGTACGAGCACGGCCAGATCGACCAGGCGCAGCAGGCGATGGCGCAGGCACGGCAGATCGCGCCGGGCGACACGCGGGTCCTGGCATTGTCGGGGGAATGGGCCCTGCATGCCGGCGACGTGGAGAGCGCGCGCAAGATGGCGCAGTCCCTGGCGACGATCGCGCCGGGGGCGCCCGAGACGCTGCGGCTGAACCAGGCGCTGCGGGTGCAGGCCCTGCCGGAGTCCAGCATCGCGCAGGTCCGCCAGCAGGCGCGCGACGGCCATACGGGCGCCGCCGCCGCCGGATATCGCCAACTGTTTCCCGACGGGCCGCCGCCGCAATACGCGCTGGAATATTACCAGACGCTGGCCGGCGCGATGGGGTACCGCGAGGAGGGACGCGAGGGGCTGAGGAAGCTGATCCAGACCGATCGCAACAACATGGCCGCGCAGATCGCCTATGCCCAGGTGCTGACCTGGCGCGAGCAGACGCGGGCCGAAGGGCTTGCGCGCCTGCAGAAGCTGGCGGCCCTGCCGGGCCTGCGTGCCGAGGACCGGGACGCGATCCGCCAGAACTGGCGCGCCGCGTTGCGCTGGCTGTCGGAAGCGCCGGAAAGCGTGCCGTATTTCGATGCGTGGCTGGCGATGAACCCCGGCGACGCGGATATCCAGGCCCTGCGGACCAAGGCGCAGGGCGGGTTGTCCGAACAGGCGGTGCTGGACCGCACGCAGGGCTACCAGGCGCTGGGCAGCGGCGATGTCCAGGGGGCCGGAACGCATTTTGCCGCGGCCCTGGCGCGCGCGCCGAACGATGGCGACACGCTGGGCGGGCTGGGGCTGGTCCGCATGCGGCAGGGCCGGATGCAGGAGGCGCGCGACCTGCTGGAAAAGGCCGTGCAGGCCGACCCCGACGGGGGTGCGAAATGGCGCGACGCGCTGAACGGGGCGCAGGTGTCCGGGTCCTATGCCCAGATCCGTGCGTTGCTGGAGCAGGGACATTACGACCAGGCGGAGCATCTGGTCGACGACATGCTGGTGCTGGATCCGTCGCAGACGGGATTGCTGGCGATGAAGGCGGATATCGCGCGCCGGCAGGGCCACCAGGCCGCCGCCGAGGATTTGTACCGGCAGGTCCTGCGCAAGGAGCCCGGCAACCAGATGGCGTTGCAGGGCCTGTATCACCTGCTGATGTCCTCGGGGCGGGAGCAGGAGGCGGCACCCTTGATGGACCGCCTGCGCCGGATCTCGCCGGCGTTCGAGCGGCAGGCGGAGATGGGCGACGTGGTAGCGCGGGCCGAGCGCACCACGAACCTGGACGAGAAGATCACCTTGCTGCGGCAGGGGCTGGATGCGCAGGGCAGCGATCCGTGGCTGCGGCTGCATCTGGCGCAGGCGCTGGTGCAGGCCGGCAACCGGGACGAGGCCCGCGACGTGATGGCCCCGCTGCTGGCAGACGATCGGCATGCCAGCATCGCGGCGTTGCAGGCAGGCATCTATTTCGCAAACCAGAACAACGACATGGCTACGGTCCGGCAGTTGCTGGCACGTCTGCCGCGCGTCGGCATGACCGCCGATATCCGCCGCGTCGCGGACCGGGCGCAAGACCAGGAACTGGTCGAGAACGCGCCCGCCGACCTGCCGGAGGCGCGGCTGTATTTCCTGCAGATCGCCCGCCGGGGACATGACCCGGACGGTCTGCGGGGGCAGTTGATCGCCAATGCGATGATCGACCGGCACGACCCGGCCGGTGCGGCGCGGGTGTTGCAGGTGTTTCTCGATACCGCGCTGTCGCCGTCGGTGGCGCAGCGCCTGGCCTATGCCGGAACGTACCTGCGGATGCAGCAGCCGCAGAGGGCCCGCGAACTGCTGGAGAGCATCGGCAATGCCCGGCTGGACGACCAGCAGGCCCAGGTCCGCCGCGACCTGCAGACCGGCCTAGCCATCATGACGGCGGACCGCCTGAACGCGCAGGGTCGGCAGGCCGATGCCTATGACGCGCTGCAGCCCGCGCTGTCGGGCAGCCAGCCCAGCCCGGCGGCCCGCCTGGCGCTGGCGCGGCTGTACCAGTCCAGCTCCCGGCCCGATGCCGCGCTGTCGATCACCAGGGCCGTCGTGGCGCGTGACCCGACCGACCTGGACGCGCGCCTGGCGGTGGTGCGGCTGGCCGTGCAGACCAACGATCTGGACGAGGCCGAGAACCAGCTTCGCGACATGACCGAACAGGCCCCGGCCGACCCGCGCACCTGGCTGGCATCGGCCGCCATCCACAAGGCCGGCGGCAACTGGGTCGCCAGCCTGGACGATCTGTCGCGTGCCCGCGCGCTGCGCCGCCAGCAGCTGGGCATCGATCGGGCGGGGGACGGCGTCGAAGGCGCGATCGACAACCCGTTCCGCACGGCCACCCCGGCCGCGCATGCCGGGCAGCCGGGCGAACAGGATCCGATCCTGGCCAGCATCGATAACGACGTGACCAGCACCGCGCGGGAATTCGCCCCGTTCGTGGACATCGGCCCGGTGTTCCGGGGGCGGTCGGGCACCGGGCTGAACAGGCTGACCGAGGGCGACCTGGCGCTGACCGGTTCGTTCGCCGTCGGACCGGGGCGGCTGTCGCTGGGCATTACGCCGACAGTCCTGTCGTCGGGCACGGGCAGCACGGATTACCTGGAAGGCCTGCGGGAGGTCGGCTCGACCGCGCTGGCCGCTGCATTGACCCAGGATCCGGCGGCGCTGGCCAGCGTGTATGCGGACGCCGCGCGGGCCCGCGACGCGGTCGGCGTGGCGACCGACGCCGCCTATACGTGGAACTGGGTGAAGGCCGATATCGGGTCTTCCCCGCTGGGCTTCCGCGTCATGAACGTGCTGGGCGGGGTGGAGCTGAGCCCCGAGGTGGCGAACCGGCTGCGCCTGCGGGTCACGGCCGAACGCCGCGCGGTGACCGACAGCGTCCTGGCCTATGGCGGGTTGCGCGATGCGGCGTCCGGCGTGACGTGGGGCGGGGTCGTGCGCGACCGTGCGCACGTGCAGCTGGAATATGGCGACGAGATGATGTCGTTCTATGCCGGGGGCGGATTTTCCTACCTGCAGGGCAAGCGCACCCAGGACAACGAGGAATATGAGGCCGGGGCCGGCGGCAGCGTCTCGGTCTTCCATGACGCGGTGCACGACGTGCATCTGGGCGTCGACATGGACTGGTTCAAATACAACAACAACCAGTACCTGTTCACCGTGGGCAACGGCGGATATTTCTCGCCGCAATCCTATTTCGCGCTTCTGGTGCCGCTGCGGTACACGGGCCACCGGGGCAACTGGCGCTGGCGGGTGGGCGGATCGGCGGGCTACCAGTCCTATTCCCAGCGGTCGGCCCTGTTCTACCCCACAAGCGACCTCGCGCAGGCGGTGCTGGACACGTTGGATCCGGCGGGCGCGCTGGCGCCCCAGCGTTCGAGCTCGGGCCTGGTGGGCGGCGCGGATGCGCTGCTGTCCTACCAGGTCACGCCCGCGCTGCGCGTGGGCGGAAATTTCCTCTACCAGAAGGCCGGTCCGTGGAACGAGACGACCGCCGGCCTGTCCGTTCATTACGATTTCATGGGTATGCCCTGATATGTCCGCTGACCTGACGCTTTTCATGCGGGAATTCGCCCGCGCCTTCGACGAACAGGCGGGGGCGGAGGCGCGGGACCGCTTCCTGCGCGCGGTCGGCGCGCGGATGGCCGACCGGCTGGTCCTGCCGCCCTGCACGACGATCGAGGCGATGGAGCACGAGATGAACGCCCTGCTGGCGCTGGTCGGCTGGGGCCGGGTCAGCCTGGCGCTGGACCGGGGGCGGCAGGTCCTGCAGATCCGCCATGCCGGCCTGCCCACGCTGGGCGGCCTGGGCGCCCCCGCCGGATATTGGCTGGCGGCATGCCTCGCGGGGGTATACGAGACGTGGATCGGCCGGCAGCCGGACGGGACGGGCGGCTGTGCGGTCACCTGGCGGCCCGACCAGCCGTGCGAGGGCGACGTGTTCGTCATGGAATATGGGAGCGCATGACGTTTCCGCGTTGAGTCGAAAAAGAGGAACAAGGGCAGAATGCACCCGTTACTGGTCGGTCTGACAATTCTGCTGATTGGCGATAGTCACATCACCTTCAAGAACTCGCTGCTGGCGACGCTGCCCGACGAGCTGGCGCGGCAGGGGGCGAAAGTCGTCACCTACGGCCTGTGTTCGTCCAAGCCCGAGGACTGGGTGGACGAAAAGCCCGCGAACATCTGCGGCTATACCGTGCGGGTGGGGGTCGAGCCGATCAAGCTGTTCATGGAGAAGGACCAGGCCCCGCCGAACATGACCGCCCTGATGGCGCAGTGGCGTCCCAACGCGGTGATCGCGGTGTTCGGCGACGCGATGGCCGGGTACGGGCAGAAGGCCATGCCCAGCGAGTGGATCGACGAACAGGTGCGGGCCCTGGTGCGGCAGATCGGGTCCACGACCTGCGTCTGGGTCGGGCCGACCTGGGGGCAGTACAACCCGCGCTATGGCAAGACCGACCAGCGCACCACGGAACTGGTGGCCCTGCTGAAACAGGACGTGGCGCCCTGCCACTATATCGATTCGACCACCATGTTTCAGCCCGGCAAGGTGGAGACCGAGGACGGCATCCACCTGACGACCGAACTGTACCGCACCTGGGGGACCGACCTGTCGCAGGCGATCGTTCCCCTGCTGGCGAAGAAGTAACGCCCCCGCCGGTGCCGGGAACCCGGGTCACGCCATCTGTTCTCGGTCCTGTCGCGCGATGGCAACGACCAGCGCGAAGCCCAGGCTGGCGGCCAGCCCGCCGATGAGGAACACGACCCCATATCCGAAACGGTCGGCCAGCAGGCCCGTCACCGGGCCGGTGACGCCATAGGCCAGGTCCTGGAACGCCGCGAAGCCGCCCATCGCGGTGCCCCGCAGGTGCGGCGGGATGCGCCGGACCACTTCGACGCCCATCGCCGGGAAGATCATCGAGCAGCCGAGGCCTGTCAGGAACGCGCCCGCGAGCGCGACGGCGGGGCCGGGTGCGGTCCAGAGCAGATATTGCCCCACGGCTTCGATGGCCATCGAGACGAGCGCCACCGGAACGCCGCCGATCCGGTCGGGCAGGTGCCCGAACAGAAGGCGCACCAGCACGAACGCGCCGCCGAAGCAGGTAAGGCCGAGCGCGGGATGGGACCAGCCCCGATGCAGGAACAGGAGCGGCATGAAGGCGCCGATCGCGGCGAAGCCGACGCCCTGGAGGCCGACCACCAGGCCGGGTTCCCAGATCCGGCCGATGATGCGCCAGAAGGGCGGGCGCTCGCCGACATGGGGCGCGATGCGCGCGACCGGCAGCACCATCGCCAGCCCGACCAGCGGGACGAGCGCACAGGCCCCCATGACGCCCGCGAAGCCCGTCCGGTCGAACAGTGCCAGTCCGATCGGGCTGCCGAGCGCGAACGCACCATACAGGCCCATGCCGACCAGCGCGATGACCCGGCCCGAGCGCTGCGGCCCCATGATGCCGAATCCCCAGGCGAGGAGCCCGACGATGGTCAGGCTCTCGCCCACGCCCAGCAGCAGCCGCCCGAGGATGAGGACGCCATACGCCGCCGGACCGGGGAGGCCCGGCCAGCCTGCCGCGAGGCAGACAAGTCCCGCGAGCGCATAGGCGCAGAGTCCCCGGCCCATGCAGTATTTGCCGCCCCGATGGTCGGCCATGCGGCCCGCCATTCCGCGCGTCGCGATGGTGGACGCAAAGGCGATGCCCACGGCGAGGCCGGCAAGCCCGTTGCCGAATCCCAGATGCGTGATGACATAGACCGACGTCACCGGCAGGGACATCGCGACGCAGGAATACGAGAGGAAAAGCGCCAGCGTGAGCCAGAGGACCCGATGGAAATCGCGGTTCGTGCCGGCCACGGATGTCTTGCCCACTCTAACGCTTCTCCTGTCCCGCATATGGTCTGTGCCGCAATGGTCGCGTTTCGCCCGTCGGATGGCCGCCCGCGCTAGTGGCAGACAGGCTTTCAGACAGGTTTCAAGGTAATGTCCTAAGGATATGCACCTGGATCGGCCCGTCCAGCAGCGTCTTGAATGCGTCGGCCATCGTAAGGAAATGCGGGGTCTTCTCGTGCTCGGCCAGGGCGGCGCGGCTGGTGTAGCGTTCCACGAACACGAATGCCGCGGGGTCGTCCAGGTCCTGGTGCGGGAGGTAGGACAGAGTCGTGGCCTCCTGCCGCGAGGCTTCGGCGCAGGCGCAGACCAGGGCCTTGACCTCCTCCTCCTTGCCCGGACGGGCCTTGATGGTGGCGACGACGGTAATCTCCTGGGCCATGGTGCTGCTCCTTGCCGCGCCGTTTCAGGCGATGTCGATCACGATCTTGCCGACGGCCGTGCCGCCGGCCTGGAGGGCGTAGGCGTCCCCGACCTCATTCAGCGAGAAACGCCGTTCGGCCAGCAGCGGCCGCAGCGCGCCTGTGTCGGCCAGGGCCGCCAGGGCGGCCAGGATCTGCCCATGGCGGGCGGTGCCCTGTCCCGTCAGCATCGGCAGCAGCATGAAGATGCCGATCAGCGTCAGGCTGTGGCCCAGGACAGGAACCAGGTCGTGCCCCTGCCACGCGGCACAGCTGACCAGCCTGCCGTACAGCCGCGTCGCCTGTGCCGATTGCTCGAAGACGTCGCCGCCGACCGTGTCGTAGACGACGTCGAACCCGGCGCCCCCGGTATGGTCCCTGACATAATCGGCGACCGGCACGGTGCGGTATGCGATGGGCACCGCCCCCAGCGCGCGCGCCGTTTCGGCCTTTTCCGGCGACGATGCGGTGGCGAAGACCCGCGCGCCGCGACTGCGCGCGATCTGGATCGCGGCGTGGCTGACGCCGCCCGTGACGCCGTGGATCAGGACCGTCTCGTCCGCGCGGAGCGCCGCGCGGTCGACCAGTCCGTCCCAGGCGGTGATGCCGACCAGGGGCATGGCGGCGGCTTCGCGCATCGACAAGGTGCGCGGCTTGTGGGCGACCAGCGCGGCTTCCGGCGCGATGTAGTCGGCGAAGGTGCCGGGCCGGCCCTTGACGCCGCCGGCGCAGCCATAGACCGCGTCGCCCACGGCGAAGCCGGTGACGGCCTCGCCCACCGCCTCGACGATTCCCGCGAAATCCAGGCCGGGGATCGCCGGAAGGTCCGGCGCGGCCGGCGGCAGGTGTCCGCCCGCGATCAGCAGGTCCACCGGATTCAGTGACGCCGCGTGGACCCGGACCAGCAACTGGTCCTTCGTCGGCACCGGCTTGTCGCAGGATCGGATCTCGGAAGGAAATTGACCGGTCTTTGTCAGGAATGCTGCCCGCATGGAATCCTCGCCCGGAATGGATGGTGCGGGCGATCGTATCGCGCGTGGGTGAATTGGAAAAACGAGTTATAAGGCGTTTGATGATGAGGTTATCTTATGCAGCCTGACGATCTGGACCTGGAGGACCTGAAAATCTTCCTGGCGGTGGTCGATGGCGGCGGCTTCACCGCGGCGGCCCGCCGGGTCGGACGCACGCAGTCCGCCGTCAGCCTGCGGGTGCGCAAGCTGGAGGGGCTGATCGGCCGTCCGCTGTTCACGCGCAACGCCCACAGCACGATCCCCACCCCCGCGGGCGAGATGCTGGAAGGGCATGCCCGCGACCTGCTGGACCGCAGCCGGTCCGCCCTGCGTCGCCTGCGGGGGCCGGAAACGGCGGGAACCGTCCGGCTGGGGCTGGGCGAGGTGTTCGTCCCGGATTGCCTGCCCCGGGTGCTGGCGCGCTTTCGCCATGCCTATCCCGGCGTGACGCTGGAGGTCCAGGTCGGACTGGCGGCCGACCTGCTGACCCGGCTGGAGGCCGGGGGGCTGGACCTCGTCCTGGCCAACCGGGAGGACGGGCAGACCGTGCCGGGGCGCGTGGTCTGGCGCGAACCCCTGTGCTGGATCGCCGGCCGGGCCTACCCCCATGCGATGCCTCCCTTCGCGGCGGACGGCGCCCTGGAATTCGTGACGCTGCCGCCGCAATGCTGCTACCGCCGGATTGCCTGCACCCTGCTGCGCGCGGCCGGGCGGCAGGTCCGCATCGTCTATAGCTGCAGCACCGTCGCGGGCGTCGAGGCGGCGCTGGAGGCCGGCTGGGGCGTGGCGGTGCTGGGCCGGTCATCGCTGCAACGCTGCCGGGGCCTGCGGGATGTCGGCGCCGGCCTGCCGCCGCTGCCGTCCTGCGAGATCGCGATTTTCGGCGAACGGCACGACAATGGTCCCGCGCTGGGCGAACTGGTCCGTTTCATGGAAGACGCCCTGCGGGACCAGGCGGCGCGACCCCTGGCGGTTCCGGCGTAGCGGCCCGACGTCCGTCCAGGGGGGCGAGGTGGCGGCCGATGGCCTCCAGCGCCCGCGTCAGGTCCGGCAGACGCGCGCGGCCCAGGCACAGGCGGATACCGGTCGCGGGGGCGTCCGGCGCGACGCTGACCAGGCCGGGCGCGGTCACGGCGATGCCCTCGGCCGCCGCTGCCCCGTCCAGCCGTTCCGCGTCGGGACGGGACATCGGCAGCCAGACATGGAACCCGTCATAGCGCGGATAGGTCATGGCCGGGCCGAGCAGCGACGCCGCCAGGTCGCGCCGCCGCGCGGCCTCTGCCCGGATGGCGGCGCGCACCGCCTGCGCCGTGCCGTCCAGCATCCATTGCGCCATCACGGCATAGGAGAGCGGCGCGATCATCAGCGACGTGGTCAGCAGCACGGATTCCGCCGCGTGCAGATGGGCGCACGGCACCAGCAGGGCCCCGATCCGCAGGCCGGGGCTGAGGGTCTTCGACAGGCTGTTGACATAGAATGTCCGTTCGGGGGCCAGCATTCCCAGCGGCATGAGGGCCTGGGGATCGGCGCCCGTTTCTGTGCAGGCATAGACGTCGTCCTCGATGATCGGGACGTTGTGCCGACGGCACAGCGCCGCGATGTCGCGGCGGCGGGACATGTCCATCGTGGCCGTCGTCGGATTGTGCATCGTGGGGGTGACATAGAGCGCCATGGGTGTGCCCCGATGCGCGGCCAGCATCCGGTCCAGCGCGTCGGGCCGCATGCCCTGCGCGTCCATGTCCACCCCCGCCACCGCGCGTCCGGTCTGCCGCGCCAGGGCCAGCGCGCCGGGATAGGTGCAGGCTTCCGTCACGATGGTGCCCCCGGACGGGCACGCGACCGCCATGGCGACCGCCAGCGCCTGCTGCGCGCCGTTCGTCAGCAGCAGCCGTTCGGGCGCGGCCTCCATCCCCAGGCCGGACAGCCAGCGCGCCATCATCCGGCGATGTTCGTCGTGCCCGGCCACGGGCGGATAGATGTTGAACAGGTCCGGGTCGATGCTGCGCGAGATCCGCGACAGCGTCCTGGCCAGCGCGCGTTCGCTGATCATCGCGGGCGGCATGTTCACCGACAGGTCGATCACCGGTCCCTGCCGGCCCGGCAGGGCGGCGACGAAGGTGCCGCGTCCCCGCACGCTGCGCACCAGGCCGCGCCGTTCCAGCATGCCGTACGCCTTCGTCACCGTGCCGACGCCGATGCCGATGCGCCAGGCCAGGTCGCGATGCGCCGGCAGGCGGGCCCCGGTCGGCAGCCGCGCGGACAGGATGTCGTCGGCCAGCGCCGTCGCCAGCCGTTCCGACGGCGCGGCCGGCCCGTCCGCCAGCCGGGGGTGCCAGGGGGATTGAAGGCGCATGATGCCGCGAGCCCCAAAAGTGTCACGTCACACTATTTGGATATGTCACAAGTGTCACGTGACCTATCCTGTCGCGATACGGACGAAGCCGGGCGAAGAGGGTGCGGAACGAGATGAAATTCAATTTTCCCCTGCTGGCCCTGACGGTCGGCGCATTCGGCATCGGCACGACCGAATTCGCCCCGATGGGCCTGCTGCCGGTGGTCGCCGCGCATTTCCACGTCGCCATTCCCACGGCGGGCCTGCTGATCAGTTCCTATGCGCTCGGCGTCATGGGCGGTGCGCCGCTGATGACGATCGGCGCGCGGCATCTGCCCCGGCATGGGGTGCTGATCGGGCTGATGGCGATCTTTACGCTGGGCAACCTGCTGTCCGCCCTGGCGCCGGATTTCGCGGTGCTGGTGGCGTCGCGGGTGGTGACGTCCCTGGCGCATGGCGCGTTTTTCGGCGTCGGTTCGATCGTGGCGGCGGCGCTGGTCGCGCCGGACCGGCGGGCCAGCGCGGTGGCGACCATGTTCATGGGCCTGACCCTGGCCGCCATCGTCGGGTCGCCGCTGAGCACCTGGATCGGCCAGGTCGTCGGATGGCGGCAGGCCTTTGCGGCGATCGCGCTGCTGGGGCTGGTGGCGATGGTGGCGCTGTGGCGGGCGCTGCCGCAGATGCCGGCCGAGACGCCGGCCGAAATCCGCAGCGAATTCGGCGTGCTGGTCCGTCCGCAGGTGCTGCGGGCCCTGCTGACCACCGTACTGGGCGCCGGGGCGATGTTCACCCTGCTGACCTATATCGCCCCCGTCCTGCAGCAGGGGATCGGCGCCAGCCCGGGCATGGTGACGGCGATCCTGGTGCTGATCGGCGTCGGCTTCACGATCGGGAACGGGCTGGGCGGGCGGTTCGCGGACCGGTCGCTGCGGGGCACGCTACTGTGCGCGCTGGGGCTGCTGGGGGGGCTGATGCTGCTGCTGCCGCTGGCCATGACGCATGTGCTGACGGCCGTCGTCGCGATCTTCCTGTGGGGCATGGCGGCGTTCGCCATCGTGTCGCCGGTGCAGATGCAGGTGATGACCACGGCGTCCGAGGCCCCGAACCTGGCGGCGTCGGTCAATATCGGCGCCTTCAACCTGGGCAACGCGCTGGGCGCGCTGGTGGGGGGCGTGGTGATCGGTGCGGGGATGGATTATGCCTGGGTGTCCGTCGCCGGAGCGGTCGTGGCGCTGGGCGGATTCCTGGTCGTGCTGCTGGGGCGGCAGGAGGCCGGCCGATCGATCACCGCCGGGGATGGCACCGACACGGGCGGCGGGGCAGGTCGGGCCTTGCCCGAACCCACCAGGGCCTGAGGCCCCGGACCCCGATCGTGGACCCGGATCATGGATCCCGATCGTGGATAAAGCAGGTTGGTTTCCAAAAGTCGGTGGTCTCCGGCGGGTTTCACGGCAGTGCCTGGATGCATCCCGCCGGCAGATCGTTCATAACGTGGATTGATATGAAACCCAGGTTCCGCCCGATGCCGATCATGTCGACCCGCCTGTCCCGCGCGCTGTGCGGCGTTCTTCTGGCCGCCGGAATGGTCCGGCCCGCGCTGGGCGCGGACAGCGTGGACCGTGGCGCGGCGCCGTCGGGCAATGTCGAGGTCGTGGGGCGGTTCTCCCAGGCCGAGCCGTCGGGGATCGCGCTGCTGCCCGACGGACGGCTGGTGCTGTCCTTTCCCACCAGCGCCCAGGATCATCCGGGCCCGCGCCTGGCGACCTGGACGGACGGCCGCCTTCTGCCGTTTCCCAGTGCCGCCGCGCAAAAGACGTTCCTGTCGCCGCTGGGCATGACGCGCGACGCCCGGGGACGCCTGTGGGTGGTCGATGAAGGGATGGTGGCCGGCGTCAGGGCCGCCCCGCGGCCGGCCCTGATCGGGATCGATCCGGCGTCGGGCGCGGTGTTCGCCCGTATCGCCCTGCACGCGCCCGCCGTCCGGCCGGATTCCCATGTGAACGACGTGCGGGTCGACCTGACGCACGGGGTCGCGGGGACGGCCTACATCTCGGACACGTCGCAGGCCGGCCATCCGGCGTTGGTCGTCGTCGACCTGGCGCGCGGGCAGGCGCGGCGCGTGCTGGCAGACCGGCCCTGCGTCAGCGCGGAACCCGGCTTCGCGATGGAAGTGGACGGCCGGATGGCCCGCTACGACCTGGCCCACCCCGCGATGGGGCAGGGCGGCGTGAACGGCATCGCGCTGGACCGGGACGCCAGCCGCCTCTATTGGGCGCCACTGTCCTCGCGCCGCCTGTACAGCGCGCCCACGGCGCTTCTGGCGGACCCGGCGGTCACGGACGACGCACTGGAACGGGCGGTGCGCGACGAAGGGGAAGTCGGCGTCGCGGACGGCATGGCCACGGCGCGGGACGGCAGCTTCTATATCACCGATATCGAACGCCACGGCGTCCTGCGGCGCACGCCGGACGGGCGGCTGTCCATGGTCGCCCACGATCCGCGCCTGATCGCGCCGGACAGCCTGGCGCTTGACGGGGGCGCGCTGTGGATGACGGTGGGGCAATGGTCGCGCCTGCCCGCCTTCCACGACGGGCAGGACATGCAGGAACGCCCCTATCTGCTGGTCCGCATCGCGCCCGTTGCGCCCTGATCGGCGTCAGCGCTTGCCTTTGGCCTTGCGCCGCTTCTCCTTCGAGGCGGCCTGCGAGGGGGCGGAGGTGCCGCCGCGCGCGCGGTCCAGGACGAAGCGGGCGTAATCGTCCATGTCCCCATCGAAGGGCGCCACCGTATTGTCGGCGGCGAGCCAGAGCCGGTCCGCCACCAGTTCCATCAGCGAGCGGTCGTGGGTGATCAGGATCACCGCGCCCTCGTACTCGTTCAGCGCGTCCAGCAGGGCGCGGCGGCTGTCGATGTCGAGATGGTTCGTCGGTTCGTCCAGGATCAGCAGGTGCGGAGCGGCCATCGCCACCATGTTCAGCAGCAGGCGCGCGCGCTCGCCGCCCGACAGGGCCTCGACCGTCGTGCCCTGTTTCTCGAAATGGATGCCGAACTGCGCCAGGCGCGAGCGATGGGACTGGTCGCTGTCGGTCGGGCGGGCGGCGCGGATGATGTCCAGCGGCGTATCGGAGGGGTTCAGGGCCTCGATCTGATGCTGGTGGAACCAGCCGACCTCCATCCGCCCGGATCGCGTCACCCGTCCCGATCGGGCGGCCAGCGCGCCGGCGGCCATCTTGGCGAAGGTCGATT
The DNA here is from genome assembly GCF_014174155.1 of Gluconacetobacter tumulisoli. Taxonomy (GTDB): domain Bacteria; phylum Pseudomonadota; class Alphaproteobacteria; order Acetobacterales; family Acetobacteraceae; genus Gluconacetobacter; species Gluconacetobacter tumulisoli. Next base: position 82,641 of record NZ_JABEQM010000002.1, on the reverse strand, counting down.
TGCCGGCGCCGTTCACCCCCAGCAGCCCGATCCGGTCGTCCACGTCCAGCCGCAGGTCCAGCCCCGCCAGGACGGGCGCGTCGTCGCCATAGCCGATCTCCACCCCCTCCAGCCGCATCAGCGGCGGGGCCAGCGGGCGCGGCGGCGAGGGCAGGATGAAGGGGGAAACCCGGGCCTCGATCGTGGTGGCGACGGGTTCCAGCTTGGCCAGGCGTTTCATGCGGCTCTGCGCCTGCGCGGCCTTGCTGGCCTTGGCCTTGAAGCGGTCGACGAAGGATTGCAGGTGGGCGCGCTCGGCCTCCTGCTTGGCGCGGGTGGCGCTTTGCAGGCGGATCTTCTCGGCGCGCTGGTGCTCGAACGAATCATAGCCGCCGGCGTACAGCTCCAGCTTGCCTTCGGTGACATGCAGGGTGAAATCGACCGAATTGTTCAGCAGCTCCCGGTCGTGGCTGATGATGAGCGCGGAATGCGGATAGCGCGCCAGCCGGGCCTCGAGCCACAATGCGCCTTCCAGGTCCAGGTAGTTCGTCGGCTCGTCCAGCAGCAGCAGGTCGGGTTGCGAAAACAGGGCGGCGGCCAGCGCCACGCGCATCCGCCATCCACCCGAGAACTCGGCCATCGGCCGGTCGAGGTCCGCCGTGGAGAAGCCCAGGCCGTTCAGGATCTCGGCCGCGCGGGCGGGCGCGCTGTCGGCGTCGATCTCGATCAGGCGGGACCAGATGTCGCCCATGCGTTCGGGCTCGGCGGTCTCCAGTTCCGTCATCAGCGCCGCGCGTTCGGTGTCGGCGGCCAGGATCGTATCGATCACGCTGATGGGCGTCGCGGGATGTTCCTGGTCCACCGCGGCGACGCGGGCGGCCTTGGGAATCGCGATTTCGCCGGAATCCGGCTGCAGTTCGCCCTTGATCAGCTTGAACAGGGTCGATTTGCCCACGCCGTTGCGCCCGACCAGGCTGACCTTCGACGGGTTCGGCAGGGTCACCGACGCACGGTCGAAGAAGCGCCGCCCCCAGGCGTTGAAGACGAGAGAATCGATCTGAAGCATGAAGCGGGCCGCACCGTTGGGGACATGAAGACGAAAAACAGGACAGGACGGGCGTAGCGACGCCCCGCAGCCCCGACGCCCGGGAGTTCTAGGGCATGGTCCCGGGATTGGCGAGGTGCTTTCTCCATGCCCCGCCGCGGGAAAAAGCTGGTCACTAATATATCAGTTGGACCGGGCGCCGGGGCGGCTTAACGCTGGGCGGCGGGCAGGACCTGCAGGAAAAGGAAAGCGAGGGGCGATGTCCGCATCGGGCAGCCTGACATCCGGCGGCAAAGGGGCCGTGCTGCGTTCCGACCGCGCGCCGCCGCTGGCGACGCAGGTGTTCGACCGCCTGCGCGCCGACATCGTCTGCGGCCGGCTGCTGCCGGGCGCGCGCATTTCGGAAAAGGTTCTCTGCGACCGGCTGGCGGTCAGCCGCACCCCGGTGCGCGAGGCGCTGCTGCGGCTGGTGGCCGACGGGCTGGTGCGGTCGCGTCCGCAATCGGGCACGTTCGTCGCCCCGATCGAGGTCGATCGCGTTCTGGAGGCCCAGTTCATCCGAGAGCATCTGGAATGCGGCATGGTGCCCCGCATCCTGGACAACTGGTCGGCGGACGTCGCGGCGGCCCTGACCGCGCTGGTCGACCGGCAGGCCGATGCCGCCGCGGCGGGCGACCTGGCGGAGTTCCATGAACTGGACGAGGCGTTTCACGCCACCCTGGCCGACACGGCCGGGCTGGCCGGGGTGTGGGACGTCATCACGATGGCCAAGCCCCACCTGGACCGGGTTCGGATCCTCAGCCTGGACCGGCAGCGCCATGTCCGGCGCCTGATCGACCAGCACGCGGCGATCGTGCGGGCCTTCGACCGTCAGGATGGGCGCGGGGCGCAGGCCATGCTGCGCACGCATCTGCGCGAGGTCCTGCGATCGCTTCGGCACCTGCGCGACCCGCCGGGATGACGGCTGGCGGGGCCTGCCGTCGGTCCTGATTCCGCACTGCTCGACAAGAACAAGAAAAGCTCGAAAAGAGGAGCATCTGGATGACCAAGCTGCGATGGGTGATGATCGGGCTGTGCTTCCTGGCCAACGTGATCAATTTCCTCGACCGGTCCAACCTGGCGGTGGCGGTTCCGCATATCCAGAAGGACCTGGGGCTGAACCCGACCTCCACGGGCCTGGCGCTGAGCGCCTTCTTCTGGACCTACGCCTTCATGCAACTGCCGGTCGGCTGGCTGATCGACCGGCTGGGGGTGCGGGTGTGCCTGGCGGTGTCGGTCTGCTGGTGGTCGGTCTTTACCGCCACGACCGCGTTCGCGACCGGCCTGCCGACCCTTCTGGCCGCGCGTCTGCTGCTGGGCATCGGCGAGGCCGGCGCCCTGCCCAGCTTCGCGAAGGTGGCCTTCAACTGGTTCCCCCGGTCGGAACGCGCCTTCGCCAGCAGCATCTTCGACAGCGGGTCGCGCGTGGGCTCGGCGCTGGCGCTGCCGGTCGTGGCGTGGCTGGTCTCGGTCGTCGGGTGGCGGCATTCCTTCATCTGGACGGGGCTGCTGGGTATCGTCTGGGTCGGGGTCTGGCTGGTGCTCTATCGCGATCCGCAGCATCATCCCAAGGTCACGGCGGCGGACCTTGCCGCGCTGTCGGCCAGCCGGACGGACCCGCGCGCGCCTGATGCCGTTCCCGCCGTGCCCTGGCTGAGCCTGCTGCGCTACCGGACCATCTGGGGCATGATGCTGGGGTTCTTCTGCCTGAATTTCACGATCTATTTCTTCATCACCTGGTTTCCGACCTATCTGATGCAGGTGCGCGGCTTCTCGCTGCGCGACCTGGGGACGCTGGGGATGCTGCCGGCCCTGCTGGCCATTCCCTTCGGCTGGCTGGGCGGGCTGACCTCCGATGCCATGATCCGCCGGGGGTTCAGCGCGACGGTCGCGCGCAAGACCTGCCTGGTGGGCGGCATGCTGACCTCGTGCTCCATCGCCTTTTCGGTGCTGACCGACAGCACCTTCGTCGCGCTCGGCCTGATGACGCTGTCCTATGCCGCGCTGGCCTTCACCGCCGCCAATATCTGGGCGTTGCCGGGCGAGGTCTCACCGTCGCCGGGCAATGTCGCCTCGATCGGCGCGTTGCAGAATTTCGCGGCCAACCTGGCGGGCATCGGGATCTCCACCTTTACCGGCGTCATGCTCAGCCTGACGCACGGCTCGTTCGTCATTCCGCTGACGATCGCGGGGGCGCTGTGCGTCGTGGGGGCCGGGTCCTACCTGTTCATCGTCGGGCCGCTGGAACGCCTGCCCGTCCTGCCGCCCCGCGCGCCGCGCGCCGCGCCTGTCGCGCGGTCGGCATGAGGGGAACGTCGGGATTGCTTCGGTCAACGGACAAGGAAAAACATATGGATTGCCAGGATATGTACGAAATCGCGCCGCGCGGCGGCGTGCTGGCGCGCATCGCGCGGCCGGTGCGCGACCGCCTGATCGCGGCCTGGCAGGCCCGGCGCAACCAGCTGCGTTACCTCAACCTCGACGATTATACGCGCGATGCCCGCCGCTTCCTGCCGCGCGCGCTGTTCGCCTATGTCGCCGGGTCGGCCGGCGACGGGCGTGCGCTGGCGGCCAATCGCACGGCGTTCGATCGCTGGTGCCTGGTCCCGCACGTGCTGCGCGGCGTGGGCGGGCGCAGCGCGCGCACCACGATCCTGGGCCAGGATTTCGCCATGCCGGTGGGTATTTCGGCCTTCGGGGCCGCCGCCGTCGTGGGGTTCGACGCGGACCTGGCGATGGCGCGGGCCGCCCGCGCGGCGGGCGTGCCCTACCAGCTCAGCGCCAATTCCATCACGCCGATGGAAGAGGTGATCCGGGCCAATCCCGACGCGTGGTTCGCGGCCTATCTGCCCAGCAGCCTGTCGGTTATCGAGCGGATGATGGCGCGCACGGCCCGGGCAGGCTTCACCACCCTGGTCATCACCGTGGACGTTCCCGTCGGCGCCCGGCGCGAGGACGAAACGCGCGCGCGCTACACCATGCCGCTGCGTCCTTCCCTGCGGCTGGCGTTCGACATGCTGACGCATCCGCGCTGGGTGGCCGGCCGGTTCGCGCGGACCCTGCTGGCGCGCGGCATTCCGCATATCGAGAACATCGCGCCGGTCCGTGGCCCGTCCATCTTCGCCCGCAGCATCGGGCCGGTGGGCGGGGCGGCGGATTTCAACTGGGAGCATATCCGCGCCATCCGCAGGATGTGGCGGGGGCGGCTGGTCCTGAAGGGCATCCTGGCGCCGGACGATGCGATCCGCGCGCGCGACATCGGGGTGGACGGCATCATCGTGTCGAACCATGGCGCGCGGCTGTTCGATTCGGTCATCGCGCCGCTGGAGGCCCTGCCGGCCATCAGGCAGGCCTGCCCGGACATGACGATCCTGCTGGACAGCGGGGTGCGGCGGGCGGGCGACGTCATCAAGGCGATCGCGCTGGGGGCGGACGGCGTGATGATCGGACGGCCGTTCTTCTTCGCGACCATCCTGGGCGGGCAGGCGGGATTGGCGCACGCCATCCGCCTGGTCGCCGGGGAGCTGGATCGCGAGATGGCGTTCCTGGGCCTGCTGGACCTGCGTGAAAGCCGACGGAACCGCCTGCATCCGCGCCCCTGACCTGGCGTCGTGATATGGATTCGCCGGAGGGATGAACGATCGGCGACGGGGACGCGTTGTCGGGCCTCGTGAGCCGGGCGGGTGGGGGAGGGTGCGATGACAGAGCCGAAAAGGGGAGGCGGGGCGACGGGACCCGTGTCCCTGTTCGATCCGGGGACGATGCTGCGCCTGGGGGTAATCGGGGCCGTCATGCTGGGCGTCGTGGCGGCCTTCGCCTGGAGCGCCGGATGGCTGTCGCCGCACCGCCTGACGCAGGCGCGGATGATGGAGACCCTGGCGGCGGTGGACGGCATCCATCCCGGCTTCCGGCGCAACCATGCCAAGGGCGTGTGCGTCACCGGCTGGTTCCAGGGCAGTGGCCAGGCCGTGCCCCTGTCGACGGCGGCGGTGTTCCGGGCCGAACGCTCGGCGGTGGTCGGGCGGTTCGCGCTGGCGGGCGGCATGCCGTTCCAGGCCGACGCCCCGGCCAAGGTCCGCAGCATGGCACTGCGCATCCTGCCCTCCGATGGGGCGGAATGGCGCATGGGGATCAACGATATCCCGGTCTTCGTCGCGCGGAGCGCGCGGGAATTCCGCGACCTGCTGCTGGCGACCCGTCCCGATCCCGCGACGGGCAAGCCCGATCCGGCGCGGGTCGGGCCGTTCCTGGCCGGCCATCCGGAGGTCGCGCGGGCGCTGGGCCTGGTGGGCGCGCGTCCGGTGTCCTCGGGCTTCGCCGACGATACCTATCGCAGCCTCGACAGTTTCCGCTTCGTCAACGCGCAGGGGGTTTCCACCCCCGTGCGCTGGGACATGGTGCCGGTACAGCCCTTCGTACCCGCGACCGCCGGGACCGGCCGGGACTACCTGTTCGACGACCTGCTCGCGGTCCTGCGCCGGCATCCGCTGTCCTGGCGGCTGATGGTGATCGTTGGCGCGCCGTCCGACCCGACGGCCGATCCGACCCTGCCCTGGCCCGCCGACCGCCGGCAGGTCGAGGCCGGGATCCTGACCCTGGACGCCGCCGAGAGCGAGGACGGCGGCGCCTGCACCGGCATCACCTATGATCCGCTGGTGCTGCCGGCCGGCATCGTACCGTCGGACGATCCGATCCCCGCCGCGCGGTCGGCGGCCTACATGCGGTCGTTCACCCTGCGCGCGGGCGAGGCCAAGCCGCCCAGCGCCATCACCCCCGCGACGATCGCGGCCGAGGACAGGCCATGACCCCCATCGTCCGTTTTTCCGTCCTGGCGCGGGTGCTGCACTGGCTGATGGCGGCGATGATCCTGGGCATGCTGTTCGTCGGCGTATCCATGGCCGCGACCGAGGGACCGGCCTATGCCACCCTGGTCGCCCTGCACCGGCCCATGGGCATCGCGATCCTGCTGCTGGCCTGTGCGCGGCTGGCCAACCGCCTGCTGGTGCCGCCGCCACCGCTGCCGGCGGCCATGCCCCTGATCCAGCGGATCGCCGCCATCGGGTCGCATGTCGTGCTCTACGCGCTGATGTTCGCCATGCCGCTGGTCGGCTGGGGGATGCTGTCGGCGGGGGCCTATCCGGTCGTGCTGTGGGGGCCGGTGCGCCTGCCGCCGATTCTGCCGCACGATCCGGCGCTGTTCGCCGTGCTGCGCCACCTGCATAGCTGGCTGGCCTTCACCCTGTTCGGCGTGATCGTCGTGCATCTGGGCGCGGCGCTGCTGCATGGACTGATCCTGCGCGACGGGGTCTTCGCGGCGATGGCGTCGTGGCGGCGCGGCCGGCGGGACATTCTCTGAAAACCTGTTTGAAGACGCGCGCCGGCGGTCCGGCGTGCTCGTCAGCCCGCATTTTCAGGCAGCATTCGTGCGGGTGGATGGTTCGATCGGGAAAGGCGCTGCCATGATTGCTCATTTTTCCGATCATGCCGCCAACGAACGGACGTTCCTGGCGTGGATCCGGACCGCGCTGGCCGTCATGGCGTTCGGTTTCCTTGTCGAACGGTTCGACCTGTTCCTGCAGGTCGCGGCGGCGTCGCTGGACGGCCGCCGGGTCTCCGCCGGACGACATCTGTTCGGCGATATCGTCGGCCTGCTGCTGTTGTTGCTGGGCGGCGCGATGATGGTGGTCGCGACCCAGCGGTACCGGCGGATTCGTTGCGGGATCGAGTCGCCGGACCCGCAGCGGGGCGGCGGGGGCCGGTCCGACCTGGTCCTGGTCGGGATTCTGCTTCTGCTGGGCGGCGCGCTGTTTATCTACCTGGCCTGCAATGTCCTGATATCGCCGTAGGCGCCTGTTCGGGATGTGGTCCGCCGGCCCCGCCAGGAAGGGGGTCAATTAAAATAAAACTATAGTTTCGGGATACCAAACCGCCTTATCATGTCGCCATGTCGAGTTCCTGGAGCGTCGCCACTTTCGTCGATGACCGCGTCCGTCCCTGCCTTGCCGGCCGGGCATCCCCGTCACGCGCGCCGGCCTGACGGGTACGGGGAGACCGGACGCTGGCGCGCGACGGCTGGTCGATGAGGCGGGCAGGGAACGGCGAGGTTCCGCGCGCGGCATCGAAATCCGGGAAATGCGGCCCGGTTTGCCTGCTGGCCGGCCTGCTGGTCCTGACTTGCGTGCCCGGGGCGCGCGCCGTGTCGCTGAACCTGCTGATCTGGGAGTGGGATCTCGCCCCCAGTCTGGCGAAGGCGTGGACCGGCACGACCGGGACCGACCTGAACCAGATCATCTTCGACAATGGGGAACGGCGCGATCTTCTGATTGCCAATGTCGAAGCGCCGATCGACATGGCGGTCATCGACAGTGCCCATATCGATGCCCTGGGCCAACGCGGGCTGCTGGTCGACCAGGACCGCTACCCACTGCCCCCCGAGAGCCGGAGCGAGGCGCGGTGGCGGTCGATGTGCGGCCGGTATGGCGTGCCCTATATCTGGGGGGCGACCGGCATCGTCTATCGTACCGACCGCCTGGCCACCCCGCCGGAATCCTGGGCCGACCTGCTGCGCCCCGCGGCCGCCCTGGCCGGCCATATCGCGATGACCGACGACGAGGAGGAGATCATGGCCGCCGCCCTGGGGTTCCTGGGCCGGCCGATGTACAGCGGCGATGTCGAGGACCTGAAGCGGGCGTTCGCGGTCCTGAAGGCGCAGGTTCCGGCAGTGCTGACCTACAGCCTGCCCGTCACGGCGCAGCAGGAGAAAAGCTTTCATGACAGGATCTTCATCGGGCTGGGCAATTCCGGCGACCAGAGGACCCTGAACATGACGAGCGACGGCGCGCGGCCGTGGCGTTTCGTGACGCCCCGGGACGGCGCCGTGCTGTGGGTCGATTGCCTGGCCGTGCTGACCCGGTCCCGGCATCCGGACCTGGCGGAGCGCTTTGTCGCCTTTCTCGCCCGTCCGGACAATGCCGCCCGGAACGCGATCTTCCTGCAGCAGCCGCCGACGAACCTCCGTGCCGCCGCCCTGCTGCCGCGGGACATGCGGGCCGATCCGCAGATCTATCCGCCTGCGGGGATCCCGGTCGAGTACCGCAGGCCCGTGCCGACGGACAGCCTGCAGCTCCGCCGCCGGATCATGAGCGCCCTGGTCGCCATCCATGACGCTCAATAAACGCGCGCTCGCCCTGATTTTCCCGATCGTTCTGCTGGGATACGCCCTGGCGGGGGCCATGGCCTATCATGGCTATCGGACGGCGCTGATCGCCCTGCAGAAGGCGCAGCTGAACCAGGAGGCGTTCCAGCTCAAATCCTCCTATGCCGATTATATGTCCCTCGAATCCCGGCTGCTGTACGTGGTGCGCAACAGTAACGCCTTCCTGCTGTTCCTCAACGAAACCGACGAGGCGTACCGGACGCGCGCGCTGGCCGTCGGCATCCAGGACAGCCTCCAGTCCCTGGACCCCCGGGACGACACCTTCGTGTCGTGCAGCATCTTTCAATCCGATGGCCGGCTGGTCTTTCATTCCGACAACGGCCAGGATCCGTTCACCACGCTGGGGGAGCGCCAGCGGGCCTTCGCGCGCGCGGCGATCGAGGACGAGGCGCTGACGCGCTCGGCGCTGATCGTCGAGGACGACGGCGTGCCCTACCTGCTGATGTCCAGCCTTGTGCAGGAGCGGACCGCCCGCCAGCCCGTCCTCTCGCGTCTGGAGCAGGCCGTCCTGCTGCAGATCGCGATCCGCCCGGTTCGGTTCCAGACCATCCGGACGGCGCTGGAGGCCGAGTACAGGACCCGGATCGAGATGTCCCCGACGCCCCTGGTGCCAAACGGGGAAGTGTCGGCGGTCGTGCGCCTGGCGCCGGACCTGTATGCGCGCGTGACCCCGCCGAAATCCTACCTGCATCGCGAATTCAGGAAGATCGCCGTCGTCTCGGCCGTGACTAGCCTGAGCCTGAGCTTCGTGTCGATCGGCGTGCTGATGGGGCTGGTGCGGCGTTTCGTCACCGGGCCGGTCGAGGAACTGGATCGGCAGGTGACCGGCATCATGATGCAGCAGCGGCAGGACATCGACGTGCCCGGCAGCGGCGAGGTCGGGCGGCTGGCGGCGAACGTCAGGCGGCTGCACTGGGAACTGGACCAGGCGCTGAAGCGGACGCAGCGCCTCTATGAGACGGATCCGGTGACGGGGATCGGCAACCGGATCTATTTCAATGAAATGCTGGAGCGGTTTTTCCACGAGGAAAGGACGACCGGGCAGCCGGTCACCATGCTGTTCATCGACCTCGATCATTTCAAGACGGTCAATGACGAGTACGGCCATCGTGCCGGCGACGCGCTGCTGGAGGCGGTGGCCCAGGCCCTGATCCAGGCCCTGAACGAGACCGCCCGTGCCTGCGACGCGGCACCGGGCATCGCCGCCCGGTTCGCGGGGGACGAATTCGCCGTCCTGGTGCAGGCGGGGCCACGCACCGCCTATGTGCAGGACCTGGTCCGGTCCATCCTTGCGATGTTCCAGGGGGGATTCAGCGTCGACGGGACCCGCTACCCGGTCACCGCCAGCATCGGCGTGGCCTCGGCGCCGGAAGACGGCGCCACGACGGCGACGCTGCTGTCCTGCGCCGACCAGGCCATGTATCATGCCAAGGCCACCGGCCGGAACGCCGCGGCCTTCCATGGCGACCTGCCGGCCCTGGCCTGGACCGAGGGCTCTCCGCGACGCCGGTAGGGGATGTTCAGGCGGAAAGGGTCCGGACCAGCAGGGCGACCACCCCTTCCAGCAGGGCCTGGTCTTCGGGCGTGAAGCGGTTTTTGACCGGGCTGTCGATATCCAGCACCCCGACGAGGGTTTCCCCGGCCAGGACGGGTACCACGATTTCGGATTCGGATGCGGCGTCACAGGCGATATGGCCCGGGAACAGATGGACGTCGGGCACCACGATCGTGCGCCGCTCGATTGCGGCGGTGCCGCAGACGCCCCGGCCCATGGCGATGCGGGTGCAGGCGACCCGCCCTTGGAACGGGCCCAGCACCAACTGTCCGTCCCGCAGGAAATAGAAGCCGGCCCAGTTGAGGGTGGGCAGGGCCTCGAAGATCAGGGCGGCGATGTTCGCGGTGTTGGCGATCAGGTCCGTCTCGCCCAGCAGGACCGCCTCGACGGCGGACAGCAGGTCGGCGGGCGTGGTCCGATGGTCGGGCGAGGCGGGCGGGTGGCTCACGGCGGACTTCCTTGCGAAATGGGGGCGAATCGGACGGGGCGAACAGGGCGTATAGCGGCATCGGCGTGGGGCGGAGAAGGAAGAAGCGGGACGGCGGCGCGTCCGGCCACCCCGTCGCCGCGCCCCGGCGAATTCAGGCGCCGGGGTGCGCCGCCGCATGCTGGCGGTCCCATGTCCGCGCCAGCGGCAGCAGCAATGCGAACAGCACGGTGATGCCCCCCGCAGCCTCGGCCAGGCGCAGGAACAGGCCCGCGTACAGCCCCGCCCCTTCCATCGCGCCGGACGTGGCGGCGGTCCGGCCGGCGGCCGCCAGGTTGGCCATCATGCTGCCGACATACATGGCGACGCCCACCGCCAGGAAATACGATCCCATCATGAAGGCGCTGATGGAGGCGGGCACGTAGCGGGCGATCACCGCCAGTCCCAGTCCGCCGACCAGCAGTTCGCCCACCGACAGCGCCGCGTACGCCAGGACCATCACCCAGGGCGTCACCCGCCCCGTCCCGCCGGCCAGCGCCGCCAGCCACCAGATGACGAAGGCGACGGTCACCAGGGCGAACCCGACGGTGAATTTCTGTGCGATCGACAGGTCGCGCCCCGCCTGCGCCAGGCGGCGATAGATCCATGCCAACACCGGGCTGGCCAGCATGATCCAGATCGGATTGAACGCCTGGAACTGCCCGGCCGACAGGCTGAACAGCGTCACGCCCCCCAGCTTGAATTCGTCCCGCACGGCGCGCAGGGCGAACAGGGTCAGCGACGTCGTCATCTGCTGGTAGAAGACGAAATAGGACATGCCCTGGATCGACAGCATGTAGGCCAGGCGCAGGCCCGGCCGGTCGGCCGGCGCGGCGCGGCGATACATCGCCGCCCAGCACAGCAGGACAAGCGCGCCGGCCAGCCAGACGGCGTCCCGTGCGAGCGGACCATGCTGCAGCAGCAGGCTCAGCCCGCCGATCGTGGCCGCCGCCCCCAGCAGGATCGTGCCGTACCGCGCCACCGGGACCGGCCTGAAATCGGGCGCCGACCCGATGGACGCCACCTGTGACCGGCGCAGCGCGTAGAAGCACAGGCCCAGGAACACCCCGGCCGCGCAGGCCGCGAACGCGGTCGCGGGTCCGAACCGCTCCTGCAGCCACGGCATCAGCAATGTCGAAACCGTCGAACCGACGTTGACCGCCATGTAGTACAGCGTGAATGCCGCATCCAGTTCGGCGTCGTCGCCCTGGTAGATCCGGCGCACCAGATTGGCGGCATTGGGCTTGAACAGCCCGTTCGCGGTCGCGATGACCGCCATGGCGACGGTCAGCAGTGCGGGCCGCGTCGTGGCCACCGCCAGCAGGGCGTAGCCGCCGGTCAGCGCCATCGCGCCCAGCAGCATCGCGCGGCGCGAGCCCAGGATCCTGTCGCCCAGCCATCCGCCCAGCGCGGGCAGGGCATAGGTCATCGCGGCGAACGCCCCCATCAGCAGGTTGGCCTGGCTGTCCTCCACCCCCAGATGCTGCACCATGAACAGCAGCAGGACCGCCTGCATGCCGTAATAGCCGAACCGTTCCCACAATTCGATCGCCAGCACGACCGCGAATGACGCGCGACGGGAGGTCGATCCCGGCGGCAGTGACGTTGAAAGAGCCATGAAGATCCTCGAGACAGGGGTTCCGCATGCCTAATGGGCGCGCGATGCCTGTGCAATCTTCGGCGGGGATGCTTCCGGCGGACAGGGGGGCGGTGCGTGCGGCCCCGGACGGTCGTCAGTCTTTCAGACGCGGGTATCGGGACGGATACCCGTCCGGGGAGAGACATGGAGCAGATAGGTCGGGTTCCGGATCAGGCCGTCATGTCCGGTGGCGATGGCGCGGACCGTATGGCTCAGTTCGATCTCGTCATGATGTTCCAGCGCGATCGAAAAGACATGCCGCCGCCAGGAGAGCGAGGCCCCGAACTCGGACGCGTCCTGCCCGTAATGCAGGCTCATCCCATCCTGCCGGACGATCTGGCCGCCGGCCAGGGCCAGCATCCCGACACCGGCGGCCACCGTCGCGGCATGGCCGATATGGCGGAACAGGTGGTCGTGCATGCGCGGCAGGACGTGGCGCATCAGGACCGACGACAGGATTGCCGCCATCGCCACCGCCAGCCCGACGGTCACCGCCCGGGTCGTCAGCAGCCCGAAGCCCGCGTACAGGCCCAGCTTCATCAGGTGCAGCAGGATCTCGTTCGCGGCCCGGGTCGCGACGATTTCCTCCTTGCGCAGGCCCAGGCGGCGATAGAACCCGTTGAAGACCAGCCCCACCGCCCCGGTGAAGCCGGACAGGAAACCGGCCGCCGCCCCCGTCGCGACCAGCCAGGACGGCCGGATCGGCCGGTCGGAAACCGGTCCCGGCGTGCGGAACAGAAGCGGCAAATTGCCCATCAGGAACAGGCCCAGCAGCACATCCAGATAGGCCGGGTTCATGCGGCTCAACCCCCAGGCGCCCAATGCCGCGAAGGGCAGGGCGGCGGGGACGAATCGCCGGACCACCGCCCAGCGGATGGATCGGCGGAATGTGGCGATGCGGGCCAGCGAACTGGCCGCCGCGCCGATCGACAGGGTGGCGGGCACCTGCGCCGCCGGAACGACCAGGCCCAGCAATGGCATCAGGACCAGCCCCGCGCCGCCGCCCGATACGGTGCTGAGGCAGAAGGCGAGGACCGACGCGAGAAGGATCAGGCACCAGACGAGCATGCGGTTCAATCTCCATGGTCCGGGGCCCCGGACTGGGGCAAGGCCTGGGGCCGCATGTCGCGGGGGCGACGGCGAGGCGGTCCGTTAACGGCTGCATCATGACGTCCGGCGCTGCCGGAATCAGGTTAAAACATCCCAATCCGGTCTTGGGGGCGGGGCGTTGAGCGACGGCTGCCGTGTATCGGCGGCCTGCCCGATGATTCGCGGTGTGGGGAGGCCAGGACCCATCTTTCCCGGCCGATCGATGACGCCATCAAGGCGAAAGTTCCGTCGTCGCCAAGGCCGGCAAGCCGGCCAGGCCGGTCCTTTCGGCAGCCTGTTAAAAAATCCCAATCTGTCGCGGCCACCCTTTCGTGGGGGGCGGGCGGCTTCTATCGTCGGTGCCGTTGTCATGTGCCGTCGGGCCGGACCCTATGGAATGGAGAACCCGGATCGTGTCGGGCATGAGATCGTGACGGGCATCGGTGCGACGGCCCGCCTGCTGCTGGTCGAGGACGATCCCGGTACCGCCGCCTATGTCCGCGACGGGCTGGGGCGGGAGGGGATGGCCGTCACCATCGCGGGGAACGGGACCGACGGCCTGTCCATGGCCTTCGCCCGGGAATGGGATGCGATCGTGCTGGACCGGATGCTGCCGGGCATGGACGGGCTATCCATCCTGACCCGCCTGCGCGAGGCCGGGAGTCGCGTCCCGATCATCTTCCTGACGACGATGGACGGGGTCAGCAGCCGCGTCGGCGGATTGCGCAGCGGGGCGGACGATTACCTGGTCAAGCCGTTCGCCGTGCGGGAACTGGCGGCGCGCGTCGCCGTGCTGCTGCGCCGGGTCGGTCCGGCGCGGCACGTGACCGCCCTGCGGGTGGCGGGGGTCGTGCTCGACCTTCTGACGCGGGAGGTCACGCGCGATGGCGGGAAGATCCAGTTGCAGCCGCAGGAAGTGAAGATTCTTGAATATTTCATGCGAAATCCGGATACGGTCCTTTCCCGACAGATGCTGCTGCATTATGCCTGGAACGTGGATTTCCCGGTCCGCACGAATATCGTCGAAACCCATATCAGCCGCCTGCGCGACAAGCTGGGGCAGGACGGGCGGCAATTGATCCAGACCATCCGTGGCGCGGGCTATGTGATGAGGGACGTCGATCTTGGCAGCATTCCCGCCGGCTAGGGGCCGGGTCGCCGCGATCGTCCGGATGGTTTCCAGTCTCTCGTTCCGAATCGTCATTCTGTTCGCGGGTTTCCTGATGCTGTCGGGCATGCTGGTCATCCTGCTGTCGGGCCTGCACAGCCAGCGCTCGCTGCAACGTCAGATCCGCCGCGCCGTCGCGACCGAGCGGGCGGAGGTCCTGTCGGCGGCGGGGGGACAGGATCTGGGGCATGTGCTGCCCGTCGTCCGGAACCTGGTCCGGCACGAGCCCGATTTCTTCTATCTGCTGCAGGATGCGTCCGGCGCGATCCTGGCCGGCAACATGCTGCATCTTCGCCCGGTTCCCGGCAGCCGCTGGCTGTCCTGGGCGCACCGGCTGCCGTATGGATCGAACGACATCCCGGTCTATGGCGAAGGGGTCGTTCTGGCGGATGGCGGCTATTTCTTCGTGGGCATCGATGCGTCGCCGCTGAGCCGGCTGCGGCGCGACATCCGGACGATCGTGATCTGGAGCCTGTGCGGCTTTTCCGTCCTGGGCATCGGCGGCGGGCTGATCCTGAGTGCCACGATCCTGCGGCGGATCGAGACGATCAGCGTGACCGCCCGCCGGATCATGGGGGGCGATATATCGCAGCGGATTCCCTACCAGGGAGCGGACGACGAATTCGACCATCTCGCCCACAGCCTGAATGCGATGCTGGAACAGAACGAACGGCTGATCGCCAGCCTGCGGCAGGTGTCCAACGACATCGCGCACGACATGCGCCGTCCGCTGTCGCACCTGCGCCAGAGGTTGGAGACCGCATCCCTTGCCGACCATACGCCCGACGGATTCCGGGCGGCGATCGACGATGCGGTCGGTGACCTCGACCTGGCGCTGGAGATCTTTTCCTCGCTCCTGCGCCTGTCGCGGATCGAGGGCGGGATCGCGACCGACACCCTGATGCCGGTCGATCTCGACAGCCTGACGACGCAGGTGGCCGAACTTTATGGCCCGGCGGCCGAGGACCGGCATCAGGCCCTGGTCGTCGCCTCCCCGATGTCGGGGACGGTCGCCGGCGATCCGGTCCTGCTGATGCAGATGCTGTCCAACCTGGTGGAAAACGCCGTCAACCATACGCCGGAGGGCAGCCGGATCACCATCGGCGGCAGGGCGGCCGGCGACCGGGTCACGCTGGTCGTGGCCGATAATGGCGGCGGCATTCCGTCCGGCAGCCGCGAACGTGTCTTCCACCGCTTCGTACGCCTCGACAGCAGCCGCTCGGTGCCGGGCAGCGGCCTGGGGCTGAGCCTGGTCCGGGCGATCGTGCACCTGCATCGCGGGACCATCACCCTGTCGGACAACCGGCCCGGTTTGCGCTGTACGATCGTACTGCCCCATATCGCCTTATCCGACCCTGGCGGGACGCAGGACCGGCCAGGAACAACCAGGGAATAGAGTGTGAGCAACATGTCTGAACGACCGGACCCGGCCCACTCCCTGGCCGTCAGTCCCCCGGCTTCCCGTCCCCTGGCCGTCGTGACCGGGGCGACCGGAGGAATCGGGCGCGAGGTGGTCGCCCTTCTGGTCGGTTCCGGCTATCGCGTGACGATTCTGGCGCGCGGGCGCGCCGCTTCGCCCGGCGTTTCGTCCGGCGGCCCCGCATGGGGGGAGCATGTCACGACCGTGTCCTGCGATCTGGCCCGGGTGGAATCCATCGCCCAGGCGGCGGCCGACATCGCGGCGGGGGACGATCCGGTCATGCTGCTGGTCCATTGCGCCGGGGTCATCAGCCCGGGCCAGGGCGACGGCCTGTGCGGCGACGGCGTGGCGGCGCAGGTCGCCGTCAACCTGACGGCGCCGATCCTGTTGACGTCGCGGCTGCTGGCGCGGATGCCGCGCGGCGGCCACGTCGTGTTCGTCAATTCCATGGCCGGCGTGATGCCCCTGCAAGGCAGCGGGGTCTATGCCGCGACCAAGTTCGGGTTGCGCGGCTATGCCCTGTCGCTGGCACTGGATGTGCGCCCGCGCGGCATCCGCGTGTCGTCCGTCTTTCCCGGGGCGGTCGATACGCCGATGCTGCGGCGGGAAATGGCGGAAGGGGGATCCGTCCTCAATTTCGTCAGCCCGCCCGCCGCCCCCGCGGACGTGGCGCGGCGGATCGTCGCGGTCTGCCGCCGGCCCCGGCGCGAGGTATTCCTGCCCCCCCTGGACGGCCTGTTCGCCAATCTCTGCCTGCTGCTGCCCGGCGTGCTGCGCCTGTCCCTTCCGCTGCTGACCCGCAGCGGCCGGCGGGGGTATCGGCGGTTCCTGAAGCGCAACGGGCCCCACGGCTAAAGGAAGGTTGGGCTTCCCGCCGCTGGCGTTCCATTCGCTGGCGCCCTTGCTTTCGCTGCCCCGGCGTGGGACGCGCCGGCTACAGCAGCGCGGCGAAGGCTTCCCCGCTGGGGCCGATGGCCCGTTCCCGGTGCCAGACCAGCGCAAAGCGTCGTTCCGGCAGGTCCAGCGGCACGCGATGCAGCAACCCGGCCTCCAGCGCGCCGGCGACGACGGACGCCGAGAGGACGGTCGCGGCGTCCCCGCTCTCGACGGCGGCGCGCACCGCCTCGTTCGACGGCAGTTCCATGGCGACGCGCAGCTCGATGGGCGCGACACCCAGGTGGCGTAGCGCGGCCTCGAATTCCGATCGGGTGCCGGATCCGCTTTCCCGCAGGATCCAGGTGCTTCTTGTCAGGCCGGCCGGCCGTTTGGGAGGCTTCAGCACCCAGGGGTGGTGGGGGGCCACGACCAGGACCATCTGGTCCCGTGCGACGGTGCGGCTGTCCAGCATCGGGTCGCCGACCTCGCCTTCGACCAGCCCGATCGTGGCAAGCCCCTGATGCACCGCCCGGCAGACCTCGACCGTATTGGCGATGGTCAGGCGGATCTCGACGGCAGGATAGCGGGCGTGAAAGATATTCAGCCGGCTCGGCAGCCAGTAGCTCGCGATGGTCTGGCTGGCATGGATATGCAGCACGCCGCCGCGCAGGGCGCCCAGGTCGGCCAGCCGCAGGCGCGCGCCCTCCGCCTGGGCCAGGACCGCGCGCGCGTCGTCCAGGAACAGGCGACCCGCTTCGGTCAGTTCGATGCCGCGCCCGACGCGGCTGAACAGCCGCACCCGGAACGCCTGTTCCAGCGACGTGACGGCGTGGCTGACCGCAGACTGGGTCAGGCGCAGGGCCTGGGCCGCGCGCGTCACATGCTCGCGTTCCGCGACGGCGACGAAGATCCGCAATTGTTCCAGTGTCATGCGTGGTTCGTGATCCGGGAAGGCCAGAAAGGGCACGGCGACAGGTCGCATGTCCTGGCGCGTGGAACAACGGCCGGGACGGGCGGTGTCGTGCCGGCTTTCATGCCGTCCCCGCCGTGTCCGTGCGCCGTCGCGTCAGGGTTGTGGCCAGGTCGGCCGCCTGCCGGCGAATTTCGGGAATGGCGATGGATTCGAACAGCACTCCCAGACGGGCCGGGCCGAGCGTGAACAGCCGGTCGGATACCTGTCCCCGCCCATCCACCAGCGCGCCGTCGCGATCGCAGATCAGCCCGCCCCCGAGTCGTCCGGGCATGACGATCTGTCGCGCCAGCAGGGATCGCAGCAGCGGGGAGGCGACCCGGCGATAATTCATGTCGGGACCCGTGCAGTTCACGACATGGGCCGCGCGAACGGATACGGGACCCTGCAGGGTGCGCAAGGTCACGACGGGCTGGCCGTCTTCCATCGTGACGCCGTCCACATATCCCTTCCGGATCACCAATGTTCCCGCCGCGCGTTCGGCGTCGATCGCGATGGCGACCGGCGGCGCGATGCGGTGCCGCAAGATGTCCCAGCGGCGTTGCAGATGGCGACGGAACCGGCGTTGTTCGGTCTCGGGCAGCGCCATCCACAGATCATTGGTCCGGCTGCGCAGCCCGTCGACGATGGCGCGCCAGGGCATATGCCGGCGAAGCGCCGTGCGAAAGGCGCGCAGATAGGCCCGCGCGGTTGGCATCACGTCATCGGCAAAGGGGGGTGTCCCGTCTGTCTCGCAGGGGGCGTGCCGGTTGGGCAGCAGCCCGTGGCGGGACACCGCCGTGATCGTGCCGCGATGGCCGCCGTCGCGCAGGCGCAGCATGACGTCCACCGCGGTCAGGCCTGTGCCGATCAGGGCGACCGGATCGTCCGGTCCGATGCCGTCGTAAAATGCGTCATCCCAGGCATTGTGATGATAGACGCCGGCCGCGCGTGCCGCGTCACTGACTGCGGCCAGCGGGGCCGGATCGAAATTCCCGGTCGCAAGCACGATGGCGTCGGCCCTGAGCAGACGTCCGTCCGCAAGGGTCAGACGTCCGCCCCGGTCCTCCGCGTGATAATCGACGATTTGGCCGCGCAGATGGGTCGGGTTGGCTGCGGCATACAGCGCGCGCAGATAACGACCAAAGATCGCGCGGGGCGTGAAGCCGTCGGCCCGGGCCTGCGGATCGACATGGACGCGCAGCCAGGCCAGGAAATGGTGCGGAGCGTCCGGGGTGGCGCTCATGCCGTCATTGCGGACATTGAGCAGATGACGCAGGCACGGGGTGGCATAGGCCAGCCCCAGGCCCGGCTCGTCCGCCGGATCAATCAGCGTCACCACAGGGCGACTTGCCTGCCGGGCCAGGTTCCAGGCCAGGAGAACGCCGCTGGCGCCGCCACCGACGATGGCAATATGTGGCGGACAATTCACTTCCAACCCGGACATGACGAGTGCCTTTCTGGCTGCGGCAAGAGAGGCCTGGCGTTCCTGCCCGTTGGACGAACCTGCCCGCCGTGCTTCAAGCATTCCAATGTATTTTCTTTATCGAACCGTTCGATAATTTCGAATGGTTCTGGTTCGAGGCTGCTGGCCTATGATGTGCTCCTCCAGAAACAGATTGGTCTGGCAGTTGTTTTCCACGTGGAGCATCCTGCATTCGGCGGATGGGAAACGACGGAGATATCCAGGATTTGAAAAATCCAATGTCGGATAATATATGTTATTTTCATGATTTTTCATGATAGTGTGCAAAAATAAGTTTGTGATCTTCGTGTAGACATTTGAAACGATCTTCGACGAAATCAATTCAGGGATGATGTACAACTTACGAATTGGATCGGCTATTCGATTTCGTGTTGTGTATGAAGTGTCCGGCAGATGCCGGTGTCGTTGAATATTCGTTTTTCAATAAATGCTGTAATCCGCAGTATATTAATCATAGACGGCGCTGTTTTGCGAAAGTGTTGCGCCCGTCGTGGCGACACAGGTCCTGTTGAACAGGCTATAGATGCTGAAATTGGTCGTCAGCCCCTGTTGGAACGTCGTCTGGCTGGCGGTCCATGGTGAGGCCGAGGCGTTGGTGCCGTACCCGTCCTCGGGGAAGGCGCGCGTGTTGTGCGACACGTCGCCTTCGGCGCGGTCGGCGGCCCTGGGCTGGTTACCCGATCGCAACGCCTTGAGCGGGATTCCACTTCCCTCCTGCATTTATGTTCTCTATATGTTCCAACCCCGGAGGGGGGAATGACGAGAACGGATCGAACCGACATGCTGGAGCGCCTGCGCGGGCAGATCGCCCGGATGGAGCGGCAGGCCGCCCCCGACGCCGGGTTGGGTGACGGTCCGGCGCCCTGGGGGCTGGCGGTGCCCGAAATCGACCGGCATCTGCGCGGCGGCCTGTCGCGGGGCGCGGTACATGAGGTGATCGGCCAGGGCGGGGACATGGCGCTGGCGGTCCTGCCGGCGCGGTTCGTTGCCCATGTGCTGGGGAAAGGGGGCGGTCCCGTGGTCTGGATCGGGACCGGCCTGTTCGATGTGCATGCGGATGGGCTGGCCCGGGCCGGGGTCGATCCGGGCCGGCTGCTGTGTGTCGCGGCCGGGCGGGAGGATGTGCTGGCGGTCTGCGAGGATTCGGTGCGGGCCCGTGGCGTGGCGGCGGTGGTGGCGGAACTGGAGGGCGCGCTGTCGCTGACGGCGTCACGCCGCCTGCAACTGGCGGCCGAGGGATCGGGCGCCACCTGCTTCCTGATTCGCCGGTCGCGGCGGCCGGATGATCGCACCCTGTTCCAGCCGACGGCCAGCGCCACCCGCTGGCGCATCGCCGCCCTGCCGTCGGTCGGTGCGATCGCGGGATCTCCCGGGGTGCGGGGCGTCGGGGCCGCGCGCTGGTCGGTGGATCTGCTGCGGTGCCGGGGTGGCCGGCCGGGGTCCTGGATCGTGGAGGCCGGGGATGCGCCGGATCGTCTCGTTATGGCTGCCGTTCCTGCCGGTCGAGCGGCTGCGGCGGCGGCATGTGCTGTCGCCGGACCGGCCGCTTGTCACGCGGTCGCATGACGGGCGCCGGCAGGTGATCGCCGCGGCCGATCCGGCGGCCCGCGCCCGGGGGGTCGTGCCCGGCCAACCCCTGGCCCAGGCGCAGGCGCTGGTCCCCGACCTGCAGGTGCTGGAGGCAGACCCGGACCGCGATGCCGCCGACCTGGCACGGCTGGCCGGAAGGTGCCTGTGGATGTCGCCGCTGACCGCGCCGGACGGGCCGGACGGGATCTGGATCGACGCGTCCGGCTGCGCGCATCTGCATGGAGGCGAGCCTGCGATGCTGGGCCGCCTGCTGGATGATCTGGGGCGGCTGGGCCTGTCCGGCCGGGTCGCGATCGCAGACACGCCGGGGGCGGCCCATGCGCTGGCCCGGCACGGCCGGGCACGCCTGGCGGTTCTGCCGGCGGGCGCGGCGGAGACGCTGCTCGATTCCCTGCCGGTCGAGGCCCTGCGGATCGCCGGCGCCACCGCCGACATGCTGCACCGGCTGGGCCTGGGGCGGATCGGCGCGGTGCGGACCGCCCCGCGCGCGCCGCTGGCCCGCCGGTTCGGGCCGCTGCTGCTGACGCGGCTGGACCAGATGCTGGGGCGGGTGGCGGAACCGATCCGGCCGGTCCTGGCGCCGGATCTTGTCCAGGCGCGGCGCGGCTTCGTCGAACCGATTTCCACGCCCGACGCCTTTCGCATCGTGATCGACGCTCTGGTCGCCGAGGCCTGTACGGCGCTGCGCCGGCGGGGCGAGGGGGCGCGGCGGCTGGACCTGCTGTTCGAACGGGTGGATGGGACGACGCGGTCGGTCCGGGTCGGGACGGCGCGGGCGGTGCACGATCCGGCGCATCTCGGCCGCCTGCTGGCGGAACGGATCGAGAGCGTGGAACCCGGTTTCGGGGTCGAGGCGATGCGGCTGGCCGTCACGGCGGCCGAACGATGCGGACCGGTCCAGGATGGTGGGGCCTGGCCGGGGAATACGTGGGGCGAATGCGGGAAGGATGAACCGGACCTGTCGGTTCTGGTCGATCGGCTGGCTAACCGCCTGGGACCGGATCGGGTCTTTCGCCTCGCCCCCGTGGCGACCCATGTGCCCGAACGCCGCCAGCGCCGCGTGCCGGCCGGCCGCGCCGGCGGGGGCGGGGCGTGGTCGGCCGACTGGCCGCGTCCGATCCGCCTGTTGCCCGCCCCGGAACCGGTGCGGGTGACCGCCCTGCTGCCCGACCATCCGCCGCGCGCCTTCACCTGGCGTGGATCCCGGCACGCAGTCGCGCAAGCCGATGGTCCGGAACGGATTCTGGGCGAATGGTGGCGGCCCGCAACCGACGCCGACAATGACCGGGTGCGCGAGTACTGGATTGTCGAGGACCGCGACGGCCGGCGCTTCTGGTTGTTCCGCCGGGGGGATGGGCAGCATGCCTGGTCGGGCGATCAGGGCTGGTTCCTCCATGGCTTTTTCTGAAAGCCCGCTTGAAGGCACTTTTTGCCGGCAATCCGACGCGCGTTTCCTGCGCCGGGCGTGTTGCTACGCGATGCTCTCGTTCGGCAAAAGGCGTTTTCAAACGGGCTTTGAGGAATCGCTTGAGCACGCCTGCCACGGAGGCCGGGCGTGACAGGTTATGTCGAATTGCAGGCGATCACGAATTATTCGTTCCTGCGCGGGGCCAGCCATCCGGATGAACTGTTCGCGCGGGCGAAGGCGCTGGGACATGCGGCGCTGGGGATCGTGGACCATAACAGCGTGGCCGGGATCGTGCAGGCCTGGAGGGCCGCCGAAAAGCATGGGGTGCGGCTGGTGGCGGGATGCCGGCTGGACCTGGTGGACGGGCCGTCCCTGCTGGCCTATCCGACCGATCGCGCCGCATGGGGGCGCCTGTGCCGCCTGCTGACCGAGGCGAAGCGGGACCACGACGACCGTGATCCCGGCCTGCGGCGCGCGGATCTGGGCCAGGGGAGCGTTCTGGGAAATGACGGCCTGATCCTTGTCCTGCTGCCCGACCGGCCGGATGATGCCCTGGCGCGCGACCTGGCCTGGCTGCGCGGCGCCTGTGAGGATCGGGCCTATATGGCCCTGACCTTGCTTCGGCGGCCGGGCGATGCCGTGCGGCTGCATCGCCTGGCGGCCATGGCGCGGGGGGCCGGCGTGCCGGACGTGGTGATGGGGGACGTGCTGTATCATGGGGCCGAACGGTCGGTATTGCAGGATGTCCTGACCTGCATCCGCGTGGGCTGCACGATCGACATGCTGGGCGACCGGCGGGAAGCCTATGCCGACCGGCACCTGAAATCCCCGGCCGAGATGGCGCGGCTGTATGCCGATCATCCCGACGCGCTGGCCCGCACGGCGGAGATTGCAGGCCGCTGCGGATTCTCGCCGGCGGATCTGCGCTACCAATATCCGGCGGAAAGCGAAGACCCGGCCGAGGCGCCGCAGGATCGGCTGGACCGGCTGGCCCGCGCCGCCCTGCGCGACCGCTATCCCGCCGGCGTGCCGGACGGGGTGCGCCGGCAGGTGGAATATGAACTCGACCTGATTCGCCGCCTGGATTACGCGCCTTATTTCCTGACGGTGCACACCATCGTCCGCCAGGCGCGCGCGCAGGGCATCGTCTGCCAGGGGCGGGGATCGGCGGCCAATTCGGCCGTCTGCTACGTGCTGGGCATTACCGAGATCGATCCCGCGACGTCGAATCTGCTGTTCGAACGCTTCCTGTCGGCCGAGCGGCAGGAACCGCCCGATATCGACGTCGATTTCGAAAGCGAGCGACGCGAGGAGGTCATCCAGTGGATCTACGGGCGGTATGGCCGCGACCGGGCGGCACTGTGCGCCACCGTGATGCGCTATCGCGCGCGCGGCGCGCTGCGCGACGTGGGCAAGGTGATGGGCCTGCCGGCCGATGTCACCGGCCTGCTGTCGACGCATCTGGGCGGCATGTCGTTCGACGAGGGGGCGTTTCACGAGCGGGCGCGGGAACTGGGGCTCAACCTGCGGGACCGCCGCCTGCTGCTGACCTTGCAGCTGGCGGGCGAACTGATCGGCTTTCCGCGCCAGCTGGGCACCCATCCGGGTGGGTTCGTGCTGACCCGCGACCGGCTGGACGATCTGGTGGCGATCCAGCCGGCGGCGATGGAGAATCGGCAGATCATCGTCTGGGACAAGGACGATATCGACGCGCTGCGCTTCATGAAGGTCGATGTGCTGGGCCTGGGCATGCTGGGCTGCATGCGCCGCGCGTTCGAACTGCTGGAGGAACATCATGGCCGGCGCCTGACCCTGGCCGGCATTCCCCATGATGACGCGCCCACCTACGCGATGATCTGCCGCGCCGACACCATCGGCACCTTCCAGATCGAAAGCCGGGCGCAGATGGCCATGCTGCCGCGCCTCAGGCCCCATAAATTCTACGATCTGGTGGTGCAGGTCGCCATCGTGCGTCCCGGCCCGATCCAGGGGGACATGGTCCATCCCTACCTGCTGCGGCGCGAGGGGAAAGAGGAGGAAGTCTACCCGACCCCGGAACTGAGGAAGATCCTGGACAAGACTTTGGGTATCCCCCTGTTCCAGGAACAGGCGATGCAGATCGCGATCGATTGCGCCGGTTTCACCCCCGGCGAGGCCGACGAGCTGCGCCGCGCCATGGGCACCTTCCGGGGCGAGGGCACGGTGTCCTATTTTCGCGACCGGCTGATTGCCGGCATGACGGCGCGGCATTATCCGCCGGATTTCGCCGAACGTATCTTTCGCCAGCTGGAAGGATTCGGATCGTACGGTTTTCCGGAAAGCCACGCGGCGTCCTTCGCCCTGATCGCCTATGCCTCGTCCTGGGTGAAATGCCATTATCCGGACGTGTTCTGCGCGGCGCTGCTGAACAGTCAGCCGATGGGCTTCTACCGCCCGGCGCAGATCGTGCGCGACGCGCGTGCGCATGGCGTGTCCATCCGGCCGGTCTGCGTCAATGCGTCGCGCTGGGACTGCACGCTGGAACGTCGGGATGAAGGGGGACGGGGGCCGGCCGTGCGCCTGGGCCTGCGGATGGTCAAGGGTCTGTCCAACCAGGACGCGGCCGATCTGGTGGCCCACCGCATGCCGCCGTACGAGAGCATCGACGACGTCTGGCGTCGCGCGGGCCTGGGGCCCGACGCGCTGGAATGCCTGGCCCAGGCCGATGCGTTCCAGGCCCTGGGCCGGGATCGCCGCGCCGCATTATGGGATATCAGGGGGCTGGCGGACGCCCCCCTGCTGCTGTTCGCGGCGGCGGACCGGGGCCGCAACCGCCCGCTGCCCGAATTCGTCGAACCCGATGTCGGGCTGGTGCCGATGACCGAGGGGCAGGACGTCGTCGAGGATTATCATGCCACCGGCCTGACCCTGCGCCGCCATCCTGTCGCCTTCCTGCGCGGCGCGTTGCAGGCGCGCGGCATGGTGGCCTGCGCCGACCTGCGCCGGCTGCGCGACGGATGCCGCGTCGTCCTGGGTGGCCTGGTGCTGATGCGCCAGCGGCCCGGCACCGCACGGGGGGTGATGTTCATGACGATCGAGGACGAAACCGCGATGGCCAACCTGATCCTGTGGCAGGACCGGATCGCCGCGCAACGCCAGATCGTGCTGTCGGCCCGCCTGGTGGCCTGCCATGGCAAGCTGCAGCGCGAAGGGGAGGTCACGCATGTCATCACCGACCGGCTGGAAGACCTGACGCCGCTGCTGCGCGACATCGGCCGGGCGGATCTGCGGCCGGGCCCGCCGCTGGTTATTCCGTCGCGGGATTTCCGGTAATGTTCCATCTTTGAAAATGCCTTCAATACCGGCGGGGATTGGAAGGAACGCATCGGGATGCCGGACCGGGAGAGCGTGGCCGTTTACGGTGTGGCCTGTATCCTGACGGAAAGACGTCCGTCGTTACATCATGATTTTCGGCGGAGATGTTTCGAGAAAAGACTGAATCCGACAGCTGTCCGACGATGCGCCTGGTCGTGGTCCCTCACAGGGCGGTGCGGTCGGAGCGGTTAGGGGGGCGGCCGGGTGCTGGTCAGCCCGGCCGAACGATAGGTGAAGGTAAGCCTGAAGGGGAACAGCGCCCCTTCAGGTCGGACGACGGGATGTCACTGGCGCGCTTCGGGTAACCTGCTCACTTTCCCTCCCACCTGGCAGGGGCGCCGGTTCCGAAGGCGGCGACGCCGCGATGGAAATCTTCGCTGCCGTAGCAGCGCCGGATCAGGTCGGAAATGTCGGGCACCGCGTCGCCCCCGAGACGGCGCAGCGTCTCGCGCGTGACATCGATGGTGATCGGCGCATGTTCGCGGATCCGTTTGCAGAGTTTGGCGACGCTGCCGTCCAGCTCCTCCGGCGGAACGACGGCCTGGAGATAGCCGGTGGCCGCCAGATCCTCGGCCGTCGGCATTTCGGCCAGCAGCGTCATGCGTTTGACCCAACTGATCCCCAGCGTGCGTTCCAGTCGGCCGAGATTGGCTGCCGACAGGCAGTTTCCCAGCGTTCGGGCGATCGGCACGCCGAAGCGCGCGCCCGTCGCCGCGATGCGAAAATCGCAGCTGTTGGCGATGGCCAGGCCGCCGCCCACCGCCCAGCCCTCGACCACCGCGAGGGTAGGGACCGTGATCCGATCCAGCCGGGCGATGCACTGGTCGATCCCGTGTTCGTACTCGACCCCGTCCTCGCCCGAGCTGAAATCGCGGAACTGCGCGATATCGGTGCCGGCGACGAAAGCCTGGCCCCCGGCGCCGCGCAGGACCGCGATCCGGACGGCCGGGGTCGCGTCGATCTGTTCGATCGCGGCCCCGAGGTCGCGGTACATCTGCCAGGTCATGGCGTTGCGGGCCTGGGGCCGGTCGAAGACGATGAAGGCCACGTCGCCGTCGATCGCCAGGCGCACCTGTCCGGCGGCGGCGTCCTGCTTTGCCGACAGGGTGCTCATGACGCGAACGCTCCATCGGCCGCGAGACCGGCGATCGCATCGTCCGACAGGCCGCGTTCGGCCAGGATTTCGTGCGTGTGTTCGCCCAGCAGCGGCGGCGGGCGGCGCACGGCCTGCGGCGTGCCGCGCAGCTTCACGGGGAAGCCGATATTGGGGATCGTGCCCTCCACCGGGTGGGGAATATCGATCTTCATCTCCCGGAATTTTCCATGATCGCTTTCGAACGCCTCGGGATAGGTGTTCATGCGCCCGGCGGGAATTCCCTTGGACAGGAGGGTGTCCACCCATTCCTCGGACGGACGGGTCATGAAGGTTTTTTCCAGTTCCTCGATCAGGACGACGCGGTTCGCCAGCCGGTCGGAAATCGTGGTGAACCGCGGATCGTCCAGAAGGTCGCGCCGGTCCAGTTCGGTGCAGAGCTGGACCCACAATTTCTGGTTCGTCGCCCCCATCACGAAATACCCGTCCGACGAGCGGACCGCCTGGTAGGGCGCGCTCATGCGGTTGGCGGTTCCCAGCGGTTCGGGGATCGTCCCCTTTCCCCAGTATTCCGAGATATCCCATATGGAGAACGCCATCGCCGAATCGAACAGCGACGCGTCGATGAACTGGCCGCGCCCGCTTTTCTCGCAGCCGATATAGGCCGCCAGGATCGCATAGGTCGCGAACAGCGCGCAGCCGATATCGGCCACGGGCACCCCGGCCTTGACCGGCGGGCCGCCAGGATGTCCGGTCACGCTCATCACGCCCGACATGGCCTGCGCCATCAGGTCGAAGCCCGGTCGCATGGCCCACGGGCCGGTCTGGCCGAACCCCGAGATGCTGGCATAGACCAGGCGCGGATTGATCCGCGACAGGGTCTCGTAATCGATGCCCAGCTTGCGGACCACGCCGGGGCGGTAATTTTCCACGACGATATCGGCGGTTTTCACAAGGTCGAGAAGGACCTGCCGTCCCGCCGGATTCTTGAGGTTCAGCGCGATGCTCCGCTTGTTCCTGTTCATGTTCAGGAACCCCATGCTGTCATCGCCCTTCATGCGGAACCCCATGGCGCCGCGCGTCTGGTCGCCGGTTCCCGGCGGTTCGACCTTGATGATGTCGGCGCCCAGGTCACCCAGCAGCATGGTGCAGACCGGACCGGCCATGACCTGCGTGATGTCCAGCACCCGGATGCCGGCCAGCGGCAGCTGGCGGCCGGCGGCCGGCGCGGGCCGCGTCCCGTCGTCCTTTACCCGGTCGTCTTTCGTGTCGTCGGAAACAGATGTGCTTTCGGACTGGAGCAGGTTGTCCATCGTCGCGAACCCTCCGTGTTTCATCCCGTCTTCGTGATTGAACGGGTATTGGTATTTTGCATTCATAATTCACATTGCCGGTGTGCTACAAGCATTCCGGCAGAGTCGGGGCGAGAGTACTCCGTTCTGTGAGAGGCCGGGATACGCCGCGTCAGTCATTCTGCAGGTTCGGACGACGACGGCGGAAACAAGAAAAACAAGAAACGAGGCCGATAATGTTTCAGGGCAAGACGTCGAAGCCAACCGCCTATCTTCGTCACACCTTCACGACCGCGCCGGGCCGGGTCTTCGGCCTGGTCTGCCTGATGTATTTCATCACCTATGTCGATCGCGTGAACATCTCGACGCTGGCGCCGATGATGGCGCACGATCTTCATCTGTCGAACATGCAGCTGGGGCTGGCGCTGTCCGCCTTCGGCTATCCCTATGCGCTGCTGCAGATCGCGGGCGGCAGCCTGGCCGACAGCCTGGGCCCGCGCCGGACGCTGGTGTTCTGCGGCATCATCTGGGGGCTGGCGACCATCCTTACCGGGGTGGTGGGGGGCCTGTTCTCGCTGATCGCGATCCGGGTCCTGCTGGGCATCGGCGAGGGCGCGACCTTCCCGGCCGCCACGCGCGCCGTCGCCGCATGGGTCCCGTCCAACCGGCGCGGCTATGCCCAGGGCATGATGCATTCCTCGTCGCGCCTGGCGAATGCCCTGACACCGCCGCTGACCGTGATGGTGGCCCTGTGGCTGGGCTGGCGGGGGGCGTTCATGGTGCTGGGCTGCGTCAGCCTGGGCTGGACGCTGGCCTGGGCCATCATGTTCCGCGACCGGCCTGCCGAACATCCTGCCATTACCGCCGGCGACCTGGCCGAACTTCCGGTTATCGAGCCGCCCCGGGCGGGGGCGCGGGCCGGCGACGTGCCATGGCGCGCACTGGTGCGTGCGATGATGCCGGCGACGCTGATCTATTTCTGCTACAACTGGACGTTGTGGCTGTATATCACGTGGCTTCCCAGCTTCTTCGTGCAGGCGTACGGGCTGGACCTGAAACATACCGCCGTCTTTTCATTCGGCGTGTTCGCCGCCGGCGTGGTCGGCGATACCTGTGGCGGCCTGTTCACCGATTACCTGTATCGCCGGCATGGCAACCTGCCGCAGGCCCGGCGTCAGGTCATCATCGTCAGCATGATCGGTTCCATGGTCTGTCTGCTGCCCGCATTGTTCGTCCACAGCCTTACGGCGATCGGCATCGCGCTGGCAGCGGCCTTCTTCTTCCTGGAATTGACCGTGGGACCGATCTGGGCGATTCCGATGGACATGGCCCCCCGATACGCAGGCACCAGCAGCGGAATCATGAACACGGGCTCGGCGATCGCCGGCATCCTGTCGCCGTTCGCGTTCGGCCTGATCATTCAATTGTCGCACAGCTACAGCCTGCCGTTCTATGGTCCGGTGGTCCTGCTGCTGCTGGGGGCTGCGCTGGCGTTTCATTACCTGCCCTCGGGGCCGGACGCGGCGCCTTCGTCGCCCGTGCCGGTACATACGATCGGCAATGCCCATGGCAGTTGACGACAACGCGCCCGGCATGGCGCACCCGCGCCACGCCCTGACTGGCTGGAGGGCCCCCGTGCCATGAATATGCCGACGATCGTTCCGCGCCTGAACCTTCACGACACGGTCACGACCGCGATACGCGGCATGATCCTGGACGGCGTGCTGGTGCCCGGGCAGAAGATCGCCGAACGTGCCCTGTGCGACCGGTTCGGCATCTCGCGGACCCCGTTGCGCGAGGCGCTGAAAGTCCTGGCGTCCGAGGGGCTGATCGAGCTGCTGCCGCGGCGCGGGGCGATCGTCGCACAGATTACCAAGGCCGATATCCGCGACCTGTTTCCTATCATGGGCGCGCTGGAAGGCCTGGCCGGCGAACTGGCCTGCGCGCGGGCCGATGCGCGCGACATCCAGCGGATGCGCGACCTGCACGACCAGATGATGGACAGCTACATACGGCGCGACGAACATCGTTATCTGCGCCAGAACAGGAAGGTTCACGAAACCATCTTCGCGCTGGCGCGCAATCCGGCCCTGTCCGAGATGTATCAGCAGGTCCTGACGCGCATTCATGCCTGCCGCTTCATCCTGAAGAAATGCGACCGCGACTGGGCTGTCGCGGTCGCGGAACATGCCGAAATCATGGATGCCCTGGCGCAGCGCGACGGCGCGCGCCTTTCGCAATTGATGCGCGATCATATCGCGGGGACCAGCGTGCGGATCGCCCTGGCCTCGCTGGACGGGAATGAGGAAAGAGATGCTGTTTGAATTCGACGGACGGACACCCGACCTGTCTGCCGAGGTCGGATATGTGGCGCCGAACGCCACCCTGATCGGCGCGATTACCCTGGGCGCGGCGGCGAGCGTCTGGTTCGGTGCCGTCCTGCGCGGCGATTCCGAGATCATTGCCATCGGCGCCGGCAGCAACGTGCAGGATAATTCCGTCCTGCACACAGACCCGGGATTTCCGCTGGAAGTCGGCGAGGACGTGACCATCGGGCACATGGTCGTCCTGCATGGCTGCCGGATCGGTGCCGGGTCGCTGATCGGCATGGGTTCTGTCATCATGAACGGCGCGCGGATTGGCCGGAACTGCCTGGTCGCGGCAGGCAGCCTGATTCCGGAAGGCAAGAGTTTTCCGGACGGGTCGGTGATACGTGGCCGGCCGGGGACGGTCGTCGGTGCCGTCACCGCGGAACACGACGCGATGATGAAGCGTGCCAGCCTGTCCTATCGGGACCGCGCGCGCCGCTATCGCGACGCGTTGCGCCCGACCTGAAGCCTGCGCGGGAGGTCGCTCCGAACCCCGGCGAGGGTCGCGGGCCCCAGAACCCAACATGTGGCGAAGCGCCTTTCAAATCATGTTGAAGGGCTGCCGATGCAGGCCAAACGGCAGGCGTGAATGTTAAAAGCGCAGTGGATAGCAGCTCTGCATTCATGTCGGAGGCGAGACGGAGGAGATAACCGCAAGAGCAGACACGTGTTCGTATCGTAACGGTTCTTTCGATCCGTCGAATGATGAAAATTTCAGGACATTCACAAGAGCAGGAAAACTGTCATGTCCCTTTCTTGTCTTCTTTCTCGTATCGGAAAGAGGAAATCCTTCCTCGTCGCGAGTCTCTTTCTTTTTCTGTATCAGAACTCCGGCATGGCCGCCCCGGCATCGCCGTACGCCGGCCTGTCCTCCCCCAGTGGCCCCACCTCCTTTCTTGATACGCCGACATCGTACGACAACACGCCCTTCACGCCCAACAGCGAGCATTCGTTGCTCAACGGGAAGGGGATGCTGGCCAGGCTGGCGGACCAGGGAATCGGCCTGGGGCTGGATTATATCAGTGAAAGCGGCATCATCCTGAATGGTGGCCGGACCAATGTGACGGGATCGGCCAGCTATACGCATCAGATCGCCGCACAGATCAATCTGAGTTGGGAAAAGCTGGTTGGCTGGAAAGGATTTATAACGCACACGGCGTTCGTCAATCGTGCCGGGCATAATCTCTCGACGGATGCCGGCGACCGGGCGGTGACCAATGTCCAGGAAATCTATGGCGGCGGCGGCAACGTGGTCGTTCACCTTGTGTATATGTATGGTACGCAGGACCTTATGAACCATCGCATGCAGCTGGCTTTCGGTTACATGCCGGTCAATATCGATTTCTCGACATCGCCCCTGTACTGCACGTTCATGAACAATTCCATCTGCGGAAACCCGAAAACGGAAACCAAGGGTGCCACCGGCTATTCCAACTATCCGAATGGCGTCTATGCGGCACGGCTGCGTGTATGGCCCCTGCACGGATTATATCTGCAAGGCGGCGTATATGGCGTCAATCGCGGCATCGGGCAGCCGAAATATGACCGCACCGGTTTTGATTTCAATACCAATACCTATACCGGCGTCTTCGTTCCCTTTGAAATCGGCTTCATTCCCGTCTTTGGGCCGCATGCGCTGATGGGCCATTACAAAATCGCCGCAGCGTACGATTCGTCACCGTACCCCTATTACTATGAGGATATCCACGGCAACCCGTTACCCCTCACCGGACAGCCCGCGCGAACGGGCCGCGGCAAGATCCAGGTATGGGTCACAATGGATCAGATGATCATCCGGCATGGGCGAGGCGCCTATGACGGCCTGTATCTCATGGCGGGATATGTGCATAACACGCCCCATAACTCACCTTATGAACATCAATATTATCTGGGCCTGTCCGACCGTGGTCTGATCCCCGGCCGCCGCGGTGACGTTTTCGGCGTCGTTGTCAACCATGTCACCGCCAGTTCGGCGCTCGTCGCGGCGCAGAAGCTCGATTATCAACTCGGAAAAACGCTTCCTTCAAACGCGCTTTCTCCGCAGAGCTCCGCCACCGTTGTCGAGGCAACGTATAACTTCCATGTCGATCAGGGCCTGTGGGTACAGCCGGATTTTCAATACATCATCAATCCGAACCTGGAAAGGAAGGTCAAGAATCTCAGCGTCCTCGGGCTTCGGTTGCGCTATATATTCTAAGGGAGAGTCAGGCAGCCTCTGAGGGGACTCATGCTGCCGGGCGAAACGGAGGATATGACGGGCTGCTTCGTCGCGGAAACGGAGCGTTTCGGCATTCCCCTCATGTGGCGCAGGCTCCGGGCCGGCATCGATGATCGATGGCGAGATCGGGTCAGGTCGAATTGCCGCGTCAGCCTCGTGATTCGCAAACGGATCCACGAGGCGGTCGGCGGGATGAAGACATTCGATATGATGCAAGGCATGTGACAGGGGCGGCATTGACGCGTCGACAGGTTCCTGTCCAAGCCAGCGCCCGGCAGATCCTCGGATTTCAGGACGGGCCATGGAACCTGATGCGGCGGCGTCGCTTACCGTCATGCCCGAGGGAGAGCGCCGATGAGCCCGTCCGATCCTGCAGATTCCCCCAAGCCTCCGCCCGCCGAGCCGCCCGTGCCCGATCGGGTGCCGCCGGGCGTCGATCCGCACAAGCCGGCAGGACCGCCTCCGCCGCCGCACGAGCATGAGCCGCCGCTGGAGCCGGATCCCTACACCCGGACGGAAGTCCGTCCGGAGCGGGGCGGATAGACCGGGGACCAGGTCGAATTTTCGCCGCGGTCCCCTTACCGGCCGACTGGACCTTCTCCATGTCCCTGGAAGAGGAGGGACGGTGTCATGAGGTCTGGTAAAAAGAAAGACATATCGGGAGGGAATCGAAAGGACATCCGCCGGCGGGCGGCGCACAATGCGGACGAACGCCGCGCCGATGACCTTCCCGCCCGTGACCCGAAGGAGGCGCCACTGCCTGGCCGGCCGCCGCGCTGGAACGGCGGGCGAACCAAATAGCCGATGTAATCCGAGAGAGGAGGGAGGGTGCGATGTCGAGAATCCCGGTGCTTCAAGATGGCCAACGTCCCGAACCTCCGGTTCCGGTGCCGCCCTGGCCCGTGCCGCCCCCGGGCGACACGCCCGGTCCCCGGCCGGATGAGGACGAAGACGAGGATGATGATGAGGATGAAGACGATGAGGCCGATGAAGCGGCCCGTCGCGGGCCATTGAATCGGTAGCATCACGGCCTGTCCGCGGCGAGGTCGGGTGTCGTTGTGCCGGAGCCTGAACGTGGGGTGTTTCCCGCGGCGTGATGCCTGGCGCGCGCCCGTTGCGGCCGGAACGTGATTTCACCCGTGATTTCGCCGTAGACTGGAAGGTTACGGGACTGATACGATCCTGACCAATCCGTCAAGGAAGGGCGCCACTGCGCGGCATCACGCGAAGATCGTGCGAACGGGTTCAGGAGTGACGAGCTGTGCTTTCGGTATGGGACGCGGATGATGTGCGGTGAGCGATTCACACGGCCAGGCACGCCGGGCGGCCCTGGAACATCCGACGACGATGACATGCAGGCCTGCGCGCACCGGAGTGCGTTCGGGCTGTGCCCGCTTCAGGACAAACCGCAGGACGCCCTCGTCTTCCGCGGGCAGGACCAGTGGCTATGGCCCGTGGTCTCGCTTTTGTCCGTTCTGGTGGCGCTGATCACGCTCGCCGATGACGTGCTGAGCCATCTGACCCCGTAGGAACGACGATCGGCTCCCGGCCGCACGGGCTTCGGGGACGGCAGGTCCGGATGCCGGAACCTGCGGTGATACCGGGTGATATCGTGCGTCGTGGCCGGGACCCGTGCGAATACGCCTTCATGCGGTCCCCGGACGTCCTGCCGCCATGCCGGTCGTGCTCGGGCCGGTAGCGCCATGCTGGGGCAACCAGGCGTCCGCGCCTGTGGCTGATGGCGATATTTCGCCATCCAACATGTTGATATCAAGAAAAAATGGTGCCGACACTCGGAATTGAACCGAGGACCTACTGATTACGAAACATATAGGCGCAACATGCACCAGAACGCAAAGACGCGCAAACAGACGAAAAACGTTCAATCTTTCCGGTGCTCTATGGACTGGCATCGCGCAACGAGACGCAGCAAAATGCACGGAATACGGGTTCGAAAGAGTCCGGAAACAGTCCGGAGATCGGATGGCATGGGACGTGTCATGAACGAACGTGGGGAACACATAAAATGTGGTGTTCTATGTGTTCTAGGTGTTCCACACATAGTAATATATTGTTTTTACTGTGTTTTTTTGGATGGAGCACCGGAACACCTTGGGTTTTGAAAGGTGTTCCAAGGTGTTCCGGGCCATCGCATGAGGCTCGGAAAGCGGGAAATCGACGCGTTGGCCTGCCCGCCGGGGAAGCGGGACGTGCTGTTCATGGACGACGAACTGAAGGGCTTCGGTGTCCGCGTGAATGTCACCGGAACCAAGACCTTCCTGTTCCAGTATTCCATTGCCGGCCGGATCCGGCGCCTGGTGCTGGGCACCTATGGCGAATTGACGCCAGCCGCCGCGCGGAAACTGGCCGAGGTCGCGCGGGGCCAGTATCTTGCGGGCCGTGATCCCGCCGGGGAACGGCAGGCGGCCCGCGCCCAGGCGCTTGCAGAGGCCGACGCCCGACGAAAGGCCGCCGTTCGCGAAGGGCTTGCCCTGGATGACTTGGTCGATCGGTGGCTTGCCGGCCCCCTGAAGGATGCAAGTGCCGCGCACCGGCGGGATGCCGGCGGTGCGATCCGGCGTCACTTCGCGTCCGCCCTTGCCATGCCCGCCCAGGACCTCGATGCCGCGACCGTCCAGCTTCGGCTGGATACGATCGATCGGGACCGTTCGACTACGGCGCGGCGTCTGCGCGCTTATGGCCATGCGATGTTCGCCTGGGCGGTGAACCGGCGCCTTCTGGAGCTCAATCCGTTCGATGGTGCCGTGATCGACAGTCGCGAGGTGTCGCGGGACCGGGTGCTGACGGATGCGGAACTCAGCGCGATCTGGCGGGGCGCCAGCGCCATGGCCTATCCTTTCGGCCCATACTTCCGCCTGCTGATCCTGACATTGCAGCGCCGCGCGGAGGTGCTGGGGATGCGTTGGTCCGAACTGTCGCCAGATGGCGCCATCTGGACGCTGCCGCCGGAACGATCGAAGAACGGTCAGGCGCATCTCGTTCACCTGGCGCCGGAAGCGCGTGCGGTCCTGGCCGCACTGCCCCGGCATCTCGATCCGGAGACGGGTGAACTGACGCCGTTCGTGTTCACCACGACCGGACGCACTGTCGTTTCTGGTGTCCAGAAGGCCGTCGAGCGTCTTCGTGAACGCGTGCGCGAGGAAATGGCCCCGAACGACGCGGAAGCCAGTCTAGGCCCGAAAAAGCAAGGTCTCCGTGCGGACGGTGCGGCCGGGGCAGGGGCAAAAAAGCCGGGAAAGAAGGCTGACGCCCTGCCGGCGTCCGAATGGCAGTTGCACGACCTCCGCCGAACGGGCGTCACGACGCTGGCCCGGCTGAAGGTCCCGCCGCATGTTGCCGACCTGATCTTGAGCCATAAGCCGAAGGCGCTGGGCGCCGTCGCGATGATCTACCAGCGGCACCAGTTCGAGGATGAACGGGCGGAAGCACTGGCCACCTGGGCAGGGCATGTCTTGGCTGTGGCGAAAGGGAGGGCAGAAAGTTCGGAAACCGACAATGTGGTGCCGCTGCGTCTGTAAGCAAGCAACGCGCCCCAGCTGCGCCCGGCGGGCCAGAGCCGCGATGTATGACGTGATCATGGAGTGCGTGTGAAAATAGGGACATGACATACGGCTGACAAGGAATATTCTTGCCATCGCGAAGCCGTTGGAGAAGAGGGAAAAGATGCAGGAAGAATATTTCAATTTCAATAATGCGTTCAAATCCCGGTTCGTTTTATATTCGGGAAGAAAACAACAGGCGTTCTGGCGTATTGTTCAATCATGTCATGATTGGGGGCTTGATTGGTATTTTATAGACAAAGCCAAAGATCCATTTGAGGTACGTTCTGGCTATAAATCGCCTGACCAAGACAGCGCAGATAAATGTCTGATGGGTCTTCACTTTCTCAAGGATCAAATAAGATTCGCCTTGAATTTACAATATAGAGAACATGAGATTGGAGATGATATAAAGGAATATCATAATATTTTCATAACGGAAGACATTGCATCCCAAATCTGCGATAAAATATCTTGCCTTCCAAGAATTGGAAACGGCCATTTCCCACGGGACTATAGGCGGTAATTTACACAATAACGGCGAAGGCATCGCCTGCATGGTCTGGGTTCGCCCGGACCATCTCCAGGCGGTTGGGGAGGGTGCTGTCCGCATCCAGTGCCGTCTCGATCCAGGTGCCGATGACTTCCTCGGCGTTCTTCGTAGTCTCGGCCAGCGTATCACCTACCGAGAGGCACCCCGGCAGGCCAGGGACGATGACACCATAGGCCGTTACATCATTTCCCCGGTTCAATGACGACAGGACTTTTCCCTTCTGTCTTTTTTCCATGGCTCGGGACCGTATAGGGCACAATGCGCGATCGACTGGCCGTACCTCCTGAATAACGCCGCACTAATGGCCATCAATTGTGCACCTCATCCTGGTTCTGCAACAACGGGCTCATGCCCAACCCGGCCCGCCGTCCTGCAACCCCGAAGACACCCCGGCAACGTGGCCCCCAGGCGCCGTGGCGCCTGATGATGGGGTATCCGATCTGTCGGCGCTGGGGGGATATCAGCCGGATCGCGGCGGCCTGCGGTGATCTTACGGCACAGTCAGTCAGCGAGTGGAAGCGTGTTCCGCGCCGGCATGTCGAAACGGTGGCGGCCATGCTGGGCGTGCCGCCGGGTGTCCTGCGGCCCGACCTCAATCTCGCCCGTCTTGCCGCTGGCGAGCCCGGCACGCTGCTGGAAATCCTGCTGGCCTGGCGGATCATCTGCACCGCCCGAACGGTCCTGGCACGGGCGACGCAAGCGTGCCTGGATGCCGAAGCCGAACGGGACCGGATCGCATGTGCTCTGCAAGAGGCCGAAGCACGTCTGGCCCGCGATCGAACGGCCTGGCGGCCCGAACTGC
The DNA here is from genome assembly GCF_014174155.1 of Gluconacetobacter tumulisoli. Classification (GTDB taxonomy): domain Bacteria; phylum Pseudomonadota; class Alphaproteobacteria; order Acetobacterales; family Acetobacteraceae; genus Gluconacetobacter; species Gluconacetobacter tumulisoli. Next base: position 45,475 of record NZ_JABEQM010000002.1, on the reverse strand, counting down.
TGGACATGCATCGGGAGAACATCCAGCACCTCACGTCCCGCTTGCAGGCGGCGCAGACACAGGTAGCACGCGCCTATGAGGCGCAGGTGGCCCAGCACCGCACAATGGTCCGATCCAGGATCCCTGCGGCTTTCCTGACCGATCCTGGGCATCCTGCGACGGCGGATCACGGATCGTCCCTGGAATTGTCCTGAACGGGCCTGCGACCGACAAGCCCTACGGCTTCAGCTTCGTGCGCTTAGGTCTGCGGGCATGGGGTGATTGGGGCAGGAGGGCATTCATCCGCTCAGAAAGGGATGGGCGAGAGATATCGTCTGCGGGGGGGGGGAGGAACAGCGGCAACAGTCCATTCATCGCACCTGGTTGGCGCCGATACCATCGGGCGGCTGGGGCAAGGCGCCACTGCGGGACGCCAAGATGACACTCGGCTCCTATGCTGGCGGCTGCATCCGGCTATGGCGTGGGGCATCGGGCAAGCCGCTGGCGGCTTCGCCGGCCGGCGAAGCCCTGGTGCTGGCCGAGGGGATCGAGACGGCGCTTTCGATCGCCATAGCCTGCCCGGAACGGCGCGTTTTGTGCGCGGTTTCCTTGGCGAACATGGCACGGGTGACGCTGCCGCCCGCCGTCCGGACCGTCATCATCGCGGCTGACAATGATGCCGGCAATCCGGCCGCGCGGCGGGCGCTCGATGGGGCTTGCCAATGGTTCCTGTCGCAGGGGCGCGCCGTTCGCCTCGCAATGCCAGAAACGGAAGGACGGGACTGGAACGATGTCCTGCAAGGCGAGAACGTATGAACGAACGCAAGGGTAAAGGCGGCCGCAAGGCCGTGCGTGACGGGATCGAAAACGGCAAGGTGGTCCAGCTTCGGCCGGAACCGGCGACTGGATCGGGCGCGGCGGCACCGGAGGGCGAAGATCGGCGATTCCGTTATCTGGACAGCGGGATTTGGCGCCGCAGGGGTGATAAGGAACTGGTCTTCATCTGCGGGCCGGTCGATGTCCTGGCGGAGTCTCGGGACGAGGAAGGCCAGAACTGGGGCCTGTTGCTCGCCTGGCATGACCGGGACGGCCATCGTCATGAGGAGGCGTTTCCGCGGGCGCTCTTCGCAGGTGACGGTAATGAGATCAGAAGCCGGCTGGCCGATGGCGGCCTGACGCTGGGTGCCGGCACAGCGGCGAAGGCGGCTTTCCTCGAATGGCTGTCGAGCCTGACCAGCGCGGAACGGGCGCGCAGCGTGACGCGGATCGGATGGCACGCCTTTGGCGGACGGTCCGCCTTCGTTTTGCCAGATGAGACGATCGGCGAGGCGGGCGAGCGTGTCGTCTTGCAAACGACGGACCGGGAAGCGTCACTCTTCGGAGTGGCAGGCACGGTCGAGGACTGGCGCAGGGAGATTGGCGCCATGTGCGCGAAGAACTCCCGTCTGGTGTTCGCGGCCTCCTGCGCCTTCGCGGCGCCGTTGCTCGCGTTTCTGGGCGAGGAAGGCGGTGGGATTTCGTTCAAGGGCGACAGCCGGGTCGGCAAGAGCACGGCGCTCCGGGTTGTGGCATCCGTTTGCGGTGGCACAGGTCAGAACGGGGCTGGCGGCTATATTCGGTCCTGGCGTTCGACCTCCAACGGCATCGAAAGCACGGCCCTGGCATCATGCGACGTGCTGCTGCCTCTGGACGAAATGGGCCAGCTTGATCCGCGCGAGGCGGGCGAGATCGCCTATCTGTTGTCGAACGGGCAGGGAAAGGCGCGATCGACCAGGACAGGTGGGGCAAGGAATGTGGCGCGGTTCCGTATCCTGTTCCTGTCCACGGGCGAACTCGGCCTGTCTGACTTGAACCGCGAGGCGGGTAAGGCGACCAAGGCTGGGCAGGAGGTGCGGTTTGCGGACCTGCCGGCGGATGCCGGAGCTGGCATGGGCCTGTTCGAGTGGCTGCATCATGAAGACACGCCCGATGCCTTTGCCCGCTATCTCCGGGCTGCCACCGGCCGGATTTATGGTGCGCCGCTGCGGGCTTTCCTGCGCCAGTTAACCGATACGATGACGCGGGAGAGCGAGGACGAATTGCGTCGGCGCTTGCGCGCGCGGATCGCGGAACTGGCCGAAAGCTGGTTGAAGGATCATCCGGCGGCATCGGGCCAGGTGCGGAGCGTGGCATCCCGCTTTGCGATGGTCGCGGTCGGCGGCGAACTGGCTACGGAATTCGGTCTGACCGGCTGGGATGACGACGTGGCCGGTGTCATGGCAGGCCTCTGCTTCGATGTCTGGCTCGCGGAGCGCGGCACAGTCGGCCGGCGTGAGGAGGAACAGGCCGTGCAGCAACTCCGCGACTTCATCGCAAAGCATGGCGAGGCTCGGTTCGAGCGTTGGGTTGATAGCAACACGCCAGAGGGACAACAGGTCGAGGCGCCAGACCTGCCCCCAGGCGAGCGGTTCCGAACGCAGAACCGTGCCGGCTGGAAGCGATGGATCAAGGAAGCGGATGGGCGGTCCGCCTGGCGCTACTTCCTTATGAGCGACGGAATGGTCGAAGCCCTGTCAGGGCTGAACCAGCGGAGCGCCAAGGTGGTGCTGACGGAGCGGGGATTTCTGCTGCCGGGTCGCGACGGCAAGATGTCAGCGCTCATCTCCCCGCCAGGGCATAAGAAGGTACGAGCCTATGAAGTGACGGCGGCGATCCTCGGATCGGATGAGGGCGATCGGTAGATCGGTCTCCGGTCTGCCGTCTTCGCTATGTGTAGGCTGCATGGCTCAGGGCTGTCTTATTTGAGTATAATCTAACGAGACGATTTTGTGAGACACCGGAATGGCGGTTTTCCGTGTCTCATTTGAGTTGATTTTCTCATTATGAGACGGCATAAGGGAAATGTCTAAACCCTAATGAGACATGAGACCCCGCCATGTCGACCATTTACGGATATGCCCGCGTTTCGACCACCGACCAGGACCTGACCATTCAGCGTGAGGCCCTCAAGGCGGCCGGCTGCACGACGATCCGGGCGGAAAAGGTCTCCGGAACCTCGATCAAGGGACGGACCGAACTGCGTCTTCTCCTCGACTTCATTCACCAGGGCGACACGCTGGTAGTGACACGGATCGATCGTCTGGCGCGCTCAATCGCCGATCTCCAGTCCATCATCATCGAACTGCGTCAGAAAGGCGCGGCCTTGCGCTGCACGGAACAGCCGGTCGATACTAGCACCTCCGCCGGCAAGGCGTTCCTCGACATGCTGGGCGTGTTCGCCGAGTTCGAGACTAATCTTCGGCGGGAGCGTCAGCTAGAGGGCATTGCGGCGGCCAAGGAACGGGGCGTCTATAAGGGCCGTAAGGCATCGATCGATGCCGAACGTGTCCGTGAGCTCCATGCGGAAGGCGTCGGCGCGTCCGAGATCGCCCGTCAGCTTGGCATCGGCCGGGCAAGCGTCTACCGCGTCCTGGAAAGCGCAACCGACTGAGCGCGGGTGCTGCGGAGCAGCACAGATTCTTTCCCGGATTTCGGGCCTGATGGCGGCACAGGCTGGCAACGATGGCATCAAGATATGCGATCAGTGCATACTCATCGGACGGCCTGAAGAGCCGTCAATCGCCTGTGCGGGCGCATGACCAGCGAATGGTGTTCCAACAGGATTGGCGGAAATCTGCCAATATGCATCCTGGTGGCGGAACACCTTTTGGAATGGTGTTCCAGTCTTATTCGGAAGGGTGTTCTTGTAACTAACTGATAATAAAATACAAAAATGACACGGAACACCTAGAACACCTGGAACACCGTTTTTGAGTATGGGGTGAAGGGAAGAGACAAGCTGGTTGGCTCGTGGACTGCTCCGCCATGTCCGAAGAGCATGGCTTCGCATCGATGAACGAGCATGGCGACAGGGGCGACCAGAGGGGATAGGGGGGTCGAAAACTGAGATCCCTTTTGATGTGGACCGCGCCATAACTCAGCGTGTTTCGCCGCGAAATTCGCAGAACTTTTTTTGTGGACCAGGTGCGCTGCATGACTGGGGCGGTGCGTCGCCGGTCATCTCATCCAGCAGGACGCGGCGTGCCCGCTGCTCAGCCTCACGCTGTATGCCCGCTCCATGCTGGCCAGGCTTCGCAACCACTCGAGGAAAGCCGCCGCACCCCGATCCTGTCGCGCAGAGCCCAAGACAGTCCGGAAACAGTCCGGAAGACCGGATGCAAAGGCGAAAGGGCACTCCCTCGGAGGCCAATAAGCCAACAAAATCAAAGGAGAAATGGTGCCGACACTCGGAATTGAACCGAGGACCTACTGATTACGAATCAGTTGCTCTACCCCTGAGCTATGTCGGCCGGCCGACGAGGGCTATATCCGACCCTTGGCATGGCTGCAATATGCTGAATGACTATCTATCCCCCGAAATTGAATTATATGTGGGGTTGTGATGAGCGAGACGATCTCTGCCCGGACCTCCCGCCTGGTCCGCGGGGCCGGCTGGCCCCGTCGGACGGCGGCATTGCGCCATGTCTGGACCATCGACGGCCTGGTCGAATGTCCCGGATGCGGTCTGTTCCAGCGCATGCCCCCCCTGCAGGCCGGGCATCTGGCGGCCTGTGCCCGGTGCCGCCAGACCCTGGAATGGCGGCGGCGGACCTCGCCCCTGCAGACCCCCCTGGCGTTCTGCATCAGTTCCTGCGCGCTGTACCTGGCCGCGCTGGCATCGTCGCTGATGACGCTGGACGTCTATGGGCGCGAACGGACCGTCAGCCTGTTGACCGGGCCGCTGGAATTGCTGCACGAGGGCTGGGGCGAGGCCGGGTTGCTGGTCGGGATCGTCACCATCATCGCGCCGGCCGTCGTCATCGGCATGATGTTCGCGATCCTGTATGCCGCCAGCCGCCGCCAGATGCCGGACTGGGCGCCCCATCTGCTGATCTGGTACGAAAAGCTCCGTCCCTGGTCGATGGTCGAGGTCTATGTCCTGGGCATCTTCGTCGCCTATACCAAGCTGACGGACCTGGCCCATGTCGATGTCGGGCCGGCGGTCTATCTGATCGCGGCGCTGATGCTGACGATGGCGGCCACCGATTCCACCCTGGATACCGAACTGATCTGGCAGCACCGGCGCGTGGATTCCATCACCCGGATGGAAAACGGCGAACGGGTGCGGGTCCGTCATGTGCGGATCGACGAGATCGCCATGCCGCCGGTCGATCATCTGGTGGCGTGTCCCTCGTGCGGGCTGGTGGGGGAATTGAGCCGGCCGGTCAGCAACCTGCGCTGCGTGGGCGTCTGTCCGCGCTGCGACCACCGGGTCTGGCGCCGCGCGCCCCAGACCCTGACGCGAACCACGGCGTTCCTGATATCGGCGGTCGTCTTCTATTTCCCGGCCAATCTCTTCCCGGTCATGACGTTCTTCAAGATCGGCGGCGGCGGGGGGCATACCATCATCGAGGGCGCGATCGAGTTGTGGCAGGACGGGATGGTGCCCCTGTCGCTGCTGGTGTTCTTTGCCAGCATCGTGGTGCCGATGCTCAAGATCCTCAGTCTCGGCTGGATGCTGATCGCGACCTGGCTGGGATCCTCCTTCGCGCTGGTGCAGCGGACGCGGCTGTTCCATGTCGTTGACACGATCGGGCGATGGTCGATGATCGACGTCTTCATGGTGTCGATCCTGGTGGCGGTGGTCCGGTTCAATTCGCTGGCCAACGTCACGGCGAATGCCGGGATGGTGTCTTTTGCCGCGGTGGTCGTCCTGACCCTGTTCGCGGCATGGAGTTTCGATCCGAGGATGATGTGGGACGCGGCCGGGCTGAACCGGCCGTCCCCGGAGGGCGGGCAGGCGTCCGCATTGGTGCGTACGCGCGATGGCCATGCCGTTGCGGGAACTGAGATGATGGAGCCAGGGCAGGCGTGACCGACGACCCTCAAGACCATACCGGCGGACAGCACGCCGTCCCGCCGGAAGCCTCGGAGAGGCGGTTTCGGTTCTCGATCGTCTGGTTCGTTCCGATCGTCGCGATCGGCATCGCCGGCTATCTGGGATGGCGCGGCTTCATGGGGCGCGGGCCGGAGATCACGATCACCTTCGACACCGCCGACGGGCTGACCAGCGGCCAGACCCAGGTCAAGAACAAGGCCGTCCCGCTGGGCACGGTCGAGGCCGTCACGCTGACGCCGGACATGCGCCATGTGGAGGTCCGCGTGCGCATGAGCGCGCGTTCGGCGCCGATGCTGACCGATCATGCGCGATTCTGGGTCGTGCGGCCCCGGCTGAACGGCGCCAGCATCACGGGGCTGGAGACCCTGATGTCGGGGGCCTATATCTCGATGGACCCGGGCGAGCCTGGCGGCCACCGCACGACCGAGTTCAAGGGGCTGGAATCCCCGCCGGGCATCCGTTCCGACCAGCCGGGCAATACCTATACCCTGATCAGTTCGACCCTGGGGTCGATCGGGCAGGGGGCGCCGGTCTTTTTCCGGGACATCGATGTCGGCGAGGTCCTGGGCTATACCATGCCGCCGGGCGGCGAGGGGCCGATCCTGATCCAGGTCTTCATCCGCGAGCCCTATGACCGCTATTTGCGGACAGACACGCGATTCTGGAACGTCTCGGGCGTGCAGGTCGGATTCGGGGCCGGCGGGTTGAAGGTCAAGCTGCAGTCGCTCCAGGCCCTGTTCTCGGGCGGGGTGGCATTCGGCCTGGCGCAGCGGCGCGAGGTGCAGGGGGTGCCCGTCGCCCCCAAGAATTCGGTGTTCCGCCTGTATGACAGCCAGGAGGCCGCCGATAATGCCGGTTATCGCGAACGGCTGTCGCTGGCGACCTACCTGACCAGTTCGGTGTCCGGCCTGGCGGTCGGCGCGCAGGTCACGATGTTCGGCATCCAGGTCGGGACGGTCACCAGCGTGAAGCTGGACCTGGACCCGAAGGTCGGCACGGCCCGCGTCCGCGTGGGCATGGAGATCCAGCCCGAGCGCATTCTGGAAGAGGACGAAATCCATCACGACGCCATGGCCGGCATGGTCCAGGCCCTGGTGGATAACGGCCTGCGCGCGTCGGTCGATACCGCGAGCTTCCTGACCGGCGAGTCGGTCATCGGCCTCAATTTCGTGAAGAACGCCACGCCTGCCGTCGTGCAGACCGAGGGCGCGACCCTGGTCATTCCGGGCAAGGCCGGGGGCATGGGCGGCGTCATGGATTCGCTGTCCACCGTCGCGGACAAGATCGCCGCGATGCCGCTGACGCAGGTGGGCGTGAACCTGAACAACCTGCTGGCCCATTCCGACGCACGGATCAACAGCCCCGAGGTCCGGCAGGCGATCACCGCCCTGCGGGATTCGCTGCGCAGCATCCAGGGCCTGGCCGGGGACGCCCGCCACGGCATGCATCCGCTGTTCCAGCGCCTGCCGCAGATGAGCGACCAGCTGGACAAGACGCTGAAGAACGCGAACGTCCTGCTGGCCAGCTATGGCGGGGACACCGATTTCCACCGCGACCTGCAACATATGCTGGTGCAGCTGGACGAGGCCGCGCGGTCGCTACGCTTCCTGACCGATTTCCTCAATCGCCATCCTTCGGCGCTGATTACGGGACGCTAGTCGATGATATTGCCAGGGTACACACCAAGCCGACGTCCCGCATCGCGTCGGGCGGTGCTGGGGCGTGGTCTGGGCCTGCTGGCGGTCGCGGCGATCGCTCCGCTGGCTGCCTGCTCGTCCGATCCGGCCTTCTATACGCTGGCCCCCTGGCCCGGCCCCGCCCAGGGCGGGGCCCCCGCGGTGATCGAGGTCCGGACCCCCACCGTCGCGCTGTCGCTGGATCGCGACCGGATCGTGGGCAGCGACGGCGATTATCGCATCAAGCTGCGCAGCGGCGACGCCTGGAGCGAATCGCTGCCGACCATGATCGCCTACGTGCTGACCGCGAACCTGCAGCAACGCCTGCCGGGCAGCGCGGTGTTCGCGCAGAACGATTCGGCGGCCGGCACGCCGCTGGCGGTGGTGGAACTGGATGTGACGCGCTTTGCGCGGGACGACGCGGGACGTGCCGTCCTGGCGGGCAGCCTGGCCGTCCATCCGGTCGGCGAACCCGGATCGTCCAGCGTGCTGGCCCTGACCCTGCCGGTGCAGGGCGGGGGCACGCCCGGCATGGTGGCGGCGTTGAGCAGCCTGCTGGGGCAGGTCGCCGATGAGGCGGCGGTGCGGCTGCGGACCCTGGGCGGCGGGATCAGGGCTCTGCCCTGAAACCCGCCAAAGGCCACCGGCCTTGGAAACCGATCTGGTTACCCCTGATCGGGGGCGGGGTTTCAGCGGTCGTGGTGAGGGCCAGCAAGCTGGAAATAAAAAAGGGCGCCGCAGGGCGCCCTTCGTTCGTTCGGGACCGTCGGAGACGATCAGAGCTTCTCGACCTGGCTGTATTCCAGGTCGACCGGCGTGGAGCGGCCGAAGATCGAGACGCTGACCTTGAGGCGGGCCTTTTCCTCGTCCACTTCCTCGATCGTGCCGTTGAACGACGTGAACGGGCCGTCGGAGACGCGTACCTGCTCGCCGATCTCGAAGGTGACGGAGGGGCGGGGGCGTTCCACCCCTTCCTGCGCCTGCTTCATGATCCGCTCGGCCTCGGCGTTGGGAATCGGCGAGGGACGGGTCTTGCTGCCCAGGAAGCCGGTGACCTTGGGCGTGTCCTTGACCAGATGCCAGGCATCGTCGGTCAGTTCCATGTTGACCAGGACGTAGCCGGGGAAGAATTTCCGCTCGGAGCTGACCTTCTGGCCGCGCCGGACCTCGACGACTTCCTCGGACGGCACCAGGACGTCACCGAAATGGTCGGACAGCCCCTTCTGCGCCGCCTGCTCCTTGATGTGCTGGGCGATCTTCTTTTCGAAGCCTGAATAGACGTGAACGACGTACCAACGTTTTGCCATGGTCCGTTCCTCAGCCTCCAAGCCCAAAAAGTTCACGTACGCCGAGGCCGATGATCTGGTCGACGACGAAGAAAAACGCCGACGTCAGGGCGGCCATGGCCAGCACCGCCCCGGTCGTCACCAGCGTGGCGCGACGCGTGGGCCATGTGACCTTGCCCGCTTCCGCGCGGACCTCTTGCACAAATTTCGCGGGACTGACCGACACGAAACACCCTTCTTGTAACACCACGCCGCCGTCCATCCGGCGATATGGCGGACGGGGCTGAAAAACGCCTCAACTGCATGTCGGGGCACCGTAACTGCACCGCGCGGGGATCAACCCGAGCGGGGCGGTTGGCAGGGGTGGAGGGTCTCGAACCCGCAACCTCCGGTTTTGGAGACCGGCGCTCTAGCCAATTGAGCTACACCCCTGCATGCCGCCTTCGGCGCCGACCAAGAGATAGCGGAAAGCTGTCCTCTTGGCCACCCGTGCGAACCCGGCGCAGGCAGCGGAAAAAAGTATGACCGGCCGGCAAAGTCAAGGGGGTGTAGTGCGATTCCCGTGATCGGGATTCCTGACAGGGCCCGAGGCAGGCGGGGGCGGCGGCGCATTGTGCGGGGCGGGGACTTGCCGCCGGGCGGCGTTCGGCGCTATGAACATCGCGATGGGCGGGCGTAGCATAGTGGTAATGCAGTAGCCTTCCAAGCTTCTGAGGAGGGTTCGATTCCCTTCGCCCGCTCCATTCTCCTTATCTTGAAATCCTGAAAAAATGCTTCCCGCAGGGTGCGCTGCGTGCTCGCGCGTCCGTGCGCGGGGGAATCGGCTGGCGCGATTGTGCAGGGACGGGGGTGTTCCTATTGTCGGGGCCGCATGTCCGATTCGCCTCTTCGTCCCGGCCTGGTCCTGGCGACCTGCTGCCTGAGCCTGCTGCTGGTGATGATGGACGTGACCATCGTCAATGTGGCCCTGCCGTCGATTCGCGCGGATCTGGGCGGGCGGTTCTCCACCCTGCAATGGGTTGTCGACGCCTATACGCTGGCGGTCGCCAGCCTGCTGGTGGTGGCGGGGTCAACGGCCGACCGCATCGGCCGCCGGCGGGTCTTCGTGACGGGAATCGCGACCTTCTGCCTGGGATCGGTGCTGTGCGGCCTTGCGCCGTCCGCGCTGGCCCTGGTGCTGGCGCGGGGGTTCCAGGGACTGGGGGGCGCCATGCTGAACCCGGTGGCGCTGTCGATCATCGCCAATGTCTTTACCGCCCCCGGCGCGCGGGCACGGGCGATCGGGATGTGGGGCGCCATGTCGGGCGTGGCGCTGGCGCTGGGGCCGCTGGCGGGGGGCGTGTTGACGACATACGCGGGATGGCGGGCGGTGTTCTGGGTCAACGTGCCGGTCGGCGTTCTGGCGATCTGGCTCAGCCTGCGGTTCATCCCCGAATCCCGTGCCGCGCGGGCGCGGGCGATCGATGTTCCGGCGCAGGTCCTGGTGGCGCTGACCCTGGCCGCCGTGACGTCGGCCCTGATCGAGGTGCGGGATTATGGCTGGCGCGCGCCGGCGATCGAGGGCGGCCTGGCATTGGCGGCGCTGGGCGCGGTGGCCCTGGTCGTGGTGGAACGGCGCCGGGCGCAGCCGCTGCTGGATATGCGCTTCTTCCGCGCGCTGCCGTTTACGGGGGCGATCCTGATCGCGATCTGCGCCTTCGCGATCTTCAGCGCCTTCCTGTTCCTGAACACGCTGTACCTGCAGGACGTGCGCGGCCTGTCCGCCCTGCATGCGGGGCTGTGCACGCTGCCATTCGCGCTGGGGGTCATGGTCTGCGCGCCGCTTTCGGGCCGGCTGGTCGCCGCGCGGGGCGCGCGCCTGCCGCTGCTGCTGTCGGCGGCGGGGCTGGGGGGCGGGGCATTGTTGCTGACCGGACTTGGGGATGCGACGCCGCTGGGCCTGCTGACGGTATCCTACGGGCTGTGCGGGTGCGGATTCGGCCTGTGCAACGCGCCCATCACCAATGCCGCCGTGTCGGGCATGCCTCGGGACCAGGCGGGGCTGGCCGCGGCGCTGGCCTCGACCAGCCGGCAGATCGGCGCGCTGCTGGGGATCGCGGTGTCCGGCACGATGACGGCGTCGGCGATGGTCAAGGCCGGGACGGGCCTGGAGGCCGGGGCAGGCACGGGGGCTGGCGGCGATCGCGTCGCCATGGTCCTGCTGCCGCTGGCCAGCCATCGGGTGTGGTGGGGCGTGGTGGCCCTGGCCGGCTTCATCGCGTGGCTGGGCCTGCTGTCCACCGGGGCGCGGGCGCGTGCCAGCGTCCTGGCGGTACGTGCGATGCTGGAAGGCGGGGCAAGCCCCGCCCCGGATGTCCGCCTCGCCGGTCAGAGGACCGAGAGCACGCCCCCGTCCACGTAAAGCGTCTGCCCGTTGACGAAGGACGAGGCGTCGGAGGCCAGGAAGACAGCCGCCCCCTGCAGTTCCTCCACCTTGCCCCAGCGGCCGGCGGGGGTACGCTTTTTCAGCCAGGCATTGAACTCCGGGTCCTCGACCAGCGCGCGGTTCAGCGGCGTCTCGAAATAGCCCGGTCCGATGGCGTTGATCTGCAGCCCGTGCCGGGCCCAGTCGGCGCACATGCCCTTGGTCAGGTTCTTCACCGCACCCTTCGACGCCGTGTAGGGGGCGATGCCCGGGCGGGCGAGTTCGCACTGCACGCTGCCGATATTGATGATCTTGCCCTCGCCGCGCGGGATCATGTGCCGGGCGACCGCCGCGCCGACATAGAAGACGCTGTCGAGGTTCGTTCGCATCAGTTCCGACCAGTCCTCGGCCGAAAAGCTGTCCAGCGGCGCGCGGCGCTGGATGCCGGCATTGTTGACCAGGATGCGGATGGGGCCGGAGGCCTCTTCCAGCCGGCGCACGCCGTCCTCGACGGCCAGGCGGTCGGTCACGTCGAACGCGCTGGTCAGGATCGTGCGCTCCACGCCATCCGGGGCCGCCTGGCGCAGCAGGGCGGCGGCGTCCTCCAGGCGGGCGGCGTCGCGGCCGTTCAGGACCACGCGGGCGCCGGCGTCGGCCAGGCCGGCGGCGATCGCCAGGCCGATGCCACCGCTGGATCCCGTCACCAGGGCCAACCGTCCGGTCAGGTCGAAAAGGGCAAGAGAAGACATATGGGGCGGTTCCCGTTCCTGTTCTTGATTCCGGTCCGTATCGGGACAGGAACATGGCGGCCTTGTCCATATTTCTCGCGTCGGTTTCGTCCACCCCGGCCTATAAGTTTCCGTGAACGATTCGATGCGGACGGGCAGGGGGTGCGGGCCGGGCATGACAGGCAGGACGCGGACAGGGACCGGCGACGGGGCCGGGCAGATCATCGAGGCCCGTGCCTTGTCCCGGGTCGTGCCGCCCGCGGCCGGGGCGCGGGCTGGCGGCGGCCGTCCCACCATCATGGACGTCTCGGCCCGGGCCGGGGTGTCGCGCATGACCGTCTCGCGCGCCCTGCGGGCCCCCCACCTGGTGCGCGAGGACACGCGCCGGGCCATCGAACGCGCGATCGCCGAACTGGGCTACGTCCCCGACCGCGCGGCCGAGGCCCTGTCCACCCGACGCAGCGGATTCGTCGGCCTGGTGGTACCTACCCTGACCAACACCAATTTTGCCGACGCCGCCCGGGGCCTGACGGACATCATCCGCCGCGAGGGGTACGAGTTGCTGATCGGGTATACCGATTATGACGAAAACGCAATGCTTCGGCATGTGCGCGACATGCTGGCCCGCCGGGCGGAGGCACTGGTCCTGCCGGCGGGGCCGCGCGGCCCCGCCCTGCGCGGCCTGCTGGCGGCCGAGACGATTCCTATCGTCCAGATGGCGGGGCTGGCCAGCCGGCCGGTGAACCGCATGGTCGGCTATTCGAACCGCGAGGCCGGGCGGATGGCCGCGCGGCACCTGATGGCACTGGGTCACCGGCGCATCGGCGCGCTGGGCGCGGCGGGCGACGGCCTGTCCTGCGACCATCGTGGTGGCGAGCGCCTGGAGGGGTTCGCCGAGGCGCTGCGCGAGGCCGGGCGGTCCGACGCGCTGGTGCTGCGCATGGGCAATGCGCCGGTATCGTTCACCCACGGCGCGCAGGCCATGGGCCGGCTGCTGGACCAGGCCCCGGACCTGGAGGCCGTGTTCGCGGTGTCCGACCTGGTCGGCGTCGGCGCGCTGATGGAATGCCACCGGCGGGGCGTGCGGGTGCCGGGCGATGTGTCGCTGATCGGATTCGGCGGGTTCGAGGTGGGGCGGCAGATGGTGCCCGCCCTGACCACCGTCGCGGTCGATTTCCGCGCGATGGGCGAACGGACGGGGGGCATGGTGCTGGACCTGCTGGCGGGCCGGCCGGACGTGCCCCGGATCGTGGACCTGGGGGTCACGCTGGTCGAGCGCGAGACGACGGCGTTCCGCCCCCCGGCCGTGCCCTCGGCGACCGGTGCGCCGACCTGATCGGCGTCCAGGCGGAAATCCCGACAACTCCCTTGACGAAGGCCGGATTTCGGCCATGGTCTCGGTTGCGTGACGCGGGGCAGCGTGCTAGACGCCCGGCCAGCGGCAACGGGTGCCTTCCGGGGCCTGCCGGCCTGCTGTAGCGACCAAGATCTGGGATGGAAAAACCGACCGTGGTTTCGGGTGGAACGACAACAATACCGATCTCCTCCGTTGCCAACGGCCTGCCGGGTCGTTACGCAACGGCACTCTACGAACTCGCTGCCGACCGGTGGCTGCTGGACGAGGTCCTGCCGCAGGCCGTCGCCCTGCGCGGCCTGATCGACGGCAGCGCCGCGTTCCGCGCCGTCCTGAGCGATCGCACCCTCGACATCAAGGACGCCACGCGCGCGGTCCTGGCGGTGCTGGAGGCCCAGGGGTTCGGCGAGACCATCCGTCATTTCGTGGGCGTCATCGCCCGCAACCGCCGCCTGTCCCGCCTGCCGGCGATCCTCGACGCCCTGTCGGCGATCGCTGCCGCCAAGCGCGGGGAAGAGGTGGCCGAAATCGTTTCGGCCCAGCCCCTGACGGACTTGCAGCGCATCCAGATTCAGAGCCGCCTCGCCGAGGCCGGCTATTCCAGGGTCAACATTCAGGAGCGTGTCGATGCGGCGCTGCTGGGCGGTCTGGTCGTGCGCGTCGGCGCCCGACAGTATGACACCAGCCTCAGATCCCGCCTGACCCGCCTGCACCACGCCATGAAGGGAGCCGCGTGATGGAAATCCGCCCCGCAGAGATTTCGGATATCCTCAAGCAGCAGATCGCCACGTTCGATACGCCTGTCGATATCGCCGAGACCGGGACGATCCTGTCCGTCGGCGACGGCATCGCCCGCGTCTACGGGCTGCAGAACGTGCAGTCGGGCGAAATGGTCGAATTTCCGGCGACCGGCCAGCGCGGCATGGCGCTGAACCTTGAAAACGACAATGTCGGTATCGTCATCTTCGGCGACGACGCCGACATGCGCGAAGGCGACCCGGTGTCGCGCACCGGCGCCGTCGTCGAGGTCCCGACCGGCAAGGCCCTGCTGGGCCGCGTGGTCGACGGCCTGGGCAACCCGATCGACGGCAAGGGACCGCTGGTCGGCGACGTCACCATGAAGCGCGCCGACGTCAAGGCGCCGGGCATCATGCCGCGCCAGTCGGTCAGCGAGCCGATGCAGACCGGCATCAAGGCCATCGACGCCCTCGTGCCCATCGGGCGCGGCCAGCGCGAACTGATCATCGGCGACCGCCAGACCGGCAAGACCGCCATCCTGATCGACACCATCGTCGCGCAGAAATCGGTCAACGCGCTGGGCGACGACAAGAAGTCGCTGTACTGCATCTATGTCGCGATCGGGCAGAAGCGCTCGACCGTCGCGCAGCTGGTCCGCACGCTGGAGGAAGCGGGCGCGATGGAATATTCCATCGTCGTCGCCGCCACCGCCTCGGACCCGGCGCCGCTGCAGTACCTGGCCCCCTACGCCGCCTGCGCGATGGGCGAGTATTTCCGCGACAACGGCATGCATGCGCTGATCGTCTATGACGATCTGTCCAAGCAGGCGGTGGCCTATCGCCAGATGTCGCTGCTGCTGCGCCGTCCGCCGGGCCGCGAGGCCTATCCGGGCGACGTGTTCTTCCTGCATTCCCGCCTGCTGGAACGTGCGGCGAAGATGTCGGACGCCTATGGCGCCGGGTCGCTGACCGCCCTGCCGGTCATCGAGACCCAGGCCGGCGACGTGTCCGCCTACATTCCGACCAACGTGATCTCGATCACCGACGGCCAGGTGTTCCTGGAGACCGACCTGTTCTACCGCGGCATCCGTCCGGCGGTGAATGTCGGCGGCTCGGTCTCGCGCGTCGGTTCCGCCGCGCAGATCAAGGCGATGAAGCAGGTGGCCGGCAAGATCAAGCTGGAGCTGGCGCAGTATCGCGAAATGGCCGCCTTCTCGCAGTTCGCCTCGGACCTCGATCCGGCGACGCAGAAGCAGCTGGCCCGCGGCGCGCGCCTGGTCGAGCTGCTGAAGCAGCCCGAGACCTCGCCCCTGGTGGTCGAGGAGCAGGTGGTCGTCCTGTTCGCGGGCACCCGCGGCTTCGTCGACGCCGTGCCGGTCGACAAGGTCATCTCCTTCGAGCGCCAGCTGCTGGCCGAGATGCGCACGGCCGGCAAGGACATCCTGGCCTCGATCCGGACCGAGCGGCAGATCACCAAGGACAACGAGGCGCGCCTGACCGAATTTCTGACGTCGTTCAGCCGTCAGTTCGCGGGCTGAGGGACAACAGGCACCCATGGCTTCCCTCAAGGAACTCCGCGCGCGGATCGGAAGCGTCAAATCGACGAAGAAGATCACCAGCGCCATGAAGATGGTGGCGGCGGCCAAGCTGCGCCGGGCCCAGACCCGTGCCGAGGCCGCGCGTCCCTACGCCACGGCGATGCGCCGGATGCTGGCCGAACTGGGCCGCAGCGCGAAGGGCCAGACCGGCCTGCCCGTGCTGCTGGCCGGAACGGGGAACGACAAGGTCCATCTGCTGGTCCCGATGACCAGCGACCGTGGCCTGGCCGGGGCCTTCAACGCCAACATCAACCGCGTGACGCGGAACCTGATCCGCCGCCTGCAGGCCGAGGGCAAGACCGTTCGCCTGCTGCCGGTCGGACGGAAGGGCCATGACTACCTGATCCGCGAATTCGCGGACCTGATCGTCGATCATGTCCATGGCTCGGGCGGCAGGGAAATCCCGTTCTCGGCCGCCGCCGAACTGGGCGAGGCGATTACCAGCCGGCTGGAAAAGGGCGAATTCGACGTCTGTACGGTGATCTACAACCGGTTCAACAACGTCATGTCCCAGACCCCGACCGAGTTGCAGCTGGTTCCCCTGGCGATGCCGGGGAACGATGACGCCGCCGCCGCGCCGGACGCCCCGGTCTACGAGTTCGAGCCGGGCGAGGAGGAGCTTCTCTCCCGCCTGCTGCCGCGCAACCTGCAGGTCCAGCTCTATGCGACCATGCTGGAGAGCGCGGCCGGCGAGCAGGGCGCGCGCATGACCGCGATGGACAGCGCGACGCGCAACGCCGGCAAGGCCATCGATCGCCTGACACTGACGTACAACCGTACCCGTCAGACCAACATCACCAATGAACTGATCGAGATCATTTCGGGCGCCCAGGCTGTCTGAGATCCGGTCTCCTCGCTGCAGGAGCTGACTATGTCGGAAACCACACAATACGAGGCTCCTGCCGCCGCGCAGGGCCAGTCGCCGAAGAGCAACGTCGTCGGGCGCGTGACCCAGGTGAAGGGCGCCGTCGTCGACGTGCAGTTCGAAGGCACGCTGCCGCACATCCTGGATGCGCTGCATGTCACGTTCAACGGCCAGACCCTGGTGCTGGAAGTGGCGCAGGAGATCGGTGAGCACGAAGTCCGCTGCATCGCCATGGATTCGACCGACGGCCTGGTCCGCGGGACCGAGGTGGTCGATACCGGCGCGCAGATTTCCGTGCCCGTCGGTCCCGGCACGTTGGGCCGCATCCTGAACGTCATCGGCGAGCCGATCGACGATCGCGGTCCGGTCAAGTCCGACAAGCGCTACCCGATCCATCGCAAGGCCCCGGCGTTCGACGAGCAGGCCGCCGCGACCGAGATCCTGGTGACCGGCATCAAGGTCGTCGACCTGCTGTGCCCGTACCTGAAGGGCGGCAAGATCGGCCTGTTCGGCGGCGCCGGCGTCGGCAAGACCGTCATCATCCAGGAACTGATCAACAACATCGCCAAGGCCCATGGCGGCGTGTCGGTGTTCGCCGGCGTCGGCGAGCGCACGCGTGAAGGCAACGACCTGTATTACGAAATGCAGGACGCGGGCGTCATCAAGCTGGGAGAGGACACCACCGAGGGGTCCAAGGTGGCCCTGGTCTATGGCCAGATGAACGAGCCGCCGGGCGCGCGCGCGCGCATCGCCCTGTCCGGCCTGTCGCTGGCCGAGTATTTCCGTGACGAGGAAGGCCAGGACGTCCTGTTCTTCGTCGACAACATCTTCCGCTTCACCCAGGCGGGCGCCGAGGTGTCGGCGCTGCTGGGTCGCATTCCCTCCGCCGTGGGCTACCAGCCGACGCTGGCGACCGAGATGGGCGCGCTGCAGGAGCGCATCACCTCGACCAAGAAGGGCTCGATCACCTCGGTCCAGGCCGTCTACGTGCCGGCCGACGATCTGACCGACCCGGCGCCGGCCGCGACCTTCGCGCATCTCGACGCCACGACGGTGCTGAACCGTTCCATCGCCGAGATGGGCATCTATCCGGCCGTCGATCCGCTGGATTCGACCTCGCGCTCGCTCGATCCCAAGATCGTGGGCGAGGAGCATTACCAGGTCGCTCGCGACGTGCAGCGCATCCTGCAGACCTACAAGTCGCTGCAGGACATCATCGCGATCCTGGGCATGGACGAACTGTCCGAGGACGACAAGCAGGTGGTCGCCCGCGCCCGCCGCATCCAGCGCTTCCTGTCGCAGCCCTTCCATGTCGCCGAGGTCTTCACCGGCGCGCCGGGCAAGCTGGTGTCGCTGGAGGACACGGTGCGCTCGTTCAAGGCGATCGTCGCCGGCGAGTACGACCATCTGCCGGAAGGCGCTTTCTACATGGTCGGCTCGATCGAGGAAGCGGTGGCGAAGGCCGAGAAGATGAAGGAATCGGCCTGAACGGTCGGATCCGGCGCAAGGAAGACAGCCCATGCCGATTGAGGTCGAGATCGTCAGCCCCGAGAAAGTCCTGTTCTCGCGTGCTGTCGACATGGCGGTGATGCCGGGCCTGGAGGGCGATATCGCCGCCATGCCCGACCACGCGCCGATGATGCTGCTGCTGCGTGGTGGCGTGGTCGAACTGTATCAGGACGGGGCGGTAACCGACCGGTTCTTCGTGGCCGGCGGCTTCGCCGACCTGACGGCGACGCGCTGCACCATCCTGGCCGACCAGGCGACGGTGCTGGCCGACCTGTCGGTCGATGCGGCCCAGGCCCGTCTGGCGGGCCTGGAGGCCTCGTACGAGGCCGCCGACAAGATGAACGTGCCGGCGCTGGACCTGCTGATGGAAAAGATGCAGTCCGCCCGCGCCGAGATCGAGGCCGCCGGCGGCCAGGCCGCCTGACCGGACCGACAACGATCCGGACGACTGGAACAGCATCCCTCGGGGTGCTGTTTTCGTATGCAAAAGGAAGATCGGCCCTGCCCGAACCCGCAAGGGCCTCGGCCCTTGCATCCCACTCGTTCATAAAAACCTGGGTTTCCAAAGGTCTAGGCCCTTTGATGGGTCAAGGGCAAAGCCCTTGTCCTACCCTCACCCCCGCCCACGATAACCGGGCACATCCTGGGGCGGAATCCACACCCCTTCCGGCGGCGCGCCGGTCTGCCAGAACACGTCGATGGGCATGCCGCCGCGCGGATACCAGTAGGCGCCGATCCGCAGCCAGACCGGCGACAGCAGGTCCACCAGCGTGGTCGCGA
Organism: Gluconacetobacter tumulisoli; assembly: GCF_014174155.1. Lineage (GTDB taxonomy): Bacteria > Pseudomonadota > Alphaproteobacteria > Acetobacterales > Acetobacteraceae > Gluconacetobacter > Gluconacetobacter tumulisoli. The sequence goes on along the minus strand of NZ_JABEQM010000002.1, from coordinate 26,642 downwards.
TCTGGACCGAGCAGGATTCGTGGAACGCGCCATGGTTGCGGAAGCTGGTCAGGAACAGCTTCAGCGACTTGCTTTCGACGATCCACTGGTCGGGGACGTAGTCGATGACGAGATGCGCGAAATCGGGCTGGCCGGTCACGGGGCAGAGCGAGGTGAATTCCGGCGCGGTGAAGCGGACCAGATAGCGACGGTCGGGATAGGGGGCCGGAACACGCTCCAGCGTCGCCTCCCCGGGACTGGTGGGCTGGATCGTGGCCTGTCCAAGCTGGGTCAGCGTCTGGCTGCCGTCGTCCGGGCGGGGGGGTGCGCTCACGTCGCGTGTCCTTTGCTTGCCGTGGGGCGGCCGGGCCGCCCGTCGGGCCGGGTGATGTCAGAGCGGCCTTCCCGCCGTCAAGCGGCAGTTTTTCGCCCGCCGGAGCCTTCGCGCCGGTATCGGGCCATGATAACAGGACGACATGGCACGCGCATCCTCAGCGGGTTTCCCCGATCCTGTCCTCATTACCACTACTGACGAACTGACGGCGGTCGTCGACAGGCTGCGGCAGGAACCCTTCGTCACCATCGACACGGAATTCGTGCGCGAACGGACCTATTGGCCCGAACTGTGCCTGGTGCAGCTGGCCGGCCGCGCCGAAGTGGTTGTGGTCGATACGTGTGCGCCGGACCTAGACCTGGCGCCGCTGGGCGTGCTGCTGGACGATGCGCAGGTCGTCAAGGTCTTCCATGCCGCCCGGCAGGACCTGGAGATCTTCCTGCATATCTTCGGCCGCCTGCCGGCGGCGCTGTTCGACACGCAGGTTGCGGCAATGGTCGCGGGGTATGGCGATCAGGTCGGGTACGACAATCTGGTCGCGTCCCTGGTGGGCGCGCATATCGACAAGACGCACCGGTTTTCGGACTGGTCGGCGCGGCCGCTGTCGGACGCGCAGATCAGCTACGCCGCCGCCGACGTCACCCACCTGCGCGCCGTCTACGAATTGCTGCTGGAGCGTCTGGAGCGGGAAGGACGGATGGAATGGGTGTCCGCCGAACTGGCGGTACTGTCCGATCCCGCGACCTTCCGTCCGGACCCCGAGACCTTGTGGGAGAGGATGCGGCCCCGGACGTCGAACCGGCGCATGCTGGGCACCCTGCGCGCGATCGCCGCATGGCGCGAGCGCGAGGCCCAGCGTGTGAACGTGCCGCGCCAGCGGTTGCTGAAGGACGAAAGCCTGTTGGAAATCGCCGCGACGGCGCCGGCGGATGCCGATGCCCTGGCGCGTATCCGCGGTGTATCGCGCGGGTTCGCCGAGGGCCGCAGCGGCGCGGGCCTGCTGGAGGCGGTGGCCGCCGCCCGGGCGCTGCCCGACGCTGCCCTGCCGCGCCAGGCGCGGGGCAAGGATGGCCCCCGGCCGTCGCCCGCGCTGGTCGCGTTGCTGAAGGTACTGCTGGCCGCGTGCTGCGAACAGCATGACGTGGCCCCCCGCCTGGTGGCGTCGTCCGAGGATCTGGACCGCCTGGCGCTGGAGGCCGAACCCGACCTGCCGCTGATGACCGGCTGGCGCCGGAAGGTCTTCGGCGACGATGCGCTGGCGCTGAAGGCCGGGCAGATGCTGCTGGGTGTCGATGGCAGTCGGGTAAAGCGCATTCGCGCCTGAGACCCTGTTTGCACATGCCCGCCGGCGGCGATCCGACGCGCGTTTTCCGGCTTCCCTGGCTGGCGGCGCTTCGAAATACATGCCGGGCGTGTCGCACAGCACGCGCTGTTGCGCGGCAGAACGAATTTTGAACCAGGCTTCGACGATTCACACACTGCTTTTACAGGGGTTGTGAACAGGTTATGCCCAGCCTTGTCCACAAGATTTTGTGGTGGAATGGTTGAGTGGACCACAAGATAAGCCTAATTTCCGCTCATTCTTCGTCAGGAGAGGTGGCATGGCAATGGAATGGACCGAGGAGACGATCGCGCGTCTCCGCGAGCTCTGGCAGCAGGGGCTGTCGACAGCTGAAATCGGTCGGCAGCTGGCGGTGACGAAGAACGCGGTCGTAGGCAAGGCGCATCGCCTCGGCCTGCAGGCGCGTCCGTCCCCGATCCGCAGGCCGGCGGCATCGGCCCGTCCGACGGTCGAGGCCCCCTCGGCGCCGACTGGTGTCGCGCCAGCTCCGGTCGTGGCGGCCCCCGCCGTGTCGACGCCCGTCGCGCCTACCGAAGCGGTCGATCGGCCCCCTGTGACGGTCCAGCCGCCACAGCCGGTGGCGGAGATCCGTCCCGTCGCGGCCACCCTGACCGAGATCGCGCGTCCCGCCGCCCCGGTTCCGGCGGCCCCTCCGGTTACGCCCGCCCCGGTTGAGGCATCGCAGGCCGGGACGCCGGCCGCTGCCGCCCCGGCGGACCAGCCCGCCGTACCTGCCGCCCGTCCCGAGGTCCGCGTGCCGCTGCGCGCTGTCGCGGCGCCCGCCCCGCGTCGCAGCGGCCTGACATGCTGCTGGCCGCTGGGCGATCCGGGCACGCCGGGCTTTCATTTCTGCGGCGCGACGCCGGTGCCGGGCAAGCCGTATTGCGTGGAGCACGCCCAGCTTGCGTACGTAAAACTGCGCGACCGGCGCGACAACGTCGCCTGAATGCGTCTTCCGTCCCGATGGGGCGGAAGAGAAAAAAGCCGTTGCGGAACCTGTCGGTCCGCAACGGCTTTTTTTTGACCATGCCAGCCGCGTGGCCCGCCGAGGGATCGGCGGGCGGGGGCAGGTCAGGGGGTTTCGGGTTCGATCAGCTCCGGCGGGGCGGCCACCGGGGCCGGGGCCGTGTCCAGGCCGCTGGGCAGCGGGCTGGCACCGGTGATCATCTCCAGTTGGCCGGTGACCTGGCCGCCATCCTCGACCTGCAGGCGGCGGCATTTGGCCTTGCCGATCAATCGCCCGGTCGCCCGGATGGTCAGGCTGCCGCGCACGGTCAGCGTGCCGTCGATGGTACCGGCCAGGTCCGCGTCCTCGACCTCGATCTCACCGCGGAACATGCCGCCCTGGGCGACCAGGAGCTCCGCCGCGTGGATCATCGAGGATTCGACGGTGCCCTCGACCACCAGGCGTTCGGCGTCCTGGATGGTGCCCTGCACGCTGATGCCGCGTCCGACCACCAGGGTCCGGCGCTCCGTATTGTCCTTGCGGGCGGCCTGGGGCGCGCCCGGGCGGGCGGGGGGCTGTGCCCCGGGGGCGGCGGGGGACGGGGCGGGAGGGAACGGGGCGCGGGCCATTGGCGCGGTCTCCTTGGACGGAACGGAAGGGGGGAATGCAGCGGCAGGGCGCGCGGACGGGCCCCCCGACGGCGGCGGCGGGAAACTCGTCTGCGGATTGGCCGGGCGGACCGGTTTCTCGTCTTCGGGCTTGCGTCGTTTGAACAAAGGTACCCCGCTGAATTCTATGATGCTCCCGGGCGGGGGCCCGGACAGGCTGGGACATGGATTGCAAAAAACCGCTGTGCAGTACGATTACACGCACGGGTCGGGACTGAACAAGGGCGAAGGGCCAAGCTTACCGACATGAAATGTGCGCCATTGCGACCCCTTCGTCCCGGTGTTAGCGAAGGGGGGCTTGTGGTTGACGATATTGGTTATTTGATGGCGCGGCGCCAGGAAGGATCCGGCCCGCCGACAGGAGGGACGGACATGGACGCGAAGAACGGGGTCGCGGGGCCGGCGGCGGAATGCCGCTTCGATCTGCTGGGGATCGGGAACGCGATCATCGACGTCCTGGCCCCGGTCGACCCGTCGTTCCTGCTGGACCACGACATGGTCCCCGGCAGCATGACGCTGATCGACGCGGCGCAGGCCGAGAAGCTGTACACCCTGATCCATCGCGAAAAGGAAATGGGCGGCGGATCGGCCGCGAACACCTGCGTCGTGGCCGCCAACATGGGGGCGCGGGTGGCGTATCTGGGCAAGGTCGCGGACGATGCCCCGGGCCGGGCCTTCGCGGCCGACCTGCAGGGGTCGGGCATCTTCTTTCCCTCCAGCTTCCTGACCGGGCACGTCGCCGACGGGCAGCCGACCGCGCGCTGCCTAGTCCTGGTGACGCCGGACGGGCAGCGGACGATGAACACCTATCTTGGGGCCTGCGTGTCGTTCGGGCCAGAGGACGTGCTGGCCGAGGTGGTGGCCAGCGCCCGCGTGACTTACCTGGAAGGCTATCTGTTCGATCCGCCGCACGCGCAGGAGGCCTTTCGCCGGGCCGCGTCGCTGGCGCATGCGGCCGGGCGGCAGGTCGCGCTCTCGCTGTCCGATCCGTTCTGCGTGGCGCGCCACCGCGCCGCCTTCCGCGACCTGGTGCATGGCCATATCGACATTCTCTTCGCGAACGAGGAGGAGGTCTGCTCGCTGTACCAGACCGAGGATTTCGAGACGGCGATGGAACATGCCGCCGCCGACACGCATTTCGCGGTCCTGACGCGGTCGGGAAGGGGCAGCGTCATCATCCGTGCCGGCGAGCGGATCGACGTCGCACCCGTGGCGACCCAGGTGGTGGATACGACGGGCGCGGGCGACGCCTATGCCGCCGGCTTCCTGGCCGGATGGACGTCGGGCCGGTCGCTCGCGGAATGCGGGCGCCTGGGCAGCGTTGCAGCGTCCGAGATCATTTCCCATTATGGCGCGCGGCCGCTGGTCAATCTGCGCCAGGATATGGAATTATAACGTTTCTTCCGTAGGGTGATCCCGTTCGGGGATCAGCTTCCGCTGGAGGCATGGCGCCTGACCGCACTCTGCCAGTACAGCAGCATCGCCCCCAGGAAGAGATATCCCAGGCCGGGGGCCAGGGGGGCGATCGCGGGCGGGGGCACGCCGGGGTGGTCGAGGATCGCCAGGACGGGATAATAGGTGACGGCGCCCAGCGGGGCGATCCATGTCATCAGCACCCGGAACCACCCGGCATAGAGGTCGAACGGATATTGTCCGGCCTCGACCCCGCCATAGGTCAGCACGTTCACGATTTCCAGGCTTTCGAGCGTGCGGAACGACAGGGCCGCCTGGCCGATCAGCACGCCCAGGAAGAAGGCGACGCCCCCGCCCACGGCCCATGCCAGCATCGGCGCGGTGAAGAGGGCCGGCCGCACCGGCGTCGCCGCCAGGCCCAGCGCCAGGATCGCCGCCCCCTGCGCCAGACGCGCCAGGGGACGCAGACGGAACTGGTGCCCCAGGACCTGCAGGACCGTCCAGCGCGGACGCAGCAGGATGCGGTCGAATTCGCCCGTGCGCAGGAAGGCGTCGCCGAAGATCTCGAACCCGCGCCCGGCCATTTCGGCGATGGCGAATTCGATATTCACCAGCCCGTAGAACAGTGCGACCTGTCCCACCGTCCAGCCATGCAGGCTCCCGAACCGGCGGAACAGGATCCAGATGCCGGCGAACGCCAGGAGGGTGGTGGCAAAATGCCCGGCCATTTGCAGCGCGAAGGCCCCCGGATAGCGGACCTGCCCGGCCAGCGAGGCGCGGGCATAGCGCAGCCAGAGCGACAGGCCGCTCATCCGCCCTGGACCTCCAGTTGACAGAGCGTCCGGCGCAACGCCAGCCGTCCGCCCCAGGTCAGCGCGACGATCCAGGCGACCTGCTGCGCCAGGGCCGCCGCAGCCCACGGGCCATGAAGCGTGCCCAGCCAGAACCGGCAGGGCAGGTCGCCCAGTCCCGCGAAGGGCTGAAGCAGCAGCAGATGCTGCACGGCGGCGGGAAACAGCGCCAGCGGCAGCATGTTTCCCGACAGGATCAGCGACAGCGGCGTGATGACGGCATTGGCGCCCAGGGGGGAGAGCGTGCGCACGGTCGCGACGTTCAGCAGCACCGTGATGCAGGCCGACAGCAGCAGCCCCAGGACGATCGAGACGCCGAACAGGGCGGCGTCGGCGACCCTCGGCGGCAGGTGCAGCGCCCAGCGATCCAGCCCCGCCAGCGGCAGGAGGACGCCCGCGAACCCCGCCATTAGGACCGCCCGGGGCAGCAGCCGGCCCAGGATACGGGCCGCGGCACGGCAGAACCACCACCACCAGGGATCGACGGGGCGCAGCAGGTCATGCGCCACCGCGCCGCTGCGTACCGCGTCGGCGATGTCGGGATCGCACCCCCAGGGCATCAGCGCCAGGGTACCCTGCATGATCCAGACATAGGATATCGTCTGGGGCAGGGTCAGCGGGGCGGCGGACGTCCCGCCATAGAAGGCCGCGTAGACCATCAGGTTGATCGCGCCCCACCAGATCTGGGTCACGACCCCGGCCAGCGCCGCCGCGCGGTACTGCAGCGTGACCTGCCAGCGCGCGCGGAATGCGGACAGGTAGGCCGTCAGGTCCGCGGGTGTCATCCGGCCGCCCCATGACGTTCGTAGAACCGGCTGATGACTTCCTCGATCGACGGGCGGGTGATGCTGACATCGGACAGGACCACGCCATGCATGTCGGCGGCGGAGGCCAGAGCGCGGATCAGGTCGGCCGCCGCGATCCGCGCCGGGTCGAAGCCGAGTTCCAGGACCTGCCCGCCCTGCGACAGGGGCGTCACCCCGTCGGGCAGAAGCAGCGGGGGCGCCGGACCGTCGAATTCCGCCGTCAGCCGGCGGCCCGACAGGGTGGTGGCGCGCAGGGTCTCGAACGGGCTGTCCGCCAGTACCCGCCCATGGCCGATGACGATGACCCGCCCGGCCAGGGCCTCGATATCGTGCATGTCGTGGGTCGTCAGCAGGACGGTCGTGCCCTCGGTCCGGTTCAGTTCCTGGACGAAGGCGCGCACCGCCAGCTTGGACGGCGCATCCAGGCCGATGGTCGGTTCGTCCAGGATCAGCAGGGGCGGGGCGTGCAGCAGCGCCGCCGCCAGTTCGGCGCGCATCCGCTGGCCCAGCGACAGCTGGCGGACCGGCTGGTCCAGGATGTCGCGCAGTCCCAGCGTGTCCACCAGCCGGTCGCGGCGGGCGCGGTACCTGTCGGGCGGCACGCGGTAGATGTCGCGCAGCAGCGCGAACCCGCCCTCGACCGGCAGGTCCCACCACAATTGCGACCGCTGGCCGAAGACCACGCCGATTCGTCCCACATGGCGGATGCGGTCGGCCCAGGGCACCAGCCCGCCGACCGAGACATGGCCGGCGCTGGGCCGCAGGATGCCCGACAGGATTTTGATCGCGGTGGATTTCCCCGCCCCGTTGGGTCCGATCAGGCCGGTGATCGTCCCGGGCTCGATGACGAAACTGACCCCGCGCAGGGCCTCGATGGTGCGCCAGGCGCGGCGCGCGAACGGCCACGGGCGCGGGGACGTCGCCGCCCGCGTGGCGATGCGGTAGGTCTTGTGCAGGTCCTCGACGACGATGCGGGCGGGGGGTATCGGCATGGGCTCCTTCACGGGCCGGCGGGGCCGGGGGACGGTTTCGCATCATCGCCCGACGCTGGCGCGCGTGCCGCTGCGCGCGGGGCGCGCCCCCGCCGGGCGGTGGGGGCATGAAGTTTCGCGTGCAATCCGCGTGCGTCCCCTCTATCAACCCCGGGAATACGGAATCATCTGTCGGTCCTGTCCGTGACGCAAGGGCGCCCGGGCCGGCCGGCGCGCCCGCCGGGTGCCCCGCGAAGGAAGTCAGGTCACACACGTTATGGATATCCGCAATATCGCCATCATCGCGCACGTCGACCATGGCAAAACCACGCTGGTGGACCAGCTTCTGAAGCAGTCGGGCTCGTTCCGCGAGAACCAGCACGTGGCCGAGCGCGCGATGGACAGCAACGACCTGGAGCGTGAGCGCGGCATCACGATCCTGGCCAAGTGCACGTCGGTCGTCTGGAAGGACACCCGCATCAACATCATCGATACGCCGGGCCACGCCGATTTCGGCGGCGAGGTCGAGCGGATCCTGAGCATGGTCGACGGAGCCGTCGTGCTGGTCGACGCCGCCGAGGGCGCCCTGCCGCAGACCAAGTTCGTGGTCGGCAAGGCCCTGGCGCGCGGCCTGAAGCCGATCGTGGTCGTGAACAAGATCGACCGCGGCGACGCCCGCCCCGACGAGGTGCACAACGAGATCTTCGACCTGTTCGCCGCCCTGGGCGCGAACGACGAGCAGCTCGACTTCCCGATGCTCTACGCCTCGGGCCGCCAGGGCTGGGCGGATGAGGAACTGGAAGGCGCGCGCAAGGACCTGTCGCCGATGTTCGACCTGATCGTGCGGCATGTGCCGGCGCCGACGGTGGACAAGGACGCGCCCTTCGCCATGGTCGCGACCATCCTGGAAAACGACAACTTCCTGGGCCGCGTGCTGACCGGCCGGGTGGAGCAGGGCCGCGCGAAGGTGAACATGCCGGTGCGCGTGCTGCGCCCCGACGGGTCGGTCGTCGAGACCGGACGCCTGACCAAGCTGCTGTCGTTCCGCGGCCTGGACCGGGTGCCGGTGGACGAGGCCGAGGCCGGGGACATCATCGCCGTCGCGGGTCTTTCCGAGGCCACGATCCCCGAGACCATCGCCTCGCCCGAGGTGACCGAGCCGCTGGCCTCGACCCCCGTCGATCCGCCGACCCTGTCGATGACCTTCCGCCTGAACGATGGCCCGCTGGGCGGCCGCGAGGGCAAGAAGGTGACATCGCGCCAGATCCGCGACCGCCTGTTCAAGGAAACCGAGGGCAACATCGCCATCCGCGTGACCGACAGCCCCGAGAGCGAGGCGTTCGAGGTGGCGGGCCGCGGGGAACTGCAGCTTGGCGTGCTGATCGAGCAGATGCGCCGCGAGGGCTTCGAACTGACGATCGGCCGCCCGCGCGTGCTGTTCCACACCAACGAGGAAACCGGTGAGCGCGAGGAGCCGTTCGAGGAGGCCCTGATCGACGTGGACGAGCCCTATTCGGGCGTCGTGGTCGAGAAGATGGCCCTCCGCAAGGGCCTGATGCAGGACATGCAGCCGTCGGGCGGCGGCAAGGTGCGCCTGACCTTCCTGATCCCGTCGCGCGGCCTGATCGGCTATCACGGCGAATTCCTGACCGACACGCGCGGCACGGGCATCATGAACCGCCTGTTCGCGGGCTACCAGCCCTGGGCCGGGCCGATCGAGGGCCGCCGCAACGGGTCGCTGATCTCGTCGGAAGACGGGGCGACGACGCAGTATTCGCTGTACTCGTTGCAGGATCGCGGGACGCTGTTCGTCGATGCCGGCGAGAAGGTCTATGTCGGCATGATTATCGGCGAACATTCGCGCGAGAACGACCTGGACGTGAACGCCGTCCGCGAAAAGAAGCTGACGAACATCCGCGCCGCCGGCAAGGATGAGGCGCTGCTGCTGACGCCGCCGCGCAAGATGAGCCTGGAGCAGGCGATCGCCTATATCGAGGACGATGAGCTGGTCGAGGTCACGCCGTCGGCGGTGCGTATCCGCAAGCGCTACCTCGACCCGCATGAGCGCAAGAAGCGCGGCAAGGCCGCGTCCAACTGATCGCCAGGGCCGGGTGGTCCGCCAGGACGGCGGGCCACCCGGCCAGACATCATTCGTAATGTTTCAGAAATTGCGATTGCGTTGCAATTAAGGCACTACAAGTTAGACTGGCCTTAGATTTACGTATTTTAATGCGAGACGCACATGGTCCGGCATGCTAGCAAAAGCACGCCAGACCGTGTGCGGCATCATGCTTCCTCGAATCGGGGGGCGTCTCCGGGCATCGGTCTATAGGCATTGGGATGACGTCCTGATTTCTGGAGAGATTCTATGATCGTTTCGACTCGTCGGTTCCTGGCCGCCCTTTCGACTGTTGCCCTGATGGGCGCAGCCGTTCCGGCGATCGCGCAGGAGGCCCCTGCTGCTCCGGCTGCTCCGGCCGCGCCCGAGGCCGCTGCCCCCGCCGCCCCGACCGCTCCGGCCGCCCCCACCGAGGCGCCGAAGGCGAAGAAGCATCACAACAAGCACCACAAGAAGACCACGCCGCCGGCCGCCAACTGATCGGTCGCCGATGACGGCCGGCCAGGATTTCGGTCCCGGCCGGTACGAAAAAGGGCGGAGACGGGGCAACCGTCTCCGCCCTTTTTTTGTGCCTACGACGCGTACCGGTCGATCGACAGGTCCAGATGCGGGATGTTGGGTCGCCGGCCGGCGATCAGGTCGGCCAGCAGCCGGCCCGAGCCGCAGGCCATGGTCCAGCCCAGGGTCCCGTGCCCGGTATTGAGCCACAGATTGCCGAAGCGGCCGGACGGGCCGACGATCGGCGTGCCGTCGGGTGTGTTCGGCCGCAGGCCGGTCCAGTAGGTGGCGCGCGACAGGTCGCCGCCGCCGAACAGGTCCGAGAAGGAAAGTTCCAGCGTCTGGCGCCGGTCGGGGCTGAGCCGCAGGTCGTAGCCGGTCAGTTCGGCGGTGCCGCCGATGCGGATCCGCTCGCCCAGCCGCGTCATCGCCACCTTGTAGGTCTCGTCATTCACCGTCGAGACCGGGGCGCGGCTTTCATCGGTCAGCGGCACGGTCAGGGAATAGCCCTTCACCGGATAGACCGGCATGCGGATGCCCAGCGGCCGCAGCAGCAGCGGCGAATAGCTGCCCAGCGCCAGCACGTAGGCGTCGCCGGTGATCCGCCCGGCCGTGGTCCGCACGCCCAGGATCTCGGTCGCGCCGGGTTCCAGGGCCTCGATGGGTGTCTCGTAGCGGAAGGTGACGCCCAGTTCCTCGGCCTTCTGCGCTAGGCGCTGGGTGAACATGTGGGCATCGCCCGATTCGTCGCCGGGCAGGAACAGCCCGCCCTTCAGCAGATGCCGCGCCTGCGCCAGGCCGGGTTCGCGCGCGATGATGCGTTCGACGTCCAGCAAGTCGTGCGGCACGCCGCTTTCGGCCAGCAGGCGCATGTCGTCCTGGGCGTGTGCGACCTGTTCGTCGGTGCGGAACAGCTGGATCAGCCCGCGCTGGCGGTCGTCGTAGGTGATGCCGGTTTCGTCGCGCAGCGCGGTCAGGCAGTCGCGGCTGTATTCCGCGATCCGCAGCATCCGGGCCTTGTTGATGTCGTAGGCATGTTCGTTGCAGTTCAGCAGAAGCTGGGTCATCCAGCGGAACATCGCGAAATCGACGCGCGGGCGGATGACCAGCGGGCTATGCTTCTTCAGCATCCAGCCCAGCGCCTTGCGCGGCAGGCCGGGCATCGCCCACGGCGTGGAATAGCCCGGCGAGACCTGTCCGGCGTTGGCGAACGAGGTCTCCATCGCCGCGGCGGGCTGGCGGTCGATCACCTCGACCTCATGACCCAGTTTCGCCAGATACCAGGCCGAGGTCACGCCGATGACGCCCGCCCCCAGAACGATGACCTTCACACGCTTGATCCTTTCTGCACGTCGATCGCCGCATCGCCGGTGACGTGGACGCGGTGGTAGCGCGCCCCCAGGCCGGTCAGCAGTTCGTAGCCGATGGTCCCGGCGGCGGCGGCGACCGAATCGAGGGAGTTATGGGGGCCGATCAGGTCCAGTGCGGTCCCGGCCTCCAGCGGGTCGTCCCCCGCATCGGTCACGTCCACCGCCAGGCAATCCATGGAAATCCGCCCGATTATCGGCAACGCCACCTCCGGGCGGTCCGGCAGGACGGCGACGCCTCGGGCGCCCAGGATGCGGGGGAAGCCGTCGCCATAACCCACGGCCAGGGTCGCGATGCGGCTGGGCCGGTCGGCGATGAAGGCCGCGCCGTAGCCCACCGCCGTGCCGGGGCCGATCCATCTGGTCTGCACGATGCGGGCCTGCAGGCGCACGACCGGGCGCATCGGGTTCGGGCGGCCGGGTGTGGGGTTGATGCCGTACAGCGCCGCCCCCGGGCGGACCATGTCGAACTGCCAGTCCGGTCCCAGGAACAGGCCCGACGACGCGGCCAGGCTGGCCGGGGCGCGGGGCAGACGCTCGCGCAGTCGCAGGAAGGACGTGCGCTGGGCGTGGTTGGCGGGATGTGCGGGGTCGTCGGCGCAGGCCAGGTGGCTCATGACCAGCAGGGGCACGATCCCGGCCAGGGGGGCGGGGCGCGCCATCAGCACGTCCAGGTCGCCGCCCGACAGGCCGAAGCGCGACATGCCGCTATCGACTTGCAGGGCCGCGGGCAGGGGGGTGTCCAGCCGTCGCGCCAGGCTCTGCCACCGCGTGATCTGCTCCACGCTGTTCAGGACCGGGACCAGGCCCAGCCGGTGCACGTCGGCCTCGGTTCCCGGCATGGCGCCGTTCAGGACGAAGATTGTGCTGTCGGCCCCCAGCAGGGGGCGGATGGCCGCGCCTTCGGCCAGATGCGCGACGAAGAAGGTACGGCAGCCGGCGGCGGCCAGGACCGGGACGACCCGTTCCGCGCCCAGCCCATAGGCGTCGGCCTTGACCGCTGCCGCACAGGTCGCGCCCGACCCGGCGTCGGGCCCGACGCGGTCGCGCAGCAGGCGATAGTTCGCGGCGATGGCGCCAAGGTCGATGGTCAGCAAACCGCCTGCCCACGCGGCGGGGGGATCGGCGGCCGTCAGCATGGCGGATCGGGGCGGTACTGTCGCGCACAGGGACGCATCGCGGCCTCCGGATCGGGGAGAGAACGCCATGGTATAACAGGAGCGTGCGACGGCGCCACCCCGCGAGGACGATCCGGATGCAGAATGAGTCCGATTGCCCTGCCCGCGGTCGCGCGGGCAGGTTGCGGGTCCTATCCCCGGTCGGGAACGCCCTTGCTGGTGGAATATTCGAAATGCAGCGCGGTATCGGGCCGGACGATCGGATGGATCGCATGAGCGGCCATCGCGCCTTCGCTGAAGCCCTGCAGGATCAGCTTCAGCTTGCCGGGATAGGTCGCCACGTCGCCCACGGCGAACACGCCCGGCAGGCTGGTTTCGCAGGTCGAGGGCACGACGGGGATCGTGCTGCGCACCGAATCCATGCCCCACTGCGCGATGGGGCCAAGGTCGGTCGACAGGCCGAAGAACGGCAGCAGCCGGTTGCCGGGCAGGATGCGGGTGTCGCCGTCCAGGGTCGCGACCTCCACCCCCTCGAGAGCGCCGTCGGCGCCGTGCAGGCCGTGGAGCTGGAAGGGAACGATCTTCTCGATCAGGCCGGCCGCCACGGCCTCGTCCAGCTGGCGCAGGCTTTCGGGGGCGGCGCGGAAGCGGTCGCGGCGGTGCACCAGCCAGATCTTCTCGGCGATATCCTTCAGCGACAGCGCCCAGTCGACGGCGGAATCGCCGCCGCCGGCGATCACGATGCGCGCGCCGGCGAAATCGGCGCGGCGGCGCACGTAATACTGGATCGCGCCCGTGGCCTCGAACCCCTCGAGCCCGGCCAGAGGGGGACGGTTGGGGCCGAACGCTCCGGCCCCGGCGGCGATGATGACCGCGCGGGCGCGGATCGTGTCGCCGCGATCGGTGCCCAGCACGAAATCGCCCCGGTGGCCGGCCAGGCGTTCCACCCGCCGGCCCAGCAGGCGCGGTACGTCGAAGGGCGCGATCTGCCGGTCCAGCGCCTCGACCAGCGCCGCGCCCTCGATCGCCGGATGGGCGGGAATGTCGAAGATCGGCTTTTCGGGATACAGGGCGGCGCACTGGCCCCCGACCTCGTCCAACGCGTCCAGCAGCACGCAATCCAGCTTCAGCATGCCGCATTCGAACGCCGCGAACAGGCCGGCGGGGCCGGCGCCGATGATGGCGACATCGGTCGAAAAACTGGGGGCGTCCGTCATGGTCGAAATCCGTATGGCTGGGCGGGTCGATACTCCGCAAGGTTGTGCGTCCTGCGCGGGCCGAGCGCAAGCCGCCCGTGGCCGCGATCCGGCCCGTAACGCGGCCGGAAAGGGGTTGCGTGGCCCTTGTGCCGACAGTGGCCCCGCGCGCAGAATGCGGGCATGGAACCGCTTGTCGCGCAGGATGCGCGCCTGAATCCTCTCATCGTCCCGTTGCCGGACCAGCAGGCGACCGAAGACCTGGCGCGCGCCGTCGCCGGGGCGGCGTCGGCCGGGGACGCCATCCTGCTGTCGGGCGTGCTCGGCGCGGGCAAGACCGTGTTTTCCCGTGCCTTCCTGCGCGCTGCCTGCGGCGATCCGGACATGGAGGTGCCCAGCCCGTCCTATACGCTGGTGCAGACCTACGACGCGCCGTCCGGTGCCATCTCGCATTTCGACCTCTGGCGGCTGGATGGACCCGACGCGCTGCACGAACTGGGCTGGGACGACGCCTGCGAGGGGATCGTGCTGGTGGAATGGCCCGACCGCCTGGCGGAACTGACGCCCCCCGGCGCCCTGCGGATCGAGATCCGGATCCTGGACGAGGGCGGGCGGCAGGCGCGGCTGGCGGGCTGGGGGGATCGTCCCGTGACGGCGGCCCTGGCGGCGGCCCGGGATGGAGGGAGGCAGGGCGGATGAGCGTTCCCGTGCCCGACCGCGCCATGGTCTTCGCCGCCGGGCTGGGCGGCCGGATGCGCCCGCTGACCGAGCAGACGGCCAAGCCGCTGCTGGCGGTCGACGGACGCAGCATCCTGGAGCACGTGCTGGACCGGCTGGACAATGCGGGCGTGCGCGACGTCGTGGTCAATCTGTTCTGGCAGGCCGATCGCGTTGCGGCGGTGCTCGACGCCCGGGCGGCCGCCGGGGCGGGCCCGCGCGCCGCGATCCGGCGCGAGGACGCGTTGCTGGAAACCGGGGGCAGCGCGGCCGCCGCGCTGCGCGAGGGCGACCTGGGTCCCGGTCCGTTCTTCCTGCTGAATGGCGATTCGGTCTGGTTGAACGGCCCGGTTCCCGCCTTGCGGCGGCTGGCGGCGGCCTTCGATCCGGGGCGGATGGACGCGCTGCTGCTGCTGGCGCGGGTGACGCGCGCGGTGGGCGAGGTCGGACGCGGGGATTTCACGCTGGATCCCGCCGGCATCCTGCGCCGCCCGGTCGAAGGGGCGATGACGCCCTATGTCTTCACCGGCGTGCAGATCGCGACGCCGGCCCTGTTCGCGGATGCGCCGGCAGGAAGTTTCAGCATGAACCAGCTGTGGGACCGGGCGATCGCGCGGGGGCGGCTGGCGGGCATCGTGCATGACGGGCTGTGGTGCCATCTGTCCCGCCCGCAGGACCTGGAGGCCGCGTCCCGCGCCCTGCGCGCCGCGCGCGATCCTGACGCGGCGAACGGGGATGCGGGTGTATGACCCGTGTGGTCACGATCCCGCCGCACATCCCTTTCCTGGACCAGGTCGCGGCACGCTGGATGGCCGAGGTCGACGGCGATCCGCAGCGCACCGGGCTGGGGCTGATCCTGCTGCCCACCCGTCGCGCCGCCCGTGCGTTGACCGAAGCCTTCCTGCGCCGGGCCGACGGGCGCGCCCTGCTGCTGCCGCGCATTGCCCCGATCGGCGCGCTGGACGAGGCCGGGCTGGCCCTGTCGGGGCTGGAGGCGCTGGACCTGCCGCCACCGGTCGAACCGCTGCGCCGCCTGGCGACACTGACATGGCTGATCCTGCAGGCAGGCGATGCGTTCGGCGACGTGCGGACGGTGGACCAGGCCTGGCCGCTGGCGCAGGCGCTGGCCGCCCTGATGGACGAGGCCGAATGGGCGGAATGCGACCTGGCCGAGGGCCTTCCTGCGGCGGCCGAGAGCGATTTCGCCCAGCATTGGCAAGAGACGCTGAAATTCCTGTCGATCGTCACCAACGTCTGGCCGGCCTGGCTGGCGGAAGAAGGCGTGATGAACCCGGTCGCGCGACAGGTCGCGTTGCTGCACGCGCAGGCGCGGCGGTGGCACGCCGACCCCTTGCCGGAGGGCGAGCGCGTGTGGGCCGTGGGCTTCACCGACGCCATGCCGTCCACCGGCGCGATGCTGGATGCGGTGCTGGCCATGCCGTCGGGGCGGCTGGTGCTGCCCTGGGTCGATCTGTCGCTGGAGGACGCGGTGTGGTCGGCCCTGCCGGACGGCCATCCGCAGGCCGGCACGGTGCGGCTGCTGGCCGGACTGGGGCAGGATCGCGCGGCCCTGGGGGTGTGGGACGACGCGCCGGGCGGCGGCGCGCCGGATTGCCCGGCGGACCGGGGGAACATGCTGGGCCGCGCGCTGCTGCCGGCGGCGGCACTGGGCGCGTGGCTGCATGATGCGGCGCCGGTGGACCTGACCGGCCTGTCGATCCTGCGCGCCGCCGACCAGCAGGAGGAAGCGGCGGCCATCGCGCTGGTGCTGCGTCAGGCGATCGCCGTGCCCGGCCGGCGCGCGGCGCTGGTGACGCCGGACCGGGGGCTGGCGGGGCGCGTGGCGGTCGAACTGGCGCGCTGGGGCGTGGTGGCCGACGACAGCGCGGGCGAACCGCTGGGCGACACGCCGCAGGCGGCGTTCCTGCGCCTGGTCGTCCGGGCGGTCACCGCAGGCCTGTCGCCTGTGGCGCTGCTGTCGCTGCTGAAACATCCGCTGGCGGCGTGCGGCCTGTCGCCGGGCGCATGTCGGGCGTCCGCCCGGTTGCTGGAGCGCGTGCTGCTGCGCGGCCCGGCCCCCCGGCCGGGGATCGGCGGGTTGCGCGACGCGCTGGCGCGGGGACGGGACGATCCGCATGGGGCGCTGGCCGACCGACCCGACGCGCCGGAGGACCTGGCCGGGTTCCTCGATCGCGTCGAACGCGCCCTGGCGCCATTGCAGGCCTGTGTCGATGGCGGGCCGATGCCGGTTGCCGAGATGCTGGCCGGCCTTGTGGAAACCGCCGAGGCGCTGGCCGGAACCGACGATCACATGGGCGCGGACCGGCTGTGGTCGGGCGAGGAAGGCAATGCGCTGGGGCAGCATCTGGCCGGGCTGATCGCGTTCTGCGACATGCTGCCGCCGCAGCGCGCCGACGTGCTGGACGGATTGCTGGCGGCGTCGATGACGGGGCTGGCGGTGCGTTCGCGCCGCGCCCTGCGTGGCCGGGACGAGGCGGCGGTGCATCCGCGCATTTTCATCTGGGGCCTGATGGAAGCCCGCCTGCAGGCGGTGGAACAGATCGTGCTGGGCGGGCTGGTCGAAACCGCCTGGCCCCCCGCCACCGATCCCGGCCCGTGGATGAGCCGCCCGATGCGCGCCCGCGCCGGCCTGCCCTCGCCCGAGCGGGCGATCGGGCAGGCGGCGCACGATTTCGTCGCCTGCGCCTGCGCGGCGCCGCAGGTGGTGCTGTCCGTCCCCGGCCGGCGCGAGGGCGCGCCCGCCGTTCCAGCGCGCTGGCTGGTCAGGCTGGAGGCCTTCCTATCCGGCCGGGGACAAGCGATGCCGACGCATCCGGTCCTGTCCTGGCTGGCGCGCCTGGACCGGCCGTCGGGCCCGCCCCGGCCCGTCGCACCGCCCCGGCCCTGTCCGCCCGTCGCCTGGCGTCCCCGTGCCCTGGCGGTCACCGAGATCGAGACCTGGATGCGCGACCCCTATGCGATCTATGCGCGTCGGGTCCTGGGATTGCGGCGCCTGCCGGACCTGGAGGAGGCGGCGGATGCCGCCGATTACGGCACCATCGTCCATGACGCGCTGGACCGCTGGTTCAGCACGGCGCCGGAGGCCTGGCCCGGGGATGCCGAGGACGGGCTGCGGCGGCTGTTCCTGGAACGGCTGGCGGATGCGCGGTTGCGCCCGGCGCTTGCGGCGTGGTGGGCGCCGCGCCTGGCGCGCATCGCCGGCTGGGTCGCGCGGGAAGAGGCCGCGCGCCGCGCCGACGGCCCGCCCGAACTGGTGCGGACCGAACAGAAGGGACGCGTGGTGCTGGAGGGCTTTGCCGGGGGAAGCTTCACGTTGCATGGCCGGGCGGACCGGGTCGACCGGGACCGGCAGGGGCAACTGGCCCTGTTCGACTACAAGACCGGCACCCTGCCCCGGCGCAGGAGCGTCATCGCCGGCTGGTCGTCGCAACTGGTGCTGGAGGCGGCGATGATGGAACGCGGCGGCTTCGGGCCCGACCTTGCGGGCCGGGCCGGGGAGCTGATCTATTGGCGGCTGACCGGCGGGTACGAACCCGGCGAGACGCTGCCCGTGGCGTCGGGCGAGGAACTGGCCGACCTGGTCGCCACCTGCTGGCTGAACCTGCGCGGCCTGATCGCGACCTATGACGAGGTCGAGCAGCCTTACCTGTCCCATCCGCATCCCGAGGAGGGGCCGCGCTTCGCCGATTACGCGCAGCTGGCCCGTGTCGCGGAATGGAGCGCCGCCCGCGACGAGGGCGGGGCATGAGTCCGCGTGATGCCATCGACCTGGCCAACACCCGCCAGGCCGAGGCTTCCGATCCCGAGGCCTCGGTCTTCGTCTCGGCCTCGGCGGGCAGTGGCAAGACCAAGCTGCTGATCGACCGGCTGCTGCGCCTGATGCTGCCGCGTCTGGCGCCGGATGGCACGCTGGCGGCCGGGTCGGATCCGGCGCGGATCCAGTGCCTGACCTTCACCAAGGCGGCGGCGGCCGAAATGGCGATCCGCCTGCAGAATCGCCTGGGAAAATGGGTCACCCTGCCCGACGCGGCGCTGGACGCCGAACTGGCCGGCCTGTCGGTCCCGCCGGGCGCGGACACGCGGCAGGCGGCGCGGGAATTGTTCGCGCGGGTGCTGGACCTGCCGGGCGGGATGCGGATCGGCACGATCCATGCCTTCTGCCAGTCGCTGCTGCGCCGCTTCCCCATCGAGGCCGCGATCAGCCCGCATTTCACGCTGGTCGAGGATACGGACGCCCGCCTGGCGATGGGCGATGCGGTCGAATCCGTGGTCGGCCATGGCGGGGACGCGGTCGGGATCCTGGCCGGGCAGATCGGGGCGGCGGATTTCGCCGGGCTGATCGGCGGCCTTCAGGCGCGGCCGCGGCAGGTGCAGCCGGTCATCCAGGCGATGGACGGGGATCGTGAAGGGGTGGACGCCGCCCTGATGCGGGTGCTGGGGGTGCGGACGCGCGACGCCGCCGCCCTGCGCCGTGCGGCCTGCGCCGAGGTGCCGGGCGAGGGCGCCCTGCGCGACATGCTGCGGATCGTGGCGGAGCAGGGCGCGGCCACCGTGCGGCGGACCGCCACGGCCATGCTGGACTGGCTGGCCCTGCCGGTCGAGGCACGGGCCGCGCGCTGGGACGTCTGGCGCATGGCCCTGGTGAAGCAGGACGGCGAGCCGCGCAAGCGTGGCGGCCTGAACCCCAAGCTGGACGACAGCCGGCCGGAAATCGGCGACGCCCTGCTGGCCGAGGCCGGGCGCATCATCGCGGTGGACGAGGAGTGCCGGGCGATCGCCATCCTGCGCGTCAGCGCAGCGCTGCTGGATGTCGCGGCCCCGGTGCTGCGGCGCTATGCCGAATGCAAGCGCGGGCGCGGGCTGGTCGATTACGACGACCTGATCGAACGGACGCTGGACCTGCTGAAGGATCCGGGCGCCGCGTGGGTGCTGTACAAGCTCGACGGCGGGATCGACCATCTGCTGCTGGACGAGGTGCAGGATACCTCGCCCGACCAGTGGGCGATCGCGGGCGGCCTGACGTCCGAGTTCTTCGCCGGCGACGGCACCCGCGATGCCGCCGCACCGCCGCGCACCCTGTTCGCGGTGGGCGATTACAAGCAGTCGATCTATTCGTTCCAGGGGGCCGATCCGGCGGCCTTCCGGCATTGGCGGCAGATGTTCCGCCAGCGCGTGGAGCAGGCGCGCAGCCCGTGGAAGGAACCGGCGCTGACCGTGTCCTTCCGGTCGACCGCGCCGGTCCTGAAACTGGTGGACAGCGTCTTTGCCCTGCCCGACGCGGCGCGCGGGCTGGTGGAGGGGGACGAGGGCGTGCCCCGCCACCTGTCCGCCCGGCCCGGGCAGGGCGGCCGGGTGGAACTCTGGCCCCTGACCCCGGTCGAGGACGGGGCGGAGGACGCCAATCCGTGGATCGCTCCGCTGGAGAACGGGGGACAATCCACGGCGGCGCAGCGCCTGGCCGACAGCCTGGCGGCCTGGGTCGTCGCCGAATTGCGGCGCCCCCCCGCACCGGGCGAGGCGCCGCTGACGCCGGGGGACATTCTGGTCCTGGTGCCGAAGCGGTCGAATTTCGTCCGGGCGCTGATCCGCGCGCTGAAGACGCAGGACGTGCCGGTGGCGACACTGGTCCGCACCGGGCTGGTGGACCAGGTGGCGGTGCAGGACCTGATGGCCCTGTGCGACGCCCTGCTGCTGCCGCAGGACGACTTGACCCTGGCCTGCGTCCTGACTTCGCCGCTGGGCGGCGTCGCGGACGACAGCCTGATGGAACTGGCGGCGGGACGCGGGGGGCGGCCGCTGTGGGCGGTGCTGCGCGAACGGCAGGACGAACGGGCGGACTGGCGGGCGGCCTGGACGATGCTGGAGCGCCTGTTCCGGCGCGTCGATTACGCATCGCCCTATGGCCTGCTGTCCGAGGCGCTGGGACCGCTGGGCGGGCGGGCGCGCCTGCTGGCCCGGCTGGGCCCCGAGGCGGCCGAGCCGGTGGACGAATTGCTGTCGGCGGCCCTGCGCTATGAATCGCTGCATCCGGCGTCTCTGCAGGGTTTTCTGCACTGGCTGCGCGCGTCGGCCGAAACGGTGAAGCGTGAGCCCGATGCCGCTGCCGACATGGTGCGCGTCATGACCGCCCATGGCGCCAAGGGGTTGCAGGCCCGGCTGGTGATCCTGCCCGATACGGTGGGCGTGGCGAAGTTCGACGGCGGCGTGGTCTGGACGCGGGACGGGGAGAGCGGGCTGGATCTGCCGCTGTGGGTTCCGCGCGCCGAGATGGCGACGGGCACCACGCGGGGGTTGCAGCAGACGATCCGCGCGGCGGCGACCGAGGAATATAACCGCCTGCTCTATGTCGCGCTGACCCGGGCCAGCGACCGGCTGGTGATCTGCGGCTGGCAGCAGAAGCGCACGGTGGCCGACGATAGCTGGTATGCGCTCTGCCATGCCGGCTTCGTCCATGCGGGGGCCGAGGAGCGGCCTTTCGAACTGGGCTGGGCCGGTACCCGGCTGGTGCTGGAGGAGGTCGCGTCGGTGCCGTCCAGCGAACGCCCGGCGATACGGGGCGACGCCGCCCCGGCCGACCTGCCGGACTGGATGGGCCGTTCCCCCGACTGGGTCGCCCGCCCCCCCGCGCCGGAATCGCCGCTGCTGCGTCCCCTGGTGCCCAGCCGGCCCGACGATGCGCCCCTGGGGCCGCAGCCCGCCGTCCGCTCGCCCCTGGCGGTGGCCCGGGCGCGCCGGCCGGCGGCGCGCGAACAGGCCTTGCGCCGGGGGCAGATCGTCCATGCCCTGCTGCAATATCTGCCCGACCGGCCGGCGGCGGGTCGTGCCGGCGTGGCGCGGGACTGGCTGGCGCGGCCGGGCAACGGGTTGGACCCGGCGGATCAGGATCGGATCCTGGCGCAGGTGCTGGCGGTGATGGACGACCCCCGGATCGCGCCGCTGTTCGGTTCCGGCAGCCGGTCGGAACAGCCGCTGGCCGGCGTGGCCGGCGGATCGGTGATCGTGGGGCAGGTGGATCGCATGGTCGTCCGGCCCGATGCCGTGTGGCTGTGCGACTTCAAGACCAATCGCCTGCCGCCCGCCGACGTGGAGGCGACGCCGGTGCTGTATCTGCGGCAGATGGCGTCGTATCGCGCCCTGCTGATGGCCCTCTATCCGGATCGGCCGGTTCGGTGCACCCTTGTCTGGACCGAGGAGGTCCGGATCACCATCCTGCCCGATTCGCTGCTGGAGCGTCATGCCCCCGGTGCGGCGGGTCCGGACGCCAGCAATCTTGAAACCCGGCGGTCAGGCGGCCATGTCCTGACGAAGCCGTCGGAACCCGAGGAGTGATGTTATGAGCGAAAATACCGTGGCCGTCAGCGACGCCACCTTCGAGAGCGATGTCCTGAAGGCCGATGGGCCGGTGCTGGTGGATTTCTGGGCCGAATGGTGCGGCCCGTGCAAGATGATCGCCCCCGCGCTGGACGAGATCGGTGCCGAATTCAAGGGCAAGCTGACCGTCGCCAAGGTCAATATCGACGACAATCCGACGACGCCGAACAAATATGCCGTGCGCGGCATTCCCACGCTGATCCTGTTCAAGAACGGCCAGCCGGCGGCGACCAAGGTCGGCGCGCTGCCCAAGAGCCAGCTCAAGGACTGGGTCAAGAGCAGCCTGTAAATACCGGTCCCGGCAGGTTCGTCCTGCCGGACGTCTCGGGGGCGCCGCCCCGGGACCCGCAGGGCGAGATCAGCCCTGTGCCCAGGTCGTCGGCACCGCGCGGCAATGCGACAGGCCGGCGCGGAAGCCGGGGCTGCACAGGGCGGCCAGTTCGGCTGCGTGTTCGTAGTCCGGCATCACCCGGTCGATCAGCGCGTTCTTCGCCGTCGCGGGGTGGAAATAGATTTCCGACAATCCTTCCGGCAGGTGGGCGGCCAGGGCCGCGACCCGCCCGGTCGTCATATGTCCACTCCAGGCGATGCCGAAGCACCAGTCATTGGTGCGCAATCCGGCGCGGCGGGCCTGGTGGCGCAGCACGCCGGTCCAGCGTCGCAGGGCGGCGGCCCCCGGCGAATCGCTGTAGGTACCGGCGGCGAACAGCGGCTCGGGCGGTTCCAGCGGGACGCGGATCGCCCGCAGGCCGTGGCGCAGGCCGCTCGCGATCATCAGCTTGCCCACCGTCGGGTGCAAATGCATGTGCTTGTGCGCATTGGCGTGGTCCAGCGTCAGCCCCGTGCGGGCGAACGCCGCGAACTGGGCCTCGATCTCGGCGGCGAGCTGGCGGCGGACGGCGGGGCGGAAGAAATAATTGACGCCCAGTTCAAGCTGGTTGGACGGAAACTGTCCCCCCTGGTCGACCAGCAGGGGAATGGCGGCGGGCGGCAGGGTCGCCGGCCCTTCGATCACCACTAGATGCAGGCCGACATGCAGGCCGGGCAGGCGGCGCGCGCGCGCGATCGCGTCGGCCGCCGCCGGTCCCGCCACCATCAGGCTGGCGGTGGACAGCAGGCCGTCGCGATGCGCGATCTCGATGGCTTCGTTGACCTCTTCCGACAGACCGAAATCGTCGGCGGATACGATCACGCGCTTCATGGGTACTCGCCGGGAAAGATCCGCCGGGGCGGGGGGCCCCGGCGGGCGCGGTCAGGCCGCGCGGCGGTCACGCAGGAACTGGAAGAACTCCACGCCCTCGCGCAGGCGGCGCTTCATCATCTGCGGGCTGCGCACCATCTCACCGACGATCGAGGCGATCTTCGGCGCGCGGAAATAGAATTTCCGATAGAATTCCTCGACGCTGCCGAAGATTTCGGTGTGCGACAGGTGCGGGTAGTGCAGGGGGGCGATCTGCACGCCGTTCTCGTCGATCAGTTCGGCGTTGCCTTCGTCCAGCCAGCCGTTCTCGGTCGCCTGCTTGTGCAGGAACGTGCCGGGATAGGGCGCGGCCAGGGACACCTGCAAGGTGTGCGGATTGATCTCGGTGGCGAACTTGATCGTCTCCTGGATCGTTTCCTTGGTTTCGCCGGGCAGTCCCAGGATGAACGTGCCGTGGATCTTGATCCCCAGTTCGTGGCAGTTCTTCGTGAACTCGCGCGCGACCTCGACCCGCATGCCCTTCTTGATGTTGTGCAGGATCTGCTGGTTGCCGCTCTCGTAGCCGACCAGCAGCAGGCGCAGGCCGTTGTCCTTCAGGACTTCCAGCGTCTTGCGCGGCACGTTGGCCTTGGCGTTGCACGACCAGGTGACGCCCATCTTGCCCAGTTCGCGCGCGATCGCTTCCGCGCGCGGCAAATCGTCGGTGAAGGTGTCGTCGTCGAAGAAGAACTCCTTGACCTGCGGGAAATACTGCCGCGCCAGGCGGATCTCGGCGGCCACGTGTTCCGGGCTGCGGGTGCGGTAGTTATGGCCGCCCACCGTCTGCGGCCACAGGCAGAAGGTGCAGCGCGACTTGCAGCCGCGGCCGGTATAGATCGAGATGTACGGGTGCATCAGGTACCCGATGAAGTAATCCTCGATCTTCAGGTCGCGCTTGTAGACCTCGGTCACGAAGGGCAGGCTGTCCATGTTCTCGATCATGGCGCGGTCGCGGTTGTGGACGATGACGCCCTCGTCATTGCGCCATGAAATGCCGTCCACGTCCTTCAGGTCGCGGCCTTCGGCGATTTCCTTGATCGTGAAGTCGAATTCGTTGCGGGCCACGAAATCGACCGGGCCGCCCTTCAGCAGGCTTTCCTCGGGCTGGACGGCGACCTTGGCGCCGACCATGCCGATCTTCAGCGACGGATTCGCGTCCTTCAGCATCTGCGCCACCCGCACGTCCGAGGCGAAGGATGGGGTGGAAGTGTGCATCACCACCAGATCGCGGTTGCGCACGTCCTGCAGGATCGGCTCCATGCCCATGCGGGCCGGGGGGGCGTCGATCAGGCGGCTGCCTTCGACCAGGGCGGCGGGCTGGGCCAGCCATGTCGGATACCAGAACGACCTGATTTCCCGCTTGGCCTGGTAGCGGGAACCCGCGCCGCCGTCGAAACCGTCGAAGGAAGGGGGCTGGAGGAACAGGGTCTTCATCATGATACGCGGATCCTAGGGACGTGGGGGCCCACGGAAAGGGGGTCCGGCACGGCCGTTCTTGATATGTCTTGTGTCGCGGGGGGCGTGTCAGTCGCCCCGCACGACAGGATGGGATGGAGGCGTCATAACCGAATGTGGCGCGATATGCATCGTCTGTCCACGCCACGCCACGCGGGTGCCGGTCACGCTGCCCGCCATGATCGCCGCCGAAAGCCAGTCGCGCACCGGCAGCAGCAGCAGCGGAAGCAGGCTGCGCTGCGCCAGCATGCGGTCCATCAGGAACGCGCAGGCCGCCCGGGCGGCCCACACGCCCAGGAAGACCGTCCATGTCCAGCGCGCATGGGGCTGGCACAGCACGGCCACCCCCGCCCAGAACAGCGGCAGCTGGATGGCCGAGGCCGCATAGCCCGCCGGTTCCAGCGTCTTGACGGTCCGGCCCCAGCGCAGTTCGTGCGTCAGCACGTCGCCGAAGCTCGCCTCGCCGACGGTGGTCCAGGTCATGCACGATGCGATGGCGATATGGCGGCCGCGCTCGCGCACCAGGCGGCCCAGCATGGCGTCGTCCGCGATATGCGGCGCCAGCGCCTGCAGGCCGCCGACGGCGTCCAGCATCTCGCGCCGCAGGGCCATGGTGGCCCCCAGGCAGTCCTCCCGGCCGAGATAGCGCGACAGCATCACGCCGGGCAGGAAATTATGGTTGATCTGGCAGGCCGCCAGCAGGCGCGGCAGCGATCGCGTGGCCGGCAGGCCGGCATACAGCGTGGTCACCAGCCCGACCCCGGGCCGTGCCAGCGCATCGACGACGTGCCGCAGGTAATCCGGTGCCACATGGATGTCGGAGTCGGAGATGACCAGGATGTCGTGCCGGGCCTTCGGCAGCATGTTGATCAGGTTGCCGATCTTGCGGTTGACGCCATGTCCCGCCGGATCGACCACCAGGTCGATGTCCATCCCCGGATGGCGTTCGCGCAGCCGCCGGACGATGGCGATCGCGGGATCGCCGGCATCCTGAACGCCGAAGACGATCTGCATGCGGGGGTAGTCCTGCGTGCAGAAGCTTTCCAGCGCTTCCTCCAGCAGGGGTTCGTCGCCATGCAGCGGCTTCAGGACGGTGACCGGCGGCAGCGTGGTCGCTTCGGGAACGCGCCGTTCCCGCCACCGGAACCGGGATACCAGCGCCGTGCCCAACGATGCCTGCACGCACCCGGCAACCGCTATCAGGGCGGCGGCACCGGCTGGGGAGGCGAGAGCATGCAAGGCGGACATCATCTTTCCGGCAGGGAGCGCAGGTCGTCTGGGGTCACGGACATCGGTCGGGTTCGGCGGTCGCGGATCAGCCCGCCGAGAACGCCTTGACCTTCTTCTGTAGCAGCGCGATCAGGTTCTGCACATTCCCGGATGCGAGGGTAGAGCTGAAATCGGACCGCTGGGCCGCGACCTGGCTGATATGGGCGTTCAGCAGAACGTCGACGATGCGCCAGCCGTCGGGGCCCGACCGCATGACATAGTCGATCTCGGTCCCGTCCGGATCCTCGGCCGAACCGATGTGCGTCGTCACGATCTGGTCGCTGCCGACCGGGGACGGGCGCGGGGTCGGGTCCACGTTGAAATGGGCGTCGCCGCCGGGTTTGAAGCTGGAGACGTAGCGGGCGATGGTGAACTGGCGGAACACGTCCAGCAATTGCTGCTTGTCCCCGTCCGACAGGCCGGCATACCGCAGGCCGACGGAGGCCCGCAGCACCGTTTCCAGATTATAGACCTTGTCCACCACGGGGGCGAGGATCTGCGACCGCTGGTCGAACGTGCCGCTGCCGGGGGCCTGGATCCGCCCCAGGGCGGCATACAGCGCGTTGACCGGGGCCGTCACCGTCACCTGCGCGGCCCGCCCGGCGGACTGGGCATGCGCCGGCGCGACCAGCGGGGCCGCCATCGGGACCACGGCCAGGCCGGCGCAGAGGAACAGGGAAGCCAGGGGGGCGGATGTCCGGGGCAGGGGCGTCCGGGACAGGGATTTCATCAAGCGTCGCATCACGATCATGATTTCGGTCCGATTGTCGCCTTTAGCAAGGGTTGTGACATATTGTTTTCAATTCCCAGGGCATGGAGCGCGGTGTGTGAGATGGCGAGGGCGTCGAGGCCGGCCTCGTGATACTGGGCGTCCTGGGTGTTGTGGTCGATGAAGCGGTCGGGGAGGGTCATGGGGCGGAAGCGGACGGTGTCGAGCAGGCCGGTGCGGGCCAGGTGGTGC
>NZ_JABEQM010000001.1 GCF_014174155.1 Gluconacetobacter tumulisoli | reverse complement strand
CGCAGGCTCGTCAAGGATTACGAGCGTTACGCTTCAACGCTCGCAAGTCTTCATGTCGTCGCTTTCGCATGTTTCATGCTCAGAAACGCCGCTATACTCGCTCACGGTGCATAACACCCTCTAGTCGTAATCCCCACGCGGGAACCAGCGCCCGTTGCGCGATGATGCCGTTGCCGGCACGCCACGGGCGTGCCGGGCGGGCAGTCAGTGCCGCCCGGGAACACGCCCCTGTTCCAAGACCGGCTTTGGCAAGGTCGGCATTTGGGTACATGATCGCCGCCTTACCGACCGGAAGCCTGCCTCGGCAGGCGTCAGGAGACACCATGATCGATCTGTACTACTGGACCACCCCCAACGGGCACAAGATCACGCTGTTTCTGGAGGAGACCGGCCTGCCCTACCGGCTGTTTCCCGTAAATATCGGCAAGGGCGAGCAATTCGCCCCGGAATTCCTGAAGATCGCGCCGAACAACCGGATCCCCGCCCTTGTCGACAACGATCCGGCCGATGGCGGCCCGGCGATCCCGATGTTCGAATCCGGATCGATCCTCTATTATCTCGGCCGCAAGACCGGGCAGTTCCTGCCCACCGCCGTGCGCGAGGAAACCGAAATCATGACATGGCTGTTCTGGCAGATGGGCGGCCTGGGGCCCATGGCGGGACAGAACCATCATTTCCGTCTCTATGCGCCCGAAAAGATCCCCTATGCGATCGAACGCTACACCAAGGAAACGCAGCGCCTGTACGGCGTGCTGGACCGCCATCTGGCAGGTCGTGACTTCATCGGGGGCGACGCCTACACCATCGCCGACATGGCCTGCTATCCCTGGATCCTGCCGGTGAACCAGGGCCAGGACCTGACGCAGTTTCCCAACCTGCGCCTGTGGCACGAACGCATCTCGGCCCGCCCGGCAACCCGGCGGGCGTACGGCCTGGTCGACGCGGTGCGGAACGGCACGCCCCCGGTTCGCGAACCCGCCGACCGGGCGGCGATCTACGCCGCTCTCGGCTGACTCCATCCCCCGCTGCCCACGTCATCATCCGCGTTCATCGGGGGACCAGGACCGGGTTGTCCCGGACGCAGATGATTGATGACAGATATGCGATCTCGCCATCGTTACCGTCCGACGCCTTCTGTTCTATCACCGGATACCCCCCGTCGTGCCGGAAGCTGCGCATCGTGCCTGTCGTCCAGAGTTCCGTTTCCGCCTTGCTGGCCCGCCTGTCGCTGTGGCGTCCGCATACCATCCGTCCGCCAGGCCATGACCGGCTGAACCGCCTGAAATGGCTGTATGCGCCAAAGGCCGACGCCCTGGGCTTTGCCGTCCGGACGACGATCGCGGCGCTGCTGGCGCTGGTCGTGGCGCTGTGGATGGAACTGGACAGTCCGCAATGGGCGCCGATGACGGTCTGGATCGTGGCCCAGGGATCACGCGGCGAAAGCCTGTCCAAGGCGCGCTGGCGCCTGGTCGGCACGGTCGTCGGGGCGGTATCGGCCGTGGCCCTGATCGCGGCCTTCCCCCAGGCGCCCTGGCTGTTCTTCCCCGCGATCGGGATCTGGATCGGCCTGTGCTGCGGGCTGGCGACGCTGGTGCGGAACTTCCGGTCCTACGCGCTGGTCCTGTCGGGCTATACCTGCGCCATCATTGCGCTGGATGCGATCCGCAGCCCGGACGACGTCTTCATGATCGCCATGGCGCGCTCGACCTACATCATCCTGGGTCTCGTCTGCGAAAGCCTGATCGCGGGCCTGTTCTCCCACAATCTGGCCCAGACCGCCCGCCGCAATATCCGCGAAAAGCTGCAGACCGCGCTGTCCAGTGCCTCGGTCGCCATCGCGGACCTGCTGGCGGGGGACGAGCAGGCTTTCGTGCGGTCCCGCGCGCTGTTCGGCGCGCTGCTGTCGATCAACGACCAGATCGAATTCAGCGAGATCGAAATGGGCCCGCACGGGCACGAGGGCGACCACGCCCGCGCGGCCCTGGCGGCCGTATCGGTCCTGCTGTCGCGGGGGCTGGGCATGACGGCGCGCATGAAGGCGCTGGGCGCCGCGCCCCAGGCCTTCGTCGAGACGTCGCTGCTGGTGCGGACCTTCCTGCTGGCCCTGGCGCCGCGCCTGCAAGACGACGACGGCATTCCCCTGGTGATCGAGGATCTGCGTTCGTTGCGCGCCGTCTGCCGCCAGCAGGTCGTCAATGCCCTGACCGAGGAGACCAACGGCCAGCATCCGCCCGGCAGCCCCCAGATCCAGGCCCTGCTGGACCTGCGTATCCTGCACAGCGCGCTGGAAGAACTGCTGGCCGAGCTGCAGCAGGCGATCGAGGAATTCGACGCCAGCCAGCACGTGGTGCGCGGCGACCATTTCCACTTCCGCTTGCAATCGCACCGCGACCTGAAGGAAGCGGCACATAACGGCATCCGTGCCGCCGTCGCCATCACCTCGGCCGGCCTGATCTGGGAGGTCACGTCCTGGCCCAGCGGCCTGGGCTTCATCACCATGGTGGCCGTCACCTGCGGCCTGTTCGCGACCCGGGAAAACCCGGTCGTCGGCACGATGAACTTCCTGCGCGGCGCGGTCTGGGCCGTCGGTGTCTCATTCGTGCTGGTGATGCTGATCCTGCCGCGCCCAGCCGAATATGAAATGCTGGCCGCCTGCCTGGCGCTGCCGATGATCGCCGGCGGCCTGGCCACCCGCAATCCCGCCACCGCCGGGGCCGCGGCGGCCTACACGCTGTTCCTGCCGAACCTGGTGGGGCCGTCCAACCAGGGGCGCCTGAACGAGATCGCGTATTTCAATGCCTCGTTCGCCCTGCTGTGCAGCATCGGCTTCGCCGTGCTGATCTTCCGGACCATCCTGCCGTTCAGCAGCGCCGACGAACGGTGGCGGATGCGCAACCGCAACCTCCACGATCTTCGCCACCTGGCATCGGCGACGCCGGTGCCGCAGGTCCGCGACTGGATCGGCCGCAATACCGACCGGTTCTCGCGCCTGATCCGCCATGCCGGACCCACGCCGACGCCGACGATCGAGGCCTATCTGCAAGGCACCCTGTCGGCGATGACCATCGGCCTGAACATCATCCGGCTCCGCACCGTCCTGGCCCGCGACCAGTTGCCGCTCCAGGCCCGCCGCCCCATTACGCTGGTCCTGGGCCGCATGGCGCAGTTCACCGGCCGGTATGGCCGGACCGCCAATGCGGCGCGCGCCGCCACCGCCAGCCTGCGCCGCATCGAAGCGCGCGAGACCAATATCGGCGCGCGTATCGAAATGACCCGCGCCATCGCCTATCTGCTGGTCATCTCCTATGAACTCGACGCCAATGCCGCCTTTCTCGACGCCTCCCGCCCCTATCGCATCGTCGCGGCATGATGCGGCTTTCGCCGGGGCGCTGAAACGGGCACAACCATCCCCCCGATTCAGCGCCGAGCCCCCTCGATGACCCAGCCCCCGTCGTCCGGCCCCACCACGACCCGCGCCCTGCGCGGACGGGCCGTCACCTTCCGCGCCGACCCGTTCCTGGACGATCCCGCCCACGCCCTGGTGCATGAGGACGATGCCCTTATCCTGATCGAGGACGGGCGGATCAGCCGGTTCGGCCCGTTCGAGGCCCTGCGCCACACCATCCCCGACGGGATCCCGGTCACCACCTATCCCGATTCACTCCTGTCGGCCGGGTTCGTGGACACGCATGTCCATTATCCGCAATTGCCGATGATCGCGGCCTATGGCGAGCAGCTTCTGGAATGGCTGGAACGCTATACCTTCCCCACCGAGGCCAAATTTGCCGATCCGGGCCATGCCCGCGCCGTGGCCCGCCGCTTCCTGCGCGAACTGCTGCGCGCCGGCACCACCACGGCCGCCGTCTACTGCACCGTCCATCCGCAGTCGGTCGACGCGTTCTTCGACGAATCGGCGCGCCTGAACACCCGTATGGTGGCCGGCAAGGTGCTGATGGACCGCAACGCCCCCGACGATCTGCGTGACACGGCGCAGGGGGGATATGACGATTCGCTGGCGCTGATCGATCGGTGGCATCGCCGCGGGCGGCAGCTCTATGCCGTGACGCCGCGCTTCGCCGCCACCAGCACCGAGGAACAGCTCGATCTCGCCGGCAGCCTGCTGCGCCAGCGCGACGGCCTGTTCATGCAGACGCACCTGGCCGAAAATACCGCCGAAATCGCGTGGATCCGCCGGTTGTTTCCGAACCGCGCGTCCTATCTGGATGTCTACGCCCATGCCGGCCTGGTGGGGCCTCGCAGTGTCCTGGGCCACGCGGTCCATGTCGACGAGGACGATTTCTGCACCTGCCATCAGGCCGGTTGCGCGCTGGCGCACTGCCCGACCTCCAACCTGTTCCTGGGCAGCGGGTCGTTCCGCCTGTTCGACGCCGTCGATGTCCGGCGTCCGGTGCGCGTCGGCCTGGGCACCGACGTCGGCGCGGGCACAAGCCTGTCGCAGCTCGGCTCGCTGAACGAGGCCTACAAGGTCGCGCAGGCGACCGGGCGCAGGCTGCATCCCGCACAGGCCTTCTGGCTGGCCACGGCAGGGGGCGCGCGGTCGCTCTATCTGGACGACCGGATCGGCACCCTGGCGGTGGGCATGGAGGCCGATCTGTGCGTGCTGGACCCGAAGGCAACCCCCCTCATGGCCCAGCGCGCCGAGACCTGCGAGACGATCGAGGACCTGCTGTTCATCCTGATGATGCTGGGCGACGACCGCAGCGTCCGCGCCACCTACGTAGCCGGCGAACTGGTCCATGACCGGGATGACCCGGCCCACACGCACCCGGCTGTCTCCTTCCGCTGATGATGTCCGGATCCGCTTCCAACTATCCGTTCAGCGGCATCGCCCTCGCCCGATAGGGCACTGGGGGCGCGCCTCGCCTCCGGATAGCCGCTTCCTTCCTCGCACGGATATCGAGCACGCCCCCTCACCATCGCGGCCGATTGCGCCTCGTGCTGGCGCAGGAACGTGACGGCTTCAGCCCGGATCATGTCGTTTATCCGGGCATCGCCGGTATCGACGAACCAACGACGCGGCTTCGGGATTCCCCTTCGCCCGACATGCGGGGCAAAGCAGGAGGATAACGACCATGGATCACGAACATCGCCGATAACAGGATCTGGATCAAAAGACCGCCCTCGATCGAGGAGCCCGAGAAACGGGAGATTATCACAGCCTGCGAGACTTTCATCCGCGACGTCCTGATGCGCGGTGGCCCACCGGGTTCGGTCAACAGGTTAACGGCAGCGTCCTCGTGTCTGGCTGCACATCAGGCCACCTTCTGACTCGCATCTCGCCTGCCACGCCACCGGTTTCGAAAAAACGATTTCAACGGTCCTTCCTGTCGCGTGCCCTGAACCATGTCGCCTTGCGCGCTCGACACCCCTATTCCCACTTTCCTTGATTGAGACAACTTGATGTCCAGGATGGGATCCCTGGCCGCGTTTCCGATTTTAGTCTGCCATGGATGATCGACCCCACGATAGGCCGTCCTGTGCATGACAGGGCGGCACACCCTGTTCACATCTTCATGAATTCGCTGGCAGATCGCAGGTCCAGACCTCAATATCCACCGATATCTTTGATCTCTGCGGACAATAATCAGAACGGAAACATCCCCGATATACGGTTCCATCCCCTCACGCATAAGTGTCATTACATATGATCCGGATGACAGATCCGGATCCGTCTGAAAAATACTCATGTCTGCGACACGCTATTGACCGAACGGCTCTCCGGGGCCTGCTGGCATTGTCTCCACTTCATTCCCTTGCGCGCCCGTTCGCGCAGATCGAGGTGTCAGAATGAGAGTACTCGCCGTCCATCCCAGCGCCTTGATGTACACGAAGGTTTTCCTGCGCCTCGAACCGCTGGGGCTGGAACTGGTCGCAGGCGCGGCGCGACTGGCCGGCCACACCGTACAGATCATCGACCTGCAGGTGGAAACGCACCGCGACTACTGGCGGATGATCGAGGAATTCCGTCCCCACGCCGTCTGTTTTTCCGGCAGTTACCTGGCCAATATCCCGGAAATCGTCGATCTGTGCCGCGAGACGCGCGCCCGCATGCCCGGCGTCTTCCTGTTCGTCGGCGGCCATTCGGTGTCGTTCATCGCGCGCGATGTGCTGACCCTGGCCGAAGGGGCGATCGACTGCATCCTGAAGGGCGAAGGCGACGCCACCGTCGGACGCCTGCTGGACGCGCGGCAGGCCGGGCAGGACATCACCACCGTACCCGGCGTCGTGACCATGACGGGCGAAGGGCCGCCACCGGTCTTCGTCTCCTCGCTGGACGAAATTAGACCGGCGCGCGACCTGCTGCGGCACCGGCAGAAATATTTCATCGGCACGCTCGATCCGGCGGCGTCGATAGAATTCGCGCGCGGCTGCCCATGGGATTGCACGTTCTGCAGTGCCTGGACCTTTTACGGCCGGTCCTATCGCACCGCCAGCCCGCGCGTGATCGCCGACGAGCTGGAGGCGATCCGCGAACCGGGCATTTTCATCGTCGACGACGTGGCCTTCGTCCATGCCGAACACGGCATGGCGATCGGCGAGGAAATCAGGCGCCGCGGCATCCGCAAGGAATATTACCTGGAGACCCGCGCCGACGTGCTGCTGCGCAACAAGGAGGTTTTCCGGTTCTGGAAGGAACTGGGGCTCAGCTACATCTTCATCGGCATGGAGGCCGTGGATGAGGAAGGGCTGAAGCATTTTCGCAAGCGCGTGTCGGTAGACCGGAATTTCGAGGCGCTGGAATTCGCGCGGTCGCTGGGCCTGATCGTCGCGATCAACATCATCGCCGACCCGTCGTGGGACCGGCAGCGCTTCGAGGTCATCCGTCAGTGGTGCCTGGAAATTCCTGATATCGTGAATATCTCGGTGACAACGCCATATCCGGGCACGGAAATCTGGCATCGCGAGGCACGACGCCTGACGACGCGGGACTATCGCCTGTTCGACATCCAGCACGCGGTGCTGCCGACCACGCTGCCGCTGGAAGAATTCTATGAAGAACTGGTGAAAACGCAGCAGGTGCTGAACCAGAAGCATCTGGGCTGGAGCGCCATCAAGGACACGCTGGGCATCGCCCTGCGCCTGGCCCTGCGCGGACAGACGAATTTCCTGACCATGATCTGGAAATTCAATTCGGTCTTCAATCCGAAACTGCAACTGGCCGACCACCGCCGCGTGCCACGCTATGAAATGCCGCCGCAGCCCGAGGCGACGGAAAAGATCGACCGCAAGGCCCTGTACGTCCACGCCCCCGTCGGACGGCGCAGCCGCACCATCGACGATGCGACCGAGCGGTTCGTGGACGAAACCCGCATGACGCCGGCCGAATAATACCAGCCTCGCAGAGGCCGGAAATTTCATGAAAGACCGTCATCGTTCCCGGTCGAAGACGACAATTGATCAATCAGACTGACGAGAAGGGCATGCTGCATGACCATTCCGGATCTCACCCTCAATGACGGCATGACAGTTCCTGTGCTTGCCTTCGGTACATACAGGCTGAATGGGGCATCCGGCGCGGACAGCATCAGGGACGCGATCACGGTCGGCTATCGGGGTCTCGACAGCGCATTCAATTACGAGAACGAAGGCGCGGTGGGAAAGGCTGTGCGCGACAGCGGCATCGCGCGACAGGATCTGCGGATCGCCTCCAAACTGCCCGGACGCCATCACGCCTTCGACGAGGCCATCGCCACGGTCGAGGAATCCCTGTATCGCGCCCAACTCGACTATTACGATCTCTATTACATCCACTGGCCCAATCCGGCGCAAAATCGTTACGTCGAGGCCTGGCGTGCCCTGATCGAGGCCAGGAAGCGCGGAATGATCCGCTCGGTCGCGGTATGCAATTTCCTGCCGGAGTACATCCAGCGCCTTATCGACGAGACCGGCGTCGCGCCGAGCATCAACCAGGTCGAACTATCGCCCTATTTCCCGCAGGATGAATTGCGCGCCTGGCATGCCGCGCACGGCATCGCCACCCAGGCCTGGAGCCCGCTGGGGCGCGCCAACAAGCTGATCTCGGACCCGCTGCTGGGCAAAATTGCCGAACGTCTGGACAAGTCGATCCCGCAGGTGGTGCTGCGCTGGCATCACCAGGTGGGTGCGATCCCGATTCCCAAGGCGGCGTCACGCGCGCGGCAGATCGAGAACATGTCGATTTTCGATTTTTCGCTGACTGACGAGGACATGGCATCCATCGCGACGCTGGCCCGTCCAGACGGGCGGACGTTCGACCAGAACCCGGCACGGTACGAGGAGTTCTGACCAAGGATAACACGGGTTGCCGGCACTTCGGCGCCGGCCATAACCTGCTCGGGCCGGCAGTCCACACCCGGCGTACGCGGCATGTACCCGACGTATTTGACATAAGGAAATTTGGCGGAGAGGGTGGGATTCGAACCCACGGTACGCTTGCACGCACAACGGTTTTCGAGACCGCCCCGATCGACCGCTCCGGCACCTCTCCATTGGCAGCGACGATGGATCGGGCTTATAAGGTGGCCCCACATCCCGCGCAAGACACCCTGGGACGTTTTTTCAGCATAATGCGCCGTTGCCTCCCCCCCACCCGGCAAAAGCGGGTTGACGCGGATGCGACGGTGGCCTTAAAAGCCGCACCTCGCCCCCGCGCAGACGGGGGATCGCCATGTCCGCATGGCCAAAGACAAAAAGCGACTGGGTTGCGTCGCCTGCTCCAGCCGGGGCCGCACGCGCCGAGAGATCGGAAAGACAGGTAAGATGTTCGCAGTCATCCGCACTGGCGGAAAGCAGTATCGCGTTTCCCCGGACACCGTGCTCAAGGTCGAGAAGCTCGACGCCGAGGCCGGGTCCACCGTGACCTTCACGGAAATCCTCGCCGTCGGCGGCGAAGGCGGCACCACCATCGGTGCCCCGACCGTAGCCGGCGCGACCGTCACCGCGACGGTCATCGCGCAGGACCGTCTGGATACGGTCATCATCTTCAAGAAGCGCCGCCGGCAGAACAGCCGCCGCAAGAACGGCCATCGCCAGCCGGTGACCGTACTGCGCATCGCCGCGATCAACGCCGCCTGAATCCGCCGCGGGGCGCAGTGACGCCCCGGACAGGATCATCAGGTCAGACCAGATTCAGGAGTTCAGGCAATGGCACAAAAAAAGGCAGGCGGTTCGTCCCGCAACGGTCGCGATAGCGCGGGCCGACGTCTCGGCGTCAAGAAGTTCGGTGGCGAGAGCGTGATCGCCGGCAACATCATCATCCGCCAGCGCGGCACGAAAATGAAGCCCGGCCGCAATGTCGGTCTCGGCCGCGACCACACGATCTTCGCGCTGGTCGACGGCCAGGTGAAGTTCGAGCGTCGCGCCGAAGGCCGCGTGCACGTCTCGGTCGAGGCTCTGCCGATCGCCGCCGAGTAAGCTTTCCCGCTTCGGGACCGCTTTCGACCCGGAAAGGGCCGGTCCTCACGACCGGCCCTTTTTGCGTCCCGGAGGCCGCCGCGACCGGGCCGATCCCCTGCGCGTGCTTTAGACCTTTGTTTTATAGGGCATCTTCACGCATCCAGGTCTGCGACCTAAATGCGATCTGCTCTATATACCGGGTGCGGGCAGCCCACGCCGTTCCACCCCGACCGGACCAATGACGATGAAATTCCTCGATCAGGCCAAGATCTACGTGAAATCCGGCGATGGCGGCGATGGCGTCGTCGCCTTCCGGCGCGAGAAATACATCGAATTCGGCGGTCCCGACGGCGGGCGTGGCGGACGCGGTGGCGACATCGTGTTCGAGGCCGCGGGCAATCTGAACACCCTGATCGATTTCCGCTACACCCAGCATTTCCGCGCCCGCAAGGGCGGCAACGGCGCGGGTTCCGACCGGACCGGTGCGGCGTCGCCCCCGGTGGTGATCCAGGTTCCGATCGGCACCCAGATCTTCGACGAGGACCGCGAAACCATGCTGGCCGACCTGGACCAGCCCGGCAAGCGCATCGTCCTGTGCCATGGGGGCGACGGCGGCCACGGCAACGCCCATTTCAAGACCAGCACCAACCGCGCCCCCCGCCGCGCCGACAAGGGATGGCCGGGCGAGGAACGCTGGGTCTGGCTGCGGCTGAAGCTGATCGCCGATGTCGGCCTGGTCGGCCTGCCGAATGCGGGAAAATCCACCTTCCTGTCGGTCGTATCCGCGGCACGGCCCAAGATCGCGGATTATCCCTTCACCACCCTGCACCCGCAGTTGGGCGTCGTACGCCTGTCGGTGGCCGAGGAATTCGTTATCGCCGACATTCCCGGCCTGATCGAAGGCGCGCATGAAGGCGCCGGGCTGGGCGACCGATTCCTGGGCCATGTCGAACGCTGCGCGGTCCTGCTGCATCTGATCGACGGGGCCGCCGGCAATGTCGTGGAAGCCTGGCGCACCATCCGGCACGAGCTGGAGGAATATGGCGGCGGCCTGGCCCACAAGCCGGAAATCATCGCCCTGAACAAGACCGACGCCATGACGCCGCAGCAGATTTCCAGCCGCCGCCGGGCGCTGGAAAAGGCCAGCGGCCAGCCGGTCGTTACCCTCTCCGGCGCCACGCGGCAGGGCGTGGACGCCGTCCTGCGCCTGCTTCAGGATCGCGTCACCGCGACCCGCGAGGCGGAACGCGAGGCCGGTCCCGCCCCCGGCGTCGCCGACCATGGCACCACGGACCACGGCGCCGCGACATGACCTCCATTGTCCTGCCGGACCTGAAGGCCGCCCGCCGCGTCGTCGTCAAGATCGGCAGCGCGCTGGTGGTCGATCCGGACCGGGCAGCGCCCCGCACGACCTGGCTGGACAGCGTCGCCCGCGACATCGCTGCCCTGCGGGCGAACGGGGCTGATGTCATCGTCGTCTCCTCCGGCGCGATCGCGCTGGCGCGGCACAGCCTGGGCCTGACCCGGCGCACCCTGCGGCTGGAGGAAAAGCAGGCCGCGGCCTCGGTCGGGCAGATCCGCCTGGCCCAGGCCTGGGCCGACGCGCTGTCGGCCCACGGGCTGGTCGCGGCCCAGATGCTGCTGACGCCGGGGGATACCGAGGATCGCCGCCGCTACCTCAACGCCCGCGCCACCCTGGACACGCTGCTGGGCCTGGGCTGCATTCCCGTCATCAACGAGAACGACGCGATCGCGACGACCGAGATCCGCTTCGGCGACAATGACCGCCTCGCCGCCCGCGTGGCCGAGATGACGGGCGCGGACCAGCTGGTCCTGCTGTCCGACATCGACGGCCTGTACACCGCCGACCCCCGTACCGACCCCGCCGCGCGACACCTGCCCGTCATCACGGCCCTGACCGACGAGATCGAGGCGATGGGCGGCGCGCCGCCGCCCGGCTATTCCTCGGGCGGCATGCGGACCAAGCTGATGGCGGCGCGGATCGCGACGCAGGCCGGATGCGCCATGGTCATCACCATTGGCAAGGACATGCGGCCACTGTCGCGCCTGCTGGACGGCGCGCGCTGTTCGTGGTTCCTGCCCGCACCCGATGGACGCTCGGCGCGCAAGCGCTGGATCGCCGGCGGGTTGGCGCCCGCGGGCAGCCTGGCGATCGATGCGGGCGCGTGCCATGCGCTGGCGGCGGGATCATCCCTGCTGCCGGCCGGCGTCCATAGCGTGACCGGCACGTTCGAACGCGGGGACCTGGTGGTGGTGACGGATCGGGATGGCCGCGAGGTCGCGCGCGGCCTGTCGGCCTACGGCGCCGCCGATGCGCGCCAGATCGCCGGCCACCGCTCGGACGATATCGAGGGCCTGCTGGGCTGGCGCGGCCGCGACGAAATGATCCACCGCGACGACCTGGTCCTGAGATAGTCCCTTAACTCCGTCCGGACATTCGGTCTGGCGGCGATATGCCACGCGTTTTCCGTGCTTCGCGACGGGCGGCCCATAAGGGTGCCCTCGTCGCCAGGCCGAATCTCCGGACGAACACCTGGCTACCCGCCGCACAGCGCCGCCGGACCGCCGGAAATTCAGTATTCGTTCCGTCAAAGTCCGCCTGCAGGCGGCTCAGGTTCGGGGTGGCCAGCGCAGGGTCGGTTCCGACCGGGGACGCCGCGCGCCCCATTCGTCATCGGCATGTCCCCGATCGGCCGACCCGCGGTCCACCTGCCTGGGATCCATTCCCCGGTCCGTCATCGGGGAACGCTCGACGGACGGGGTCCGCCGCGGGCCCGCGGACGGCAGGGGATCGGACGGCGGGGCCACCGGCCGGTCGTGCCACGGCATGGGCCGGGCATCCTCCAGCGGGGCACGGAGCGCGGGGCGCGGCGGGGCGGCTGGCGGTGGTTCCACCGGCGGCGGCGAACGCGGGACCTCGACTGCGGGCGGGGGGTCGAACCGGGTCGGACGGGGCGCCACCGGGCGTTCGGGGCGGGGCACGTAGGCATCGCTGACCCGGCTGCCGACGGGGGGCTCTGCCAGGCGTGCCGGCGGGGGCACCGGTTCCACCACCGGGGCGACGGCCACGCGCGGCGGGGCGGCCATCGCGGGACGCCGGTCCTCGGGCGCCAGGGCCAGGACCCGCAATTCGGCCTGCAAATCCTCGAGTTGCAGCGCAATGGCGTCCAGCCGCCCCTTGAGGCCGAAGACGGCAAAGGGCATCAGCAGCCACACGAAGGCGAACAACGTCCCGGCGATCAGCAGCGTCAGCTGCAGCCACCAGGGCATCCAGTCGGAAAACGGGAACGGCATCGGCACACGACCAGAAAATGAACGGATCCGAACGCCAGTCTGACCAGATCAGCCCCGTCCGGCGCAAGGGTCCCGTTGAACGTCACATGCCCAGAATGTCACATACCCAGGGCGCGACGATAGATGTCCAGCAGGGTCTCCTGCTCTTCCACCTCGGCGGGCTCCTGCTTGCGCTGGCGGATGATCTGGCGAATGACCTTCACGTCGAAGCCGGCGGATTTCGCCTCGGTGAAGATGTCCTTGATGTCGCCGGCCAGGGCCTTGCGTTCCTCTTCCAGGCGCTCGACCCGCTCGATGATGCTGCGCAGCCGGTCCGCCGCGATTCCACCGACCGCCGCCTTGTCGTCGCCTGCAAAATTTTCCGCATCCATGGAACCGCATGCCTCCAGCATCGTGGTTGGAACCTCGCCCGCCCGGCCCGGCAGACATGGAAAACCAGGCCGGGCGCGAAGGGAACGGCGGGCTTATCGTGACGGTGGCGGCCGGTCAATGGCAACTTGACAGCCAAGGGGGGCTCGGCCCAAACCCAACGAAGGCAGGTCGTCTCCACGGCAAGGGTGCCGGCCTACGCGCGCCCGCGCGCCGCCCAATTGCAACAATCAGAACCTTGCAGGAGGCCGCTTCGATGGCTCAGCTCCCACCCGTGGATACGTTCGACTACATTGTGTTCGGGGCAACCGGCGACCTGACGATGCGCAAATTGCTGCCGGCGCTCTACTACCGCTATCGCGACGGGCAGATCCCCGACGATTCCCGGATCATCGGCACCGCGCGCTCCCCGCTGTCGCGCGAGGATTATCAGGCCCGCGCCGAGAAGGCACTGCGGAATTTCGTCAAGGCGGAAGACCTGAACGACGACACGGCGCGCCGTTTCCTGGACCTGGTCCATTACGTCAGCCTGAACGGCGCCGAGGCCGACAGCACCTGGCCCGCGCTGAAATCCCTGCTGGCCGAAACGCCCGCCGACCGCATCCGGGTCTATTACCTGGCGACCGCGCCCGGCCTGTACGGCCAGATCTGCGAGAACCTGAGCAACCAGGGCCTGGTGACGCCGCAGTCCCGGGTCGTGCTGGAAAAGCCGATCGGCACCGACCTGCTCAGCGCCGACGCCATCAATGACGGGGTCGGCAAGCATTTCCCGGAAAACCATATCTTCCGCATCGACCACTACCTGGGCAAGGAAACGGTCCAGAACCTGATCGCGCTGCGCTTCGCCAACCCGGTGTTCGAACGGCTGTGGTCCAGCGACGCGATCGACTATATCCAGATCACGGCGGCCGAGACGGTAGGCGTCGAGGGACGCGGTCCGTATTATGACAAGTCGGGCGCGCTGCGCGACATGATCCAGAACCATCTGCTGCAGGTGCTGTGCCTGGTCGCGATGGACCCGCCGGGCTCGCTGGAGGCCGACAGCCTGCGCAACGAGAAGCTCAAGGTGCTGCACGCCCTGCGCCCCATCTCACCGGAAGACGTTGCGACCTTTACGGTGCGCGGCCAGTACACGCGCGGCAAGAATGGCGACAAGACCCTGCCGAGCTACCTGGAGGATCTGGGCCAGGACGCGACCAGCAGCACCGAGACCTACGTCGCCATCCGGGCCGAAATCCATTCCTGGCGCTGGGGCACGGTGCCCTTCTACCTGCGGTCGGGCAAGCGGATGGCCGAGAAGTGCAGCGAGATCGTCATCCAGTTCAAGGCCGCCCCGTGGTCGATCTTCCCGACCCGCCCCGATGCGAACCGGCTGGTCATCCGCATCCAGCCCGATGAAGGCGTGACGCTGTCGGTTTCGACCAAGGATCCGACGCCGACCGATTCCCTGGCCCTGCGCCGGGCCGACATCGACATCGCCTTCGAAACGGCATTCAGCACCCGCTATCCGGACGCCTACGAGCGGCTGCTGCTGGACGTCGTGCGCGGCGACCCGGTGCTGTTCATCCGCCGTGACGAGGTCGAGGCCGCATGGCGCTGGGCCGATCCGATCCTGAAGGGCTGGAGCGAGAACAAGGTGCCGCTGGAATCCTACCCCGCCGGCAGCTGGGGCCCGGCCGCGGCGAAGGCGCTGCTGGCGCGCAGCGGCCATCAATGGCACGAGGACATGGTATAATCCGGATGGCTCGAGACCCCCTTCTTTCGGGACGACGTCCCCGCCTGACGATGCGCCAGCGTATCGTCAGGCGGGTGCTGCTGGTCGTGCCCCTGGCACTGCTGGCCGTGATCAGCGCGCGCATGGGCTGGCTGGACCAGGCGGCGGACCAGATCACGTTCCGCCATGCCAACTGGTTCGACGACACCGCCCTGGTCGAGCATTTCCGTACCGTGGTCACGCATAACGGCATGACGGACACGCGCGGCGATTGCCTGCTGTTCATCGTCAACGGCAACGACCCGCCGGACGCGGTGCGCTTCGACGTGATGGAAAAGCATTCGGGACATTGCCCCGGCGCGAAGGGCACGCTGCCCAAGCTGTTCACGTTGAAGATCGACCGGCTGGCGCAGACCGCGCAGACGGACTGGGGCTCGCCCGGGCAGTTCCACGCCCTGCCCCGCTAGTTCCCCTCCCGCCGGCCCGGCCCCTTGCAGCCCGGGCGGCGGCACGGCTACCTACATGCGAACGGGCATCGTCCCGGAGACACCGGCACACAGGACGCAGATGACGACGACCGGACAGACCCGGCCCGGACCGATACCGGCCGACACCGCCCCGACGGCCGGGCGGCGCGACTTCCTGACGCTGGTGACCCTGGCCACCGCCGGGGCGGGTGTCGCCGCCTTCGCCTGGCCGTTTCTCGACAGCCTGCGGCCGGGCGATGCCGCCGCCGCCCATGCCCCGATCGACGTGGACGTCTCCAAGCTGCCGCCGGGCCAGCAGATCACGGTGGTATGGCACGGCAACCCGGTTTTCATCACCCACCGCACCCCCGACTCCCTGGCGCGACTGCAGGAGGCCGCGCTGAAGGCGCGCCTGCGCGACGGGGCATCCGGCATGATGCAGCAGCCGCCCTATGCCACGAACTGGCATCGCTCCATCGTGCCCGAATATGGGGTCGTGGTGGGGATCTGCACCCATCTGGGCTGCGTGCCGACCTACGCACCCACACCGGACCCCAGCACGCCGGTCGCCAACTGGCCCGGGGGCTATGCCTGCCCCTGCCACGGGTCGAAATTCGACCTGGCCGGACGGGTCTTCATCGGCGCGCCCGCGCCCTACAACCTGCCGGTCCCCCCTTATTCGATGCCCAGCCCGACAATGATCCGCGTCGGCCAGAATCCGCCCGGATCGGATTTCGACTTTTCCAACATCCTGCAGATCTGACGCGGGAAAAGCCCGGGATCAGGACTGCCCCTGGACGCCAAAAGCGGTCCTGGAAATCGACCTGCCGGCAAAGGCGGCACGCAGCTGCCTTCCACCGAAACGGATGGCCGCCTTCCCCCACGGCATGATCGAATACAGGTTCAGATAGCCATGGATCGTGCCGGGATAGCATCGTACCGTCGCCGGCACGCCCGCCGCGCGCAGGGCCTCGGCATAGCCCGTGCCCTCGTCATGCAGCGGATCGCATTCGGCCGGCACGATCACCGCCGGCGCCACCCCTGACAGTGACGGCGCGAAGATCGGCGCGACCAGCGGATTGCGCAGATCGTCCGGCGTGCGGACATATTGCTGCGCGTACCATTCCAGCAGCCGGGTCGTCAGCATGTAGCCATGCCCGTAGGTCTGGCGCGACGGCACATCGCGCGCGCCATAGAGGGACGGGTAGTACAGCAACTGCATCGCCAGGTCGGGGCCGCCCCCGTCGCGCGCCAGCAGCGCCAGCACGGCCGCCAGGTTGCCGCCCGCGCTGTCGCCCGCGACCGCCACGCGCCCGCCCCAGCGCCAGGCCTCGCCCGCCAGCCAGTCCAGCGCGGCGCGACAATCCTCGATCGCCGCGGGAAAACGATGTTCGGGCGCCAGGCGATAATCGTACGACAGGACCGCGGCCCCCGAGGCGCGGGCCAGGCGGCAGCAGATCCCGTGATGCGAGTTCAGCCCGCAATGGACGAATCCGCCGCCATGCATGAACAGGACCGCCCCCCTGACGCGCCCATGGGGAATGTACAGCCGCGCCGGACGCAATTCCGTCGCCCCCGGCACACGCAGATGCAGCACCCGGCGCAGGGGCAGGCCGGACAGGCGCTGGGGAAAGCATGGACGGTCCAGCAACCGCCTGATGCCTTCCAGCGAACGGGGAACATGCGCCCGCCCGGTGGCCCGGCTGGCCAGGTGCCGCAGCAGAAGGCGCGCCACGAGGCCCGGCCCCGCGCGCCGTTCCGGTCCGAGAGCCATTCCAGCATCCCTCCATCCCGTTGCCCGTCCTTGATGCGGCGCATTCCCCCTTGACGCAACCCGGCGGCATCGTCAGTTTCCGCAGGCCAGATGGTCGGGCGACCGCTGTTGCATGGATTTTCCGTGCGATGGAGGAAAGTCCGGGCTCCACGGAGGAACGGTGCCGGCTAACGGCCGGCGGGGGCGACCCCAGGGAAAGTGCCACAGAAAACAAACCGCCCCCACGGCATTCCGGCTTGCCGGAGATGGTGCGGGCAAGGGTGAAACGGTGCGGTAAGAGCGCACCGCGCGTGCGGTAACGCAGGCGGCAGGGCAAACCCCACCGGGAGCAAGACCGAATAGGAACGACAGACGAATCGCCGTCGCGCGGGATCGTCGGGGGTCTCCGCCCCGTCGTT
This sequence comes from Gluconacetobacter tumulisoli, assembly GCF_014174155.1. GTDB lineage: Bacteria > Pseudomonadota > Alphaproteobacteria > Acetobacterales > Acetobacteraceae > Gluconacetobacter > Gluconacetobacter tumulisoli. Next base: position 491,015 of record NZ_JABEQM010000001.1, on the reverse strand, counting down.
CGGGTTGGTCGCGTGAGGCGCGCCGCAAGGCGCGTCCCAGAGGAATGGTCGCCCCCCTTCGTCAGAAGGTGGACAGAACCCGGCTTACAGACCATCTGGCATTTCCTTCCTTCGTCCCCTCTTTCCTGGGTGTTTTCCCGGTTCGGATGCCGTGCGTTCTGGTCTTCATAAATAGAACATAACGGAAACATCCGTATTCATACCGCCTGGATCGCGTCTGGACGCACCTCGATTGGCAGCAGGGAGATCGGGACTTGGCGAATCACCAAAAAACAGCGGTTTTCCGCCAGAATTTCGATGCGTTTAATTTGACGTCCCATAAAATCCCATGATATCCCATGAAAACCCGGACGATGCGGGTTTCAGAAAACGGGATCGACGGTCCATCGCCGCACAACCAGCCAAGGGGGGCATCGCGTAGCGTGAGTGTGTTCCTTGGCACCCATCAGAATCGCCTCGACGCCAAGGGGCGCGTCTCGATTCCCGCCAGCTTCCGCACGGCATTGCGCGCCCAGGCCGCCGCAGGCGAATCGCTCGTCATCCTGCGCCCGTCCCACCAGCATCCGTGTATCGAGGCCTGGCCGACCGCAGCCTTCGCCGCCCTCAGCCAGCCCCTGGACCGGCTGGACATGTTCTCCGACGATCATGACGACATGGCCGCGGCGCTCTATGCCGACGCCTATCCCGCGGATTCGGACCGCGAGGGGCGGATCATCCTGCCCGACGCGCTGAAGGAACATGCCGGCCTGACCGACAGCGTGGCGTTCATGGGGCTTGGCCGCATCTTCCAGATCTGGGAACCCGCCGCCGCCGAGCGCAGGCGCGCCGAGGCCCGGACGCGCTCGCGCCAGGTGGCCTTGCCCGCACGGGGCGGCACGTCCTCGCCGTCCGGCAACGGGGCGGCGACCCAATGACCCTTATCCCCCCCTTGCCCGCCACCGGCCACATCCCCGTCATGCTGCCGGAGGTGCTGGACATGCTGGCCCCCCGCGACGGCGCGACCTATCTGGACGGCACGTTCGGCGGCGGCGGCTATGCCCGCGCCATCCTGTCGGCCGCGCACTGCACGCTGTGGGCCATCGACCGCGACCCCGCCGCCATCCGGCGGGGCGAGGCGCTGCAGGCCGAACTGCGCGCGCCGGACGGGGCACCGCGCCTGCATATGGTGCTGGGCGGCTTCGGCGACATGCGCGAGTTGCTGGCGGCACGTGACGCACCGGTGCTGGATGGCGTCGTGCTCGACCTGGGCGTGTCGTCTTTCCAGCTGGATGAAGTCGAACGCGGGTTTTCGTTCCGGACGGACGGCCCGCTGGACATGCGCATGGGCGACACCGGCCCGACGGCGGCCGACATCGTCAACACGATGGCGGAATCCGACCTGGCGAACATCATCTATGAATATGGCGAGGAGCGGCGGTCCCGCCGTGTCGCCGCCGCCATCGTCGCCGCCCGCGCCGAGGCCCCGATCCAGACGACGTTCCGCCTGGCCGATATCATCCGCTCGGTCGTCCCGGGCGACAGGTCGGGCATCGACCCCGCCACCCGATCGTTCCAGGGCATCCGTATCCATGTGAATGACGAACTGGGGCAGATCGTCTCGGGCCTGGAACAGGCGACCGAGATGCTGGCGCCGGGCGGCCGGCTTGTCGTCGTGTCGTTCCACTCGCTGGAAGACCGGCTGGTCAAGCGGGCGATGAACCGCGCCGCCGGACGGATGCCAGCCCCTTCGCGCCACGATCCCGGCGCCATGCGCGCCGAACGGGACGCGCCGGATTTCCGGCTGCTGACCGCCAAGGCCCTGCGCCCCACAGACGCGGAATGCCGCGCCAATCCGCGCGCCCGCAGCGCGCGCCTGCGCGCGATCGAACGCCTTGCGCCCCCCGGGGTCCCGGACCCCGCGGCCCCGACCCGACACCCCCTGACCACGGAACGTCGCCCATGATCCGGTCCTTCACCTTTCTCTGCGCCGTGATGGCCGGTCTGTCCGGGCTGTTCCTCTATTCCAAGAAGCATCAGACGACGCTGCTGGATCAGCAGATCTCGCGCATCGTCGCCGACACGCAGCATATCCGCGAACAGACCGCGATGATGCGCGCGGAATGGGCGCTGCTGAACCAGCCTGACCGGCTGGGGACGCTGTCCGCCCGCTTCCTGCCCGGGATCCGGCCGATGGCGCCGACGCAATTCATCCAGATGGCGTCGCTGGCCGACCATCTGCCCGCCCCGGGATCGAAGCCGCTGCCGGTGGCCAACCCGCGCGCGACGATCGGCGCGACCCTGGCGGCGGCCGCATCGCCGCTGCCGCCGGCCGAGACGGCCGCGCGCGTGGCCAGCGGCGGGACCGTTCCGGCGGCGCCGACCGCGCTTCCCCCCCACCTGACGGCCGAAGAACCCGTCCGCGTCGCCGCCGCGCATCGTCCCGTGGCCGGCGGTTCCGCCGGGTCCGACCGTCCGACCCGGACCGAGCGTCCGGTCATGATGGCCGAGGCCGCATCCCCCCCGGTGCAGGAGGCCGCATTGCACACCATTGCGCCCCATCCGGCGCGGCCTGCCGCCATTTCGCCCGATTTGACACATAACATCGAACACCGTGCCGCCCTTACCGTTGCCCGTGCCCAGCGCCCCGTGCTACCGCCTGCCGCCGCCGGCCCGATCACCCGGATGGCGGCCGACCACCCGCCGCGTCCGGCGCCGATCGCCGTGGCGGCCTGGCGACCGGCAGCCCCCCCGGCGCCGTATCAGGAGGCACGGGGGTACGGCAGGGGATCCTCGCTGGGCTTCACCCGTTCCGGCGCCCTTCCGCCGCCCGTTCCCGTCAGTAACTGACGACCTATCGCAAACCGCGCAGGCAACATGACCAACGGCCCGACCGACACACCAGATACCAGGCGGAGCGGGCCCTCCCGCCCCCCGCGGATGGACGTGCGGGTCACCGGCGACGATCTGCGCACCCGCACCGCGCGCGAACGGACGCAGATGCGCCTGCTGGGCGTGTCCGCAGGGTTCTGCGTACTGTTCGGCGCCGTTGCGCTGAAACTGGCGGTCGCCACAGTCCTCATGCCGATGGCGCCCGAACGGCGGCAGATCGCCCCGCAGGTCCCCGACATCCCCAAAAGCGACCCCAAGGGCATGATGGCCGGCGATTTCGCGCTGCCGCAGGTCCATCGCGCCTCGATCGTCGACCGCAACGGCCAGGTCCTGGCCATTTCGCTGCCGGTCGCGCAGGTCTATGCCAACCCCCAGGAAATGATCGAACCCGAGGACGCGGCCCGCAAGCTCAAGACCGTCCTGCCCGATATGAACGTCACCGAGACGATCCGCCGCCTGTCCACCAGAAAGCAGTTCATCTACCTGGCGCGCGACATCACGCCGATGCAGGAGGTGGCGATCAACAATCTGGGGATTCCCGGCATCTATTTCGAACCGGGCGAACGGCGTCATTATCCGCTGGGCAAGGTCGCCGCCCACATCATGGGCGCTGTCGACATCGACGACCATGGTGTCGCGGGCGTAGAACGGTTCCTGGACAAGCGCCTGGACAGCGACCGCACGCCGCTGCGCCTGTCGCTGGACGTGCGGATCGAGGCCGTGGTGCGCGACGAACTGGCGGCAGCCAAGGACACGTTCCAGGCCATCGGCGCCAGCGCCATCGTGATGGACGTCAACACCGGCGAGATCGTCGCCATGGTCAGCCTGCCCGACTACGACGCCAACGATTTCGGGCGCGCCGATCCCGACGCGCGCTTCAACCGCGCCGTCACCGGCATGTATGAACCCGGATCGACCTTCAAGCTGCAGACCGCCGCGATGGCGCTGCAACTGGGCGTCGCCCATATCTGGGACCGGTTTTCCAGCATTCCGATCCATATCGGACGCTTCACCATCTCGGACATGAAGTCGGACCATTTCGCGCCATGGCTGTCGCTGACCGAGGTGATGGCCTATTCGTCCAACCCGGCGGCGGCGCACATCGCGCTGGATGTCGGCGCCCAGCGGCAGCAGGACTGGCTGCGCGCCATGGGGTTCTTCGCGCCGGTACCAATCGAACTTCCGGAATCGGCCCATCCTATCGTGCCCGCCCTGCGTAACTGGGGCATCGCCACGGTCATGACGGTGGCGTTCGGCCATGGCGTTGCCGAGCCGCCGCTGGCGATCGTGCGCGGCACCGCCGCGACGGTGAACGGCGGCATCCTGGTTCGGCCGACCCTGCTGTCACGCGACGCGGCGCCGGCGGAGAGCGGCTCCCAGGCCACCCTGGCAAGCCTCGGCACGCAGGCTGCCCAGCCGGCCGCCGCGCGGGATGCCGCCCTGGATGCCGAGCCCGCGCCGGAAGGCCGCCGCGTGATCTCGCCCGAAACCTCGGCGCTGCTGCGCCGCATCCTGCGCCTGGACGTGACCAAGGGCACCGGCAAGACGGCCGAATCCCCTGGCTATTTCGTCGGCGGCAAGACCGGCACCGCCGAGAAGATCGGCCCGCACGGCGGGTACCTGAAGCATGTCAACATCGCGGCCTTTACCGGAATTTTCCCGATGAACGCGCCGCGTTACGCGGTCTATGTCATGCTCGACAGCCCCAAGGCCACGCCGCAGACCCATGGCTGGACAACGGCGGCATGGAACGCGGCCCCCACGGTGTCGAAGATCGTGACGCGCATCGGCCCGATGCTGGGCCTGTTCCCGGATACGGCCAACGCGCAGGCCGTCGACGATACGCTGGCGATCCCGATGGAACCGGCGGTGCCGCACGGCTATCGCGCGCTGGGGCCCGGCAATGATCCGGGCGACCCGCGCAACCAGCCGAAGCCCGAACGGAAAGGCGGCCGGCACGGCGAACTGACGGTGGCCGACGTCCCGCCCCATGCGCGCCTGCATACCGCGCGGGCCGAACGGCCCAGCCGCTCGGCCTCGACCGATATCGCGGAGTCGCGGGGATGATCCATCTGCGCCGGTTGCTGGCCGATTCGGGCCGATCCATCGCTGCCCTGGCCGACGGCGTGGCCGACGTGGCGATTTCAGGCGTCACCGCCGATAGCCGCCACGTCGGGCCAGGCACGCTGTTCGTCGCCATTCCCGGCACCCGGGCCGACGGGCGCGCCTTCATTCCCGCGGCCGTCGCCGCCGGGGCCGCCGTGATCGTCGCCCCGCGCGACACCGTCTGGCCGGCAGACGTGCCGCCCCGTCCCCTGATCCGGGTAGACGACCCCCGCCAGGCATTGGCGCGTCTGGCGGCATCGTTCGCCGGGGCGCAGCCGGAGCACGTCGTCGCCGTCACCGGCACGAACGGCAAGACCAGTACCGTCGATTTCCTGCGCCAGATCTGGACGCATCAGGCACGCCAGGCCGCCAGCATCGGCACGCTGGGCCTGATCGCGGGGATCCCCCTGCCCGATTGCGGCCCGGTCCTGACCACACCGGACAGCGTCGGGCTGGCGACGGCCCTTGCCGCCATGGCGCGGGGCGGCGTCACCGATGTCGCGATCGAGGCCTCGTCGCACGGACTGGAACAGCGCCGCCTGGACGGGCTGCGCCTGGCGGCCGCCGGCTTCACCAACCTGACCCGCGACCATCTGGATTATCACGGCACGCTGCACGCCTATCGCGCCGCCAAGCTGCGCCTGTTCGACACGCTGCTGCCCGAAGGCGCGCTGGCCGCCGCAAATGGGGACATGGACGGGGCGACCCTGGATGCATTGCGCGACATCGCGGCGCGCCGCCGGCTGGACCTGCGCCTGGTCGGCGAGTCCGGTGACACGATCCGCCTGCTGGACAGCACCCCGCTGCCCGAAGGTCAGCGCCTTCGGATCGCGGTGTGCGGTGTAGTACGCGACATCGTCCTGGCCCTGCCCGGCCGGTTCCAGGCCGACAACGTCCTGCTGGCCGCTGCCCTGGCCGCGCCGGGGGCCGAGGGGCTGGCGCGCGCGATCGATACGCTGCCGGCCCTGACCGGCGTGCGCGGCCGGATGGAGCGCGCCATCCTGCTGCCGAACGGGGCGGCAGCCTATGTCGATTACGCCCATACGCCCGACGCGCTGGCCCGCCTGCTGGACGCGCTGCGACCGCATGCGACGGGCCGGCTGATCGCCGTCTTCGGCGCCGGCGGGGACCGTGATCGCGGCAAGCGCCCCCTGATGGGCCAGGAGGCGACGCGCCGCGCCGACATCGCCATCGTGACCGACGACAACCCCCGCACCGAGGATCCGGCCTTCATCCGGGGCGAGGTCCTGGCCGGCGCGCCCGGCGCCCTGGACATCGGCGACCGCGCCCGCGCCATCGCCGAGGGCCTGTCGATGCTGCGCGCCGGCGACGTGCTGGTCGTCGCCGGCAAGGGCCACGAACAGGGCCAGACCATCGGGACCACGACCCTGCCGTTCGACGACGTGTCCGTCATCCGCCGGCTGGCAGGCGTGCCGGCATGACCATCCTGTGGACCCGCGACGCTCTGGAAGCCGCGACGGGTGGCACGTTCGCAGGCGACGGTTCCATCTCCGTGACGGGGGTATCGATCGACACCCGCACTCTGGCGCCGGGGGACCTGTTCATTGCCCTGGTCGGCGAGGCCGGCGACGGCCACGCCCATGTCCGCACGGCGCTGGACAAGGGGGCCGCCGCCGTCCTGGTGCATGATGCCACCGGCATCGACGATCCGCGCCTGCTGCGCGTCGCCGACACGATGGCGGCCCTGCACGACCTGGGCCGCTTTGCCCGCGCACGCTTCGGCGGCCACATGGTCGCCGTCACCGGTAGCGTAGGGAAGACCACGACCAAGGACATGCTGCGCCTGGCTCTGGCGGCCATCGGCCCGACCCATGGTGCGGTGGCGTCCTACAACAACCATTGGGGCGTCCCCCTGACCCTGGCGCGGCTGCCAGCCGATGCGATGTTCTGCGTGGCCGAGGCCGGAATGAACCATCCGGGAGAAATCGCCCCGCTGGCCGCCCTGATCCGGCCGGATGTCGCGATCATCACCACCATCGCCGGGGCGCATCTGGGCCATATGGGCAGCCTGGACGCCATCGCACTGGAAAAATCCGAACTGATCGCGGCGTTGCCGTCCGGCGGCACGGCGATCGTCCCCGACGACGCGACCGGCCTGCCTCTCTTCGCCGACCGGGCGACACAGGCAGGCGCGCGCCTGTGGACATCGGGCATGCAACCCGGCAGCGATGTCTGCCTGTCCGACCTGCGGATGACCGGCGACGGCAGCGACTTCATTATCACCTGCGGTGGTACCCGCGGCAGCCGGTGCGTGCCGGTCCGCCTGAACGCACCGGGGCTGCACCTGGCGCGCAATGCCGTGACGGCCCTGGCCGCCGTGGCCGCGCTGGGGGCGGATGTCGTCCCTGCCGTCGCGGCGCTGGCCGGTTTCCGGCCCGGATCGGGACGCGGCGCGCTGACGCCGATCCTGGACGGCCGGGCCGCCCTGCTGGATGAAAGCTACAACGCGTCCACCCTGTCGATCCGCGCGTCGCTCGCGGTGCTGGGTCTGCTTCCCGCCGCGCGGCGGGTGGCGGTGCTGGGCGACATCCGCGAACTCGGCGCCTTCGCCCGCGCCGAACATGAATCTCTCCTTCCCGCACTCCTTGACAACGCGGACCTCGTTTTCTGCGCCGGCCCCAATATGAAATATCTGTTTGACCTGACTCCCTCCTCCCGCCGCGGCGCATGGGCGCCCGATGCGGCGACGCTCGCACCGCTGGTCCGCGACGCGCTCGGCCAGGACGACGTCGTCCTGGTCAAGGGCAGCCTCGGCAGCCGCATGCGCGACATCGTCGCCGCCCTTGTCGCCGCTCCCCCGGCCGCCTCCGCGCCGAGGGAAGCGGTCTGATGCTGTACAATCTGATCCAGCATCATGCGGCGGCCCACGTCACGATCCTGAACCTGTTCCGCTACATCACCTTCCGCGCCGGGGCGGCGTGCCTGACGGCGCTGCTGATCTCGCTGGTAATGGGCAACCCGCTGATCGCGCAGTTGCGCCGGATCCAGCGCGAGGGGCAGCCGATCCGCGCCCTGGGGCCGGAACGGCATATTCTGGAGAAGGCCGGCACCCCCACCATGGGCGGCGTGCTGATCCTGGCTGCCCTGTTCGGCTCGACCCTGCTCTGGGCCGACCTGACGAACGGCTATGTCTGGGCGGTGCTGCTGGTCACGCTGTGCTTCGGCGCGGTGGGGTTCGCCGACGATTACCTGAAGCTGTCGCGCCGCAACACGGCGGGCGTGTCCAAGCGGATGCGCCTGGGCTGCGAATTCGCGGCCTCGCTGGTCGGGGGATTCTGGCTGGAAAGCCTGATGCCCGCCGACCTGGCCAACCACCTGGCGTTCCCCTTCATCAAGGACCTGCTCCTGCCGCTGGGCTTCGCCTTCCCGCTGTTCGCGATGATCACGATCGCGGGCTTCGGCAACGCGGTCAATTTCACCGACGGGCTGGACGGGTTGGCGATCGTGCCGGTGGTGATCGCCGCGCTGGTGTTCGCGTTGATCGCCTACCTGGTCGGCAACCATGTCTTCGCCGACTACCTGCAGCTGCACGCCGTGCCGGGGACGGGCGAATTATGCGTCTTCTGCTCGGCCCTGGTGGGGGCCGGGCTGGGCTTCCTGTGGTTCAACGCGCCGCCGGCTGCCGTCTTCATGGGCGACACGGGCTCGCTCTCGCTGGGGGGCGCGCTGGGCGCGGTGGCGGTCGCGGTGAAGCATGAGCTGGTGCTGTGCATCGTCGGCGGTCTGTTCGTCGTCGAAACCCTGTCGGTCATCATCCAGGTCTTCTGGTTCCGCCGCACCGGACGCCGGGTGTTCCTGATGGCGCCGCTGCACCATCATTTCGAAAAGAAGGGCTGGCAGGAACCCAAGATCGTGATCCGGTTCTGGATCGTCTCCATCGTCCTGGGACTGTGTGGCCTTGCCACGCTGAAGCTGCGATGACCGCCTTCCCCCCCGACCTGTTCGCCGGACACCGCTTCGCAGTGCTGGGGCTGGGCCGCAACGGCGCGCCCGCCGTCCGCGCGCTGGCCGCGATGGGGGCCCGGGTCCAGGCCTGGGACGACGGCCCCGCCGCCCGCGCGGCGGTGCAGGACGTCACGGGCGTCGCGGTGGCGCCGTTCGACACGCTGGCGGGGTTCGACGCGCTGGTCCTGTCGCCCGGCATCCCGCATGCCCTGCCGCAGCCCCATACCGTTGCCCTGATGGCGCGCCAGGCCGCAATTCCCGTCCTGTCGGATGCGGAACTGCTGTTCCAGGCCGTGCGCCGGTCAGGATCGCGCGCGCGCTTCGCCGGCATCACCGGCACGAACGGCAAATCCACCACGACCGCGCTGCTGGCCCACATCCTGCTGGCCAGCGACGTTCCGGTCGCGGCCGGCGGCAATCTGGGGCCGGCTGCCCTCTCGCTGCCGCTGTTGCCCGACAATGGCGTGTATGTGCTGGAAATGTCGTCCTACATGCTCGAACGGCTGCAAAGCCTGCGGTTCGATGCCGCATGCCTGCTGAACCTGACGCCGGACCATCTGGACCGCCATGGCGACATGGACGGCTACCGGCGCGCCAAGCTGCACATCTTCGACCGGCAGACAGCGAACGACCTCGCGGTGGTCGGCATCGACGACATGGCGGATACGGCCCTGCGCGACGAACTGACGGCACAGGGCATCCCGACGATGACGGTGTCCGGCACCGTGGCCGCCGACCTGACGGGCATGGATGGCACCTTGCGGGACGACACCGGCGCGATCGCGGCTCTGGCCGACGCCCCGTCCCTGCCGGGCGCCCACAATGCGGAAAACGCGGCCGCCGCCGTGGCCATGGCGCTGTCGCTGGGGGCGCCGCGCGCGGGCATCGCGGCTGCCCTGCGCAGCTTTCCCGGCCTGGCGCACCGGCAGAAGCTGATCGACACCATCGACGGCGTCCGCTTCATCGATGACAGCAAGGCGACGAACGCCGACGCCGCGTCCCGGGCGCTGGGATGCTACGACCGGCTGGTCTGGATCGCCGGCGGCACCGCCAAGGCCGGCGGGATCGAGGATCTGGCCCCGTTCTTCCCCCGCATCGCGCATGCCTTCCTGATCGGCCGGGACGCCGCCGCGCTGGCCCAAACGCTGGCCGCGCATGGTGTGCCGCATACCATCGCCGGCACGCTGGACCGCGCGGTGCCCGACGCCTTCGCTGCCGCGCGTGCGGGCCATGTGCCGGCGGTCCTGCTGTCGCCGGCCTGCGCCAGCTTCGATCAGTTTCGAAGTTTCGAGCATCGCGGCCAGCATTTCGCAGACCTGGTCCGTGCGCTGCATCTGGCAGGGGAGACCGAGTGATGGCCGGCATGTCGCGCGTCGACACGTCCTATCTCGCGCGCTGGTGGCGCAATGTCGACCGGGTGACGCTGTGCTGCGTCGGCGTGCTGATCGGCTTCGGCTACGTGCTGATGCTGGCGGCCAGCCCGGCGGTCGCGACCCGCATCGGCGCGTCGCGCGACATGTTCATCCTGAAACAGGTGATCTTCCTGACCCTGGCGGGACTGATCGTGACGGGCACGTCGCTGCTCTCGCCCCGGGGGGTCAAGCGGCTGGCCGCCGTGGGCTTCGTCCTGGCTGTCGGCGCCACCGCGCTGACATTGGTCCACGGGGTGGAGATCAAGGGGGCCCGGCGCTGGATCGCCCTGCCGATGATGTCGGTCCAACCATCGGAATTCCTCAAGCCCTGCTTCGCCGTCGTCACCGCGTGGCTGCTGACCGAACGTCGTGCCCGGCGCCTGTTCCCCGGCATGGCCATCGCGCTGGTACTGTTCGCGGCCATTCTCGTGCTGCTGAAATCGCAACCCGACATCGGCATGCTCAGCGTCATCACCACCGTCTTCCTGGCGCAGCTGTTCATCGACGGGCTGAACCTGTTTTTCGTCGGCGCCGGCGTCGGCTGCATGATCGCGGCGTTCCTTGGCGCCTACATGGTGTTTCCGCATGTGCGTTCGCGCGTCGAACGCTTCCTGCATCCCAATGTCGGCGATCATTACCAGATCGACACCGCGCTGCGCGCCTTCGGCAACGGCGGCCTGATGGGTCGCGGCCCCGGCGAGGGGCGGGTGAAGGACCTGCTGCCCGACGCGCACGCCGATTTCGTCTTCGCCGTCGCGGGCGAGGAGTTCGGCATGCTGATCTGCCTGTTCATCATCGGCGTGTTCTGCCTGATCGTCGTGCGGACCCTGCTGAAATTGCTGCGCGAGGACGATCCGTTCGTCGTGGTGGCCTCGACCGGGCTGATCACCGGCTTCGGCCTCCAGGCCTTCGTCAACATGGGGTCCACCCTGCATCTGATCCCGACCAAGGGCATGACCCTGCCGTTCATTTCCTATGGCGGGTCGTCGGCGATGTCGGTCGCGCTGACCATCGGCATGGTCCTGGCCCTGACGCGCCATCGCATGGGCGAAAGCCGGATTCCACGCGGCCGCCCCGCCCTGCGGCCACGAAGGGCCACGGCATGAGCGCGCGTCCGGATATCGCCACGGGCCGCCGCCCCATCGTCATCGCCGCCGGGGGAACCGGCGGCCATTTCATCCCCGCCGAGGCCTTGGCGCGGGAACTGGCGTCGCGCGGCCATGCCATCGCGCTGATGACCGACCGCCGGGCCGGCGAACGGAGCGAAGGCGTGTTCGCCGGCGGCCCGCAATTCGTGCTGCCGGGGGCCGGCATCGCCGGACGCGGTCTGTCGCGCGGCCTGCGCGCCGCCCTGGCGCTGGCGCGCGGCGCGGTGCAGGCGCGTGCGATCCTGCGCCGGCTGAACGCTGCGGCAGTGGTCGGATTCGGCGGCTACCCCTCGGTCCCGCCGCTGCTGGGCGCGCGCCTGCTGGGCCGGGCGCGGCCGCTGATCTTCATCCATGAAGGCAATGCCGTGCTGGGGCAGGCCAATGCCGTGCTGTCGCGCTTCGCCGACGGCATCGCGACCTCGTTCGCGCGGGTCGCCCGGTTGCCGGCCGGGGCCGCGCCGGTCCTGACCGGGATGCCGGTCCGCGACGCGATCGCAGCCCTGCACGACCGGCCCTATGTCCCGCCGGGCGAGGCCGTCCGGCTGCTGGTCTGGGGCGGATCGCTGGGCGCACGGGTGTTCAGCGACGTCGTCCCGGCCGCCCTCGCGCTGCTGCCGGCCCACCATCGCGCCCGCCTGCACGTCACCCAGCAGGCCCGCGCCGAGGATGTCGAACGCGTCCGCGCCGCCTATGCGGACATGGACATTCCGGCCACGGTCTCGCCGTTCTTCTCGGACGTGGCCGGGCTGCTGGGCGGCGCGCATCTGGTGATCGGCCGCGCCGGCGGCTCGTCCGTCGCGGAACTGGCCGATGCGGGCCGTCCCGCGATCCTGGTGCCTCTGCCGATCGCGGCCAGCGACGAACAGGGTGCCAACGCCGCCGCCCTGGCCGAGGCCGGCGCCGCCTGGATGATCCGCCAGCCCGATTTCACCCCCCCGGCGCTGGCCGCGCGGATCGGATCCCTGCTGGACGAACCCGACGGCCTTGCCGCCGCCGCCGACGCCGCCCGCGCCCTCGCCCGTCCCGATGCCGCGCGCTTGTTCGCGGACCTGATCGAAGGACGCTTGCATCAGCAGCCCCGCCCCGCCTATCCGACAGGCGCGAAGACGGAGACCCACGCATGAGAGCCCTGCCCCTTTCCATCGGCACCATCCATTTCGTCGGGATCGGCGGCATCGGCATGTCCGGCATCGCCGAGGTGCTGCACATGCTGGGCTATGCCGTCCAGGGGTCTGACATCGCCGAGAATGCCAATGTCCAGCGCCTGCGCGCGGCGGGGATCACGGTGACCATCGGCCACGACGCCGCCAATCTGGGCGCCGCCCAGGTCGTGGTGACGTCGACCGCCGTCCGCCGCGACAACCCCGAGGTCGTGGCCGCGCGCGGCCGCCTGATCCCCGTCGTCCGCCGGGCCGAGATGCTGGCCGAACTGATGCGCCTGCGCTGGTCCGTGGCCGTCGGCGGAACCCACGGCAAGACGACCACCACCAGCCTGGTCGCCGCCGTGCTGGAAGCCGCGCACCTGGACCCCACCGTCATCAATGGCGGCATCATCGAGGCGTACGGCACCAACACCCGCATGGGCTCGGGCGACTGGATGGTGGTCGAGGCCGACGAAAGCGACGGATCGTTCCTGCGCCTGCCCTCGGTCATCACCGTGGTCACCAACATGGACCCGGAGCATCTGGACCATTGGGGCACGGCCGAGGCCATGCAGGCCGCGTACGACCAGTTCGTGTCCAACATCCCCTTCTACGGCTTCGCGGTCCTGTGCATCGACCATCCGGCGGTGCAGCAGATGATCCCCCGCCTGTCGGACCACCGGATCGTCACCTACGGCTTCTCGCCCCAGGCCGACATCCGCGCGGAGAAGGTCATCACCGACAAGCTGGGCGCGACGTTCGAGGTCGTGGTGACCAACCGCACCCGCAACCGCACCCGTCGCGCCGGGCCGTTCCGCCTGCCGATGCTGGGCCATCACAACGTACAGAACGCGCTGGCCGCGATCGCCGTGGGGGTGGAGATGGAAATCGACGACGCCACCATCCGCTCGGCCTTCGCCGGGTTCCGGGGCGTCAAGCGGCGGTTCACCCGCACGGGCGAAACCGGTGGCATCACCGTGATCGACGATTACGGCCACCATCCGGTGGAAATCGCCGCCGTGCTGAAGGCGGCGCGCCAGGCCGGCGCGCGCAACGTCATCGCCGTCGTCCAGCCCCATCGCTATTCCCGGCTGCAAAGCCTGTTCGGCGAGTTCTGCACCTGCATGAACGACGCCGGCACGGTGGTGGTGGCCGACGTCTATGCGGCGGGCGAGGCCCCGATCGCGGGCATCGATCGCGACGCGCTGGTCGAGGGCCTGCGCGAACGCGGCCATCGCTCGGTCGTGCCGTTGCCGGCGCCGGAGCATCTGGCCGAAATGATCCATGCCGTCGCCCGCCCCGGCGACTTCGTCGTCTGCCTCGGCGCAGGCAGCATCACCAACTGGGCGCAGGCCCTGCCGAAGGAACTTGCCGCCCTGCAGGCCCCGGCCGGCGCAGGACGAAAGGGTGATTTCGCGGCATGACGACGACCGCCGCCCTTCCGCCCGACACCGGGGCAGGGTCCCAGGACGCCGGCGCCGAGGCATCTGCGACGTGGACGGCGGGGCTGCGCGCCCTGCTGCCGGACTTTCGTGGCCGGCTGACCGAAGGGGCTGCGCTGGGGCCCAGGACCTGGTTCCGCGTCGGCGGGGCCGCCGAGGTCCTGCTGCAGCCGGCCGACGCGCAGGACCTGGCCACCTGCCTGACCCGCCTGCCGCCCGATATTCCGCTGACGGTGCTGGGCGCGTGCTCGAACGTCATCGTGCGCGATGGCGGGATCGACGGGATCGTCATCCGTCTGGGCCGCGGGTTCTCGGACATCGTGGTCGAGGGCGAAGGGCTGGTGGTCGGCGGGGCCTGTCTGGACATGACCGTTGCCGAGCACGCGGCCGATGCCGGGCTGAAGGGCCTGGAATTCCTGGCCGGCATTCCCGGTTCCATCGGCGGTGCCGTGGCGATGAACGCCGGGGCCTACGGGTCGGACACCGCGGCCGTGCTGGATTGGGCGGACATCGTGACGCGCGATGGCAACAGGGTGCGGCTGTCCGCGACCGCGCTGGGCTTCGGCTATCGCCGTTCGGCCCTGCCGGCCGGATCGATCGTCACCCGGGCCCGCCTGCGCGGCACCGCCGCCGCGCCCGCCGACATCCGGCAGGCCATCGCCCTGATCCGCGAATCGCGCGAGTCCTCCCAGCCCACGCGGGCCCGGACCGGGGGGTCGACCTTCCGCAATCCGGACGCCGCGCTTTCGAACCGCAAGGCCTGGGAACTGATCGACGCGGTCGGCTGCCGGGGCCTGACCCTGGGCGGCGCGCAGATCAGCGAGAAGCATTGCAATTTCATGCTCAACACCGGTTCGGCGACAGCCGCCGACCTGGAACGGCTAGGCGAGACGGTCCGCCAGCGCGTCCGCGAACGGACCGGCGTGACGCTGGACTGGGAAATCAAGCGGATCGGCCGCCCCGCCGCCCCCCCGACCACAGGAGACGCGCCATGACCGCCCCGCACCCGGCCCGGAGCATTACCGTCCTGACCGGCGGCCTGTCCGCCGAACGCGAGGTCAGCCTGGCCAGCGGCCGGGGCATCAGCGCGGCCCTGCGCGAGGAGGGCTACGATGTCCGCGTACTGGATGCCGGCCCCGACCTGGGCGCGATCGTCGCCGACCTGACCGCCCACCGGCCCGACGTCGTCTTCAACGCCCTGCATGGCCGTTTCGGCGAGGACGGGTCGATCCAGGGCGTGCTGGACTGGATGAACATCCCCTATACCCATTCGGGCGTCCGCGCGTCCGCCGTGGCGATGGACAAGGCCGCCGCCCGGGCGGTGTTCGCCACCGCCGGCCTGCCGGTCGCGGCGGGCGGCGTCATCGACATCGCGGATTTTCCGGCCGCCGATCCCCTGCCCGCGCCCTACGTCATCAAGCCGTTGAACGAGGGATCGTCGGTGGGAGTGGAAATCGTGCGTCCGGGCTCCAACCGCCGTGCCTCGATCGCCGCCGCCTGGACCTATGGCCCGAAGGCGCTGGTCGAGGAGTTCATCCCTGGCCGCGAACTGACGGTCGGCGTGATGGGCAACCGCGCGCTGACGATCACCGACATCACGCCCAATCCCGACGCCGCGCATGAATTCTACGACTATGCCGCGAAATACGAGGCCGGGGGCTCCCACCACGTGCTGCCCGCGCAAATCCATCCCGATGCGTTCGCCGAGGCCCTGCGCATCGCCGTCGTCGCGCACCAGGCACTGGGCTGCGCGGGCGCGTCGCGCACCGATTTCCGCTATGACGACACCGGATGCGGCGACGGGCCGGGACGCCTGGTGATCCTGGAGGTCAACACCCAGCCGGGCATGACCGCCACCTCGCTGTTGCCCGAACAGGCGAACGCCTGCGGCATCTCCTACGGCGCGCTGTGCCGCTGGATGGTCGAGCACGCAACCTGCCGGACATGACACGCCGCACATGACGCGCCACGGGGACAATCGCAACGACCGGCCGTCACGGCTGTCGATCTTCATGCGGCGGCAGCGCCGCATGGTGCGGCCGATTGTGCTTGTCCTCATGCTGGCCGCAGGCGCGCTGGGCGCCGTCGCCGTGCTGCGCGACATGCGATCCGAGGAACGGTTCGCCCCGATCCGCGCGAAGCTGGTCAGCCTGCTGCCGCTGCGGATTACCAGGATCACCGTCAGCGGCCGCTACCTGACGACCGAGGCCGCACTGCAGGACGCCCTGGGCGTGCGGCTGGGCGACCCGGTGCTGGGCTTTTCCGTCGAGGCCGCGCGCCGGCGGATCGACGCGCTGCCGTTCGTCGACCGGTCGGTGGTCGAGCGGCACCTGCCCGGCACAATCGTGGTGCGCCTGACCGAACGCCGGCCCTTCGCCGTCTGGCAGAACCAAGGCCGTTTCATGCTGATCGATCGGGCCGGCACCCAGGTGCGCGACCAGGGCATGACCGGCAAGGACGCGCAGGCGTTCCTCCAGCTGCCGCTGGTGGTCGGACCGGACGCCAATGTCGCCGCGGCGGCGCTGATCGACGCGCTGGCCGCCCAGCCGGTCGTCCAGTCACGGGTCACCGCGGCGATCCGGGTCGGCCAGCGGCGCTGGAACCTGCTGCTGCATGACGGCACCACGGTCCTGCTGCCGGAAGGCGAGGAAATTCCCGCCCTGCGCCGCCTTGCCGACCTGCAGGCCGGCATGAAGCTGCTGGACCGCCCGGTCATCAGCATCGACATGCGCCTGCCGGACCGCCTGGTGGTGCAGCAACCGCCGCCGTCCGCCGACGCGGCCGCCCCGGCATCCGGTGGAGCACCGGTGGCCGGCAAGCCCGCCGACGACAAGGCTGCCGGGGGAAAAGCCGACCATCCCGTCGCCCCCCATGCTGCCGCCCCTCATCCTGTTCCCATGACGCCCACCGCCTCGACCCTGCCGCCCCTGGGCGGCGAACCTGCCCAACGGAGGCGCACATGAACGATCTGGTCGTGGTCCCGCCAACGGGGGAGCAGCCCCCCGCCCGGGCCGTGCGCCGCCGGCGCGCCCGACGCAAGGACCAGCACGCACCCCAGGCGACCGGCGGATCGTCGGGCAGCCGGGTCATCGCCCTGCCCCCGCCGGACGAACCGATGGCGCCGCGCACATGGCGCCCGGGCACGTTCGGCGTGCTGGATATCGGTTCGACGAAGATCATGTGCCTGATCGGCCGGGGCGAGTCGGACGGTACGCTGCGGGTGCTGGGCCATGGCTGGCGCCGGTCACATGGCGTGCGGTCGGGCGGCATCGTCGATCTGCGCCAGGCCGAGGCCGCCATCCGCGCCGCCGTCGGCCAGGCCGAGGACGCGGCCGAACGGCGGCTGGACAAGGTGTACGTCAACCTGTCCAGCGGCCATCCCGAAAGCCGCCTGTTCAATGTCCGCTGGCCCGTCGGCGGGCGCGAGATCACGGAATCCGACGTCCGCCGCGTGGTGACCGAGGGCCGGATGCGCGCGATGAGCGAGGGACGCTCGACGATCCACACGCTGCCGCTCGATTTCTCGGTGGACGAAACGGCCGGCGTCGCCGATCCGCGTGGCCATCTCTGCGACCAGCTGACCTCGCGGCTGCATGTCATCGATGCCTCGACCACCGCGCTGCGCAACCTGGAGACGGTGCTGTCGCGCGCGGAACTGAAGATCGAGGAACTGGTCTCCGCTCCGCTGGCGTCGGGCCTGTCGGTGCTGGACGCCGCCGAACGCGACCTGGGCGTGACCGTGGTGGACATGGGCGGCGGCACGACCTCGATCGCCATCTTCGGCGAAGGGCAGTTGCTGCACACCGCCTGCCTGCCGGTGGGCGGGCAGCACGTCACCCGCGACATCGCGCATGTGCTGTCGACATCGATCGACAGCGCGGAATGGCTCAAGACCATGTACGGCTCGGCCGAACTGTCCGCCGACGACGACCTGGACCTTCTGCCGGTGCAGCTGATCGGTGACGATGACCATCAATTCGTCAATATTTCCCGATCCAAGGTGGTTTCAATCATTCGTCCACGAATCGAGGAAACACTCGAAATGGTGCGCGACAGGCTGGAATCCGCCGGCGTGGGCCGGGCCACCGACGGACGCGTCGTCCTGACCGGCGGCGCATCCCTGCTGGACGGCGTGGGCAACATGGCCGCGCGCATCCTGAACCGCCAGGTCCGCCTGGGCCGGCCGACCGGAATCCGCGGCCTGCCCGAAGATCCGGCGGCCTGGCCGTCCTTCGCGACGTCGGCCGGATTGCTGGCCTGGGCGGCGGGCGCGGGCGGCGCGCTGGGCGACATCGATTTCGCCGAACCCCGCGCACCTGGAATGTTGCGCCGCATCGTCGAATTCATACGCGACAGGGTGTGATAAAATGATTCAAATAGCCCCCTGAAAAACGCCCGAATCGCCAACCCCGCTCTTATGAATCTGAATCGTACTCATACGCCTCGTCCCGGGAGACGCCCATGACCCTCAACCTCTCCATCCCGCAGCAAAATCATTCGGACTTCACGCCGCGCATCACCGTGATCGGCGTCGGGGGCGGTGGCACGAATGCGGTCGACAACATGATCCAGTCCCAGTTGCAGGGCGTGGAATTCGTGGTGGCGAACACCGACGCGCAGCAATTGTCGCACAGCAAGGCGGATCGCCGGATTCAGCTGGGCCCGCACCTGACGCAGGGCCTGGGCGCCGGGGCGAAGCCCGAAATCGGCCGCGCGGCGGCCGAGGAGGCGGCGGACGAACTCGCCCGGCATCTCGACGGGGCGCACATGGTCTTCATCACCGCCGGCATGGGCGGCGGCACGGGAACCGGCGCGGCCCCGGTGATCGCGCGCATGGCCCGCGAACGCGGCATCCTGACGGTCGGCGTCGTCACCAAGCCCTTCACGTTCGAAGGGGCGCGCCGGTCCAAATCCGCCGACAGCGGCATTGCGGAACTGCAGCAATTCGTCGACACGCTGATCGTCATTCCCAACCAGAACCTCTTCCGCCTGGCCAATGAGCGCACCAGTTGGAAGGATGCGTTCAAGATGGCCGACAATGTCCTTTACATGGGCGTGCGCGGCGTGACCGACCTGATGATGGCGCCCGGCCTGGTCAATCTCGATTTCGCCGACATCCGGACCGTGATGGCCGAGATGGGCAAGGCGATGATGGGCACCGGCGAGGCCGAAGGCGAGAATCGCGCCATTTCCGCCGCCGAAGACGCGATTTCCAACCCGTTGTTGGAAGACACGTCGATGGCGGGCGCGCGCGGCCTGCTGATCAACATCACGGGTGGCGAGGACATGACGCTGTACGAAGTCGACCAGGCCGCCAACCGCATCCGCGAGGAAGTCGCCGACGACGCCAACATCATCTTCGGCTCGGCGATCGATCCCACGCTGAACGGCTGCATCCGGGTTTCGGTCGTCGCGACCGGCATCGACACCCCGCCGATCCGCATGGCCGAGCCGGGTCACCCCGAGGCCGCGCCGGCCACGCCCGATGCGACGCAGGCCGCCCCGGTCCAGGACGACCCGGCGGCGACCGAAGCCGCGCTGGCCGCGGCGCAGTCCCCCTCGCCGCGCCACCAGGCGCCGAATTTCCTCAATTCGGCGCCCGTCGGGGCGCCGTCGCCCAATTCGGTGCCGCATCGGGTGGCGCAGCAGGGCGCCCGCCCGTCGCCGCGTTCGCCCCTGTTTTCCGAGGCGCCGCGTCCCGAGGAGACACATCCCGCGCCCCAGCGCGGCAACAGCCTGTTCAACATCGTCACCGGCGTGCTGCGCCGGAGCGCCGCCCCGGCGCAGGAGGCCCCGCGCGCCGAACCCGCCCTGCCGGAGCACGAACCCGCCGCGGCCGTGCGGCAGGCCTCGGCCGACGAGGTCGGACTGGACATTCCGGCCTTCCTGCGCCGCCAGCCCTGAGCCCCTTCTGACCCGTAGTGCCCACCCTGGGCATTACGGGTTTATCTCTTTCTTTATCAATATGTTACGCCGTAACAGACGGCAATAATGATTGACTGGCCGCAGACCGGCGTTCCCGTTAGAGATCAAACTGTCGTTCCTGTAACGGCTGAACAATAATCAACGCAGGGGACGCAGATGGACGGTATGCTGGCAACCTCGGTGGTAACATCCAACCGCGGCCCGATTTCCGCCGACAGCACCACCACCGCCGACATGCCGGGCCGCGACGGCACCAGCCGCCCCCTTCCGCGCACGGCACGCCAGCAGACGCTGCGCCAGTCCATTTCCTGCGTCGGGACCGGCCTGCATACGGGGCGGCGAATCGCCCTGGCCCTGCACCCGGCACCGGAACATACCGGCATCGTCTTCCGACGCATCGACATGGACGGGCGCAGCATTCCGGCCCGGTTCGACCATGTCGCGGACACCCGCCTCAGCACCGTCATCGCCGATCCGCACGATCCCGCCCTGCGGGTCGCGACGATAGAACATCTGATGTCCGCATTGTCGGCGGGCGGCATCGACAATGCCTATGTCGACCTTGATGGGCCCGAGGTTCCGGTCTTCGACGGTTCGGCCGCCGATTTCGTCTTCCTGCTCGACTGCGCGGGGCATGTGGAGCAGACCGCCCCCCGCACGGTCATCGAGATCCTGCGCCCGGTCCGCGTCGCCGACGGTGATGCCTTCGCCGAACTGCGCCCGGGGCGCGAGGCCGGATTGTCGATGACGATGTCGATCGATTTTTCCGCCTCTGCGATCGGCGCGCAGACCTTCGCCATGCGCTTCGACCGGCAGGTCTTCCGGCGGGACCTCGCCAATTGCCGGACCTTCACCCTGCGCCAGGAAATCGAGGCGCTACATGCCGCAGGCCTGGCGCGCGGCGGATCGCTGGACAATGCGATCGTGGTCGACGGCGATGCCGTCCTCAACCCGACCGGACTGCGCCGTCCTGACGAATTCGTCCGTCACAAGATGATCGATGCGATCGGCGACCTGTACCTGGCCGGGGGCGTCCTCACCGGCCTGTTCACGGGTCACAAATCCGGTCATGCCCTGAACAACCGGCTGCTGCGGACGCTGTTCGCCGATCGCGGCGCGTGGCGCATCCGGACTCGCGCCCCCCAGGCGCAGGCCCTGCGCGTGGCGGCATGACCGGCAAATTCGATCCGACCCGCAACGAAAACGACAACACGGCCTTCACCCCGGCCCGCCGCATGATATAAGGCAGACCGAACTGGAAGAGCCGGCATGTCATTGCGCAGATTTCGATTCCCCTTCGCTGACCGTCCGACAGGCCGTCGTGCCGTCCGATATGCCTCGCTTTCCGTAATGCTGGTGCTTGCGGCCTGCGCCAGCAAGAAATCCGCGGACGAGATGGTATCCCGGATGGCGTCGGCCGACACGCTCTACAATAACGGGATCGACGCCCTGCGCAGCCAACGCTACCCGCTTGCCGCCGCCGAGTTCGAGGTCCTGCAGCAGAATTATCCCTACTCGGGATACACGGCCAACGCGCAGCTGATGGAAGGCTACGCCGACTATCTGCAGGATAAATATCCTGATGCCGTGCAGCAGCTGGACCGCTTCCTGGAATTGCATCCGACCAGTCCCGACGCCGCCTACGCCTTCTATCTTCGTGCCCTGTGCTATTACGAACAGGTGGCCGACGTGCAGCGCGATCAGCAGGGCACCGTCGAGGCGATGAACGCGCTGGAAGAGGTCGTCACCCGCTTCCCGCAATCGCCCTACGCCCGTGATGCCCAGCTCAAGATCGATCTCTGCCGCGACCATCTGGCCGGCAAGGAAATGCTCGTCGGCCGCTTCTACCAGCAGCAGCGCAATTACGAGGCCGCGGTCAATCGCTACCAGCGCGTGATCCAGGATTTCCAGACCACGAACCATGTCCCCGAGGCCTTGGAGCGACTGGTCGAGGTCTATCTGGACCTGGGCCTGACGGAGCAGGCGCGCCGCTCGGCGTCGGTGCTGTCCTACAATTATCCCGGCAGCAAATGGTACCGCTACAGCTACAACATGCTGCGCAGCGAACATCTGCTGGCCGCCGACATGCCGGTTCCGGTCTCCCCCCAGCACGACCATGGCGGGCCGGCGCGGCGCGGCTTCTTCTCCCGCGCGTGGCACGCGGTCTTCTGATCCGCGTGCGGTCCCGCCCCCTCCCGCGCGCTCCCTTCCCATGCTGACCCGCCTCTCGATCCGGGACGTCGTTCTGATCGAGAAGCTCGATCTGCCTTTTTCCCCCGGCCTGACCGTGCTGACGGGCGAAACCGGCGCGGGCAAGTCCATCCTGCTGGACAGTCTGGGCCTGGCGCTGGGCGACCGCGCCAGTGCCGGCCTGGTCCGCGCCGGCGCCGAGCAGGCCAGCGTGTCCGCATGCTTCGAAATCGCGCCCGACCATCCGCTGCACGCCCTGCTGGGCGAACAGGGCATCCTGATCGACGATCCGCGCGAACCGATCGTCCTGCGCCGGATCGTCGCCGCCGACGGTCGGTCCCGCGCCTATATCAACGACCAGCCGGCGGGCGTGAACCTGCTGCGTCGGGCGGCGGCACTGCTGGTCGAAATCCAGGGCCAGCACGAACAGATGGGGCTGGCCGACCAGTCCACCCATCTGGACCTTCTGGATGCGTTCGGCGTACCGCAGGCGCTGCGCGACGACACGGCGGCGGCCTACCGCGCCTGGATCGAAGCCACGGCCGCGCTCGCCGCCGCCCGCGCCGCGATGGAAAGCGCGGCGCGCGAGGAAGACTGGCTGCGCCAGTCGGTGGACGACCTGTCGGCCCTGGCCCCGCAGGAGGATGAGGAAACGCACCTGGCCGGCCTGCGCCAGTCCCTGCAGCAGGGCGAACGGCGCGCCGAAGCCATCGCCGCGGCCCTGGCCGACCTGACGCCGCGCGACCGGCGTGCCAGCGGGCCCGCGGCCGCCTTGCGCAATGCCAGCCGCACCTTGCAGCGCCTGCTGCCCGCACCGGGGACCGCGGACGGGTCCGATCAGCCGGGCGCCGAACAGCAGGCCATGGCGCAGGACGCCCTCGCCGCGCTGGAACGCGCCGAGGAGGCCCTGGCCGAGGCCGAAACGATGCTCTCGCGCCTCGCCGCGGAGTCCGAAGGCGATCCCCGCCTGCTGGAACAGACCGAGGAACGGCTGTTCGCCCTGCGGGCCGCCGCACGCAAGCACGGCGTGTCGGTCCCCGAACTGCCGGGCCTGCTGGCCGCCTTCACCAGCCGGCTGGCGGCACTGGATTCGGGCAATGCCCGCATCGGCGCGCTGGAGGCCACGATGCGGGACACCCGCACCCGCTTCGAGGCCGCCGCGCAGGCCCTGACCGCCGTGCGGGAAAAGACCGCCCGCCGCCTGGAGCAGGCCGTCACGGCGGAACTGCGCCCCCTGCGGCTGGAACGCGCGCGTTTCTTCGTCTCGCTGGTACCGCTGGCGCCCGAGGCCTGGAACGTGCGCGGGCGGGAACAGGCCGCCTTCCAGATCGCCGCAAACCCCGGCCAGCCCCCCGGCCCGCTGGCCAAGGTGGCGTCGGGCGGCGAATTGTCGCGCCTGATGCTGGCGCTCAAGGTCGTGCTGGCCGGACGCTCCGCGGTGCCGACCCTGGTGTTCGACGAGGTCGATTCGGGCGTCGGCGGGGCCACGGCCTCGGCCATCGGCGACAGGCTGTCGCGAGTGGGCCAGGATGTGCAGGTGCTGGTCGTCACCCACAGCCCGCAGGTCGCGGCCCGCGGCAACGCCCATCTGCGGATCAGCAAATCGGTCGTGAAGGGACGGACGGAAACCCGCGCCGAACCGCTGCCGGCGGCCGAGCGCCGCGAGGAAATCGCCCGCATGCTGGCCGGCGATATCATAACCGAGGCCGCGCGGGCGGCCGCCGACAGTCTTCTGCAGGGTTGAGAACGCCATGTCCCCCGCCACCACGCCGGATCCGGCCACGCTGGATGCCGCCACCCTGACCGAGGACCAGGCCCGTGCCGAGCTGGAGCGCCTGGCCCACGAGATCCGGCGCCTGGACCGCGCCTATTACGAGGACGATGCCCCCGCGGTCACCGACGCGCAGTACGACGCGCTGCGCCGCCGCAATGCCGAGGTCGAGGCCCTCTTCCCCTCCCTGCGCCGCGACGACAGCCCGTCGCTGCGGATCGGCGCGGCCCCCGCGGCCGCCTTCGGACGGCACCGGCACCTGGTGCCCATGCTGTCGCTGGACAACGTGTTCGACCGCGCGGATTTCGAATCCTTCGTCACCCGCGCCGCCCGCTTCCTGGGCCTGGACGAGGACCGGACCCAGGCATTGCGCTTCGTCGCGGAACCCAAGATCGACGGCCTGTCGATCAGCCTGACCTATGAAAACGGCCGTTTCGTCCGTGGCACCACCCGGGGCGACGGGACCGAGGGCGAGGACGTCACCGCCAATCTGCGGACCTTGCGCGACCTGCCGCTGCGGCTGAAGGGCGATGCCCCCGCGCTGATCGAGATCCGGGGCGAAGTCTTCCTGTCCAAACCCGCCTTCCTGGCCATCAACGCCGACCAGGCTGCTGCTGGGCAGAAGCTGTTCGCCAACCCGCGCAATGCGGCGGCCGGGTCGCTGCGCCAGCTGGACCCGGCGATCACCGCCCGCCGCCCGCTGTCGCTGTTCGCCTATGCGCAGGGATTCGCCAGCGGCCGGATCGCGGACACGCACTGGAACTATCTGGAGCGCCTGCGCCAGTGGGGTTTCGCGGTCAACCCGCTGTCGCGCCTGGTCGAGAGCGCGGCCGCCGCCGAATCCTTCATGGACGACATCGCCCGCGAACGCTCGGGCCTCGAATACGATATCGACGGCATCGTGTACAAGATCGACGATCTGGCGCTGCAGGACCGGCTGGGCTTCGTCGGTCGTGCGCCGCGCTGGGCAATCGCATGGAAGTTCCCCGCCGAACAGGCGATCACGCGCCTGCTTCGCATCGATATCCAGGTCGGCCGCACGGGTGCCCTGACGCCTGTCGCGACCCTGGAGCCGGTGAATGTCGGCGGCGTCATCGTCACCCGCGCCACCCTGCATAACGAGGACGAGATCGCCCGCAAGGACGTCCGTCCGGGCGATCTGGTACAGATCCAACGCGCGGGCGATGTCATTCCGCAGGTGCTGGGGGTGGTGCCGCCCGTCGCCGGCGACCCGCCCCGTGGCGAACCGTTCGTCTTCCCCCACGAATGCCCCATCTGCCATTCCCGGGCCGAGCGTCCGCCGGGCGAGGTCGTCTGGCGCTGCACCGGCGGCCTGACCTGCCCGGCGCAGGTGGTGGAACGGCTGATCCATTTCGTGTCGCGCGACGCCTTCGACATCGACGGGCTGGGCGAACGCACCATCACCGAATTCCATGCCGACGGCTTGCTGCAGACACCGGCGGACATTTTCCGCCTGCCCGGCCATGAGGGCGACATCGCCCGGCGCGAAGGCTGGGGTCCGCTGTCCGCGCGCAACCTGACGGCGGCGATCCGGACCCGGCAGACGATCGGGCTGGCGCGCTTCATCTACGCGCTGGGTATCCGCCGGATCGGTGCCAGCAACGCACGGCTGCTGGCGCGGCATTATGGATCGTATGCCAACTGGTTCGAGCAGATGCGGCGCGCCACGACGGTGGGATCTGACGAACGGCTGGCGCTGGGATCGATCACCGGGATCGGGTCGGCCATTGCCGACGAACTGGCGGCCTTCTTCCTGGAAGATCACAATATCGCCACCCTGCACGACCTGACGGCCATGCTGACGACCATCGAGGACGAGCAGGCCCCGGCCGAGGGCACCCTGTCCGGCCGGACCATCGTCTTCACCGGCACGCTTGTGACCATGTCCCGCCCCGAAGCCAAGGCAGTGGCCGAACGCCTGGGCGCGCGCGTGACCGACAGCGTGTCGAAGAAGACGGACCTGGTCGTGCTGGGCACCGATGCGGGTTCCAAGGCGCGCAAGGCGGCGGAACTGGGCATCGACACGCTGGACGAGGCCGGGTGGCGCGAACTGGCGGGCCTGCCGCCGGTATAGCAGGCCGCGCGGCAACCCTGCCGTGGCTGGCGGCGGAGACGAAAGATGCGCTACGCTGCGCACCGCATGCCCCATTCCATCACCGGGACCGTCCGTCCCCCCCTCCCGTCCCGTCCTGCCCTCTTGCCCGCGACGCGGCATGGCGCCGTCCGGGGGGGCCGGTCGTGATCCTGCTGGGCGGCCTGGTCGCCATCGTCCTGCTGATCGCCGTCAGCATCCTGATCTCGCTCTCGGAAATCTCGTTCGCGGCGGCACGCGAGGTCCGGCTGCGTACCCGTGCCGAGGCCGGCGACGCCCGCGCGGTCAATTTCCTGCGCCTACGCCGCAACAGCGGCCAGGTGATGACCGTCCTGCAGATCTGCCTGAACGCGGTCGGCGTGCTGGGCGGCGTCATCAGCAGCGAACTGATCACGCCGCCGCTGGCCCAGATCCTGCAATCGTTCGGCCTCGAGGAGGCTCTGGCCGGGCATATCGCCTCCACCGTCTCGTTCCTGGTGGTGACGGGCCTGTTCGTGCTGTTCGCCGACCTGCTGCCCAAGCGGATCGCGATGAACGCGCCGGACCGCGTGGCCCTGGCCATCGGCTGGTTCCCCGCGCTGGCGCTACGCGTGCTCTATCCGTCGGTCTGGATCTTCTCCAAGATCTCGGACGTCATCCTCCGCGCGCTGAAGATCCCGGCGGCATCGGCGGTTGATCCCGTGACGCCCGAGGACCTGCGCGCGATCCTGGCGGCCGGCACGGCATCGGGCATCCTGCTGGAGCAGGAACACCAGATGATCCAGAACGTGCTGGGCCTGCAGGATCGTTCTGTCACCTCAGCCATGACCCCGCGGGACGAGATCGTGTTCCTCGACGTACAGGAAAGCGCCGAAATCCAGCGCGACAAGGTCCGCGTCCGCCCCTATTCGCGCTATCCGCTCTGCGATGGCGGGCTGGACAACGTCATCGGCTCGATCCGGGCCGAGGACGTGCTGGCCGCGGTGGTCGAGGACGGGCCGGTGACCGAGCCCGCCGGCACCAGCCTGCCGGCGTCGGGCCAGATCTACCGCATGCGCCGCGACGTGCTGTCCCTGCCCGATACGCTCAATCTGTGGGACACGCTGGCGCAGTTCGACACCCATGGCGCGGGCTTCGCCTTGATCGTCAACGAATACGGGCTGGTCGTCGGGCTGATCACGTTCAAGGATATCATGGGCGCGCTGATGGACGGGCTGGCCAACCCGTTCGAGGAACAGGCGATCGTCCGCCGGGATGAAAATTCATGGCTGATCGACGGCGCCGCGCCCATCGGCGACGTGACCCGCGAACTGGGCATCGCCGCCCTCGCCGACGGCCATAACTTCGATACGATCGGCGGTTTCGTCATGCATCGCCTGCGCCGCATGGCCCGCAAGGCCGACCGGGTCGAAGCCGCGCATTTCCTGTTCGAAGTCGTCGACGTCGAAGGATTCCGCATCAACCAGCTCCTGGTCACCCGCCGCCCCCGCCGCCCGGACGCCGATCAGCCATAAACGCCGTACCGCGGTCGAGCGCGCCGCGCCCTCGGCATTTCGGAAATCACAGGAGTGGGAACCGTGTCTGTCTACCTGAATCGGCAAGGCCGGTCGGTCGTGGGCGTTTCATCCGTCTGAATGACCATCAATTCCGCCGGTCCGTCACCGACATTTCCGGCATCGTGCCCGACATGGCCCTGCTGATCCTTCCGGCTGAGCTGGTCTTCACCCACAGACACGTCTCCCGGTCCCATGACAACCTTGTGGCCGTCCATGGCCGTGACATACCACGCGCCACTGAGCGGTATGATCCACTGTACCTTCGGATCGGGATGCCACGCGCCGTTCCAGTGCGCCGGTTGCACGGTAAAGATCACCTGGCCGTGCTCGTTCTTCATCCTGTCCTGCCATTGGGGACCGGCAGGTTTCGACATGGTCTTGAGATCAAAGTCACGAACCGGACATTTCGTCATGTGGCTGACGCCCGCATGATCCGTCCAGTTATGCCAGTACCACATCGTCGGACGTGGCGGAGGAGTGTCCGCGCGGGCAGGTCCGATCATCCAGGCAGACGAAACGAACCCGGCAAGAATGGCGATACGTATCATCCTGCCTGCCTCGGCGGCGGCTGATAGCGTTTCTCGGGCGACACCGCATCGAAATGTTCGCGACTGGGCGTAGCCAGCAATTCAATGATCATTCCCCATGGCGCCTGCCCATAACAGAAAAAATTTCCGGGTCCTTCCTCGAGCGAAGGCTGCTTCTGCGGCTGGGTCAGCAACGTGCCGCCAGCCGCGGTGAAACGCCTGCAGCCTGCCTCGATGTCATCGACATAGACGGCGAAATGCTGGACGCCGAAATCGCACGGACGCACGGCAGGACGCTGGTCCGGTCCGTGCATTTCAAAGAGTTCGATGCAAGGTCCGGTCCCCAGGGCCACCATGCACATTTCACGCACGACCGTCCCCTCGGCGAGGCCGAGCGTCTTTTCCGTTTCCGGCCCTTTCTGCGGATGGTCGGGCGTGACGTTGCGGTACAGCGGCACGGCACCGAAAGCCCGCTCGAGAAACCGAATGGCTGCATCGATGTCGGAAACCGTCACGCCGACATGGTCTATGCCGCGCGGCAGGCCGGAACGATCATTGGAATCTTCCATGCTTATCTCCACACTCCATGTCCGAAAACAACGAACCGGACGATGGGTGGTTCCGATTGTCGCCGACCGAGATGACGTTTGAAAATATGATTTGATATTCGTATATTTTCTCGAATCGTCCCTCCATACGTCACTGTCCCGACGTCAGTATTCCGTTTTCTCTCCCTTCAGCGGCACCGATGTCGGTGTGCCTTTCGTGCCGGAATAGGTCAGGATCAGGACGGTCTGTTCATTGCCCGAGACACCGCGATGGGGGTCGTTCACGCTTTCGGTGAAGGCTTCGCCGGTATGGAACGTCTGCTCCTTACCCGTGGCGCGATCCTGAATCGTCAATTGCCCCGCCAGGACATAGCCCGCGTTCGGAACGGGATGAATATGCCACGGCAGTGCCGTGTGCGGCGGGATCGTCAGACGCAGGACCGTCAGTTGCGGGGGCGTGGCCGGATAATGCTGGTAAGCGACACCGTTCCAGGAATGGTCGCTCTTGACCAGGATATCGGCATGCCCCGAGGCGGTCTGCGAGTCCGGCCCGGCCGCATGGGCAAGAAGGGGGCTGCTCATCAGAAGTGTTGCTGCAAGGGCGGGCAGAAGGCGCATGGAATGTCTCCGCTACTGTTCGGCGCGTCCGTCGTCCCTGTGGACAGGACCAGGTCTCCCGTCATTGACGCATGAGACCTGCGAGCGGTTTCTTATGGCTGCCATGCGCGTGGGGGAGTCCTCGGTGACAGATCTCCAGAAATTTGCTTCTACAGCATGAAAAGATTTTTAATACCGGCATTCCGGCCACGTGCCCTGGCACGCCTGCCCTATCGCGGACATATCCGCAAACGACATGATCGCCCCGGTCAGAACAGGCCCGGATCGGGAATGCCGGGCATGGTGACGAAGCCGGGTCGCGCGCGCATGCGGCGCATCCAGCGCCGCAGCGCGGGGAAGGCTTCATGCCCGACTTCCCAGTCCCGGCAGAGGGCGAAGGACGGAAACAGGGCGACATCCGCCACTGTGGGGCCGTCACCCGCGAACCAGGGTCTGCCGTCCAGCCAGCGCAGGGCCAGGTGGTCCTCCATGATCCGCAGGGCGGCTGCCCCCTGACGACGCAATCCGTCGCGGTCACCCGGTTCGCCGAACAGGAAGACCCGGCGCGCCCGCACCGCAGCCGTCAGCGGCCCACCCGCGAACGCCAGCCAGTGCGCGACCTCCGCGAAGCCGGCCGGATCGCGCGGCAGCCACGTCCCTGACCCGTGCCCTCCTGACTCGTGCGCCAGCACCAGCAGCGCCGCCCCCGCGCCGCAGACATCGACGCCCGCGATCCGCAGGACGGGCAGTATTCCCGCCGGGCTGATGGCGCGGAAGGCCGGGCTGTCCTGCGCGCCGCCCGGCACGACATTCACCGCGACCGTCCGGGCCCGGTGTCCCAGCAGCGACAGGAACAGGCGGACGCGATAGCAATTTTCGTCCAACACGTCGTCGTGCAGCACAAGATCGGGCAGCACGAGATCGGTCATGCCGCCGCCCACGCGCCTTCGAGCCGGTCGCGCAGATCCTGCCCCCATACCGCCACCCGCCTTCGCCGATCCCGATCCGTGCCGACACCCGCCGGCCTGATGACCAGCAGATGCAGCATGCTGCGCGCCCGGTCGACCGGCAGCACCGCCGCCAGCACCAGCCCGTCGATGTCACGGTCCAGGCCGCCCGCCCGGCTGCCTGCCGGCAGGCCGATGGCCCGCGCCACCTCCTGCGCCGGGGCATCCACCGCCAGCGACCGAACGGGTACGCATGGTGCCGACACGCCGGTGGCGGGGCCATGCGCGGGCGCGTCGCCCAAGGCCACCCAGACCAGCCCGTCCCGCTCCGCCGCGGTCAGTGGATCAGCGCGCAATGTCGGCGGGGGCGACAATTCGGGATGGGCGGGAATATGGGCGCATCGCCCGTCCGGACCAAACCGCCATCCATGATACAGGCACGCCAGCATGCCGGCGCGCACGATCCCCAGGCTGAACCGCATGCCCCGATGCGGGCAACGGTCGTCCCAGACATGCGCCTGCCCGCCGGCGTCGCGCCAGACGACCAGGTCGCGGCCCAGCACCGTGCAGCCAGCCACTGTCCCCTCTTCCAGATCCATCGACAGCATCAGCGGGTACCAGCCATTCCCATGACCGGCACCATGACCGGCACCGTCGGCGGTCTCCCCTGCCGGCGCGCGCGCATGCGCCGGCCGCATCCGTTCGGCCATGCCCCGCATCCCTCCACGCCGGTCGGTTGCTTCCCGATAGCCCGGCGGCCAAAACCGTGCCATCCCTGTTCCATCACCGCAATGTTCCATCGCCGCCATCCAACCGAGGCCGACAATGATCCAGATCACCGGTCACGACGCCCTTCTGATCATCGACGTGCAGAACGATTTCCTGCCGCGCGGCCCGCTGGCGGTGCCGGACGGCGACGCGGTCATTCCGGTCATCAACCATCTGACGCGCCTGCCCTTCGGCCAGCAGGCCGCCAGCCAGGACTGGCATCCGCGCGGCCACGCGTCCTTCGCCAGTACCCACCCCCGCAACGCGGCCCCGGCCGGAAGCTGGCCGGACCATTGCATCGCCGGCACGCGCGGGGCGGATCTGGCGGCGGATCTGGACCAGACGCGGATCGGACTGGTCGTCCGCAAGGGCCGCGCGCCGCACGTCGACAGCTATTCCGCCTTTCTCGACAACGACCGCGTCACCCGCACCGGTCTGGAATACTGGCTATCGGGCATGGGAATACGCCGCGTCCTCATCGCCGGCCTGGCACTGGATTATTGCGTGGCCTTCACCGCCCTCGACGCAAAGGCCCTTGGTTTCGATACGTTCGTGATCGAAGATGCCTGTCGTGGGATCGCGCCCGCGCCCGACGCCACCTGGCGCACATTGGGCGGGCACGGCATCCACCGCGTACGGGCCGGCGATCTGGCGGGGGCCTGACCAGACCGGCGCGCAGTGCAAACGGGGGGAAGACGAACAGATGATCGTTCCGAATCGCGCATGACCAGCCGGATGCCGCGGGGGCGGCTTCTGACGCCGCGACGCCGCATGCTGGGGCTGGCCGCCGGGGCGGCAGGGTCCGCCCTGCTGCGCCCGGCGCCATTACGGGCAACAGCGGCGCCACGCCTCCTGCCCCCGGTGGCCGAGGCCGACGCGCTGATCGCCTTCGGCCATACCGGCCCGATCACCGACGGCGGCTGGACCGCCGCGCATAACCAGGGCGTACTGGCCGTCCGGCAGGCCTTTCCGCGCCTGCGCACCGTCTATGTCGAAAGCATCCCCTATTCCGCCGACGCGACGCGCATCTTCCGCCAGTTCGTCGCCGAGGGCGCGCAGATGGTCATCGCGACCTCGAACTATGGCGATTTCATCCGCGACGTGTCCGACCGGGCGCCCGAAGTCGCCTTCATGGAATGCGACGGCCACACCGTCACCGGCAATCTGGGCTGGCATTACATCACCCATTGGTACGCCAGCTACATCATCGGCATCGCGGCCGGTCTGATGACCCGGACCAACCGGATCGGCTTCGTCGGCTCGTTCCCGATTCCCTCGGTCTATGCAGGGGCCAATGCGGTGCTGCTGGGCGCGCGCGCGGTCAATCCGGCGGTGAGCTTGCAGGCCATCTCGATCAACGCCTGGTTCGACCCGCAGGCGGCGACGCAGGCGGGCACCGCCCTGGCCGAAAACGGGTGCGACTTCCTGTGCGGCATCATGGACGAACCCGCCTATCTGCGCGTGGCCCAGCAACGCGGCATCAAGGCGGCGATGTGGAACACCGACATGCGGCAATACGGCCCCGACGCCTATGTCAGCTCGGTCATGCTCGATTTCCGGGCATTCTATGTCGAACAGGTCCGCCGGCGTCTGGCGGGCACCTGGCGGGCGGCACCCTGCTTCCTGCCGCTGGGCCACGGCGTGGACCGCGACACATGGGGTAGCAGCGTGCCACCCGACATCGCACGGCAGGCCGATGCCATGCGCGCGCGCATCCTGGGCGGCTACAACCCGTTCCAGGGCCCGATCCGCGATGCCGCCGGGCGGGTCAGGGTGCCCGCCGGCGCCACGATGGACGACGACCATATCTACCAATGGGACTGGGCGGTGGAAGGGGTCAGCGGCCTTGACTGACGCACCATCCTCCGGCGAAGCGCCGCCGCTGCCGCCCGGCACGCCGCCGATCCTCCAGCTTATGGGGATCTCGAAATATTTCCCCGGCGTGATCGCTAACGCGGATGTCAGCCTGGACGTCCGACCGGGCGAGATCCACGCCCTGCTGGGCGAAAACGGCGCGGGCAAATCCACGCTGATGAACATCGTCACCGGCATTTATCAGCCCGACGCGGGCGAGATCGTGCTGGACGGCTACGCCCAACGCCTGGCCTCGCCGCAGGAGGCGATCCGAGCCGGCATCGGCATGGTGCATCAGCATTTCAAGCTGGTGCAGGCCTTCACTGTGGCCGAAAATATCCATCTGGGCTGGCGCGACACGCCCCCCCGGGCCTCGACCCGCGTGCTGGAGGCCCGCACCCGCGCCCTGTCCGAACGGTTCGGCTTCGCCGTCCGGCCCGACGCCCGGATCGCCGATCTGTCGGCGGGCGAACAGCAGCGGGTCGAAATCCTGCGCGTGCTGGCGCGCCAGGCCCGGCTGCTGATCCTGGACGAGCCCACGGCGGTCCTGACGCCCACCGAGGCGCGCGACCTGTTCCGCGCCCTGCAGGTTTTCCGCGCCCAGGGCAACGCCGTCATCCTCATCAGTCACAAGCTGGACGAGGTCATGGACATCTCGGACCGGATCAGCATCCTGCGCGGCGGCCGCAAGATCGGCACCTTCGCGACGGCTGACTGCACGCCCGCGATGCTGGCCCGGACCATGGTGGGGCGCGACATCGTCCGCCGCGACCTGCGCGCCCGTCCGCCCGGCGCCGCCCCGGTGGCGGCCCGGCCGGCCCTGGGCCTGCGCCACGTCACCACCCGCGACGAACGGGGGATCGAAACCCTGCGTGACGTGACGCTGGACCTGCACGGCGGGGAAATCCTGGGCATCGCCGGCGTCGCGGGAAACGGCCAGCGCGAACTGACGCAGGTGCTGACGGGCCTGCTGGCCCCCGACGCCGGCGACATCCTGCTGGACGGCGTCCCGGTCGCGACGCCCGACCCCGCGCATTTCGCGCGCGCCGGCATCGGTCACATCCCCGAGGACCGGCTCCGCAGCGGTCTGGCCCCGTCGCTGGACATCGCCGACAACATGGCGCTGCGTGAATATGATCGCCCGCCGATCGGCGGGCGCGGCGGCTATGCCCCCCGCGCGGCGCAGGCCCTGGCGCGCCAGATCGCCGACGCGGCCGCCGTCCGCATTCCCGATTACGCCATGCCGATCCGCAACCTGTCCGGCGGCAACCAGCAACGCCTGGTCGCCCGGCGCGAGATCCGGATCGCCGATCGGATCCTGGTCGCCGCCTACCCCAGCCGGGGGCTGGATATCGGGGCGATCGCGACCGTCCTGGGCTACCTGACCGACCTGCGCGACCGGGGCGTCGCCATCGTCCTGGTGTCGGAGGATCTGGAGGAACTGCTGAACGTGGCCGACCGGATCGGGATCCTGTTCCAGGGCCGCCTGATGGCCACGATCGACGCCGCGACGGCGGACATGGAAACCATCGGCCTGCTGATGGGCGGCCGCACCGCCGCGCATACAGGGGGGACGACCTGATGGCCCGCATCGTCCAGCGCCTGCCCTCGGTTTCCCCGACGCGCCTGCTGATATGGCGGGCGGGCGCCGTCATCGCGGCGCTGCTGCTGACCACCCTGTTCCTGGCCCTGTCGGGACGCGACCCGGCGCTGCTGGCCGAACTGGTCGTGCGCTCCACCGTCGGGTCGCGCTTCGGGCTGGAGGATCTGGCCCTGTTCATGACGCCGCTGATGCTGACGGGTGCCGCCGTCACCGTCACCAGCCGGATCGGCATCTGGAACATCGGCGCGGAGGGCCAGTTCTACGCCGGGGCGATCGGCGCCGCCGGGATCGGCCTGTTCGTGCATGGGCCAGCCCTGCTGGTCCTGCCGCTGATGACATTCTGCGGCGTGCTGTGCGGCATGGCGTGGATCCTGGTCCCGACCCTGGCCCGGGCCTATGCCAGCGTGAACGAGATCATCACCACCCTGCTGCTCAATTTCGTCGCGGCGCTGCTGACATCATACTTGGCGGTCGGACCATGGCATGACCGCGTGACCGGCGCCCTGGCGTCGACCGCGCGGCTGCCGGTCGCCATCCCCGACCTCTGGGGCGTCGTCCATTGGGGCTTCCCGCTGGCTCTGGCGGTGGTGGCGATCCTGGCAGCGACGCTGGACCGCACCCGCTGGGGCTATGAGGTCCGGATCAGCGGCGCGAATCCCGAGGCCGCGCGCTACGCCGGAATACCGGTGCGGGCGCGCATCGTGGCGGTCATGCTGCTGTCGGGCGCGCTGGCCGCCCTGGCCGGCGTGTCCGAGGTCGCGGGCACCGTCCATCGCCTGCAAGGCGGCATTGCCAATAATTTCGGCTATTTCGGCATCGTGGTGGCGGTCCTGGCGCGCGGGTCATGCCTGAACGTGCTGCCGGCGGCGCTGCTGATGGCCTTCATCCTCGATTCCGGCATCGTGCTGCAAACCCAGCAACTGACGGCATCCACGGTCCTGGCCATTACCGGCCTGGTCCTGTTCATGATCTCCATCGGCGACGAACTGGCCCATTACCGTCCCGTCTCCACAAGCAAGGAGGCCGCACCATGATCGCGCTGTTGACCGGCATGCTGGCCACCGCCGTGCTGGCAGGCGGCGTGCTGGCGCTGGCCGCGCTGGGCGAGGTCCTGGCCGAACGGGTCGGCGTCACCAACCTGGGTGTCGAGGGTCTGATGTCCCTGGGCGCGGTCGTCGCCATCATCACCGTCGTCGCGACCCCCAATCCCTGGCTGGGCCTGCTGGCCGCCACAGTAGCGGGGGCGGCGGGCGGCATGGTCTTCGCCTGCGCCGCCGTCATCATGCGCGCCAACCAGGTGCTGTGCGGACTGGCCGTCACCTTCATGGGGCTGGGTCTGTCGGCGACCATCGGGCACGATTATGCCGGCATGCCCTCGCCCGCCACCTTCGGCCATGTGGCAATCCCGATCCTGTCGGCACTGCCGATCGTCGGGCCGGCGGTCTTCGCGCAGAACCTGCTGGTCTATCTGATCTATCTGGTGCTGCCGGCGGCGGCGCACTGGGTGATGTTCCATACGCGCCATGGGCTGAACATGCGCGCGGTGGGCGAAAACCCGGCGGCGGCCGACGCGGCGGGCATTGCCGTCACGTCCATGCGGTTCTGGTACGTCACGCTGGGCGCGGGCCTGGCGGGAGCGGCCGGCGGCTACCTGACCCTGACCTACGTGCCCGTCTGGTCCGAAGGGTTGATCGCCGGGCGCGGCTGGATTGCGCTGGCGCTGGTGATCTTCGCCGGCTACCGCCCGTTCGCCGCCACGCTGTCCGGCCTGCTGTTCGGCCTGATCACCGCGCTGTCCTTCGTCGGGCAGGCCCGGAACTGGCCGATCGCCCCCGCAATCCTGAACATGCTGCCCTATCTGGGCACCATCGCCTTCATCATCGTCCCGGTCGTCGTCTGGCACCGGATACGCCGCGTCATGGCCGCGCCCGCGGCGCTGGGCGTCCCCTACCACCGTGACATCAGATAGGGGAAATGCATGACCGATACCCGCCACTCCGACCGCGCCGATCCCGACGACCGCGCGGTGCTGAATTGCTGGCACGCCATCGGCTTCCTGGACAGCCTCGGCCCCACCGGCATGCGCACGCGCCTGCTGGGCGTCGACCTGACGGTCCGGCGTCATCGGAACGGGGCGATCGCGGTACGGGGCGCCGGACGCACTGACCCGCTGCCGGTCGCCGAACGGCATGGCTGCCTGTGGACCAGCCTGGGCACGCCGCCCGCCGCCCCGGTATCGATCCCCGACGCCGATGAACCCGACCGCCGGCTGGTCTGCTGCGGATCGGTCGAGGTCCATGCCTCGGGCTTGCGGGTGGTCGAGAATTTCCTCGACCTCGCGCATTTTCCCTTCGTCCATACCGGCATCCTGGGGGCCGAGCCCGAGACCGAAGTCTCCCGCTATCATACCGAAATCCGCCGCGACGTGGACGAAGTCTGGGCGACCGACTGCCGCTTCCATCAGCCACAGGCCGCGCATTCCTCCCACACCGGGGTCGAGGCGCAGTACATCTACCGTGTCGCGTCGCCGTTCGTGACCCTGCTGTACAAATCCTGCCCGAACGATCCCGTGCGTCCCGACGTGATCGCCCTGTTCATCCAGCCAACCGCGCCGGATCGCTGCCGGGCCCATCCGGTCATGTTCCTGATCGACGATTCATCCCCCCAGGCGGAATTGATCCAGTTCCAGCAACGTATCTTCCTGCAGGACCGCATCATCCTGGAAAACCAGCGCCCCCGCCTGCTGCCGCTGGACCCACGCGCGGAAATCCCGACCCGCGCCGACTCCCTGTCGGTCGCCTATCGGCGTTGGCTGAAGGAAAAACAGGTGCGCTACGGCGCGGTCCACACGGCGGCAAGCCTCAGGGCGCTGCCCTGAAACCGCCAAAGGCCGCCGGCCTCCGGAAACCGGTCTGCTCCGGATCCAGGGCGACAGAGGCTGGTCTGACATGCGACGCATCGGATCCCCAACAGGGCGCATGCCGGACCATTTTCTCTCTCAGGTTGGTCCGACCGGCAGCGACCAATACTGGCCCGGCGCCTCGGCCTGCAGGACGTTGAAACAGATCTTGCGGGCATAGGCCGACGAGCCGACGGTGTCGGGCATCCGGCCCAGCAGCTTCATTTCATCGACATATTGCGCCACCTGCACGCGCAGATCGGCCCCGACCGGACTGATGCCCAGCGTCTCGTGCCGCAGCATCGCACGCAGTTCGTCCGCCCCCATGCCAGCAATCTGCCCGGCCAGCAGGGTTGCCACCTGGTCCGGCTGTGCCCTGATCCAGTCCGATGCCGCGCGCAACGCCATCACCAGCGCGACCGCAGCCGCCGGGTCGGATTGCAGGAAGGCGTCCGACAGGCCGAGTGCCAGGTTCGTGCGCTCCCCATAATGGCCGGTCGTGCTGTTCGCCAGTTCCGAAAACGGCGAGTCCGCGCCGCGCAGCAGCTGCCACGCCAGCGGGTCATGCGCGGCCACCGCGTCGATCTCGCCCGCCCGGGCGGCGTCCAGGACCTGGTCCGGCGGCACGATCACCCAATGCACCCCGCCCTCGGGGTCGATGCCCTTGCGCCGCATCATCACCGAAAAGAACAGCCGATCCGCCATGTCCTGGTCGGTCACGGCGATTCGCAGGCCCGCGACATTGTCCAGGCGCGTGACCTTTACCCCCCGGCGCAGCAGCAGCCTGAACGCCCCCGATTGTATGCCGGCGACGATCCGTGCCTGAAGACCGCCCTCGCGGAACAGGTCCAGCCACGTCAGAAGCGGCGCGACGGCACCGACGCAGCGCCCGCCGCGCAGGTCGGCGACGGTGCCCCGCCCGGTACGCGCGCCCTCGATCGGCACGACGTCCAGGTTATAGCGGTCGAAGAAGCGCGCCCGCGCAACCACGAACACCAGCGTGTTGGACGTCGGCCAGGACAGGACCAGCCGCCGAAACCGGCCGTCCGGCCGTGCCTTGTAATAGGTCGGCGGGTGCCGGATCTGGTTGCGGATCACCAGCCCGGCCGTCAGTGCCACCCCCACGCCCGCCCCCGCGATCACCGTGCGACGATGCAGCACCAGCCGTCCGGATCGCCCGCTGCCTTCGCCCATGCCGCCGCCCCATTCCACTCGTTGTCTCACCCGCCAGACGCCCCCGTGCGAAGACGTACCCTATGTCGGATGAGGGCTCTCCTACCCGTCAAAAAAAACATCCGGAAGGGGGTTTACGTCCAAACCGGACCTCCGCTATACGGTGCCCCGGCGCTGATCCCGAATAGCTCAGTTGGTAGAGCAAGCGACTGTTAATCGCTGGGTCGTAGGTTCGAGTCCTACTTCGGGAGCCACCCTTTTTCCTTGCATCATACAGCATGGGCCGGTCCATCGAGCGCGCCGCGGGCGCCGGCCGAAGCCGACGACCCACGCGCTATTGCGCCGGCCGGATATCGTCCAGCCGGTCCAGACGCCGCAGGCCGGGGAACAGCCGCATCCACAGCAGGGTCACGGCAATCGTTCCGACACCGCCCAGCACCACGGCCTCCACCGGGCCGATCAGGCTGGCCAGCATGCCGCTCTCGAACTCGCCCAGCTGGTTCGACGACCCGATGAACAGCATGTTCACCGCCGAGACCCGTCCGCGCATCTCGTCGGGCGTGCGCAACTGCACCAGTGCGCCGCGCACCACCACGCTGACGACGTCGGCGCCCCCCAGGATCGCCAGCGCCAGAATCGACAGCGGCATCGAATCCGACAGGCCGAAACCGATCGTCGCGACCCCGAAAATCGCCACCGCGACGAACATCCACATTCCTGCATTGCGATTCAGCGGCCAGCGCGCAAAGGCCAGGGCACAGACCAGCGCACCCACGGCCGGCGACATCCGCAGCAATCCAAGGCCGATCGGGCCGGCATGCAGGATATCGTTGGCATAGAGCGGCAGCATCGCCGTCGCCCCCCCCAGCAGGACCGCGAACAGGTCCAGCGAGATCGCGCCCAGCATCTCGGGCTGCGCGCGGATGAAATGCAGTCCCCCCAGCACCGTCGCCAGGGTCATCGGACGCCGCACCCGCGCCGGTGCCTCCAGCTTCATGGCCAGCGTCCCCATCATGGCCAGGCCAAACCCCGCGGTGCAGGTGGCGTAACAGAACCCGGCCCCGATTCCATATAACAGCCCCCCCATCGACGGCCCCATGATGGAGGCCACCTGGAACAGCGAGGACGACAGCGCGGCAGCCCGCGGAAAGACAGACGGCGGCACCAGGGCGGGCAGGAATGTCTGCTGGCTGGGCATCTCGAACGCGCGGGCGGTGCCGAACAGGGCGACCATCATGTAGATCATCGGCGGCGTCAGCCAGTGGCCGAACGATCCGACCGCCATCAGCAGCGCGCCGCAGGCCTCCAGCCCCTGGCAGGTGGCGACGATCATGCGCCGGTTGAAATGGTCCGCCACATGGCCCGCGATCAGCGTCAGGCAGAACATTGGCAGGAACTGCGCCAGGCCGACCCAGGCAAGCGACCGCGCAGTGTGCGT
The DNA here is from genome assembly GCF_014174155.1 of Gluconacetobacter tumulisoli. Classification (GTDB taxonomy): domain Bacteria; phylum Pseudomonadota; class Alphaproteobacteria; order Acetobacterales; family Acetobacteraceae; genus Gluconacetobacter; species Gluconacetobacter tumulisoli. The sequence continues at coordinate 451,043 of NZ_JABEQM010000001.1, read as the reverse complement.
CAGCATGTAGATCTGCCAGCCGACCGCCACGGCCTGGACCTGCGACGAGAACGAGGACAGGGTTCGCGCCGTCAGGAAGACGACGAAACCCGGATGATCGAGGGGCCGGGAGGAGCGTGAAGGCAGCGGATCGTCGGCCTGGTCGCCTGGTACGGATCGCGTTTCGGAATGAGCGTTCATGATGTGGCGACAATAGCGGTCCGCCGCACCTTTTCCACCCGCATGCATGACGAATTCCTGGTCACGGAACCGCTAACGTCCGTTTGCAAAACGGTCGCCGCGCGGGCAAAACCATCCAATGACAGACATCGACCCGTCCAGCCTGCCTCCCCTCACGGATATCGAGACGTTCGCGCGTTTGGACATCCGCGTCGGTACCGTGGTGGACGCCAGGCCGTTTCCCGCGGCGCGCAAGCCGGCCTACCAGTTGTGGATCGATTTTGGCCCCCGGATCGGCGTGAAACGCTCGTCCGCGCAGATCACGACCCATTACACGCCCGAGCTGCTGATCGGCCGCCAGGTCTGCGCCGTGGTCAATTTCCCGCCACGGCAGATCGGCCCCTTCCGCAGCGAGGTGCTGACCCTGGGCATGCCCGACGACAGGGGCGACGTCGTCCTGATTAGACCCGACCAAACCGTGCCAGACGGAGGAAAGCTGTTCTGATGGCCACTACCTACGCAACCGTCACCTGGGACCAGCTTCACCGCGACGCCCGCCTGCTGGCCGAGACCCTGATCCCCCGCGGCCCGTTCAAGGGCATCGTCGCCGTCACGCGCGGCGGCCTGATTCCCGCAGCGATCATCGCGCGTGAAATCGACTGCCGCCTGATCGAAACGGTGTCGGTGGTCACCTATGACGAGGAGCATCAGGGCAAGCCGCAGGTCGTCAAGGCGCCGACCGCTGCCGGCGACGGTGAGGGGTTCCTGATCATCGACGACCTGGTCGATTCCGGGGTCACCGCGCAGATCGTCCGGCAATTGCTGCCCAAGGCGCTGTTCGCCTGCCTGTACGCCAAGCCGTCGGGCAAGCCGCTGACCGACATGTTCGTCGTCGAGGTCCCGCAGGCGACCTGGGTGCTGTTCCCGTGGGACACCGCTCCGCTGTTCATTCCGCCACTGGCCCGCAAGTCCGAGACCGCGAGCTGACACGGAGCCGCACGCCGTCATGACCAGCGCCCCCCCGCCCCCCACCGCCATCCCGGCGACCGAGGCCTTCAGCCCGGCGACCGCCGACCTCGACACCTGGCCCGTCCCGGTGCAGGTCGCGTCGCTGTGGGAAGGACAGATGACGGCGGTGGCGGCCATCCGGCCGGCCCTGTCCGCCATCGCGACGGCGGTCGAGGCCGCCCTGCCCCGCCTGCGCGCCGGCGGCCGCCTGGTCTATGCCGGTGCCGGCAGCTCGGGACGGCTGGCCGCGCAGGACGGCGCGGAGCTGGAACCGACATTCGACTGGCCGGCCAGCCGGACGATCCTGCTGATCGCCGGCGGCCCCCGCGCGCTGACCGAGGCCGTCGAGAACGCCGAGGACGATACCGACAGCGCGCGGCACGACATGCAGGCGGCGGGGGTCGGACCGAATGACGTCCTGATCGCCCTGGCCGCCAGCGGACGCACCCCGTACACCCTGGCCTGCGTCCGGACGGCGAACGATGTCGGCGCGCTGACGATCGGGGTGGCCAACAGCGCCGGGTCCGCCCTTCTGGACAGCGCCACCCATCCGATCCTGCTCGAAACCGGCGCGGAAGCGATCGCGGGATCGACGCGCATGAAGGCCGGCACATCGCAGAAGATCGTGCTGAACCTGCTGTCGACCGCGATGATGGTGGGGCTGGGCCGCGTCCATGCCGGCCGCATGGTCGACATGCGCGCCCGCAACGAAAAGCTGCGCCACCGCGCCGTGCGCATGGTGCGGGACCTGACCGGCTGCACCGCGGAGGCAGCCGCGTCTGCCCTGGCGGGCACCGACGGGCGCGTCAAGCCCGCGATCCTGGTGGTGCACGGCCTGACGCCGGACGATGCCGCGTCCACCCTGGCGCGCCATGACGGAGTGCTGCGGGCGGCTCTCCGTTCCGTGACGGCGGGCACCGCTGGCGTGTGACGAAATTTTCACGCGGGCGCTTGCCAGAGTGCGCAAGGACTCATAGCTTCCCCGCAGGTTCGGGGCGTGGCGCAGCCTGGTAGCGCGCGTGTTTTGGGTACACGAGGCCCCCGGTTCGAGTCCGGGCGCCCCGACCAGCGGGAAGAAGGAGTTTCATTCCATGCGGGCCCGAATCTACAAGGAAGCGAAGACCGCCACGCAATCCGGCCAGGCGAACACGCACGACTGGATCCTGGAATACGGCCAGACGCAGCCCCGGCAGCAGGATCCGCTGATGGGCTGGACCGGAAGCCGGGACACCCGGTCGCAGATCCGCCTGCGCTTCCCCGACCGCGATGCCGCCATCGCCTACGCCGACCGCCACGCGGTGCCGTACGACCTGGAACTGCCCATCGCACGCGTCCGCAAGCCCAAGGTCTATGCCGACAATTTCCGGTACGACCGGGTCCAGAACTGGACGCACTGACCGGGTTCCGGCATAGGGATCCCGGCCCCGCGCGCCCTTAGCTCAGTCGGATAGAGCAACAGCCTTCTAAGCTGTGGGTCGCTGGTTCGAATCCAGCAGGGCGCGCCAATATCAATGGGTTAGCCGACGAGAAGTTTGCAGGTTTGCAAATCGGTTTGCATAACCCGTTCGGTTGTTTTGCATACGTACACGTTCGCTTTTCCGCGACGACGCCAGGCGAACGATAGCACTGGTGGGTGCCGCGCCATGCCGTTCCCACACCGCCATCCCACTGACGGCCACTGACGTCGCGCGAGGCAAGTAGACGTCGATAATCCCCTGTCGCCCCCTACGCCTGCAACAACGCCAGCAGAACCTCGATCTCGTCGCGCACGGGCTTGGCCGATGGCAGGAAAGCGCAATAGGCGTGCCCGAGCTTCAGCGAAACTGACGAGAGCGAGATCAGCCGCCCCGCCTCCAGGTCGGGGCGGGCAAGCGCACGCTGGGCAAGCGCAATACCCAGCCCCGACCGCGCTGCCGAGATCGCCAGGCTGGACAAGCCGACGCGCCGTCCATGCGCCGGATCCGGCCGCAGGCCCATCCCCGCATGCCGAAACCAGTCCGACCAGGTGGGGTGCGATGCGTAGGTCGGACCCCAATGCGTATGGATGAAGGCGCTCGGGTGGAAATCACCCAGATTCCCGCCGGGGGGCACATGGCGGTGCCAGAACTCGGGCGAGCACACCGGCGTCACCTCGTCATGTACCAGGCGCATGACCTTGAGACCGGGATAATGATAATCGCCATAGCTGACGCGCAGGTCGATATCATGCCGAGCAAGGTCGATCGGATCGTCCTCCACACGGATGTCGATTGCGATTCGCGGGTCGCGGTCGACCAGACCGGAAAGCCGCGGCACCAGCCAGGCTTCGGCGAGCGAAAAAGGCACGCTGACGACAAGCCTTGGACGTAGCTCGCCTTCCAGAATCCGGCTTGTCACGGCCGCGATGTCGTCCAGCGCGCGCGACGTCTGCGGATAGATCGCATGGCCGGCATCCGTCATCGTGATGCGGTTGCCGTTACGTAGAAAGAGTTGCTTGCCGAAATAGGCTTCCAGGTTACGCACATGCTGGCTCACCGCGGCGGAGGAGACCCCCAGTTCACCAGCGGCAAGCGTAAAGCTGCCGCTGCGGGCGGCGACCTCGAAAGCCTTCATCGCGTTCAGCGGCGGCAATTTCTTCATGGTCATTCCGAAATATTTTCTTTCGAAGACCTAACAATTTGGCCGGTTGAGGAAAAGATTTAATTGGCGCCCTCTTGCTGCCGCAAGGAGGAGCACACCATGAAGGATCTCATCGACCTCGACCGCTACCCGCTTGACCGCGAAAATTCCGGCGCATGGTCCGCACTTGTGGAAAAATCCAGGGCCGAACTGGCCCGGGACGGCATGTTCAATCTCGAAGGCTTCCTGCGACCGGGCGTCGCAGAAAAGGCGGTGGCCGAAATACGTCCGATCATGGCATCGCGATCGCATGAGCACAGGCGCTGGCACAATATCTATTTCAAGCCGGACCTTCCCGGCCTTGCCGCCGATCACCCCGCCTTGCAAAAGGTGGAGACGATCAACCATACCGTCTGTGCCGACCAGTTTCCGGACAGCCTTATACTGGCGGTCTATGAGTACGAACCGCTGATCCGCTTCCTGGCGGCAACGATGGACAAGCCGCGGCTGTACGCCATGGAAGACCCGCTGGCGCGCGCCAACGTCATGTCCTATCGGCAGGGCGAGGCGCTGAACTGGCATTTCGACCGCTCCGAATTCACCACGACGCTGCTGCTGCAGGCAGCCGAACAGGGCGGCGAATTCGAATATCGGACCGATCTACGCTCGGATGACGATCCGAACTATGACGGGGTTGCCCGCCTTCTGGCGGGTCACGACGAACAGGCCCGGATCATGAAGGTACGGCCGGGCACGCTCAACGTCTTCCGCGGCAAGAATACGGCGCACCGCGTCACCACGGTCAGGGGCCGCCGCGACCGCATGATAGCGGTGTTTTCATACTACGAACGGCCCGGCGTGACGTTCAGCCCGGAAGAGCGCCTCGGCTTCTACGGCCGGTCGAGGTAGCCGAACCTGACCGGGGGCGCAGCCGGCCGGCCGGCCGGCTCGCCCCTTCCGGCGGGCGCGGCACATGCCGGCATTCAACTGTCACGGACCATATTTTTTCACATTCTGAATACTTTCTTACCTCTTGGACGAAATTATGAATAAAATTTCGTATTAGTGTAAACAAATTATCTATACAATATAGAATAATCCGAAATCAAGTGATTGCAGAACCATTTAAATCAAATTTATCTGAGTTTTTTGAATACAAATTCCATCACAAACCTTACTATCGCCAAATTTTACGAATATTTTTCTTCCATTTCTGAACATTTTTTCGTATGGAAGATTGCATATGAACATCAAAACGAAAGGATGGTTGGCTCAATCCATTTTTATTCGCATCAAAATCACGCAGATGGTGTGATTTATCGTCATTCAGCTTCGTATTTTCCTGAATGCACGTCCATGACTTACTCATAGCGATTTCTTCCTGTGTCTTTATTATCCGCCCCTCGGATAACTCGGATAACATTGTCAGACACCGGATCTGCTTCAGCGCCCACGGCGCGCATCCCTACATGATGATTTCGAATCGCCGCGTCCCACGGACCACGATTTCGAATGCAGCTTGCATCGATGCTTCGTAATGAGGCGAAGCCCCTCATAGTTATGTTGGCTGCCTGTTAAAGAGGAGCATCTCCCCTTGACGCAGACAGACGTTCTGTCCGACCGCCCCTCCCTGGCCGACAGGATCGGCATTCCACGACCCCTTCTCTGGGGGTTTGTCGGGTTGCTGCTCTTCATGATCGGCGATGGCGTAGAGGCCGGCTATCTGGCGCCTTATCTCGAAAATCACGGCCAATCCGCACGCGACGTGGCGTTCCTGTTCACGGTCTATGGTGTCGCGGTCTCCATTTCCTCCTGGCTGTCGGGCCCGCTGTCGGACCTGTGGGGACCGAAGCGGGTCATGTGGATCGGTCTGGCCATCTGGAGCGTGTTCGAGGTGGCCTTCCTGGTCATGGGCCTGCAGGTCGGCAGCTACCCGATGATGGTCGTCGCCTATACGCTGCGCGGACTGGGTTATCCCCTGTTCGCCTATGGCTTCCTGGTCTGGATCGCCGCCGCGACCCCGCCGCGCCAGCTCGGCTCCGCCGCCGGCTGGTTCTGGTTCGCGTTTTCGGGCGGACTGCCGACGCTGGGGTCGCTGTTCGCCAGCTTCGCCATTCCGGTCATCGGCGAACTCGCCACCTTCTGGTCGTCGCTGGGCCTGGTGGTCGCCGGCGGCCTGGTGGCGTTGCTGCTGACGCGCGAACGCGTGGGGGCGAGCCGCCTGGCCCCGCAGCATGTCTCCGTGAAGGGAATCTTCTTCGGTTCCCTCAGCATCCTGTGGCGCGAGCCCAAGACGTTCGTGGCGATGATCGTCCGCACCATCGACACGGCGTCGGAATACGCGTTCCTGGTGATCATGCCGTCCTTCTTCATGAAGGTCGTCGGCTTCACCCTGTCGCAGTGGCTGCAGCTGCTGTCGATTGTGTTCCTCAGCAACATCCTGTTCAACCTGGTATCGGGGATGCTGGCCGACCGCCTGGGACATCGCACGGTGGTGTCGATCGCGGGCTGCCTGGGGGCGGCGATCTCGGTGCCGGTCTTCTATTACGTGCCGATGGCCTATCACGGCAATTTCCTGGTCGCCTCACTGGCCGGCATCTTCTACGGCGCGACGGTCGCGGCCTTCGTGCCGCTGTCGGGCCTGGTGCCGCAGATCTGTCCGAAGGAAAAGGCGGCCGCCCTGTCCGCACTGGGCCTGGGCGCCGGCGCCAGCACCTGGGTCGGTCCCGCCATCGTCACCTGGTTCGAAGGCTGGCACGGGATCGAGGGCATCATCTGGATCTTCTCCGGCCTCTATGCCTTCGCCGGGATCCTGACCCTGTACCTGTCCGTTCCGGACCATGCCCGCGCGGAGGCTGCAACGGCCCAGCGTGCTGGTCGATACGCGGATCAACGCACCGACCGGCACGCGGACGGCATGTACGGCGAAACCCCCGTCCTGCATTGACCCGATCCGGGACGGCACCATCCACGCCGTCCCGGCCCACGCTCCGGCCTTCCGCATGGAAGGCCGGGTGTCTGCCCGGTTGCATCCCCCGACAAAACCATGAATAAGAATGCCCATCGGAGAGGTGGCCGAGCGGTTTAAGGCAGCGGTCTTGAAAACCGCCGTGCGTGCAAGCGTACCGTGGGTTCGAATCCCACCCTCTCCGCCAAAATTCCCGGAAGACAGCCATTTTGTGACACTATGAAATCGTCAGACGACGGATATGCGCCATCGTCCATTTCGATCCCCACAAACACCCGCCCGTCGCTTCTGGACGTGCGGTGAGACCGCGCGCATTTTCTTTCAACACCCGCCCCTGCGTTGGCCAGCGATCAGACCGAGCTGGTCATGCCCCGTCACGCGAATGTTCTGTCCGGTGATATAGCCGCGGCATCAAAGGCGAGAAACGTGCAATTGTCGCTACGACCTCGTCGCTGACACCATACCGTCGAAGCGGTACACTGGTGCGACACTCCTCGGTCGCAGGTGGACTCTCGATCCCGCCGGCCCGAAAGACTGTTTGAGGTGCCTCCATCACGGGAACGACGAGTCGGGTGGCGCTCATGACGTTCAGAAAATAAACGTCCGTTCCCGCCCGCCAGTCATCATCGCAGAGTTCGAGGATAGGCTTGCGCGAGCCATGAGCCGACAGGCCGTAACCAAACATCTTCCCGCCCTAGACGCTGTCTGCATTCACCGTAGCCAGATCATGGCGCATGCGAGGTGGACGAAGCCCATGAAGGCGGGGAGCGTTTTCTCGCATCGCAAGGCGATTCTGCGGAAGCGTTTGAGTTTATTGAAGAAGCATTCGACCTGATGGCGTTCCTTGTAGAGGCTCCAGTTGATCGGAGGCATGATGGCGCGGCCGGGATTGGCCTTGATCTGAGCGGTTGCCCCGAGGTCGTCAGTTATGAAGGCGCGTAGCGGGTCTGTGTTGTAAGCGGCATCGGCGATGACATGGCCGACGTCCAGCAAACCGGACAGGAGGGCCTCGGCCTGGGGCCGGTCGCCGCATTGTCCCGGCGTCGGATGGATCCGCAGAGGCAGACCGATCGCATAGACGACAGCGTGCAGCTTGGTTGTCAGCCCGCCGCGCGAACGACCGATGGCGGCAACTTCAGCCCCCCTTTTGCGCCCGTCGCATCGGCATGAACCTTTGAGATGGTGCTGTCGATCAGGACATATTCGAAGTCTGGAGTATCGGCCAGGGCATGGAAAAGCCTTTCCCAGACGCCCGCGTGTGACCAACGTCAAAAACGGGCGTGGACCGCGGTCCATTTGCCGAACACGTCCGGCAGGTCACGCCAACGCGCAGCATTGCCGGCCATCCACCAGATCGCATCCACGAACAGTCGATTGTCGACGCCGCTCCGCACGGGCATTCCGCGCCGGCCGGGAAGGTGGCCTTCGATCCGGCTCCATTGCTCGTCTGTCAGTGTCCGTCTGCTCAAGGCTTGTCCTTCATCGACAGCCTTGAATCAGAACTTCAACTCCACGGGAATCCCTGAATGCAGACAGCGCCTAACACTACAGTTGCGCTTATGCTCTGAGGCGCGAGAGGTATGCTGCGGCCTGATGAGCACGTCGAAAGAACGATCATCGGAGGATATGGTCGATCGAGATGCGGTCGCGTTTGTGCGGCTGGCTTTTTTAAGCGCCATGGCGTTCGCCCTGGACCGCACAGCGGCCATCATGGCGTAAGCCAGCATGACCAGCGAGACGTGACGGTGCCAGCCATGCCAGGATCGGGTCTCGTTGTGGTCGAGGCCGAATTCGTTCTTGGCGGTCTCGAAGCTCTCTTCAATACGCCAGCGCGTGCCCTCGACATGCACCAATGTCTCGAGCGGCGTTTCCTGAGGGCACCAGGTCGTGAAATACGCCAGATCGCCATCGGCGGGATTGTGCCGCGCCAGCAGCCCACGGGTCCGGGCCTCGTCCGGCAGGGTCTTGATGATTTCGCGCGCCTCGCCGGACCAGCGGATGTCCGGACGCCAGGAATGAAACCCGTGATTGGCGTTGATGCCAAGGACCAAGCCTGCCCGCGCGGCGCAAAGCCATTTCCAGTTCCCCAACGCCATAGACGCTGTCGCCGGACACCCACCGGAACGGCACATCGGCCGCAAGCGCCCGGCCGATCATCGCGGTGGCCAGAGACGGTTTGCTGGCAAACTGGACATCGCCCGGCACATGGGCCGCCGCCAGCCGCTCAGGCTTTTCAGTCCAGGCTTTCGGCAGATACAAAGCCCGGTCGAGAAATGCGTGCCTCTTGTCCGAGACATAGGCAGCGAATACGCCGATCTGACAATTGGTGATCTTACCGGCAGACCCGGTATATTGCCGCTCCACCCCGCACGATGCAGAGCCCTTCCTGAGGAAGCCAGTTTCGTCGACCACCAGTACTGCGTCAGAATCCCCCAGATGCTCGACAACTTGATCGCGCACGCAACGCATCCGCATCCCAGCGGCCACGCCCGAGCAATGCCTGTTGCCGCCACGGCCCCGGATCGCCCACAGCTTCGGCCCGCATCCAGCCGGTCTTACGCAGTTCGTTGCCCAGCAGTATTTCCAGAAACCGGCCTGCCGATGCCGCCACCCGTTCCGGGCCGAACACCGCACGCATCCGCGCCTTGACGTCCCGCAGCGCCTCCAACGTCAGTGCCAGAACATCCTCGACCGAAGCCGCGCCATTCATCTCGTTCAGAATCATGGTCATCCATAGATTCAGAACTCTCAGAAAAACGCAACTGTAGCGCTAGGCTTGGCGGGTTCGGGCAAGGCCCGATCTTATAAACCTTAATCCTGCCGACGCCCCGCAGGGCATCGGCAGGATGCATGTCGTCAGGCGACGCGGCGCGCGCCGCCACCGCCGCCACGATGGCCGCCGCCACCCTGGCGCTGCTGCGGACGGCCGCCGCCACCGCCGCCCCGACCACGGCCGCCGCCACCACCCAGAACGGGCGGACGCAGGGTGGAGTTGGAGGCAGTTTCGGAATGGTACGGATGTTCCACGACGACCGGGATCTTCTTGGCGATCGTCTTCTCGATATCGCGCAGCCATGCTCGCTGTTCGGCGTCGCACAGCGACACGGCCCAGCCTTCACGCCCGGCGCGGGCCGTGCGGCCGATCCGGTGCACATAGCTTTCGGGCACGTTCGGCAGGTCGTAGTTGAAGACATGCGTGACGTCATCGACATCGATGCCGCGCGCCGCGATATCGGTCGCGACCAGAACCTTCACCGCGCCGGAACGGAAACCCGCCATCGCGCGCTCGCGCGCACCCTGCGACTTGTTGCCGTGAATGGCCTCGGCCACGATTCCATGGTCGTTCAGGAAGGCAGCGACCTTGTTGGCTTCATGCTTCATCAGCGTGAACACCACGGCGCGTTCGACCTTCGGCGAATCCACCAGCAGTTTCAGCGTGTCGCGCTTGTTCTCGGTATCGACGAACATGACGGCCTGGCGGATCCGGTCGACGGTGCTGGACGGCGGCGTCACCTGGACGGTTGCCGGGTCGCGCAGCAGGCCGTGGGCCAAGTCGGAAATGCTCTTGGGCATGGTGGCCGAGAACAGCAGCGTCTGGCGATCACGCGGCAGTTCGGCGACGATCCGCCGGATGTCGCGCACGAAGCCCATGTCCAGCATCCGGTCGGCTTCATCCAGCACCAAGACCTCCAGGCCGGACAGATCGACATGCCCCTGCCCCATCAGGTCCAGCAGGCGGCCGGGCGCGGCGACCAGCACGTCGACGCCGCGGCGCATCGCCTCGACCTGCCGGCCCTGCCCGACGCCACCGAAGATCACGGCGTGGCTCAGCCGCATGTGGCGGGCATAGGCCTTGAAGCTCTCATCGATCTGCGAAGCCAGTTCGCGCGTCGGCGCCAGAACCAGCGCGCGGGCACCCTTGGGGTTGGCGCGCCCGTGATGCGTCAGCAGCCGATGCAGAATGGGCAGCGCGAAGGCCGCGGTCTTGCCGGTGCCGGTCTGGGCCAGGCCCAGCAGGTCACGCCCGGCCAGCAGATGCGGGATCGCGCCGGCCTGAATGGGGGTGGGGGTGGTATAGCCTTCTTCGTTCAGTGCGCGCAGCAACGGTTCGGCAAGTTGAAGGTCGGAGAATGTCGTCATGAAGCGCCTCCCGGCACCAGAATGGCCGGAACCCTCACGACAGAATGAGCATCCGGAACGGTCTTGAAAAAAATACGAAACACGGTTCGCGACCCTGCATCGCAGGGCACGCTGTCAGTCACCGCAAGCCGTTTGGGAAAGGGAAGATGCGCTTGTCCGTCCAGTCCGTGCCCCCCGCGTCAACAAGGCACGTGCGTACAAGTAAGCATGCGGGACAGGCGCGGGCCATCCACGGGCGGCTTCTACCCGTTCGCGGCATGCCTCGCAAGTCTTTTCCGGACGATCGTCCGGTTGAGCCGGCACCGGGAGGCTGGCGGCACCCCGTGTCAGGCGCAGCGGTCGCACAGGCGTACCTGCTTCAACGCCAGGCGACTTGCGCGGGACACGCCGCCTGCGTGGCCTTGCCGATGGCGACGAACATGGTCATCGCCCTGGGACGATGGCCGCTATCTTCAGCCGGTCGTCGCGGCATGCAGCCGCCCCGCCAGCACCAGCGCGCCCTCGACCGCGCCGCCCTGCGGTTCGGACAGGCACCCCTGACTCCACGCTGACAGATAGGGCCGCAGGACGCCGGCCAGACCGCCCAGCAGGCAGCAGGACAGGTCCTGGAACCCGTCGCCGTCCAGCAACGCCGCCAGCAGGCCGTCGATCTCGCCCCCCGCCCGGGCCAGCAGCGCCTGCGCCTGCCCGTCCCCCCGTCCGGCCGCTGCGACGACCAGCGGCACCAGGCGTGCGAAACCGGCCGGCGGAAGCCCGACCGCCCAGGTCATCGGATCCCCGCCGTCAGCCGCCACCAGAGCCCGGATCGAATCGGTCAGTGCCGTGCGGGACGCGCGGCCGTCCCCGGCCCGCAGCATCAGGCGCACGGCCTCCAGCCCGATCCAGGCCCCGCTGCCCTCGTCACCCTGGGGAAAGCCCCATCCGCCGACCCGACGAACCTGCCCCCCGGCGATGGCATATCCCACCGTCCCCGTTCCGGCCGCGACGATGGCGCCGTCCCGTCCGCCATGCGCCCCGACGCAGGACGTATAGGCATCCGTCACGATATCAATGTGCGCGAAGATCGCCGGCAGGGCCATGAAGCGCGCGCCCGCGCCCGGGACCTCGGCCCCCGCCAGTCCGGCACCGGCCACCAGGCGGCATGCCTCCGGCGATAGCCCGGCCTGCGCCATCGCCTGGTCCAGCGCATCGCGGACCGACCGCCATCCGCATTCGGCATCCGTCGCGATATTGGCGGGGCCGCCCTGCCCGGCGCCCAGGATCGTACCGTCCAGGGCGGCCAGGCGCAGGCGCGTCCCCGTTCCCCCGCCGTCGATGCCGACCAGCACGGTACGCACGTCTTCGGCCAGTTCGTGCCCGTTCGCGCCCTGGCCGTTCAACCCACCATCCACCCCCACGGATCAGCCCCCCCGTCGTCGCAGCAGGAACAACGCCTGCTCGCCGAACAGGTTGGCCAGACGGATGGAACGGCGCCAGGGCGCCCGCTCGCCGTCCTCATCCACGGCCATCCATTCCTCGACCACATAGCCCTCCTCCCGGCACAGCATCAGGAAATCGAGGATCGTGCAGGGATGGATATTCGGTGTTTCGTACCACGGCGTGTTCCAGACCGCCGTCATCGGCATCCGCCCGGAGGTCAGCAGCTTCAGCCGCAACTGCCAGTGCCCGAAATTAGGGAACGAGACGATGGCATGGCGCCCGATGCGCAACATCTGGCGCAGGACTTCACGCGGGCGTTCGACGGCCTGCAAGGTGCGCTGCAGCACCACGTAGTCGAAGGCGTGCTGGGGGTAATGGGCCAGGTCGTGATCCGCGTCGCCATGCATCACCGGCAGCCCATGCGCCACCGAGCGCGTGACTTCCTGCATGTCGATCTCGATGCCCTGGGCGTCGCAGCCGCGGGTGCGGAACAGATAGTCCAGAAGCGCGCCGTCGCCGCTGCCGATATCGAGCACGCGGGTCCCAGGCTGTATCATTTCGGCAATCAGCCGCTGGTCAAGCCGCATGGGTCAGCCGATCCGCGCATGTTCGGCGGCGCCGGACAGGAAGCCACGCACCGTGCGGTCGAAATCGGGTTCGTCCAGCAGGAAGGCATCATGGCCCTTGTCGCTCTCGATCTCGACGAACGAGACGTTGGCGGCGGCGCGGTTCAGCGCGCGGGCCAGCATGCGCGCCTGCGACGTGGGGAACAGCCAGTCGGAGGAAAACGACACGATACAGAAGCGCGTGCGCGTGCCGTGGAACGGCCGCGACAGATCGCCGTCATGCTCGGTCCCCAGGTCGAAATAATCCATCGCCCGCGTGATCGTCAGATAGGAATTGGCGTCGAACCGGTGGACGAAGGACGATCCCTGGTGCCGCAGGTAGCTTTCGACTTCGAACATCTCGCCGAACAGCGACAGCGGGTTGTCGCCATAGGGGTCGCGGCGGACGCGACGGCCGAACTTGCGCGTCAGGGCTTCCTCGGACAGGTAGGTGATGTGCGCCATCATCCGCGCGACCGCCAGCCCCCGGGCCGGCACGGCGTCGCGTTCCCAGTACCGGCCGCCATGCCAGTCGGGATCGGCGAAGATCGCCTGACGGCTGACCTCGTTGAACGCGATGTTCTGGGCCGAATGGAAGGGGGACGTCGCGATCGGCATGGCTGCGAACACCATGTCCGGATAGGTCGCGGCCCATTCCAGAACCTGCATGCCGCCCATCGATCCCCCGACGACGGCGAACAGCCGGCGAATGCCCAGCCTGTCGACCACCAGTTTCTGCGCGCGGACCATGTCGCGGATGGTCACGGGCGGGAAATCGGTGCCCCAGGGCTCCGCGCTGCCGCCCTCGCCGCCCGAACGCGGCGAGCGGGGGCCGGTCGAACCCATGCAGCCGCCCAGCACGTTCATGCAGATGACGAAGAACCGGTCGGTATCGATCGGCAGGCCGGGGCCGACCATGCGGCTCCACCATCCGGGCTTGCCGGTCAGGGGGTGGGTGTCCGCCAGATACTGGTCGCCGGTCAGGGCGTGGCAGACGACGATGGCATTGTCGCGCGCGGCCGACAGGGTGCCGTAGGTCCGGTACGCGACCTGCACCGGCGCCAGATGGAACCCGCATTCCAGATGCAAGCCTTCGGGGAACACCACGCATTCGTGCTGAAGCAGGGCAGGTACGGTCTGATCCATCGCGCGGGCCGGCATTCCGTCGTGAACGATTGCATGGCGCGGACAGGACAGCGTAGCGGGCAGTTCCCCTGTCACGACCCGCCGTCGTATGGCACCGGCGTCCGCCGGGCGCAACAGTTTGCATGGCCGGCGAGGGAAACCGGGGGACGCCGCCTCCCCTCTCACCGCATCGTGTGCGCGGGGGACGCTTCGCTCCGGATCCCGTGACGTTATGGTCGGACCTGCCTGCCCGGGGGGCGCGCCCGCCGGACATGGCGAAAATGCAGGAGGAACCGACCCATGACCATCACCAAATACGGCACTGCCCACTGGCAAGGCGGCCTGAAGGACGGCAAGGGCACCGTCTCCACCCAGAGCGGCGCGCTGTCGGAATTGCCCTACGGGTTCAACACGCGCTTCGAGGGCGTGGCCGGCACAAACCCCGAGGAACTGATCGGCGCGGCGCACGCGGCCTGCTTCGCCATGGCCCTGTCGGGCATACTCGGCGGGGCCGGCCTGACGGCAACCGCACTGGACGCGAAATCGGTCATCTCGCTGGAAAAGCAGCCCGACGGCTTCGCCGTAACGGCGGCCCACCTGACCCTGAACGCCACCATCCCCGGCGCGACCGAGGATCAGTTCCAGGAACTGGCCGCCAAGGCCAAGGCGGGCTGCCCGATCTCCAAGCTGCTGAACGCCACCATCACGCTGGAGGCAACGCTGGCGTCCTGACGTCGTCGCCGACCTGCGCCCGGTGGCGCAACAGGTGATCCGCCAGCACGCAGGCCATCATCGCCTCGCCCACCGGGACCGCGCGAATGCCCACGCAGGGGTCGTGCCGGCCGCGGGTCGCCACCTCGACATTCTCCCCCGACCGCGTCACCGAGGCGACGGGCGTCAGGATCGAACTGGTCGGCTTGACCGCGAAGCGCGCCACGACAGGCTGCCCCGTCGAAATCCCGCCCAGGATACCGCCCGCGTGGTTGGAGGAGAACGTCAGGCGGCCGTCCTCCATCCGCATCGGATCGGCGTTTTCTTCGCCGGTCAGGGCGGCGGCGGCGAAACCCTCGCCAATCTCGACGCCCTTCACGGCATTGATGCTCATCAACGCCATTGCCAGGTCGGAATCGAGCTTGCCGTAAATCGGCGCGCCCAGCCCCGGCGGTACGCCGTCGGCCACGATTTCGATCACCGCGCCCACGGACGACCCGGCCTTGCGCACCGTGCCCAGATACTCCTCCCAGACCGGCACCATGTCCGGATCGGGACAGAAGAACGGGTTGGCATCGACGGCATCCCAATCCCAACGGGCGCGGTCGATCCGATGCGGACCGATCTGCGTCAGGGCGCCGCGAATGCGCACGTCCCCGCCCAGCACCTGCCGCGCCACCGCGCCGGCCGCCACCCGCATCGCGGTTTCCCGCGCCGACGACCGGCCGCCGCCGCGATAGTCGCGGATACCGTATTTCAGGTCGTAGGTCACGTCGGCATGGCCGGGGCGATAGCGTTCGGCGATGTCGCCGTAATCGCGCGACCGCTGGTCCGTATTATGGATCAGCAGCGCGATGGGAGTACCGGTCGTCCGCCCCTCGAACACGCCCGACAGGATTTCGACCGCGTCGGGCTCCTGGCGCTGGGTGGTATATTTCGACTGGCCAGGGCGGCGCCGGTCCAGCCAGGGCTGGATGTCGGCGGCCGACAACGCCAGGCGCGGCGGGCATCCGTCGACGACGCAGCCGATCGCCGGCCCGTGGCTTTCGCCCCAGGTCGTCACGCGGAACAGATGGCCGAAACTATTGTGCGACATGACCCGGCGTCCCCCTCGCGGCCGTCAGTCGCCCGAGACGGTGATATCGGGCGCCGACGGGTTCTTCATGCCCACGATGTTATAGCCGGAATCGACATGGTGGATTTCGCCGGTAACGCCCCCCGACAGGTCGGACAGCATGTACAGGCCGGCGCCGCCGACCTCGTCCAGCGACACGTTGCGCTCCAGCGGCGCGTTGTACTGGTTCCATTTCAGGATATAGCGGAAATCGCCGATCCCGTTGGCCGCCAGCGTCATGATCGGGCCGGCGGAAATGCCGTTCACGCGAATCCCGTCGCGCCCCAGGTCGGCCGCCATGTAGCGTACCGAGGCCTCCAGCGCCGCCTTGGCCACGCCCATCACGTTGTAATGCGGCATGACGCGTTCCGCCCCCAGGTAGGACAGCGTCAGCAGCGATCCGCCCGACGTCATCAGGCGCGCCGCCCGGCGCGCGACGGCGGTGAAGGAATAGCACGAGATGTCCAGCGCCGTCAGGAACGCATCGCGCGGGGTGTCGACGTAGCGGCCGCGCAGATACTGCTTGTCCGCCCAGCCGATGGCGTGGACCAGGAAATCCAGCTGTCCCCACTTCGCCTCGATCTCGGCGAAGGTCGCATCCATCGCGGCGTCGTCGCTCACGTCGCAGGGCAGGACCAGCGTCGATCCCACGCGCTCGGCCAGCGGACGGACACGCTTGCCCAGGGCCTCGCCCTGGTAGGTGAAGGCCAGCTCGCCGCCCTGCGCCGCCACCGCGCTGGCGATGCCCCATGCGATCGACCGGTCGTTGGCCACGCCCATGACAAGCCCCCGCTTGCCCTTCATGAGCGTGCCGGTGGCCGGGACTTTGGACGTGCCGTCTGACATGATAGGATCCTTGGTGTGGAAATGGCATGATCGGTTGGGGTCGTGGTTGCACAAGCCGGCGCGTGGGACAAGATCCGTGGCACGGCGCGCCCCCGGTTTCGTCATCTGCGTGGCATGTGGGCCATGCGCCGATCGCGCAGACCGAGATGGCCGGAGACTAGGAGACTGGATGGAATGACCCGATGACCGCCGCGCTGATCGATCTGGGGGCCGACCCCTTCACCCTGTTCGCCGCCTGGATGCGGGAGGCCGAGGCACACGAACCCGCCGACCCCAACGCCATGGCGCTGGCCACCGCCACGGCGGACGGACGCCCGTCGGTACGGATGATCCTGCTGAAGGGCGCCGACGACAGGGGATTCGTCTTCTATACCAACCTCGAAGGCCGCAAGGCCGGCGAACTGCTGGAAAACCCGCATGCCGCGCTGCTGTTCCACTGGAAAAGCCTGCGACGCCAGATCCGGATCGAGGGCCGGGTCGAACCCGTGACCGATGCCGAGGCCGATGCCTATTTCGCCAGCCGGTCGCGCATCTCCCGCCTGGGGGCCATCGCGTCCGACCAGTCGCGGCCGCTGCCCGACCGCGCGATCTTCGAGCACCGCCTGGCGGAACTGGAGGGTCGCTATCCCGATGACATGATTCCCCGGCCGACGAACTGGTCGGGGTTCCGCCTGGTCCCGGATTCCATCGAATTCTGGCAGGATCGCCCGCACCGCCTGCATGACCGCGCCGTCTGGCGCCGTCACGGCACGACATGGGAGACGACGCGACTATATCCCTGACGGCCGAAGGCGGCCGAACTGACCTGACGTTCCCACGAGGCTGGAGATGAAAAAATTGAAGAACATACAAAAAGTCCTGCTACCGCTGAACGGAACGTCCAATGCCGAGGCCGCCCTGGCCACCGGGCTGCTGTTTGCCCGGCAATTCGGCGGACATATCGCCGCCCTGCATGTCCGGGCCGACAGCCGCGACGTCGCCCCCCTGGCGGGCGAGGGCCTGTCGGGCGCGATGGTCGAGGAAATGATGTCCGCCGCCGAACGCGAGGGCGCCCGCCGCGCGCTGGCGGTGCGCGAGACGTTCGACCGTTTCACCGCCGACAACGGCGTGACCGTCACCGGCCCCATCCCGCCTTTCCACGGCAATCCGGTCGGCACGGCCACCGCCAGCTTCGTCACCATGACGGGGCGCGAGCACGAGGTCATCACCTACCGGGCGCGCCTGTGCGACGTCACCGTGGTCCCGCATCCCGATTCCGGCGAGGAGATCTCGTCGTCCGAGACGCTGCACGCCATCCTGTTCGACAGCGGACGCCCGGTGGTCATCGCCCCGCGTCAAGCCCCCCAGGCGGCCGGACGGCGGATCTGCATCGCCTGGAACGGTACCTCCGAAGCCACGGCGGCGCTGCATCACATCCTGCCCTGGGTTGCCGAGGCCGAGGCGGTGCGCATCCTCTATTCGGGCGATTACCAGCGCCGGGGCCCCGAAGCCCGCCACGCGGCAGAATACCTGGCCATTCATGGAATCGAGGCCGACCTGCTGGAATTCGGCAACCCCGACCAGACGGTGGGCGCCAGCCTGCTGTCCGCCTGCCGCGCATTCGGTGCTGACATGCTGGCGATGGGGGCGTATTCCCATTCGCGCCTGCGCCAGTTGATCCTGGGCGGGGTGACGCGCCATGTCCTGGAAAATGCCGAACTGCCGGTGTTGATGAGCCGGTAATCCCGGCCGGCCCGTTCCGGCGGGATCAAGCCCGCCCGTATGGGTGGTATGTTCATTACCACGACGTCACGCCGTATATAACGCTTGAATCTCACCGGGCAAAGGATTACATCGGGCTCAAAGCACGATAATTTTTCGTGCAATGAGGAATGCGGACCACAACAGTGCGTATAGACCCGTCGATCCTGACCGCCATCCACGACGCCGGCGACACGGCGCAGTCCATCCTGCGGACCGTGCT
The DNA here is from genome assembly GCF_014174155.1 of Gluconacetobacter tumulisoli. Classification (GTDB taxonomy): domain Bacteria; phylum Pseudomonadota; class Alphaproteobacteria; order Acetobacterales; family Acetobacteraceae; genus Gluconacetobacter; species Gluconacetobacter tumulisoli. The sequence goes on along the minus strand of NZ_JABEQM010000001.1, from coordinate 432,387 downwards.
GACCGGCGGCCTGCGCGGGCGCGTCGCCGTCGTATCGTCCTTTGGATCGGAATCGGCGGTACTGCTGGCAATGGCCGCGGACGTGGATCGGGCGGTGCCGGTCCTGTTCCTGGACACCGAGCAGCACTTCCCTGAAACGCTGGCCTACCGGGACCGGCTGGTCGCGCATCTGGGCCTGTCGGACGTGCGCAGCATCCGGCCGGCGGCCCGACAGATCCGCGACCGCGATCCCGACGGGCAGCTCTGGGCCTTCGATCCCGACGCCTGCTGCGCCCTGCGCAAGGTCGAACCGCTGGACGAGGCCATCCTGCCGTTCGACGCGTGGCTGACCGGCCGCAAGCGGTCGCAGGCCGCGACCCGCGCCGCCCTGCCCGTCATCGAGAACGCGGCCGACGGCCGGATCAAGATCAACCCGCTGGCCAGCTGGACCCCGGCCGACCTGGACGCCGAAATGACGCGGCGCGACCTGCCCCGCCATCCGCTGAGCCTGCGGGGTTATCCGTCGATCGGCTGCGCGCCGTGCACGCGCCCGGTATCCGAGGGCGAGGACCCGCGCGCCGGACGCTGGGCCGGCCTGTCCAAGGTCGAATGCGGCATTCACGCCTGACCTGTCCGTCCCCCGTTATTCCATTGTTCCCGAAAGAAGCCCCTGTCATGGACGATCTCGACCAGCTTGAAGCCCAGAGCATCTATATCCTGCGCGAGGCGTACCGGAACCTGAAGCCGCTGGCGATGCTGTGGTCGCTGGGCAAGGATTCCAACGTCATGCTCTGGCTGGCGCGCAAGGCCTTCCTGGGCCGCGTGCCGTTCCCCGTGATGCATGTCGATACCGGCAAGAAATTCCCCGAGATGTACCGCTTCCGCGACGAATATGTGCGGAAATGGGACCTGGACCTGCTGTTGGGCGACTGCCCGCCGGTCGAGGAGATCGACCCGACGCTGCCGCCGGCCGCCCGGTCCGCCGCGCGCAAGACCGCCGGCCTGGCCGCGATGATCGAGAAATACAGCCTGGAGGGCGTGATCGCGGGCATCCGCCGCGACGAACAGGCGACCCGCGCCAAGGAACGCGTGTTCAGCCCGCGCGGTTCCAGCCACAAATGGGACGTGCGCAACCAGCCGCCGGAATTCTGGGACCAGTACGCCACCCCGCATGAAGAGGGCGTGCATATCCGCGTCCATCCTCTGCTGTCGTGGCGGGAGATCGACATCTGGCGCTATATCGAGCGCGAGGGCATCCCGCTGGTCGACCTGTATTTCTCGAAGAACGGCCTGCGCTACCGCTCGCTGGGTGACCAGGACATCACCAGCCCGATCGAGAGCGATGCCGCGACCGTCGCCGAGGTGATCGCGGAGCTGCAGACCACCCGCACGTCCGAGCGCGCCGGCCGCGCGATGGACCATGAATCCGAGGACGCGTTCGAGCGTCTTCGCGTCGCTGGCTATCTCTGACCCACGGACGGACCGGAACATCATCATGAGCAACGTCCCCGCCGCCACCCGTCAGGATGCGGCCACCCCCATCGTCATCGTCGGCCATGTCGACCACGGCAAGTCGACGCTGATCGGCCGCCTGCTGCACGACACCGACAACCTGCCCGAGGGCCGGGTCGCCCAGATCGTCGAATCCAGCAAGAAACGCGGCCTGAAGATCGAATGGAGCTTCCTGCTCGACAGCCTGCAGATCGAGCGTGACCAGGGCGTCACCGTCGATTCCACGCGCATCCCCTTCCGGCTGGGCGACCGCCAGTTCGTGATCGTCGACGCGCCGGGCCACCGGCAGTTCCTGCGCAACATGATCACCGGCGCGGCCGACGCCGAGGCCGCGGTGCTGGTGGTCGACGCGGCCGAGGGCGCGCAGGAGCAGACGCGCCGCCATGCGATGCTGCTGCGCCTGATCGGCATCCGCCATGTCATCGTCCTGATGAACAAGGTGGACCTGCTGGAGTACGACCAGACCCGCATCGCCGAGACCGAGCATGCGGTCGCCGCCCTGCTGAAGCAGTTGGACATCGAGGTCAGCCTGTTCGTCCCGGCCTCGGCGCGCGAGGGCGACAATATCGCCAGCCGTTCGCCGCATATGGGCTGGTACCAGGGACCGACCCTGACCGAGGCACTGGCCCTGGTCCCCGCGCCGGCGGGCCGCGCCGACCTGCCGTTGCGCCTGCCGGTGCAGGATGTCTATCGCTTCGACAGCAAACGCGTCGTCGTCGGCCGGATCGAGCGCGGGCGGGTGAAGGTGGGTGACAGCCTGGTGATCGGCACCCACGGTACGGTGGCGCGGGTCGCGTCGATCGAGAGCTGGCACACTGCTCCGCAGATTTCCGCCGTCGCCGGGCAGTCGGTGGCGATCACGCTGGAACCCGACGTGATCCCCGATCGCGGCGACCTGCTGCACCAGCCCGGCGAGTCCCCGGTGCGCGCCGCCCGCATCCGCTCGCGCCTGTTCTGGCTGCGGCAGGAGCCGCTGCGTGTCGGCGAGAGCTTCCGCCTGCGCCTGGGCACCGCCGAGCACCAGGTGACAGTGGCGTCGATCGATTCCGTCGTCCGGCTGGACGACCTGACCGAACATCCCTCGGACCACGTTCCCCCCGAAGGCTTTGCGGAAATCACGCTGGCGGCGTCGGAGAGCATCCTGTTCGACGCGTTCGCCCCCGGCACGACCGACGGGCGCGGCGTGCTGGTCGACCGGCACCAGCGCATCGTCGGCGGCGCGCCGCTGATCGGGCCGGCGGCCATCGCCAGCGGAACGAAGGCCATCCACCCGACCGGCAGCACCGTGTCACTGTGGGACCGGGCCCAGGCGCGCGGCCATCGCGGCGGCGTCTTCTGGATGACCGGCCTGCCCGGCGCGGGCAAGAGCACGCTGGCCCGTGCGGCCGAATCCCACCTGTTCGCCCAGGGCATCGACGTGTCGGTCCTGGACGGCGATACGCTGCGGGCCGGGCTGTGCGCCGATCTCGGCTTCTCCGAGGAGGATCGCACCGAAAACGTGCGCCGGGCCGCCGCGGTCGCGCGCATCCTGGCCGAAACCGGGCAGGTGGTGCTGGTCGCGCTGATCTCGCCGCGCATCGCCGACCGCGAGTTGGCCCGCCAGATCGTGGGCGACGGGTTCCAGGAAATCTTCGTGGACGCCGACCAGGCGGTCTGCGAGGCCCGCGACCCCAAGGGCCTGTATGCCGCCGCCCGCGCCGGGCGGATCAGCGGCTTCACCGGGATCGATGCCCCCTACGAGGCGCCGGCCACTCCGGACCTGCGCCTGGCCACCGGCCAGGGCAGCGTCCAGGAGGTGGCCGGCCGCCTGGCGGCGCACGTCACCGGTGCGGTCGTCCTGGGCGACCAGTCCCGCCAGCGGTCCTGAGCACCCGATTGACCATCCCCGCCCGCGATCGGGCCGCACCGCCGCCGATCGCACGGTGACACGGTGAACGGCCCCATGCCTTCCGCCGCACGCCTGCCCGGGCTGTGGCCCCGTCCACGCGTCCGTACCCGGCGTGACGCGCTGCCGGGGCTGCACCTGGCGCTGGGCGCGACGATCCTGTGGGTCGGGCTGCTGGTGGTGCTGCCGCTGCTGGCCCTGGCGATCCGCCCGTGGCAGGACGGTGCGGCGCCGATGCTGGCCGCCCTGCATGACCGGCGGATGCTGGCGGCGCTGGAACTCAGCTTCGGCAGCGCCGCTCTGGCGGCGCTGGTCAACCTGCCGTTGGGTCTCGTGCTGGCCTGGTCGCTGGTGCGCACCCGCCTGCCCGGCCGCCGGATCGTCGACGCCGTGATCGACCTGCCCTTCGCCCTGCCGACCGCCGTGACCGGCATCACGCTGGCCACGCTCTACGGCCCGCATGGCTGGCTGGGGGCGCCGCTGGCCAGATTGGGCATCCGCGTCGCCTTCACGCCGCTGGGCATCATGCTGGCGCTGGCGTTCGTGGGCCTGCCGTTCGTCGTCCGCACGCTGGAACCGGTGCTGCGCGACCTGCCGCCGGAACTGGAGGACGCGGCCATGATGCTGGGGGCGCAGCGCCGCCAGATCGTCGCGCGCGTCCTGCTGCCGCCCCTGCTGCCGGCGCTGGCCACCGGCTTCGGCCTGGCCTTCGCCCGGGGGATCGGCGAATATGGCTCGGTCATCTTCATCGCCGGCAACCAGCCCTTCCGCAGCGAGATCGCGCCGCTGCTGGTCGTCATCCGCCTGCAGGAATTCGATTACGCCGGCGCGACGTCGGTCGGATTCGTCCTGCTGCTGGCCGCCTTCCTGTCGCTGGTCGTCATCTCGGCCCTGCGGCGCCGGCTGTCGCGCGGCCTGGGCGGGGGTGAGACGGCATGAGCCGGATCCTGCTGGGACTTGCGACCTACGTCATCGTGGCGATCGTCCTGCTGCTGCCGCCGGTCCTGGTCTTCACCGAGGCCCTGCGGCAGGGCCTGCCGGCGGCGCTGGCCACCTTCGCCGACCCCGACGCACGGGCGGCGATCCAGCTGACGCTGGAGATGACCGCGCTGTCGGTGGTCGTGAATACCGCATTCGGCATCCTCGCGGCCTGGGCGCTGGCCAAGTTCAGCTTTCCCGGGCGCGGCGTGCTGCTGGTGCTGATCGAACTGCCGCTGAGCGTCTCGCCGGTCGTGGCGGGTCTGGTGTGGCTGCTGCTGTTCGGCAGCCAGGGCTGGTGGGGCGACGCGCTGGCGCGGCACGGCATCACCATCGCCTTCGCGACCCCGGGCATCCTGCTGGCGACGATCTTCGTGACCTTCCCCTATGTCGCACGGACGCTGCTGCCGCTGATGCAACGCCAGGGCCGCGACGCGGAGGAGGCCGCCCTGCTGCTGGGCGCCGGCTTCTGGCAGATCCTGTGGCGCGTCACCCTGCCGGGCGCGCGCTGGGCGCTGCTGTCGGGCGTCCTGCTGACCACCGCGCGGGCGATGGGCGAATTCGGCGCGGTCTCGGTCATTTCGGGCCATATTCCCGGCCTGACGGAAACCATGCCCTTGCATATCGAGACATTGTATAACGGCTACCAGACGGTCGCGGCCTTTTCCATGGCGGCCCTGCTCGCCCTGATGGCCATGACCACCGTCGCCCTGCGCGGCATTCTGGAACGACAGGCCGACAAGGCGGGTGCCAGCCAGGCAGGGGCCGACAAGGCGGGAGGATGGGCATGAGCCTGCATGTGACGGATATCGTGCGGCATGTCGCGGGCCGCGCGCGCCCCATTCTGGACGGCGTGTCGCTGGACATTGCCGACGGCGAATTCGTGGCTCTGGTCGGACCGTCCGGCGCGGGCAAGAGTTCGCTGCTGCGCGTCGTCGCGGGGCTGGATTTCCACCAGGGCGGCGCGATCAGCCTGGACGGCACGCCCATGGAAGGGCGTCCGGCGCGCGAACGGCATATCGGCTTCGTCTTCCAGAACTACGCCCTGTTCCCGCACATGACCGTCGCGGGCAATATCGGCTTCGGCCTGCGGATCCTGCCGCGCAGGCAGCGTCCGGCGCGGGCCGAGATCGCGCGGCGGGTCACGGAACTGCTGGAACTGATGCACCTGCCGGGGATGGAGGGTGCCTATCCCGCGCAATTGTCGGGCGGCCAGCGGCAACGCGTGGCGCTGGCCCGCGCACTGGCGACCCAGCCGCGCCTGCTGCTGCTGGACGAACCGTTCGGCGCGCTGGACCCGATGGTCCGCAAATCGATCCGCACCTGGCTGCGCGGCGTGCATGACCGGTTGGGCCTGACCACCATCCTGGTCACCCATGACCAGCACGAGGCCATGGACATCGCCGACCGCCTGGCGGTCATGCAGGATGGGCGAATCGTGCAGGCGGCGCCCGCGCCGGTGCTGGAACGCGACCCCGCGACCCCCTTCGTCATGCAGTTCCTGGGCGAGAGCCTGGCGTTCGAGGGCGTCGTCCGCCGGGGCCGCATGGTACCGGACGACGGCGACGTCCTGCCCTTCCCGGCCGAGGTGCCGGACGGACGGGCGACCGCGATGATCCGCCCCTACGACGTCGTGCTCCGGCCCGGCATGGGCCAGGCGCGCGCCGGTCTCGACCACACCCGTGGCGGCTACGCCCATCTGGACATCGCCATCGGCGAACGCCATGTCACGATCATGCGTCCGGCGGGCGAAAGCGATTACGGGGCGCAGGCGCGCTACGGGCTCGACATCTCCGCGGCGCGGCTGTTCCGGGATGGGCGGTCGCTGTTCCATGGCCTGCCGGCACATGGTGCGGGGACGGGCGCCGTCCGGGTGGCGTGACCTGTTTGCCGCCCGGACGATAACGGATCATTATACAATTTATAATTGTGCATTATCCTTGTGCACGCCCGATTAATCCCCTAATGACCCGGTGAAACAGGTTTCCCGGCTGACAGAGGACAAACCAAAGTGGATGTCAGGAGCAACCGCCGCGAGGCGGGCGGGTCGAGTGTCGTGACCGCCAACCGGCTGCTGGACGGACGGATCGTCTGGCTGGCCGGGGATGGCGCGTGGTCCGGGCGCATCGACGCCGCCCACGTCTTTTCCAATGACGGGATCGAGGCCGTGATCGACGCCACCGCGCGGCGGCAGCAGGCCGATGGCGTCGTCGGCGTCTATGGCGTGCAGGTGCGCGACGACAGCACGACGCCCGTGCCGGTCACGGTGCGCGAGCGCATCCGCGCCTTCGGCCCGACCGTTCACCCGGAATTCGCCACCCTGACCGAGGTTCCGCCCGATGTCCGCTGAGATCCTCGCCGCCCCTAGTTCCGGCATCGCGCCGGTCGGGCATTATGCCTACGACCAGGTGGACCGCGCCTTCCTGCATGACCGGGTCGAGCAGTTCCGCGACCAGGTCGCCCGCCGCCTGTCCGGCACCCTGTCGGAAGACGAGTTCAAGCCGCTGCGCCTGATGAACGGGCTGTACCTGCAATTGCATGCCTACATGCTGCGGGTCGCCATTCCGTACGGCATCCTCGATTCCCGCCAGATGCGCGAACTGGCGAATATCGCGCGAACCTATGACCGCGACTACGGGCATTTCACCACCCGCCAGAACATCCAGTTCAACTGGATCCGCCTGGAGGACACGCCCGATATCCTGGCCCGGCTGGCGACGGTGGACATGCACGCCATCCAGACCAGCGGCAACTGCATCCGAAACGTCACCTGCGACCAGTTCGCCGGCGCCGCGGCGGACGAACTGCTGGACCCGCGCGTGCATGCCGAAATCCTGCGGCAATGGTCGACGCTGCATCCGGAATTTTCGTTCCTGCCGCGCAAGTTCAAGATCGCGATCAGCGGCAGCCCGAACGACCGCGTCGCCGCGCGCTTCCACGATATCGGACTGGTGGCCAAGCCCGGGCGCCACGGGACGGTCTTCGACGTCTTCGTCGGCGGCGGCATGGGCCGTACGCCGATCGTCGGCGTGCATCTGCGCGACAATCTGCCGGAAGAAGACCTGCTAGCGTATCTCGAGGCGATGATCCGCGTCTATAACGAGTACGGTCGCCGCGACAACATCTACAAGGCGCGCATCAAGATCCTGGTGCAGGCGCTGGGCGCCGAAGGCTATCGCGAGAAGGTGGACGCCGAATTCGCGGCGATGGACCGCGCGCGCTATCGCCTGCCGCCCGAAACGGTAGCCGCCATCCGTGCCCGCTTCGGCACGCCGGCGCTGGACGCCCCGTCCGACGCCGCCGAACGCCTCGCCGGGGCGCGCCGCGCCGACGCGGCCTTCGACCGCTGGGTCCGCACCAACACCCATTCGCACCGGGCGGCGGGCTATATCTCGGCCGTCATCTCGCTCAAGCCCGACGGGGGCATTCCCGGGGACGCGACGTCGGCGCAGCTCGACGCCATCGCCGACCTGGCGGAGCGTTTCTCGTTCGGCGAGATCCGGATCAGCCACATGCAGAACGTCGTCCTGGGCCATGTCCGGCAGGACGAACTGCACGCGCTGTGGCAGGAACTGGGCCGCGCGGGGCTGGCCAGCGCCAATATCGGTCTGATCGGCGACATCATCGCCTGCCCGGGACTGGATTATTGCTCGCTGGCGAATGCGCGTTCGATCCCGATCGCGCAGAAGCTCAGCGCCCGCTTCGCCAATCCCGACCTGCAGGAACGGATCGGAGACCTGCAGATCAAGATCTCGGGCTGCATCAATGCCTGCGGCCACCACCATGCCGGGCATATCGGCATCCTGGGGGTGGACAAGAAAGGCGAGGAATTCTTCCAGCTGACGCTGGGCGGTTCGGCCGCCAGCGACGCCGCCATCGGCCAGATCCTGGGCCCGGCCCTGCCCGAAGATTCGACGGTGGACGCGATCGCGCACCTGGTCGACGCCTACCTGGTCCACCGCACCGACGGGGAACGCTTCCTCGACACCTATCGGCGGCTCGGCGCCGCGCTGTTCAAGGACGCCGTCTATGCCCTTGCTTGAAAATGGCCGCATCGTCGAGGATTTCTGGACCACCATCGGCGGCGACGAGCTCTTGCCCCCAACCGGCCCGGTGATCGTGCCGCTGGACCGGCTGGAGGACGGGCTGGCCCGTCCGGCCGGCGAGAAGCTGGGCGTCGCCCTGCCGCCGGACGCCGAAATCGCCGTGCTGCGCGCGGCCCTGCCGCGCCTGGCGCTGGTCGGCGTCACCTTCCCGACCTTCCGCGACGGACGCGCCTTCAGCCAGGCACGGGCCCTGCGCGAACATCTGGACTTTGCCGGCGACATCCGCGTCACCGGACGCCCGCTGCCCGACCAGTATGAATTCCTGCTGCGCTGCGGTGTTTCGACCGTCCAGCTGCCCGATGGCGCGGACCCGGCCGTGTGGGCGCGGGCGCATGAACGCTTCACCACGGCCTACCAGCCCGCGGTGCGCGATGAACGCGCCGAAGGATTCGGACTGCGGCGCTTCCTGGCCTGATCCGGGGAGGGGCGTCCAGCCCTTCCGCCCGCCGGTCGCCCATGCTACCGGCAGGCGCATGACATGCTGCTTCCCCGTCCGGGGCCGGACATGCTGAAACGCCTGCTGGCAGGCGGGCGGGGCCGTGCCCTGGCCATCGGGATGCTGCGGTCCTATCTGGTCCTGGCGCTGCGGACCACGCGCTGGACGTTCGACATCCATCCCGACGCCCTGCCGGTGCTGACGCCCCGCGACGGGCGGTCCGCGTTGGTCGCCTTCTGGCATGAAACGCTGGTCCTGACCCCCGCCCTGTGGTGGTGGGCCGCACGGCGCGACCCCGCGCTGCGCATGCATGTACTGGTCAGCCGCAATCGCGACGGACGGATGATCGCCGACATCGTCGCCCCCTGGGGGGTCGACGTCATCGCCGGCTCGACGGACCGCAAGAACAGGAACAAGGGCGGCGCCGCGGCATTGCGCGGCCTGCTGGACCAGCTGGGCGATGGCAGCCTGGTCGCCGTCACCCCGGACGGGCCGCGCGGTCCGCGCCGCCATGCGCAATCGGGGATCGCGGGCCTGGCCCTGCTGTCCGGCGCGCCGGTGGTGCCAGTGGGGGCGTGGTGCCGGTCCTGGCGTCTGGGCACCTGGGACCGGATGCTGATCCCGCTGCCGTTCGGACGCGGGCGCGTCGTCTGCGGCGCGCCGATCACGCCGTCGCGCGGCGACCGGGCGGAGGCCGCGCGACGGATCGGGGACGCCATCGATGCCGCAACCGATGCCGCCTGCCCCACGCCGGCCGGGATGCTGTCGCGCCTGTGGGCCCTGCTGGCCACCCTGATCGCGCCGGCCCTGGTCCTGCTGCTGCGGCGGCGACTGGCGCGCGGCAAGGAACGGCGCGATCGCCTGCGCGAACGCATGGGCCTGACCGCGCGTCCGCGCCCCGCCGGCCGGCTGGTCTGGCTGCATGCCGCAAGCGTGGGTGAAAGCCTGTCGATCCTGCCGGTGATCGAACGCATGCTGGCGCGCGACGCGACGCTGCACGTCCTGGTGACGACGGCGACGGTCACCGCCGCCGACCTGCTGGACCGCCGTATGGCCGACGCGGCATGGGGCGGGCGGACCATCCACCAGTTCGTGCCGCTGGACGTGCCGCGCTGGATCGGCCGGTTCCTGCGTCACTGGCGTCCCGACGCCGCGGCCCTGACGGAAAGCGAGCTGTGGCCCAATCTGGTCGAGGCCTGCCATCGCGCCGGCATTCCGATCGCCCTGGTCAACGCCCGCCTGTCCGACCGATCCCGCGACGGCTGGCGAAGGGTATCGGGACTGGCGCAGCGCATGCTGTCGCACTTCGGCTGGATCGCCGCGCGCTCGGCCGAGGACGCGGCCCGGCTGCGCGCGCTGGGCGCCACGCGGGTGGACGTTCCCGGCGACCTGAAGGATGCCGCCCCCCCGCTTCCGGCCGATCCGGTACAACTGGCGGGGATCGTCGGCGCGATCGCCGACCGCCCGGTCTGGCTGGCCGCCTCGACCCATGACGGGGAGGAAGAACTGATCGCCCGAGCCGACCGGTTGATCCGCGCGCGTCACCCGAACCTGCTGACCGTGATCGTCCCCCGCCATCCCGAACGGGGCGCGGACATCGCGGCGCGCCTGGACACACCCCCCGCCCCCCGCCGCGCGCTGGGTGCGACCCCGGGGCCGGCCGACCGGTTCTGGATCTGCGATACGATGGGCGAACTGGGCCTGTTCTACAGGGCGGTGCCGATCGTCTTCATCGGCAACAGCCTGCCCGGTCCTGGACGGCGCGGCGGCCACAACCCGATGGAACCGGCCCGGCTGGGCGCGGCCCTGGCGTCCGGCCCGCTGACGGACAATTTCACCGAGGCCTTCGCCCGGCTGGGCGATGCCGTCGCCATCGTCGCCGATCCGGCCGCCCTGGCGGACTGGGTGGACGGCCTGCTGTCCGATCCCGCGCGCCTGGCGCAGGACCGTCTCCCCGCCGCCCCCGTCGGAGACCCGGACCTGCCGGACCGGATCGCGGCGCGCCTCCTGACCATGGCGGGATACTGATGCACCCGCCGCGCTTCTGGTCCGATCCCGACGGCGGCTGGATCGCCCGCCTGCTGATGCCGGCATCCGCGCTTTATGCGCTGGGCACCGCGCGACGGATGCGTCGGCCGGGCTGGCGGGCGCCGGTCCCGGTCCTGTGCTGCGGCAATCTGACGGCCGGCGGCGCGGGCAAGACGACCCTGGCGCTCGATCTGGGCAGGCGCCTGGTCGGACGGGGGCGCGCGGTGCAGTTCCTGACGCGCGGCTATGGCGGACGGATGCGCGGCCCGGTGAGGGTCGATCCCGCCCGCCACGACGCCGCCACCGTGGGAGACGAGGCCCTGCTGCTGGCGCGCGTCGCGCCCTGCATCGTCGCCGCCGACCGCGCCGCGGGCGCGCGCGCCGCCATCGCGGCCGGAGCCGACTGCCTGGTGATGGATGACGGTTTCCAGAATCCCGGCCTGCACCAGGACATGCCGTTGCTGGTCATCGACGGGACCAGCGGTTTCGGCAACGGCCACGTGCTGCCCGCCGGCCCGCTGCGCGAACCGGTGGCGGCCGGCGCGGCCCGGGCGCGTGCCGCCATCCTGATCGGGGATGATCTGACCGGGGCAGCGGCGGCACTGCCCGCGTCGCTGCCGGTCCTGCGCGCGCATCTGGAAATGGACGACGCAGCGGCTCTTCTGGACGGCCGGCAGGCCGTCGCCTTCGCCGGGATCGGGCGGCCGGACAAATTCTTCGACGGCTTGCGCCGGCAGGGCCTGTCCCTGGCCGCCTGCCTGCCGTTCCCCGACCATCATCCCTATGTCGCCTCCGATCTGCGTCGCCTGCGCGATGCCGCCCGCGCGCATGACGCAATTATTCTGACCACGCCCAAGGATGCCGTCCGACTGCCTGTGGCTTTCCGGTCACAAATTCGATGCGTGGACGTCCGGCTGGCGTGGGCGGATCCGGCTGCCCCCGAGCGGCTTCTCGATCTCTGGCTGGAAGGGGTGCCGCGATGACCGATGGCGGCGACACGGGCCCGCGCGTCACGATGCTCATGCGGATCGAGGCCCTGGCGGCGCGGGGGGCGCTGGCGCTGCTGCGTCGCCTGGGGCCGGTCCGCGCGTCCGACATGGGCGGGGCGATCTGCCGCGCCATCGGTCCGCGCCTGCGGGTCTCGCGGGTGGCCGATGCCAATCTGCGCCTTGCCCTGCCGGGGCTGGACCGGGCGGGACGACGCGCGGTCATTCGCGACGTGTGGGACAATCTGGGCCGGACGGTCGGCGAATTCCCCCATTTGTCCAACCTGCCGCGCGACCCGGTCCAGGGCCCCGGATGGGACGTGACGGGGGGCGAGCATCTGGCCGCCCAGGCGGCGCGCGGAGGGGCCGTGATCTTCGTCTCCGGCCATATCGGCAACTGGGAAATGCTGCCGCCGGCGGTCGCGCATCACGGCCTGCCGTTCGCATCCTTCTATCGCGCAGCAGCAAATCCCCTGATCGACCGGATGATCCGCGCCCTGCGCGACGAGGCGATGGGGCAATCCGTTCCGCTCTTCGCCAAGGGCGCGCGCGGGGCGCGGGGTGCATTGGCCCACATCGCCCGGGGCGGGCGCCTGGGCATGCTGGTGGACCAGAAGATGAATGACGGGATCGAAGCCCGGCTGTTCGGCCATCCGGCGATGACCGCGCCGGCCCTGGCCGCCATGGCGCTGCGCTATCGCTGCGCGGTGATCCCCGGCTATGTCGAACGCCTGGGTCCCGCACGCCTGCGCATTCACGTCGAACCGCCGCTGCCCCTGCCCGACAGCGGGGACCGCCAGGCCGATGTGCTGGCCCTGACGCAAGCCGTCAACGACCGGCTGGAAGACTGGATCCGCGCCCGTCCGGGAAGCTGGTTATGGCTTCACCGCCGATGGCCGCGGAAAGTGTCCTGACGGGCAGCGGACCGCCGCAGCCCTATTCTTTCAAACCAATTCCTAAGCAATTGCACCGTTCCGTGCCCAACATTAAGGCTAATACGTAACAGAGCATTGTTTTTTTGCCACATAGACAAAGTTCTGCCTGTTTGTGCGGCGCTGTCGCACAGATTCAATTTGGCAATGCCGTCTGACGCGCATTAGCGTTCCTCTGCACCCCCCCTGCGAGGACATTCAGATGCCCATGGCAATGACCCGGAAGGTAGACACCCCGTCCCTTACCAGCCCCTGCAATGTGATCCCCCTGCGCCTGAGTTTCCTGCCCCGGCATCGGGAATATCTGATGCGGTGGCTCGATGCCGGCACCTGTATGGGACTGTGCGATGTCGACGTTGCCGCGCGGTCGGACGACGGGGTGATCGAACATGTCCTGGTCTGGGTCCGCGAAAATGCCGATCCCGCCTATCTGGTGCGGCCCGAGGGGATGAACTGGGTCCTGGTCGACCATCTACGCGATTATCGCCTGGGCACGTTCAAGAGCTTCGAGGCCGCCCTCTACGCCATTCGTCCGGTCCTGGCCTGCGGGGCGACGGCGGCGGCCTGATCGCCCCCGTTTCCCTGGTATTTCTCCCGAACCGGGCTTTCTCCACCCGATCAGCTTTGGCTTCCGTCCCGCGCCAGGCGCCCTGCCGCGGGGACGACGATCCGGCCGCCGCCGCCGGGCTGGATCTGGAACACCGCCATATCCCGCCGCGTCCGACCATCCGGCGTCAGGCCGAACACCCCATCCACTCCTGAAAATCCATCGGGCCGCGTCAGGGCCTCGACGCTGTACCCGTTCGGCTGCCCCTCGGTCCGGGCGCGATCCAACGCGCCGACCAGCGCCGCGGAATCATAGGACAGGTCCGCCAGCGGCGTCGGCATATGGTGGTAGCGCGCCATGAAGATCTGGATGAAGCGCTGGCGGCTGACGGGGTCGGGCGCCGCGTACCATGCTCCCTGCAACCGGCCGAGCTTTCCGGCAAACGCCCCCCACAACCCCGATCCCAGCAGCCGAACCGGCGGAGGTCCGGCCGGCGGCGCGGCCTGTGCCCCGGCACCCGACTGACTGCCCCCCGTCCCGGTCCCGATCACCTGCACGGTATCCAGCGCGTTGATCACCTGGGCCAGTTGCAGCCCGGTATCGGCCAGCAGCAGGGCGTCGAACGGCGGCGGCCCCAGCCGGGGCGGCGGCGGGGCGGCGGCCGCCGGGGCCGCCGTGCCGTCGGGTGTGGCCGGCACGGCCGTTGTCGCCGGCGCGGCGCCTGCCAGCGGGTCGACCGCCGCCGCGTCGGGCGGCGTCGCGGCTTCCGCCGCGCTTTGGGCGGCGGCCAGGCGGCTGTCGTAATCGGACAGCGTCTTCAGGCCCTGGGTGATGCTGGCCTGACTGGCGGTGTGATAGACCACCGACGGCGTCGGCAGCCCCTGGGCCGCGCAGACCTCCGTCAGGGCCGTGCCCATCGCCCGGCCCAACGCATTATCCGGCAGGAACGCCGCGAAATGCTGCCGTCCCTCGGCACGGGCGGCGGCGACCAGGCGCGCGACCTGCTGTTCCGGCGCGATCCCCAGCACCCACACACCCGGCCGCCCCAGCGAGACGTCGCTGGTATAGGCCAGAAGCGGCACCGAGGCCGATGCCGCGACCGTCGCCGCCTGGCCGGTATCGCCGGCGGTCAGCGGGCCCAGTATCACGCCGTCCCCGGCGCCCACTGCCGCCTGCGCGGCGGCCCCTGCCCCACCCGGCGCCGCCGTGTCGCGCACATCCAGCGGCGGCGCGCCGGGGACGTCCAGCGCCAGGCGCGTGGCGGCCAGCATCTCCTGTCCCAGATGGGCATTCGCGCCGCCCAGCGGCAGCAGCACGCCGACGGTGCGCCCGGGCGGCACCGGTGCGGGGGCGGGCGCACCGGGGGGCCCGACAACGGCAGGCCCCGACGGGGACGGACCGGCACAGGCCGCAAGCCCCGCCAGCGACACCGCCATCAGCAGGCCGGTCCTGCCGGACACGCCGCGAACGGTTGCATCTGCCCCGCGTTTCTGCGACCGGAGTCCACATGTCCGATTCATCTTCCTCGTCCCTGCCTTTCCGCTCCATGCCGGACGGAGACCCGTCCGCGATCCCCTCTTCCCATAGCGAAGCGGGACCGGACCGTCATGCCCCCCCCGACGCCACGGACCATGTCATGGACGACACCGACGACGCCCCCCCGCCTGGCGCCACCGGGGGCGGTCTGTCGCTGGTCTCTACCCCGATCGGCAATCTGGCGGATTTCAGCGACCGGGCGGTTACCACCCTGTCGGGCGCGGACCTGGTCCTGTGCGAGGACACGCGCGTCACCGCCCGTCTGCTTGCGTCGCGCGCCATCTCGGTCCGCACCGAACCCCTTCACGACCATAACGAGCAACAGCGGATTCCGGCCCTGATCGACATGCTGGAACGCGGGCGGCGCATCGCCATCGTGTCGGATGCCGGCACGCCCCTGCTGTCCGATCCCGGATTCCGGCTGGTGCGGGCGGCCATCGCGGCGAACATCCCGGTCACCGCCGTGCCGGGCCCCAATGCCGCCGTGACCGCGCTGACCCTGTCCGGCCTGCCGCCGCATCCGTTCCTGTTCTCGGGCTTTCTTCCGCCGCGCGAGGCCGCGCGGCGCGAAACACTGGCCGCGCTGCGCGCCGCCGAGCAGGCCGGGCTGTCCGCGACCCTGATCTGGCACGAGGCCCCGCACCGGCTGGCGGGCATGCTGGCCGACCTGGCCGATATTTTCGGCGCGGACCGTCCCGCCGCCGTGGCACGCGAACTGACCAAGCGGTTCGAGGAAGTACGGCGTGGCCCCGTCGGCACGCTGGCCGACTGGTACGACGCCACGCGCGCGCGGGGCGAAATCACGGTGCTGCTGGGGCCGCCGGGTGCCGACGATCGCGGGGCGGCCGACCTGGATACGCGCCTGCGCGCGGCCCTGGCCACATTGTCGGTCAAGGACGCGGCGGCACTGGTGGCCGGGGCGGTCAACCTGCCCAAGCGCACGGTCTATGCCCGTGCGCTGGAACTGGCCCGCGAGGAAGGGCAGCCGGGGGACCCGCACGGTTACTGATCGCCGATATCCGTATCGAACAGGCCGTCGGGCTGCGGCCCCCCGCCGAGGCGGACATTGAACAGGTCGACGCGGGTTTCCTGTCCTTGGGCATCGACGACGCTCCAAGAGCGCAGGGCCAGCGGATTGTCATGAAACACCAGCGTCAGGCTCCCGTCCCCGGGCGACGCGGTCCGCGCCAGCGTGACCTGCACCAGCCCATTGGCATGCGTGAAACCGGTAACGGTCACATCGCCCGAGAGTTGCAGGTCGGGCCGCAGCAGCAGACCCAGCGGCGTCTTGTCCAGCGGGATCGTCGTGGTCTGGCCGAGCTGGCTGTCGTTGAAGACAACCTGGCCATGATTGGCCACCAGCAGCAGCGGGCTGGGCTTGTCGTATTCGAAGCGCATGCGGCCCGGCCGGTTGAGCCACGCGGTGCCAGTCGTCCGCTTGCCGTCGGGGGCCAGTTGCTGGAACTGGGCCTCCAGCGTCGTGATGCCGTTCAGATAGGCCTGGACCCGCCCGACCCATCCCCGGTCCGATGGCGACAGGGCCAGCGCCGCGGCCGTCTGCGCCCGGGCGGCGGGCAGCACCGCGGGACAGGCCAGGACGGCCAGACCGGCCAGCAGGCCGGCCGCAAGCCGCACGGGCCGCAGGAATTGTTTTGAAGGACGAGGCTGTCGCGTCATGGGGTCCGATCGGGCACAAGCGGGCTGCCGGCGGGTCCTCCGGCCTCTCCTCGTTGCCCGATCATTCCGGCAAGATCAAGGCGTTCCGGACCGTCCGTCCGGGACGATTCAGCGCAGGCCGCCCGAGGCCACCAGCGCCGCCAGCCCGGGCGGCAGCTCGATCCCCGGCGGCAGTTCCGGCGCCCCCTGCGGCGCATCCAGCACCGTGCGCATCGGCAGCACCCCGGCCCAGACCGGCACCTCGGCCTCGGCGGTATCGCCGGGCGGCCCCGAACGCGTCTTGGCGCTGGCCTCCTCGATGTCCATCCACAGCACGGCGGTCGCCTTCAACTCCTGCGCCGTCATCGGACGCAGCGTGTCCCAGCGGCCGGGGAACAGATCCTCGACCATGTCGCGCAGGGCGGTGGTGATCTCGTCCCCGCCCTCCAGCCGCCGGGCCGTGCCGAAGACCATCGCCGAGCGGTAATTGACCGAATGGTGGAAGGCCGACCGCGCCATCACGTAGCCATCCATCAGGGTGCATGTCAGGCAGACCCGCGTGCCCTCGGCCGCGCGCAGGAAGCGGCTGGCCGCCGACCCGTGCCAGTACACGCGGTTTCCCACGCGCCAATGCAGGGTCGGCGTGACATAGGGCGCCCCATCGATGACGTAGCCCACATGGCACACCGGCGTCGCGTCCAGGATGGCATGGACATCGGCATGCGCGTAGCTGCCCCGCTCATGCTCCCGGCGGACCCGGTTGCGTTCGGTGACGGGATAGGAATCCGGCTGCGGGGAAACGGGATCGGACATCGGGGAGGCTCCTGCCTGTTGCTTCATCATGCTGCCGTGTGGAACGGTCTGCCGGGAACGTCCACCTGGACGATTTTGACCAGACCAGTTTCATCGGAAGGATCCCGTCTTTCGTGGCACAGGACACGACGCGCACGCCGGCCGCCTGGCTGGTGCTGGACCGGAGCGCCGGCGCGCTGGAGGCACAGATCCATCGCACGATTCGCGACCGGATCCTGGGCGGCCAGTTCGCCGCGGGCGATCGCCTGCCGTCCAGCCGGGCGCTGGCCGCGGCGCTGGGCCTCGCGCGATCGACGATCGTGCAGGCCTACGAACGCTTGCGCGCCGAGGGATTCCTGGAGGCCCGCGGCGGGTCGGCGACGCGCATCGCCGCCCTGCCATCCCCGCCGCCGCACGGGCGTGCCGCCAAGGCCGAATCCCCGCCGCCGGGGCAATCCCTTTCGCCAGACAACCCGGCACCGGGTGCGTTCCAGCCCGGCCTGCCGGATCTGACATCCTTTCCCCATGCCGCATGGGCCCGCTGCCTGGGCGCGCGGGCCCGTTCAGGCCGGACGGTCGAACTGGGCTACGGCCTCGCGGCCGGGACGCCGGAACTGCGCGCCGCCATCCTGTCCCATGTCGCGGTCACGCGCGGCGTCGTCGCGACAGTGGACCGGGTCGTCGTCGTGCCGTCGACCCGCATGGCCATCGACGTAATCGCCCGCGTCGTCCTGCAGCATCCGGGCACGCCGGGCAGCGACGTCGCCTGGGTCGAGGACCCGGGCTATCCCACGTCCCATGCGCTGCTGCGCGCGGCGGGGGCGCGGCTGGTGCCGGTCGCGTGCGACGCACACGGCATGGACGTGGCGCGGGCGGACGGCCCGCCGCCCCGCCTGATTTCGGTGACGCCGTCGCATCAATACCCGACCGGCGCCACCATGACGCTGCAGCGCCGGCTCGCGGTGCTGGGCGCGGCGCAGGCCAGCGGCGCGGTGATCCTGGAGGACGATTACGACAGTGAATTCCAGTACGGATCGCGCCCCATCGCCGCCTTGCAGGGCATCGATCGGACGGAATCCGTGGCCTATCTGGGCACATTTTCAAAAATCCTGGTGCCGGGGCTGCATGTCGCCTACGCGATCCTGCCGGCCTGGCTGGCCCCCCGGGTGGCCGCCGCATTGCGGATGCGCGGCACGGCGGTGCCGGTCCATGTCCAGCTCGCGCTGGCCGATTTCCTGAATGACGGGCATCTGCGGGCACATGTGCGCCGGATGGGTGCGCTGTATGCCGCACGGATGGCCGCCACCGTCGCGGCACTGCGCCGGCACTGCGCCGACATCCTCACCCCCGGCACCGGCGAAGGCGGGCTTCAGCTTGCCGCGTGGTTCACCAACCCGGCGATGGACGATCGTGCTGTCGTCCGCGCACTGAATGCGCGCGGACTGGCGATCCGCGCCCTGTCGGATTTCCATCTGGGCCCCGCGCGGCCAGGGCTGCTGCTGGGCATCGCGAGCGCGACCGACGACGGGGCCGATCGCGCGGCGCGGCATATCCGCGCGGCGGTCGACCGATCATAGCATCCCGTCGGGCGTGCGGTGCCCGAGCGCGATCCACCCTATCCCGCCGAACCGATCAGGATACCGGCGGCGAAGACCAGCGCGCCGCCGATGACGATCTGCACGATCGCCGATCCGAACGGCGTCTCCTGGTACCGCCACCGCACCCATGAGATCACGAACAATTCCGCCACCACCACCACGATGGCGATCAGCATCGCGAGCGAAAAATCCCCGATCAGGAACGGGATGGTATGGCCGATGCCGCCTGCCGTTGTCATCAGGCCGCAGACAAGCCCGCGCAGCAGCGGCGCCCCCCGGCCGGACAGCTTGCCGTCGTCCGACAGCGCCTCGGCAAAGCCCATGGAAATACCGGCGCCGACCGACGCCGCGATCCCGACCAGGAAGGCTTCCCACGGCTGATGCGTCGCGAACGCAGCGGCGAAGACCGGGGCCAGGGTCGAGACCGATCCGTCCATCAACCCGACCAGCCCGGGCTGGATCACCTGCAGGATGAAGCGGCGGCGCGCGCCTTCGTCCTCGTCCTCGCGCTTGCTGGCGGGCAGGCGGTTGAGTTCGATGACTCCGGCAGCCTGTTCGTGCCGGTCCTCGGCCACCGCCAGGTCGCCCAGCAATTTGCGTGTCGCCGCGTCGGTCGTGCGCAGCGCCGCCTGGCGATAGAACCGCGCGGCGTCCATTTCCATCTGCCGGGCGTGGCGGCGCACGGCGTCGATCCCCAGCCCCTGCACCTGCCAGGCGGGGCGGCGCACCATGAAACCGGCAATGTCCTGCCGACGGACCAGCGGGATATGCGTGCCGAACCGCCGGACATAGAGGTCGATCAGGTCGCGCCGGTGCGCGTCCTCCTCTTTCGCCATGTCGGTAAAAATATTGGCGGTATCAGGATAGTTTTCACGCAGAGCATACGCGAAATCGGCATAGATCCGCGCGTCCTCTTCCTCGTTCGAAATGGCGAGTGCGAGGATGTCCTGATCGCTCAGGGTCGTGAATTTCCGCATGGCGTCTGTATGCCGAGGCCGCCCCGCCGACTCAAGACATTTCGATACCGTGAGAATTGTTCGCGTTATCAGCAAGGAAAATCAAAATGTCACCGCACACAAAAGACGCAATCCCCGCCAGAAGGCCAGGCCTCGCAGTGACGAATTCCGTTGCCCTGATCAGGGAATGGCAAAAATACCAAAAAGGCGTGCGGCACCGAGCCTGGCTGAAACCGGACTCCGGCGCGCGAGGGCCCGCCGCTCAGATCGCGGCTTCGGCGAAGATCCGGTTCACGTCGCCGTTCCATGCTCCGTGATACAATGCCAGCCACCGCTCGGCCTGCGTCGGGCCACCGGCCGCGATTTCGTGCAGCGGTTCCAGGAAACGGCTCTCATCCCGCTCGGCCGCATCGGTCAGCGCGCGCGCGCGCAGCCCCCCTGCCGCGATATCGACCATGCGGCGGGCCAGATCGCGAGCGCAGCCGCCTGCCCATGGGGCGTCCAGCCCAAGACGGGGCACGACGGCCCGCAGGCCGGCATATTCTTCCCACGCCTGTTCGCGGACCAGGGCGTCGGCAGCGGCCAAGGCGGCGTCGTCATACAGCAGCCCGACCCACAGGGCCGATTGCGCCATCATCATCTCCGGCGATCCGGCATCGGCGCCGCGCATTTCCAGGAAACGCTTCAGGCGGACGTCGGTGAACGCCGTCGTCATATGATCCTCGAAATCGCCGACCGTCGGCGTCAGGCCTTCCAGCCCGTCCTGGCGGTCGCCGTTCATCCAGGCCCGGAACGACCGCCCCGCTACGTCCAGGACCACCCCGTCGCGCACGATGAAATACATCGGCACGTCCAGCAGCCACTCGACATAGGGCTCGAACCCGAAATCGGCCCCGAAGAAGGCGGCCGGCATCCCCGACCGCGCGTTGTCGGTATCGGTCCAGACCTGCGCACGATTGGACAGGAAGCCGTTGGGCTTGCCCTCATGGAACGGGGAATTGGCGAACAGCGCCGTCGCCACGGGCTGCAACGCCAGGGACACCCGCAATTTGCGGAGCATGTCCGCCTCGGACGCGAAATCCAGATTGACCTGCACGGTGCAGGTCCGCTGCATCATATCCAGGCCCAGCGACCCGACCTTGGGCATGTAGGCCCGCATGATGGCGTACCGGCTCTTGGGCATCCACGGCATGTCCGCCCGACGCGCCGTAGGGTGAAAGCCCAGCGGCGCGAATCCCACCCCCAGCGACCGGGAAATCGGACGGATCGCCTCGAAATGCCGCGCCATCTCGTGCCCGGTGTCATGCAGGCTGGCCAGCGGCGCACCCGACAATTCAAACTGCCCGGCCGGTTCCAGCGAGACCGAACCGCCGCGTTCCGGCCCGATCCCCTTCAGCCCGATCAGGTTCCCCTTGTCGAAGATCCCTTCCCATTCCCCCCCGTCGCCCTGGCGGCGCAGGTCGGCCAGGATCTCGGCGATCCCATCGGGGCTGTAGGCCGGCGGCATCCAGGCGGCGCGGCCGGGACCGGCGGCCTCGGGGCGGACAAAGCCGAATTTCTCATGCTCGGTCCCGATCCGCCAGCGATCGCGCGGCTTGCCCCCCTCCGCCAGCAGGGCGGCCAATTGGGTCACCGATTCGATCGGGGTGATATCTTGCTCGCCGGGATTCGACATGGGTTTCGGAAAAGTCCTCAGAGACAGAAAAATAACCGATCGGCCGACCGGACGAACGCCGGCCGGGGCCGACCGGCAGTCAGCGCGACCCTGCACCAGACGCGCGGCGGAAACCAGCCCCCATCAGGGACAGGCCGCATGCCACCGCCGTGTCCGCGCGCAGGATGCGCGGCCCGAGCGAGATCATCGTAACAAACGGCCGCGAACGCAACAGAGCCACCTCGGCGGCGGAAAATCCGCCCTCCGGCCCGACCAGCAGCCCGTCGCCGTCACGCGGCCCCTCGTCGCGGGCAGCATCGACGTCCGCCGCCCCGTCCCGCTGCGCGGGCCGTTCGGCGGCGACGAACAGGCGTCGCCCCTGCGGCCATGCCGCCAGGCGATCGACCAGGGGAAGCGGTCCCTCGACCTCCGGCACATCCAGGCGTTCGCATTGTTCGGCCGCCTCGACGGCGATGGCGGCAAGACGCGCGCCGTTCACCCGGTGGGTGTTGGTCCGCTCGGTCAGGACGGGCAGGAAACGCCCGACCCCCAGTTCCGTACCCATGCGGATGACAAGGTCTGTCGCATCCCGCTTCAGCGGTGCGAACAGCAGAACCGGACCGGTCGCGGCCTCTTCCGGCCCGATGGTCGGCGGCCGGACCTGGCGGTGCAGGCGCACCTGCCCGCGATCGCGGCGGATCGCCTCGATTCGTGCCAGCCATTCCCCGTCGCGCGCATTGAACAGGGCGACCTCGTCCCCTGCCCCCAGCCGCAGCACCGTGCCCAGATAATGCGCGTGCGCCGGCATCAGGTCCAGGATCGCGCCGTCCTGCATCGGCGGCTGCGTCGCGGGGTCCACGAACAGGCGGGGACAATCCTTCATGCCAATCCAATACTCCTGCACGCACCGCCGTCCGGCGACGGCTGATCCCCCTTGACCGTGACGAACCATCCGGCCCATCACACCCGGGCCTTAGCAGCCTTGCGATCCGGCGTCATGGCCGGATATTTCCGGCCGGAGACCCAGACGTTGAGCGGTTCCCTACCTCACACCGATATCCGTGCCGAAGGGTGGGTCGGCAGGCTGCCGCCGGCGATCCGCCCCTACGCGCTGCTTGCGCGGCTGGACCGCCCGATCGGCACCTGGCTTCTGTTCCTGCCGGGCGTGTGGGGCATCCTGCTGGCAAATGGCGTCGACGCGCATGCACGCATCCGGCTGATCGTACTGTTCGGCGTCGGCAGCCTTGTGATGCGGGCCGCGGGATGCGTGGTGAACGACATGTGGGACCGCGACATCGACCGGCGCGTCGCCCGGACGGCGGGACGGCCGCTGGCCTCGGGCGCGTTGCGGATGCGGCAGGCCGCGCTCTTCCTGCTGATCCTGCTGGCGATCGGGCTGGCGATCCTGCTGTGCCTGAATCCGCTGTCACGCCTGCTGGGCGCGTCGTCGCTGCTGCTGGTCGCGCTGTACCCCCTGGCCAAGCGGGTGACCTGGTGGCCGCAGCTGGTCATGGGATTCACCTTCGGCTTCGGCGCCCCGCTGGGCTATACCGCGGCGGCCGGCCGCATCGACGCGGCCTGGGGGGTCCTGTATGCCGCCACCATCCTGTGGCAGCTGGGCTTCGATACGATCTACGGCTTCCAGGACATGGAGGAAGACGCGCGGATCGGGGTGAAATCGACATCCCGCCTCTGGGCCGGGCAGGCCCGCGGCTTCGTCGGCGCGTGCTATGCCCTGTCACTGGCCGCACTGCTGGCAGCGGGGGGGCTAGGGGGCATTGGGCCCGGATTCTGGCCGGCGATGCTGCTGCCCGCGGCGGCGATGGCCTGGCAGGTCGCGCGGCTGGACGTCGCCGATCCCGGACGATGCCTGGCCCTGTTCCGCTTCAACCGCGAAACCGGGCTGGCCGTGGCGCTGGCGCTGCTGGCCGGGCTCCTCGGCCGATGAACCCGCGCGAGCCCGCGGACGCACGGGCTTTCATCATGGGGCACACCCTGCTGGCCCATTCCCTCCTGGTCCCGGAAATCGCCCTTCACCTCGCCACCGAAATCACCCCGGTCTGGCAGGCGAGCGAGGCCTGGCTGGCGCAGAACGACATCGAACCGCCCTTCTGGGCCTTCGCCTGGCCGGGCGGCCAGTTGCTGGCCCGCCACATCCTGGACAATCCGGCCCTGGTCGCCGGACGGCGGGTCCTGGATTTTGCGGCGGGATGCGGCATCGCGGCCATCGCCTGCGCCCGGGCCGGCGCGGCATCGGTCGAGGCCGCGGAGATCGATCCCCTGGCGGTGGCAGCCATCGCGCTGAACGCGGACGCCAATGGCGTGGACGTCACCGCCACAGGGGCGGACCTGGTCGGCGCGGATGCCTGCTGGGACCTGATCCTGTGCGGGGATGTGTGCTACGAAAACCCGATGACGCAACACATCCTGCCCTGGCTGCGGCGCTGCGCCCGCACGGCAGAGGTCTGGATCGCCGATCCCGGCCGCGCCTATTTGCCACGCGACGGGCTGGACATCCTCCTGACCCGCGACATCCCCACCACCATGGAACTGGAAGACCGGACGGTGCGCCGGACGACGCTCTATCGTGTTCGCCCGTCGTGACGGATCAGATCCGTCCGTAGGCGTAGATGTCGGGCGACTGGACGCTCAGCCGATAGGCCATCGCCGAATTTTCGGAGGCGGCAGGGCTCTCGCCGCCGATGTCAGGCACCAGCGTACGGTCGGGCAGCATGTCGTACGTCGCATATTGCGCGTTCGGCACGCCCAGCAGGTGGATGCGGCTCCACGTCCGGCCGTTGGCCTTTACAGTGCTGAGCACCCAGCGATCGTCGGCATACCCGCCGGACGCCCCCTGCAGCTGCGCCGTCGGATTAATCTGCGTCACCCGCAGGTGATACACGCCCTCGCGCGCGCCAGGGCTGCCGTCGAGGACAAGCTTCACGTTGCGGTCGTATCCGCTGACGCCATCCGACTGGTACCCCGACCATTGCCCGTAGACCGGACCGGTCGGCCCGACGCAGCCCGAAAGCCCCATCCCCAGGACGCAGGCCCCGATCAGCCCGCCAGCGCGACGCAGCATGGCACGATTTGTTTCCCGCCCCTTGGCGACGGGCAGCACGGCACTGTTTCGCATGACCAATCCCTCCGCGATTGCAGGGACAGCCGGTCATCCACGAACCGGCGGCGTCTTGTCGCCTCACCAGCCAGACCAGGATCGCCGGGTGGCTCGCCGGCCTCCCGCGCTGGATCCGTCCCGCCGGAACAGCCCCTTCACCGGCACAAGATACCGCACGATCAGATTTTCGTTACTGAAACATGCGTAACAAAATCCGGTGCGGCGGCCACGACGGTCGATCGGCATCCGGCCGCCTCTTGCCCGGAAAACGGCGCGCTCCGGGGGCTGTCGCAAATGATCCGCGTCAAATCGGATCATTATATTCCGGTCATGATGCGCGGGTGCGCGGCTTCACCAACCGGCCGGCGCTGAGCAGCGCGGACAGATAGGCGAACACGGCTGCCAGTTCCAGGCAGCGCAGCGTCGGATCATGGACGACGAAGCCGAAGGTCAGGGCGACGAACATCGCCCCCATCGTCTGGCCGGACAGCCGCGCCACCGACACCATGCCGCTGGCGCTGCCCGACCGGCCGTGCGGGGCGGACACCATCATCGCGCGGTTGTTGGGGGGCTGGAAGATCCCGAACCCGACCCCGGCCACGCCGATCCGCCAGGCGATATCCAAGTTGCTGGCCTCCGGCGTCAGGAAGCACAGCAGGACGAATCCCGTGCCGGTCACGCACAACCCGATCGACGACAGCACCCCCGCCGGAATCCGGTCGGCCACCCGGCCCACGAAGGGCGCGATCAGCACGATCCCGACCGGCCAGGGCGTGATCAGCAGGCCGGTCGCGACGGCCGAACGGTGCAGCACGGCCTCGAGCGTGAAGGGCATCGAAATGATGAAGAAGTTGGAGGCGATGAACGCCCCGAACCCGACCCCGAACGCGACCAGGAAGTCCGGCACCGCCAGCAGGTCGATCGGCAGCATCGGGTCGGGCCGTCCCGCCTGCCGGCGCGCAAGCTGCACGAAGGCCCCGGCCCCCGCCAGCAGCAGCCAGACCGCCAGCGCGGGCCCGGTCCGGTGGACCAGGCTGTCCAGCCCGACGATCAGCCCCCCGAAGGCCACGACGTTCAGCGCCGCGCTGGTCAGGTCGAAGGGCCGTTCGCTGCGCGGCGTGTGCGGAAGATAGAACAGGGCGGCCAGCATCGCCGCCCCGCCCAGCGGCAGGTTGATCAGGAAGATCCACGGCCAGTTCGCGACCGACAGGACGGCGGAGGCGATGGTCGGCCCCAGCGCGACACCGGTGGCGACGACGACACCGTTCAGCGAGATCCCCTTGCCGATCTCGGCATGCGGATAGATGAAGCGGACCAGCGCGATATTGACGCTCATGATGCAGGCCCCGCCGACACCCTGCAATGCCCGGGCCAGCGCCAGTTCCAGCAGCGTGTGCGACATCGCGCACAGGACCGACGCCACGACGAAGGTCGCCAGCCCGATGCGGCACAGCCGCGCGAAGCCGACCCGCGCGCCCAGCGACGCCAGCGGCAGCAGGGTGGAAACACTGGCCAGCTGATAGGCGTTGATGACCCAGATGGACGAGGACGGGGTCGCATGGATGTCGCGCGCGATCGTCGGCAGCGCGACGTTGGCGATGGCATAGTCCAGAACCGACAGCAGGACCGACAGGGCCACGGCGAACATCGCCATCGCCCGCGCCCCGCCATGCAACCCCTCGCCCTCGACCAGGACCCGCGCCGGCCGCGCCGCCATGCCCGTCATCCCGCCCGCAGGGTGCGGCCGAACAGGGCCGCCGTCCAGCCCATCGCCTGCAGGAACAATGCCGGATCGTAGCGCGGCCCTTCGTCACGCAGGAAGGCGTGCTGGGCGTTGACCTCGTGCCATTCGTAGCGGACGCCGGCCTCTTCCAGCGCCCCGCGGATCGCCTGGCGGCCCGCGAAAGGCACATGCGGGTCCTGCCGGCCCCAGACCATCATCACCTCGCCGGGGATGTCGGCCAGGCGCGCCAGGGAATCATCATGGCGGCCCTGCCCCAGCGTGGCCGAATGGATGTCGGTGGCATAGAAGCAGGCCGCTGCGGACACCGCGGGGTTCATCGCGGCACGGAACGCCAGATGCCCGCCCAGGCAGACGCCCATCGTCGCGATCCGCCCGGTGCAGGCCTGATGCGATGCCAGCCATGCCACCGCCGCACGCGCGTCGTCGTCATAGGCCGCGACAGGTTTGGCGTATTTCAGCTCGTTGCCCCGGTCGGTGCCGGCCTGGTCATAGGCCAGTACGGTGCCCGCGGGTTCATATTCGTGGTACACTTCCGGCACCGCGACGACATAACCCTGACCGGCCACCATGGCGGCAAGGCGACGGATCGGCGCGGTAACCTGGTAGATCTCGGAAAACAGGATCACGCCGGGAAAACGCCCCTCCCCCGCCGGACGCAGCAGGTGCATCCGCATCGGGCCGCCCGGCGTGAGGATGTCGGCGGTCTCGTCGCCACGGATGATCATGGGTTCAGTCTCCTTTCCCGCGCTGGGGTCAACGGCCCAGGTCGCGCAGCCGGCGCCCGGCCATCAGCCGGGCTTCGATCTCCTCCAGCGAGACGCCCCGCGTCTCGGGAACGTAGGCAAGGGTGATCACGATGAACAGGCCGTTCATCGCAGCGAATACCCAGAACGTCCTGGCCTCGCCCAGCGTTGCCAGGACCGACAGGAACACATTGCTGATCAGCCAGTTGGCGGACCAGTTGGTGAAGGTGGAACAGGCAATTCCGAAATCGCGGCCGCGCAGAGGCTGGATTTCCGAACACAGCGTCCACACCAGCGGCCCGGCGCCGATCGCGAAGCCCGCGACGAAGAGCAGCAGCGCACCCACCATCCCCATGTCATGCGACGTGGAATCACCGCCGGCCGCCATCAGCCCGCCGGCCGCCAGCATGGCGAACGTCATCACCGCGCAACTGAGAATCAGCAGCGGACGGCGCCCCCACCGATCGATGAACGCAATGGCGAATCCCGTCGCCGCCATGTTGATCAAGCCGATCAGCGCGGTCGCCCAGGTCGACGCCGACACCCCGAACTGCGCGGCCTGGAAAATCTTGGGCGCGTAATACATCAGCACGTTGATGCCCGTCAGCTGCTGCATGATCTGCAGCGCCACCCCCAGCAGCACGGACCGGCGGAAATTCGCGTCCGTGCGGAACAGGACGAAGCCATTCCCCCCCGGCTTGCGCAGTTCCTTGGCGATATCGCTGATTTCGGCATCCGCTTCGACCGGGTCGGCGCGCAGGTAACGCATCACCTGACTGGCGCGGCTTTTCTCGCCCCGCATCATCAGCCAGCGCGGACTGTCCGGCAGGAACAGGCAGCCGGCACAGAACAAGGCCGCCGGCACCGCCATCAGGCCAAGCATCCAGCGCCAGTGACCGCCGTAGGACAGCAGGCTGTCGGTCATGTAGGCCAGGAAGATGCCCAGCGTGACCATCAGCTGGTAGAACGAGACCATTGCCCCGCGCACCGCCTCCAGCGTCACCTCGGAAATATAGAGCGGCGCCGCGAAGGCCGCGATGCCCACCGCGATTCCCAGCATGATCCGCCCGACGATCAGCATCGTGATGGATTGCGCCAGCGCGCAAACCAGGGCCCCTGCCAGGAACAGCAACGACGCCCCCAGCAGCGCCCGGCGGCGACCGAACCGGAAGGAGATCCGGCCGGCCATGATCGATCCCAGGGCCGCCGCCCCCATCATGGACGAGACGATCCATTCCTGCATGCGCGCCGAAGCATGGAATTCGTCACCGATAAAGCCCAGCGCGCCGGCGATGACACCGGTATCCAGCCCGAACATCAGGCCCGCCATGGCTGCGAGGATCCCGACGACAACGGCCCGCGCCGCCGCCGACGATCCGCCGACGCCCGGCGTCACCTGCGCGGGTGACTGGTCTGGTGACATGACGGGCTCCTCCCCCAAATTCTTCCTGTGGCGCGGAATGCCGGAACCACGGGCAACGTCCTTATGAAACGAAATTCAATGACCTGACCAGACGCATCCTGAACCCGGAAACCGGCGAAAAGGAAAAAATATCCGGACGGAAAACCGCGTTGCATGGCGTGGATGTGAGGGCGGAGGCATTGACAACGGAAATCCACGCCGCAGTGATACACGTTCACATTTCCTGCAGACGTGGTTCCATGTCCTCACTTCTTGCCGTCTCTCTCGCGACCGCGTCCATCCTGGCCGTCGTGCTTCTGATCGGGCGCTACAAGCTCAACCCCTTCATCGTCCTGCTCACCGTGTCGCTGCTGCTGGCACTGTGCGCCGGCATGCCGCCCCAGAAGGCGGTCGCGTCCTTCGAGGCCGGGGCCGGGCATGTGCTGGGCCATATCGCCACCGTGATCGCGCTGGGCACGATGCTGGGCAAGATGCTGGCCGAATCCGGCGGTGCCGACCAGATCGCCCTGACGATCACCCGCATCGCGGGCAAGGGCAGGATCAGCTGGGCCATGATGGTCATCGGGCTGCTGATCGGCCTGCCGGTCTTCTTCGAGGTCGGGTTCGTCCTTCTGATTCCGCTGGTCTTCACGCTGGCGCGCCGGACCTCCACGCCGATGCTGCTGCTGGCGCTGCCGATGGGGGCAGCATTGTCGGTCACCCATGCGATGGTCCCCCCCCATCCGGCCACCCTGCTGGCGTTGTCGGCCTATCACGCCGACACGGGGCGGACGATCTTCTGGGGTGTGATCGTCGGCACGCCGATCGCCGCCCTGGCCGGCCCGGTCTATGCGAAATTCATTACCCCGCGCGTGCATATCGAAGGCACCGCGGGCCTGGCCGAGCAGTTTTCGAACAAGGAAATCCCTGCCAGCATGCCGCCCTTCGGCATTACGGTGCTGACGATCCTGTCGCCGGTGATCCTGATGCTGATCGGTTCGATCGCCGACCTGATATCGGCCCCCGGCAGCACGCCGAACACGGTCCTGCATTTCATCGGCAACACCGATATCGCGCTCCTGCTGGCGACGATCATGTCCTTCTACGTACTCGGCCTGGCGCGCGGCTTCTCGCGTGAGACGATCCTGCGCTACACCACCGAATGCCTCGGCCCGACGGCGCTGATCATGCTGCTGGTCGGCGCGGGCGGCGGATTCGGCCGCGAACTGGTCGACAGCGGCGTGTCCAAGGCGATCACCGACCTGGCGCTGGGCGCGCATGTGCCGCTGCTGGTGCTGGCGTGGCTGCTGGCGGTGGTGGTGCGCGTCGCCGCCGGGTCGGCCACGGTCGCGATGAGCACGGCCTCGGGCATCGTCGGGCCCATCCTGCTGCAAAGCCACGGCACGTCGCCGGAACTGATGGTGCTGGTGACGGGTGCGGGCTCGGTGGCGCTGGGCCCGATGAACGATGCCGGGTTCTGGCAGATCAAGGAATATCTCGGCCTTACCGTCGGGCAGACGATCAAGACCTGGTCGGTGATCGAAACACTGATCGCGGTTCTGGGCCTGGCGTTCTGCCTGCTGCTCTCGATCTTCATCCACTGACGCGTGTCGTGTCCGGGCGTGGCGGCCCGGGCACGCCGGCAGGCGTCATGCCAGCCGGCCAGGGCAGTGATGCACGTGTCAGAAAAGATCGGGCTTTGCCCGAACCACCAGGGCCCAAGGCCCCGGTCCCCGATCCTGAATAAAACGACCGGGTTTCCAAAGGGCTACGCCCTTTGGCCGGTTTCAGGGCAGCGTCCTAAGGCGGCCCGCCCCAGGCTCATTTGTAACGCGGATCGGTATCAGGTCTCGGCGAACGGATTGCGCGTGCCGCGCAGCAGCAGGCGAATCGGCGTTCCCGGCAGATCGAACGTCTCGCGCAGGCCGTTGACCAGGTAACGCTGGTAATCCTCGGGCAGCTGTTCGGCACGGGTGCCGAACAGGATGAACGTCGGCGGCCTGGCCTTGGCCTGCGTCATGTAGCGCAGCTTCAGCCGCCGCCCGCCGACCAGGGGCGGGCTGTGCCGTTCCAGCATCATCTCGAACCAGCGATTCAGCGCCCCTGTGGGCACCCGTCGGTTCCACACGTCATGGGCGCGACGCACCACCGGCAGCAGCTTCTGCACCCCCGCCCCGGTCAGGGCCGAAAACGAGACGACGGGTATGCCGCGCATCTGCGCCAGCGATGTCTCGATCCGGTCGGAAATCGCCTGCCGCGTCGCGATCCGATCCTCGACCGCGTCCCATTTGTTCAGGGCCAGCACGCAGCATCGTCCCTCGCGCTCGATCAGGCGGGCGATCTGCAAATCCTGTTCATGCACGCCCAGGGTCGCGTCCAGCGTCAGCACCACGACCTCCGCCATCTTCAGCGCCTCGATCGAGGCGCTGACCG
This sequence comes from Gluconacetobacter tumulisoli, assembly GCF_014174155.1. Taxonomy (GTDB): domain Bacteria; phylum Pseudomonadota; class Alphaproteobacteria; order Acetobacterales; family Acetobacteraceae; genus Gluconacetobacter; species Gluconacetobacter tumulisoli. Next base: position 401,366 of record NZ_JABEQM010000001.1, on the reverse strand, counting down.
ACATCTTTTCCAGCGACGCATCCTCGATGCGCGCCTTGCGGCGCAAGCCGGCGGTGTCGACCAGCTGGATCGGCCCATGCTCGTCATGCAGCATGACGGTCACGGAATCGCGGGTCAGGCCGGGTTCGGGCCCGGTGATCATCCGTTCCTCGCCCAGCAGGCGATTCAGCAGGGTCGATTTTCCGGCATTGGGACGGCCGATGATGGCCAGGCGCAGCGGGCCGGCCGGACGTTCGTCCTCCTCCCCTTCCCCATCGCGGATATCATCCGCGAACGGGGCCGCGCCGGCTTCCGGCGGCAGGCGGTCCGCAATCTCGCCCATCAGGTCGGACAGGCCCTCGCCATGCTCGGCCGAAATCGCCAGCGGCGTGCCCAGGCCCAACGCATAGGCCTCCATCGCCGCGGCGGCGCCCTGCCGCCCTTCCGATTTGTTGGCGATCAGCAGGACCGGCCGCCCCTGGCGGCGCAGCCAGGCCGCGAAATGCGAATCAGCCGGGGTGATGCCGGCCCGTGCGTCGATGCAGAACAGGACCAGGTCCGCCTGCGCCACCGCCGATTCCGACGATGCCCGCATCCGGCCATACAGCGTGTCCGGCGCGGCTTCCTCCAGCCCCGCCGTGTCGACCAGGCGGACGGTACGGCCGCGCAGCTGGGCCTCGGCCTCCTTGCGGTCGCGGGTGACGCCGGGCGTGTCGGCAACAAGCGCCTGCCGTCGCCCGACAAGACGGTTGAACAGCGTCGACTTGCCGACATTGGGGCGCCCGGCGATGACGACCACCGGCAGCGCGCCTCCGGTCAGGGCGGGGGGAAGCTTGGCCAATTTTTAACTGAATCCTTGATAGACTGCTGCAGGGCGCACGATGAGATAAACCCCATCGCGCGCGCCAATTCCATATCTTTACGCGCATTCTCACGCATTCGGGTCTTCGACCCGAACAACCTGCCCTGACAACAGGACGGCCGGCGACCGGGCGCCTTTGCCCGGCGAGCCCCCTTTAGAGCAGCCGCTAGCTATACGCTATCATCTGACCGTCATCGGTCACGATCAGCAGACGGCCATCAACCACGATCGGCGCCACCGTCGCGACACCCGGCAGCTTGCCGACCGACAGGATCTCGCCCTTGATCGGGTCGACCGTCACGAACCCGTTCTCCGGCAGGGTGCTGATGCAGACCAGCTTGCCATCCGCCAGGATCGGTCCGGTCCACGTCACCGCGTCCTTCTGGGCATCCACCCGGCGGAACCGGCGCAGCTGCGTGATCCAGCGCACATGCCCGCTCAGCCGGTCGATGCAGGCCAGCTGCTGGTCCAGCGACAGGACGAACAGCCAGGTGTCGACCACCAGCAGCGTATTCTGCCCGGCGATCGCGCGTTCCCACAGGCGCCGGCCGGACCGCATGTCCATCGCCACCAGGATCGCACCGGCGCTGACGGCATAGACGGTGCCGTCGACCACGACCGGCATGCCCCGCACGCAGGAAAAATCGACGGTCGATTCCTGGCCGTTGGTACTGCCCAGCGTGTCGCTCCAGACCACCTCGCCGCTTTCCGCGCGCAGCGCGACAAGGTCGCCCGACCCGAAACCGGCCACCACCACGCCGTCCACCACCGCAGGGGCGGGCTGTCCGAAGATCACGGTGTCCGACGGGGTCGCGGTATACGTCCACAGGATCTTGCCGGTCCCCGCATCCAGGGCGAACAGCCGTTCGTCGATGGTGCCGAAGAACAGCCGCCCGTCGACGACCGTGGGGGCCGACCGGCCGGGCGTGCCGGTGTCGATCCGCCATTTCTCATGACCGGTCGCGACATCGACCGCCAGGGTCTGCGCCACCCCGTCGACGATATAAAGCGTATCGCCCGCGACGCTGAACCCGCCACCCAGATTGCTGGACTGCATCTTCTTCGGCTTGGGCGTGAACCGCCAAAGCTGGTGCATGCCGGGCCAGGAGAAGGCCCGGATCACGCCCTGCGCGTCACCGACGAAAATCCGGCCGCCGGCGACGATCGGCGTCGCCTGCAACACGCCGCGCCCGTTCGATCCCAGCGCGGCGAAGGCCAGGAAATCGGGTTCGGAAATGCCGGCGCCGATGCCATGCGACCAGTCGCGCCGCATCGCCCCGCCCCACGCCATGTTGACGCCTTCGTGGCTGGGAACGCGCCCGGGCTGCAGCCATTCGGGAATGGCGGTCGCGGGGGGAATGGAAATCGGGGTATGGTCCTCGGGGTCGACCATCAGGCCCGCGCCGGTACTCAGCACATTGACGCGCTTGCCGGCCAGCATCTGCTTTTCGTCATCCTCGAACAGGCTGCATCCGGCCAACATCGGCAGCGTCGCGGCCCCGAGCAGCGCATGCCGGCGGGTCAGAACTTTATTCATGTCTATCCTGCTCTTCACGGGTTGGGGCCTTACAGGCCGGCGCCATTCAATGTCTGCAGCAGGCCGCCGGCACGGCTGCGCAGCCCCTCGGGCGCATCGGCCGCGGCACTCAGCTGCGCGAAGCGACGCCGCGCGTCCGCGTCATGTCCCTGGCGCAGGTCCAGCAGGCCCTCGCACTCGATCGCCAGGGCGCGCCACGGCTTGCCCACGCCATCCAGCGTCGCGAGGCGGGAGCGCAGGGTGGCGGGATCGCCGCCGTCGATCTGGTGCTGGACCCACAGCAGGCCGGCCAGCCCGCGCAACACCGGATCGGCGCCGTCATCGGCCTGCACCTGGTCCCACAGGCCCAGTGCCGCCTTGATGTCGCCGCTGGACGACAGCAGCGACGCCTGTTCCAGCCGCGCCATCGTCCGCAGCCCCACCGGGACCGAACCCTTGTCCAACGCCGCAAGGCGCGTCAGCGCGTCCTTCTGCTGCGGGGTCAGGGGGGCCGTCTCGCCCAGGGCGATATTGCTGCTGTCGGCGGCATGCAAGGCCGCGAAATAGGCCGCCGCCCATGCCCGGTCGGCCTGCCGCGTCCGCCACGCGTGGTATTGCCAGCCACCGACGCCCGCGCAGATCACGGCCACCACGGCCACGGCCGCCACCACATATCGCCGCGCCAGCGCACGCAGTCGCTCCGCGCGCATATCCTCGTCGACTTCCCTGAAGATGTCGTCAGCCACGTCCAAACCGTTCCCCGCATACGTCGCGCACGGGCCGCCGCCCGTTCGTCCAAGGCGGGACCATAGCTGCGTCGGCGCACGCGGGCAACAAACCCGCGTGACCGCGGCGGGCCACATGGCCGGACTTATTTATGGCTGTAGCGCGCGGCCCCTGCCTTCAATTGCGTCGTCAGGCGGGAAAAATTGCCGGCGATGCGCTGCTGTACCGCCACACTGCCGTCATGGACATGCCCGATGCGGGTCCGGGCCTCGACGCTGATCGCGCTTTCCTCGCGGCTGGCAGCGGCGGCGACGCAGTTGTTATAGGTGCGGGCCGCCTTTTCGTATTCCGTCACGCTGTCGATGCTGGCGTTATAGCGCGCAACGGTCGACGAATCGACCGGGGGCGCCACGGGTTCCCGCCCGCAGGCCGGGGCGGACCATGCCGCCTCCGCTGCCCGGGCTGCGCCCACCGCGCCAGCCACGCACAAGGACACCGCACAGGCGACAAGCAGGCCCGATACACATGTACGCAAGAGACGTCTTCCTTCCTGATCCCGCGTCACGGGCGGGATGATATGACCAACCTTGCCGCATACAGGCCGAACATGACGGAATCAGGGCGCGAAGCGGGCCAGCCGTCCCGACGGCGTGCCCAGGATCGTATCCTCGCGCATCACCGCATGGCCCCGCACGATCGTCGCCATCGGCCAGCCCGTCACCGCCATGCCGTCGAACGGCGTCCAGCCCGCCGGCGTCGCGATCCAGTCATTGGTGATCCGACGCTGCGCCTTCATGTCCACCAGCGTGAAATCGGCATCGTACCCCAGCGCGATCCGCCCCTTGGCCTGCAGGCCATAGACCCGGGCCGGGCCCGCCGCCATCAGGTCCACCATCCGGCCCAGCGACAGCCGGCCGGCATTGACATGGTCCAGCATGACCGGGACCAGCGTCTGCACGCCCGTCAGGCCCGCGGGGGTGGCGGGCCACGGCCGGGCCTTGGCCTCCAGCGAGTGGGGCGCGTGATCGGATCCGATCGTGTCCACGGTGCCGTTGCGCACGGCTTCCCAGCTCGCCTCGTAATGGCGGCGGTCGCGGATCGGGGGGTTCATGATCGCAAGCGCACCCAGCGCGTCGTAACAGTCCGGGGCCACCTGCGTCAGGTGGTTGACCAGTACCTCGACCGTCGCGACGTCGCGGCACTCGGGCAGGTAGGCCAGTTCCTCGGCTGTCGAGGTATGCAGGATATGGACCGGCCGCCCGGTCCGCCGCGCCAGAGCCACGATCCGCCGTGTCCCCAGGAAGGCGCATTCCTCGTCCCGCCAGACGCGATGCATGTCATAGGGCATGCCAGGCGTGAACATCGCCTTGCGCGCCTGCAGGCGATATTCGTCCTCGGAATGGAAGGCGACACGGCGATGACCGTGCTCCAGGACGTGGCGAATGCCCTCGTCGTCCTCGATCATCAGGTCGCCGGTCGACGAACCGGCGAAGACCTTGATCGCGCAGACGCCGTCAAACCGCTCGTATTCGCCCAGATGCGGCGTGTTCGCCCGCGTGGCGCCCACGTACATCGCAAAATCGACCCAGCTTTCGCGCGATGCGTATTCCTGCTTCCAGCGCACCATCTCCGCATCGGTGATGGCGGGCGCGGTGTTGGGCATGTCGAACACCGTCGTCACCCCGCCCAGCGCGGCGGCCCGGGTGCCGGTCGGAATGCTTTCGACCGTGGCATCGCCGGGATCGCGCAGGTGCACATGCGGATCGATCAGGCCCGGCAGGACATGCAGCCCCGCCGCATCCACGATCTCGTCCGCGTCGTCGGCGACGCCGGCGGTCAGGCTGGCGACGCGGCCGTCACGGACGCCGATGTCGGTCCGGGCCTCGCCCCATGGCAGGACGCAGGTACCATTGCGGATGATCAGGTCGAAATGCATGGGGACCTCCTGAATGCGGCGGGCTGTCTGTCATGCCCCGTAGCGCCCGCAAGCCCCACGGGCAAGCTCAGGCGGCGAGTACCGCGAACACATCGCCGTCGGCCGGCACGCCACGGATATGGATCTGGTGCCACAGCGCGTAGAACAGCAATGTCCAGGCCGCATGCTGCGCCCGCCTGCCCTCGGCCTGCGCGAACAGGGCACGCACGCGCGGGGCGCGCGCGATCTCGGCCACGCCGGCCTGGCGGGCGACCAGCACCCCCAGGCGGTCGCCCGCCGCCGCGATCCAGGTCCCGACCGGCACGGTGAATCCCTGCTTGGGCGCGAAGGGACGCGCGGCGGGCATCGCCTGTTCCAGCCAGCGCCGCAGCAGCCATTTGCCCGTCCGCCCACGGATCTTCATCGCATCGGGCAGGCGATAGACCGCATCGGCCACCACCGGATCCAGCAGCGGCGTCCGCCCTTCCACGCCATGGGCCATCAGGCAGCGATCCAGCTTCAGCAGCAGGTCGTTGGGCAGCCATTCTGCGATGTCGGTCGCCTGCACGCCGGCCAGGCGGGTCGGCGACGCCATGGATTTCAGTTCGGCCGCGGCGATTCCGTCGCGCCAGCCCGACATGTCGGCATCCAGCACGTCCAGACCGTCGAACGTGCCGCGCCGGCGCATCCGGCGCCCGCCCCGCCACCAGGGCTGGATCGCCTGGCGATACCGTCCGTAGCCGGCGAACAATTCGTCCCCGCCCTCGCCCGACAGGATGACCTTGACCTCCTGCCGGGCGGCCCGCGCCAGGAACCAGGTCGGAATGATCGCGTAATCCGCCACCGGGTCGTCCATGCAGCCCACGATGGCCGGAAGGTCGCGCCAGACCATCTCCGGCCCGATCCGCAGCACCCGATGGTCCGCGCCGACCGATGCCGCCAGCACCGCCGCGGCCGCCGTCTCGTCCGCGGCGCCCGGCGCGTCGAAGGCGGCGGTCCAGGCCTGGACGGGCGGCCCGCCCAGCCGCACCATGGCCGCCAGCACGGCCGCGCTGTCGATGCCGCCGGACAGGAACATCCCGAACGGCACGTCCGATCGTTCATGCGCGGAAACACTGTCGGCCAGCGCGGCGTCCAGCCGCGCCAGCGCCGCGTCCTCGTCCAGGGTCTCCACCGGGCCTTCGGGCAGGGCCGACAGGCGCTGGCGGTCCAGGATACGGCCATCCTCGATCCGCAATGTCTCGCCCGGCAGGACGCGGGAAATCCCGGGGAAAATGGTCTCCCGCCCCGTGGTGAAATGCAGTTGCAGCAATTCGTTGCGGGCATCCGCACGCAGGCCGCGCGGCACCAGCCCCGTGGCCAGGATCGCTGATGGTTCCGATGCGAACAGGAAGCGCCCGTCGATTTCGGCGACATAAAGCGGCTTGATGCCGAACGGGTCGCGCGAGAGTACGAGGTCGTGATTCCCCTGCTCGTGAATCGCGATGGCGTACATGCCGCGCAATCCGGCGGCGTAGCCCGCGCCGTCACGCAGCCACAGATGCAAGGCCGATTCGCTGTCGCTGCCGGTGCGGAAATGTGCCGGCCCCAGCGCCGCGCGGATCTGGGGATCGTTATAGATCTCGCCATTGGCGACCATGGCCGCCGACCCCAGGCAGATCGGCTGGTCCCCACCCGCCGGATCGATGATCGCCAGCCGCGTATGCAGCAGGCTGGCCCGGCCGGAGACATAAATCCCGCTGCCATCCGGCCCCCGGTGCCGCAATGCCCCGACCATTCGCTCCAGCACCGCCCGGTCGGGGGGCGTCGCGGCCCGGCCACACAGAATTCCGGCAATCCCGCACATGATCAGGCCTTTTCCACGCGCGACAGGAAATCATGCCATGCCGCCAGCACCGGGGCCTCGGCATAATCCGTGTCGAACGTCCGCCGTCCCCCCGCCCCGAGGCGGGCCGCCATCGCCGGATCGCCCAGCACCGCGCCGATCGCCGCCCCCAGCGCGCGATCGTCCTCGATGGGCACCAGGATACCGTTCTCCCCGCTTTCGATCAGTTCGACCGGCCCCTGGGCGGCGGCGGCGACCACTGGCCGGCCGGCGGAAAATGCCTCGATCATCACATTGCCCAGCGGTTCGTGCCGCGACGGACAGACCAGCACGTCGCAGGACGCGACGATACCCGCCGTGCCGTCGACCCAGCCGGGCATATGCACGCGGTCAGCCACCTGATCGGCCCGCGCCAGACGCTCCAGCGCCTCGCGTTCCGGTCCCTCGCCGGCGATGACCAGATGCGCCCCCGGCACGTGGCGCATCGCGCGGATCAGCACGTCGAAGGCCTTGTTGCGGTGCAGCCGCCCCAGCGCCAGCACGAACGGCACGCCGGGCGGCAGCACGGTCGGCCGACGGGGCACGGCATGACGGATATCCACCGCGAAATTCGGCAGGTAGTGCGCCCGCCCCGCCGGCCAGCCCTGTTCATCCAGCCAGCGGACGATTCCCCGCGTATTGCCGATCAGATGATCGCAGCGCCGATAGTTCGACAGGTCGTAGAACCCACCCAGCCGACCCGCCAGCACCCAGTCCCCGGCCGGGGCCATCCGGCCCGCGCGATTCATCCACGCCACGGCGACGCGGGGCGCGAAATGCTTCAGCAGGCGGCGCAGGCGCAGGCCCGTCAGCAGGTCCGCCCGTCCGCCGAAGGCCAGTTGTTGCGCCAGGACCCCGCCGGCGCGCAGGCGGGCCGCCCGTTCGGCATTATGTCGGATGACCGGCTGGACGGTCACGCCGGCACGGGCCTGGGCGATGCACAGGCGTTCGAAAAACAGTTCCGCCCCCCCCATGGGGGCGCCGGCCATGATGTGCGCCACCTTCAGCGGTGCCTCGGCGACCGAATGGTCGAGCCTGTCAGTCAGCATGCACCCCGCCACGTCGAACCGCGTCTCGCCAGACCGTTGCCATTATCGCAACCTCTTGTCGTTCATGCCGCTCTATCATGTCCGCCGCAACAGGTCGCGCGCGGCAGCCAGCGCGTCCTCCACCGTCAGCCCCGCGATCGGCGCCCGTCCCTCGGCCCCTGGCGCGATGACATGCGCCACGCACCGCCCCACCGGGGCATATTCCGACACCCTGCTGGGACCGAACAGGCCCAGGGTCGGCGTCCCGGCCGCCGCCGCAAGATGCATCAGGCCCGAATCATTGCCCACGAACAGCGTGCAGCGCGCCAGCAGCGCCGCGACCTCCGCCAGGGAAAGGCTTCCCCCCGAATCCACCGCATCGGGCAGGGCCGCGATGACCTGCGCCGCCATCGCCCGTTCCAGCGGGCCAGGCCCGTAGACGACCACCGGACGCAGCCCCGTTTCGGCGGACAGCACCCGGCACAGGGCCACGAACCGTTCGGCGGGCCAGACCTTGCCCGCCCAGTTCGCGGTCGGTGCCAGCGCGATCCAGCCGTCGCCGGGCAGCGTGGCCTCGGCCCGCGCCCGGTCCTCGGCCCCGGTCCAGGCCACCGGCATCGGCGGCGGCGTCAGGCCCAGCACGCGGCCCAGATGCGCGATCCGCGCGCCCGGGCGCCGGCCGCCCCGCATGACCGCACGCCGGCGGCCCCAGAGGAAGAACGTGACCGCCGACCCGCGCAGGTCCACGCACAGATCCCACCGCGTCGTCACGCAGGACCGCCACAGCGCCAGCCAGTGCAGGTCCCACCGGCGCTTGGTCATCACGATGGTCCGGTCGCGCCGGGGCATGCGGTCGAACAGTCCGGCGGCCACCGGGCCGCAGACGATCGTGAAGCGTGCCTGCGGATACAGGCGCAGGAGGTGATCCAGCAGGCCGGTCGACAGGACGGCGTCACCCAGCCGGGTCGAAGAAATGAACAGGATCCGCATCGGCCCGAAGCTAGCCGTGTTTTCGGACGGCACCAAATCCGCGTGTCCACCCCTTGCCCGCCGCCGCGCACCGACCCAGAATCCGGGAATGACGAACCTCGCTTATCTGCCAGACCGCGCGGTGCTGGCCCTTTCCGGCGCCGACCGGGTCGCGTTCCTTCAGGGACTGGTGTCGAACGACGTGGCCGCCGCCGTCCCCGGCCAGGCGATATGGACCGCCTTCCTGACCGCGCAGGGCCGTTGGCTGGCCGATTTCTTCGTCCTGGCCGATCCGGGCGGCGAACGGCTGCTGCTGGATTGCGAGGCCGCACAGGCCGACATGCTGCGCCAGCGCCTGTCGCGCTATCGCCTGCGTTCGGACATCACGATCGCCGAGACCGGATTTGCCGTCCATGCCGCCTGGGACGCCATTCCGCCGATGATCGATTCCTCGATCGGCGCCCCCGACCCCCGCCTGCCCGAGGCCGGCTGGCGCCTGCTGCTGCCGCACCCGGCAGCGGATTCGGCGGATCACGCGGCCTACGACGCCCATCGGCTGTCCCTGGGCCTGCCCGACGGATCGCGCGACTGCGAATCGGGAAAGACCCTGCTTCTGGAGGCGAATTTCGAGGCCCTGAACGGCATTTCCTGGACCAAGGGATGCTACATGGGTCAGGAACTGACGGCGCGGACGCGCTATCGCGGGCTGGTCAAGCGCAAGCTGCTGCCCGTCACGTCGGTCGCCCTGCCTGCGCCGGGGACCCCCATCCTGCATGACGGCCGCGAGGCCGGCATCATGGCCTCGTCGCGCGACGGGCGGGGGCTGGCGATGCTGCGGCTGGACCAGATCCATGCGAACCTGATGATCGACGGCCATCCCCTCCACGTCCAGATCCCGTCCTGGCTGACCCTCCCTGAACCCTGAGGCGCCCGATCGGGAGGCGGCGACGGCTGGACATTCAGGGTCCCATGGTTTCTTGTCCCGTCCATCCGCTACCGCCTTATCCAGGAGCGCCGGCCGCCATGACCTATCTTCCGCCCGACGAGGCCACCCGCGCCCGCATGATCGACACCGTTCGCTTCGACGCGGCCGGGCTGATCGCGGCGGTGGCGCAGCAGCACGACACGGGCGAAATCCTGATGCTGGCCTGGATGAACCGGGCGGCCCTGGACGAAACATTGCGTACCGGGCGCGTCTGCTACTTCTCGCGCAGCCGCGACGGCCTGTGGCGCAAGGGCGAGACGTCGGGGCAGGTGCAGAGCCTGGTCGACGCCCGCCTGGACTGCGACCGCGACGCGGTGGTGCTGCTGGTCGACCAGCAGGGCGTCGCCTGCCACACCGGACGCCGCTCGTGCTTCTTCAACGCCATGCGCCCCGAGGGCCTGGTCGAGACCAGCGCCCCCCTGGTGTCCGCCGACAGCCTGTACGGGCGGAGCTGACCCGTCATCCGCGACCACCAGGAGCCATCATGTCCCGCCCCGACACTCCGCCCGCCGCCAAGATCGTCTGGATCGTCCTGACCGTGATCATCACGATCGGGATCGGCATCTATGTCATCAAGGCCGAATTCGACTCGATCCGCACGATCCAGCAGACTCCGCCCCCGGCGGAGGCACCCGCGACGATATCCCCCATGCCGGCCACACCCCCGGCCCCGTCGGCCCCCACGCACTGATCAGCGGCGGGCGGGACCGTCTCGCGCGTCCAGCATGGCCAGGATATCCGCCGCCGCGACATCGGCCGGGTCGCCCGCCGGGGCGGCCAGCGCCGCGACCACGGCGTGGAAGCCCGCCTGCTGCAGGGCGGCGGCGCGCCCGTCCGTCAGCAGGCGACGCACCGTCGCGGCCAGCAGGTCCGGGCGGCAGCGTTCCTGCAGCAGTTCGGGCACCAGCCGGTGGCCGGCCAGCAGATTGACCATCGCCACATAGGGCACGCGGATCAGGCGCCGTGCCATCGCCGCCGTCAGCGGATTGACCCGGTAGGTCACCGCCATGGGCACCCCGGCCAGCGCCAGTTCCAGGGTCGACGTCCCCGATTTCGTCAGCGCCGCCCCGGCCGCCGCGAAGGCATCGTGCTTGTCGTCCGGTTCGGTCACGATCACCGGCTGGACCGGCCAGTCGGCGACCCCGCGCCGCACGGTGTCGGCCACGACCGGGGATACCGGGACGACAGGCACGATCCCGGGGCAGGAGTCGCGCAGAAGGCGCAAGGTCGCGCCGAAGACCGGCAGCAGGCGCGGCGCCTCGGACCGGCGGCTGCCGGGCATCAGGATCAGGACGGGCGCGTCGGATGCGATGCCATGCCGCGCGCGAAAGGCCGCGCCATCTCCGCGGTCGGCGCCGGATTGCAGCACGGGGTGGCCGACGAAACGTGCCTCCAGCCCATGACGGCCGAAAAATTCGGGCTCGAACGGCAGCAGGCACAGCAGCCGGTCCCACAGGCCGGGAAACTCCCTCACCCGGTGCTCGCGCCACGCCCAGACCTGCGGGGCCACGTAATGAATGCGCGGAATGTCCAGGCCCGCGATACGGCGCAGCAGCCGCAGGGCAAAGCCCGGGCTGTCGACCGTGACGACGGCGTCCGGCATGGTGCGGCGGATATGCTCCACCGCCTGGTCCAGGCGGCGCGACAGATGGCGCAGGCGCGGCAGGACTTCCACCAGCCCCATGACCGCCAGGTCGCGCAGGGGAAACAGGCTGGCCAGCCCCTCGCCTTCCATGCGCGTGCCGCCGACGCCGGCGAAACGCAGGGCCGGGTCACGGGCGCGCAACGCCGCCATCAGGCGCGCGCCCAGCACGTCGCCGCTGGCCTCGCCCGCCAGGATCCAGATCGTGCGCGGCGCGGCGCGGCTGTCATCTTGGGTCATGGGATGGGCCTAACGTTCTTCGACCGCCGGCGCAAACCCGCCCCGGTCATGCCGGGGGCGTGACACCCTGGATGACGGACCAGCCATGCCGGATATCGGCCTTCACCGCATCCGGCAGCGGCACGTACTGCAAGGCCCGCGCGGCCGCGTCGCCATTGCGGAAGGCCCAGTCGAAGAACCGCAGCACCGCGCCCGCCCGCGCCGGATCTGCAGGGTCGACGGGTACGAGGACGTAGGTCGCGGACATGATCGGCCAGGCCCCCGCCCCCGGCGCATCCAGCAGGTCCACCGTAAAGGTCGCCGTGTCGGACCAGTCCGCCGATCGCGCGGCGGCCGCGAAGCCATCGGCGCCGGCCGCGGCAAAATCGCCGTTGCGGTCGCGCAGCAGCACCATGCTCATCCCGTTCCGCGCGGCGAAGGCATATTCGACATAGCCGATCGCCCCTTCGGTATTGCGCACGGCGGCGGCGACGCCGTCATTGCCGCGTGCGCCCTCGCCCGTCGGCCAGGCGATCGAGGTCGCCGCCCCCTGGTCCCGCTTCCAGGCCGGCGACATTCGCGACAGGTAGGACGTGAACACGAAGGTCGTGCCCGACCCGTCGGCCCGGCGCACCGGCGCCACCGGGATGTCCGGCAGCGCAACACCCGGATTGACGGCGGCGATGCGCGGATCGTTCCATTCGGTGATGTCGCCGGCATACAGCGCCGCCAGCAACGGTCCCGTCAGACGCAACCGACCGGCGCCGAGCCCGGGCAAATTCACCACCGGCACGACCGCGCCCATCACCGTCGGAAACTGCATCAGGCGGCCGGCACGCAGGCGCGCGTCGGTCATCGGCGCATCCGACGCCCCGAAATCGACCGTGCGGGCCAGTACCTGGTTCTGCCCGGCGCCGGACCCGATGGATTGATAATTCAGGGCGATCCCGGTCGCCTGCCGCGCGTCCCTGGCCCATGCGCCATAGATCGGCGCGCCGAAGCTGGATCCCGCGCCGATGATGTCCGTCGCCATCGCGCGCCCGGCGCCGGCCATTTCGCACATCACGGCCACGCAGACCGCCGCCAGCCTGATCGTCCCGGTCATCCCCGCTCCCCTTTTGCCCCACCCGGCCGATCAGCCGCGCAGCACCGCGCCGCAGGCGCGCGACACCGCGACCACGACCTTGTCGGACACCGCCTCGATCTCGGCATCCGTCAGGCTGCGCTCGGCGGGTTGCAGGACGATTTCGACGCCCAGGGATTTATGGCCCTCCGGCACCTTGTCGCCCTCATACACATCGAACAGGCTGATGCCGGAAATCAGGGTTCGTTCCGCCCCCCTGGCCGCGCGCAGGACCGCGTCCGCCGCCACGTCGCGGGTCACGACGAAGGCGAAATCACGACGCACCGGCTGGAACGGTGACAGGTCGGGCGCCGCCCGGCGACGGCGCTTCGGCTCGGCGATCGCATCCAGGAACAGTTCGAATCCGACGACCGGCCGATCCAGGCCGCGCCCGGCCAACAGCGCCGGATGCATCTGCCCGAAATACCCCAGCACGACGCGCGGCCCCTGCCGGATTACGCCCGAGCGGCCCGGATGATAATGGCCCGGCGCGTCCGCCGTGACCTGCACGCCCTCGACCGGCGCGCCCAGCGCCGCCAGGACGGCAAAGGCATCGGCCTTGGCATCCCACAGGCTGACGGCCTGCGCCGTGCGTCCGGGAAAGCGCGGGGTGTGGCCGCTGTACAGCGCGGTCGCGATCTGCGTCTGCCCGTCGGCGGAAAAGCCCGGCCCGACCTCGAACAGGCCCAGGTCGGGATAGCCGCGCGCCGCGTTGCGCTCGATCGCCGACAGCAGGTTGACCATCGGCGTCGGCCGCATCTGGTCCAGGTCCGCCGCGATCGGGTTCAGCAGGCGCAGCCCCTCCGGCACGTCGCCGAACCGGGCGGCGGCGGCCTGCGCCACGAAGGAATAGCCCACCGTCTCCATCAGGCCGCGAGATGCCAGGACCCGCCGCGCGGCGGCCGCGCGCACCTGGCGCGGGGTCAGGGCGGGCAGCGGCACGGCGGACAGCGCGGGCAGCGAGACCGGCGGGATGGAATCCAGCCCGCGCAGGCGCAGGATTTCCTCGATCAGGTCGCATTCCGCGTCGACGGTCCGCGCGCCGTCTTCCGCCTGGCGCGCCCGCGCCGGATCCAGCCCGGGCGCCTGGTCCAGGACCATGGGCATGGCAATGTCGTTGCGCCAGGACGGCACGTCGACCAGCACCTCGTCCGCATCGCGCCGGCGCACGGCGAAGCCCAGGCCCTCCAGCGCCGCAACGGCCTCGTCGGCCGGAACGTCAACGCCGCCCAGCCCCGCGATGCGCGCGAAGCGCAGCCGGGCCTCGCGCTGCCAGGCCGGGGCCGCGCCGGCGGACACGACCTCGCTGGCCTCGCCGCCGCACAGTTCGATGATCATGCGGCTCGCGGCCTCCAGCGCCGCCACCGGCAGGGCCTGGTCCACGCCGCGCTCGAACCGATGTCGGGCGTCGGAATGCAGGCCCAGGCGACGGCCGCTGAGGGCAATCCGCACCGGGTCGAACAGCGCGCATTCCACGAACACGCTGGTCGTCTCGGCGGTGACGCCGGTCGCATCCCCGCCCATGATACCCGCCAGGGACTGCACCCCGGCCGTGTCGGCGATCACGCAATCTTCGGGCGAGACCACGATCTCGCGCCCGTCCAGCGCCTGGAACGCCTCGCCCGCGCCACGGCAGATTGTCAGCAGGTCGCCGGTCACGCGGTCCGCGTCGAAGACATGCAACGGCCGGCCGAGGTCATAGGCGAAGAAATTGGTGATATCGACCAGGGCGGAAATCGGCCGCAGCCCCACCGCCCGCAGGCGGTTCTGCAGCCAGTCCGGGCTGGGGCCGTTGCGCAGGCCGCGAATCGTCCGCCCCAGCACCCACGGGCAGGCTTCGGGAAACAGGTTGGCCCAGCCGATCGGCGAATCGAACGTGCCCTCGACCGTTTCCGCCAGCCAGGGCCGCAGATGGCCGATCCCGGCGGCCGCCAGGTCGCGGGCGATGCCACGCACCGCCAGCGCGTCGCCCCGGTTCGGCGTGACGGCGATTTCGATCACCGCGTCGTTCAATCCGGCGAAATCGGCATAGGACTGACCGGGAATGGTATCGGCGGGCAGTTCGGCGATGCCGTCATGTTCCTCGCCCAGGCCCAGTTCCCGCAGCGAGCACAGCATGCCGCCACTGGTCTCGCCCCGGATCGCGCCGGCCTTGATGGTGATGTCCAGGCCCGGAACCCAGGTCCCCGGCGGGGCGAAGATCACGGCCAGGCCGGTGCGGGCGTTCGGTGCGCCGCAGACCACCTGCACCGCCTCGAACCCGGGCCCGGCGTCGACGCGGCAGACGCGCAGGCGATCGGCGTTGGGATGCTGGACTGCCTCGACGATGCGGGCCGTGCGGAAGGCCGCCAGCGCTGCGCCGGGTTCCTCGACGCCCTCGACCTCCAGCCCGATCGTGTTCAGCGTCTTGCAGATCTCCTCGAGCGGCGCCGTGGTGTCGAGGTGATCGTGCAGCCAGGACAGGGTGAACTTCATCGCTCAGAGACCTTCATGCAGCAGGGCCGGGGACAGCGGGCTGGTGCCGTAATGGCGCAGCCAGCGCACGTCGCTCTCGTAGAACGAGCGCAGGTCCGGGATGCCGTGGCGCAGCATCGTCAGGCGTTCGATCCCCATCCCGAAGGCGAATCCCTGCCATTCGCGCGGGTCCAGGCCGCAATTCGCCAGCACGCGCGGATGCACCATGCCGGAACCCAGGACCTCCAGCCAGTCGCCGCCGCCGCCGATCTCGCCGCTCTTGCGCGACCAGCCGATATCGACCTCCATCGACGGTTCGGTGAAGGGGAAGTACGAGGCGCGGAAACGCACCGGCAGGTCGGGCTTGCCGAAGAAGGCGCGCAGGAAATCGGTCAGGCAGCCCTTGAGATGGGCCAGCGTGATTCCCCGGTCGATCACCAGCCCCTCGCACTGATGGAACATCGGCGAATGGGTGGCGTCATGGTCGGCGCGATAGGTGCGGCCCGGCGCGATGATGCGGATCGGCGGCGTCTCGGCCAGCATGGTGCGGATCTGCACGCCCGAGGTCTGGGTACGTAGCACGCGCGCGCGGTTCCCCCCGCTGCCCTCGGCCGGCAGGTAGAACGTGTCCTGGTCGGTGCGGGCCGGATGATGGTCCGGCGTGTTCAGCGCCGAGAAATTGTGCCAGTCGGTCTCGATGTCCGGCCCCTCGGCCACGCGGAAGCCCATGGCGCCGAAGATGGCGGTCATTTCCTCCATCGTGCGGCTGATCGGATGGATCATGCCCGTGCGGTCCGGCGGCGTCGGCAGGGTGACGTCGACGCGTTCCGCCACCAGGCGGGCGTTCAGGATCTCGGCCTCGATCGCGGCACCGCGCTCTTCGATCGCGCGGGACAATTCGTCGCGCAGGCGGTTCACCGCGGCACCCCGCAGCTTGCGCGCGTCGGGCGTCATCCGCCCCAGTTCCTTCAGCAGCGCGGTCAGGCGTCCGGACTTGCCCAGCGTCCCCACGCGGATGGCGTCCCATTCCCGCCGATCGGCGGCGGCGGCCAGGGCGGCCAGCGTCTCCTGCCGCAGGGTCTCGAGATCGTCGCTCATGGCACCTCGCTCGGGCTTGGGCACCGGCCAGGACCGGTCATGCCACATAATCGGTTCGTCGCAGATCGTCCGTCGCGCGGCGTGACGACAAGCATATCAACCACAAAACAACCATATGTTGTTTTTGCGCACGCGGCAGATACAGGCTCCGTCGCGCCGAATAAACCCCCCAAATGCGAAACGGGCCACCCTTGTGGGGTGGCCCGTGCCGTAAAGCGCAGATCGCGGGGAACGTCGCTCAGGCGGCGGCCAGCGCGGCCTGGGCCTGCTTGACGATCTCGGCGAAGGTCGCGGCATCGTCGAACGCGATGGCGGCCAGCACCTTGCGGTCGATCTCGATCCCGGCCTTGTCGAGGCCGTAGATGAACTTGCTGTAGGTCAGGCCATGCTCGCGGACGGCCGCGTTGATGCGCTGGATCCACAGGGCGCGGAAATCGCGCTTCTTGTTCCGACGGTCACGATAGGCATAGCGCAGGGCCTTTTCCAGGCGCTCCAGCGCGATGCGGTAGTTGGTCGAGGACCGGCCGCGATAGCCCTTGGACTGATCGAGAACCTTCTTGTGACGGGCGTGGGTGGTCACACCCCGCTTTACACGTGCCATGTCTCAGGTGCTCCTTATGCCAGCCCGTAGGGGGCCCACTGCTTCACAGTGCGGCCGTCCATCTCGGTCAACGTCTGCGAACCGCGGTTCGTGCGCTTCATCTTCTGCGAACGGTTGATCAGGCCATGGCGCTTGTTGCCCGGCCCCGCCAGCACCTTGCCGGTCGCGGTGATCTTGAACCGCTTCTTGACCGACGACTTGGTCTTCATCTTGGGCATTTTCATCTCCTTCATCTACAGGCTGCGGCCGCAGGGCGGCACTCAGGCAGCGGTCACGGCCGGGCATGCCCATTCCAGGCCCGGACGCGCGAACAGGGGGCTGCCTATAAACAAGGGGCGCGGCCCGATCAAGCCCCTTGGCGCGCGAATCGCACCCGGCCGTGCCGCAGGGTGGAAAATCGCGCCAAACCGCCCGATCTATACCCCATGACCCGACAACTCGACGCCCGCACCTTCCATCTCTCGCTCGACGGCGACGCGCCGCCGCCGGCGCTGCCGCCGCATCTGCGCGCCCTGTGGCACGATGCGCGAGGGGACTGGCACGGCGCGCACGATCTGGTGGAGGACGGCGCGACCCGGCCGGCCTGCCGGGTGCATGCCTACCTGCATCGGCGCGAGGGCGATGACGCGAACGCGGCCTACTGGTACCGCCGCGCCGGCGTGGCCCCCTGCCGCGACCCGCTGGAACGCGAACGCGACGATCTGATCCGCACGTACCTGGCGGACCTTCCGCCAGTTATGTGACCGACGCCGGTGCCGCGGGCAGCACGGTTGCGTAAAAACGTCTCGAACCCTTCGGGCGGAACGCGATAGAGCGTACGGATCTTCTCCTGCCAGGACAGTCCGTCATGCCGGCTCTCGATACCACGACCCTCGGCCAGCTTCCCGCCGCGATCATCGTTCCGACCTATGACAGGACGGCGATCCGTCCCGGCATCGCGCATATGAGCGTCGGCAATTTCCACCGCGCGCACCAGGCCGTCTATTTCGACCGCGTCCTGGCCATCGCAGGCAACACGGACTGGGGCATCCTGGGCATCGGCATCATGGACGATGCGCGCGAACGCGCGAAGGCCAGCGCCCTGCGCGCCCAGGACGGGTTGTATACCCTGACGGAATGCCCGGCCGACGCGCCGGACACCGTCCGCGTCATCGGGTCGATCGTGGAGTACCTCCACGCCCCGGACGACCGCGCGGCAACGATCCGCCGCCTGGCCGACCCGGCGATCCGCATCGTCAGCATGACGGTCACCGAGGGCGGCTATTATGTAGACGAGGCCGGGCGGTTCCAGCTGGACCACCCCGCGATCGCCGAGGATCTGGTCCGCGACGTGCCCCACACCGTCTTCGGCCTGCTGACCGAGGCCCTGCGCCAGCGGCGCGACGCCGGCGTCGGCCCCTTCACCATCCTGTCCTGCGACAACCTGCCCCATAACGGCCATGTCGCGCGCACCGCCTTCCTGACCTGGGCCCATGCCCGCGACGCGGCACTGGCCGACTGGATCGCCACCCACGTCACCTTTCCCTGCACGATGGTGGACCGCATCACGCCCGCGGTCCGCGACGCCGACATCGCACGCCTGGATGCCGCCAGCGGCGTCGACGACCGTGCCCCTGTATTCTGCGAGGATTTCATCCAGTGGGTGGTCGAGGATTCGTTCTGCGCCGGACGCCCGCCGCTTGAGGCCGCGGGCGTCCTGTTCACCAGCGACGTGGCGCCGTACGAGCAGGTCAAGCTGCGCATGCTCAACGCCTCGCATTCCATGCTCGGCCTGCCGGGCGTGCTGATGGGCTACCGCATCGTCAGCGACATCATGCGTGATCGGGACGTCATCGAACTGCTCGAACGCTATCTCGGCTTCGATGCCGAACCGCTGCTGGGGGCGCCTCCGGGCATGGAACTTCATGAATATGGCGCCCTGCTGCTGCGCCGCTTCCGCAACCAGGCGATCAGCGACCAGTTGCTGCGCATCGCCTCGGACAGCGCGTCGAAACTACCGGTCTTCGTCAAGGACACCGCCACCGGCACGCTGGCACGCGGCGGAGATCCGGTCCGGATCGCCTTCCTGCTGGCCTGCTTCGTCGAATATCTGCGCGGAACCGACGATAACGGGGCCGTCTATACGGTAACGGAACCCCATCTGACGCCGGACGACCTGGCGCTGGCCGGCGATCCCGACCCCGGCCGGGCGCTGGCTATGTCCGCGTTCGCCGGATGGGGGCTGGAGGAACATCCCGCCTTCATCGCGCAATTCGTCCGCCTTCGCCGCGCCATCCGCGCCGACGGCACCCGTCCGACCTTGCACGGGGTCGTCGCACAACCCGGCTGAGCCCATCCGGACCGCGAGTTCACGAAATAGTGAACTTATTGTCATCCACCGGAAACCTTGCGCGCCGCCGAGGATCCGTTCCGCAACCCGACCGTCCTGTGCGGGAGGAATGAAAACCCCACCGCCTTCCGCGCCAGACCACGCAGACAGGGAACGGACGCTGTCGCCACACGTTAACTTGACCCGTCAACGGGTTATCGGCTTGTCACGCGGTTCTGATCGGTTTCTCTCAGTTGGTTGGGTTTTCAATGAACAGTTCACAACGATTGCGGCCGCTCGTCGCGATCACCGCGGCGGTCTGCGCCCTGATCGGGCTTTACCTGCTGGCCGGCGGCGCCTGGCTGGCCGCGCTGGGCGGGTCCGCCTATTACGTCGTGGCCGGCCTCATGCTGCTGGCGACGGGCGGGTTGTTACTGCGGCGCCGGCAGGAAGCCCTGTGGGTCTATGCCGCCCTGCTGATCGGCACCATGATCTGGGCCGTGGCCGAGGCCGGGTTCGATTTCTGGGCGCTGGCCCCGCGCGGCGACGTGCTGGTCCCGCTGGGGATCTGGCTGCTGCTGCCGCCAGTCACCCGTGGACTCGGCCCGGCCAGCCGCGCGGCGCTGCTGCCGCTGGCAGCGAGCGTCGGCGCGGCGGTTGTCGTGGTCGGCGTGGCCCTGACGCAGGACCCGCAGGACATCGCAGGCAGCCTGCCGCCGGTCGCGCAGAACGCCCCGACGCCCGGCGACGCGGCCCAGATGCCCGACGACGACTGGCAGGCCTACGGCCGCACCCAGTTCGGCGACCGGTTCAGCCCGCTCAAGCAGATCACGCCGGACAATGTGCGTGACCTGAAGGTCGCCTGGGTGTTCCGCACCGGCGACCTGAAGGGGCCGCACGACCCGGGCGAAATCACCGACGAGGTCACGCCGATCAAGATTCGCGACACCGTCTATCTGTGCTCGCCACACCAGATCCTGTTCGCGCTGGATGCCGCCACAGGCAAGCAGAAATGGAAATTCGATCCCAAGATCGCCTACAATCCGACCTTCCAGCACATGACCTGCCGCGGCGTCTCGTACCACGAGACCGCCGCCACCGCCGAGACGATCGACGGCGCGCAGGCCCCCTCCGACTGCCCCCGCCGCATCTTCCTGCCCACCAATGACGGGCGCCTGTTCGCCCTGGACGCCGAAACCGGCGAGCGCTGCCACAATTTCGGCGATGACGGCGCGGTGGACCTGAAGGAGGGCGAGGTCGTCAAGACCGCCGGCTTCTTCGAGGCGACATCCCCCCCGGTCGTCACCGACAAGATGGTCATCATCTCGGGCGCGGTGATGGACAATTATTCGACGCATGAGCCCTCGGGCGTCACGCGCGGCTTCGACGTCTATACCGGCCGCCTGGTCTGGGTGTTCGACGCGGGCAATCCCGACCCCAACGAAATGCCGTCCGACACGCACCATTTCGTCGGCAACTCGCCGAACTCCTGGATCGTGTCGTCCTACGATCCCAAGCTGAACCTGATTTTCATCCCGATGGGCGTGCAGACACCCGATATCTGGGGCGGCAACCGCGACGCGGATTCCGAACGCTATGCCAGCGCGATCCTTGCGCTGAACGCGGACACGGGGAAGCTGGCCTGGTCGTACCAGACCGTGCATCACGACCTGTGGGACATGGACATCCCGGCCCAGCCCAGCCTGGTGGACATCCGTACCGCCAGCGGTGGCATCGTGCCGACGCTGTACGCTCCCGCCAAGACCGGCAACATCTTCGTCCTGGACCGCCGGACCGGAACCCCGGTCGTGCCCGCACCGGAAACCCCCGTGCCGCAGGGCGCGGCGCCGGGCGACCATACTTCCCCCACCCAGCCGTTCTCGGAACTGACATTCCGGCCGAAGGCGAACCTGACGGACGCCGACATGTGGGGCGGCACGATGTTCGACCAGCTGATGTGCCGCATCATGTTCCACCGGCTGCGCTATGACGGGCCGTTCACCCCGCCGTCGCTGCAGGGCACGCTGGTCTTCCCGGGCAATCTGGGCATGTTCGAATGGGGTGGCCTGGCCGTCGATCCGGTGCGGCAGGTGGCCATCGCCAACCCGATCGCGATCCCGTTCGTGTCGCACCTGATCCCGCGTGGGCCGAATAATCCGGCCAACCCCGACGCCTCGCAGCCCTCGGGCTCCGAAATCGGCGTGCAGCCGCAATTCGGCGTACCCTTCGGCGTGACGCTCAGTCCCTTCCTGTCGCCGCTGGGCCTGCCCTGCAAGAAGCCGGGCTGGGGATTCATGGCCGGGATCGACCTGAAGACCAACAAGATCACCTGGATGCACCGCAACGGTACGATCCGCGACAGCGCACCGCTGCCGCTGCCCTTCAAGCTCGGCATTCCGAGCCTGGGCGGACCGCTGACCACGGCGGGCGGCGTCGCGTTCCTGACCTCGACGGCGGATTATTACATCCGCGCCTACGACGTCACCACCGGCCGGCAGCTCTGGCAGGATCGCCTGCCCGCCGGCGGCCAGTCGACGCCGATGACCTACGCCGTGAACGGGCGCCAGTTCATCGTCACGGCCGACGGCGGCCACGGTTCGTTCGGCACCAGGCTGGGCGATTACGTCGTCGCCTACGCCCTGCCCGACGGGCACTGACCCCTCGTCCACCCCCCCGGACCCGTCCCGGGGGCACCTAGCCCGGCACCGTCGGGCCGGGTCAAAACTATCAGGAACGTGAACACGATAAGGGCCGGGCTTCCGGCCCTTTTTCGTTCCAGCCGGTTGCGCGCGTCGGGGGATGGCTGCAATAATATGGCACGGGGTGTCGAATCACACGACCCAGGAGCCAGCGCCCCGTCGCATGAAAGACCCCGCGCGTGCATCCCTTTCCGGGATCCGGAGATGATGTGGCAGCCGCGGACAAAAGAGGGATGACGCCATGAATTTCCCATTCCGCGGGGCCCCCTCGTGATCGGACGCATCGTCGCCGCCGTGGCCGGCATCGGGGTTGCCGGTGGACTGGGCTTCCTGGCCTATGCCTGGCATCCGGCCATCGCCCCGATCGCGCCGCCCGCATCCACCGCCTTTTCGGCCGCCAGCATCGAACATGGCCGCATCCTCGCCGCCGGGGGCTATTGCGCGGAATGCCATACCCGCCGCGACGGGCACGAAGGCGTGCCGCTGGCCGGCGACTACCTGATGGCGACGCCGTTCGGCGCGATCTATTCCAGCAATATTACCCCCGATCCCGAAACCGGCATCGGGCGCTGGTCCCAGGCCGCCTTTATCCGCGCCATGCGCCAGGGCGTGTCGCGCGACGGGTCGAACCTGTTCCCCGCCTTTCCGTTCGATCACTTCACCCATATGACCGACGGCGACATCGCCGATGTCTATGCGTTCCTGATGACCCGCCCGCCAGTCCATTCGATCAAGCGCGAGAACACGGTGCCGTTCCCGCTGAATGTCCGCCTGTTGCAGGCCGGATGGAAACTTCTGTTCCTGCATCCGGGCGCCTACCGTCCGGACCCCGCGCATGACGCGCAATGGAATCGCGGTGCCTATCTGGCCGAGGGGCTGAGCCATTGCGGCGCCTGCCATACCCCGCGCAACGCCATGGGGGCGGAAAAGGCGGGCGCGGCCTATGACGGTGCGCCGGTCGACAACTGGATCGCCCCGCCGCTGAACGGCACGAACCCCACCCCCGTCGCGTGGACCGAGAACGAGTTCTTCCAGTACCTGCGCTATGGCGTCGCACCCCTGCACGGCAGCGCGGCCGGGCCGATGTCGCCGGTCATCCATGGCGGGCTGAGCGAACTGCCGGAATCCGACGTCAGGGCGATTGCGGTCTATCTGGCCAGCCTGGACCAGGCCACCGCCCGGCAGGGCGGCGACACGGCGCATCTTGCCGCAGCGATGCGGACCTCGACCCGTGACCTGACCGGGCCGCAGACCGACCCCGACGCCCGGCTTTATGCCGGGGCCTGCGCCGCATGCCACGCCAACACCGGCGCGACACCGGTGCCGGGCCGCCCCGAACTGGCGCTGAACAACGCGTTGTGGCTGTCGGAACCGACCAACCTGTACCAGGTCGTACTGCGCGGGATCAACGCGGGCGAAGGCCAGGCCGGCATAGCGATGCCGAGCTTCTACCACGCCCTGACCGATGCCGACCTGGCGCGCCTGGCCGCCTATCTGCGCCGCACGCGCACGACGCTGCCCCCCTGGACCGATCTGGAGAAGAAGGCCGCCGCCGTCCGGGCGACGCTGCCCGCCCCCCCGGTCGCCGCGTCCCATTGAGATGGCCATCGCGATGAAAGACGGAGCCCAGTCATGACGAGTTTTCGCCTCAACGGCCATGATATCTCTGTCGACGTTCCCGACGACACGCCCCTGCTGTGGGTCATCCGGGACGAGGTCGGGCTGACCGGCACCAAGTTCGGCTGCGGCATCGGGATGTGCGGCGCCTGCACCGTCCATGTCGGCGGCCGGGCCACGCGGTCGTGCATCACGCCGGTATCGGCCATCCAGGGGGCCGACATCACCACCATCGAGGGGCTGGACCCGGCCGGCGCGCATCCCGTGCAGGAAGCCTGGAAGGACCTTCAGGTTCCGCAGTGCGGATACTGCCAGTCGGGGCAGATCATGCAGGCCGCAAGCCTGCTGAAGGATTATCCGACACCGACGGACGAGGATATCGACGCGGTGATGGCCGGCAGCCTGTGCCGGTGCATGACCTATATCCGCATCCGCGACGCCATCAGGAAGGCCGCTTCGGCCACGCGGGGGGAACCGTCCAATGGGTAAGCTGGGCCGGATGCCGGCATCGCCGGATCGCCTGTCGCGACGCGGCTTCCTGATGACGGCGGTGGGCGCGGGCGTCATGTTCGGCTTCCCCGCCGCCCGCGCAGCCGAACAATTCCCGGCCCCCGGCCTGCCGGGCGCGGGCGCGTTCGAACCGACGATCTGGTGCGCCATCGCCCCGGACGGCGCCGTTTCCGTCAATATCATCCGCGCCGAGATGGGACAGCATATCGGCACCGCCCTGGCCCGCATCATCGCCGACGAGATGGACGCGGACTGGGCCCGCGTGAAGATCAACTATGTCGACAGCGACCCGAAATGGGGCCTGATGGTCACGGGCGGAAGCTGGTCGGTCTGGATGACGTGGGACGTCTTCCGCCAGGCCGGCGCCGCCGCCCGCGTCGCCCTGACCGAGGCCGGGGCCCAACTGCTGGGCGTGCGGCCCGACCAGTGCACGACCCGCGACGGGGCCGTCGTCGCCGGCGCGAAAAGCATCAGCTTCGGCGACATCGTGTCGCGCGGCCGCCCCACCCGAAGCTTCACCCCCGATGAAATGGCGAAGCTGCCGCTGAAGCCGGCGGCGGAGCGGCGGCTGGTCGGCAACGGGGACCTCAAGGCGCTGGACATTCCCGCCAAGACCGACGGAACGGCGATCTACGGCATCGACGCCAAGGTCGAGGGCATGGTCTACGCCCGTCCGAAGATGCCGCCGACGCGCTATGGCGCGAAGATCCGCTCGGTCGATGACAGCGCCGCCCGGACGGTGAAGGGCTATCTGCGCCATATCGAGATCGACGATCCGTCGGGAACGGTCCAGGGCTGGGTCGTCGCCGTCGCCACGTCCTATACCGCCGCGATCCGCGCGGCCGACCTGCTGAAAATCGACTGGACGCCCGGCGAGACGGCAAACGTCACGGAACAGGACGTGCTGGATCATGGCCGCGCCCAGATCGACCGCAAGGACGGCGGCGCATACGTATTCAACGATGATGGCGTCGACGCGGCCTTCGCCGCCGCCGCATCGATGATCGAGCGCGAATATACCTGTGCCTCGGTCATGCATTATCAGCTCGAACCCACCAATGCGCTGGCCTTCGAGAAGGACGGCATCTTCGAGATCCATGCCGGCAACCAGTGGCAGACGCTGATCCTGCCGACGCTCGCCAAGGCGCTGGGCCGACCGGAAAGCAAGATCGTCCTGCGCAGCTACCTGCTGGGCGGCGGCTTCGGCCGTCGCCTGAACGGGGATTACATGGTTCCCGCAGCCCTGGCCTCCAAGGCGCTGGGGGGCAAGCCGGTGAAGCTGATCCTGACCCGGTCGGACGACATGCAGTTCGATTCCTTCCGTTCGCCGTCGGTGCAGCGGGTGCGCGTGGCGTTCGACACGGCACGGACCATCACGGCCATGGACTACCAGGCCGCCGCCGGCTGGCCGACGCAGGTCATGGCGGCGGCCTTCATGTCCAAGGGCGTGGACGGCAAGCCGTACGATCAGTTCGCCATCGCGGGCGGCGACCATTGGTATGATGTCGGCGCCTTCCGTGTCCGCGCGCTGTCCAACGACCTGGCCAACCGGACCTTCCGGCCGGGCTGGCTGCGATCGGTCAGCCCGGGCTGGACCAGCTGGGGCGTCGAATCCGTCTGGGACGAGATCGCGCATCTGCACGGCAGGGACGCCGTCCAGTTCCGCCTGGACCATCTGACCGGCAAGGGCCGGAATGCCGGCGAGGCCCCGGATTCCGTCGGCGGCGCGCGGCGTCAGGCCGCCGTGGTCCGCCGCGTCGCCGAAAAGGCCGGCTGGGGCCAGCCCCTGCCGAAGGATACCGGGCTGGGCATCGCCACCACGTTCGGCCAGGAACGCGGCATGCCGACCTGGATCGCCTGCTGCGCGCTGGTGCATGTCGATCGCGCGACGGGCATCGTGCGTTGCCGGAAGCTGACGATCGTGGTCGATGCGGGGACCATCGTCGATCCCGACGGCGCCCGCGCCCAGACGGAGGGCGCGGCCCTGTGGGGCCTGAGCATGGCGCTGTTCGAGGGGTCGGAAATCGTCAACGGCCTGCCCCGCGACCGGAACCTGGACACCTACACGCCGCTGCGCATCGCCGACGTGCCCGAGATGGACATCGAATTCGTCGCCAGCACCGAAAAGCCGACCGGCCTGGGCGAACCGGGCACGACGCCGATCGCACCGGCCATCGGCAATGCGATCTTCAATGCCGTAGGGGTACGGATGCGCCATCTGCCGGTGCGGCCGTCGGACGTCCTGAAGGCCCTGGCCCGGCACAAGGAGACGGAATCGACATGACGGGCGGGATGGGGCACACAGGCCCCCTGCCCTGACGCCCCAACCGCCGCAAAGCCCGTGTCGATGTCCCTGCTGCCCTACATCGTGGCCGCCACGTTCTTCATGGAATATCTCGATTCCACGATCATCGCGACGGCGCTGCCGGCCATGGCGCGATCGTTCCATGTCGGCCCGAACGAACTCAGCCTGGGCATGACCGCCTACATGCTGACGCTGGCGGTCTTCATCCCCGTCAGCGGCTGGGCCGCCGACCGGTTCGGATCGCGGACGGTGTTCGCCTGCGCCGTCACGATCTTCACGATCGCGTCCGTGCTGTGCGGCTTCTCGACCAGCGTCGGCACGTTCATCGCCGCACGGGTGCTGCAAGGCGCGGGCGGCGCGATGATGGTGCCGGTCGGGCGCTTCATCGTCGTCCGCAATACCGAGACCAGCCGCATGATCCAGGCGATCTCGACCATCACCTGGCCGGCGGTCGTGGCCCCCGTCGTCGGGCCGACGGTCGGCGGCATGATCGTGACCTTCGCCACCTGGCACTGGATCTTCTTCATCAACGTGCCGCTGGGCCTGGCCGTGCTGGCGGCGATCTTCGCCGTGGTGCCGGACCAGCACGGACCCCAGCGCCCCATGGATTGGGGCGGATTCATCCTGGGCGGCGCGTCGCTGACCGCGATCCTGCTGGGCACCGAACTGGCCAGCAACACCCAAGCCAGCCTGGCGCTGGCCGGCCTGCTGTTCGCGGCCGGGCTGGTGCTGGGGGCGGCGACCCTGCGGCATGCGGCCGGGCAGGATCATCCCCTGCTGGATTTCCGCCTGCTGCGACACGAAACGTTCTCGATCACCGTGCTGGCCGGGATGCTCAGCCGATTCAGCATCGACGCCATTCCCTACCTGATGCCCCTTCTGTTCCAGGTCGGCTTCGGCCTGACGGCATTCCACGCGGGCACGCTGCTGCTGGCCTTCGCCTTCGGCAATCTCGGCATGAAGATGTTCACGACCCGCATCCTCGCGACATGGGGATTCCGCGCCACGGCCAGCCTGAACGCGGCGCTGGGCGTGGTGTTCATCCTGCTGGCCGCGACGATGGTACCGTCGACGCCGCTGGCGATCCTGCTGCTGATCCTGCTGGGCTGCGGGGTGACGCGGTCGATGCAGTACACGCTGCTGGCGACGCTGGGCTATGCCGACATCAACGACAGCGAAAAAGGCGCGGCCAGCACGCTGCTCAGCGTCAACCAGCAGATGTGCATCGGCCTGGGAATCGCGTTCGGCGCGCTGGCGCTGCGCGTCGTCGCGACGCTGCGGGGCGAACATCCCGCCACCGACGCCTTCGTCGCGGCCGATTTCCATTGGGCCTTCCTGGTGGTCGCCATCCCGCTCGCCCTGTCGATCCCGCGCTATCTGCGCATGGACCGCGCGGCGGGGAACGCCCTGCGCACGGCGTCCTGAGCAGACGATGGCTACGACATGACGGGCGGGCTTTGTCCGAACCCACCAGCGCCCTTGAGAAGCCCTCAGGCGGAGGCGGATGCCGCCTGCCGGATCGCGCGGGCCATGGCCTCGACCCCGTTGCCCCGGTTGGTCGACAGCGCCTGCACCAGCCCCAGGTCACGCAGGAAACCCGGATCGGTCGCCAGGATCTCGGCGGCGCCGCGCCCCGAATAGACCCGCAGCAGCAGCGCCACCAGGCCCGAGACGATCGCCGCGTCCGACGCCCCGGCGAAGAACAGGAGGCCGTCCCGTTCCCGCACCTCCAGCCAGACCTGACTCTGGCAGCCGGGGACGCGATGGGCGTCATCCATCCAGTCCTTCGGAAAAGGCGGCAGCTTGCGGCCCAGTTCGATGATGTACTGGTAGCGCTGCATCCAGTCGTCGAACAGTTCCAGCTCCTCGCCAATGGCGGCGACGGCCTCGGACGCGGTGTCGTCCTCGGGCCTGACGAACGGATCGGTCATCGTATGTCCTGCGTCCGGCGCGCGGCCCGATACGGGCCACGCGCCATGTCTTCGATCGGGTCGGTCTACAGGATGAAGCGGCTGAGGTCACCCTTGCGGGCGAGCGGCGCCACCCGTTCCTGCACGTCGGCCGCGGTGATGCGCACCGACTGGCCCGACCGGTCGGATGCGGTGAACGACACCTCTTCCAGCATCCGTTCCAGCACGGTCGCCAGACGGCGGGCGCCGATGTTCTCGATCCGCTCGTTGATGTCGGCCGCCAGTTCCGCCAGCGCGTCCACCGCGTCGTCCGAGAATTCCAGTTCCACGCCCTCGGTTCCCATCAGGGCGGTGTACTGCTTCAGCAGCGAATGCTCCGGCTCCGTCAGGATCCGCCGCAGGTCGTCCCGCGTCAGCGGCGACAGTTCCACGCGGATCGGCAGGCGTCCCTGCAGTTCGGGCAGCAGGTCGGACGGCTTGGCGATGTGGAATGCGCCGGAGGCGATGAACAGGATGTGATCGGTCTTGACCGGCCCGTACTTGGTCGACACCGTCGTGCCCTCGATCAACGGCAGCAGGTCGCGCTGCACGCCTTCGCGCGAGACGTCGCCGCCCCGGAAGCCGCTTTCGGACGACCGGGCGCAGACCTTGTCGATTTCGTCGAGGAAGACGATGCCGTGATCCTGCGCGTGGGCCACCGCCTCGCTGGTCAGGGCGTCGTTATCCAGCATCTTGTCGGCTTCCTCGCGCGTCAGGGCCTCGCGCGCGGCGGCGACGGTCATGCGGCGGCGCTGCGGCACCCGGTTCATCAGCCCCTTCATCATGTCAGAGAAATTGATGACGGTGCCCGGCGCCATGTTCGGCATCTCGCCCATGCCGCCGGCCCCCTGGGCGTCGGCGACCGAGATCTCGACGTCCTTTTCCTCCAGCTCGCCATTGCGCAGCATGCGGCGGAACTTGTTCTTGGTGTCGGCGGACGCGCCTTCGCCCACCAGCGCATCCACCAGCCGGCTTTCGGCCGCCAGTTCGGCGCGGGCCTGCACGTCGCGCCGGCGCAGGTCGCGCAGCATGTTCAGCGAGACCTCGACCAGGTCGCGCACGATGCTTTCGACGTCACGGCCGACATAGCCGACTTCGGTGAATTTGGTGGCCTCGACCTTCAGGAACGGCGCCTGCGCCAGCCGGGCCAGCCGGCGGGCGATCTCGGTCTTGCCGCAGCCGGTCGGGCCGATCATCAGGATGTTCTTGGGCACGACCTCGTCGCGCAGGCCGTCGGCCAGCTGGGCACGGCGCCAGCGATTGCGCAGCGCGATGGCGACCGCGCGTTTCGCGTCGGCCTGGCCGATGATGAAGCGATCGAGTTCGGAGACGATCTCGCGGGGGGAGTGGTTGGGGGCGTCCATCACGATGCGGCCTCGTCCGTCTCCTGGCCCAGGGTCTCCAGGATCACGGAATAATTGGTGTAAACACAGATATCGCCGGCGATGCGCATGGCGCGCCGCGCGATCTCGGCGGCCGACAGCCCGTCGATGTCCGCCAACGCCCGCGCGGCCGACAGGGCGTAGTTGCCGCCCGACCCGATCGCGATGATGCCGTCCTCGGGCTCCAGCACGTCGCCGTTGCCGGTCAGGGTGAACGACCGTTCGGCGTCGGCGACGGCCATCATGGCCTCCAGCCGCCGCAGGTAGCGGTCGGTCCGCCAATCCTTGGCCAGTTCGACGCAGGCGCGCTCCAGCTGGTTCGGATAGCGTTCCAGCTTGGCTTCCAGCCGTTCCAGCAGGGTGAAGGCATCGGCGGTGGCACCGGCGAATCCGGCGAGGATCGCACCGGCCGGGCCGATCCGCCGGACCTTGCGGGCATTGCCCTTGATGACGGTGGCGCCCAGCGTGACCTGGCCGTCGCCGGCCATCGCCACCTGCGCGCCCCGGCGCACGCACAGGATCGTCGTTCCGTGCCAGCCGATGGGATCTTGGGGGGTCGCGTGAATATTCTGCATGACTGAAACAGATAGGCTGTTCGCGGCGCAGGACAAGGCCCGAAGGGCGGGACTCTCAGTCCACCATGGCCCGATTCACGTGCCCCGCCAGTTCCACCTGGGTGAAGGGCTTGCGCAGCACCAGCGCATTGCCCGGCAGGCTGCCGTCATCGGCATAGCCGGTCAGGAACAGCACGCGCAGATCGGGCCGGAGCGCATGGATCCGCCGGGCGGCTTCCTCGCCCCCCATCTCGGGCATCATGACGTCCATCACGACCAGGTCCGGCCCCTCGGCCGACGCCTCCACCCGGGCCAGGGCCTCCGCCCCGCCCTCGGCCTCGGTCACGTCATGCCCCATGGTTCGCAGGAAGCCCGCGGTGACCGCGCGTACGCCTGCCTCGTCATCCACCACCAGCACCCGCATGGGATGCGACGCCCGTGCGGGGCGCTCCTCCTCGGGCACTGCCAGGCCGGCGGCCGGACAATGGTGGACAGGCAGGTACAGATCTACCCGCGTGCCCTGTCCCGGCGCGCTGGTCACGCGCACGTCGCCCCCCGCGTGGCGCACGAAACCGTAAATCATCGACAGGCCCAGGCCGGTACCCCGTCCCACGTCCTTGGTGGTGAAGAACGGCTCGAAGATCCGGGCCAGCGTTTCGGGCGGCATGCCCGTCCCCTGGTCGGTCACCGACACCACGACATAATCGCCCGGCTCCAGGTCGCCGCCCGCAGCGACGGCGTCCATATGCGCCTGCGCCGTCGACAGGGTGATGGTTCCCCCGTCGGGCATCGCGTCGCTGGCGTTGATGCACAGGTTGAGCAACGCCAGTTCCAGCTGACCCGCATCGGTGCGCACCGGCGGCAGGGTCCCGTCCCGGGCCAGCCCGTCCATGCGGATGTCGAATGGAACCCGTCCCGGCCCGCCTTCGCGGCCCCGGCGAGAGGTCACCCCCTGCATCAACAGGTCATGCAAGCCGCGCAGCAGGGCGTTCACGTCGACCGGTTGCAGGCTCAAATCGCGCGGACGGCTGAAATTCAGCAGCCGCCGGGTCAGGTCCGCGCCCCGTCGCGCCGCCGCCATGGCGTTGTCCAGCAGCCGGGCCGTCCCCTGGTCCAGTTCCGGCCCCATGTCGCTGGCCAGTTCCAGCGACCCCATCACCGCCGTCAGCAGATTGTTGAAATCATGGGCGATTCCGCCGGCCATAGTCCCCAGGGCCTGCATCTTTTCCGCCTGCCGCAGGCGTGCCTCCATTTCCCGCTGCTGCGTGATGTCGCGGTTGATGACGACGGAATAGCCGCCCTGGCGCGGGTCGCCGCCGCCGAGTTGCGCGCGCGTGAATTCGCGCCAGGTCACGCCCGCGGCGTCGGGAAAGGCGATGACCTCCTCATCCCGGCCCTCCGCCGCCAGGCGGACCTCGGCCGCACGCAGGCCGGGCAGCAGGGCGGGATCGCACAGATCCTCTTCCCGCTGGCCCAAGCAGGCGGCCTCGTCCCTCCCGAAGAAGGCGGCGGCCTGGCGGTTGATGCGGATGAACCGTCCATCGGGGTCCTTGAAGCCCAGGCCGGACCGCAGGTTCTGCAGCAGCCCGCGCAGCAGCATCCGTTCGGTTCCCAGCTCCGCTTCCAGGCGATGATGCTGCGCCGCCTGCACGATCATGGCGCGCAACGCGTCGGCATCCCAGGGCTTGTGGGAATAGAACGAGATCCGGCCCTGGTTCAGCGCCGCCGCCACCGCCCCGATATCGGCATAGCCGGTCAGCAGGATCGCCTGCGCGTCGCAGAAGGCCCGGGCCCGGGCCAGCATGACGTCGCCGCCCATCTCCGGCATCCGCTGGTCGGAGACGATGACATCCACGTCCCGTCGCCGGGCCAGGATATCCAGCGCCTCGACCGGCGAGGTGGTGGACAGGATCGTGAACGCATCTTCCAGCAGGTCGGTCAGCGCGACCAGGATCTCGGGCTCGTCATCGACCAGCAGGACGACGGGGCGATCGGTCATGCGGCGCCTCCTGCCGGGATGGCGGCCGGCTCGGCCATCGCCGCCATATGGGGCTGCCACGGCACCGATATGGTGAAGACCGCGCCGCCACCGGGCGCGTCGGCGGCGGTGATCGTACCGTGATGCGCCTGCACGACGCCATAGGCGATTGCCAGGCCCAGCCCCGTGCCCGCCCCGACCGGCTTGGTCGTGAAGAAGGGCTCGAAGATCCGTTCCTTCAGCGCGGCGGGAATCCCCGGCCCATTGTCCGCGACGGTGAAGACATAGGTCCGCCCGCCATTGGCATCCGCCGGGCGCAATTCGGTTCCGATGCGGATCACGCCGCGTCCCGGGGCGTCTTCGTCCCGCCCGGGGGCAGGCGTGTGGCCACAGGACTGGATGGCGTCGGCGGCGTTGCTGATGATGTTCATGATGACCTGGTTCAACAGGGCGGACTGGCAATACAGCCGGTCGGGCGCCCGATAGTCGCGCTCCACGACGATGCCGCCGCCGAATTTCTGCGTCAGCAGGGCCAGCACCGTCTCCAGCGCCTCGGGTACGTCGATCACCTGGAACTGCCCTTCGTCCAGGCGCGAGAATTTGCGCAGGTTCAGCACCAGGTTCTGGATCCGCCGCAGGCCCAGATTCATCGACTCGACGCGGTCGCGGCATTTCATCAGCGCCGCATGGCGTTGCGCAAGCCCGGATTCGTCCCCGGCATCCTCCAGCTCGATCACCCGGGCCAGGGCCCGAGTGACCGTGTCCTTGTGCGCCAGGATGAAGGCCAGCGGATTGTTGATCTCGTGCGCGATGCCGGCCACGAGTTCGCCCAGCGACGCCATCTTCGCCGTCTGGACCAGCTTGCCCTGCGTCTCGATCAGCTTGCTGTTGGCGTCGGCCAGTTCGGCGTTCGCCTGTTCCAGCGCCTCCGCCAGCGAGGCCTTGGACGCGATGGCGGCGGCTTCGGCCCGCGCGCTTTCGACCGCGATTTCACGCGCCTGGCGTTCCAGGTCGATGCGCCGCGCCTCGTCCTGCAGCAGCTTGCGGCGGACCAGGGCGCGGATGCGCAGTGCCAGCACGTCGGGTTCGACCGCGTCCGAGACCAGGTCGTCGACCCCGGCCTCGAACACCCGGGCCGAAAACGCGCCCTGCGACGCCGGCCCGCCACCCGGCCCCCCGCCGCTCAAACCCATGATGCGCGGCGGCACTCCGCCAGCGACCACCACCTGCTGGCGCAGGTCGTCCAGTTCGCGGCAGAACGCGATCCCGTCGAAGGTGCCGGACGCCAGGTCCACCACGACGCAGTCCGGCTCCCGCGCCGGGTCGAACCAGTCCTGCCGGTCCACCGCCTCGGGCCGCGGCACCACCGTGACCTCGTGTCCGTCGCGCCGCATCAGGCCGGCCAGCGACGCCACGTCGCGGTCGTGCGGCCCGTCGCCGCCCACGATCAGGATGCGCGCCCGGCGGAACAGGCGGCTGCCGTCGCGCTGCCGCGCGCTGGCGCCCTCGCGCAGCAGCGCACGGATGCGAAAGACGATAAGGTCCGGATCGGCGGATTTCGGAACATAGGCGTCGGCGCCGCTTTCCAGTCCTTCGCGTTCCAGCCCCGGCTCGCCCCCCTCGGTCAGCATCAGGACCGGGATCATCCGCGTCACCGCGCTCATGCGCAGCTGGCGGGCCATCTGCCCGCCATTCATGCCCGGCAGGTGATAATCGGCAACGACCAGGTCTGGGATACGGCCGTCCAGGCTGTCCAGGGCGGCCTCGCCGCTGGCCACCCGCGCGACGACGAAACCATGGCCTTCCAGCATCCGGCGGATCCGCAGGGCCTGGGTATCCGAATCCTCGACCAGCAGCAGGTTCGCCGGCACCTCGGTCACGGCATCGGTCCTTCCAGCACGGGGGCCCATTCGGCCGGCGCAAAATGGGGGGCACCCGCGATCCCGAGCAGGTGGGACGCGATCGCACCCTGCGGCAGGCTGACGCACACCGCCCCCATCCGCTCCGCGGCGCCGGGCATGCCATGGACGATCGACGTGCTGCGGTCCTCGGCGATGGTATACCCGCCCGCATGGCGCAGGTCGGCCAGGCCCGACGCCCCGTCTTCCCCCATGCCGGTCAGCAGGACGCCGACCGAATCCGTTCCTGCCACGCGCGCCAGCGACGAAAACAGCGCCGAGGCCGAAGGACGCTGCCCGCCCACCGCCGGCCCATGGGACAGCCGGACCTCGTCCCCCGGTCCGACCAGCAGGTGCATGTCGCCCGGGGCAACGTGGACATGGCCGGGACGCAGCCGTTCCCCCTGCCGGGCCAGCGCGACCGAGAGCGGCGTCTGGGTGTCCAGCCACGCCGCGAACCCGTCCATGAAGGCCGCGCCCATATGCTGGACCAGCACGATCGGCCAGGGAAAGGACGCCGGCAGCGCCCCCAGGATCTGCGAAAAGGCCGGCGGCCCGCCGGTCGACGCCGCCATCGCCAGCACGCGGGGCCGCAGCCCCCTCGGCACCGGCACGGGGGCCGGCGTGACGGGCAATCCGGCCGACAGACGCCGGCGGATCACCGGGACCTGGCTCATGATATACAGCTGCGTCGCGATCGCGGTGCCGCCGGCCGGCCCGGACAACCAGCCCGCGGGCTTTTCCACCACGGACAGCGCGCCGGAACGCAGGGCGTTCATCGACACCTGCAGCGCCGGGTCGGTCGAGGCATCGCTGACGATGACGATCGGCGTCGGGCAGTTCGCCATGATCCGCCGCGTGGCCTCCAGCCCGTCCATGCCGGGCAGGCGCACATCCATCGAAATCACGTCCGGCCGCAACACGGGCACCAGGCGCAGGGCCTCCTCGGCGGTCTCCACCGCCTCGGCCAGTTCCAGGCGCGGGTCGTCGCGGACCAGGCGGACCAGCACCTGCCGGACGACCGCCGAATCCTCGACCACCAGCACCCGGGCCCGGCGGGAAGACTGGAACGATCCGCTCACAGCACGCCCCGGATCGTATCCAGCAGGTCGCCCTGCTCGAACCCCTGCTTGGTGATATAGGCACGCGCGCCCCCATCCAGCCCGCGCCGGATATCGGCTTCCTCATTGCGCGAGGTCATCAGGACGACCGGGATCGAGGACAGGCGCGGATCGGACCGGACCGCGTCGAGAAGACCGAAACCGTCCATCCGGGGCATCTCCACATCGGTCACGATCACATCGATCCGGCCCGGCGAACGACGCAGCATCGACAGCGCCTCCATCCCGTCGGTCGCAAGCAGGACATCATAGCCGTGGGTCTGAAGGATCGTCTTCTGGAGAGTCCGTGTGGTAATGGAATCGTCAACGACCAGGACGGTCGGCGGCCGTACCGGTGCCGCCGCGGGTCCGGCCGTCCCGCCCGCCCCCGCGAAAGACCCGCCCGTCCCGCCACCCGCCTGCCAGCGGGCCAGCAGCGTATCGGGGTTGAGGACGAAGACGGGCCGGTCGCCGCGCGGCCAGCCGACCCCCGGCACCAGTTCGCTGTCCAGCCCAATGGCCTCGGCATCCGAAATCTGCAGGATCCGGACCTCGTGCATCCTGTCGACGGCGAAGCCGCAATGCAGGCCGTCGACGGCGACCAGGACCACTGACACCGCCCCGTCATGAACCGGCAGGCCCGCGTCCGGCGTTCCCAGCAAGGTCGCCAGCGGCACCAGCGGCACCAGCGACGCCTCGGCCTGCCCGATCGCGGTCGGATCGCGCCGATCCTCCAGCGGGAAATAGGTCCGGCCGTCCACCAGGCGGATATCGGCCTGCCGCACCCGAACCAGGCGTTCGATGGCCCGCCCCGGCAGGCCGATCGTCAGTTCCCCGATTTCGGTCACAAGGACGGTGCGCTGGCGTTGCGAGACCGGGACGGTCATCGTCACCACGGTGCCCCAGGGAATCCCCGCCTCCATCCGGACCGAACCGTGCAAGGTCCGCGCGGCCTCGGCCACCACGGACAGGCCCATCCCCCGGCCCGCCAGCCGGTCGGCCTCGCCCCGGGTGGAGAAGCCCGGATCGAACACCCGCGCCAGCAGCTTCTCGGGAACCGGAGGCTCGTCCCGCTGCATCAATCCCTGGCGGATTGCCCGGGCGGCGATGGCCTCCAGGTCCGGGCCGCGCCCGTCATCGGCGACCGAGACCAGAAGCCGCACGCCCACCATCCGCACCGTCAGGGTCAGGACCGGCACCGGCGGCTTGCCGGCCTCCTGCCGCCGTTCGGGGCTTTCCTGTCCATGCACGATGGCATTGCGCAGAAGGTGGATCACGGGGTCGCGCAGCGCCTGGATGACGCGGCGGTCGGCCCGCATGTCCATCCCCACCAGGCGGACCGTCACCTCCCCCCCGCCATGCTCGCGCGCGATCTGGCGCACCATGCCGGCCAGCGAGCCGAACACCGTGCCGGCGGGCACCAGGGTCACCGCCCGCATCTCCTCGCCCAGGCGCAGCATGGCGCGGTCGAACTGTCCGGCGATGCGTCCCCGCTCGCGCCCCAGGGTGGCAAGGCCGCGCGTCAGGCGCGCCAGCACCGCTGCCGGATCGGCGGTCGCCATGTCCGGACGGGCCGCGCGCCGCGCGCCGGCCACCAGTTCCTCCAAATCGGCCCACAGGCGTTCCTGCCGCTCGGCCGCGCTCAGCAGGTCATGCGTTACGCCCACCAGCGCGTCGAGCCGGGCGACCGGCACCTGGACATAGGACCCGCCGCCATCGTCGCGCGGCGGCGCGGCGCCCGGCCCGGACGCGACATCCGGCACGGGTGCGGTCTCCTCCGGTCCGGGCGCGTCCTGCATGTACGCATCGATCTGGTCCATCGCCGCGCTGATCGCCGCGATATCGTCCGCGCCGACCTCCTGATGGCCGTCAAGCAACCGGAACAGCCGGCTTTCCAGGACATGGGCGACGCCCTCGACATCGGACAGGTCGACGACGCGCGCCGCCCCCTTCAGGGAATGCACGCGCCGGAACACCTCGCCCAGCGCGCGGGCGTCCATCGGCCCGGCGGCCAGGATGTCGCGGATGACGCGAAGATGATCGCGATATTCGGCGTCGAAGACGCCCAGCAATTCCTGTCGCAGCGTATCCACGGCCGCTCGTCAGGTCCGGTAGCGCGCGGAAATGGCCAGAAGCTGGTGCGACAGGCTGCCGAGATTGCTGGCCGACGCCTCCAGGTTGCGCGTGCCCGCCGCCGTCTGCTGGCTGGCCTGGCGGATGCTCT
This sequence comes from Gluconacetobacter tumulisoli, assembly GCF_014174155.1. GTDB lineage: Bacteria > Pseudomonadota > Alphaproteobacteria > Acetobacterales > Acetobacteraceae > Gluconacetobacter > Gluconacetobacter tumulisoli. The sequence continues at coordinate 363,861 of NZ_JABEQM010000001.1, read as the reverse complement.
GCAGGGCGGTCATCACCTGCTCGATCCCGATCTGCTGCTGGTTGGTCGAGGCCACGATCTGCTGGAAGGCATGCACGCCCTCCTCGATGCCGCCGGTCATCCGCTCGATCGTGCGATAGGCGATATCGGTCCGTTCCTTGCCGGCGGACACGCGCTTGACCGACTCCTCGGTCAGCATCACCGACGTGTTGATGCCGCGCTGGATGTCGCCCAGGATCGAGCGCACATGCTGCGTCGCGTCGCGCGACTGGTCGGCCAGGATCTTCATCTCCGCCGCCACGACGGCGAAGGACCGGCCGTGCTCGCCGGCGGCGGCGGCCTCGATCGCCGCGTTCAGCGCCAGCAGGTGCGACCGCTCGGACAGGTCGTTGACCGCCGTGATGATCTCGCTGATCGCGTCGGTGCGTTCGGACAGCGCCACGATGTTGGACGCCACGGCCTCGGCGCCTTCCTGCGTGCGGTCCATCGCGCGGGCGGTTTCCTCGACAGCCTCCAGCCCGCTAGCCGAGCTGTGGACGATCACCTCGGCCGACGAAATGACCTCGCGCGCGCGCTTGCTGATCTGCGCGCCCGAATGGGTGATCTGGTCCACGGTGGCCGCCGTTTCCTGCACGGCGGCGAACTGTTCCTCGACACTGGCCGCCTGCTGCTGGGCGGAGGCGCGGATGTCGGCGACGGCGGCGTCGAGGTTGCGCGTGGCCTCGCGGCTCTGCTGCGCGATCTCGCGCAGGCCATCGATCATGCGGTTCAGGCCGGTCGCCAGGCGTTCGAATTCGTCGCGTCCGACGCCGGACCCGCCCACGCTGGCGCGGGTCGACAGGTCGCCCTGGCCGATCAGTTCCATCACCCGCATCAGCGACGCCAGGGGGGCGAGGATCGACCGCCGCGTCCAGAACGTCACGATCAGGGCCACGATGACCGCGACCGCCAGGCCCAGCGTCAGCGACCGGCGGCTGAATTCGTATAATGCCCCGCTCTGGGTCTCGCCGGCCTGCACCCCGCCATCCAGCGTCGTCGTGGCCTCGGTCACCAGGCGGTCGATCGACTGGTCGCGGGTGTCGAGCTGCGCCGACTGCAATCGCACCGCGGCCTCGTCCCCGCGCCGTATCGCCCCGAACAGGTCCGACGCCGCCCGGCTGTTCTGCCGGACCTGGTCCAGCGTTTCATGCAGCAGCGAGGAAATCGAGGCGAACATGGTCCGCCGCACGTCGCCCGGGGCCTCTTCATTCGCCTGCCCGGCGGCGGACAGCGCCTGCGCCAGCGTCTCTTCCGCCTGGCGCGCCTCGCTGCCCCAGTCCGCGATCGCGGCGTCCAGTCCGGCGATGTCCTTGTCATAATCGCGGGCGTAATAGTGCGACAGGATCGACAGCCGCCGTGCGACCAGGTCGTTCTCGATCGCCCGCAGATGGTTCAACTGCCGGTAAACCGACAGGTCCCGCGTCACGATCACCGTCATCTCGTCGCGGACATTGCGGATCTGGCCCAGCGCGTAGACGCCGATCGACACCATCAGCATGACGCCGACCATGAATCCGAACAGAAGGCGATTGGCGATTGTCACGACGGTTCAGACTCCGAAATAATGCGCGGAAAACAGGCGAACGGGATCCAGCGCCGCGACCACGCGCCCATCCGGCAGCCGTGCCAGCGGATGGGCGGCAGGCAGCCCGGACGGCGCGATGTCGACGATATCCATCACCCCCGTCGTCACCCCCGCCAGCAGCGCCACGCGCGCCACCGGCAGACCCGGCACGGGACGCAGCAGCAGCATGGCCCGGGCGGCCGCCTGGGCCGCGCCGCCTAGCAGGATCGACAGATCGAACACTGTATACAGATTGCCGACATAGCCATAGACACCCCGCACCGCCGCCGGGCAATCGGGGCGGCGGGGAATGGCGCTCCAGACCGGATCGGTGACGCGCAGCACATGCCGCAGGTCGATGGCATAGCCCTGTCCGTCGAGCTCCAGGGTCACGGCCGGCCGGCCCGTCCCCTCGCGCTGGAGGTCCTCCATCCGGCCGCGTCGCGCCAGCAGGCGGGCCCGTTCCTCCAGCACCCGCCGCGCATAACGGTCGGCGCGGGTCGCGGGGTCGTCCTCGGGGCTCAGGACACGCCCCGCAGCAGCAGGCGCCGATCGTCAGGCCGCGCGCGGTCCGACCCGTCGGACGGCGGGATGTCGGGCAGGTCGTCCACCCCGTCCTCGCCGATCAGGCGCAGCAGGCCGCCCGCGGTCAGCCCCCCGCCCTGGGGCAGCAGAAGATCCTGCGGCAGGCGCCCGGCCAGCACGCGCGCCTGCCGCAGGATGCGGCAGGCCTCGTCCACGCGCCCGGCGTCGCGCAGCAGATGGGCCAGGTGGACATGCGCCATCACATGGTCGCGGCAGAGATAGACGGCGCGGCGGAATCCGGCCTCGGCTCCAGCCCGCTCGTCCAGCCCGGCGGACAGCATGCCCGACAGGAAATGCAGGTCGGCATCCAGCGGACGATGCCGGATCTCGGCACGGCAGAGCGCCAGGGCGGCCTCGACCGCTCCGCTATCGGCCAGGGCGCACACGCGGGCGGCGGCCCCACGGGGTTCCGGCGGCGCGGCCGTCGTCTTTCGCGGCGCGCCGGCGGGGCGCGGCGCGGCGGCCGCCGACGCACGCGGCATCGCCGGATAGGCCGCCTTGTCCGCGGCGCCCCGCCGAGAGGGCGGCGGTGCCGGGCCGGCGCGGGAATCGCGGGTCCGGAACGCCAGCGTGCCCGGGAACGTCACCGTGTCGAGAAACCCGTCACACTCCGCGATCGGGTCGGAATGACCCAGCAGCAGCCATCCCCGTGGCGACAGCCGGTCGGACAGGTGGCGGATCAGGTCCAGCGCCTGGGCCGTCTCGAAATAGATCAGCACGTTACGGCACAGGATCAGGTCGAACGGCCCCGCCGGCCCGCCGCCATGCGCCAGGTCCATGATGTTCCCGTATTCGAAACGGACCATCCGCCGGTATTCGGGACGCAGGACCCAGTCCCGGCCGGTAGCCGAGGGGCCGAACCACCGGGTCCGTTCCGCGCGTCCGATATCGCGCAGGGACCAGGCCCCGTATTCCGCCTGCCGCGCACGTTCCAGCGCCTGGGTGCTGATGTCGGTCCCCAGGATTTCGATCGTCCAGTCCTGTTCCTCACGCTCCTTCAGCAGGCGGCGCAGCAGGATCGCCAGGGAATAGGGCTCGGCCCCATTGGAGCAGCCGACGCTCCAGATCCGCAAGGTCCGCAAGGGGCGCAGGCGGCGGAGCAGATCGGGCAGGATCGTCGTTTCCAGCGCGTGGAACTGCTCGGCATAGCGGAAGAAGAACGTCTCGCCGATCGTCACCGCCGATTCCAGCGCCCGCCATTCCGCCGCCCCGTCCTGCGGATCGGACAGCAGCGACAGGTAATCCATCGGGCGGACGCAGGAACAGGCCTCCATCCGCCGCGCCAGGATCATGTCCAGCAGGTCCATCTTGTCGGCGTAGTAATGCAGCCCGGTCCGCGCGACGATTCGCGCCGCCAGCCGTTCGAGGACGCGCCGCCGTTCAGGCATCCATTCCCTCCCACAGCGCATCGCGCTCCTGCAAGGCGGACACCAGATGATCGATCCGCTGCCGTTCGCGCGTCATCAGCAGCCGGTCCGGATCCATCAGTTGCGCGACGCATCCCCCCCCGAGATCGAGTTCCCCAACCAGCCAGTCGCCCGCCGTTCCGCCCTCGCACGGGGGGGCGGCCACATGGCGCACATCCAGCACGCCGTCGACCATGTAGGCCACGCGCACGCCGTCCCCGGCGCCGAGCAGCAGCGGGCGATACAGCGTCTCGGTCTCCGCCTGGGCCCGCCACGGACGCAGGCCCAGCAGCACGGCCAGGTCGATCGCCGTCACCCGTTCGTCCCCCAGGCGGAAATAACCCAGCACCGGCGCGGGCGTTCCCGCCGGCCGAAAGAGGGCGGGCATCGGCACGCATTCCCGCACCGCCGGGACCGGCAGCGCATAGTGGACGTCCGCAAGGCGGAAGATGACGACTGCCCCAGGCACGAAGAAGGGTTCTCCAGACACGTTGGCGAACCGGCGGATCCGTTATCGGCGCCCGACGTTCCGATACTGTGTCTGCCGAAGATTGCATTTAATACAAGCGACGGCTACCTCCGGCAGGGATGCGTTCCCGACAAACCGGGCGCGCCCAGCATCCGTTGCCGGAGACGATCGCCATGGACAGCTTCAACCCGGGCCGGGCCGCGAACCGGTTCCTCGCGCCCGAGAGGGACCCGTCGTCCCGCTTTCCCATTGCCCGCCTGGTGCGCGTGGCCGCCTGCGCCGCGTTCTATTTCCTGTTCTATTTCGTGCAGCAGGTCACCGAACTGCTGGCCCCGCTGCTGCTGATCCTGGGGGTCGGATGGGGCATCCTGCCGCACCTGATCGGCGCCATCAGCACGACCGCGGCGTCGGCCGACCCGCAGGCCCGCGATATCGTGACCCATGTCGCCAGCACCATTCCGCAGCAGATCACGATCGGATCCCATGTCTTCACCGCCGGATCGCTGGTCGTGGACGGCCTGCTGATGATGGCGGCGGCGGCGCTGTGCGCAACCCTGGCCGCCATCGCCGCGCGCGAGATGTAATCCGGCCCCGATGATCCGCCTGCGCGACGTCAGCTTCCGCTACGAAGGCACCGCCCGGGACGGCGCGCGGGAGGCTGTCCAGGGGGGCGCCGCCCTGCGCCAGCTGTCGTTCGATGTGCCGCAGGGCGGCTTTCGCTGGCTGCTCGGCCCGTCAGGGGCTGGAAAATCCAGCCTGTTGCGGCTGCTGCACCTGGCCGTCCGGCCGACCTCCGGCCGGATGGAGATCCTCGGCGTGGAGATGGACCAGGCCCGGCGCGCGGGCCTGGCCCGGCTGCGCCGGCGTATCGGCGTCGTCCATCAGGATTTCCGCCTGCTTCCCGACCTGCCGGTCTTCGACAACATCGCCCTGCCGCTGCGCCTGCAGCACCGGCCGGAGGACGAAATCCGCGACGAAGTGCTGTCCATCCTCGACTGGGTGGGGCTGCGCGCCCGCGCGGCGGCACGTCCGCCGCAGCTTTCGGGCGGAGAGCAGCAGCGCGTCGCCATCGCCCGGGCCGTCATCCACCGCCCGGCCCTGGTGCTGGCCGACGAACCAACAAATGCCCTGGACGACCAGCAGGCCAACCGGTTGATGGAATTGTTCCAGGACCTGGCGGGGCTGGGCACCACGATCGTCGTCGCGACGCATAATGACGGGCTGGTCCGCCGCTATCCGTCGCATGAACTGGAACTGGCGCACGGACGGCTGGTGCGCGATGGCTGACCGGACGACGCCGGGACGCCCCGGCGCAAGCTGGTCGCAGGCACGCCGCGCCGACGGCCTGGCCTTGCGCCGCGCCATTCCCGACCGGTTGCTGCCGGTACTGGTCGCCGCCATGGCGGTGCTGGCGGCCATGGCCCTGGCCGGGGCCACCGGTGCGCGCATCCTGTCCGCCCGCTGGACCACCGGGGCGGCTTCCATCGTCACGGTGCAGGTGCCGCGGCCCGACGATCCCGCCCTCGTCCCCGCCTCCCGGCCGGCCACCCCAGCCGGCGCGGACGCGGGGACGGCGCCGCCTGCCCTGTCGCGTGCCGATGCCGTGCTGGCGGCGCTGGCCGACGTGCCCGGCGCATCCCGCGTCCACCGGCTGGACAAGGCGGAGCTGGAGACCCTGCTATCGCCCTGGCTGGGCCATGACGGGGATTTCGCCCTGGCACTGCCCGCCGTGATCGAACTGCACCTCGATCGCGCGGGCGCGATGGATGCCGATGCCCTCGCCGCCCGGCTGGATGCCCGGGCGCCGGACACGCTGGTGGAACGCAACAGCCTGTGGAGCGACCGGTTGGGCGACCTGGCGCGCAGCCTGCAGACCTGCGCCATCCTGGCCGTGCTGATCGTCGTGGCGGTGGCCGCCGCGACCATCGCCGCGACGACGCGCGCGGGCCTGGGCGCGCGGCGGCAGGCGATCGAACTGATCCATTCCCTGGGTGCGACGGACGGCTATATCGCCGGGCGTTTCGCCGGGCGCACGGCGGTCCTGGCCTTCACCGGCGGATTGATCGGCAGCCTGCTGGCACTGCCGCTGCTGGTGCTGCTGTCGCGCCTGGCCGCCCCTTTCGCCGGCGCCACGGCCCCCGCGGCAACCGTGGCGACGACGCCGGGCCCGTCCGGCTGGGGCCGCCTGCTGGCCGCGCTGCCCTTGCCGCTGGCGGTGACTTTGCTGTCGCTTGCCCCGGCGGCGGCGCTGATCGGCTGGCTGACCACGCAGATCACCGTCCGGACATGGCTGCGCCGCCTGCCATGACGCGTGCCGCGCGGGGCGCGCCGTCGGCCCTGGCGACCTTCCTGCGCGGCATCCTGGCCGGCCTGCTGGTCTGCGGCGTCGCCTGGGGCGTCGGCTTCGCCTGGTTCTTCCACGACGCCCTGCAACCGGCCGGCCCGCCCCCTACCGCCGACGGGATCGTCGCGCTGACCGGCGGCCAGGGACGGATCGAGGCTTCGCTGGACCTGCTGATGCAGGGGCACGGGCGGCAATTGCTGATCTCGGGCGTCGACGCGCATGCCACGGTCGCCGCCGTGGCCGCCCGGGTGCAGGTCCCGGTGCCCCAGGACATCTGGGCCCATGTCACGCTGGGACGACGGGCGACCTCGACCATCGGCAATGCCGACGAAACCGCGGACTGGGCCCGCGCGCATGCCATCCGGTCGCTGATCGTCGTGACTGCGGGCTATCATATCCGGCGGGCGATGATGGAAATCGGCCGGACCCTGCCGGACGTCGCCCTGTATCCATGCCCGATCCTGCCCCCGGCGCTGCGCCATCCCTGGCGCCCGGCATCCATCCGGCTTATGGCGACGGAATATGACAAATGGATCATGGCCAGCCTGGGCCTGGCACGCGATATGGACGGGCAGGCAAAGGCGTAATGCTCCCCCGCCGGGGCGGGCCTTGTGTCCCGGCGGCTTTTCTGTTGTACGGCGGCACGTCGCGCCGCTGGCGCCTGTTCTGTCCGGGATGGTCCTGCCTGCCATGACGCTGATCCGCGCATGCCTGTTCAATGTCTATTTCGTGGCGCTGACGATCGTGCTCGGGGTCGCAGCCCTGCCGATCCGCCTGTTCGCCAAGCCACTGGCGCTGCCCTACGCCAAGCTGTGGACGCGGCTGTCGATCGCCGGCCTGCGCGCGATCTGCGGAATCGACATCATCGTCACGGGGCGCGAGCATCTGCCGGCGGGTCCCTGCCTGCTGGCGTCGCAGCATCAATCGGCATTCGACACCCTGGTCTGGATGAACCTGGTGGACCGGCCAGCCTATGTGATGAAGGAAGAACTGACCCGCCTTCCCCTGGTTGGCCCGATGCTGCTGCTGGCGGGCATGATCCCGGTCCGCCGTGCCGATGGGGCGAAGGCGCTGCGCGCGCTGCTGGCGGCGACGCAGCACGCCGCCGACGACGGACGGCAGATCGTCATCTTCCCCGAGGGAACGCGAACGCGACCGGGGGAAGTGGTCCGCCTGCAGCCTGGAATTGCAGCCATGGCCGCCCATACCGGCCTGCCGGTGATCCCGGTGGCGACCGATTCCGGCCTGCGCTGGTCACGCAACGCCTTCGTCAAGCATCCCGGCCCGATCCACATCGCCATCGGCCCCGCATTACCGCCCGGACTGGGACGGGCGCGGATTCTGCCCGCGATTTCAGGGGAATGGCAGATTCTGGCCCGTGGTTTCCGGGATGCGGCGTCAGAGGACAGATCTGTGGATAACTCTGTGGGCGTCCCTGCCGGGACACGACACGGACATTGAGGTCCCATTCCGCCAGGAAACACGGCTTGCGCACCCACGGGACGATAGCGGCACGGGACGAAATGGCCTGACGTCTCAAAACTCCTGATCAAATCTTTATTTTTTTCATTTCTCCCCTCGAACTCACAGGCCATCCGGGTCGTTGCGGGACGGCACCCCCCTGCCCGGCGGGACGATGCCGTGCGCCCTGCGCCCATCCTGTGGATAAGTTCGGACTTCCCATTTCTGTCCATAAGAATGGCCTGTGTGAAAGATTTATGAATCAGGACCTTCGCCGACATCCGCAAAGTGCTTTATCAAGGCCGCATGTTCCTGCCCCTGCCTCCATCCCTCCTCTTGCGCCACGCGCGGTGGGTGCGTGCCCTGGGGCTGGCGCTGCTGTGCCTGGCTGCGATGGACGGGTTGGCCTGGCTGGCGGCGCAACGCCTGCTGGACGACACGCTGCTCGGCTGGACGCATGACCTGGCCGCGCGCGGCTGGACCATCCAGCCCGGGGTGCGGCGGCGCGGCGGGTCGCTTCTGACGGCCCGGATCACGCTGGTCTCCCCCCGTCTTCTCGGCCGGATCGCAACACCGACGGACGGCGCAAGGACGGCCCTTTGGGGCGGGGACAGGCTGACCCTGTCGCTGTCGATGCTGCATCCCCGGTCCCTGCGGATCAGGCCGGACGGGGCGCAGGTCCTGCGCCTGTCCGACCCGTCCCGTCCAGGCAGCGACCTGGCCCTGCGCTGGCAGGGACAGAACGTGCTGGCCTGGTTGCCGCTCGGCATGGTCCCCGGCGGGCAATCCGGCCGCATCGCCTGGTCCGCCACCCAGATGGACCTTCAAATCCTCGGGTCGGGGGGGCAGGACACCGCCTTCCGCGTCCGGGACCTGACCGGGCATGGCCTGTGGGATGACGCGGCCGGTCCGCAGGCCAGCCGCCTGGCCCTGTCCGCCACCTGCGCGCGGATCGACCTGCCGCTGTCCTGGCCGATGCCATCGGCCCTGCCCCACGCGCGATCGATCCGCGACGCGGGCCTGGTCGTGGCGATCCCCGGCACGCCCGATTCAGGGGCGGCGGCCGGATCGACGACGGTCCTTGTGCAGGACGTCCACGCCGGCTGGTCGACGCTGGCGCTGCAGGGGGTCGGGCGCGCCGGCTTCCCCCCCGGCGGCACGGCCGATGGTGATTTCACGCTCTCGGTCGAAGGGGTGGGCCGCACGATCCACACCCTGGAACAGGCCGGATCGCTCTCGCCGTATATCGGGCGGATGGTGGCTGCCATCGACCGCTGGGCCGCCACCGGACCCATGGCCGGCCCCTCGACCAGCCCCGACGCTCCGGCCCTGACAGACCGGCGCATCGACCTGCCGCTGCGTCTGCGTGGCGGCATGCTGCTCATCGGAACGGTGCCTGTCGTGCCCCTGGCGATCGGCGGGTTTCCACCCGCGTTCGGACCGCCGGCCCCTCATCCCTGATCCTGATCTAGCGCCGCCTGGACGCCTCCGGCGCCATCTGCGCATCGCGCAGTTCCGCGACCTCGCGCCGCAGGCGCGCCAGTTCCTCTTCCATCGTCTCGCCATCCGCCGTCCCGTCCCTCGGTTCGGGAACATGGTCTTCGCCGGGTGCGATGTGATCGTTCCCACCCGCCGGGACATTGCCCCGCGCAACGTCGGCGGGCGCAGCATTCTCGGGCGGGGCTTCGGGCACCGGGCAGTACATCGACGAGAACATGGACATCGCCCGGTCCATCATCGCCATGTTCTGCCGCCCGATCTCCTCCATTCCCGGTGGGAGGAAAGTTTCCATCGTCCGCTGCATGGTGGTGCGGATCTGCTTCTGGCTGGCGGCGAACTGCTCCATCATCTGGTCCAGGTAGTCCGGCACCAGCCCCTGCATGCTGTCGCCGTAGAAACGGATCAACTGGCGCAGGAAGGCCGCGGGCAGCATGGCGCGGCCCTTCGTCTCCTCTTCCATGATGATCTGGGTCAGGACGGACCGCGTGATGTCGTCGCCCGTGCGCGCGTCGAAGATCACGAACTCCTTGCCACGACGCACCATATCGGCCAGCGTGTCGAGGGTGATGTAGATCGAGCTTTCGGTATCGTACAGACGCCGGTTCGCGTATTTCTTGATGACGATCGGGGTGACCGGGATGTTGGCATCCGGCAAGATACCCTCCATCAGCGTGGCTAGGATCAACGAGGATAGCATGACCCGAGGGGCGATGCACAGATTGCCGATTTCCCGCCCCCCGGCCCCCCTGCCGTGACCGCAACCGATCCCCCCGACCCCACGACGCTGATGCGCGACTGGATGGCGATCTGGCAGAGCGAGGCAGCCGCCCTGCGCATGGACCGTGAAATGGCCGACGCCATGCGTCGCATGACGGACATGTGGGCCGAAGGCTGCGCCGCCGTCGCGCGCGCCACCCCTGGCCCCACCCCGGCCGGAACAGACCATGGAACGCAGGATGGGGAACAGACCGCATCGCCCGCCGCCTGGCCCTTCGCCGGCATCGCCGGATGGCCCGGCGTCCCGGCCGGACGCCCCGGGCCCGATGCTGCGCCGGGGCCCCCGCCCGCTGGCGATGCACCTGCTTTGCGCGCCGATATCGCAGCCCTCGGCCGGCAGCTCGACCGGATCGAACGGCGCCTCGCCCGGCTGGAAGCCCGGATCGGCGGCGCCGCCCCTTCCGCCGGGGATTGATCCAGCCTTCATCGCCGGAGTGGCGGCCTACCGCCGGCATCCGTACCGGCGGACAGAACCCGTGCCCCCGCCGGTGCTGTGGTCGTATGGCGAGATGCGGGTTCTCGATTACGGACGGCCGGGGGACAGGCCCGTCCTGTTCGTGCCCAGCCTGATCAATCGCGGCTATATCCTGGACCTGATGCCGGACCGTTCGATGCTGCGCCACCTGGCGACGCGGGGACTGCGGCCGCTGCTGCTGGAATGGGGCTGGCCGAGCGACGCGGAACGATTGCTGGATGTCGGCGGCTATGTGCAGGAACGCCTGGAACCGGCGCTGGCCGACCTCGCGGAACAATGCGGACAGCCCATCACCCTGGCGGGATACTGCATGGGCGGCCTGCTGGCGCTGGCGGCGGCGCAGCGCCGTCCCGACCTGGTCCGGGCGCTGGCGCTTCTGGCGACACCATGGGATTTCGGCGCCGCCTCGCCGGAGGCCATCCGGACTCTGTCCCGCCTGCTGGGGCCGCATGCGGGAATGATGGCGCTGACCGGCACCCTGCCGGTCGATGCGTTGCAGACCGCCTTCGCCGCCGTCGATCCGGGCTCGATCATCCGGAAATTCCGCGATTTCGGGGCCATGCCGCAGGATAATCCGCGCACGGCGCTCTATGTCGCCATGGAAGACTGGCTGAATGACGGCGTGCCCCTGGCGGCGCCGGTGGCCATCGAATGCGTCCGGGACTGGTACGGCGCGAACCTGCCGATGCACGGGACGTGGCAGGTGGGCGCAACGCAAATCCAACCGCAATGCCTGTCGCTGCCCACCCTGGTCGCGGTGCCCGCCCGCGACCGGATCGTACCGCCCGGCAGCGCGCTGCCCCTGGCCGCCCTGATTCCCGGCGCGACCCTCTTGCCGGTCGCGGGCGGGCATGTCGGCATGGTCGCCGGCCCCCGGGCCGACGGGCTGCTGTGGGCGCCGCTGGCGGCATGGCTGCTACAGCATGCCTGACAGGGTTCACCGGACCGGCGACAAAGCGAGTGGAAGCCGGAGAGCGATCCTGTAAGATCACGGCAAAACGCCAAAACACAGCAAAACACAGCAGGAACGTCATGATGTCTGCCCTGGCCCAAACACCGCGCGTCGCGCTGGTGACCGGCGGCACGCGAGGGATCGGGGCGGCCGTCAGCCGCGCGCTGCACGCGGCCGGGCACCGGGTCGTCGCGTCCTACGGATCGAACGTCGCCGAGGCACGCGCTTTCGAAACCGCGACGGGCATCCGCACAATGGCCTTCGACGTCGCGGCATTCGAGGCCTGCACCGACGCGATGGACCGGATCACCGAAACCGAGGGGCCGGTGACGATCCTGGTCAACAATGCCGGCATCACCCGTGATTCGACGATGGGCCGCATGACCCGCGCGGCCTGGGATGCCGTCATCGACACCAACCTGGGTGCGGCCTTCAATCTGTGCCGCCTGGCCATGCCGGTCATGCGGGCCCAGGGGTTCGGCCGGATCGTGAACATGGCCAGCATCAACGGCCAGACCGGCCAGTTCGGCCAGGCGAACTATGCCGCGTCGAAGGCCGGACTGCAGGGCCTGACCCGCGCCCTCGCGCTGGAGGGCGCGCGCCACAACATCACCGTCAACACCATCGCCCCCGGCTATATCGACACCGCCATGCTGGAAACCGTGCCGCCCCACATCCTGGCCGACATCGTCGAGCGCATCCCGGTCGGCCGGCTGGGCACGCCCGACGACGTAGCCCGCGCCGTCACCTTCCTGACGGCGGAGGAGGCCGGATTCATCACCGGAAGCACGCTGTCCATCAACGGTGGCCAGCACATGCCCTGAACGGGTCCCTCAGGGACGGACCCGTTCAGGAACCGACTTTATCGGGGCGCGGCCACCGCCGTGCAGGCCAGGCTGTCGTGGCGGCTGGCCGTTTCGTACCATGCGGCCAGGGCGGGGCGCTGGTCGCGCCAGGGCTCGTCGGCGAACCGGACATCCAGATAACCCAGCGCACAGGCAACGGACAGGCTGCCCACGTCCACGGGTCCCGTCATCGGTACCGTCGACGGTACCGCCTCCTCCAGCCGGTCGAGGCTGCGCCGGATGGCGGCGGCCTGCCGCTGGACCAGCGGATGGTCCCGGTCGAGCCCCGCCACCGCCAGGCCGCGCGACAGCACGGCCGCGTCCGAAATCCCGTCGCCCAGCGCCTGAAGACGCAGCGCGCGCCAGCGTTCGAGCCCCGCCGCCGGGATCACCCGCCCACCGCCGGCCAGCGCGTCCAGATATTCGACGATCACCCGGCTGTCGTACAGCCCCTCGCCTTCCGCGATCTCCAGGGTCGGAATCTTGCACAGCGGGTTCGCCACCAGGATTTCAGGCGGCGAGGCCGAGACATTCACCACGACCTCCTCGATCCGCTCCTCCAGCCCCAGGACGATGACGGCGGCCCTGACCTTGCGGGCAAACGGGCTGAGGGGGGCGTGATACAATTTCACCGAAAGGCATCCTTCTGTTGTCGTAGCCTGGCAAATGTCCCGACATCGGGGGCCAGCAGGAACGGGTTGGTCCGTTTTTCCAGGCCCAGGGCCACCGGCACCGTCGGCCGCGCCTCGGCCCGCAGGGTCTCGATTTCGGCGACGCGGGCATGCAGGGCGAAATTGTCGGGTTCGACCTCCAGGGCAAAGCGGGCGTTCGACAGCGTATATTCATGCCCACAGCAGATCAGGGTCGAATCCGGCAGCGCCGCGATGCGGCGGAGGGACTGGAACATCTCCTGCGCCGAGCCCTCGAACAATCGCCCGCATCCCAGGCTGAACAGGGTGTCGCCGCAGAACAGGGCCGGGGTCGCGGAAAAATAGAACGCGATATGCCCGCGCGTATGACCGGGTGTTTCCATCACCGTGCCGATGGCACCCCCCACGGCGATTCCATCGCCCTCCGCCACCGCGCGGTCCAGCATCGGCAGGCGATAGGCGTCCGCCGCCGCCCCGGTGACGATCGACCCGTACCGCTTGCGCAACGCATCGGTCGCCACCACGTGATCGGCATGATGATGCGTCAGGAAGATCTGGTCCAGCCGTCCTCCGGCCTGCTCCACCATTTCGACCAGCGGGGCCTCTTCGGCGGGATCCACCAGCGCCGTCGCACCGCTCTCGCCATCGCGGAGGAACCAGGCGTAATTGTCGGTCAGGATGGGAACCGGTCGGATCGAAAGGGCCATGATCAGTCTCCGTCTGCTGCGGCGGCCATCGGAGCGTCGTCCGCATGCCTCCCCGTTTCGTCAGGCGCCGGGGACGCGCCGCTCTCCAACAGTTTGTGCTAATCGGGCATGATGCAAGACGACATCCGCGCCGCGTCCAGATTCTATGCCAGCCGGCCGGGGGAAAACACCGCCCATCTGCTGCGCCAGCGGCTGCAGGCATTCTGGCCCGACACCGGCACCGACCGGGTTCTGGGGCTGGGCTACACGCTGCCGTACCTGCCGCTGTGGTCCCGGCCGGCGGCCGGGCTGTGCGTGTCCGGCCGCCTCGACACCCATGTGACGCGCGATGCGCCGCGGGACATCGGGCCGGCGACGCGGGACTGCGTGGTGGCGGAAGACCGGCTGCCGTTCCCCGAACTGCATTTCGACCGCGTGCTTCTGGTCCATGCGCTGGAAACGACGGACCGGCCGGACGATCTGTTGCGTTCGGTGTGGAAGGTCATGAAGGATGACGGGCGCCTGCTGCTGGTCGTGCCCAACCGGTCGGGCCTGTGGGCCCATTCGGACGGCACCCCGTTCGGGCAGGGCGCGCCCTTTTCCCCCCGGCAGATCGCCCGCCGGCTGTCGCGCGCCTTCCTGCGCGCCGAACGCCATGACGGCGCGCTGTTCCTGCCCCCCATAGGCGCCGCACACCGCCGCATCGCCGCCACGGTGGAGGCCGTTTGCCACATGGTCCTGCCGGGACTGGGCGGCGTCTTCGTCGTCGAGGCGGTCAAGGACGTCTATGCCGGCGTCCCCGCCGCGACGCCGGCCCTGATCCGCGCCCCACGGCGAATCTACGAACCCGGCTGACCGGGCGCGCGATCCGTGCCACACTGGCCGCCCGCTTGACCGCCGGACCCGAACCCTCCATGAACTTCGGCCCATGTCCCTGATCCAGTCCCTGAAACTCGTGATGGCTCGGCCGCATCCGGCCGCCCGTCCGTTCCTTCTGGCCTCCGGCGCCGGCGCGATCGCCGGGCGGGCCCTTCCCTGGCGTCCCGCGAAATGGCTGGGCACGGCCAGCGGCCTGTTCTTCGGGTTCTGCCTGTATTTCTTCCGCGACCCGGAACGCGTCATCCCCGCCGACGCCCATCTGGCGGTCGCCCCGGCCGACGGGCGGGTGGTGTCGGTTGAAAAAATCGCGCCCCCGGCCGAACTGGACATGGGCGACACGCCGGTCTGGCGCATCGCCACCTTCCTGTCGGTGCTGGACGTGCATGTGAACCGCATGCCCGCCGCCGGCACGGTGACGCGCGTCGCCTATCATCCCGGCCAGTTCCTGAACGCCAGCCTGGACAAGGCGTCGGAGCTGAATGAACGCAACGCGCTGCGCCTGACTCTGCCGGACGGGCGGAACCTGGCGGTCGTGCAGATCGCGGGCCTGATCGCCCGCCGCATCCTGTGCGACGCCGAGGAAGGCATGAATTTCGAGGCCGGCGAACGCTTCGGCTTGATCCGCTTCGGGTCGCGGACCGACCTGTATCTTCCCCCCGGGGTCGTGCCGCTGGTGTCGACCGGCCAGACGATGATCGGCGGCGAGACGGTCATGGCGCGGCTCTGACCGCCATGGACGCCACCGATCCGTTGCCTGCCGGCCCGCTTGCGGTCGAAACACCGGACGCTGCCGCGCCGCCGCGCCGGCGGCGGAAGACGCGCCGGCGCCCGCGGGTCCGGGGGCCGTCCTTCAACCGGCTGATCCCCAACATCCTGACGATGCTCGGCCTGTGTGCCGGGCTGACGGGCATGCGCTTCGCGCTGGAGGAGCGCTTCGGCGACGCGGCCGTGGCATTGCTGATCGCCGCCTGCATCGACGGGCTGGATGGCCGGATCGCACGCCTGCTGCGCGGCACCAGCCGTTTCGGCGCCGAATTCGACAGCCTGTCGGACTTCCTGTGCTTCGGCGTGGCGCCGGGTTTCGTGCTGTATCTGTGGGCGCTGCGCGACGCAGGGCGCTACGGTTACCTGCCCTGCATCATGTTCACGGTCTGCATGGCCCTGCGGCTGGCGCGCTTCAACGCCAGCCTGGACGATACCGAAAAGCCGAAATACGCCAGCAATTTCTTCACCGGCGTACCGGCCCCGGCCGGCGCGGGCCTGGCGATGTTTCCACTGTTTCTGGGGCTGGAGGCCCGCAAGCTGGGATGGGAGGGGGTCTATGCCCTGACCCGCCTGCCGCTGCTGCCCGCGGTGACGCTGAGCGGAACCGCCTTCCTGCTGGTGTCCACCCTGCCGGTCTGGTCGTTCAAGAATTTCAAGGTGCCGGCGGCCTATGTCCTGCCGCTGATGCTGGGAACCGGGGCCTATGCAATGATCCTGGTGGCCGACCCGTGGGGCGCGCTGGCCGCCGCCGGGATCATCTATATCGCGCTTCTGCCGCTGAGCCGCCGAAGCTTCCACCGGCTGAAGGCCGAGGCCCAGAACCTTCAGGCCGAGGACGAGTCGCCCGAGCCCCCCCGGGCGTAACCACCCACCAGCCCGACCAGCCCCGCCAGGATCGCCGCCGGCGAGGGCGGGCATCCGGAAATGGCCAGGTCGATCGGCGCACGCCCTTCCAGACCGCCCAGCACGGCGTAATTTTCCGGAAACGGGCCGCCATCGATCGCGCAGGCCCCGACGGCCACCAGCGCGCGCGGTTCCGGCATGGCGTGCCACGCGGCCTCCAGCACCGGGGCCATGACCCGCGTCAGCGGCCCCGTGACCAGCAGCACTTCGGCCAGCCGGGGGGTCGCGACAAATGCAATCCCGGTGGCCGCCAGGCCGTAGGCCGCCCCATCCACGGCCGCGAGTTCCATCGCACAGCCCTCGCACCCGCCGGCCTCGATATGAAAGACCGGCAGCGGCCGGGCCGCCGCCACGCGCACGCGCGCCGTGGCATGCTTCCCGGTCGCGGCCGTCAGGATCGCCCGCAGGATTGCCATCGTTTCCCCTGGTTTCCGAAATGACTTTTCATGGGACCGATCCGACCGTCCGCCAAATTGATGTGCAAATGCGGACCAGCCTTTGTATCCTGCCGACCAGGGCTCCGGCACGGCCCGCCGCCTGCCCCCGGGCGTGCCGGGTGTGGTGAACGTGTCACAGGATTGGTCGTGTTCACAGTCCCCGTGACATGGCGAACGACCATCGGCAATGCAGGCACCGATCCGGTTCAAATCGTTCGCCCTGGCGGAGGCTCCATGTCCGGTCATCCCGATCCCAAGCAAATGGCGCGCGCCCTGCGCACTGCCCTGTCCGAACGCGCGGTTGCGCTGACTCATTCCGAGGCGCTGGAAATCGTCGCACGCCAGTTCGGCTGCGAAAACTGGAATATCCTGGCGGCCCGACTCACCGCCGGCCCGGCTTCCCCGCCCTCCTCCGGTGCCATGCCGGAAGGCTGGGTCCCGAGCGGCCGAAGCGACCTGTTCCGCTTCGATGTCAGGCAGGATGCCGGCCCGAAAGGCAGGCCGGCAATCCTGATCGCCAGCCGGGCATCGGCCGGCGACGCGCGCGCACCGGTCACGGGTGAGTTCCTGACCGTCATGCAGGCCATTTCCGCAGAGGCGTGGCGCAATATCCGAATCACTTTCTCGGCCGCCATCCGCACGACAAAATCGGGCGGGTGCGGGGCGACAGCGACTGGACACGGCGCCGCGTCACGCTCGATGTCCCCGATGACGCGACGACGATCAATTTCGGCGTCCTGTTCGGGGGCGGTTGTGGTGAATATCTTGCTTCGGATCTTTCGTTCGGACCGGCGCAGGAAAACGAACTGCCGGAAGTACGTCCTGGCACTCCCATCAATCTCGACCTGATGGTTGCCGGACCGAATACATAAAATTCATTTCAGAACAACAACATAGAACTCCCCAGGCCGGACGGCCTGAAGACCACCGTGACGGCGATCTGTTGACGCATCGGCGCAAGCTGGCGGCTGGGCCTTATCGAACAGGACAGATCCGTCAGCAGGCGTCGCCCCTTGGCGCGCCTGTCCTTGGCCGACAGCGGACGCACGGCCGTCATCGCCATCCCGACGGCGGGGCCCGCGTAGCTCTACAGGTCTGCGGCCGCCGCGGACAGGCCGAACGACCGGACGATCAACTCCGCGTCCTCGGGGTCCGCACCGTCCAGCACATGTTCCAGCGCCGTCACATGCGTCAGGGCAGGATCGCGCGGGAATATGGCGCGCACGGCGCCGTCGGCCACCCGCACCCAGTACCAGACCGTCCCGCGCGGCCCCTCGGCGCAGCCGATGCCCTCGCCCGCCTGACGGCGCAGGACGCCGCGCGGGGCGCCCTCGGGCATCCGGCCCCGGCGCGCCGCCTCCAGGATCCGGCAACTGCCGCCGATTTCCGCGATGCGCTGGTCGATCCTGGCGGCGACATCGCCGCCACGCCGGACGCCGGTATCCAGCCATTCCCGTCGATAGCCGGGCTCCAGCCGACGCACATCGTCCTCGCGCGCCGAGGCCCGCCCCACGACGCCGCCGACCCCCAGTTCGCGCGCCACGGCCTCGGTCAGCGCGCCACAGCCATGCACCCGCCCCGCCAGCCCGGGCCAGGACAGGTGACGGCGGATCTCGCGCAGCATGCCGCCAACCCTGCCGGCGACCTGCGCCGCCACCGCACCCAGGGTCGCGGGATCGCCCTCCAGCAGGCCGCCCGGCACGACCAGGTCCATCAGCATGCGATGTCCGAATGTCTGGCCGCACAGGTGAAGAACGTCTTCGCGCAGGCGTTCGCAGCAGGTCGCCAGCGCCGGCGCCCCGGCTGCCCGGCCGATACGCGACAGATCGTACAGATGAGTGGCGATCCGCTCGATCTCCGCCAGCATGACCCGGCAACGGACGGCGTTCTCACCAATCGCACTGTCGGTCGCGGCCTCGATCGCGCGGCAGAGGGCCGCCTGATGCGCGACCGACGCCCCGGCGGCGGCCCGTCCGACAAGGCGCACCGCCGCCGCGACCTCCATCCCGCGCAGGCGGCTAACCAGTCCGCGATGGGCGTAGCCTAGCCGCCATTCCGCCCCCGCGATCCCGCCGCCGGTCAGCGCCAGCCGCAAATGGCCGGGCGCGTGATGCATGCCGTCGGCAGGGCCGATGCCCTGGACCATCCCGCCCATGCGGGCGACTGCCGGGACTGGACGGAATTCGGGGGGATCGGGCGGCCAGGACACCGGCCCCGGCCGCGCGCCCAGCGGCCATGTACTGGACCACAGGCCGTGATCCAGCCACGGCCGGACGTCGCGGGCGTCCATCGCCTCGATCCCCCATAGGTCGTGCAGGCAGCGTTCGGGCAGAGCAGCCGCCGGACGGACGGAGGACAGGCCCAGATAACGCCCCGTTTCCGGCACGACGCTCGCGACCAGCGGGGACTCGCCCCTCTCGAGGAACAGCGCATGGACCCCCTGCCCGTCCGACCACAGGCCCACAAACGGCAGCGGATCGTCGCGCAACGCCTCCACGAGGCCGTGCCATCCCGCCTCGTCCAACCGGAAGCGCCATGCCCCGGCTTCAGCCTCTCCCCGGCGGATCAGGGCCGCCGCCCTGTCGCGGCGCCCGCTGTTCATCGCACGGGCCCGCCCGCGAGCGCGGCAGCCACCAGCACGACCATCCCCCCCAGCAGCAGCGCAACCGCCAGCGCTGCCAGGCGGTCACGGGAAGCAGGCGCCGCGTCTCCCGCCCCCGCTGGCACGGAAACAGCCTGCGCGCCGGCCCGCACGCATCCGGGCACCAGCGCCAGCAGCAACGGACCGGCCAGAAGCGGGGCCGCGTCGCAGACCGCAAGCATCGTCAGCGCCAGCCCCCCGAACGGCAGGAACGGCGGACGAAGCGCCAGCGCGGCCCACAGGTACCGCAGCGCCCCGTCGCCGGATGCGGAACCTGCCGCCCCCACCAGCGGTCCCAGCAGCGCCGCAGACGCCAGCAGCGCGACCGCCCCCGCCAACCCGGCCCGTCCCCCCGCCCCGGCGGCCACGGCCGCCAGGCCGATGAGCACGCCCAGCGCCAGCCGGTTCCGGCGACGGGCCGACGCGGCCCGCATCGGCAGGACCACCAGCCATATCGTCGCGATCCCCAGCATCATTGTGTCCCACTGGGGCTGGCTCTGGGCCAGCCCCTGGACCGTCCCGACCCCCGCCAGGTGACGCAGGACCGGGACGGCTGTCATGACCGGCGCCAGTGCGGCGGGCACGGCATACTCCTCGGCCGCCAGCACGACCGGCGCGGCCGGCCCCAGCCCGGCGACCGTCCCCAGGCCCACGGACAGCAGCACGCCGCCCAGGCCGTCCAGCCGGCTGGTGCCGTCCGGCACCGCGATCAGCACGATCGCCCCCGGCACGGCCAGCAGGATGCCGGACAGGGCTAGCCGGAACAGGTCCCACCCGGCGCGAGCCGCCCCACGCGTCGTCGCGATCGCCAGCGCCGCCATGACCGCGACACCCCCGATCGCTACCGTCCCGGACAGAAGATCGGCACAGGCGGTCGCCACCGTCGCCCCGCCGGCCAGGCCATGCGTCAACGCCCCGCCCCCCCGGCGCCCCGGCGCCCCGGCGGCCGGCGCCAGGGCGCAGGACAGCCACAGCGTCAGCAGAGGTAACGGCAGCAACACGCGCAGCACCCCCGGCGGCACCT
This sequence comes from Gluconacetobacter tumulisoli, assembly GCF_014174155.1. Classification (GTDB taxonomy): domain Bacteria; phylum Pseudomonadota; class Alphaproteobacteria; order Acetobacterales; family Acetobacteraceae; genus Gluconacetobacter; species Gluconacetobacter tumulisoli. Next base: position 343,480 of record NZ_JABEQM010000001.1, on the reverse strand, counting down.
GGAAGGGCGTGCCGGCCCAGCCGCCGCCGGCGCAGGCCGCCAGCACCGCCAGCCCCAGACCGATCGCGGACAGGCCGACCGCCGCCTGTCGCGCCGAGGCAGGCGGACAGGCCGCCAGCACCGACATCGACAGGAACGGCCAGCAGAGCGCGGCAGGAAGCAGAAGCGGCAGGTTCATTCCGCCACCCGTCCCCAGGCAAGGCGTCGCAGGCAGACGAACGCCACCAGCATCGTCGCCCCCAGCAGCAGGGCCGCCCCCGCCAGCACCGCCCCCCGCCCCGACAGGCCAGCCAGCAGCATCAATCCGTTCAGGGCGCAGGCCAGTCCGGCACACTGCCCCACCACCGACCGCCGCACGGCGGCGGCCAGCACGCCGCACAGGATCACCGCCAGCGCGGCGATCAGATCCAGGCGGGCGGCTTTATCCATCATGCCCTGCGGCACCGCGATCACGGCCAGGATCGTCAGGACCAGCCCCCCGCCCATGCAGACCGCCCGTTCCCGTGCGGAAGGGGGCATGTCCTCCAGCCGCGCCAGCCCCCAGGCCAACGGGAGGATAGCGGCCATGACCCCGACCGCCGCCAGACACGGCAGCACCGGGGTCGCCGCGTCGCGGGCGGCAGCCAGCAGGGCCGCCGCGACCAGCCCGCCATGCCACAGCAACGGCCAGCCGCGCACGCCCGACAGGATGACCGACAGCAGGATCAGCAATCCCAGCAACAACGACAGCATCATCCGAACTCCCGCCCCGCGAACAGCACCACCACCGCCAGCACCCCGAACAGCATCGCCAGCCCCAGGCGCGTCCGCAGCCCCCGGTCCAGGGACAGGATGACGAGCCGTGCCGCCACCAGGCCGGCGCACAGCACCGCCGTGCGCAGCAGCCACGCCCCCACTCCGGCCAGCAGCGCTGCCGGCGCGGGCGGCATCGCCCCCGTCGCCATGGCCAGGCCGCCGGGCCAGATCATGTCGCCGGCCAGCGTCATCCAGGCCAGCACGGCCAGGTCCCGCGCCAATTCCAGCGCCGCCCGATCGGGCCCGGTGACATTCGCCAGCATATCCGCCGCCTGGGCGTCGGCACCGCCCCAGGCCTCGTCCAGTCCAGCGACCAGCAGCGCCATGGCGGCCAGCACCAGCGGCGTCTGCAATCCCGCGACGTCCGCATCATGCATTCGCGCCAGAAGCCCGTCGATCCCGGTGACGCCGGTCGCCAGCCCCACCACCGCGATGACCACCGGCATCACCGCCTGCATCATCGCAAGGCCCATCGCCGCACTGACCGCCGCCCGCCCCGCCCGCGCCACGCCCGGGCCCAGCGCCGTCACGACCAGCCCGAGGCGCGCCAGGCCGAGCAGCCCCGTGACCAACAGCAGGTCGGACAGGCCCGCCCCCGGCAGGCCGAACGCGAAGGAGGGTACCAGGCAGCATGCCGCCAGCGCGGCGGCCAGCGTCGCGCCCGCAGCCAGACCCGTCGCCGCCGTCCCGGCCACGCGCACGCCCCGCCGGCGCGCCAGCGCCAGGATCCACCGCCATCGCATCAGGACAGGCGGAACACCCCTGCCGCCAAGACCCACCACGCACCCGTCCACCAACCCGCGCACGACCGGGGCCATAGCGATCGTCAGCGCCAGGTGAAGGCCCAGCAACGGCAGGCCGAGGACACAAGCCAGGACGTCGCGCATCATCGGGCCCATAGCCGGACCAGGGCGGCAACGACGATCCAGGCCAGGACCAGCGCCATCGCATGCCGCCCCGTCAGTGCCGTGGTTCGATCGTTGACCGCCGCCGCAGACCGGGCCGCTCGCCGAACGGCCCGGACCAGTCCGCGCGCCGGCCCCCGGATCAGCCGCGTCAGCCCCAGGATCGCATCCAGCCGCCCGACGAACAGGCCGGGGCCGGCCTGCGTCGTGGGATCGCCGAACGGCATCCAGGGCGGCGACGGGGGCGCCCCCTCGGTCCAGGCCACCGTCGGCCGGACGGACGGCCCCCCGCCCAGGCGGGACATGACCAGCACCACACCCCCGCAAAGGCCGCACAACAGCAGGATTCCCAACGGATGGAACGTCCCGGTCCCCCCTGCCGCCGCCAGCGACAGCAGGGACGGTCGCGCGCCCTGTGGCGCCGCGTCGCCCAGGCCGGCAATCTGCCAGCCTCCGGCCCGCGTCAGCCACAGCCACGGGCCGGGCAGGACGGACACCCCGCCCGCGACGCCGAGGCAGGACAGCGCCGCCACCAGGCGGCCCGGCGGCAGGTCGGTCGCGGCGGCGCAGCGGGGCGTCCGGGGACGCCCGAGCAACAGGGTCGCGCCCATCCGGACCCCGGCCAGCAGCAGCAGGCCCGACACGATCCCGCCGCCGCACAACGCCAGCAGCGAGGGGATCTCGCCGGTCAATCCATCGGCGCGCGGCAGGGCCAGCAGCGATTGCACCAACAGCCACAGCACCGCGAAGCCGGCCAGCGGCGGCAGGGCGCACGCGACAGCCAGCGCCAGCGCCAGCGTCGCACCGGCGCGCGGCATCAATGCCGCCAGCCCGCCCGTCCGCGCCAGCACCAGCGGCCCTGCTTCACGCGCGATATTCGAGACCGTCAGGATTGCCGCCAGGGCCGCCATCCCGATCCCGGCCGGCAGCAGGAACAGCGTCCGGCCCGCACCCAGGGCCAGCAGCGGCAGATCGTCGGCGCGGCCGACCACCGCCAGGCCCGCCAGCAGCACCGCCACCCCGCCCCAGGCCGACAACATCCCCGCCAGCACGCGCGACGCATCCCCCGCGGTCAGGGCCCGCGTCCCCCCGGCCATGGCCAGAAGCAGGCCGACGCCGCCGATCCCTATGCCCCACGACGCGCCGATCCGCCCGGCTGGCCCGTCGACCAACATCCGGAGCAGCAGGCAGCAGCCGAGTACAAAGCCGGCCACGTCCCCGGTCCAAGCGGGCCGGACATGCCGCGCGCCCGACAGCGGCCGCGGCGACAACCCCATCAGGACGACGGCGAAGATCAGTACGGGGACCGGCAGGATCGCCAGCCGCCACCCTCCATCCGCCCCGCCGGCCAGCAGGGCCGTGGCCGTCGCACCGGCCACCACGCCGAACGCCACGCCCCGGCCGGCACGAACCATCGGCAGCACCGTGGCGGCCCCCAGCCCGAACAGGATCGGATTGCCCGTCGCCACAGCCAGGGCGGCGCAGGCCAGGGGCGTTTCCGCGCCGCCTGCTGCCAGGCCGACGGTCGCGATCACCAGGACGAACGGCAGGGACAGCGGATCGACCCGCAGGACCGCCAGCACCCCCGCCAGCCCGAAGCGGCCGGACGGCTGAAGCGGGACGGACATCAATGCCGGCATGCACGCCAACGCCAGGCCCAGGACCATCGCCAGGGCCCATCCACCCCGGACCACCGGAAGAGCGGCGGGCCGGTCCGGCATCAGGGACACGACAAGAATCCCGGACAGGACAAGCAGAAGAAGAATCGGAAGGATGCGGAGATTCCCTGGATGTCTGACCGGACCTGGCCGCGCGGCATCAAACCATGCCGGTCAGATCATGGCGAGGGGAACCTTGCGCCGGGGCGGCGGCATCGACCGGTCGATCGCGGCCAGATCCGCTTCGGTCAGGACGATGTCCGCCGCCGCCACGTTCTCGCGCTGGTGGGGCAGGCTGGCGGCCTTGGGAATCGCCAGCAGGTTGGGCTGGCGCAGGACCCAGGCCAGCGCGACCTGCGCCGGCGTCGCCGGGCCCAGCGCCGTTTCATGCCGCGCCGCGATACGCGCCAGCACGGGCGCGCGCAGCAATTCCCCACCTTGGCCCAGCGGGGAATAGGCCATGGTCACGACGCCCTGCCCGCGGTCGTCGTCCAGCAGATCATACTCCACCCCCCGATAATCGAGACTGTAGAGAATCTGGTTGGCCAGGCAGTCGCCTGGCGACGAAACGCGGCGCAGATCCGCCATGTCGTCCACGTCGAAATTGGACACGCCCCAGGCCCCGATCAGCCCTTCGTCCTTCAACCGCTCGAACCCTTCGACCGTTTCCTCGAGCGGCACCGCGCCGGGCCAGTGCAGCAGGTACAGGTCGATCCGCTCGGTGCCCAGGCGGCGCAGCGATGCCCGGCAGCTTTCCGCCACGCCCCGGCGGGACGCATTTGACGGCAGGACCTTGGTCACCAGGAACACATCGTCGCGCCGGCCGGCGATCGCCTGCCCGACCAGCGTTTCGGAGCGGCCGGCCCCATACATCTCGGCGGTGTCGACGACTCGCAGTCCCAGATCCAGACCGGCACGGAGACTTTCGATCTCCTGCGCGCGACGGTCGGCGCGGTCGCCGAGGTTCCATGTCCCCATGCCGAGTGCCGGAACCTGCGTGCCATCGGAAAACGTGACGGTGCCCATCATGCGGCTTTCCCTCCCATTGCGTGTCCCAGGCCCCGGCGCATCAGGGCGTCGCCCTGAAACCCGCCAAAGGCCAGGGGCCTTTGGAAACCAATCTGTCGGTCCATGACCGGCGGGCTCGGACAATGCCCGTCCTTGTCCTGCCAGCCATGTCATTGCTTCGTCTTCTGATAACAAACGGGCCTGTCGGAGACTGGTTTGAAATTCGTCCTGATGTGTGGGAGTGCCCCGCAGCGGCACATCCGGCGCGTGTTTCCGAACACCGCATCGTCTTCGCGACCGTAAGCACCCAAGCATGGGAAACGCGCCTCCGATCGCCACCAGGACGAATTTCAAACCAGTCTTTCAGGCTTTTTTGACCCATCCTTTCGCCTGCTGCTGCCAGTAGACCAGGCTGTGGCCAGCCTCGCGGCAGGCCGTCCAGCGACGACGCGCCCCGGCCACGGCCTCCGGATCGCCACCGTCGAACAAATCGAAGATCCGCTCGAACAATTTCGGATCGGGGCAGGCCACCCCGTCGACCAGGAACAGGAAGGTCGCCCCATTGGGGGCGTCCTCCCCCTCGGTCAGCCAGATGGGCTGCAGCGCCGCATGCCCCAGCGCCGCCGTCCCGTGCGGCAGCCAGACCGGGTCGGCCGATCGCCAGAGGGTTTCGTCCAGTTCTTTCACCCGGCCTGCGTCGGCGCAGCGTACGACCGCGCGCCGTCCCGCCTCCAGCGTGCGCCCCAGCAAGGGCGGCAAGGCCTGTTCCAGCGACGATCGCGTCAGGTGATAGAACCCGATTTCGGCCATGGCGTGCCCCGGTCGCCCCCTTGCTCAGCCCTCGTAATGTTCGCGGACGAACTGGTCCAGCAGGCGGACGCCGAAGCCTGACGCGCCCTTGGGCGTGCAGGGCGCCGCCTTCCGGGCCCAGGCCGTGCCGGCGATATCCAGATGCGCCCAGGGCACCTGGTTGACGAAATGCTCCAGGAACTTCGCCGCCGTGATCGCCCCCGCCGGCCGACCGCCGACGTTCTTCAGGTCCGCGACGTCCGAGCGCAGTTCGTCACGGTAGGCTTCGGTGATCGGCATGCGCCACAGGCGGTCGCCGGTTTCCTCGCCCGCCGCGAACAGGCGCTGCGCCAGCGTGTCGTCGTTGCAGAACAGGCCCGCGCGCTCATGCCCCAGGCTGACGACGATGGCGCCGGTCAGCGTCGCGAGATCGACCATCAGGCGCGGCTTGAAGCGGTCCTGGACGTACCAGAGCACGTCCGCCAGGACCAGCCGCCCCTCGGCATCGGTGTTGATGACCTCGATAGTCTGGCCCGAACAGGTCCGCACCACGTCGCCGGGGCGCTGGGCATTGCCGGCCAGCATGTTTTCCACCAGACCCACCGCGCCCACGACGTTGACGCGTGCCTTGCGGCCCGCCAGGGACGCCATCAACCCCACAACGGCGGCCGCGCCGGCCATGTCGGTCTTCATCTCCTCCATCCCGCCGGCCGGCTTGATCGAGATTCCACCCGAATCGAAGGTCACGCCCTTGCCGATGAAGGCCAGCGGGGCCTCGTCGGCACCGGCGCCGTTCCAGCGCATCAGCACCGTCCGGGGCGGCGCGTCGCTGCCCTGCGCCACGCCCAGCAGCGCGCCGAAACCCAGTTCGGCCATCGCCGCGCCGTCCAGCACCTCGATTTCGACCCCCAGTTCGCGCAGGGCGTCGATCCGATGGGCGAACTCGGGGGGACGCAGGACGTTCGCGGGTTCGCTGACCAGGTCGCGGGTCAGGCAGATGCCGCGTGTCACGGCCGACAACCCCGACCAGGCCGCCGCCGCGTGCGCCGCCGCCGGCGTCAGGACGTCCAGGCTGTCCAACCGCCAGCGGGCCTCTTCGGGGATGCGGGTCAGGTAGCGGTCGAACCTGTATGCGGCCAATACCCCCCCGTGGGCCGCATGGGCCACCAGCGCGGCGGGCACCCCGTCGGCCGCGAGGGTCGCGGTCTCGGCCAGCTTGCCCAGCGCGGTCACGGCGGCGCCGGCGGCGGCCTCGACCGTGCGGACGCCGATCTCCGCGGCCTTGCCCAGCCCGACCAGCAGGATGCGGTCGAACCCGCCGCCCGGGGCCAGGATCATGCAGGTCCGGCCGTTGCCGAACCCGAACCCCGCCGCCGCGACGGCGCGCGACAGCGCCCCGCCCGTCACCGCGTCGGCGGCCGCGAACAAGGGCGGCCGCGGCCCGTCCTCGGGCACCAGAAGGGCCAACGTCCCGCCGGCGGGCAGGTCGGCGGCGGAAAACTTTATCTGCAGCATGGGGCGATCGCTCCGGTACGAGAGGGAACGGCGCGGTCCCCTGAATGTCGTGTCCAGAATGACGCATGCGCGCCCGTCTGTCCAAAATCCTTTGGGCCCGATCCCGGCCGGCGGGACCACGCGCGCAGAAACACGCATGACGCCGGACGGCGAGTGGGTTAAGTCGGACGGCATGAACACGTCCTCCCTTATCCACCCCGGCGACCGGGACCTTCTGGACCTCGCCACCCGACTGGCCGGGGAAGCCGCGGAACTGATCCGCACGATCCGCGCGCGGGGGTTCCAGACCATTACGAAATCCGACTCGTCCCCCGTGACCGAGGCCGACCACGCGGCGGAGGCCCACATCCTGGCCGGCCTGCGCGCGGCGGCCCCACACATTCCCGTCATTGCCGAGGAAGAGGCCGCGGCCGGCATCGAAATTGCGCATGGCGATATTTTCTGGCTGGTCGACCCGCTGGACGGCACGCGGGAATTCGCCGCCGGCCGCGACGATTTCACGGTGAATATCGGCCTGGTCCGCGACGGCCGCGCGGTGCTGGGCGCGGTGGCGCTGCCGGCCTACCATCAGCTGTACGCGGCCCATGTCGCCGAGGGCGCGCGCCGGTTCGACCGCGACGGCGAACGCGCCATCCATGTCCGCCCCGCACCGGTCGAGGGCCTGACCGTCCTGGCGTCGCGCCATTACGCCGACGATCCGCGGCTGTCGGCATTCCTGGGCGGGCATCCGATCGCGTCGCTGGGCAATATCGGGTCGGCGGCCAAGTTCATCCGCGTGGCGGAAGGCCGCGCCGACCTGTATCCCCGGCTGGGCCCGACCATGGAATGGGACACCGCCGCCCCCCAGGCGGTTGTCGAGGCCGCCGGCGGAACCGTCACCCTGCTGGACGGTGCGCCCCTGCGCTACGGCAAGCCGCACTGGCGCAATCCGCACTTCATCTGCGCGGGAAAGCGGGAGCATTCCTGACCATATCGGGCTATGATCCCGCCTGACGGCCCGACATGACCGGGCAGGCCGAGCGCGGGCCGAAGCCGTGACGATAGGACGAGTAACGGAGACAGGATGACAGAGCGTCTGGACGCAAACGCCGCCGGGATCGCCCGGGCGGCCGACCTGCTGCGGGCAGGCGGGCTGGTCGCCTTCGGGACCGAGACCGTCTACGGGCTGGGCGCGGACGCGACCGACGACGCGGCCGTCGCGCGCATCTTCGCGGCCAAGGAACGTCCGCGCTTCAATCCGCTGATCAGCCATTTCCCCGATGCCGACGCCGCCTTCCGCGAAGGCGTGCCCACAGACCTGGCCCGGCGCCTGGCCGAACGGTTCTGGCCCGGTCCGCTGACCCTGGTGCTGCCACGCCGGCCGGACGGCACGATTTCCGACCTGGCGGCGGCGGGCCTGCCATCGGTCGCGCTCCGCGTGCCGCATGGCGCTGTCACCACCGAATTGCTGCGCGCGGTCGGACGCCCGGTCGCGGCGCCGTCGGCAAATCTGTCGGGCAGGGTCAGCCCGTCCGACGCCTATCACGTCCTGCGCGGCCTCCAGGGACGCATCGACGCGGTACTGGATTCCGGCCCCTGCCCGGTCGGGGTGGAAAGCACGGTCCTGGACCTGACCGGCACGTCGCCGGTGCTGCTGCGGCCCGGCGGCGTCACGGTGGAGGCCCTGGAGGAAGTCTGCGGCCCGATCTCGCACCCTGACGATTACGCCCACACCCTGCCCACCTCGCCCGGCCAGTTGGCGTCGCATTACGCGCCGGGCCTGCCGGTGCGCCTGGATGCGCAGGACGTCGCCCCCGACGAGGCCCTGCTGGCCTTCGGGCCGGAAATCCCGGGGGCGGGTCTGGTCTGGAACCTCAGCCCGGAGGAACGGCTGGACGAGGCCGCGGCCCGGCTGTTCGCCGGACTGCGCTTCCTGGACAGCGAGGGCGCGCGGCGCGGCCTGTCGCGGATCGCGGCGATGCCGATCCCCCGGGTGGGCCTGGGCCTGGCCATCCGCGACCGCCTGCGCCGCGCCGCCTCCCCCCGGCCGATATGACGTCCTGTCCGACGACGGGCCGCATGATCGCCGCCTGTTCCCCTTCCCGCTGACGCACGGCCATGAGCAACGCCTTCGATCCCAAGGAACTGAAGATCCTCTCGGACATCCTGGCCCTGGTGCTGGAGGATCAGCCGGGACAGTCCGCCAACGCGCTGGAGGCGATCCGCAACCGGGCGCGCAGGAACGCCATGACCGGCGGCGCGCTGAAGAACCTGTTCACCGCGATCGCCCCCAATCCGCCCACGCGGGCCCCGGCCCGCCCGCGTGCCGCCCGTGCCGGCACGGGCGCGGGCGCCGCGGAAATGCAGGCCGCCCGCGCCCATATCGCGCAACTGACCGAAAGCCTGAACAAGCTCGACCTCGACCTGCGCAACGCCCGCGCGCGGAACGAGGAACTGCGCTCCCAGCTCTATCTGACGCAGCAGGCCCGGGCGGAAACCCAGGCCGCCCTGTCGCTCATGAAGGCCCGCCCGGCGGCGCGGCGACGACCGGTCATCGCCCTGACGTTCACCGTGGCGCTGACCGTGGGCGCCCTTGCGGGGATCGCCGGAACCAGCCTCTATCACGCCTTCGACGCGCCGGGCGACGCGGCCGCCCTGCACTGACGCCGCCTACATCGCGGGCTAAGCGGCCGCCGCGCCCCCCGCCCGAACCTTGCCACCGGAACCGATCGCCATGCCCTTCCCCGCGCCGAACGCTCCCTCCGCCGACCTGCTGTCCCGCCTCGCCGACCTGCTGGGACCGGCCGGCCTGCTGACCGACCGGTCGGACGTCACCCCGTTCTGCACCGACTGGCGCGCGCTTTATCACGGCCGGGCGGCGGCGGTGCTGCGGCCGGCGACCACGGCGGAACTGGCGGCCGCGGTGGCACTGTGCGGCCGCGACGGCATTGCCATGGTCCCGCAGGGCGGCAATACCAGCATGGTCGGCGGCGCAACCCCCGATGCCTCGGGCCATGCGATCATCATCTGCCTGTCGCGCATGAACCGGGTACGGCGGATCGATCCGGTCGACCTGACGATGGAAGTCGAAGCCGGCGTGACGCTGAAGGCCGCGCAGGACGCGGCGCGGGATGCCGGCCTGATGCTGCCGCTGTCGATCTCGTCCGAGGGATCGGCGCAGATCGGCGGCGTGCTGGCGACGAATGCCGGCGGCAACAATACCGTCCGCTACGGCAATGCGCGCGAGCTGGTCCTGGGGCTGGAGGCCGTGCTTCCGGACGGCGAGGTATTCCACGGCCTGCGCCGGCTGCGCAAGGACAATACCGGCTACGCCCTGCGGCAGCTTTTCGTGGGCTCCGAAGGCACGCTGGGCATCATCAGCACCGCCATCCTGCAATTGCAGCCGCAGCCTCGCGCCGTCGAGGCCGCACTGTGCGCGGTGGCCGACGCGACGGCGGCGCTGGCGCTGTTCGCGGCCTTCCGCGCGCAGGACCCGGCCCTGATCCAGGCGTTCGAATACATGTCCGGCGCCGGCATGGACCTGGTCACCACCCTGGTGCCGGGCGCCAGCCTGCCCCTGTCCGAACCCGCCCCGGCCTACGTGCTGGTCGAACTGGCCACCCCCCGGGCGAACGCCGACCTGCGCACGGCGCTGGAAGAGGTCCTGGGGGCCGCGCTGGAAGATGGAACGGTCAGCGACGCCGTCATCGCCGAAAGCGAGGGCCAGCGCCTGGCGCTGTGGAAACTGCGCGAGGAACATGCCGAGGCACAGCGCCGCGCCGGGGCCAGCGTGAAGAACGACGTGTCGGTCCCCGTCTCGCACGTGCCCGACCTGATCGCCCGGGCCTCGGCCGCCTGTGCGGCGCTGGTCCCGGGCATCCGCCCCGCGCCGTTCGGCCATATCGGCGACGGCAACATCCACTTCAACCTGGTGCAACCCGAAGGCATGGATCCGGCCGCCTTCCTGGCAATGGACCACCGGATCATGGATGCGGTGGCGGAGATCGTGCGCGACCTCGACGGGTCGTTCTCCGCCGAACATGGGGTGGGGCGGCTGAAGCCCTACATGATGCCGGGCTGGCGCGGCGGCGCGGAACTGGCGACCATGCGGCGGATCAAGGCCGCCATCGACCCGCGCGGCGTGATGAATCCTGGCGCGATCTTCCCGCCCGACGACGGGCCGGACAAGCCATCCACCCCCGCATGAGGGTCCGGAACGCAAGACGATCCGCCTCCATAACAGTCGCATAGCACTTATGTCGCGGGGCTTTCACCCTGCCCCGCGGAAAGCTAAACAGGCATATGTCGTTCGCCCGGTCCGTCACCAGCCTGTCGCCGAGATCGCGCCTGCCGATGCTGGACCGCTATGTCCTGCGGCAACTGCTTCTGGCGCTGGTGGCGACCACGGGCGGCCTGTCGGCGCTGATCTGGCTGACCCAGTCGCTGCGCTTCGTCTCGCTGGTGGTCGAACGGGGCCTGACGCTGCGGGTCTTCGTCGGGCTGACCAGCCTGCTGGTGCCGTCGTTCGTCGCCGTCATCCTGCCGATCACCACCTTCGTGGTGGTGCAGTTCGTCTACCAGCGCCTGGCCGGCGACCGCGAGCTGACGGTCATGCGGGCCGCGGGCTTGTCGCCCTTCTTCATCGCCCGGCCGGGGCTGGCGTGCGCCGGCCTGTCGGTCGCGGCGTGCTTCCTGCTGAATGTCTGGATCGTCCCGATGTCGTACCATGCGTTCCGGCAGTACGAATTCCAGATCCGCAACCGCATGGCTGCCTTCATGCTGCAGGAAGGCGTATTCACCCCGGTGTCGGACACCATGACGGTCTATATCCGCTCCCGCGACCGGGACGGCACCCTGCACGGCATCATGGTCGAGGACGACCGCCAGCCCGCCAGCCAGGCCACGATCCTGGCCGAACATGGCACGATGCTGGTGATCGACAACCAGCCGCGCGTCGTCCTGTTCAACGGCTCGCGTGAGGAAATCGACCGCAAGACCGGCCGGCTGAACGTCCTGACGTTCCAGCGCAACACCATCGACCTGACATCGTCGCGCGGGGACCAGGCCCGCTTCCGCGACGCGTCGGAGATGTCGCTGCACGAATTGCTGCACCCCAATCCGCAGGAGGTCTCGCCCCGCGATCGCGGCAAATTCGCCGTCGAGGCCTGGCGGCGCCTGACCTCGCCCTTCACCGCCTTCTCGTTCGCGATGATCGGCCTGCTGAGCGTGCTGCGCGGGGCGTTCTCGCGCCATGGCAACATCATCCGCCCGGCGGTGGCGATCATGAGCGTCGTGGGCCTGCTGGCCCTCAGCCTGCTGGTGCAGAACCTGGCGGGCCGGAACACCGGCCTGGTCCCGCTGATGTGGATCGAGGCCGTCCTGCCCGGCATCGCCTGCGCGGTGATCCTGTTCCTGCCCGAATGGCGCCGCGGCCGGCCTCCGCATGCCGGCCTGTCCGGGGCAATGGGACCGTCGCGTCCATGACCGTCTCGGTCACGCTGTCGTTCTACATCGCCCGCCAGTTCACGCTGGCGGTCTCGGCGATGATCCTGTCACTGACCGGGCTGGTGTCCCTGTTCGACTTCATCGACCTGCTGCGGCGGGTCGCGACCCGTCCCAATGTGCCGACCTCGCTGGTCAGCGAGATCGCGCTGCTGCACGTCCCCTATTTCATGATCGAGATCCTGCCGTTCGGCGTCCTTCTGGGGGGCATCGTCTGCTTCTGGCGGCTGACCCGCTCGTCCGAGCTGATCGTGGCGCGCGCCGCGGGGATTTCCGCCTGGCAGTTCCTGACCGGGCCGCTGTCCTGCGCCCTGCTGATCGGCATGCTGGCCACCGGGGCCCTGTCGCCGCTGTCCTCCATGATGTTCCGCCGCGCCGAAACGCTGGACCATGTCTATCTGCGCAACGGCGGCGGCCCGCTCGACCTCGCCGACGGGGCGCTGTGGATCCGCCAGGCCGATACCGGCCTGGGCCCGCGCGGGGTCGCCATCCTGCATGCCCGCACCGTGCACCTGCAGGACGGGGTCATGCAGATTGGCGGCATCAGCCTGTTCCGACTGGACGAGGCCGACCATCTGATCGTCCGTGTCGAGGCCCCGCGCGGCCATCTCGCGGCCGGAAAATGGATCTTCGAGGACGCACGCACCATCCATCCCGACCGGTTGCCCGTGGCGGTGGGGGATTTCGACCTGCCGACGGACCTGACCGTGCCGCGCGTTCAGGAAAGCTTCGCATCGCCCGACACGCTGTCGGTCTGGGCGCTGCCGGGATTCATCGCGTTGCTGGAGCGGTCGGGATTTTCATCCATCCGCCACCGGCTGCATTTCCAGACCCTGCTGACCCTGCCGATCCTGTCGGGCACCATGGCGCTGGTGGCGGCGGGATTCTCGATGCGCCCGACGCGGCGCGGCGGCGTCGCGCGCATGATCGGCAGCGGGATCGCCGCCGGGTTCGCCCTGTTCACGATTTCCAAGGTCGCCGCGCAGTTCGGCGATTCCGGCGCCATGCCGCCCCTTCTGGCCGCCTGGGCCCCGACGGGGGCGGGACTCTGCCTTGCAGTTTCTCTTCTGCTTCATCTAGAAGACGGATAATGCCGAGCCCATATCCCCGCCGCCCGTTTCGCCCCGTCCGCGGCCCAGTCCGGGGGCGGCGTCCCCAGGCGCGCGGCACGCTGCTGGCCGCCACGATGCTGGCCGGGACCCTGACGGGCGCCGCGGTGCAGACCCATCGCGCCCGCGCGCAGGTCCGGCCCGTGCATGTCGATCTGGGCGGCTCGATGTCCGACAAGGACCCGGTGACCTTCCAGTCCGACACCGTCAATTATGACAATCCCAACGGCGTCGTGACCTGGTCGGGCAACGTCCAGATCTGGCAGAACGACCACGTCCTGCGCGCCGACACGGTGACCTATGACCGCAATACCGGCATTGCCGCCGCGTCGGGCCACGTCGCGATCGTCGAACCCGACGGCACGGTGCTGTTCACCGACTATGCCGAACTGAGCAACGGCATGCGCGACGGCATCAGCACGCGCCTGCATATCCTGATGACCGAAAACGCTAAGCTGGCAGCCAACGGCATGCGCCGGGTCGGCGCGCGCGTGAACGACATGGCCCGCGCGGTCTACACGGCATGCGAGATCTGCGCGAAACATCCGGAGCGCCCGCCCTTCTGGCAGTTGCGCGCCTATGACGCGATCCACGACACCGAACACAAGCGCATCGATTTCCGCGATGCCTATGTGGACATGCTGGGCATCCCGGTCATGTATCTGCCGGCGTTTTCGATGTCCGATCCCTCCGTCAGGCGGCAGAGCGGGTTCCTGACGCCGGGCATCACGCCGCACGACCGCTACCTGGGCGCCTATGCCACCATTCCCTATTACTGGGTGATCGACCGGCAGTCCGACCTGACGATCCAGGGCCTGGTGTCGACCCGCACCGGACCGCAGGTCAGCACCCAGTACCGCAACATCATGAATTTCGGCACGCTGAGCATCCTGGGCGGCGTCGCGTACGATACCCACCGCCAGGGATCCTACGTCAACACGTTCGGCAACACCGCCGGATCGACCAACGACCACGGCATCCAGGGCTATGTCTTCGCGCAGGGCCAGGCCTCGATTTCGCGGAACTGGCGCGCCGGCGCCAACATCAACCTGGCCAGTTCGGCGAACTACATGCGTGACTACCGCATTTCCGGCTACGGCCAGGAAACGCTGTCGTCCAACGTCTATCTCGAAGGCTTCGGCACCGGGGCCTATTCGCGGATCGACGCACAGGCCTACCAGGGGCTGAACCAGGGCGTCATCCGCAACAGCGACCTGCCCTGGGTCCTGCCCCGATACACCTACAGCTATTTCGGGCGCCCCGACGCGCTGGGCGGGCGCTTCGCCCTCGATACCACCGATTTCTACGTCTACCGCGCCAACGGGGTATCCGACCAGCGCGGGCAGGTCTCGATGAACTGGGACCGGCCCTTCCACAACCGACTGGGGCAGCTCTGGATGCTGACCCTGCATCTCGAATCCGCGATCCATCGGGCGACGGCCCTGAACGAACAGCCACTCTATGCCACCACGACGCGCCGGCAGGTCACCGGGCAGGTCCTGCCGACCATCGCGCTGAAGATGAACTGGCCGTTCCTGCGCACCTTCAACCGGGGTTCCGGCACGCAGATCCTCGAACCGATCGCCCAGATCATCGCGGCGCCCAACACCGGAAACGGGCGGAACAGCTACCTGCCCAACGAAGACAGCCTCAGCTACGAATTCACCGATTCCACGCTGTTCTCGCTGAACCGCTACCCGGGAACGGACCGGCTGGACGGCGGGCTGCGCGGCAATTTCGGCGTCCATGGCAACTGGACCTGGAACGGCCATGAAATCGACACGCTGGTCGGCGAAAGCATCCAGGAACATATCGAGCACGACCGCATTCCCTATTCGGGACTGAACCATCATTTGTCGGACGTCGTCGCCCGTGCGCGCATCGCGCCGAACCGCTTCATCGACGTCACGGGCCGCATGCGCATCGATCCGTATGCCAAGCGGATCGATTTCGGCGACGGGCTGATCAGCACGGGGGTCGACCATTTCCGCATCACCGGCGGCTATGTCTACGAGCCCGTGACCCCGTATTATTATTACGCCACCAACATCCAGACCGGCTCGCCGCCCGCGGCCTATGACGCACGAATGAACGAACTGACGCTCGGCGCCTCGACGAACTGGCAGCATTACCACCTGTCGGGATTCGTCCGCCGCAGCCTGGCGCGGGAGCAGTTCGTCGCCATGGGCGGGAACGCCGGCTACCAGAATGACTGCTTCGCCTTCAATATCATGTATATCAAGCAATACACGTCGATCGGCGGCCAGCAGCGCAATTCGACCATTATGTTCACCCTGACTTTCAAGACCATCGGGTCCTTTGGTATCCATGGCTGACCAGATGCGCGAGAGACCGAACAGCATGCGAGCCTGCTCCACCAAGACCGCATTCCCCCCGCACGGTGCCCGGCCCGGCAGGCGTGCCCTGTCGTTCGTCCTGGCGGCCGGGCTGGCAGCCTGCGTGGGCAGCGCGGCGCTGGCCGCCCCGCCGGGTCCGGACGCGGAGGCGGACGAGACTGCCGTCGACCAGGATTCGATCGTCGCGGTCATCAACGGCACGGTGCTGACCCGCCGCGACGTGGACAATCGCGGCCGCCTGTTCGCCCTGTCATCCGGCCTGAATGTCAGCAACGAGATCATGGCGCGCCTGCGCCCGCAGATCGTCCGGCAGCTGATCGACGAGCGCCTGCGCCAGCAGGAAATGCTGTCGCGGCACATCAACGTCCCGCCCGAGCAGATCGCGGCCTCGATCGCCGATATCGAACACCGCAACGGCATGCCGCAGAACGCGCTGCGCGACCGGCTGGCGCAGGACGGGATCTCGCTGACCACGCTGATCGACCAGATCCGCGTGCAGCTGGGCTGGACGCAGGTCCTGCGCGAGGAAATGGGATCGCGCGGCCGCACCACCGCCGCCGAAATCGCCCAGCGCGAGGAAGCACTGCGGCACGAGGACGGCAAGCCGCAGTACATGATCAGCGAGATCTTCGTCCCGGTCGATGATCCCCGCCATTCCGAGAACGAGCTGAAATTCACCGAGACGGTCATCCAGGAACTGCGCAACGGCGCGCCCTTCCCCATCGTCGCCGCCCAGTTCTCGCAAAGCCAGACCGCGCTGGACGGCGGCATGATGGGCTGGGTGCAGGAAGACAGTCTCGACCCGCAGGTCGTGGCGGTGGCCCGGCAGATGCCGATCGGCGCCATCTCCAACCCCATCCGGGTGGCAGGCGGCTTCGTCATCGCGACGCTGAATGGCCGCCGCACCGTCGGCCACCAGATGGGCACGGTGCTGTCGCTGCGTCAGGCGTTCCTGCCGTTCACGACGCAGCTGAACCCCCAGAACCCGACGGAGCAGCAGCGGGCGACCCTGGAGCAGGCGACACAGGTTGCGACCACCGCGCGGTCGTGCGCCGATCTGGAAGCGGTCAATCGCAAGTACGGCGAAAAACGGCCATCCAACCCCGGCGAGCTGGTGCTGGAACGGATCAATCCGCAGATGCAGCAGATCCTTTCCGGTCTGTCTGACGGCAAGGCCAGCCGTCCGCTGGTCTCGACGGAAGGCATCGAAATCCTGATGATCTGCGGGCGCCAGCAGAGGAATTTCGCCCAGCAGACACCCAGCGAGATCGCGGACCAGCTGCTGAATGAACGGGTCGAGCAGACGTCGCGGCAGCTGAACCGCGACCTGCACCGCCGGGCCGTCATCGAAATGCGCTCGAAGGCATGAGGACCGGCTCCTGACCTCCCTTCCCCCCGTTCCCGGCGGGACGGCTCCTCTCGAACCGCTGCGCGAGGTCATCGCCCGGCACGGGCTGGACGCACGCAAGGCGCTGGGCCAGCATTTCCTGCTGGACCCGGGCATCACCACGCGCATCGCCGCCCTGGCCGGTGACCTGACAGGCCGTCATGTCGTCGAGGTCGGGCCCGGACCAGGCGGCCTGACCCGCGCCCTGCTGGACAGCGCCGCCGAGACCGTCACGGCGGTGGAGATCGACCCGCGCGCCGTCGCCGTCATCGGCGAGCTTGCTGCCCTGTTCCCCGGACGCCTGCATCTGGTCGAGGCCGATGCCACGCGCCAGGACCTGACCGCGCTGTGCCCGGCGCCACGCCAGATCGTGGCCAACCTGCCCTATAATGTCGGGACGCCGCTTCTGGTCGGCTGGCTGCGGCAGGCGACCCAATGGGAACGCCTGACCCTGATGTTCCAGATGGAGGTGGCGGAGCGGATCTGCGCCGCCCCGGACACATCGCATTATGGCCGCCTGGCGGTCCTGGCGCAGTGGACCAGCAGCTGCGCGCTGGTAATGCGGATCCCGCCCGGTGCGTTCTCCCCGCCCCCCAAGGTCTATTCCGCGGTCGTCAGCCTGACTCCCCACGCGGCCCAGCCGGCCCCCGCATTGTTTCGCGCCATGGAGCAGGTCACGGCCGCCGCCTTCGGCCAGCGGCGCAAGATGCTGCGCGGCGCGCTGCGCCCCCTGGGGGGCGAGACCCTGCTGGAGGCCGCCGGCATCGGCGGCGAACGCCGGGCCGAAACGCTGGACATCACGGAATTCGATCGCCTGGCCCGCTGCCACCTGGAACGGATCGGCGGGTCCGCGCGCATGGACGGCTGATCCCGTTCAGCCCGTCTTCGCCGTCTTCCTGCGGGCGGCACGCCGGGCCGGTGCCTTGACCGCGACCGCCTGGGACTCCTCCGGATCGTCCGCGACGCCGCCCAGGGCCGCGGCCCGTTCGGTGTCGAGCATATAATCCCGCGTCAGCGGCACGGCGTCGATCGACCGGGTGATCTGCAGCTGAAAATTCATGTGTCCCTGTACCCGGAACGACAGTTCCGCTCCGACCAGGTAGAATTCGAACATCCGGCAGAACCGTTCGTCGTACATGGCCGCGACCTTCGCGCGGCTGGCGGCGAAGCGTTCGCGCCACAGGGCGATGGTCTTCGCGTAATGCAGCCGCAGCACTTCGCAATCGGTAACCCACAGGCCCGATTTCTCGATCGCCGCGAAGGTCTCGCTCAACGAGGGGGAATAGCCGCCGGGGAAGATGTAGCGATCGATCCACGGATTGGTCGATCCCGGGCCGTCATTGCGCCCGATGGAATGCAGCAGCATCACGCCGTCCTCGGCCAGGACGTCGCGCACGATGCCGAAGAACTGCCGGTAATGCCCGATCCCGACATGTTCGAACATGCCCACCGACACGATGCGGTCGTACCGCCGGGTCACCGCACGATAATCCACCAGTTCGAAACGGACACGGTCGGACAGCCCCTCCTCGGCCGCGCGCCTGCGTGCGACACCCAGTTGCTCCTCCGACAGCGTGATCCCGGTCACGCGCGCCCCATAATCCCGCGCCAGGGTCAGCGCCATGCCGCCCCAGCCGCAGCCGATATCCAGGACCTCCAGGCCCGGCCGGTCCAGGCGCAGCTTGGCGGCGATGTGCCGTTTCTTGGCCTCCTGCGCCTCCTCCAGCGTCTCGTCCCCGCGCGGAAAATAGGCGCAGGAATATTGCCGGTCCCGATCGAGGAACAGGTCGTACAGCGCGCCGCTCAGATCATAATGGTGGGCAACGTTCCGCCGTGACCGCGACGCCGGATTGAACTGCGTCCAGGCCCGCTTGCCGTAGCGCACCAGGCCGGCGACCATCTCGCCGACATGACCGGTCCCCATGCTGTTGGTCATCAGCAGGTCCAGCAGGTCATAGAGCGTGCAGCCGTCGGGAACGACGGCGCCGTCCATGTAGGCTTCGCCGAACGCCAGCCCGGGATTGAAGATCAGCCGACGCTCGACCGACGGGTGGAGAATCCGCATCGCCGCCACCGGCCCGGGCGTACCGACATAGGTGCGGCGCGTTCCATCGGAAAAAACGACGTCCAGCCGTCCCCGTGAGATAAAACTGCGGAAGACCCTGTCGATTACGGGCGTCATGAGCGGTTCTCCATGCAGGTCGCATGGCAAACATGACCGCTGGATGACGATCCGTAAAGAACCGGCAGCGGGACTTTACCCAGCCTTTCCAAAGACAAAGGCCCGGAAGAGCGCGCTCTTCCGGGCCTTTTCAGCCGTCTGTCGCGCAGGACGCGCCAGATGATGCCTGATTGATCAGGCCTCGGCCGCGTCCTCGGCTGCCGTCTCGTCGGCGTGGGCTTCCCCGACGAAGCCCGAGGGCTCCTCGTCTTCGACGCCGATGGCCTCGCCGCGCGCCTGGCGCACGGCCTCCTCTTCCGAACGGGCCACGTTCACGGTGACGGGAATCGACACTTCCGGATGCAGGGCAACGCGGACCTCATAAAGGCCCAGCTGCTTGATCGGATCGGCCAGAAGCACCTGGGAACGCGCGATCGTCAGGCCGGCGGCGGTCGTCGCCTCGGCGATGTCGCGGGTCGAAACCGAACCGTACAGGCTGCCGCTGTCGCCGGCCTGACGGATCAGCACGACAACCAGGCCGTGCATCCGCTCGGACAGGCGCTCGGCCTCCTCGCGGCGCTTGATGTTCAGCGCTTCCAGCTGCACGCGCTCGCGGTCGAACCGCTCGCGGTTCAGGGCGTTGGCACGGATGGCCTTGCCCTGCGGCAGCAGGTAGTTGCGCGCGTAACCCGGCTTGACCTTCACGATCTCGCCCATCTGGCCCAGCTTCTCGACGCGCTGGAGCAGGATCAGTTCTACTGCGGACATGACCTGTCTCCTCAGCCGACGATATAGGGCAGAAGGGACAGGAAGCGGGCCCGCTTGATCGCCTGGGCCAACTCACGCTGCTTCTTCGCGGACACCGCGGTAATGCGGCTGGGGACGATCTTGCCACGCTCGGACAGAAAGCGGCTCAGCAGACGCACGTCCTTGTAGTCGATCTTCGGCGCGTTCGGGCCGGAGAACGGGCAGGACTTGCGGCGGCGATAGAACGGCCGGCGGGCACCCACGGCCACGCGGCGGGCGGCGGGATTGATCTCGGTGGTGTCGGACATGGATTCTTACTCCGCTTCGCCGTCGGTGTCGCGCGCGTCTTCACGCTCGCCGCGCGCCCGGAACTCCTCGCGATCGTCATAGCCACGACGGCCACCGCCACCGCCGCCACGTCCGCTCTCGAACCGGCCGGTGGGCTTCGGACCACGGAAGCCGCGCTCGCGCTCGTCGCCCTTGCGGGACAGGATCACGGACGGGGCCTCGTCGATCTCGTCGACGCGCAGGGTCAGGACGCGCATCACGTCCTCGTTCAGGCTCAGCTGGCGCTCGATTTCCTTGATCGTCTCGGGCTTCGCATCGAGACCCAGGAGCATGTAATGCCCCTTGCGGTTCTTCTTGATGCGATAGGCCAGGCTGCGCAGGCCCCAATATTCGCGCTTCTTGACGGCGCCGCCTTCGGTTTCCAGCAGGCTGGCGATCCCGTCGGCGACGGCCTCGACCTGCTGCTGCGACACGTCATTGCGCGCGATGAAAACAGTTTCATATAACGGCATGGGAACTCCCTTCGGATATGGTCAACCCGACCGCCACGGACACGGTCCGCACGGCGCCCCTCCCGCGGGGCATGGGTATAGCCGGGGCGATGCCGCGCCCTGGCAGGGAAGGAGGGGTGTGAAGCACGAACGCCGCCCCACCACAAGGAAAAACTCCGCCACGGGCCGAAAAATCGGCTCTCGGCCCCTCGCAGCCTGACCGGAAAGGTGCGCTGGCGAGCGAGAGCGGCCTTGATGGCCGTCAGCACCGAAGCACAGGAAACGCGCGTCGGATCGCCGTCAGCGCGTATTTCCGGTCAGGCTCTCAAGGGCGCAGGGCGGGAGGCACGACCAGACCCAGCGCGTCGGGAATGTCCCAGATTTCGCGCATGGTGCGGACCTGCCGGAACCCGGCGCGCAGGTAGGTATCCAATGCCCGCGGATGATCGGCCGAACAGGTGTTCACCCGGACACTGGCCGGCTGGAACGCCCAGGCGGCGTCGATCGCGGCCCGCAGGAAGGCCCGCCCCACCCCATGCCCGATCTGGTCGGGCATCAGGCCGAAATAGGCCAGGTTCACCTCTCCGGCCACGCGGCAGTCCAGTTCGAAGAACCCGGCGATCCGCTCGCCCTGCCACAACACGTTCACCCGGGTACCGGGATCGCGCAGCAGCGCGCCCAGTTCGGCGTCCGGCAGGGTCCGGCGCAGCCACCAGCAGTAATCCTGCCCCACCCCGTCATACAGGTGGCGATAGAACGCGATGTCGGGGGCCGGGTGATGGACGATGCGATACCCGTCCGGCAGCACCGGCGCCAGGCCGGCGGGCGGACGGTCCATGCACAGGAACGTCACGTCTACCGCCGCGCGGGTCGTGGGTTCGGCGGTTCGGGTCAGGCCGTCCATGAGGTCCGGATCAGTTATCGTCAAGGAACGAACGCAGCTTGCGGCTGCGGCTCGGGTGCTTGAGCTTGCGCAGCGCCTTGGCCTCGATCTGGCGGATACGTTCGCGCGTCACGTTGAACTGCTGGCCGACTTCCTCCAGCGTGTGGTCGGTGTTCATGCCGATGCCGAAGCGCATGCGCAGCACACGCTCCTCACGCGGGGTCAGCGACGACAGCACGCGCGTCGTCGCCTCGCGCAGGTTGGTTTGGATCGCGGCGTCGAGGGGAATGACCGCCGTCTTGTCCTCGATGAAATCGCCCAGATGGCTGTCTTCCTCGTCGCCGATCGGGGTTTCGAGCGAGATCGGCTCCTTGGCGATCTTCAGGACCTTGCGCACCTTCTCCAGCGGCATGCCCAGCTTCTCGGCCAGTTCCTCGGGCGCCGGCTCGCGCCCGATCTCGTGCAGCATCTGGCGCGAGGTCCGGACCAGCTTGTTGATCGTCTCGATCATATGGACCGGGATGCGGATGGTGCGCGCCTGGTCGGCGATCGACCGGGTGATCGCCTGGCGGATCCACCACGTGGCGTAGGTCGAGAATTTATAGCCGCGACGATATTCGAATTTATCGACAGCCTTCATCAGGCCGATATTGCCCTCCTGGATCAGGTCCAGGAATTGCAGGCCGCGATTGGTGTATTTCTTGGCGATCGAGATCACGAGGCGCAGATTGGCCTCGATCATTTCCTTCTTCGCCCGCGCCGAATCCCGCTCGCCGCGCGACACGGTGGCATAGACACGTCGGAATTCGCCGACCGGCAGGCCGGTTTCCTGCGACAGGGCCGCAACCTGGCCGCGCAGGGTCATGACCGTCGCCGCGTGCTTGGCGACGAAATTCTTCCACGCCTTGCCCGGCAGGGCGGACACCATGTCCATCCAGCCCGGATCCAGCTCGCTGCCGCGATATTTGATCAGGAAGTCCTCGCGCGAGACCTTGGTGCTCTCGGCCAGGCGAAGCATCCGGCCTTCCAGGCCGTTCAGACGCTGGAAGATCTCCTTCAGATGCAGCACCAGCACCTCGATACGGGTGTTGTGCAGATGCACCTGCTGGACCTTGCCGACCAGCTCCTCGCGCAGCTTCTCGTACGATTTCTCGGACTTGTCCGACATTTCGGCGCCCGAGGTCAGGGCCTCCAGGCGCTTGGACTGCAGCTTCTGCAGCCGGGAGTAGAGCTCCTCGATTTCCTCGAACCGCACGAGGATCTCGGGCTTCAGCTTTTCCTCCAGCGCCGACAGCGACAGGCCGGCGCCCTCGCCTTCCTCGCCGTCCTCGCTCTCGGTCCCGGCGTCGAAGCTCGCCTCTTCCGGCGGCTCGGCCCCGTCCTCGGCCTCCTCCACGTCGGGACCGGCCCCACCGGACTGCATGGCCTCCAGGTCCACGATGTCGCGCAGCAGCATCTCGCCCGCCTTCAGGCGGTCGTGCCAGGAAATGATGGCGCTGAAGGTCAGCGGGCTTTCGCACAGGCCGCCGATCATCTCGTCGCGGCCGGCCTCGATCCGCTTGGCGATGGCGATCTCGCCCTCACGCGACAGCAGTTCGACCGAACCCATTTCGCGCAGGTACATACGGACCGGATCATCGGTCCGGCCCAGGCTCTCGGTATCGACGTTGCCGGCGGCACCACCTTCCTCGGCCTCGGAATCCGGCTCCTCGGCTTTCTCCTCGCGGGCGGTCTCGGTGTCGTCGTTGTCCTCGTTCTCGACGACCTGGATGCCCATTTCGGACAGCACCGCCATGACGTCCTCGATCTGCTCCGACGACATCTGGTCCTGCGGCAGGACGGCATTCAGCTCATCGAACGTGATGTAGCCGCGTTCCTTGCCTCGGGCGATCAGCCTCTTGACGGCTCCGGATTGCGTGTCCAGCAGAGTGGTGTCGTTATCCTGTTCGCCAGAAGTCGCTTCCGAACCCGCGGCTGTCTTTGTCGCCATCGCCTGCCTAATCCCTACCTGCTACGCTGCCGCGGCGTCCGCCCCGCGACGACATGACGGCCTGTTTCGGCATGCCGGCCCCGCCTCCATGAAGACATGGCGCACGAACGGACACGAAACGGCCATTCTATCGCATCTGACAATTACAGTGTCGTGCAGGTGGTCGATTCGGGCGTTGAAGTCAAGGGCCGGCGCCCCCGGGGGCGAAAAACCTCACCCCTCGTCCGGGTCGATTTCACCGCGTCGCAGGGCCTCCCACGCCAGCAGGCGCGTGCGCAGGCTGTTCCAGGCCCGCTCGTCCAGCGTGCCGGTACACAGGCGCTCCGTATCGGCGCGAATGTCCGCCCCGAACTGCCGGACATTCAGCAGCGCATAGAAATGCCACCATTCCTGGCCGATCTCGACGGCCATCAGGGTGTCCGGCGCACTCAGCGACAGTGGCAGCGGCCGGGTGGCCAGCACGGCCTGGCGCT
Organism: Gluconacetobacter tumulisoli; assembly: GCF_014174155.1. GTDB lineage: Bacteria > Pseudomonadota > Alphaproteobacteria > Acetobacterales > Acetobacteraceae > Gluconacetobacter > Gluconacetobacter tumulisoli. The sequence continues at coordinate 319,443 of NZ_JABEQM010000001.1, read as the reverse complement.
CGTCGCGCAGACCGGCCGCGTCCAGGCCGGCAGCCAATGCCTCGGCGTCCGGCAGGTCGCCCGCGGCGGCAAGGTCCATCAGCCCGGCCCGCACCCGTGCCAGCCCCGGCGGCAGGTCCAGCCGGCAATAGGCGTCCTCGACCTCCGGCAGCAGATGCGGATGGCGCAGCAGGATGGCGGTCAGGATGCGCATGCGTTCATGCATCGTCGCCTGCGCATCCAGCGGCGGCCGTTCCATGACGCGGACCGGGCGCGGCGCCGCGCCCGCGCCCTTGCTTCCCCGCCCCCCCGAACCGGCGCGACGGCGGAAGGTCTCGAAGAACCGGTCCAGCAGCGTGCTGCGATATTCCGCCGCCAGCCCCTTGTCGCCGATCAGGGCGGCGGCTTCGGTCAGGCGGCGGCGCAGCGCCGCGCGCTGTTCCGGTCCCGGGTCGCGCACGCCTTCGGTCAGCAGGTCGAACAGCACCTCGCCCACCGGCCGGGCGCCCTCCAGCAGGGTCGCGACCGCGCGTCCGCCCTGGGTGCGCAGCAGGCTGTCCGGGTCCTCGCCTTCCGGCAGCGTGCAGAAGCGCAGCGTCCGGTTCAGGTCCAGCATCGGCAGCCCCGTCTCCGCCGCCTTCACCGCCGCGCGCCGCCCGGCGGCATCTCCGTCGAAGCACAGGACCGGCGCGGCCGACACCTGCCACAGGGCTTCCATCTGCTCCGCGGTCAGGGCGGTGCCGAGCGGCGCCACCGCGCCGGGAAAGCCGCCCTGGTGCAGGGCGATGACATCCATGTACCCCTCGACCACCACCAGATCGACCGGCGGTGCCCCCCGCGGACGGGCCGTCCGTATCGCCGCCCGGGCGCGGTCCAGGCCGAACAGGGTCCGCCGCTTGGAAAACAGCGCGGTCTCGGGACCGTTCAGGTATTTCGGCTGCCCGTCGCCCAGGATCCGCCCGCCGAACGACACCAGCGCGCCGCGCCGGTCGCGGATCGGAAAGGTCACCCGGTTGAAGAACAATTCCCCCTTCGGCCGCCCGTCCTCGTCCAGCCGCATCAGGCCGGCCTGGGCCACCAGGTCGGGCGCGATGCCCTGCGCCTGCAATTCCGCCAGCACCCCGCCCCGCCCGTCGCCGGACCACCCCAGGCCGAACCCCGCGATCGTCTCGTCCGTCAGGCCCCGGCCCCGCAGATAGGCTAGGCCCGCGCGTCCCTCCGGCGCATTCAGGCGCCGCGTCCATGCGGCCTGCACGGCCTCCAGCACGTCGGACAGGGTCCTGGCCCGTTTCTCGGCCTCGCGCTGGACGGGCCCGGGGCGTGGCACCTCCAGCCCGGCCTCGCCCGCCAGTTCGGCGACCGCCTCGGGAAACGACCGGCCTTCGCTCTGCATGACGAAGGAAATGACATCGCCATGCGCGCCGCAGCCGAAGCAGTGGAAATGATCGTCATAGACATAGAAAGAGGGCGTCTTTTCCCCATGGAAGGGGCAGCATGCCTTCCAGTTCCGCCCCGAACGGGTCAGCTTCGCCCGCCGCCCGATCACCGAGGCGATGGGCGTGCGGGCGCGAAGCTCCTCCAGGAAGGCGGGATCGAGGGCCAAGGCCGCGTCAGGCGGCCAGCAGGGACTTGACCACCGCGCTGGCGCGGCCGGCGTCCAGCACGGCGCCGAAACGGGTCTTCAGCTCGGCCATCACGCGGCCCATGTCCTTCATCCCCGTGGCGCCCACGCCGGCGATCGCCTCCCGCGCCGCCGCCTCCAGCGTCGCCGCATCCAGTTCGGCCGGCAGGTAGGCGCGGATCGTCGCGATCTCGGCTTCCTCCTTTTCGGCCAGTTCGGCCCGGCCACCCTGGCGGTACAGTGCGGCCGATTCGACGCGCGACTTGATCATGCCGCGCAAGGCGGCGACCACCTCGTCATCACCGATCTTGTCAACGCCACGGGGCCGGGCGGCGATATCGGCATCCTTTATTTTCGCCGAAATCATGCGCAGCGTGCCGACGCGCCCGGCATCGCCCGCCTTCATCGCCGCCTTGAGGTCATCCATGAAACGTGCGCGCAGCGACATGATCCCGTATCTCCTGTAAATCCGGCGGCCGGTTGGACCGCCCGCATGGAATATTCTTCCCACATCTTCCATCCGGAATCGGGTGGGAATTTTCTTCCCAGCCCACCCGGACGCTGGTAGGAGATAATCCCGGAAGGAAAAATTCTCCATGCCGATGACGGTCGAAAACATCATTGAACGCCTGGGGGGCGCGGACAATGCCGCCCGCCTGACCGGCGTCAGTACCGAGGCCATCCGCAAATGGCGGCAGGCCCGCGCGATTCCGCCCAAGCACTGGACGGTCATCCTGCGCCAGACCGGCCTGGCCCTTTCCGACCTGCAACCCGACAGCCCGTCCGACCGAGCGGAGACCCAGATGACTGCCTCCCCCTCTTCCACCCCCAGCGCCGCACGGCCGCCGGCAGGCGCCACCGCCGCCCTGGTCCTGGCGGACGGCACCATCCTGTGGGGGCGCGGCTTCGGCGCGCACACCCCCGCCGACGGCGCGGCGATCGGCGAGCTGTGCTTTTCCACCGGCATGACGGGATACCAGGAAACACTGACCGACCCGTCCTTCGCCGGGCAGATCATCACCTTCACCTTCCCGCATATCGGCAATGTCGGCACCAATGACGAGGACGACGAGGCCGCGCGCATCGCCGCCCGAGGCCTGGTGGTCAAGCAGGACCTGACCGAACCCGCCAGCTGGCGTGCCGCCCGGCCGCTCGGGGCCTGGCTCGCCGCGCAGGGGGTGCCGGGCATCTGCGGCGTCGATACCCGCGCCATCACCCTGCGCCTGCGCGACGGCGGCCCGCAGACCGCCATCCTGGCCTATCCCGCCGATGGCGTTTTCGATCTGGACGACCTGCGCGCCCGGGCCGTCGCCTGGCCGGGGCTGGAGGGCATGGACCTGGCGAAGGATGTCACCTGCGCCGCCGCCTATTCCTGGGACCAGGGCACCTGGACCTGGCCGCACGGCACGCAGACGCCGCCCGCGCGTCGGCGCCGCGTCGTCGCCGTCGATTACGGGGCGAAGCGCAACATCCTGCGCTGCCTGGTCAGCGCCGGATGCGACGTGACCGTCGTCCCGGCCACCGCGACGGCGGCCGAGATCCTGTCCCACGACCCCGAGGGCGTGTTCCTGTCGAATGGCCCGGGCGACCCGGCGGCGACCGCCGCATACGCCGTGCCGGCCATCCTGGGCGTGCTGGACGCCGGCAAGCCGGTCTTCGGCATCTGCCTGGGCCACCAGCTCCTGGCCCTGGCGCTGGGGGCGCGGACCTACAAGCTGGCGCGCGGTCATCGCGGTGCCAACCAGCCGGTCAAGGACCTGTCCACCGGCCGGGTGGAGATCACCAGCCAGAACCACGGCTTCGCGGTGGACGAGGCCAGCCTGCCCGAGGGCGTGCGCGTGACGCACACCAGCCTGTTCGACGGATCGAACGAAGGCATCGCCTCGGACCGGCTGCCAGCCTTCTCGGTACAGTACCATCCCGAGGCCAGCCCCGGTCCGTCGGACAGCTTCTACCTGTTCGAACGCTTCGTCGCCCTGATCGACCGCACCACACCGACCGCCTGAAAGTCGACCCATGCCCAAACGGACAGACATCAGATCCATCCTGATCATCGGCGCCGGCCCGATCGTCATCGGCCAGGCGTGCGAATTCGACTATTCCGGCGCGCAGGCCTGCAAGGCGCTGCGCGAGGAAGGGTACCGGGTCATCCTGGTCAATTCCAACCCGGCGACGATCATGACCGATCCGGGCCTGGCGGACGCCACCTACGTGGAACCGATCACCCCCGAATTCGTCGAGCGGATCATCCTGCGTGAAAAGCCGGATGCCATCCTGCCGACCATGGGCGGCCAGACGGCGCTGAACACCGCCATGGCGCTGGACAAGTCGGGCTTCCTGGCGGCGCAGGGCGTCGAACTGATCGGCGCGAACGCCGAGGTCATCGACCGCGCCGAGGACCGGCAGAAATTCCGCGAGGCGATGGACGCCATCGGCATCGAAAGCCCGCGCAGCCTGATCGCCCATACGCTGGACGAGGCCCGCGCGGCGCTGGAGCAGATCGGCCTGCCGACGGTCATCCGCCCGTCCTTCACCATGGGCGGCTCGGGCGGCGGCATCGCCTATAACCGCGAGGAATTCGACCAGATCGTCGCCTCCGGCCTCGACGCCTCGCCCACCACCGAAGTCCTGATCGAGGAATCGGTCCTGGGCTGGAAGGAGTACGAGATGGAGGTCGTCCGCGACAGCGCGGACAACTGCATCATCGTCTGCTCGATCGAGAACATCGACCCGATGGGCGTGCATACCGGTGACTCCATCACCGTCGCCCCGGCACTGACGCTGACCGACAAGGAATACCAACGGATGCGCGACGCCTCGCTGGCGTGCCTGCGCGCCATCGGCGTCGATACCGGCGGGTCGAACGTGCAGTTCGGCGTCAACCCCGCCGACGGCCGCATGGTCGTCATCGAGATGAATCCCCGCGTCTCGCGCTCGTCCGCGCTGGCGTCCAAGGCGACGGGCTTCCCGATCGCCAAGATCGCGGCGAAGCTGGCAGTGGGCTACACGCTGGACGAACTGGCCAACGACATCACCGGCTCCACCCCGGCCTCGTTCGAGCCCACGATCGATTATGTCGTCGTGAAGATCCCCCGCTTCACGTTCGAGAAATTCCCCGGCACCCCGGCCCTGCTGTCCACCAGCATGAAATCGGTGGGCGAGGCGATGGCCATCGGCCGCTCGTTCCCCGAGGCCCTGCAGAAGGGGCTGCGGTCGATGGAAACCGGCCTGACCGGCCTGGACCCGGTCGAGGCCCCCGGCGATGGCGGCCCGGACGCCTTCCGCGCCGCGCTGTCGCAGCCCCGTCCGGAACGGATCCTGATGGCGGCCCAAGCCCTGCGCGCCGGCCTCAGCATCGAGGAAATCCAGGCGGCCTGCCGGTTCGAACCCTGGTTCCTGCGCGAATTGCAGAAGATCGTGGCGGCCGAGCACGCCATCGTTCGCGACGGCCTGCCCGAGGACGCCCATTCCCTGCGCCGGCTGAAGGCGCTGGGCTTCTCGGACGTGCAGCTGGCGCGCCTGTCGGGCACCGACGCCGTCGAGATCGCATCCCTGCGCGACCGACTGGCCGTGACCCCGGTCTACAAGCGGATCGACACCTGCGCGGGCGAATTCGCCTCGGCCACGCCCTACATGTACTCGACCTACGAAGGCGGGTTCGGCGTGCCGGATTGCGAGAGCCGGCCGACCGACCGGCAGAAGATCGTCATCCTGGGCGGCGGGCCCAACCGCATCGGCCAGGGCATCGAATTCGACTATTGCTGCGTCCATGCGGCCTATGCCCTGCGCGAGGCCGGGTTCGAGACCATCATGGTCAACTGCAACCCGGAAACCGTGTCCACCGACTACGACACGTCCGACCGGCTGTATTTCGAGCCGCTGACCGCCGAGGACGTGATCGCCCTGATCCGGCGCGAGCAGGCGGCGGGCACCGTTCTGGGTTGCATCGTGCAATATGGCGGCCAGACGCCGCTGAAGCTGTCCCGCGCGCTGGAGGCGGCGGGCATTCCCCTGCTGGGCACGCCCGCCGACGCCATCGACCGCGCCGAGGACCGCGAACGCTTCCAGCAGATGCTGCACCGGCTGGGCCTGCGCCAGCCCGACAACGGCATCGCCCGCAGCCCGGCCGAGGCCGAGGACGTGGCCGAGCGCATCGGCTACCCGGTGGTGGTCCGCCCCTCCTACGTGCTGGGCGGCCGGGCGATGGAAATCGTCCATGACCGTGCCAGCCTGCAACGTTACATGCGCGTGGCGCTGCAACTGGCGGGCCACGACGTCGCCTCGGGCCCCGTCCTGATCGACCGCTACCTGAACGACGCCATCGAGGCCGACGTGGACTGCATCGCCGACGGCCACAGCGTCTATGTCGCCGGGGTAATGGAGCATATCGAGGAAGCCGGCATCCATTCCGGCGACAGCGCCTGCTCGCTGCCGCCCTATACGCTGTCGCCCGCCATCGTGACCGAGCTGAAGGCGCAGACCGAGGCGATGGCCCGCGAACTGGGCATCGTCGGGCTGATGAACGTCCAGTACGCCATCAAGGACCAGGAGATCTTCGTCCTGGAGGTCAATCCCCGGGCCTCGCGCACCGTGCCGTTCGTCGCCAAGGCCACCGGGGTTCCCGTCGCCAAGATCGGCGCGCGCGTCATGGCAGGGGCGAAGCTGGCGGAATTCCGCCTGGACGACCGCGCCGTCGCCCCGCATGTCGCGGTGAAGGAGGCGGTGTTCCCCTTCAACCGCTTCCCCAACGTCGATACGATCCTCGGCCCGGAAATGCGCTCGACCGGCGAGGTCATGGGACTGGACGCCTCGTTCGAGCGCGCGTTCGCCAAGTCGCAGCTGGCCGCCGGCGTGCGCCTGCCGCTGTCGGGCGTGGTGTTCCTGTCCGTACGCGGCAGCGACAAGGCAGCCGTCACCCCGCTGGCCCGCCGCCTGGTGGACATGGGCTTCACCATCCTGGCGACCCGCGGCACCGCCCAGCGCCTGCGCGACGCCGGGGTGGCGGTCAACGTGGTGAACAAGGTGCTGGAAGGGCGGCCGAACTGCGTGGACGCCATCCGGTCGGGCGACGTGCAGATGGTCATCAACACCGCCCAGGGCGCGCAATCGGTCACGGACAGCTTCGATATCCGCCGTTCGGCCCTGACATTGGGCATCCCGCACTTCACGACCATCGCCGGGGCCCGCGCCGCGACCCACGCGATTTCGGCAATGCGGGAAGGACCGCTTGAAGTCGCGCCTCTTCAATCCTACTTTAGCGGATCGTTCTGAGCGTACCGCACCGACGCCGGGGCGGGGACCGGTTCTCCGGCCCCTGCCCCGGCGCGCTCGGTCTATGCGGGACGTTCTTGTGGCAATTTTTATGTCAGTCGCACGACTGACCTTCACCCCGGGGATGCGCCTTGCAGAAATTTCCGATGACAGGCAAGGGCCTGCAGCGGCTGGAAGAAGAACTTCGCAGGCTCAAGAGTGAGGAACGCCCGGCCATCATCCGCGCGATCGCGGAGGCACGCAGCCATGGCGACCTGTCCGAAAACGCCGAATATCACGCCGCGCGCGACCGTCAGTCCTTCACCGAGGGCCGCATCCTGGAACTGGAGGACATCGTCTCCTCGGCCGAGGTGATCGACCCCGCGACCCTGTCGGGCGACCAGGTGAAGTTCGGCGCCCAGGTCAGTCTGGTCGATGAGGAAACCGACAAGGAAGCGACCTACCAGATCGTCGGCGTGCACGAGGCCGACATCAAGCAGGGCCTGCTGTCCATTTCCTCGCCGCTCGCCAAGTCGCTGATCGGCAAGCGGATCGGTGATTCGGTATCCGTCCCGGCCCCCGGCGGGGATCGGACCTACGAGATCCTGGCCGTCACCTACGGCTGAGGGCATGGACATGCTGAGGACGGGCATGATCACCCTGGATGACGTGCGCGCGGCCGCGTCCCGCATCGAGGGGCGCATCCTGCGGACGCCCACCGTGCCGTCGCATGCCCTGTCGAAGGCGACGGGCGCGGATATCGTGCTCAAGCTCGACAATCTGCAGGCGGTGGGATCGTTCAAGGAACGCGGCGCCGCCAACAAGCTCGCGCTGCTGACCCCGGCGGAGCGCGAACGCGGCGTCATCACCGTATCCGCCGGCAACCATGCCCAGGGCGTGGCCCGCCATGCCGCCCTGCTGGAGATCGACGCGGTCATCGTGATGCCGCGCTTCACCCCGGCGGCCAAGGTGACGCGCACCGCCGCCTGGGGCGCGCGCGTCGTCCTGGAAGGCAGCAGCTTCGCCGAGGCCACCGCCCACGCCAACGCCTTGTGCCAGCGCGAAGGGCGCGTGTTCGTCCACCCCTACGACGATCCGGCGGTCATGGCCGGCCAGGGCACGTTCGCGCTGGAACTATTCGAGGATGCCGGGCCGCTGGACATGTTCGTCGGTCCGATCGGCGGCGGCGGCCTGCTGTCGGGCTGCGCGGTCGTGGCCGCCGCCCTTCGCCCGGGCATAGATGTCGTTGGCGTGCAGGTCGAAAGCCATTCGTCGCTGTCCGCCTTTCCCGGCGACGAAATCATGCCCACCGGCGGCGCCACCATCGCCGAGGGCATCGCCGTCCTGCAGATCGGCCGCCAGCCGCTGGAGGTCATCCGCCATCATGTGTCGCGCGTGCTGGTGGTGCCCGAACGCGCGGTCGAGGACGCGATCACCCTGATGGCCGAGGGCGCCAAGCAGGTCAGCGAGGGCGCAGGCGCCACCGCGCTGGCGGCCGTGCTGACCTATCCTGAACTGTTCCAGGGCAAACGGATCGCCCTACCGGTGACCGGCGGCAACATCGATAGCCGAATCCTGGCCAACACCCTGCTGCGGTCGCTGCTGCGCGACGGACGGCTGCTGTGCCTGAAGATGGAAATCCCCGACCGGCCGGGCATCCTGGCCGACATCTCGCGCACCATCGGCGAGGCCGGGGGCAACATCATCGAGGTCTCGCACCAGCGCCTGTTCACCGCACCCAGCGTTCAGGCGGCGGAACTGGAAGTGATGATCGAGGCCCGCGATCCGTCGCACGCGCTGGACATCATGGGCGAACTGTCGAAGACCTATATCGTCCGACGGGTCTGAAAACGCGGGGCGCTCTCCCGCGCCCCGCCAGAGGCGTCGCCTCTGCAAACCAGTTTTTTGGCATCCTTCGGGCACCATCCACGGCCAGCCATTCACACCTCGTCGAGGGTGAAGCCTACCTTCAGTGTGACCTGGTAATGGCTGACCTTGCCGTCGACGACGTGGCCGCGCGTTCCCACGACCTCGAACCAGCGGATGGAATGCACAGTTTCGGACGCGCGGCCCAGGGCGGCGGCAATCGCGCCCTCGACCGTGTCGGGCGACGATCCGACCAGTTCGAGGACCTTGTACACATGACCGGACATCGTTTTTCTCCCTGATCCTGTGAAAAGGGAAACGATGTCCGGCGGCGACGGTTCCGGCGCGGCCCCTATTTGGTGCCGAACAGGCGGTCGCCGGCATCGCCCAGGCCGGGCCGGATATAGCCGTGATCGTCCAGTTCGCGGTCGATTGAACAGGTGACGATCTTCACGTCCGGATGCGCGCCCGACAGGAACGCCACCCCTTCGGGGGCCGCCAGCAGGCAGACGAACACGATCTGCCGGGCGCCCGCACGCTTCAGCCGGTCGATCGCCGCGGCGGCGCTGTGCCCGGTCGCCAGCATCGGATCGACGACGATGCATACGCGCTCGGCGATATCCTCGGGCAGCTTCATGTAATATTCGACCGGCTCCAGGGTCGTCGGATCCCGGAACAGGCCGATATGTCCCACGCGGGCGGCGGGCACGAGGTCCAGCATCCCGTCCAGGATCCCGTTGCCCGCCCGCAGGATCGACACCAGGCAGAGCTTCTTGCCCGACAGGAGATGGCCCTGGGTCTTCTCCAGCGGCGTCTCGATCTCGACCGCTTCCAGCGGCAGGTCGCGGGTCGCCTCGTAGGCCATCAGCAGGCTGAGTTCCCGCGTCAGGCGCCGGAACCCTGCCGTGGAGGTCGCCTTCTGGCGCAGACGCGTCAGCTTGTGCTGGACAAGCGGGTGGTCGAGCACGACCACGGAGGAAGGGTGGGATGTCTTTCGTTCGGTCATGGCACCCTTTTAGATCACACCGGACGGCGCGCCTATTGCGTATCGGGTACGAAATCCAGCGCCACGCCGTTCATGCAGTATCGCCGCCCGGTCGGACGCGGACCGTCGGGGAAGACATGGCCCAGATGACCCTTGCAGGACGCGCAATGCACCTCGACGCGGACCATGCCATGGCTGGTATCGACCGTGGTCTCGACCGCCCCGGGCAGCGCATCGAAATAGGATGGCCAGCCGCTGCCGCTCTCATACTTGGTCTCCGACCGGAACAGCGGCGTTCCGCAGGCCGCACAGCGATACAGGCCCGGGCGCTTCTCGTCGTTCAGGGGGCTGGAGCCCGGACGTTCGGTGCCATGTTCGCGCATCACGCGGACCTGCTCCGGCGTCAGCACGCCGCATCCCGTGCCGCAGCCCGCCTTGTCCTGTTCCATCCGTCTGTCTCCTGCATGATCGTGTGGAAAACGGCCGCACCGCGCCGCGCCGGAACATTCCCCGGGGAACGTCGGCCGGGCTGGCCTGAACGATCCATCGCAGGTTTGCATCGACAAGGCATTTCGCAAGCCCGTCGTTTGGTGCCATCATGACGGACAAAACCACGGGAGAGAATACCCATGTCCGACAAGACATCCCCCCAGGACGATCTCCAGGGCGCCCCTCCGGGCAGTCCCCAGGCCCGACGGCCTGTCATGCTGGCCATCCTCGACGGCTTCGGGTGGCGGGAAGACGTGTCGGACAACGCCGTCCACGCCGCCTACACCCCGGCCTTCGACCGGCTCTGGCAGGAAGGGCCACATGCCTTCCTCAGGACCAGCGGCGAGGATGTCGGGCTGCCGGACGGGCAGATGGGCAATTCCGAGGTCGGACATCTCAATATCGGCGCGGGCCGGGTGGTGATGCAGGAATTGCCGCGCATCTTCCGCGCCATCCGCGACGGCAGCCTGGCGGCCAATCCCGTCCTGACCGGCCTGATCGACACGCTGAAGGCCAGCGGCGGCACCTGTCACCTGATGGGCCTGGTCTCGCCCGGCGGCGTGCATGCCCATCAGGACCATGCCGTGGCGCTGGCGAAGATCCTGGTCGAGGCCGGTGTGCCGGTGGCCTTCCACGTCTTTACCGACGGCCGCGACACCCCGCCGCATGCCGGCCGGGATTATGTCGCGCGCCTGCGCCAGGCACTGCCGGACGCGGTTGCGATCGCCACCGTCTCGGGCCGCTATTTCGCCATGGACCGCGACCGGCGCTGGGACCGCGTCACGAAGGCGTATGACGCCATCGTCTCGGCCAAGGGGCCGCATGGCGACGATCCGCTGGCGGTGCTCGACGCCGCATACAAGGACGGCATCACCGACGAATTCCTGCCGCCGACCGTCATCGGGCCATACGCCGGCATGAAGGACGGGGATGGCATCCTGTCCTTCAATTTCCGCGCCGACCGCATCCGCCAGCTGCTTGACGCGCTGCTGGAACCGAATTTCGAGGGCTTCCCCCGCGATCGGGTCGTCCATTTCGCCGCCGTCGTGGGCATGACACGCTACAGCGACCGGCTGGCGGCGCTGATCGGCGTGCTTTTTCCCCCGCAATCGCTGGACGACCTGCTGGGCGAGGTCGTCTCGCGTGCCGGACGTCGGCAGTTGCGCATGGCCGAGACCGAGAAATATCCCCACGTCACCTACTTCCTGAACGGCGGCAAGGAGGCCCAGCTGCCCGGCGAGGACCGGATCATGGTCCCCTCGCCCAAGGTGGCGACCTACGACCTGCAGCCGGAGATGTCGGCCCCCGAACTGACGGCGAAGGCAGTCGAGGCGATCGAGAGCGGCAAGTACGACCTGATCGTCCTGAACTACGCCAACCCCGACATGGTCGGCCATACCGGCGTGTTCAGCGCCGCCGTCAAGGCCGTCGAGGCCGTGGACCGGGGCCTGCGGCGGCTGATCGAGGCCGTCCATCGCCAGCGCGGCGCCCTGCTGGTCACCGCCGACCACGGCAATGCCGAGACGATGTTCGACCCCGCGACCGGCGGCCCGCACACCGCCCACACGCTCAACGTCGTCCCGGTGGTGCTGACCGGGGTGCCGGAGGCCCGCCTGCATGACGGGCGGCTGGCCGATCTGGCGCCGACGCTGCTGGCCCTGATGGGCCTGCCGAAGCCGGCAGCAATGACCGGCTCCTCGCTGCTGGGCGAGAAACCGGCATCCTGAACCGCCGCCTTCGCCCTGCCGGGCTGGCGGGGCCGGCCGGCCCGGCCCTGCTGGCCTGCCTGCTGGCCCCCGTTGCCCCGGCCTGGGGCGATCCCCACGGGACGCCCCGCCGCGCCCCCGCGCGGTCCTCGCCCGTCCATCATGCGCCGGCCGGCCAAGCACCGGGCCATGCGGCGACACCCCGCGCGGACGCCGCCGCGGCCGCGGCACGGCGCGAGGTCGAACGCGCGCGCGCGCAGCAGCAGGCCCTGGTCGCCCGGCAGCAGCAGCAATCCCGCGACCTGCAGGCCCGCACCGCCGCACGGAATGCCGCGCAGGCCCGCGCGCAACAGGACACCGCCCGCGCCGCCGCCCTGTCGGCCGAAACCGTGGATGCCACCGCCCGCCTGCAGGACACCGAACAGCGGACGGCCGACCTGGCCGACCGGGTCGCCACCCTGCAGGCCGAACAGGCGCGCCTGCGCGCCGACCTGGACCGGGATTCGGCCGAAATGGCGCCGATGCTGCCACTGGCGGCGCGGCTGGCGCGCTATCCCGCCGATACGCTGCTGGCCGCCCCCCTGCCCCCGGACCGCGCGATCACCGGACTGCTGGTCGTGCGCGGCCTGTCGGCGCGGCTGGAGCGGCAGGCCGGCGCGATTCGCGTCCGGCGCGCCGAACTGGCCCGCCTGGACGACGATCTGACGCGCGAAGGCGCACGCCTGGCGGACCTGCGGCGGCAGCAGGCCGCCCAGCGCGACACGGTGGCCCGCGCGGCAGAGCGCGCGCGGGCGGACCAGCGCCGCTCCAGTTCCGTCGCCACCCAGGCCGCCCGGCAGGTCGAGGACGCCGCGCGCCAGGCGTCCAGCCTGCAGGACGCCGTCGCTCGGATCGAGGCGCTGGAACAGGCCGCCGAGGACCGGCTGGAACGCGCGGCGCAGGAGGCCGCCCGCGCGCACCGCACCGACGAGGCCGCCGCCGCCCACGCCCGCGCGCAGGCCATCGCCCAGGGGCCGGGCCCCGGCCTGACGGCCCCCCCGGCCGGAATGCCCGCCGGACGCGGCGCGCCGGTGCCGGGAACCGTCATCACCGCCTGGGGCAACGCGACCGAGGCCGGGCCTGCCACGGGCATCACCTATGCCCCGCCAGCAGGCGCCGCCGTGCGGGCCCCCTGCGCGGGGCAGGTCGATTTCGCGGGACCGTTCCGCTCTTACGGGCAGATGGCAATCCTGGATTGCGGGCGGCATTACCGCTTCGTGCTGGCGGGGCTGGGCGCGCTTGCCGTCTCCACCGGCCAGACGCTGGCGAAAGGCGCGCCCGTCGGCCGCATGCCGGACTGGGCAGGCCAGGGTGGTCGGCCGACCCTGTTCGTGCAATTGCGCCACGGCGATGCGGCGGTCGACCCGGCCCCGTTTCTCTAGGCAGTTTTCGCCTGAACCAAGTTCGGTATAAGATCACCCGGACGATAACGGATGTGCGGCCCATCCGGCCGCACACCCCTTGCGCCACGCATGCCGCACGGCATGCAGGCCGACCGCGATATCCGGCACGGCCGGCATTCAGGAGACGACACGGCATGAAGTTCCGCACCGGCCTGCTGCTTGGAACCGCCTTTCTGGCAGGCATCGCGGCGGGGCCGCAGATCGCGCATCTCTCCGGCCCCTGGAACGGCGAGATCACCTCGCACGCCCTGGCCGAGAGCCTGGCGAAAGACAGCGACTCGCCCGCCGAGAACTATCGGCTGCTGTCGCTGTTCGGCCATGTCCTCGAACAGGTGAAGGCGAATTACGTCGACCCGGTGTCGAACCGCGACCTCATCGTCAACGCGCTGAACGGCATGCTGAGCGGCCTGGACCCGCACAGTTCCTACATGACCGAAAAGCAGTACGCCGACCTCCAGACCCGGACGAAGGGCGAGTTCGGCGGCCTGGGGCTGGAGGTACATGGCGAGGACAACCACATCCGGGTCGTCTCGCCGGTCGATGACACGCCGGCGGCCCGCGCAGGCATCAAGCCCGGCGACTACATCGTCGCCATCGACGGCAAGAACATCGACGGCCTGCCGCTGGACGAGGCGGTGGAGCGGATGCGCGGCAAGCCGGACACCAAGATCACGCTGACGATCATCCGCGAGAAGACGCCCAAGCCCATCACCGTGACGATGACGCGGGCGATCATCCATATCCAGGTCATCCGCTCGGCGCTGTACGACACCATCGGCTATATCCGCGTCTCGGAATTCAACGAGGAAACCGGCCCGGGGCTGGAAGCGGCGTTCCGCAAGCTGAAGGCCGAATCGCACGGCAAGCTGGCCGGCCTGGTGCTGGACCTGCGGTCCGACCCCGGCGGCCTGCTGAACCAGGCGATCGAGGTCAGTTCCGACTTCATCCGCAACGGCGAGATCGTCTCGACCCGCGCCCGCCATCCCCAGGAAAGCCAGCGCTGGGACGCGCATGGCACCGACATCACCGGCGGCCTGCCCATGGTGGTGCTGATCAATGGCGGATCGGCCTCAGCCAGCGAAATCGTCGCCGGCGCCCTGCAGGACCATCAGCGCGCCATCCTGGTGGGCGAGAAATCGTTCGGCAAGGGATCGGTCCAGACGATCCTGCCGATCCCCGGCGACGGCGCGCTGCGCCTGACCACGGCCCGGTACTACACGCCTTCGGGCCGGTCGATCCAGGGCCTGGGCATCGTGCCCGACGTCACGGTGCGCGAGACGCGGGACGACCCGGGCTACAGCATCCGCGAGGCCGACCTGGCCCACATCATCAAGAACCAGGGCGGCAATACCGCCAAGCCCCCGGCGCGGACCGACATGCCGGCGACGGTCTCGTCCATTCCCGACCAGCCGCCGGCCAACTGGCCGTCCTTCGACCTGGCCAAGCCCGCGACCGATTTCCAGCTTCAGCAGGGGTTGAAGATCGTCCGCATGATGGCCGGCCATCCCCTGTCGGCCCAGGCCATGCTGCCCGCTTCCTCGCGCCACGACTGAGCCCGACCGTGACCGAGACCTCCTCCCTGCCCTATCGCCGCAATGTCGGGGCCATGCTGTTCAACGCGGCGGGCCAGGTGCTGATCGCCCGCCGTACGGACATGGAGGGCGCGGGCGGCCCGCTCGACCAGGGCGTCTGGCAATGCCCCCAGGGCGGGATCGACGCGGACGAACAGCCCGAACAGGCGGTGCTGCGCGAACTGCACGAGGAAATCGGCACCGACCGGGCCGTGGTCCTCGGCGCCCATCCGGACTGGCTGACCTACGACCTGCCGCCGGCACTGGTGGGGCGGGCATTGGGGGGCCGCTATCGCGGGCAGACGCAGAAATGGTTCGCCCTGCGTTTCACGGGTACGGATTCGGACATCCGGCTGGATACGCACCACCCGGCGGAATTCGATGTATGGCAATGGGTCGACCTGCCGACGCTGGCGGATCGCAACGTGGGCTTCAAGCGCGAGATCTACCGGATCCTGATCCGCGATTTCGCCTGCTACGCCACCCCCTGACCGGCCGGCGCGCGAATCAGCCGCAGGTTCCCAATGCCGGCAGCACGTGGTCGCGCAGCAGCGGTGCCAGGACCGGCCCGCCCGGCGCCGGGCGGGTCTTCAGGTCGAACCACCACATCTCCTCGATCTCCGCCCGGACCGCGGGCGCGTCGTCCAGCGCGCCGCGATAGACGGCGGACCGCACGATAAATCCGGGCTCGTTGGCGGCCGGCGCCTCGAAACGGCCCAGCAGCGCGAGGCCACCGTCCTGCAGGCGGCAGCCCAGTTCCTCATCCAGTTCGCGCGCCAGCGTCTCGATTTCGGTCTCGCCGGCCTCCGCCTTGCCGCCGGGCAGCATGAAGGCCGCCGTGCCCCGCTTGCGCACCAGCAGCAGCGCCCCCGCCTGAACGATCGCGGCGGAGACGACCCGGATCACCCGGTCGGCGGCAAGGGGGCTCAATGCCCCGCACTCGGGCGCTTGCCGCCACCACGGATCGGCGACAGCAGGAAGCAGAACGGTACCACCAGGAACGCACCGATACCCAGGATCATGAACACCTCGTTATAGGCGAGAATCGAGATCTGGCGGGTATATTCGAGGAACAGCCGATGCTGGGCAACGGCATCCAGCGCCGTCGATGCGATGCCGCGGTTCGATGCCGCCTGCCGCGCCCGCGTCAGGTAATCGACGTACGGCTGGTGGAACGGCGTCATCCAGTGGACCATCTGCGTCTGGTGCGCCTGGCGGATTTCCGTCAGCATGGCCGTGGAACCCGAAATGGCGATCGACCCCAGGACATTGCGCGCCATGCTGAACAGGGCCGAGGCATCGGCATTCAGTTCGCGCGGCAGGGTCGCGTAGGTGATGGTGGAAATCGGGACGAACAGGAAGGCCAGGCTGGCGGTCTGGCTCATCCGGAAGAAGACAAGGTGCCGGAAGTCCAGTGCCGGGACCAGGTGCGCCGACCAGAACAGCGCCACCCCCATGAAGAAGAACCCCAGCGCGATCAGCGACCGCAGGGTCATGTATTTCATCGCCCGGCCCACCAGCGGGATCAGGATGATGACCGCCACGCCGCCGGGCGACAGGATCAGCCCGGACAGGGTGGCGGTATAGCCCATGACCTGCTGCGCGAATTGCGGCACGATGATCGCGGACGCATAGAGCAGCGCGCCGACCGCGCCGATCAGCAGGGTGCCGGTCGCGAAATTGCGGTCCTTAAACACGCGCAGGTCCACTGCCGGACGCTTGGTCTTCAGCAGCCAGATGACCGCCCCGCCGATCCCCAGGAACGCCAGCGCCGCCATGGTGCGGATCATGTCCGACCCGAACCAGTCCTCGTCCTCGCCCCGGTCGACCGCGACCTCCAGGCTGCCGAATCCGATGGCGATCAGGCCGATGCCGATGATGTCCAGCGGAGCCTTCTGCTTGCGCGCCCAGGGCGGGTCCTCGACGACGGCCGACACCGCGAAGGTCGCCAGCAGGCCCACCGGCACGTTGATGAAGAAGATCCAGCGCCAGGAATAATTGTCGGTGATCCAGCCGCCCAGGGACGGGCCGATCACCGGGGCCACGATGGTCGCGATCGCGGTCAGGCCGAATGCCGCCGCCCGCCGTTCCGGCGGGAACGTGTCCAGGATGATCGATTGCTGGTTCGGCTGCAGCCCGCCGCCGAAGAAGCCCTGCATCAGGCGGAACATGATCAGTTCCGCCAGGCTTCCCGAAATGCCGCACAGGAACGACGACACCGTGAACATGAAGATGCAGATGATGAAATAGCGCTTGCGCCCCAGCAGCTTGCCCAGCCAGCCCGAGATGGTCAGCACGATGCCGTTCGCCACCAGGTAGGACGTCAGCGTCCAGGTCGCGTCGTCATAGGTGGACGACAGGCTGCCGGCGATATGCGGCAGCGAGACGTTGACGATGGTCGTGTCCAGGATTTCCATGAACGCCGACACCGTGACGATGACCGCGATCAGCCACGGGTTGTATTTGGGCTTCCATGGTTGCTCCGCCGGGGCGGCGCCGGTCCCGGCCACGGCCCCGCTCACTTCGTGTGCACCGTGGGTTCGACCGACAGGCCCAGCGACAGCGGCAGGTCGGCGCGCAGCCCCTGGTCGATGACGATCTTCACCGGCACGCGCTGGACGATCTTCACGTAATTGCCCGTCGCGTTCTCGGGCGGGAAGGCGCTGAAGGTCGCGCCGGTGCCCAGCTGGATCGAATCCACATGCCCCTTCAGGTCCAGGGATGGATAGGCGTCGATCGCGATATCGACCTTCTGCCCCGGCCGCATGTGCGCCAGCTGCGTTTCCTTGTAGTTGGCGATCACCCACACCTCCGGCTCGACCACCGAAAACAGCGACTGCCCTTCATTGACGAAGCTGCCGCGCTCGATATTGCGCTGCGAGATCCAGCCGTCATGCGGCGCACGGATCTCGGTCCAGCCGAGATTCAGATCGGCCTGCGCCAGTTCCGCGCGGGCCTGCGCGATCTGGGCGTCGTACTGCCCCACCCGCGTCCGAATGTCGGAGATATTGGCCTCGACCGGTTCGGCCACCTGCAGGCGGCCCTGCGCCTCGGCCACCCCGGCCTTCGCGGCCTGCAGCGCGGCGGCGGCGTAATCGATGTCCTGCTGCGTCGTCGCTGCGCGCGCGACCGCGTGCTGGCGGCGATAATCGGTCTCGGCCTTGAATTCCTGCGCCTGCGCCGAGAGCAACTGCCCCTGCGCCACCTGCAGCTGGCCGGGGAAGTTCTTCTGCGCCACCAGCACGGCGAAGCGCGTTCCGGCGGCCTGGGATTCCGCCAGTTCCACCGCCGCCGCCGCGCGGTCGCGTGCGGCGCGATAATCCCGGTCGTCGATCCGCGCCAGCACCTGGCCCGCATGCACGAACTGGTTGTCGTTCACCAGCAGCTCGGTGACGTAGCCGCGCACATGCGGGGCGATCGTCACCGCGCGGCCGGCGGTGAACGCATCATCGGTCTCGACGTCATGCCGGGTCAGGAACCAGTATGTGCCCGCGCCCACGGCCACGACCACAAGGAACCCCACCAGCCCGATCCGAAGCATCGGGTTGGGCTTTTTCCTGCGCGGCTCGTCCGGCGTACCGGCCGGTGTCGCGCCTTCATCCTGGGCCATACGGTTCCTCTTGCTTCCCAATCATGCCGCCAGCCCGGACGAATTGACCGAACGGGTCGGTCAATTCATGGCACGAAGAACAGGTCGCATCAACCGCCCCCGGTCGCATCCGAAACAAAGATCGTCCATCGCCCCCAGAAATCGAAAGAGGGAGGCCGATCAATGGGTCGATGGACAGGTGTCGATGGATGGCACCGGAACCCGCCCTGGACACATGGTTTGTCCAGCGAGAGCGCGCACTGCACGGCGCGTCCGGCGTGTTTTTCCAAGCCTCGGAGCGGCCGTCATGGCCGTGCGTCCCAAAGCACAGGAAAAGCGCCCCAGATCGCCGCCAGACCGCGTGTTCAGGCCGATGTCGCGAAAGCCTGGGTGCGGACCATGCGCGCATACAGGCCGTCGGCATCCATCAGTTCGGCATGGGTACCGCATTCGACGCCCTGGCCATCGGCCATCGCCACCACCAGGTCTGCCGACCGCACGGTGGACAGGCGATGGGCCACGACGATGGTGGTGCGCCCCTTGCGCAGGCGGGCCAGCGCGTCCTGGACCAGGGCCTCGCTCTCGCTGTCCAGGGCGCTGGTCGCCTCGTCCAGCAGCAGCACCCGCGGATCGCGCAGCAGCGCCCGCGCCAGGGCCACCCTCTGGCGCTGGCCGCCGGACAGGCGCTGGCCGCCCGGTCCGACGCGGGTGCCGAACCCGTCCGGCAGCGCATCGATGAACCCTTCCGCCGCGGCCGCACGGGCCGCCAGGCGGATCTCCGCATCGGTCGCGGAGGGACGGCCGATGCGGATATTCTCGATCACCGGCAGGTCGAACAGCAACGTGTCCTGGCTGACATAGGCAATGGCGTCCCGCAGGTCCGACAGGCGCAGCGCGCGCAGATCGACGCCGTCCAGAAGGATCCGTCCGGCGCTGACATCGTGCAGGCGCGGGATCAGGGACAGGGCCGTCGATTTGCCCGCCCCGGACGGACCGACCAGCGCCACCGTCAGGCCGGGCCGGGCCTCGAAGGTCAGGCCGTCCAGCCCGACCCGCCCGTCGGGATAGACGAACGACGCGGATTCGAATCGCAGATGCCCCTCGCCTGACGGCAGGGCGCGGGCGGTGGGGGCCTCGGTGATTTCGGGCGGTTCGTCGATGATGGCGAAGACCCGTTCCAGTCCCGCCAGCCCCTCCTGTAGGGCGGCATTCAGCGATCCCAGCGCCCGCAGCGGCCGCGCGGCCAGCAGCAGGGCCGCGACGAAGCCCGAAAAATCGCCCAGCGTCGCGCCGCCCAGCGCCGCGCGCCACCCCGCGAACCCCAGGACGGCGGCGACCGCGGACCCACCGAGGACCTCCAGCACCGGATCCACCCGCGCGCGCCCCCGCGCAATCCGCAGCAATGCCAGATGCAGCAGGTCGAGGGTCTGGTCGACCCGCGCCGCCTCGTTCCGTTCCAGGCGATAGACGCGGACGGTCCGCGCCTGGGAAAAGCTCTCGGTCAGCAGGGCCGAGGTCTCGCCCATGCGCTCCTGCATGCCGCCCGAGGCACGGCGCACCTTCTTGCCCAGGCGCTGGATGGGAATGGCGGCCACGGGATAGAGTACGGCGGCGATCAGGCTCAGTTCCCAATCCATGTAGAACATGGACACCACCAGCCCGGCCACCGTCACCACGTCGCCCAGCGAATTGACCGCACGGATCATCGCCTCGCGGATCGAGACGGCGTCGGTCGTGAATCGCGCGGCCAGCTGCGCCGGGGCCTCGCGCTCGATGCGCGAGATGTCGGTGTGGACCAGATGCGCGAACATCGTTCCCTGCAGGCCCCGGATCACGATCAGCACCAAATCCTGCACCGCCACCGTCTGGCCGTATTGCGACAGCGCCTTGGCGGCGGTGATCAGGATCACCAGCGCCGGCACCTGGTACAGGATGCGCGGATCGTGGGCGGCGAACATGTCCAGCGCCCGCTGGATCACCAGCGGATACAACCCCGTCAGGGACGCCATCAGGACGGTCAGCAGGATGACCGAGACGATCCGCCCGCGATGGCACCGGACCTCCTCGCGCCACAGGCGCCGCAGGAGGGCCGTGCTGCGATCCGGCGCGGGGACGGCCCGCCCGGCGGACACGCCCCCCGGGGCCGGACGGACGGCGGGCTCCGCCGCGCGGGTGGGGGTGGACGTGGGCGGAATGACGTTCATGCTGCCCTTTAACAACTTGGCCGCGGCAAAGGAAAGCGCCATGCCGCAGGCCTCAGCCCGGTGCCGGTCCCGCCGTGCGGTCGGCCGCCCCCTCGCCGAGACGCGCCAGGCAAGCCTGGCGGCGCGCCCGGCATCCCCCCGCCATCCACCATGCGCGCAGCTCGGCCAGGGCCTGGCCGACCCGTGGTCCGGGCGGGATGCCGGCCGCCAGCAGGTCCCGTCCGGCCAGGGGAAAGACCGGGCGCGGGCGCGCCGTCAGGTCCTGGCGCAATTCGTCCCAGTCCGCGGACGGCCGGCCCAGCCGCGCCGCCTGCCCGACCCAGCTGCGCCGGACCAGGATCTCGGCCGGCTCGTCGGCCAGCAGGCGACGGCGCGCGTCGTCGTCCGCTGCCGGATCGGGCACCGGGGCCGCGCGCACCGACGACAGGGCAACGGCCTCGGCCCGCGACAGGCGCAGGCGGGCCGCCAGGCCCCCGGCATCGCCCGGCGCCAGCACGCCCAGGCGCAGGATCGCGTCCGCCGGCGCCCCGGTGGCCAGCAGGCGGTCCAGCGCCGGCCGATCCGTTCCTTCGGGCAGCAGACGCGCCAGCACGCCCGACCGCTCCATCAGGGCCAATGTCTCCATCAGCGCCGGGCCGGCCAGGATCCGGCGCAGTTCCGACCAGACCCGTTCGACGGACAGGCGGGCCAGGCCATCGGCCAGCGCGGCGATCGCCGCCATCGCCGCGCCGTCCGGCTCGCCCCGCCCGTAGCGCGCGTGAAACCGGAAGAAGCGCAGGATCCGCAATGCGTCCTCGTGGATGCGGGTCGCGGCATCGCCGACGAAGCGGACATGGCCCGTCCGCACGTCCGCGCGGCCGCCGAAATAATCATGCACTACCCCGTCGCACCCGCAGGACATGGCATTGATCGTGAAATCGCGCCGCGCGGCGTCCTCGCGCCAATCGTCGGTCCAGGCCACGACCGCGTGGCGGCCGTCCGTCCGTTCGTCGCGCCGCAGGGTCGTGATTTCGTACGGGCGCCCCGCGATGACCGCCGTCACCGTGCCGTGCGCCAGCCCCGTCGGCACGACCTTGATCCCCGCCCCGGCCAACGCCGCGATGACCCGGTCCGGCGCCTCGGGCGTCGCCAGGTCGAGGTCCGACACCACCCGCCCGGCGATCAGGTCGCGCACCACCCCGCCCACCAGGCGCGCCCGGGGCAGCACCGCCCAGATCCGTGACAGCCCCGCCCGCCCTTCCGGCAGTTCCGCCGCCAGCCGGTCGAGCAGGCCGTCATCGCGATAGCATTCCTCGTCCCCCGTCCCCTGCCCGGCCTGCCCGCCGGCCATCACGCGGCGTCGTCCCCCACGGGCAGGCGCGATAGCGGGAAGAACATGTTGCGGCTCCAGACCCCAAGACACGGTACGCCGCGACAGGTTCCGGGAACCGCCAGCGCCGCCAGTTCGTAATAGACCGAACGGGCGATCCTGGCTTCCAGGGCGAAGGTCCCCTCGCCGTCGCGGACATGCAGGTAGGGCACCGGCCCCATCCCGCATCCCTCGGACGGGACATCCCACTCGGCGCGGATCGGATGGTCGGGCCCGGCGCACACCACCAGGTCGACATTGGTGCGAAAGGACAGAACCTGATTCCGCCCGCAGCCTTTCCAATCCATCTCGACGGCGACGAACGGGGCGTCCTCGACCTCGATGCTGCCGCGTTCGACGGGGGTCTCCAGCCAGTACGTTCCCTCGCCATCCCGCCGCAGGACGGACGCGAACAGGCAGATCATCGGCTTCCGCCGGATCGGCGTGCCGCGATACAGCCACGTCCCGTCGCGCTGGACCAGGAACGGCAACGGCCCGCACGCGCGCGCCTGCGCCCTGGGCGGGGCGCAGGAAAAGGGCGATGTCTCCACGCCGGAAAGGGCACACGGGGCGCGCGACTCCCGGAAAGGCGAATCCTGATCGTCAGTCAACTGCGTTACCCGCCTGCTGGACCATGCTGCCCCCGATATAGGGATCATCCCCGACCCGATGAAACCCCCATACTTGATGAAACCTCAGGACCTGTCAGATTACGGATATGACGATATCGGACGCCACGCCCCTCGCCACGGATTTCGCAGCGGAGACGGCCCCCCCGCCGGCGAAACCGGACGTCCCGGCCGATGCGGCCCTGGCAGAACGCCTGGGCGAGAGCCTGCGCGCCGCCCGGGCGGAAATCCGGCGCATCATTCACGGCCAGCACGATGTCATCGACCAGACCCTGGTCAGCATCCTGGCGGGCGGCCACGCCCTGCTGGTCGGCGCGCCGGGACTGGGCAAGACGCTGCTGGTCACCACCCTGGGGACCGTGCTGGGGCTGGAGGCGCGGCGCGTGCAGTTCACGCCGGACCTCATGCCCTCGGACATCACCGGCAGCGAGATCCTGGACGAGGACGAACACGGGCACCGCAGCTTCCGCTTCGTCCGGGGGCCGGTCTTCTGCCAGTTGCTGATGGCGGACGAGATCAACCGCGCCAGCCCCCGTACCCAGTCCGCCCTGCTGCAGGCCATGCAGGAACATCGCGTGGCGATCGCCGGCACCGACCACCCCCTGCCCCGCCCGTTCCACGTCCTGGCCACCCAGAACCCGATCGAGCAGGAAGGCACCTACCCCCTGCCGGAGGCGCAGCTGGATCGGTTCATGCTCCAGATCCCGCTGGGCTTTCCCGATGCGGCGGCGGAACGCGCCATGCTGCTGGCCACCACCGGGACCGATGACGCCACGCCGCGCCCCGTCCTGACCGACGGCGACCTGGTCGACGCCCAGCGGCTGGTCCGCGCGCTGCCGGTCGGCGACAGCGTGGTCGATGCCATCCTGCGCCTGGTCCGCTCCGCCCGGCCCGAAACAACCGACGACCCGACGATCCGCGAGGCCGTGGCCTGGGGGCCCGGCCCGCGCGCAGCCCAGGCACTGATGCTTGCCACCCGCGCCCGCGCGCTGATGGACGGGCGCCTGTCGCCCAGCATCGACGACGTCGCGGCCCTGGCGCGGCCGGTGCTGGCCCATCGCATGGCCCTGACCTTCACCGCCCGGGCCGAAGGCCGCAGCCTGCCGGACCTGATCGACAGCCTGCTCCGCCGCCTGGGCTGATCGACGGGGTGACGCCCTCCTTTCCCCTGGCCGGCCCGCTGCGCCGACTGTTCGCGGCACGCCGTACGACGGCCGCGCGCGCCGGTAATGTCGGCCCCATCGGCGCGGACGGCGACGCCACCCCCCTGCCCGCCGCCGCCGAGGGCCTGGCCGCGCGCATGCCCGCGCTGATCGTCGCCGCCACGCATATCGCGGCGACGGTGGCGGCGGGCGCGCACGGCCGCCGCCAGGCCGGGCCGGGCGACAGTTTCTGGCAGTTCCGGCCGGCCCAGCCGGGCGAACCGGTCACCCGCATCGACTGGCGGCAATCCGCCCGCAGCAGCCGCGCCTATGTCCGCGAGACCGAGGCCGAGGCTGCGCAGACCATCTGCCTGTGGTGCGATCCCAGCGCGTCGATGCGCTGGCGGTCGAATGCCGCCCTGCCACCGAAATTGGACCGCGCCGCCCTGCTGGCGCTGGCGGCCGGGGCCCTGCTGCTGCGCCAGGGGGAACGCGTGCGCCTGCTGACCCCGGACGGGCCGGTGGACATTCCCCCGGGCGGCCGGACGGCACTGGACCGGCTGGGCCTCGCGTTGCTGCGGACCTTGGAAAACGCCCCCGAGTCACCCTGCTGGCCCCATCCGCAACAGGTGCCGCGCCATGCCCGGATCGTGCTGATCGGCGACGGGCTGGCCCTGCCCGAAACGATCGGAACACTGCTGCGCGACCTGGCGGCACGGCCGGCCCGCGCCCACCTGCTGCTGGTCAACGACCCGGCGGAAGCGGCCCTGCCCTACGCCGGCCGCATCCGCTTCGCGGGGCTGGAGGACGAGGCCCCGCTCCTGCTCTCGGGGACCGAGGGGCTGCGCCCGGCCTACGCGGCTGCCTTCGCCGACCATCAGGCGCGGATCGCGGCCCTGTGCCGGGCGACCGGCCATGACCTGATCCGCCACACGACCGACCGGCGTCCGGAACACGCGCTGCTGGCGCTGCACGCCGCCCTGTCGGACCGGCCCGGGGGGCGGGCATGATCTTCCAGGCCCCCCTGCTGCTGGCGGGACTGGCGATCCTGCCGGTCGTCTGGCTGCTGCTGCGCGCCCTGCCGCCGGCCCCGCGCCGGCAGGTCTTTCCGGCCATCATGCTGCTGCGCGGCTTGCGCGACCGGACGACCGACGCCGCGACCGCGCCGCTCTGGCTGCTGCTGCTGCGCTGCCTGGCGCTGGCCGTCCTGATCGTCGGGCTCGCCGGCCCCCTGATCGTGCGCGACCGCCAGGCGACGACGACCGACGCCGCCGGCGACGTCCTGCTGGTCCTGGACAATGGCTGGGCGGCCAGCCCGGGCTGGCCGCGGCGCATCGCGGCCTTGGACGCCGTGCTGGACCGCGCGGGCCGGACCGGGCGCCAGGCGCGCCTGCTGACCACGGCGCCGGGCCTGGCCGGCGAGGCCCCCGCCGCCGGGGCGCCGATGACGCCGGCGTTGCTGCGCGATGCGCTGGACACGACGCGCGCCCGTCCCTGGCCGACCGACCGCGCCGCGGCCACCCGGGCCCTGCGCGACCTTGCCGCTGCCGGCTGGCACGGTCCCGTCGTCTATGTCTCGGACGGCCTGGCCGGACCGGCCGACGGCGCGTTCGCAACCGCGCTGGCCGCCATCGGGCCGGTGCGCACCCTGCGTGCGCAGACCGCCACTCTCGCCGTGCTGCGCCCGACGCCGCCCGCCGACGGGGCGCTGGCCGTCTCGGTCGCGGCCGTCCCGTCCGGGCATCCGCGCCGCATGACCGTCCGCGCCGAAACCGCCGATGGCGGCGTCCTGGGCCTGGTTCCGGTTTCCCTGCCGGCAGGCGACGACCATGCCGACGCCTCGGTCGCGATGCCCGCCGAACTGCGCAACCGGATCGACCGCCTGGTCCTGGAGGACATGGTCGGCCCGGCCGGGGTCCGCCTGCTGGACGAAGGCGACCGGCGGCGGCCGGTCGGGCTGGTGTCCGTGGGCGGAACGGACACGCCGCTGGTCGGCCCGCTTTTCTACCTGCGCCGTGCGCTGTCGCCCACCGCCGAGATCCGCGAGGGTCGTGTCGCGGCCCTGCTGGCGCGGCCGCTTTCGGTGCTGATCGCCCCGGACGGCACGCTGGACGATCCCGAAACCCGGCGCGCCGTCGCGGCCTGGGTGCGCAAGGGCGGCATGCTGGTGCGTTTCGCCGGCCCGCTGCTGAACCGCACACCCGCGCCGGACATGCCGACGGAGGCCGAGGTGCCGGACGCTCCGCCGCCCGCCCTCCTGTCTTCCACGATCGAGGATACGCTTCTGCCCGTCCCGCTGATGGACGGCGAACGCCAGCTTGGGGGCGCCATGTCGTGGGGCAGGCCGGAACCTCTCGCCCCGTTCCCGGCGGCCTCCCCCTTCCACGGGCTGGCGATCCCCGCCGACGTGACCATCTCGCGCCAGGTCCTGGCCCGCCCCGCCACCGACCTCGACGAACATAGCTGGGCGCGTCTGGCGGACGGCACGCCGCTGGTCACCCATGCCGCCCTGGGGTCGGGCGAAATCGTGCTGTTCCACGTCACCGGCACGGCCGACTGGTCCAACCTGCCGCTTTCCGGCCTGTTCGTCGCCATGCTGCGGCGACTGGCCGAGCGCGCCACGGGGATCGAGGCCCCGGCGGACCACAGCCTGCTGTCCCCCTACATGACGCTGGACAGCGACGCGATCCTGGTCCCCCCGCCACCGGGCGCCCGTGCCCTGCCTGCCGATGCGTTCGGCACCACCCCGGTCTCGGCCGCGCACCCGGCGGGGTTGTATGGCCCGCGCACGGCGCGGCGCGCGCTGAATGTGGGCGATGCGGCGGGTCCCCTCGTGGCACAGGCCGCCATCGGCCAGGTCGCGGATCTCGACGGGCAGGTCCACGATATCGCGCCGGGTCCGTGGCTGGTGGCGGCGGCCCTGTTGCTGCTGGTCGTCGACGCGATCGTCAGCCTGCTGCTGCGCGGCGGACGGATAGGCGCGGGACGGATGGGCCGGACCGGCGGCGTCCTGCTGCTGGTGCTGTCCGGCATGGCCGCGCTGCCGGCGCCGCTGTCGGCCGCGACCGACCCGGATCGCGGGGTTCCGGTTCCCGGCGCGGCGCTGGAAACCCGGCTGGGCTATATCCTCACCGGGCATGACGACGTGGACACGGTCTCGCGCGAAGGGTTGCAGGGCCTGTCGAACTACGCCAACGCCCGGACCTCCGCCGTGCTGGGCCATCCGGACGGCGTGGTGCCGGAACGCGACGATTTGTCCTATTATCCGATGCTCTACTGGCCGGTAACGCCGGACGCGACGGCCAATCCGGCACGGACCGCCGCGTTGAACGCCTACATGCAGCATGGCGGAATCCTGCTGATCGACAGCCAGGGCGTCGACCCCGCCACCGCCGCGCCGGGCGCGGCCGGCGCCGGTTTCGCGGCCCCCGCCCCCGGCGCGGCGGCGGCACTGCGGCGCATGACGAAGGGGCTGGATATCCCGCCCCTGACCCGGCTGGACGACCACCACGTGCTGGCCCACACCTTCTACCTGCTGCACGATTTTCCGGGTCGGTACGGCGGACTGCCGGTCTGGGTCTCGCGCGAAGGCGACAGCGCGAATGACGGGGTCAGCCCCGTCATCATCGGGTCCAGCGACTGGGCACATGCCTGGGCGGTGGATGCCCAGGGCGACACCCCCTATGCCACCATGCCCGACGGCGACACGCAGCGCACGACGGCGTACCGGTTCGGTGTGAACGCGGTCCTCTATGCCCTGACGGGCAATTACAAGGCGGACCAGGTCCATGTTCCCGCCCTGCTGAAGCGGCTGGGGGAATGAGGATGCCCGGTCTGGCGACGCTGCATCACATGATGGGGCACATGATGGGATGGGCGCCCCTGGTACCGACGCCCGTGCTGTATGCCCTGGCCGCCCTGGCCGCCGCCGCCGCGATCGCAGGGCTGGCGCGCCGGACGCGGGGCGCGCTGTGGCGCCTGGCGGCGGCGGCGGCGCTGCTGCTGTGGCTGGCCGGCCCGGAACTGATCCGCGAAACCGGCCAGCCCCTGCCGCAGACCGCCCTGCTGCTGGTCGACCAGTCACCGTCGATGTCCATCGGGCAACGCGCGGCCACGGCCCGCCAGGCAGCCGAACTGATGCAGCAGGCGGCGGCGCGGGTCCCCGGCCTGACCGTGCGGACGGTTACGGTGCGCGACGGGCACGGCGACGGCACGCGCCTGCTCGCCGCGCTGGACCAGGCAGCGGCCGACATTCCGCCGGCGCGCCTTGCCGGGGCGGTGCTGGTGACGGACGGGCAGGACCACGACGTGCCGGCGACCGTTCCGGACCATCTGCGCCCCGCCGATGCCGATGGACGCCGCACGACCCTGCCCCTGCACGTCCTGCTGACCGGGCGCGGCGAGGAAACCGACCGCCGCCTGCGCATCCTCCAGGCCCCGCCCTATGCCATCGTCGGCCAGAATGCGACCTTGCGGGTCGAAATCGACGATCTGGGTCCGCACCCGGCCGCCGATGGCCACGCCGCGCTGACCTTGTCGCGCGGCGGCGAGGCCCCGTTGCACGAAACTGTCCGCACCGGCATCCCCCAGGACATCACGCTGCCGGTCACCCGGCCGGGGCCGCTGCTGGTCGGCCTGGCCGCCTCGGCGCTGCCCGGCGAGGTCTCGACCGCCAACAACCAGGACGTCGTGCGCATCAACGGTGTGCGGGACCGGTTGCGGGTGCTGCTGGTATCGGGGACCCCCAACCAGGGCGAACGGGTCTGGCGCCGCCTGCTGAAGGCCGATCCGTCGGTGGATCTGGTGCATTTCACGATCCTGCGGCCGCCCGACAAGGATGACGGCACGCCGCTGTCGGACCTGGCGCTGATCGCCTTCCCGGTGCGCGAACTGTTCCAGCAGAAGATCGGCCAGTTCGACCTGATCATCCTGGACGGCTTCGAGAACCGGGCCATCCTGCCGCGCGCCTATTTGGAAAACATCGCGAACTACGTGCGCGACGGCGGCGGACTGCTGCTGATCGGCGGACCGGAATTCCTCGGTCCCGGCTCGCTCCAGGACACGCCCGTGGGCGAGATCCTGCCCGCCCATGTCCCCGTCGACGGCGGATTGCTGGAACAACGCTTCCGTCCCGCCCTGACCGACAGCGGCCGCCGCCATCCCGTGACCGCCAGCCTGCCGGGCGCCGGCGCCCAGGGACATGATGCGGAATGGGGACCGTGGTACCGGACGCTGAAGGCCGATTCGGCCCACGGCCAGGTCCTGATGGACGGCCCCGACCACACCCCCCTGCTGGTCCTGGACCGGGTGGAGCGGGGGCGCGTCGCCCTGCTGCTGTCCGACCAGATCTGGCTCTGGTCGCATGGCGAGGGCGGGGGCGGCCCGCAATCGGAACTGCTGCGCCGGATCTCTCACTGGCTGATGAAGGAACCGGAGTTGGAGGAAGAACAGCTGACCGCCACGATCGCGGACGGGCGGATGCGGATCGTCCACCGCACCGCGGCCCCCGCCGGCCCACGGGCGGTCACCGTCACCGCGCCGGACGGCACGACGCAATCCGTTCCCCTGCACATCTCGGGCACCGGCCTGTCCGAGGCCACGCTGCCCGCAGCCCTGCCGGGAATCTGGACCGCCGACGACGGCACGCATCGCGCGTTCGCAGCCCCGGCCATGGCCGACCCGCAGGAATTCGCCGATTTGCGCGCCACCGCAACCCTGCTGGCCCCCCTGGCCACGCAGACCGGCGGCGCCGTCCGCTGGCTGGGCGACGATCCGGCGCATCCCGATGTCCCCGGCTTGCGCCTGGCCGCATCGGGCACGCTGTCGGGGCCGGGATGGATCGGGTTTCCCCACCGCGATGCCCGGATCGTGACGGGACGCAGCGCGCAGCCCCTGCTGCCCGGATGGGTGGCCCTGCTCGTCGCCGGCGCGGCCCTGCTGCTGGCCTGGTGGCGCGAAGGCCGGACATGACGGCGGGCGGACACGCCGCCGGCATCGCCACCACACCGACATCACAAGGGCGACATGCGATTTCCGTCGCATCGCATGCTGATCTGGATTATGGAATTGGGGCCGGATCCGCGTCCGGTGGCCAACCCGGCCCGTCCCTGCCGGACATCTTCGTCCCGACGGTCCGGATTCGACCCCTGTCACCGAGACGAGAAATGATTGTCAGAACCGGTATCCGCCTTCTGTTCCTCGCACTGCTCAGCGGCAGCGCGGTCATGATCGCCCCCCTGCACATCGCCCACGCCCAGGACGCGGATGACGAACAGGCCCAGGCCGACGCGGCCGACGCCGCCAAGCAGGCCGAGGCCCGACGCGCCGCCCGCGCCGCCGCGCCCCCGGCCGCCCTGCCCGGCGCGGTTTCCAACGAGGATGTCAGCGGCCACGCCAATACCGACCTGAACCCGACCGCATCCCTGTTCGACGCGATCAATCGCGGCAGTCTCGGCGCGGCGAAGGAAGCCCTGAACCGCGGCGCCGACATGGAAGGCCACAACGTCCTGGGCCAGACGCCGCTGGACATGGCCATCGACCTGAACCGCAACGACATCACCTTCCTGCTGCTGTCGATGCGCACGCTGTCCGACGAACACATGGCCGTCGCCTCGACCACCAATTCCGGCGTCACCATACGTAACGGCAGCGGCCATATCACGATCAACGGCAACAATCGGGGCGGCCGGGGCGTCGTCATGGCCGCCGACCGTCGCCAGGATCAGGGCGGCACCCCCCGGCCGGATATCGGCTTCCTCGGCTTCGGCGGCAGCTAGGGCGATCCGCATCCCGGCGCGCGATCGGATTGCTCCGGCCGCGCGCTTTTCCGTCCTGCCCTGTGGGGACCGCTCGGCCGACGCGTGACGGTCAGGACGTGCCTTGGGCGATATCCTCGGCCCGCAGGGTATCCAGCGGTGTCATCGTCCCGTTCCGGTCGAAATGCCAGAAGGTCCATCCGTTGCAGGATGGCGCGTTGGTCAGCACCGCCCCCAGCTTGTGGATCGACCCGCGCTGCGACCCGCTGACCAGCGTCCCGTCGGGCGCCACCGTGGCGGACACGCGGCGCTGCCGGTCGGTGACGATCGTGCCCGCCGGCAGGATCCCGCGCTCCACCAGGCTGCCGAAGGGAATGCGCGGGGTTTCGCGCCGGGCGGGGGTGGTCAGCACGCTGTCCAGCGGCACCGGGCGTTCGCGCCGGGCCCGCCCGATCGCGGCCTCGGCGTAATCCGGATGGCGTTCGATCCCGATATAGCGCCGGCGCAGCCGTCGGGCCATCGCCGTGGTCGTCCCGGTCCCGGCGAACGGATCCAGGACGATGTCGTCCACATTGGTCGACGCGATCAGGACCCGATGCAGCAGGCTTTCGGGCTTCTGCGTCGGATGCAGTTTCAGCCCGTGCTCGTTCCGCAGGCGCTCCCCCCCGGTGCAGAGCGGCAGATACCAGTCCGACCGCATCTGGACGTCATCGTTCAGCGCCTTCATGGCCTGGTAGTTGAAGCGATATCGGCTGTCCGGCCCGCGCGCCGCCCAGATCAGGGTCTCGTGCGCGTTGGTGAAGCGCCGCCCTCTGAAATTCGGCATCGGATTGGACTTGCGCCAGATCACGTCATTTAGGATCCAGAAACCCAGATCCTGCAGAATCGCACCGATGCGGAAGATGTTGTGATAGGACCCGATCACCCAGATCGTCCCGTCCTTGCGCAGCAACCGCCGCGCCTCGCCCAGCCAGGCGCGGGTAAAGCGGTCATATTCCGCCAGGTCCGAGAATTTGTCCCAATCGTCGTCGACGCCGTCCACGACGCTGTCGTCGGGCCGCCGCAATTCCCCGCGCAACTGCAGATTATAGGGCGGGTCGGCAAAGATGCAGTCGATCGAACCGTCGGGCAATGTCTGCATGACCTCGACGCATTCGCCGCGCAGGATCTGGTCGAGGGGGAGTTCCATCATCACCGCGCCGCTCATGACGCCACCCGCAGGACGGAATCGCCATCGGGAACCAGTCCCAGGGACAGTTGGCGAACCAAGCCGAAAGCGCCGCGGTGATGGGGCGATATCCCCGCCCGGCACAGCGCGTCGCGATGCTGGACGGTGCCGTAGCCGGCATTGCTTTCCCATCCGTAGGCAGGCCAGCGCCGCGCCAGGCGCAGCATCAGGCGGTCGCGCACCACCTTGGCCACGATCGACGCCGCCGCGATCGACAGGCTTTCCCCGTCGCCCCCGACCACGCATTGCACGGGGCAGCCGAAATCAGGCGCGGCATTTCCGTCCACCAGCACCAGGTCCGGTGCCACGGGCAACCGCAACACGGCGCGGCGCATGGCCAGGAAGGCAGCCTGAAGGATGTTGATACGCGCGATCTCGGCCACCGACGCGGCACCCACGGCAATCTGCACGCCACGCGCGGCGTGCAGGGCCACATAGGCGCGTTCCCGCGCCGCCGGCGTCAGTTTCTTGGAATCATCCAGTTGGGCCGCCAGCTTCCGCGGCACGCCCGCGTCGAACAGCACCGCGGCCGCAACCACCGGACCAGCCAGCGGCCCGCGTCCGACCTCATCCACCCCGGCGACCCGACCGCCATGCTGCGCTTCGCGCGTGTAATCCGGCATCCACCCCATCCCGAACCGGGACGAATCGAGCGCCTGCCGCCCGATTCGCACACCGAATCACGTCATGAATGGATGGAAACCATTTTTACGGCGTGTTGCGCAAGATGCTGATTCTTCGCCGAGTCCTTTCAAACGGAAAAAGCCGGGCCGCTCGCGACTCGACACTGCCGATCAGGCCTTGGCCTTGCGGCGCGGCAGCAGGATCAGGCCCAGGAGCATGCCGACGAACGCCGCGATTCCGACGGACATCAGCGGCCGGTCCTGTACGAACAGCACCGCCTGTTCCAGCTTGCTTTCACCTTCCTCATACAATTCGGTGAATTCCTGTCGCGCCATGCCGGCCAGCTGGTCGACCTTGCCTTCGGCCTGCAGGCCCAGGTCGCCGGTCAGTCCGCCGGCAGCGTCCTTCAGGCGGCCGGAGCCTTCCTCGACCGCACCCTTGGCCTTTTCGACGAAAGCATCGCTCTTGAGTTCTGTCATGTTTCCCTCCTCTGTCGGGGTAATGCCGCTTGGGGCAAAACGGCGTGGAGCGTCAACGGTTCCTGTCGCATGCCGCTGCGAACGGTATCGCGACGACCGCAATCCTGCCATCCGCGACGGGATATACTCCCGGCCGGGGGCCCGAACCCCGATACCGCGGCGCGCGGTGTCGGGGCATTTTTCCATCGCACCCCATGGCACGCGGGCGGGGACTGTTACATTTTAATACCGACTATAAGATGGATTTAACATCATTTCCCCGCGCAGGTGCTAACACTGCCGCACGACGCGCATGACGGACCCGACGTCACAGATGGACGAGGAAAACCTGGCTAACATGGATAAACCGACACTGGCCCCGCCTGACCCGCCCGCCAAGGAAGCACCCGGACAGGCACGGACATCGGGGACCCGCGGCGGGTCGTCGCGTCGCCGGTATCTGCTGTGGGGCACGGCGCTGGTCGCAGCCGGCGTGGTGGCGGTGGCTTTCCTGCGCCCCCATGGTGGAGGCAGCGGCAGGAACGGCGGCCGCCACGCCGCGGCGGACGTGCAGCCCGTCGCCGTGGCCGCGGTCCGCACGGGCGACATGCCGATCGAACTGACCGAACTGGGCACCGTGATCCCGATCACCAACGTGACGGTGCAGACCCGCGTCGACGGCTATCTGATGAAGGTCCTGTTCACCGAGGGCCAGCACGTCAAGCAGGGCGACCTGCTGGCGCTGATCGACACCCGGCCGTACGAGGTGCTTCTGGCGCAGTACCAGGGCCAACTGGCCGCCGACCAGGCCCAGCTCGACCAGGCACGGATCGACAATGCGCGCTACCAGAAGCTGATCCGCCAGAACAGCGTCGCCGCCATGACCGCCGTGGACCAGCAGTACAAGGTCGCCCAGCTGGAAGGCACGGTCAAACAGGACCAGGCGCTGGTCGACAACGAGAAGCTGCAGATCACCTATTGCCACATCATCGCCCCCGTCGACGGCCGCGTCGGCATCCGCCAGGTGGACATGGGCAATTACGTGACGGCGGGGCAGACCAACGGCCTGGTCATCCTCACGCAGATGCAGCCGATTTCCGTCATTTTCACCCTGCCGGAAACCGAGCTCGGCCCCGTCGCCGACCGGCTGCGCACCGGAATCGCCCTGCCGGTCGAGGCCTGGGACAGCACGAACACCCGCAAGATCGCTGACGGCGCCGTCAGCGTGCTGGACAGCCAGATCGACACGTCGACGGGTACCGTGCGCATGCGTTCGATCTTCCCCAACCAGGACGAAACCCTGTTCCCCAACCAGTTCGTCAACGCGCACCTGCTGGTGAACACCGAGCATGACGTGCTGCTGGTGCCGGCGAACGCCATCCAGACCGGGCCGAACGGCCCATTCGCCTACGTGGTCAAGGCCGACAGCACGGTCGAGGTCCGCGACGTCAAGACCGGCCATTCCCATGGCGACGTCGTGGTCGTGACCAGCGGCCTGAAGGCCGGGGAATCGGTCGTGACCGACGGCACCGATCGCCTGCACGCCGGGTCGAAGGTGACCATCCCCGCCGCCACGCCGGACAGTACCACACCGGATACGACGGACACGACGGGCACGCATTCGCCCCGCCATCACGGCCAGTCTGGCGGCAACGGCGCACCGGCATCCTCCAGCGGCGCGGGCGGTTCGGGCGGACAGGGACAGCCGTGATCCTCGCCCGCCGCCCGACCCGTTTTCCCATGCCGGAGACCCGTGCGTGAATCCGTCCCGCCTGTTCATCGAACGCCCGGTCGCCACCACGCTGCTGATGCTCGCCATCATGCTGGCGGGGCTGCTGGGCTATCATTTCCTGCCGGTTTCGGCCCTGCCTCAGGTCGATTACCCGACCATCACCGTCCAGACGTTCTATCCCGGTGCGGGGCCGGACGTCATGGCGACGTCGATCACGGCGCCTCTGGAAACCCAGTTCGGCCAGATGCCGGGGCTGGACCAGATGACGTCGCAATCGTCGGGTGGGGCATCGGTCGTCACCCTGCGCTTCGGCCTGACGATGTCGATGGACGTGGCGGAGCAGGAGGTCCAGGCCGCGATCAACCAGTCGGCCTCGCTGCTGCCCACCGACCTGCCCGCGCCGCCGATCTATGCCAAGGTCAATCCGGCCGACACGCCGGTCCTGACCCTGGGCATCACCTCGTCCACCCTGCCGCTGACCGAGGTCGAGGATTACGTCGATACCCGCCTGGCCCAGAAGATCAGCCAGATCTCCGGCGTCGGCCTGGTCACGCTGTCGGGCGGCAACCGCAAGGCGATCCGCGTCCGCGTCAACGTGCCCAAGCTGACTTCGTTCGGCGTCGATCTCGATACGCTGCGCACGACCATCGGCAACGTCAACGTCAACTCGCCCACCGGCACGTTCGACGGGGCGCAGCGCGCCTCCACCCTGCGCATCGACGGACAGATCAGCGGCGTCGAGCAGTTGATGAACCAGGTGATCGCCTACCAGAACGGCGGTCCGATCCGCATCCGCGACGTCGCCACCGTCGTGCAGGGGCCCGAGAACACGCAGCTCGCCGCCTGGGCGAACCGTACGCCCGCCCTGGTCCTGAACGTCCAGCGGCAGCCCGGCGCCAACGTTATCGCGGTCGTGGACAATATCAAATACGCCCTGCCGCAATTGCAGAAGGCCCTGCCGCCCGGCATCTCGATCACGCCGCTGACCGACCGCACGACGACCATCCGCGCCTCCGTCGCCGACGTCGAATTCGAACTGGCCCTGGCGATGGTGCTGGTCGTGGCGGTGATCTTCGTCTTCCTGCGCAACGTGCCCGCGACGATCATCCCCAGCCTGTCGGTGCCGCTGTCGCTGGTCGGCACCCTGGCGGCGATGTACATGCTGGGCTTCTCGCTGGACAATCTGTCGCTGATGTCGCTGACCATCGCGACGGGCTTCGTCGTCGACGACGCCATCGTCATGATCGAGAACATCGCCCGCTACATCGAAATGGGCGACGATCGCATGACCGCCTCCCTCAAGGGCGCGGGCGAGATCGGGTTCACCATCATCTCGCTGACCGTGTCGCTGATCGCGGTGCTGATCCCGCTGCTGTTCATGGGGGACGTGGTCGGCCGGCTGTTCCATGAATTCGCCATCACCCTGTCGGTGACGATCATCCTGTCCGCGGTCGTGTCGCTGACCCTGGTGCCGATGATGTGCGCCCGGCTGCTCAGCGAACGGCCGCACGGGCCGGACGCCCGTGGCTGGTCCGCGACGGTCGAACGCTGGACCGAGGCCGTGATCGCCGCCTACGGCCGTGCGCTGACCGTGGTGCTGCGCCACCAGCCCCTGACGCTGCTGGTGTTCGTCTGCACCCTGGCCCTGACCGGCGTGCTGGCCTGGTCGATTCCCAAGGGGTTTTTCCCGGTGCAGGACACGGGCGTGATCCAGGGCATTTCGGTGATGGCGCAATCGACGTCGTTCGACGCCATGAAAGTCCGACAGCAGCAGCTGGGCGACCGCATCCTGAAGGATCCCGACGTCACCAGCCTGTCCTCGTTCGTCGGCATCGACGGGCAGAACATGACCCTCAACCAGGGCCGGTTCCTGATCAACCTGCGCCCGCATGACGACCGGGACGGCACCGCCAGCCAGATCGCCGCCCGCATCCAGCAGGAAGTCGCGGACATCCCCGGCGCCCGCCTCTATCTCCAGCCCGTTCAGGACCTCTCGCTGGATACCACCGTCGCGGCCACCCAGTACCAGTTCCTGCTGGAAAATCCCGATTACGACCAGTTCCGCACCTGGGTGCCGAAATTCGTCGCCCGCCTGCAGCAGGAACCCTCGCTGGCGGACGTGACATCCGACCTCCAGGCCGAGGGGCTGGTCGCCCAGGTGACGCTGGACCGGACCACCGGCGCCCGTTATTCGATCACGCCGCAGACCATCGACAACGTGCTGTATGACTCGTTCGGGCAGCGCCAGATCTCGACGATCTACACGCAGTCCAACCAGTATCGCGTGATCATGGAGGCCGATCCGGCCTTCCAGCAGGACCTCGCCTCGCTCGGCAAGCTCTACCTGCCGGGCATCAGCGGCAATGCCGGATCCAGCACGTCGGGCCCGACCCGGACCCCGACCTCGGGCCTGGTGCCGTTGCGCGCCGTCACCACGCTGACCCGCAGCACCGCACCGCTGCTGATCACCCATGTGGGCCAGTTCCCGGCCACCACGATCTCGTTCAACGTGTCGCCGGGCTATTCGCTGGGCGCCGCCACCGACGCGATCGACCGGGCCGAGCAGTCGATGCACCTGCCGGCCAGCTTCCAGACCTCGTTCCAGGGCACGGCCGCGGCATTCCGCAGCAGCCTGGGCAACGAGCTGTGGCTGGTGCTGGCGGCGCTGGTGGCCGTCTATATCGTGCTGGGCATCCTGTACGAGAGCTTCATCCACCCGATCACCATCCTGTCCACCCTGCCCTCCGCGGGCATCGGCGCGCTGCTGGCGCTGCAGTTCAGCGGGGCGGGCCTGGACGTCATGGGCATCATCGGCCTGGTGCTGCTGATCGGCATCGTGAAGAAGAACGCGATCATGATGATCGATTTCGCGCTGGAGGCCGAGCGCGTCGAAGGCATGGAACCCGTCCGTGCCATCCACCACGCGGCGATGCTGCGTTTCCGTCCCATCCTGATGACGACCCTGGCCGCGATGCTGGGCGCCCTGCCGATGGTCATCGGCAGCGGCACCGGTTCCGAACTGCGCCGGCCGCTGGGGGTCGCCATCGTCGGCGGCCTGCTGGTCAGCCAGTTGCTGACATTGTTCACCACGCCGGTCATCTACCTGATGATGGACCGCATCAGCCTGCGCCTGCGCCGCCGCTTCGGATCGGCCGGGAGCCCTGACGCCACGACCCCGCGGACGGCCACGTGACGCCGGTCCGTCTGTTCGTCCTGCGGCCGGTCGCGACGACGCTGCTGACCGTGGCGCTGCTGATCGCGGGGGCCATCGGCTATCGCGCGCTGCCGGTGTCGGACCTGCCGAACGTCGATTTCCCGGTGATCCAGGTCCAGGCCCGGCAGCCGGGCGGATCGCCCGAAGAGGTCGCCAGTTCGGTGGCGGCGCCGCTGGAACGCCATCTGGGCCAGATCGCCGACCTGACGGAAATGACGTCGCAATCGACGCAGAACCAGGCCCGGATCACCCTGCAATTCGCCCTGACCCGCGACATCAACGGCGCCGCCCGCGACGTCGAGGCCGCGCTGCAGGCCGCCCGTGCCGACCTGCCGACGTCGCTGCGCCAGAATCCCAGCTATTTCAAGGCGAACCCGAACGGGGCGCCGATCATGATCCTGGCGCTGACCTCCGCCACCAGCACGATGCCGCAGTTGTATGACCTGACCACCAACGTCCTGCAGCAGCACCTGTCGCAGATCCGCGGCGTCGGCGAGGTCGAGGTCGGCGGCAGTTCCCTCCCCGCCGTGCGGGTGGAGATGAATCCCCTGCCGCTGTACAAGTTCGGCATCGGGTTCGAGGACGTGCGCGCAGCCCTGTCCTCGGCCAATGCCCACACGCCCAAGGGCTTCATCGACCAGGACGGCCAGCGCTTCACCCTGGACACCAACGACCAGGCCCGCAGCGCCCAGGCCTATCGCGACCTGATCATCGCCTACCACAACAGCCGTCCTGTGCGCCTGTCCGACATCGCCACGGTCAACGACGGGGTCGAGGACGTCCGCAACGCCGGCTATTTCAACCGGCAGCCCGCCGTGCTCGCCATCATCTTCGCCCAGGCCGGGGCGAACGTCATCCACACCATCGACCAGATCAATGCCGAAATCCCCGCGCTGCGCGCAGCGCTTCCGCCCAGCGTCCAGTTGCACACGGTACTAGACCGGTCGGTCACCATCCGCGCGGCGCTGAAGGACACGCAGTACACGCTGGTCATTTCCGTGGCCCTGGTCGTGCTGGTGGTGCTGGCCTTCCTCCAGTCGGCCCGCACGACGCTGATCCCCGCCGTGGTCGTGCCGACCTCGATCATCGCGACATTCGGGGCGATGCAGCTTCTGGGCTATTCTCTGGACAACCTGTCGCTCATGGCCCTGACGGTCTCGACCGGCTTCGTGGTCGACGACGCCATCGTCGTGATCGAAAATATCAGCCGCCACCTGGAATCCGGCATGAACCGGCTGGAGGCCACGCTTCTCGGCGCGCAGGAAGTGGCGTTCACCGTCTTTTCCATCTCGGTCTCGCTGATCGCTGTGTTCCTGCCGATCCTGCTGCTGGGCGGGGTGGCCGGACGCCTGTTCCATGAATTCGCGATGACGATGGCGACGACGATCATCGTGTCGATGATCCTGTCGCTGACGCTCAGCCCGATGATGGCGGCGCTGCTGCTGCGTCCCCACACACCCGCGCGCGACGCCGTCCAGTCGTCCCGGCCCTGGAATTTTGCCGCGCGCGGGCTGGAACACGCGCTGCACGCCATGCAGGCGGGGTACGGGCGGTCGCTGGACTGGGCACTGGCCCACCGGCGGGTGATCCTGCTTTCCCTGCCCTGCACGATCGTCCTGATGGTGGCCCTGTTCGTCCATATGCCCAAGGGCTTCTTTCCGGACAGCGACACCGGCCTGCTGATGGGGCACCTGCAGGGCGACCAGTCCATCTCGTTCCAGGCCATGACCCAGAAGATCGACCAGGTGCAGCGCGCGATCCTGGCCGATCGCGACGTCAACAGCGTGACCGGGTTCATGGGGGGACGCGGATCGTCGAACCAGGCCAACATCTTCGTGGTGCTGAAGGACAAGGCGCTGCGCAACGATCCCACCACGGAGACAATCGCGCGAATCGACCGGCGCCTGCGGCACATGGTGGGCGCGCGGTTCTTCGCGATGGCCCCCGGCGCGATCCGGATCGGCGGGCGGCAGAGCAACGCCGCCTACCAGTATACGCTGGAAGCCGACTCGGCGAGCGAACTGTACGACTGGACCCCCAAACTGGTCGCGGCGCTCCAGAAACATCCGCAGCTCACGGACATCTCCTCGGACGTGCAGCAGGGCGGATCGGCGCTGAACGTCGCGCTGGACCGCGACAGCTCGGCGCGAGTGAACATCACGCCCCAGCTCGTATCCAACACGCTCTACGATGCCTACGGGCAGCGGGCGGCCTCGGTCATCTTCAACGCGCTGAACCAGTACCGCGTGGTGATGGAGGTCGAACCCCGCTTCTGGCACGATCCCAACAGCCTGAAGCAGGTCTGGGTCAGCGTCGCGGGCGGCACCGCCGGGGGCGGCACGCGTTCCAACACCATCCGCGTCACGACCACGGCCGCCACCTCGACCACCGCGGGCCTCAGTGCGCAGTCCTTCCGCAACCAGATCGCCAACAGCCTCGCCGGGGGAAGCTCGGCCTCCAACGGATCGGCCGTGTCGACCAATTCCGAGACGATGGTGCCGCTCGACATCGTTTCCACCACCCAGCCGCAATTGACCGCGCTGTCCGTCAACCATCAGGGCCAGTCGGTCGCCACGACGGTGTCGTTCAACCTGGCCACCGGGGTGTCGCTGGACCAGGCGGTCCGGATCATGAACGGTGAAATGGTCCGCCTGCACATACCCTCGACCATCCATGGCAGCTTTGCCGGCAACGCCGCGCAGTTCCAGAAATCGGTCAATAACGAGCCCCTGCTGATCCTGGCCGCGCTGGCGGCGGTCTACATGACGCTGGGCATCCTGTACGAAAGCTACGTCCATCCGCTGACGATCCTGTCCACATTGCCGTCGGCCGGTGTCGGCGCCCTGCTGGCGCTGGACCTGGCGGGCGAGGAATTCTCGCTGATCGCCATGATCGGGGTGATCCTGCTGATCGGCATCGTGAAGAAGAACGCGATCATGCTGGTCGATTTCGCGATCGAGGCCGAACGCGGCGGCCAGACGCCCCTCGAGGCCATCCGCACGGCCTGCCATCTGCGTTTCCGGCCGATCATGATGACCAGCCTCGCCGCCGCCCTGGGGGCGCTGCCCCTGATCTTCGGCAGCGGCTACGGATCGGAACTGCGCCGCCCGCTGGGCATCGCCATCGTCGGCGGCCTGCTCGTCAGCCAGGCGCTGACGCTCTACACCACCCCGGTGATCTATCTCTATCTCGACCGCTTCGGCGCGTGGTGCCGGGCCCGATACCACTCCGCGGCCGCCACCCTGATGGGCCGGCGCCGCCCCCTTAGCCAATAGGATGCCTGACCCGGATGACGCTGTTCCTGCCATCCCACCCGCCGTCCCCGTCGCCCGCGTGTCGCCTCCGCCGTCCTGTCCGGATCGCCCATCGCCTCGCGCGTCGCCTCTCCCTGGGCCTCGGCGTCGCACTGGCGCCGATGGCGCTGGCCGGCTGCATGGTCGGGCCATCCTATCACCGCCCGGATGCCGTCGCCTCGCCCCGCTTCAAGGAACTGACCCCGGCCCCGGGATGGGAACGCGCCCGTCCCGCCCTGGCGGAACTGCCGAAGGACGCCTGGTGGACCATCTATGACGACCCGATCCTCGACAAACTGGAATCGCAGGTCGCGATCTCCAACCAGAACGTCCGGATGTACGAGGCCAATTACCGCCAGGCCCGCGCAATGATCGACAGCGTACGCGCGCAGTTGTTCCCCACCATCAGCGGCAGCCTGGGCTTCAACCGCAACAGCCAGGGGCGGGGATCGCGTTCGGCCTCCAGCGGCAGCCTCGTCAGCTATAGCGGCACCGCCACCAACAGCACCGAGACGACCTATTCGATGGGTCCCAGCGCCAGCTGGGACCTGGATCTGTGGGGCCGCATCCGCCGCAATATCCAAAGCCAGGTGACCGAAGCGCAGGCCAGTGCCGCCGATCTGGCCAACGCCACCCTGTCCTATCAGACCCAGCTTGCGGTGGCGTATTTCAACCTGCGCTACCAGGATTCGCTGCAGGACCTGCTGCGCCGCTATGTGCAGTTCAACACCCAGGCCCTGCAGATCGCCCAGAACCAGTTCGATGCCGGCACGGCCGACCCGACGGCGGTGATGCAGGCCCGGACCCAGCTGGAACAGAACAAGGCCTCGCTGATCCAGGCCGGGATCGCGCGCGCGCAGTATGAACATGCGATCGCCGTCCTGATGGGCCGTCCGCCCGCCGACCTGACGATCACCCCGGGCGCGCTGACGCGCACCATCCCCGCCATTCCCGTAGGCGTGCCGGCCGACCTGCTGCAGCGCCGCCCGGACATCGCCGCCGCCGAACGCGCGATGGAGCAATATAACGCGCAGATCGGCGCCGACATGGCGGCGTTCTTCCCCACCATCACCCTGAATGCCAGCTATTCCTACAGCGGCGATCCGGTGGGCGAACTGGTGCAGGTCGTCAATCGGATCTGGTCGCTCGGCGCTTCCGCGTCCGAGGTCCTGTTCAGCGGCGGGTCGCGCACCGCCGCCGTCCATTCGGCCAACGCCCAGTATGACAGCGCCGTCGCCACCTATCGCCAGACCGTCCTGACCGCCCTGCAGAACACGGAGGACCAGCTGTCCAACCTGCGCATCCTGGCGGACCAGGCCCGGCAGCAGCAGGTCGCGCTGGACTTCGCCAACCAGGCCGTCCAGGTCTCGATGAACCAGTATCTGGCGGGAACGCAGATCT
The DNA here is from genome assembly GCF_014174155.1 of Gluconacetobacter tumulisoli. Lineage (GTDB taxonomy): Bacteria > Pseudomonadota > Alphaproteobacteria > Acetobacterales > Acetobacteraceae > Gluconacetobacter > Gluconacetobacter tumulisoli. Next base: position 276,917 of record NZ_JABEQM010000001.1, on the reverse strand, counting down.
ACACCACCGTCATCACCAACGAGACGACGGCGCTCAGCAACGCCGAAAGCGCGCTGGGAATCCAGCAGCAACGCATGGTGGACAGCGTCTATCTGGTCCAGGCGCTGGGCGGTGGCTGGAACGCTTCCCGCCTGCCTTCCAAGGGATCGATGCAGACTGACAATCCGTTCCTGCCCTCCTTTATCCAGAAGGACAAGAACCAGTAGTCGTCCACGGTCCCGCGCGACCACCATCGGACATGAAAAAAGGCCCCGGGGCAGGATTGCCCCGGGGCCTTTTCGTTACTGGCCGTTTTCGGTTCAGGCCGCGCCCGTCCCGGTCACAATATCGTCCGCGCTGTCAGCAAGGCGATCAGCAGGAAAACGACAAAAGCCAGGATGAAGATGAAAAACAGGATCTTGGCGATACCGGCCGAAGCCGCCGAGATGCCGGTGAAGCCGAACAATCCCGCGATGATCGAGATCACCAGAAAAAACAAAGCCAGCTTCAGCATGCTCTACACCCCATCTGCATCACCTGGGTAGAAAACGTTCCGGCGGGCCGTCGGGTTCCCCTGCGGGAACAGCACGACCGGCCCGATCGGGACGCGCCTCAGCGCCGGGACCAGAGCAACGCCGCCAGGAAGCCAATGACGGACGCTACCGCCAGCGCCAGCAGGGGCTGATCGGCCGTCAGGTCACGCACGGTGTCGCCGGCTTCGGTGCAGTACTGGCGCGACTTGGCACATGCGATTCGCACCTTGCCTTTAAGCTGCAGTTCCGGGTCGCCGAACAGACCGCCCGCTCCGTCCTGCACGCGCCCGATCCCCTCCTCCAGCTTCGTCTCGAAACGTTCGGTCTCCACCATGATGCTTCCCCTTGTTCGCACGGGCCACCGGACATGCCGGCATGTCCAGGGCGGGTTCGATAAGATCAATCATGACGACGCGCCGACGATTGTCCACCTTCGGTTCCGCACATCTGTCCCGACGCGAGCCATCCTGTCGGAGGATGGTTTGAAATTCGTTCTATCGGGCGAGAGTGCGTGCTGCCGCGGCACGCCCAGACAAAGCGCGCCAGGTCGTCAACAGGACGATGTTAAACCGGCCTCTCAGATTTCGGACGCGCGCCAGTACCCGGCTTCGGCCGGGTCCGGGTCGCCCGCGATCAGCGCGCGCAGGCGTTCGGCCAGGATCTGCATCGCCGGACCGCCCCGGTCGCGCGGCCTCGGCCCGACCGCCAGATCCCCCCGGACCGACGCCGGATGGCCCGCCAGTACGACGATCCGATCCGCCAGGATCATGGCCTCGTCGATATCATGGGTCACGAACAGGATCGTCTTGCGCGTCTGTGCCCAGATACGCAGCAATTCCTCCTGCAGGCCAGCGCGGGTGATCGCATCCAGCGCGCCGAACGGCTCATCCATCAGCAGCAGGGCGGGTTCCACCGTCAGGGCGCGCGCGACGCCGACGCGCTGCCGCTGTCCGCCGGACAATTGTCGCGGCCAGCGCCCCGCCTGCTCCGCCAGCCCTACCAGCCGCAGCGCGTCCAGCGCACGGGCATGACGCTCCACGTGTCCCAGGGCCAGCCCTTCCAGCCCTAGTTCCACATTCCGCTGGACAGTCCGCCACGGCATCAGCTTGGCATCCTGGAAGACCAGCCCCGCCGGACGCCCCTGCGCCGTCGCCGGCGGGGCAAGCGTCACTTTCCCCTCGGTCGGGGCGATCAATTTCATCGCGATCCGCAGCAAGGTGGATTTGCCGGCGCCCGACGGTCCCAGCACCGCCACGAATTCTCCCCGCCGGATTTCCAGATCAACGCCCCGCAGGATGAAGCTGCGTGACCCGTCATGGGACAGGCCGACATTGCGCAGCCGCACCATCACGTCCGATGCGGCCTCTTCCCCATTCGACACGCTGCCTACCCCTGCCACCCCAGAATCCGGTTCCGCACGAGCATGAACGCCATGTCGGTCAGCGCATAGAGCAGCGCCATCGTCAGCATGTAGATCACCACCAGGTCGGTGGCCAGCAGGCTGGACGCCTGCATCATCCGCGCTCCGATTCCCGGCACGCCGAACAGTTCGGCCGCCACGACCGACATCCACGCCTGGCCCAGACCGGTGCGCAGGCCCGCCATCAGTCCCGGCATGGCCGCCGGCAGGACGACCTTGAACAGCCGCCCCCCGAAACCGCCATGCCCGAACGCCGCCGCGACCTCGAACAGATCCCGGTCGATGGATTGCACCGCGCCATGAGCCGCATAGAAATTGATCCAGAAAACCGAAATCGCGATGACGAAGGTCGCCCCGGCCGTATCCAGGCCGAACCACAGGATCGCGAACGGCACCCACGCCAAGCCCGGAATCGGCCGCAACACCCGGACCACCCCGGACAGCAGCGCATCGAGCATCGGCACGGCGCCGCACAGCAATCCGGCCACGCCCCCCAGAACCGACCCGATCACCAGACCCAGCAGATAATGCGTCATGCTGTCGCGGATGGCGCCCTGCCAGAAACCACCCTTGACCTCATCCAGCCAGGCGGGAATCAGGGCGCTGGGGGCCGGCAACAGGCCGGACGAAACCAGCCCCATCCGGACCGATGCCTCCCACAGGCCGAACATTGCAATTAGCCCCACCGCGCCCAGAAACGGGCGATGCAGCCGCTGGTGGCCGACCCTCCTGCTCATGGATGCGCGCGGCGATAGCTGTCGAGATCGAACAGCCCCTCCACCGGCTCCGCCTTGCGCAGGGTGCCGCTGGCAACCTCGAAGGCCTGCAGGCGACGCACCGACTCCATGATCGTCGATGGGTCGGACACGAAATGGCTGCCGGAGGATTTCAGCGCCTGCAGGATCACCGCCTGCCCCAGGATCCCCCCGCCGAGGGCCTCCTGCACGAAGGGAACCGCAGCCTCGGGGCGCGACGCCAGCAGGTTGGTCGCCCGTATGAACAGACCGACCAGCGTTTCCTTCCACACTGCCCGGTCCGGATCGTCGCCATGGTAGATTGCCAGAACCGATCCCGGCTGATCCGGCATCATGTCATGGCCATTGGCCAGCACGCGGGATTCGGGCAAACGATTGCGCACCACGGACAAGGCCGGTTCCCGCAGCACGGCCGCATCGACGGCGCCCGCCAGGAAGGCCTGCTGCGCCGCGTCGATATCGATTCCGACGATGTCCGCCACCTGGGCGGGCTCGATGCCATTCTGCTGCTTCAGCCAGTACCGCAACAGGGTATCGGGAACCGAACCGACCGGCTGCGTGGCAATCTTGGGCTTCCGCCCCGCAGTATGGGAAAAGGCGTCAAAACGCTGCTTCAGCGCGTCGCCTGCCGGGCCAGCCGCGCCCTCGGTCCCCAGCCCGGCGGCAAGCGGTCCCCGGGCCACGACCTCCAGTTCCTCGATGGCGCCGGCGGCAACAACCTTTACATCCGCACCATGTGCACGGGCCAGCAGCAGCGGCAGGACGCCGGCGACATAGGCATCGATCTTGCCCGACACCAGGGCCTGGATCGCCTGCGGACCAGATTGGAACCGCACGAGACGCAGGTCGAGCCCCGCGTCGCGCGCCCACCCCTCGCCGTTCAGGACGAACAGCGCCGACGATCCCAGGACCGGAATATAGCCGACCCTGATCACCGTAGCCGCCGATGCGGGACCGATACCGGCCAGCAGCCCGACCAGCAGATACAGGCCAAAGCGGAGAAACCTGGATTTCATCGTCCGTCTACCACAATCGTTTTATTCGCGATCCAGAGTGGTGATATTATGCGCCGAAAAAGTCAATAGACCCCGGATGGATGGCACAATGGATGCCGCCTCCGCCGCGAAGACAATAAAAAACCCGGCACCAGGGCCGGGTTCTTTATCATTCCCTGTGGGCAGGGAAAATCAGGCCGCGAGGCTGTCTTCGCTCTCGACATCCTGCTTCGGGCCGCTGTCCTGGCCCTTCGCCGCCACATCGCGATCGACCAGTTCGATCACCGCCATGTCGGCCGCATCGCCATGACGGATGCCCGCCTTGAGGACGCGGATATAGCCGCCGGTGCGGGTCTTGTACCGCTCCGCGACAGTCGAGAACAGCTTGGAGACGATCACATCGTCACGGAGCTGCGCATAAGCCTGACGGCGGGCATGCAGGTCGCCCCGCTTGCCGAGCGAAATCAGCTTCTCCACCACCGGGCGAAGTTCCTTCGCCTTGGGCAGGGTCGTCGTGATCTGCTCGTGCTTGATCAGGGCCACCGCCATGTTGCGGAACATGGCAGCGCGATGGGACGAGGTAACGCCGAGCTTCCGGCCGGCAACACCGTGACGCATGATGAGGTCTTCCTGTCTTTACCGGGTCAGAACGGCTCGTCGAGCCTCTTGGCCAGGTCTTCGATATTTTCCGGCGGCCAGGCCGGCACATTCATACCAAGGGACAGCCCCATCGAGGTGAGGACTTCCTTGATCTCGTTCAGCGACTTGCGGCCGAAGTTCGGAGTGCGGAGCATCTCCTGCTCCGTCTTCTGCACCAGGTCGCCGATATAGACGATATTGTCGTTCTTCAGGCAGTTCGCGCTGCGGACCGACAATTCCAGCTCGTCGACCTTGCGCAGCAGGTTCCGGTTGAACGGCAGGTCGTCCTGCGGCTCTTCGGTGCGAACCGGACGCGGCTCGTCGAAGTTGATGAACAGCTGCAGCTGGTCCTGCAGGATTCGCGCCGCCAGGGCAACAGAATCCTCGGGCGTCACCGCACCGTTAGTCTCCACCGTCAGCAGCAGGCGGTCATAGTCGGTCACCTGCCCGACGCGGGTCGGCTCGACCTTGTAGGACACGCGACGCACGGGGGAATAGATGGCATCCACCGGAATCAGGCCGATCGGCGCATCCTCGGGACGGTTCGCCGCCGCCGGGACATAGCCCTTGCCCAGATTCACCGTGAATTCCATCCCGAACTTCACGCCTTCGTCCAGGGTGCAGATCACGAGGTCGGGGTTCATCACCTCGATATCGTGACCGGTCTGGATCTGTCCGGCGCGCACCTCGCCCGGCCCGGTGGCCGTCAGGACCATGCGCTTCGGCCCCTCGCCGTGCATGCGCAGGGCGAGCTGCTTGATGTTCAGCACGATGTCCGTAACGTCCTCGCGCACACCCGCGACCGACGAGAACTCATGCAGAACGCCGTCGATCTGGATCGCCGTCACCGCCGCACCCTGCAGGGAAGACAGCAGCACCCGCCGGATCGCGTTGCCGAGCGTCATGCCGAAACCGCGCTCCAGCGGCTCCGCCACCACGGTGGCCGTGCGCGACGGCTCTCCGCCCGGCTCGACTTCCAGCTTCTCCGGCTTGATCAGGGATTGCCAGTTTTTCTGGAGGACCAAGGTGATGGCCTTTCAAAACTGATCTGCGCAAAGGCAGATGGCGCCCGTAAGACCAGGCGCCGGATGACAATCAACTCCGTCCGCGAATCCGCGGACGGAAAACGAAATCAGACCCGGAGATCAGACGCGGCGACGCTTGCGCGGACGGCAGCCATTGTGGGGCACCGGCGTCATGTCGCGAATCGACGTGATCGAGAAGCCAACGGCCTGCAGGGCGCGCAGGGCGCTCTCACGCCCCGACCCCGGACCGGACACTTCGATCTCCAGCGTCTCCATCCCATGCTCACGCGCCTTGCGGCCCGCGTCCTCGGCGGCGACCTGGGCCGCGTACGGGGTCGATTTACGCGATCCCTTGAAGCCCTGCGCACCAGCGGAAGACCACGCGATCGCATTGCCCTGCGCGTCGGAGATCGTGATCATCGTGTTGTTGAAGGTGGACAGCACATGCGCCACCCCCGAGATAATGTTCTTCCGCTCTTTCTTGCGAATACGCGGAGCAGCAGCCTTCGCCATAGTCTTCCTGGTCCTGTCTGTTCAAAGACGCGACCCGCGCCTGGCGCCACGAAGGCGCCCGACACGGGCCGCGAATGCGGCGAAAGCCGCTTTAGCGGGTAGCCTTCTTCTTGCCGGCGATCGCAACCGCCTTGCCCTTGCGGGTACGGGCGTTGGTGTGCGTGCGCTGGCCACGAACCGGCAGGCCGCGACGATGGCGCAGGCCGCGATAGCAGCCCAGATCCATCAGGCGCTTGATGTTCATCGCGACTTCACGACGCAGGTCGCCCTCGACCCGATATTCGCTGTCGATCAGCTCGCGGATCTTCAGGATCTCGTCATCGGACATCTCGTTGACCCGACGCTCCGCCGGGATGTCGAGACGACGGCAGATTTCCTCCGCCTTCGTCTCGCCGATGCCATAGATATAACGCAGGCCAATCGTCACCCGCTTGTTGGTAGGGATGTTCACGCCGGCAATACGCGCCACGCCACTTACTCCTCGTCCACCCGCTCGGCGGGCACTTACAAGATCGTCGCCGGGGCCTTTCCACGCCACCAGCCATTCTGCCGGAGCGTCGTGAACGTGCCGGCACCGCCGGTCAACCCCATCATCAATCGGATTCGTTGTCTCAGCACCTCCACGCCACGTGCCGTGAGTGCCGATACCTTGAGGGCGCGCACTATACCCGCGCGCCCTTCAGAGTCAATGAATAACGATCACTTCTTCGTGATACCATCCATGATCTCGAACACCTTGTCCGTGACCGTATCGATGTCCGCCATGCCGTCGATGCGATACAGGCGTCCCTCGGCCTCGTAATAGGGCAGGATCGGAGCCGTCTGCCGCCGATACGCCGTCAGGCGGGCCGCCACGGTATCGCGCCGGTCGTCCTCGCGGCGCACGAAATGGTGGCCGCCGCAGACGTCGCAGGTATTCTCGACCTTGGGCTTCTTGAACAGGTCATTATAGCCCGCACCGCAATCCGCGCAGGTGTACCGCCCGGCAATCCGGTCGGCCAGGGCCTCCTCGTCGACCTCCAGAAACAGCACGACATCGATTCGCGTGCCCCGTGCACGCAACATCGAATCGAGCGCCGCCGCCTGGGCCTCCGTCCGCGGGAATCCGTCCAGGATAAATCCGTTGGCGCAATCCGGGCGTTCGATGCGGGACTCGAGCATGGCAATGATCACGTCATCGGGAACCAGCTGTCCCGCGTCCATGATCGCCTTGGCCTGCACCCCGATCGCCGTTCCGGCCGCCACTTCGGCCCGGAGCATGTCTCCGGTCGAAATCTGGGCGATGCCGTACCGGGTCTCCAGCCGCTTCGACTGGGTGCCCTTTCCCGCCCCCGGGGGGCCAAGGAAAATCACATTCATCGCATCTTGCCCTTCCCCCGCGCCTTGCGCATTAGGCCCTGGTACTGGTGGGCCACCAGATGCGACTGGATCTGCGTCACCGTATCGATGGTGACCGACACGATGATGATAAGGCTGGTCCCGCCGAAATAGAACGGCACGTTGTAATGACTGATCAGGATCTGCGGCAGCAGGCAGACCGCCACCAGATAGGCCGCCCCGATGCTGGTCAGGCGGGTCAGGATCCGGTCGAAATACGCCGCCGTGTTGGCTCCGGGGCGAATGCCGGGGATGAACCCGTTCTGCTTGCGCAGATTGTCCGCCGTTTCCTGCGGATTGAAGGTCACCGCCGCATAAAAATACGAGAAGAAGACGATCATCGCCGCATAGAACAGCATGTACAGGGGCTGCCCCTGTCCCAGCTCCTGCCCCAGGAAGGACAGCCAGCCCGGCATCGAGCTGCCGCTCATGAAACCCGAGATCGTCACGGGGATCAGCAGCACCGACGATGCGAAGATCGGCGGAATGACGCCTGCGGTATTCACCTTCAGCGGCATATGAGTCGAGTCGCCGCCGAACATCCGCTGGCCGACCTGGCGCTTCGGATACTGGATCACCACCCGCCGCTGCGCCTGCTCCATGAACACGATGAACGCGATCGTCAGCGCCGCCAGGACCAGGAACACCAGCACGAAGAACGGCGACAGCGCGCCCGTGTAGCCAAGCTGGAACAGGCTGGCCAGCGCGTGCGGCAGGTTGGCGACGATACCCGCGAAGATGATCAGCGAAATGCCGTTGCCTACCCCGCGCGAGGTAATCTGCTCGCCCAGCCACATCAGGAACATCGTCCCGCCCAGCAACGTCACCACGCACGACACGGTAAAGAACAGGCCCGGCGAAATCACCGCGGCGCCCGCCTCGCTGTGCATGTTCTCCAGCCCTACCGCGATGCCGTAGGCCTGGAACAGCGCGATCACGACGGTCAGGTAGCGGGTATATTCGTTCAGCTTGCGCCGGCCGGCCTCGCCTTCCTTCTTGAGGTTCTCCAGCGACGGGATCGCCGCCGACATCAGCTGAACGATGATCGACCCGCTGATATAGGGCATGATGTTCAGCGCAAAGACGGTCATGCGCCCCAGCGCACCGCCGGTGAACATGTCGAACATGCCGAGGATGCCGCCCTGATGGCGGGCCAGAAGCTGGCCCATGACCGTCGCGTCGACACCGGGAACCGGGATGTAGGTTCCCAGGCGGTAGACGATCAACGCCCCCAGGGTGAACCAGATTCGCTTCTTCAGCTCGGTTGCGTTGGCAAATGAGCTGAAGTTCAGATTGGCAGCCAGCTGCTCGGCCGCGGAGGCCATGCGCCCGTCCTTTCACAACAACAGCGTCGCCGCACGAGACGGGACGCTGTCATGACAAACCAGACAAGAGTGTAGGGTGTCGATCCCCTGCGGTGCAAGAGACAACGCCCCGGGGCGGGGTGGTGCGCCAGGCGGCGACATCCACCCCCGCTCGCGTCACGCGGAGGCAGGTGCCTCGGCGGTGGACGCGGCGGTCCGGACGGTGCCGCCCGCCTTTTCGACCGCGGCGATGGCCGTGGCCGACGCGCCGGCAACCTCGATGGTCACCGCGCGGGCCAGCTCGCCCTTCGCCAGCAGGCGAACGCCGGCGAACTTGCCGGTGCCGACCAGGCCGGCCTTGCGCAGGACGTCCTCGGTCACCACCACGCTGCCGTCGATCTTGCCGGTCTCGATCGCCCGGTCCAGGGCGCCCAGGTTCACCGGGGCATAGACCTTGCGGAAGATGTTCTTGAAGCCGCGCTTCGGAAGACGGCGATACAGCGGCAGCTGACCACCCTCGAAGCCGTTCAGGGACACGCCTTCACGCGCCTTCTGGCCCTTCACGCCCTTGCCCGACGTCTTGCCCTTGCCGGACCCGATGCCGCGACCCAGACGCTTCTTGCGATAGCGGGAGCCCGCGTTATCGCGCAGTTCGTTCAGGTTCATATCAACCCTCCACCTTCACCAGGTGGGACACCTTGGTGATCATGCCGCGAACCGAAGGTGTATCCTCCAGTTCCCGGGTGCGGCCGATCTTGTTCAGGCCCAGCCCGACCAGCGTCGCCTGCTGGCCCGGCTTGCGCCCGTTGCCCGAGGCCACCTGGGTGACCTTGATCGTTGCCTTGCTCTCAGACATCGGCCGCGGCCTCCGTCACGCTCGCGTCGCGGCGCCCCAGGATATCCGAAACCTTCTTGCCACGGCGGTTGGCCACCGAACGCGGGCTGGCGCAACGCTCCAGCGCGGCGAACGTCGCCTTGACCATGTTGTGCGGGTTCCGGGTTCCCAGGGATTTCGCGACCACGTCGTTGATGCCCAGGCTCTCGAACACGGCGCGCATCGGACCACCGGCGATGATGCCCGTGCCGGCGTCGGCCGAGCGCAGAACCACCTTGCCGGCGCCGAAATGACCCGCCACGTCATGATGGAGGGTACGGCCCTCCTTCATCGGAACGCGGATCATCGCGCGCTTGGCGCGGTCGGTCGCCTTGCGGATCGCCTCGGGGACCTCACGGGCCTTGCCGGCGCCGAAGCCGACGCGACCCTTCTGGTCCCCCACCACGACCAGCGCGGCAAAGGCAAAGCGACGGCCGCCCTTTACGACCTTCGCAACACGATTGATCGTGACCAGCTTGTCGACGAGATCGTCGCCATCGCGCTCACGATCGCGGCCGCCCCGGCCGCCTTCCCTCGGTTCACGTGCCATTGCGTGACCCCTTCCTCAGAAGGCGAGACCGCCCTCGCGGGCAGCCTCCGCCAGGGCCTTGATACGCCCATGATACAGATACGAACCGCGGTCGAAGACGACCAGCGATACACCCGCCGCCACCGCGCGTTCGGCGACCAGCTTGCCGACAGCGGCAGCCGCGTCCGAGTCCGCGCCGTTCTTCAGCTGCTCGCGCAGCGTCTTGTCGAGGCTCGAAGCGGCGGCAAGCGTACGCCCGGCGACATCGTCGATCACCTGGGCATAGATGTTCTTGCCTGACCGGAACACCGACAGGCGCGGACGCCCGCCGCCCTTGCGGCGAAGCTGGAAACGCAGACGCTGGCGCCGACGCTCCCGCAGATCCTGCTGCGTGCTCATTACTTCTTCTTGCCTTCCTTGCGACGGATGGTCTCCGTGTCGTAACGGACACCCTTGCCCTTGTAGGGCTCGGGCTTGCGGAAGCTGCGGATGTCCAGGGCAACCTGGCCGACCCGCTGCTTGTCCACGCCCTCGACCACGATGGCGGTCGGACGCGGCGTCGTGATCTTGATACCCTGCGGAATCGCATAGACGATGTCATGCGAATAACCGAGGTTCATGACCAGATTGCTGCCCTGGACCGCCGCACGGTAACCGGTGCCGGTTACCTCGAGGGTCTTCGAGAAGCCCACGGACACGCCCTTGACCATGCTGGCCACCAGCGCCCGCGTCGTGCCCCACATCATCCGCGCCTGGGCAGCCGTGCCGACCGGACGGACCGAAACCTTGCTGTCGGCGATTTCGGCTTCGATATGGCTGGACAGCGGCAGCTTCAGCTCGCCCAGCTTGCCCTTGGCCACGAAGACGCCATCGACGATGGAGACCTGGACGCCCGACGGAATTTCGACGGGATATTTGCCTACACGTGACATGTATCCCTCCTCAGAATACGCGGCAGAGGACCTCGCCGCCGACATTGGCAGCGCGGGCTTCCGCATCCGAGAGAACGCCACGCGGCGTCGAGAGGATCGACACACCGAGGCCGGCATAGACCCGGGGCAGTTCCTTGATCTTCGAGTAAACCCGACGACCCGGCTTCGACACCCGGTGGATCTCCTTGATGACGGGCTCGCCATCCAGGTACTTCAGCTCGATCCGCAACTGGGCCACGCCCTTGCGCAGGTCTTCCTGCGCGAAGCCGCGGATATATCCCTCGCGCCGCAGGGCTTCGAGCACATTGGCACGCAGCTTGGACGCCGGCGCCACGCAGGCCGCATGACGCGCGCGCTGCGCGTTGCGGATCCGGGTGAGCATATCACCCAAAGGATCAGAAAGTGACATCGTTCCCTGCCCTTACCAGCTCGACTTGACCATGCCCGGGATCTGGCCGCTGGAGGCCAGGTCGCGCAGAGCCACGCGGCAGAGTTCGAACTTCCTGTAGTTGGCGCGGGCGCGCCCGGTCAGCTTGCACCGCAGGCGCACGCGCACGCGCGAACCGTTGCGGGGAAGCTCTGCGAGTTTCAGGGATGCCTCGAACCGATCCTCGACCGGAAGCGTCCGGTCCATGATGATGTTCTTGAGCGCAATCCGCTTAGCCTTGTCCCGTCCTGCCATGCGCGCACGCTTGGCATTCCGGTTAACGGCGGAGATCTTGGCCATGCCTTGTTCTACCCTCCGGAACCTGTCGGGCCATCCCGACGGTTTTCCAAACAACGTGTCTAATAGGTCTTCTGACCTGTTGGCGGAAGCCCCAAACGCCGCAATTACGCGGCGAAGGGCAGATCAAACGCCTTCAGAAGAGCCTTCGCTTCCGCATCGGTCTTCGCGCTGGTCACGAAGATGATGTCCATCCCACGGATATCGTCGACCTTGTCGTACTCGATTTCCGGGAAGATGATCTGTTCCTTCAGACCCATGGCGAAATTGCCACGGCCGTCGAAACCCTTGTTCGCCGGCAGGCCGCGGAAATCGCGGACGCGCGGCAGCGCAATGGTCACCAGACGGTCCAGGAACTCATACATCCGCGCGCGGCGCAGGGTCACCTTACAGCCGATCGGCAGACCTTCGCGAATCTTGAAGCCGGCAATTGCCTTCTTCGCGACCGTCTTCACCGGCTTCTGGCCGGCGATCAGCGTCATTTCGGCGACGGCGGTGTCCAGCTTCTTCTGGTCGCCCGCAGCCTCACCCACGCCCATGTTGATAACGATCTTCTCGAGATGCGGAACCTGCATCACGTTCTTGTAGCCGAACTCCTCGCGCAGCTTCGCGCGCAACTCGTCCTGATACAGCTTCTGCAGACGCGCCACCTGGCGGGTCTCTTGCACTTCAGACATCCCCGCCTCCTCAGCCTTCGATGACTTCGCCGGTCGCCTTGGCGACGCGGACCTTGCGGCCGTCTTCCAGAATCCGGAAACCGACGCGCGTCGGCTTGCCGCTCTTGGGATCGACCAGCTTCAGGTTCGACAGGTGAACCGGCATCTCTTTCTCGATGATGCCGCCCTGCTCGCCCGCGCGGTTCGGGCGCGTGTGGCGCTTGGCCACCGCAACGCCACGGACAACCGCCTTGCCGTCATCGGGACGGACCGAGAGCACCTCGCCCTGGATCCCCTTCGAGGACCCGGTGGTCACGACGACCTGGTCGCCTTTCCTGATACGCGCAGCCATCACAGCACCTCCGGTGCCAGCGAAATGATCTTCATGAACTTGCGCGCACGCAGTTCACGCACAACCGGCCCGAAGATGCGGGTGCCGATCGGCTCCTGCTGCTTGTTGATCAGGACGGCCGCGTTACGGTCGAAGCGGATGGCGCTGCCATCGGCGCGACGCACCGGGTAGGACGTGCGAACGATCACCGCCTGGTGAACGTCGCCCTTCTTGACCTTGCCGCGGGGGATCGCTTCCTTGACGGACACGACGATCACGTCGCCGACCGAGGCGGTCTTCCGCTTGGAACCGCCCAGCACCTTGATGCACTGCACCTGACGCGCGCCCGAATTATCGGCGACGTCCAGGTTGGTCTCGGGATGGATCATAGCCTATGCCCTTCTTACGCCTGCGCGCCGGACGCGGCGTCGGCGGCACCCAGCTGGGCACCATTCCGGACAACCACGGTCCAGGTCTTGCGCTTGGAGATCGGCTTGCATTCTTCAATGCGCACCATGTCCCCAATCTTGCACTCGTTCAGTTCATCATGCGCCGCGTACTTCTTGGAGCGACGAATGAACTTCTTATACAGCGGATGAATGACCCGACGATCGACAAGAACGGTGACCGTCTTGTCCATCTTGTCGCTGGTCACCCGTCCGGTCAGGACGCGCCTCGGCATCGCCCGTCTCCCTTCAGGACTTGGCGGCCGGCGCACCTGCGCCGGCCGCATTCTTCTTCGCCGCCTGGGACGCGATCGTCTTCACGCGGGCGATATCACGCCGCACCTCGCGAAAACGAGCCTGTCCCTCATTCTGGCCAGTCGCGCGCTGGAACCGCAGGTTGAACTGCTCGCGCTTCAGGTCGATGAGAAGCGTCTCCAGTTCCTCGGCGGTCTTGGCACGCAGATCGGCCGGCTTGGTTGCCTTTGCCATCTCACGCCTCTCCGATACGGGTCACGAATTTGGTCTTGATCGGCAGCTTCGCAGCACCGAGGGCCAGCGCTTCACGCGCCAGCTCCGGCGGAACACCTTCGATCTCGAACAGGATACGACCCGGCTTAACACGGGCCACCCAGTACTCCGGCGATCCCTTGCCGGAGCCCATACGCACTTCCGCCGGCTTTGTCGAGACGGGAAGATCGGGAAAGATCCGAATCCACACGCGACCGGCACGCTTCATCGCGCGGGTGATGGCCCGGCGGGAAGCTTCGATCTGCCGGGCGGTCACCCGCTCCGGCTCCAGGGCCTTCAGGCCGAACGCACCGAAATTCAGCGTCGTCCCGCCTTTCGCCAGCCCATGAATGCGGCCCTTGTGGGCCTTGCGGTACTTTGTCCGCTTTGGGGAAAGCATTGCTCTAAATCCTCACGCGCCGCCTGGCGCCCTTCTCGGTCCTAAGTCCCGCAGCTCAGCGCTGCGGGGCCTGCTCGGCGGCGCGACGATCCTGCGCCATCGGATCCTGGGCAAGGATCTCGCCCTTGAAGATCCACACCTTCACACCGCAGGTGCCATAGGTGGTCTTCGCCGTGGCCACGCCGTAATCGATGTCCGCGCGCAGCGTGTGCAGCGGAACCCGACCCTCGCGGTACCATTCGACGCGCGCAATTTCCGCACCGCCCAGACGGCCGCCGCAATTGATCCGGATACCCTGGGCGCCCAGACGCATGGCGGACTGCACGGCGCGCTTCATCGCACGACGGAACGCCACGCGGCGCTCCAGCTGCTGGGCGATGTTCTCGGCAACCAGCGTCGCGTCGATTTCCGGCTTGCGGATCTCGACGATGTTCAGCGCGACGTCGGTCTTGGCCATGCGGGCCAGGTCCTTGCGCAGCACGTCGATGTCCTGGCCCTTCTTGCCGATCACGACGCCCGGACGGGCGGCATAGATCGTCACGCGGGGCTTCTTGGCCGGACGTTCGATGACCACACGGGACACGCCCGCGCCGGACAGCTTGCGACGCAGGTGCGAGCGCAGCTTCAGGTCGTCATGCAGCAGGCGCGAATAGTCGGCGCCGGCATACCAACGGCTGTCCCAGGTGCGGTTGATGCCGAGCCGCAGCCCGATCGGATTGACTTTGTGTCCCATGATCAGGCCGCCTTCTGCTCGGTTGTCTCAGCCTCTGCCGCGCGTTCGGCAACGACGATCTTCAGGTGGCTGAAGAACTTCTCGATGCGCGCCGAACGGCCGCGGCCACGTGCATGGAAGCGGCGCATGACGATCGACTTGCCGACCTCGGCCCGGACGACGACCAGCTGGTCGACGTCCAGCTGGTGGTTGTTCTCGGCGTTGGCGATCGCGCTCTCCAGCGTCTTCTTGACGTCGTGGGCAATCCGACGCTTCGAGAACGTCAGGATCGCCACGGCCTGCGACGCGGGCTTGTTGCGGATCAGGCCGGCGACCAGGTTCAGCTTGCGCGGGCTGACGCGGATGTTGCGCGTCAGGGCCTGCGCCTCGGTCTCCGCCAGCGTGCGGGGATGCTTAGGCTTGCTCATGATCAGCCCCGCTTCGCTTTCTTGTCCGAGGAG
Source organism: Gluconacetobacter tumulisoli (assembly GCF_014174155.1). Lineage (GTDB taxonomy): Bacteria > Pseudomonadota > Alphaproteobacteria > Acetobacterales > Acetobacteraceae > Gluconacetobacter > Gluconacetobacter tumulisoli. Next base: position 261,805 of record NZ_JABEQM010000001.1, on the reverse strand, counting down.
TGACCCGTGAAGGTACGAGTCGGCGAGAACTCGCCGAACTTGTGCCCGACCATGTTCTCCGACACCTGCACGGGCAGGAACTTGCGCCCGTTATAGACGCCGAACGTCAGACCGACGAACTGCGGCAGGATTGTCGAGCGACGCGACCAGATCTTGATCACCTCGTTACGGCCCGACGCGCGCGACGCATCGGCCTTGTTCAGTAGATACCCGTCCACGAACGGGCCCTTCCAGACGGAACGTGCCATCTTCTTTGCCCCTTACTTGCCGGTCTTCCGGCGACGGATAATCAGACTGTCCGTACGCTTGTTGACCCTGGTCTTGTAACCCTTCGTCGGCTTGCCCCACGGCGTGACCGGATGACGGCCGCCCGAGGTGCGACCTTCACCACCGCCATGCGGATGGTCGACCGGGTTCATCACGACGCCACGATTGTGCGGACGACGACCCAGCCAGCGGTTGCGGCCCGCCTTGCCGAGATGCTGGTTCATGTTGTCCGGATTGGACACCGCACCGACGGTCGCCATGCATTCGCCGCGAACGACGCGCAGTTCACCGGACTGCAGCTTGATCTGGGCATAGCCGGCATCCTTGCCGACCAGCTGGGCATAGGTGCCCGCCGACCGCGCCATCTTGCCGCCCGCGCCCTGCTTCAGCTCGATATTATGCACGATGGTGCCGACCGGAATGGCCGACAGCGGCATCGCGTTGCCCGGCTTGATGTCGACGCGCGCGCCGGCCACCACCTGGTCGCCCACCTTCAGGCGCTGCGGCGCCAGGATGTACGCCAGCTCGCCGTCCTCGTACTTCACCAGCGCGATGAAGGCGGTGCGGTTCGGGTCATACTCCAGACGCTCGACCGTGCCGACCACATCGAACTTCCGCCGCTTGAAATCGACGTGACGATAGGACTGCTTGTGGCCGCCACCGATGAAGCGCGAGGTCGTGCGCCCATGGTTGTTGCGTCCGCCGGACTTGTTCTTGCCTTCGGTCAGGCCCTTGACGGGCTTACCCTTCCAGAGCTCCTTGCGGTCGATCAGGACCGTCCCGCGCAGGCTGGGGGTGACCGGGTTAAAGTGCTTGAGTGCCATGTCTTGCTACCCCGCGTCAGACCAGCTTCGCGGTCAGGTCGATGGACTGACCCTCGGCAAGCTGCACAAACGCCTTTTTCACATCCGAACGCTGGCCGGGACGGCCCTTGAAGCGCTTGGTCTTGCCCTTCTGGACAAGGGTGTTCACGCCCAGGACCTTCACGCCGAACAGCGTCTCCACCGCGACCTTGATCTCCGGCTTCGTGGCGTCGATCGCGACCTTGAAGGCCACCTGATTCTTCTCGGAAAGCGCGGTCGCCTTCTCGGTGATCAGCGGCGCGCGGACGATGTCGTACATCGCCTCGCGCGACATGCGCTCCGCCTTCTTGCGGATTGCGAGCACGTTGGTCATGCCAGGCGCTCCTTCAGGCCTTCGACGCCGGCGCGGGTGATCGCCAGCACATCGTGGTTGAGGATGTCGTAGACGTTCGCGCCCACGGTCGGCAGCGCGTCGATCTTCGGCAGGTTGCGGGCGGCGCGGCCGAAATTCTCCTCGACCGTAGCATCCACGATCAGGACCGACTTCCAGCCCAGGGCCTTCACCTTCGCGGCCAGGTCGGACGTCTTGCCCGACACGGTCGCGGCGTCCAGCACCACCAGCTTGCCTTCCGCGGCCTTCTGCGACAGCGCGGAAATCAGGCCCAGGCGACGCACCTTCTTCGGCAGGTCATAGCCATGGTCACGGACGACCGGGCCATGAACGGCGCCACCGGTGCGGTACTGCGGCGCACGCAGCGAGCCCTGGCGGGCGCTGCCGGTGCCCTTCTGGCGGTACGGCTTCTTGGTCGTGCCGGAGACTTCGCCCATCCCCTTGACCTTGTGCGTCCCGGCGCGGCGCTTGGCCAGCTGCCAGTGCACGACGCGCGCCATGATGTCGGCCCGCGGGGTCGCCCCGAAAATCTCGTCCGGAAGGACGGCCGTACCGGCGCTTCCGTTATCGAGGGTTTTGATCTCGTAATCCATTGCCCTCTATCCTCAGCCCGCAGCCGCAACCAGGGCCGCCGGATACGGCGCCTCGGCATGACGGGCCTTCTTGATCGCATCACGAACCAGAACCAGCTCGTTCTTTCCGCCGGGCACCGAGCCACGGACCATGAGCAGATTCTTCTCGGCATCCACCGCCGCCACCTCGAGATTGAGGGTGGTCACGCGCTCGGACCCGAGATGGCCGGCCATTTTCTTGTTCTTGAAGGTCTTGCCCGGGTCCTGGCGGTTACCGGTCGAGCCATGCGAACGATGGCTGACGGACACGCCGTGGGTGGCCTCGAGACCCGCGAAGTTCCAGCGCTTCATCGCGCCGGCAAAGCCCTTGCCCTTGCTGGTGGAGGTCACGTCGACCTTCTGTCCCACCACGAAATGGGCGGCCGACAGCGTGGCGCCCGATTCCAGGACGGCGTCTTCCGCAACGCGGAACTCGGCCAGCTTCTTCTTGGGCTCAACCTTCACACGGGCAAAATGGCCGCGGTTCGGTTTGGAGACGTTCTTCACCTTGGCATCGCCGAAACCCAGCTGCACGGCGGTGTAGCCGTCGCGGTCCTGGGTACGGACGTCCACCACCTGCAAATTATCCACATGCAGGACGGTGACAGGCACATGGGTGCCGTCTTCCTTAAACAGCCGGGTCATGCCCAGCTTCTTTGCGATCAATCCGGTGCGCATCGTCTGGACCTTAAAGTTTGATCTCGACATCCACGCCAGCGGCGAGGTCGAGCTTCATGAGGGCGTCCACGGTCTGCGGGGTCGGCTCGACAATGTCGAGCAGCCGGCGATGAGTCCGAATCTCGAACTGCTCGCGGCTTTTCTTGTCCACGTGGGGAGAGCGGTTCACGGTGAACCGTTCGATATGCGTCGGCAGCGGGATAGGACCCCGAACCCGCGCACCCGTACGCTTCGCCGTGTTGACGATCTCTTTGGTGCTGTTGTCGAGCACCCGATGATCGTACGCCTTCAGGCGAATGCGGATGTTCTGGTTGTCCATCGTCTGTTCAGTCCAACTTTACTGGTTCGGGGGAACCCGAGCCGCCAAAGGAGACCCCGGCCGGATCGCTCCGACCGGGGTCGCCAGTTCTGCCTAAGAGCCGATCAGGCCGTGATCGTCGCCACCACGCCGGCGCCGACCGTGCGGCCGCCCTCGCGGATAGCGAAACGCAGGCCCTCGTCCATGGCGATCGGAGCGATCAGCTCGACATCCATGGCGATGTTGTCGCCCGGCATCACCATTTCCGTGCCCTCGGGGAGGTGCACGACGCCCGTCACGTCCGTGGTACGGAAGTAGAACTGCGGACGATAATTGGTGAAGAACGGCGTGTGACGGCCACCCTCTTCCTTCGTCAGGATGTAAGCCTCGGCCTTGAACTTCGTGTGCGGGGTGATGGAGCCCGGCTTCGCCAGGACCTGGCCGCGCTCGACGTCTTCACGCTTCGTGCCACGCACCAGCGCGCCGATGTTGTCGCCGGCCTCTCCGCGATCCAGCAGCTTGCGGAACATCTCGACGCCCGTGACCGTGGTCTTCTGCGTGTTGCGCAGGCCGACGATCTCGATTTCGTCACCGACGTTCACGACGCCGCGCTCGACACGGCCGGTCACCACGGTGCCGCGGCCCGAGATCGAGAACACGTCTTCGATCGGCATCAGGAACGGACGGTCGATCGGACGCTCCGGCTGCGGGATGTAGGCGTCAACCGCATCCATCAGGTCGCGCACGCGGTTCTCACCGATCTCCGGATCGCCGTCTTCCAGCGTCACCAGGGCCGAACCCTTGATGATGGGGATATCATCGCCCGGGAACTGATAGGCGGACAGAAGCTCGCGCACTTCCATCTCGACCAGTTCCAGCAGTTCCGGATCGTCGACCTGATCGACTTTGTTCAGGAAGACGACCAGCGCCGGGACGCCGACCTGGCGGGCCAGCAGGATGTGCTCGCGGGTCTGCGGCATCGGGCCGTCAGCGGCCGACACCACCAGGATCGCGCCGTCCATCTGGGCGGCACCGGTGATCATGTTCTTCACGTAGTCGGCGTGACCGGGGCAGTCGACGTGCGCGTAGTGGCGCTTCGCGGTCTCGTACTCGACGTGGGCGGTCGAAATCGTGATGCCGCGCGCGCGCTCTTCCGGCGCGGCGTCGATCTGGTCGTACGCCTTGAAGGTGGCGCCACCGGTCTTCGCCAGCGTCTTGGTGATCGCGGCCGTCAGCGACGTCTTGCCATGGTCGACATGGCCGATCGTGCCGATATTGCAGTGCGGCTTCGTCCGCTCGAATTTAGCCTTTGCCATCGTCTGTCTCCGTTACCTCGGCGTTCAGGCCGGGAGTCGGGTTGAAATGTTCCTAACCGGAAGCGTGCCGGTCTTTAGACCGGACCAGCAGCCCTTACCAGCGGTAATGGCTGAACGCCTTGTTCGCCTCGGCCATGCGATGCGTGTCTTCGCGCTTCTTCACGGCGGCGCCGCGATTGTTGACCGCGTCGAGCAGCTCGTTGGACAGGCGCTCCTGCATCGTGTTCTCGCCGCGCTTGCGCGAGGCGTCGATCAGCCAGCGGATGGCCAGCGCCTGGCGGCGCTCGGCACGAACCTCGACGGGCACCTGGTAGGTCGCGCCGCCGACGCGCCGCGAGCGAACCTCGACGGCCGGCTTCACATTGTCCAGGGCGCCGTGGAACATCACCACAGGGTCGGCGGACGCACCGCCGCGACGACGCATCACCTCAAGGGCACCATAGACGATGCCTTCGGCGGTGGACTTCTTGCCGTCATACATCAGCGCATTCATGAAGCGCGTGATGACGACGTCACCAAATTTCGGATCGGGAAGAATCTCGCGCTTCACGGCGCGATGACGGCGACTCATGCCTGGTTATTCCTTTTACTTCGGACGCTTCGCGCCATAGAGCGAGCGACGCTGACGACGCTTGGCGATACCCTGGGTATCCAGAACGCCACGCAGGATGTGATAGCGCACGCCCGGAAGATCCTTGACGCGGCCGCCGCGGATCAGGACCACACTGTGCTCCTGCAGGTTGTGGCCTTCACCCGGGATGTAGCTGACGACCTCATAGCCGTTCGTCAGACGCACCTTGGCAACCTTACGCAGGGCCGAGTTCGGCTTCTTCGGTGTCGTTGTGTAGACGCGCGTGCAGACGCCGCGCTTCTGCGGGCAACCCTGCAGCGCAGGCACCTTGTTGCGCTTGGCTGCGGGCTCGCGGCCTTTGGCGATCAGCTGGTTGATGGTCGGCATACGCCTTTCCCGATCCTTACAAATTTCGGCCGGCCAACCGCGTATCGGGCTGCCGACTGTCGTTCACAACAAAATCCCATCGAATGAGCATCATTCGCCTGGGCATCATATTAACATCCGGCCTTGGCGACCCCTGAGGGCCACGGCACCGCATGCCTGCATGCTGCATTCGACGGCCAACGACGTCCTGCGAGACGGGGCTAGCCGAGGGCGCGGAACCTACGAGGCGCGCGACCCGGAGTCAAGTAGTACCTCGGGATTCGCGGCCGAATTCCGCCGAAACACCCACGTCCGACCACCGCATCTGACATGCGGCGACGGCAGATCCGCGCGTGCTGACGGCCTATCCCACACCTGTCCGATTCGCGCCAGCCCGGACTCGGCCAAAAAAAAGGCCGGGTGTCGCCACCCGGCCTTTTTTCCGATTCCCGGCGGCTCAGTCCGCCTTCGTCACCACAGGGCGCGCCTGCGCGATGCGCTCACGGTCCTGTCCGGCAGCAATGGCCCGCAGCTTGTTCATGACGCTGCCCGTGCCCGCGGGGATCAGACGGCCCACGATCACGTTTTCCTTCAGGCCGTTCAGCGTGTCCTTCTTGCCCGCCGTGGCGGCCTCGGTCAGCACGCGGGTGGTCTCCTGGAACGACGCGGCCGAGATGAAGGACTGGGTCTGCAGCGAGGCCTTGGTGATGCCCTGGAGGACAGGCATCGCCGCCGCCGCCCGCTCGCCCGCGTTCAGACGCTTCGTGTTCTCGGTCTCGAACTCGATCCGATCCACCGTCTCGCCAATCAGGTAGGTCGTGTCGCCGGGCTCCAGGATCTCGACCTTCTGGAGCATCTGGCGAACGATTACCTCGATATGCTTGTCGTTGATCTTCACGCCCTGCAGACGATAGACGTCCTGGATCTCGTTCACGAGGTAGTCCGACAGGGCCTCGACCCCCAGGACCTTCAGGATGTCATGCGGCACGCGCGGACCGTCGACCAGCGGATCGCCCACGCGGACGAAATCGCCTTCCTGGACCGACACATGCTTGCCCTTGGGGATCAGGTAGTCGGTTTCCTCGCCGGTCTCGTCGTTCTTCACGATGACGCGGCGCTTGGCCTTGTAGTCCTTGCCGAATTCCACGCGGCCGTCGGTCTCCGAGATGATCGCGTGATCCTTCGGACGACGGGCCTCGAACAATTCCGCGACACGCGGCAGACCACCGGTGATGTCGCGGGTCTTCGACCCCTCGCGCGGGATGCGGGCCAGCACGTCGCCCGCGCTGACCTGCGCGCCGTTCTCGACCGACAGCAGCGAATCGGGCGACAGGAAGTAGCGGGCGTCGTTGCCGTTCGACAGCTTTATGACGTGACCGTTCGCATCCTTCAGCTGCAGGCGCGGACGCAGGTCCACCCCCTTCGCCGCCTGCTTGTAGTCGACGACGACCTTGGAGGTCAGGCCGGTGACCTCGTCCATCCGCTCCACCAGGGTGATGGAATCGATCAGGTCGAGATATTCCACCGTTCCCGACTGCTCGGTGATGATCGGCAGGGTGTACGGGTCCCACTCGGCCATCTTCTGCGCACGGGTGACCGACGCCCCCTCGTCCACCAGCAGGCGGGCGCCATACGGCACGCGGTAGCGTCCGCGTTCGGTTCCCTTCTCGTCCGTCAGCACGATCTCGCAGTTGCGCGACATCACGATGGGGACGTTCTGGCTGTTATGGACGACGTTGCGGTTGTTGATCGTCACCTTGCCGTCACGCGACGCCTCGACCATCGACTGTTCGGCGCCACGCTGTGCCGCACCGCCGATATGGAAGGTACGCATGGTCAGCTGGGTGCCCGGCTCGCCGATCGACTGGGCCGCGATCACGCCGACGGCCTCGCCGATATTGACCGGCGTGCCGCGTGCCAGGTCGCGGCCATAGCACAGGCCGCAGACGCCGACCCGGCTTTCGCAGGTCAGCACCGAACGGATCAGCACGCTCTCGACGCCCGCCTTCTCGATCTTCTCGGCCTGCGCCTCCTCGATCAGCGAGTCGCGCTTCAGCAGCACCGCGCCCGTTGCCGGGTCGATGATGTCCGCGGCGACCGTGCGGCCGAGAATGCGTTCGGACAGCGAAGACACGATCTCGCCGCCATCCATCACCGCGCGCACCGTCAGCCCGCGCTCGGAACCGCAATCGTCCTCGACGATAATGCAGTCCTGCGCGACGTCGACGAGGCGACGGGTCAGGTAGCCCGAGTTCGCGGTCTTCAGCGCCGTATCGGCCAGGCCCTTGCGCGCGCCGTGGGTCGAGGTGAAGTAGTCGAGAACCGACAGGCCTTCCTTGAAGTTGGCGATGATCGGCTGCTCGATGATCTCGCCCGACGGCTTGGCCATCAGGCCGCGCATGCCGGCCAGCTGCTTCATCTGCGCCGGCGACCCACGGGCACCGGAGTGGCTCATCATCCACACCGAGTTCGTGACCTTGCCGACCTCCTGTCGCGAGATCTCCTTCATCATCGCGGCCTGCACCTCGTCCGTGCAGCGCGACCAGGCGTCGACCACCTTGTTGTAGCGCTCGCCGGCGGTGATCAGGCCGTCCTGGTACTGCTGCTCGAACTCCTTGACCTCGGTCGCGGTGCGATCGACCAGCTCCTTCTTCTCGACCGGGATGATCATGTCATCCTTGCCGAACGAGATACCGGCCTTCGCCGCGTGACGGAAGCCCAGCCCCATCAGCCGGTCGCAGAAGATGACGCATTCCTTCTGGCCGCAATGGCGGTAGACCGCGTCGATAACGTCCGAGACGTTCTTCTTCGTCAGCTGCTTGTTGATCAGCGTGAAGGGAATCGCCGGATGGCGCGGCAGGATCTGCGCGATCAGCATGCGGCCCGGCGTCGTGACGACCGTCTGGCGCACCGGCTTGCCCTCGGCATCGACCGTGTCGAAGCGCGCGACGATCTTGTCGTGCAGCTTGATCGCGCCGGCCGACAAGGCATACTCGACCTCGCCGATCGTCGCGAACGACGACGCGCCCGTCACCGTGACCCGGCCTTCGGCGTCATATTCGTTCCGGTCCGGGGTCACCAGGAATTCCGGCGTCTCCAGGCTCAGATAATACAGGCCCAGCACGATGTCCTGGGACGGCACGATGATCGGCTTGCCGTTCGCGGGGCTGAGGATGTTGTTCGTCGACATCATCAGCACGCGCGCTTCCAGCTGCGCCTCGAGGCTCAGCGGGACGTGCACGGCCATCTGGTCGCCGTCGAAATCCGCGTTGAAGGCGGTGCAGACCAGCGGATGGAGCTGGATCGCCTTGCCTTCGATCAGCACCGGCTCGAACGCCTGGATGCCCAGGCGATGCAGCGTCGGCGCGCGGTTCAGCATCACCGGATGCTCGCGGATCACCTCTTCCAGGATGTCCCAGACCTCGGGACGCTCCTTTTCCACCATCCGCTTCGCGGCCTTGATGGTGGTGGCGTGGCCGTACTTTTCCAGCTTCGAGTAGATGAACGGCTTGAACAGCTCCAGCGCCATCTTCTTCGGCAGGCCGCACTGATGCAGCTTCAGCTCGGGGCCGACCACGATGACCGAACGGCCGGAATAATCGACGCGCTTGCCCAGCAGGTTCTGGCGGAACCGTCCCTGCTTGCCCTTCAGCATGTCGGACAGCGACTTCAGCGGGCGCTTGTTGGCGCCCGTGATCGCGCGGCCGCGACGGCCGTTGTCGAACAGCGCATCGACCGATTCCTGAAGCATGCGCTTCTCGTTCCGGACGATGATGTCCGGCGCGCGCAGCTCGATCAGCCGCTTCAGGCGGTTGTTGCGGTTGATGACGCGGCGGTACAGGTCGTTCAGGTCGGACGTCGCGAAACGGCCGCCATCCAGCGGGACCAGCGGACGCAGTTCCGGCGGAATCACCGGGATCAGATCCATGATCATCCATTCGGGACGCGAATCGCTGTCGGCGAACGCCTCGATCAGCTTCAGGCGCTTGACCAGCTTCTTGCGCTTGGCTTCGGACGTCGTGTCCTTCAGCTCCTGGCGCAGGCGCTCCTTGTCGGCCTTGCAGTCGATGCGCTCGAGAACCTTCTTGATCGCCTCGGCACCGATCCCGACCTCGATCCCCTCTTCGCCATGCTCATCCATGACGTCCAGGTACTGGTCTTCGGTCAGCAGGCTGTACTGCTTCAGCGGCGACGTGCCGGGCTCGAGAACGACATAGCTCTCGAAATACAGGATCTTCTCCAGATCCTTCAGCGTCATGTCGACCATCAGGCCGATGCGGCTGGGCAGCGACTTCAGGAACCAGATATGCGCGACCGGGCTCGCCAGCTCGATATGGCCCATGCGCTCGCGCCGGACCTTGGCCAGCGTCACCTCGACACCGCACTTCTCGCAGACGATGCCGCGGAACTTCATGCGCTTGTACTTGCCGCACAGGCACTCGTAGTCCTTGATCGGACCAAAGATCCGCGCACAGAACAGCCCGTCGCGTTCCGGCTTGAACGTGCGATAGTTGATGGTCTCGGGCTTCTTGATCTCGCCATAGGACCAGGACCGGATCTGCTCGGACGAGGCGAGCTGGATCTTGATCTGGTCGAAGGTCATGGCCTGGCCGGTCTGGCCCAGGATCTTCATGAGTTCGTTCATGCGCCGTAAACCCCCTGGGGGAACCGGGCGGAGGCGGCCCTGCCGGCCACCCCCGTCCCTGAGAAGAAAACAGTCGAAGAGAGAATGGAGCGACCGACGAAAGCGTCAGTCATTGCCGCTCTGCTCCAGATCCACGTTCAGGCCGAGCGATTTCAGCTCCTTGATGAGCACGTTGAAGCTCTCGGGAATGCCGGCCTCGAAATCGTCCTGCTCGCGCACGATCGCCTCGTAGACCTTGGTGCGGCCGGACACGTCGTCCGACTTCACCGTCAGCATTTCCTGCAAGGTATAGGCCGCGCCGTAGGCTTCCAGCGCCCACACTTCCATCTCGCCGAACCGCTGGCCACCGAACTGCGCCTTGCCTCCCAGCGGCTGCTGGGTCACCAGCGAGTACGGACCGATGGACCGCGCATGGATCTTGTCGTCGACCAGGTGATGCAGCTTCAGCATGTAGATGTAGCCGACCGTGGTCTGACGCTCGAACGGTTCGCCCGTGCGGCCATCGATCAGCTGCGACTGGCCGGACTTGTTCACCCCGGCACTTTCCAGCATCGCCTCGATGTCCGGGATCGACGCGCCGTCGAACACCGGCGTCGCGATCGGCACGCCCTTGCGCAGGTTGTTCGCCAGTTCGACCAGCTGTTCGTTCGGCAGGTCGACGATCGCGTCGTCATACACCTTGTCGCCATAGACCGATTTCAGGCGGCCCAGCAGTTCCTGCTTCTTCTCGCCGGTACGCTGGTAGTCGTCGACCAGTTCGCCGATGCCTCGGCCGATATTGGCGCACGCCCAGCCCAGATGGGTTTCCAGGATCTGCCCGACGTTCATGCGCGACGGCACGCCCAGCGGGTTCAGCACCAGATCGACCGGCGTGCCGTCCTCGAGGAACGGCATGTCCTCGACCGGCACGACGCGCGAGACGACACCCTTGTTGCCATGGCGGCCGGCCATCTTGTCGCCCGGCTGCAGCTTGCGCTTCACCGCGACGAAGACCTTGACCATCTTCATCACGCCCGGGGGCAGCTCGTCGCCGCGCTGCAGCTTCTCGACCTTGCTTTCGAAGCGCGCCTGGATCCGGGCCACCGCCGCATCGAACTCGCGCCGCAGCACCTCCAGCTCCACCATCACAGCGTCGGAGGCGACGGTGATGTTCCGCCACGCGCCACGCGGATGCTCGGCCAGAACCTCGTCGGTGATCTCGGTGCCCGAACGCAGGCCCTTGAAGCCGGTGCCGGCGACCTGACCGACCAGGCGCTCGCGCAGGCGGTTATAGAACGACCGCTCCTGGATCGCGCGCTCGTCGTCGCGATCCTTGGCCAGACGCTCGATTTCCGCGCGCTCGATCGCCATCGCGCGCTCGTCCTTGTCGACACCGCGACGCGAGAAGACGCGCACGTCGACGATCGTGCCCGTGGTGCCGGGCGGCAGCTTCAGCGACGTGTCGCGGACGTCGGACGCCTTTTCGCCGAAGATCGCGCGCAGCAGCTTCTCTTCCGGCGTCATCGGGCTTTCGCCCTTCGGCGTCACCTTGCCGACCAGGATATCGCCGGGGTTCACCTCGGCGCCGACATAGACGATGCCCGCCTCGTCGAGGTTGCGCAGCGCTTCCTCGCCCACATTGGGGATGTCGCGGGTGATTTCCTCCTGGCCCAGCTTGGTGTCGCGGGCCATGACCTCGAATTCCTCGATATGGATCGAGGTGAAGACGTCATCGCGCGCGATGCGCTCGGAAATCAGGATCGAATCCTCGAAATTGTACCCGTTCCACGGCATGAACGCGACCAGCACGTTCCGACCCAGGGCCAGTTCGCCCAGCTCGGTCGACGGACCATCGGCGATGATGTCGCCGCCGCGCACCCGGTCGCCCACGCGCACCAGCGGACGCTGGTTGATGCAGGTCGACTGGTTGGAGCGCATGTACTTGCGCAGCCGATAGATATCGACGCCCTGGGTCGCCCCGGCCTCGTCGGTCGCACGGACCACGATGCGCGCGCCGTCGATCTGGTCGATGATGCCCCCGCGACGCGCCACGATGGTCGCGCCGGAATCATGGGCGACCGCGGCCTCCATGCCCGTGCCGACCAGCGGCGCGTCCGAACGCACCAGCGGCACCGCCTGGCGCTGCATGTTCGATCCCATCAGCGCGCGGTTGGCGTCGTCGTTCTCCAGGAACGGGATCAGCGCCGCGGCGACCGAGACAAGCTGCTTGGGCGACACGTCGCAGGCCGTGACCTCTTCCGGCTTGACCAGGCGGAAATCACCGCCTCGTCGCACGGAAACAAGCTCGTCCGTCAGCTTGCCCTCGACGTCCTGCCGGGCATCGGCCTGGGCGACGATCAGCTTCTCCTCCTCCATCGCGGACAGGTACTTCCACCCGTCCTGAAGGACGCCGTCCCGCACGAGGCGGTACGGGGTCTCGATGAAGCCGTACTTGTTGACCTTCGCATAGGTCGCCAGCGAGTTGATCAGGCCGATGTTCGGGCCTTCCGGCGTCTCGATCGGACAGATGCGGCCGTAATGGGTCGGATGCACGTCACGAACCTCGAAGCCCGCGCGCTCGCGCGTCAGGCCGCCCGGCCCGAGAGCCGACAGGCGGCGCTTGTGCGTGACCTCGGACAGCGGGTTGGTCTGGTCCATGAACTGGCTGAGCTGCGACGAGCCGAAGAACTCGCGCACCGCGGCGGCGGCCGGCTTCGCGTTGATCAGGTCATGCGGCATCACGGTGTCGATATCGACCGAGCCCATGCGCTCGCGGATCGCGCGCTCCATGCGCAGCAGGCCGACGCGATACTGGTTTTCCATCAGTTCGCCGACCGAGCGCACGCGACGGTTGCCTAGATTGTCGATGTCGTCGATCGTGCCGCGCCCGTCCTTCAGCTCGCACATGATCTTGATGGTACGCAGGATGTCTTCCTTGCGCAGGACGCGGATGGTGTCCGGCGCGTCCAGCCCCAGGCGCATGTTCATCTTCACGCGGCCGACGGCCGACAGGTCGTACCGGTCCGCGTCGAAGAACAGGCCGGAGAACATCGCCTCGGCCGTCTCGGGGGTCGGCGGCTCGCCGGGGCGCATGACGCGATAGATGTCGGTCAGCGCATCGTCGCGCGTCGCGTTCTTGTCGACCGTCAGCGTGTTGCGGATCCACGGACCGTTGGAGGCGTCGATGGCCAGCGTCGGCAGACGGTCGAGACCGGCCTCCTCCAGCGCCTCGAGACGCGCCTCGGTCAGCTCCTCGCCGGCCTCGGCATAGATCTCGCCGGTTTCCGGATTGACAAGGTCATAGGCAACGTAGCGGCCGATCAGGCCGGCGGCGCCGACCAGCACGTCCTTTGTCTTCTCGGCGATCTTGCGGACCATCCGCGCCGTCAGCTTGGCGTCGGCCTCGGCCACCACCTCGCCGGTCTCGGCGTCGATCAGCGGCTCCAGCAGCTTCAAGCCACGGAACGATTCGGCGTCGAAGGGACGCGCCCAGCCCTTGGACGTCTTCACGAAGACGACCTGGCCATAGAAATAGCCCAGGATCTCGTCGGCATCCATGCCCTGGATGTCCATCGCGTCCACGTCGCCGCCCTCGGCGGCCTTGGCGGCGCGCGCGGCGGACGAGGACGCGCCTTCGAGGGCGTACAGCAGCGTCGTCACCGGCAGCTTGCGCTTGCGATCGATGCGGACGTAGATCAGGTCCTTGCTGTCGAATTCGAAATCGAGCCACGAGCCGCGATAGGGAATGACGCGGGCGGCGAACAGGAACTTGCCCGACGAATGGGTCTTGCCCTTGTCGTGGTCGAAGAACACGCCGGGGCTGCGGTGCATCTGGCTGACGATGACGCGCTCGGTCCCGTTGATGATGAAGGTGCCGTTGTCGGTCATGAGCGGCATGTCGCCCATGTAGACCGGCTGCTCCTTGATGTCGCGGATCGAGCGCGAACCCGTGTCCTCGTCCACGTCCCAGACGATCAGACGCAGAACCACCTTCAGCGGGGCCGCGAAGGTCAGGCCGCGCTGGATGCATTCCTCGACGTCGTATTTCGGCTCCTCGAGTTCGTAGTTGACGAACTCGAGCCGGCCACGGCCGGCGAAATCATTGATCGGGAAAACCGAACGGAACACTTCCTGCAGACCGGTCTGCGTCCGGCTGTCGGCGGACACGTTCATCTGCAGGAACGCCTCGTAGCTGGCGCGCTGCACATCGATCAGATTGGGCATCGGAGCGATTTCGGGTATCCGCCCGAAGCTCTTGCGGATGCGCTTGCGTCCCGTGAACGATTTCGTAATCGCGTTCATCGTCTATCCTGCCCCCATCCCCAACGGCCCCAAATCCCCGCGCCCTGCGGCAAACGCCGCGGCGACCGGAAACGGGCCATCAAATACCGCCGTGTGCGGTTGCGGGCCGGCAGCGGCCCTGCAACCTACCCACCCCCGAAGGATGGGTCCTCTACCGCCAAAGGCGCCCGAGACCTCACGGTCAGGGCGCCAGAACGGCCAAGGGGGCGGGAACCATCAGGTGTCCCGCCCTCGCTCGGTTAGATCAGGAGCGACGGCCCGCAGGGAACCGCCGGCAACCCGCAGATTACTTCACTTCGACGGACGCGCCGTTGTCTTCAAGAACCTTCTTGATCTTCTCGGCTTCGTCCTTGGTGACGCCTTCCTTCACGGTCTTCGGCGCGCCTTCGACCAGATCCTTGGCTTCCTTCAGGCCCAGGCCGGTGATGGTGCGGATTTCCTTGATGACGTTGATCTTCTTGTCACCGGCCTTCGCGAGGACCACGGTGAATTCGGTCTGCTCTTCCACCGGGGCAGCGGCAGCGGCCGGCGCGGCGGCAACTGCAACCGGAGCGGCGGCGGAAACGCCCCACTTCTCTTCGAGCAGCTTGGAGAGCTCGGCGGCCTCGAGAACGGTGAGGGCGGACAGCTCGTCAACGAGTTTGGTCAGATCGGCCATGATTCGGTCTTCCTAATTTATACACTGATTGGCGCAACACAATCCCGATTTCACGAGACTGTGCGAATTTCATCGTTCCGCGCCTGCGGAACGCAAATGGCTCAGGCAGCCTCGTCCTTCTTGGCGTAGGCCCCGAAAACCCGCGCAAGCTGTCCGGCCGGCGCCTGGAGGACACCCGCGATGCGCGTGGCCGGCGTGGAGATGAGCCCCACCAGCTGCGCCCGGAGCGTATCCAGGGACGGCAGCTCGGCCAGCGCCTTGATCCCATCCACATTCAGTGTCTGGGGTCCGAGCGCTCCACCGAGCACGACAAGCTTTTCGTTGGTCTTGGCGAACTCGACAAGCACCTTGGCCACGGCCACAGGATCCGCCGACCACGACAATGCGGTCGGCCCCTTCAGCAGCGGCGAGATGCCTTCGAATCGGGTCCCTGCCAGGGCGAGGTTGGCCAGCCGGTTCTTCGCGACCTTGTAAGTCGCTCCAGCCGCACGCACACGCCGCCGCAATTCCGTCGCATCAGCCACCGTCAGCCCGTCATTGCGGGTGACAACGACCATGGACGTATCGGCGAACACGGCCGCGAGGGAGGCAACAAACTCCCGCTTCTCCGTACGGTCCAATTCCCGTCTCCGTCGTGGCCCGCCAGACATGGCCTGGCAGGCCGGGTTTACCCAAGGAAGGCCCGGCCACCAGGGCCGCCCTTCCGGTTCGCCTGTCCTTTGCAACGGAACAACCAGTGCGGGCGGATGATCCGCCCCAATCCGGCAATCCCCGTCTTCCGTGTGCGGCCCCCGCGGGGGCCATCAAGGCATGCGCCACATCCGGTCATGGACAGGTTCGGAAGACCGGGTCGCCCCTCCCCGATGGGAACGGCGCCCCGCCTCCTGTCCGCCGCGCCCCTGGGGACGCGGCGTCATCTCTGGCGCGATCAGCCCGCCGAGAAGGCGGACACGTCGACGCGGATACCCGCCCCCATGGTGGAGGACAGGGCGGCCTTGCGCAGATAGGTGCCCTTGGCGCCCGACGGCTTGGCCTTCTGCACCGCATCGACGAACGCGCGGATGTTCTCGGCCAGCTTGTCGTCGCCGAAGGACGCCTTGCCGATGCCGGCATGGATGATGCCGGCCTTTTCGGCGCGGTACTCGACCTGACCCGACTTGGCAGCCGTCACGGCACCCTTCACGTCCATGGTCACGGTGCCGAGCTTGGGGTTCGGCATCAGCCCGCGCGGACCGAGGATCTTACCCAGGCGGCCGACCAGGGCCATCATGTCCGGGGTCGCGATGCAGCGATCGAACGCGATTTCACCGGCCTGCACCTTTTCGGCCAGGTCCTCTGCGCCGACGACGTCGGCACCGGCGGCCAGCGCTTCCTCGGCCTTCGCGCCGCGGGCGAACACGCCCACGCGCAGGGTCTTGCCCGTGCCGTTCGGCAGGGACAGCAGGCCGCGAACCATCTGGTCGGCATGACGCGGGTCGATGCCCAGGTTCAGCGAGATCTCGATCGTCTCGTCGAACTTGGCGGTCGCGCCCTGCTTCACCAGGCCGATGGCCTCGTCCAGGCCATACTGCTTGTTACGATCGATCGTGGCGCGCACGGCGGCCAGACGCTTGTTCTTCGCCATGGAATCAGCCCTCCACCACCGTAAGGCCCATCGCCCGGGCGGAACCGATCAGCATACGCACGGCCCCATCCAGATCGTTGGCATTCATGTCCTGCTTCTTCTGTTCCGCGATCTCGCGCAGCTGCGCCATCGTGACGCTGCCGACAGCGGCGGACTTGCCCACGGTCGAGCTGCCCTTCTTGATGTTGGCGGCCTTCATGAGGAAGTAGGTGTTCGGCGGGGTCTTCGTGATGAACGTGAACGTCCGGTCGGCGAACGCAGTGATGACCACCGGGATCGGCATGCCGGGTTCCAGACCCTGGGTCTTGGCATTGAACTCCTTGCAGAACTGCATGATGTTCAGGCCGCGCTGACCCAGCGCCGGACCGACCGGCGGGGACGGATTCGCCTTGCCGGCGGGAATTTGCAACTTGATGTAGCCAACGATCTTCTTGGCCATATCCGGGTCTCCTGACTGTGTTACCCGGACCGCGGTTCAGGCGGCCGCCCGCCGCCCGGGGGCAGCGGCAGCGGTCTCCCGCGTTCCGTAGGAGGCGGGTCCCTAACCCTATTTGCCCGGCGGTGTCAAGCCCGGCCCGCGCAGACCCGTGCCGGTCAGGTCGGACTGTTCCGGACTCGTGCCCACCGCGATGCCGCCGACCGATTTGGGCGTCCGCAGCCCGTCATATTGCAGCGGCGCGAACGGCATGATCGATTTCGAATCCGGCAACTGGCTGCGCGACCAGCCGCCCCCCAGCGCCCGGATCAGGGTCACATTGGCCTGCAGCCGCCGGGTTTCCACCTGAACCTCGGAAATCCGCGCGGTCAGGGCGGCGATCTGCGCCACCACCACGTCCAGGTAATTGGTCAGCCCGCCCGTATAAAGCGTCATGGTCATGTTCTGGGTGCGCAGGGCGGCCTTCACGGCGCCCTCCTGCTGCTGCTGTTCGACCCGCAGGCGGCCGGTCAGGGTCAGCCCGTCCTCGACATCCTGAAAGGCGGACAGCACGACGGCGCGATAATTATCCTCGGCCTGGCGATACTGCGACCAGGTCCGCTGTAGCTCCGCCCGGCGCAGGCCGCCCTGGAACAGGGGCATCACCGCCTGGGCGGCGTAGCTGTACATGCTGTTGGACAGGTCGGCGAGCGAGAAGCCGTTATCCATGAAGCCGGTCATGGCGTTGAAGGTGACGTGCGGATAGAAGGCCGCCCGCGATACGCCGATCGCCCGGTTGGCCTGCGCCATCTCCCGCTCGGCGCCCGCAACGTCGGGGCGCCGCTCCAGCAGGGTGGAGGGCACCCCGACCGGTATGACGATATCGGGGAGATTCAGGGCGGCCACGGGTTCGATGTGAAAGGCGGAGGGCGAGACGTTCACCAGCACGGCAATGGCATGTTCCAGTACCGCGCGTCGCGCCTGCAGGTCGGTTTCCTGCGCCTGGGTGGCGTAAAGCTGATTCTGCGCCCGCGAGACGTCGAGACCGGCCGCGATCGCGCCGGCCTGGCGTAACCGCGTGATCTGCACCGCCAATTGGTACGTGCGAATCGAATCGCGATAGACCGTATCCTGTGCATCCAGCCCGCGCAGCGCCATGTAGTCGGTCGCCAGTTCCGCATCGAGGCTCAGCCGCATCAGCGCGTAGTCCGCGGCGCGCTCCTGCGCCGACTGCCGCCGCATCCGCACCTGGTTGCGGATCGAGGACCAGAAATCCGGCTCCCACGACGCGGTGCCGCCATATTGCTCGGACGACATGTAGACCGGGCCGGTCGAACCGGCGCCACGCCACAGGCGATGGTCCGAGCCCTTGTTCTTGCTCATGGCCGCCTGGCCGGTGACCTGCGGATACAGGCCGGCCCGGGCCTCCGCCGCCATGTCGCGGGCCTGGGTGAATGTTTCGGCCGCGACCTGCAGATCCGGATTGGTGCGATTCGCCTGCTCTTCCAGCCGGTTCAGCACCGGATCGTTGAACGCGGTCCACCAGTCGCCACGCAGCGCGGCATCCTGGGGCGCCGCGAACCGCATGATGCCATCGCCCTTCCAATCGTCGGGGAGCAGCAGGTGCGCCGGATGATAGGCCGGCGCCATGTCGCAGGATGCGAGGCCGCCCAGCAACGCCAGGAGGGGGACACGCAGCCACGCACGACGGGGGGACGCGCGCCGGGGGGCGGCGCGGGAAAGGGCGGACCTGGTCATTGCCGCGCCCCTGCCTCCTCCGACCCGTCTTCCCCGGCGGGCATGGCCCGCGTGTCCTCGTTCCGGGGGGCCGACGGCGCCGCATCCGACGGCGCGCTGTAGCCCGGCGTCGGATCCACCACCTTGACCTCCTGCCCTTCCAGCAGGCCGGCGGACGGGTTGTTCACGATCCTGTCCGTCGCCTTCAGCCCGCCACGGATCTGCACGCTGGTGCCCAGGTTGGTGCCGACGACGACGTTGCGCAGGCGGATGCGGTTATGCTCGTCCACCAGCGCCACCTGCATGCCCTGCGCGCGGAAGATCAGCGCGCCTTCCGGCACGATCAGGATGGACGGATCGCCCGGCGCGCGGAAATGGACGGTGGCGTAAGAATCTGGCCACAGCTCGCGCTGGTCGTTGTCCACCGTCAGTTCGGTGGTGACGGTGCGGGTGCTGAGGTTGAAGGCGCTGGCGGTCGCCAGGAACTGCGCCTTGAAGACGCGGCCCGGATATTGCGGTACCGTCACGTCCGCCGCCAGCTTCGGGCTGAGGATGTCGGCATAATCCTGCGGCACCGAGACGAATATGCGCATCCGGTGCACGTCGGCCACGCTGAACAGCTCGGTGGCGGTGCCGCGCGACGATACGTCGCCGCCACCCGCGTTCACATAATCGCCGACATCGGCCAGGCGCGATGTCACCACGCCGTCGAACGGCGCCACGATCTGCTTGAAGCCGATCAGCGCGGCATAGCGCGAGACCTCGTGCCGCGCGGCCTCGACCTGCGCCTGCTCGGCCTCGGCATTGGCAGCCTGGACATCCACTTCCTGCTGCGAGACCGCCTGGGTGCCCTGCAGGGCCTTCCAGCGGCGGGCGGTGATCTGCGCCAGCTTGTAGCGCGCCATGGCCACGTCGAAATTGGCCTTGGACGCCGCATACTGCGCATCCACCCCGGGCGTGTCGATCGAGGCCAGCACGTCGCCGGCCTTCACCACCGCGCCGATATCCTTGTACCACATCCGCACATAGCCCGAGACCTGGGCATAAATCGGCGCCTGGTACCAGGCCGAGACATTGCCCGGCAGGTCCAGCGTCCGGACGCTGGGCCCGTGGCTGGGCGAGATCAGTTGCACGCGCGGGATGGCGGCGTCCTCGGTCTCGCGGTGCAGCGCGGCGACATGCAGCCGGCGCTCCAGGATCCCGCCGCCCACGACGGCCAGGAGGATGACGACGCCGACCCCGGCCAGGAGCTTCCCGCGCCCCGATATTCCGCGCCCGCGGGCCTGTCCTACGCCGCTCATGCACGTTCTCCTTCGGCGGTACGGTGTTTTCGGGAATGCAGCAGGGCAAAGACGCACGGCACGAACAGGAGCGTCGCGACCGTCGCGACCGCCAGGCCGCCCATCACGGCGCGCCCGAGCGGCGCGTTCTGTGAATTGCTGAGGGACATCGGCAGCATGCCGATGATCATCGCCGAGGCTGTCATCAGCACCGGCCGGATACGTTCATATCCCGCCTCGATCGCGGCGCGGATGGCGTCGCCATGCACGTCCATCCGTTCACGAGCGAAGGACACGACAAGGATCGAATTCGCGGTCGCCGTGCCCATGCACATGATCGCCCCGGTCAGCGCCGGCACCGAAAGCGTCGTATGCGTCAGGAACAGCGACCAGGCGATGCCAGCCAGGGCCCCCGGCAGCGCGGTGATGATGATGAACGGGTCCAGCCAGGACTGAAAATTCACGACGATGATCAGGTAGACCAGCAGCACCGACATCGCCAGGCCCAGGCCCAGCTGCATGTAGGCGTCGTTCATCGTCACCGCCTGGCCCCGCACCACCAGGCTGGACCCCTGCGGCAGGTCGTGGCGGGCCGCGGCGACCACGCGATTGACCTCGCGCGAGACGGCGCCCAGGTCGAGGCCCTCGTTGGCCGCATAGATGTTGAAGACCGGCATGATGTTGTAGTGCGCCACCTCGCCCGGCGTGCCGGTCTGCACGATGTCGCTGAGGCCGCCCAGGATCTGGGGCGGGACGCTCTTGGGGTTGCCGTCGCCGCGATCGATGGGGATCGTCTCCAGGTCGTTCATCGTCTGCAGGAATTGCAGCGGCGTCTGGATATCGACCAGATGCGACACCCCGGTCGCCGGATCCAGCCAGTAGGTGGGCGAGACCTGGCCGCTGCCCGACAGGGTGGCCAGCGCGTTGTTGGCGATGTCGGATTCGGTCAGGCCGGTGCCCAGCGCGTAGGTTCGCCGTGCGTTCACCCGCAGGGTCGGCGTGTTCATCGGCTCCTGCACCGAGACGTCGGCGATGCCCGTCACGTGGCGCAGCCGCGCCGCCAGATGCTGGGCGAAGGCGAAATTATCCACAAGGTTACGACCGGACACCTGCACGTCGATCGGCGAGGGAAGACCGAAATTCAGGATCTTCGCCGTCAGATCGGCGGGCATGAAGGTGATTTCGGTTCCCGGGAAATGGTCGGCCAGCCCGCGCCGCAGGATGCCGCGATATTCCGCGACCGGCGATTCGTCATTCTTCAGGGTCACTGTCAGGTCGCAATCCTGCGTGCCGACGGTGGGGGTGGGAATGAAGGCCTGGTTCAGGCCGCTGAACGGCAGGCCGCAATTGGACACGATGTCATCGACCTGGCCCGGCAGCAGGCGCGAGATGTCCTGGTTGACCAGCATCGAGATCTTGCCGGCCTCGTTCAGCTTGGTGCCCAGGCGCGCCCGCATGTGGATCGCCAGCGTGTTCGAATTGATTTCGGGGAAGAAATCCTGCCCGACGAAGAAGATCAGTCCCATCGAGGCGACGGCGCAGACCAGGAAGACCGGAATGAAGCGCCCCCGCGTCGCCACCAGATACGTCAGCAGGTCGCGATAGCCGTTACGGAACGCGGTGAAACGCCGCTCGAACCCTTGCTGGAAGCGACCGAAGAACCCGCGCGGCCGGTCGGCCGCATGCGCCTCGGCATGGGCCGCCACCTGGGCCGCCAGCATGTATTTCGCCATGGTCGGCACCAGGGTACGCGACAGGATGAAGGACGCGATCATGGCGAAGATGATGGCCTCGGCCATCGGCATGAACAGCCAGCCCGCGACGCCGGTCAACTGGAACAGCGGCATCCAGACGATACAGATGCACAGCGTCGACACGAAGGTCGGGATCACGATCTGGTTCGCCGCGTCGATGATCGCGGTTTCCAGGTCCTTCTCCATTTCCAGATGGGCGTCGATATTCTCGATCATGACGGTGGCGTCGTCGACCAGGATGCCGACCGCCAGCGCCAGGCCGCCCAGGGTCATGACGTTGATCGTCTGCCCAGCCCAGCCCAGCCCGATCACCGAGCACAGCATCGCCAGCGGGATCGACGTCGCGATGATGATCGTCGAACGCCACGAGCCCAGGAACAGCAGCACCACCAGACTGGTCAGCAGGGCGGCCGTGCCCATTTCCTGCACCACGTCGCGCACCGCCTCCTTCACGAAGGTGGAGGCATCGTTCAGGATCCGGATATGCACCCCAGACGGCAGCGTCTGGACGATCGAGGGCAGCAGGGCCTTGACCCCGCTGACGACCGACAGCGTGGAGGCGTCGCCGCTCTTCATGATGACGATCAGCACGGCCTGGTGTCCCTTGACCAGAACCATGTTCGTCTGCGGCGGCCCCCCCGGATGCACCCAGGCGACGTCACGCAGATATACGACCGAATTGCCGTCCTGCTTGACGGGGATGCTGTTGAACGCCGCGATCTCGCGCGGGGTCGCGTTCGTCTGCACCATGAAGTCGAAGGCACCGATCTGCTGGTCGCCGGCCGGCAGCACGATGTTCTGCCGGCCCAGGGCGGCGCCCACGTCGGTGGCCGACAAGCCGTGGGCCAGCAGCTTCGCCTGGTCGAGGTCGACCATGATATTGCCCGGCTGGCCGCCATACGGATTGGGAATCGCGGCCCCTGCGACCGAAACCAGGGCCGGGCGGATCAGGTTGGACGACATGTCGTAGATCTGCGACGCCGTCATCGAATCCGACGAGACCTGGAGCGTGAGGACCGGCACCGAGGACGCGTTGTAGGTCAGGATCAGCGGTGGCGTCATGCCGGCCGGCATCTGCTTGATCACCGTCTGCGAGACCGATGTGATCTGCGTCTGCGCGACCGATGTGTCGGTGCCGGGCTGGAAGAACACCTTGACGATGCCGCGCCCGTAATAGGACTGGCTCTCGATATGCTCGATATTGTTGACCGTGGCGGTCAGCGCGCGCTCGTAATAATAGACCACGCGGCCGGACATGTCCTCGGGCATCAGGCCGGTATAGCCCCACACGATCGCGACGACCGGGATCCGGATGCTGGGAAAGACGTCGGTGGGCGTCTGGACCATGGACCGGACGCCGAAGACCACGATCAGGATCGACAGGACGACGAAGGTGTAGGGCCGCTTGAGGGCGGTGACGACGATGGAATTCATGCGCGGGACGAACCCTCACGCGTGCATGCGCCCCCCGAGAAGGCCAGCACCCCGGTGCATGTCGGGACCGGGCCCGGCTGTCCGCATGTGTGCATCCTCGATCTCCCCCGCGTCTTCGGCGGCCTCGTTATCACGCCCGCGAGACAAGCCAATGAAATTTCCATTTAGAAACCGCCCCTGAACTGCGGCGGTCCTGCGTCCGGCGCTCCTGTCCGCCCGGTCAGGCCGAGGCGGAAACCGTCGGTGGAGACGGCGGAAAGACCACCCCGAACAGCGCGCCCGGACGAGCATCCTGCTTCCGGGTCTCCGATATCGTCAGGGAAGCATTGTGCAGGCGCAGGATGGCCGAGACAAGACTGAGGCCCAGGCCACTGCCCGGCACGTGCCGGCTCTTGTCCGAGCGATAGAACCGGTTGAGCACCGCCTGACGTTCCTCCGGGATGATGCCGATGCCGGTGTCCGCGACCTCCAGCCGCGCCCCGTCGCCCTGTCGTACCATGCCCAGCGTGACCTCGCCCCCCGGATCGGTAAATTTGATCGCGTTATCAATCAGGTTGGCCAGGACCTCGATCAGCAGGTCCCGGTCGCCATAGACCGGAACGGGCCCCGTGGAGGGCAGGAGGTCGAGGCGGATCTGCTTGGCCTCGGCAATCGGTTCGTAGAGGTCGACGATATCGGCTGCGATCTCGTTCAGGTCGACGACCGCGAAACCGACGCGGCGACGGGCGTTCTCGATCTCCCCTATTCTCAGCAGGGCTGTTATGATCGAGAAGCATTGGTCGAGGTCGTCGATCGCCCGCCCGACGACCGATCGCAGATCGTCGGCCGACAGCGCGTCGCCCAGCGCACGGTCGCCCAGCGCACGGTCCAGCCGCGCGCGCACGCGCGCCAGCGGCGTGCGCAGATCGTGCGCGATGTCGTTCCCGACATCGCGGATTTCGTCCATCAGATGTTCCAATCGGTCGAGCATGCGGTTCACGCTGCCGGCCAGCCGCTGCATCTCGTCGCGCCCGCGCCCCGACGGCAGGCGTTCGTGCAGGTCGCCCTCCATGATCCGGTCGATCGCCTCGTGCATCACCGTGACCCGCGCCAGCGCCCTGTGGCTGAGCACGATGCCGGTCATCAGGGCGAACAGCACCGTCGGCACGATCGACACCAGCAGCGAATGCCGCATCATCAACCGCCATTCGTCCAGCATGTGCAGCCCGCGCGCCAGCACCAGGATCCGCCCGCCTTCGACCGGAATGGCCAGGATCCGCAGGACGTAGGGGGCGTCCTCGGTCGGCCAGACCGTCAGCTCGCGCACCCGCCCGTCGGCGATCAGGCCGTCCGGCCAGACACGCAGGTCGCCGGCGACATAACGATGCGCCATGTCGAACAGCCCGGCCTCATTGATCACGACGCGCAGATCGTCGGTCGCGCGTTCGCGAATCTTGTGTTCCAGATCCTGCGCGTTTTCATGCGACAGCAGGTCGGCCTCGCGGTGCAGCAGGGCGTCCGAGCGACGAAATTCGAACGTCTTGGTCTGGCTGTAGCCCAGCGAGAACTGCAGCGCCGCCGTGCCGATCATGGCCGCGACCACCGCCAGCGTCAGGCGGAAGGTCGCGGTCCGAAACAACTCACTCAGGAGCACGCAGCATGAACCCCGTGCCGCGGATACTCTGGATCAGCGGCGGCCCGCCGGCCTCATCGATCTTGCGGCGCAGCTTGCCGATATGCACGTCCACCAGGTTGGTCTGGGGGATAAAGCGGTAATTCCACACATCCTCCAGCAGCATGTTGCGCGTCAGCACCTGGTTCGGCCGCCGCATGAGATATTCCAGCAACCGGAATTCGCGCGGCAGCAGGTCGATCTCGGTCCCGTCGCGGGTCACCGTGCGTTCGATCAGGTCCATGGCCAGCGGGCCCACGCGCAGCATCGTCTCGCGCGTGTTGTTCGGCCGGCGCATCAGCGCCTCCAGCCGGGCGGCCAGTTCCTCCATCGCGAAGGGCTTGGTCAGGTAGTCGTCGCCGCCGGCTTTCAGCCCGCTGACCCGGTCGTCGACGGCCGACAGGGCCGACAGGACCAGGACGGGGGTCGCGACCTGCCGGCCTCGCAAGGTCTCGATCAGGGTCAGGCCATCCAGTTCGGGCAGCATGCGGTCGACGATCATCACGTCGAAGCCCCCCGTGACGCCAATGGACAGGCCTTCCGGCCCGGTCGCCGCGTGCCGGACGCGGAAACCGCGGCTTTCCAGTTCCTCGGCGACTTCCTGCGCGATCTTGCCGTCATCCTCCACAAGCAGGACGCGGGGCCGGGACGCCTTGCCGCCGGTGTCCCGGCCTGAAGGCTCCCTGCCGCCCGGCTCCTTGCCGGCAATGTCCTGATCTGACCTGGAAGACGCGTTCATGGTCCGCACAGACATGGCCCCACCCCCTTTCATCCGCCATTAAATTCCGTTTCACCGCCCCGGCGCGCCATCCGCCCATCGGCGCGGTTCGCCGGATCCGCCTGCGGGCGGGGCGACAGGGCCGTCGGCCGGGTTGTCGCCAGTTTCATCCGACGCTCCGTCGGACACGGCGGTGTCCTCCGATATCGCCTCGACACCGTCCAGGCCGCGCAGTTGCCGGGCCACTACCCGCGTCCTGCGCCGGGCCTCGTCGATCGAGGAGGACATGGTCGACGCATTGCGCGCCAGCTTTTCCAGCACGCCGTCCATCTTGAGCATCTCCTGGCGGGTCGCGCCCAGCAGGCGGGCAATGCCGTCGGTGCGTTCCTCCAGCGCCATGGTAACATATCCCAGATGGATCGTCCGCAGCATGGCCGGCAGCAGCCCCGGCCCCATGACGATCACCCGGCAGGTCCGCCCGATTTCGTCCAGCAGCCCGGGGCTGCGCGCCACCTCGGCATACAGGCCGTCGGTGGGCAGGTACAATACTGCGAATTCCACCGTCACCGGCGGGACGATATATTTCGACGCGATCTTGCGCGCCTCGATCCGCAGCGTGGTGTCCAAGGCACGACGGGCGGCGCGCTCGGCCTCGGGATCCACGCGGTCGACGGCGTCCAGCAGGCGCTCGTACGCCTCGGTCGGGAATTTCGAATCGATGGCCAGCACCGGCGGCGTCGCGGCCTTGACCGGCATGCGCACCGCGAATTCCACCATCTCGGCGCTGCCCTCGCGCAGGCGGCAATTCGCCGTGTAGGCTCCTGCCGGCAGCACGTCGTCCAGAATGGCGCGCAACTGCGCCTCGCCCCAGCCGCCGCGCGTCTTGACGTTGGAAAACAGGCGCTTGAGGTCGCCGATCTGCGCCGTCATCGCGGTAACCTCGCCCATCGCCTTCTGCATCGCGCCGAACTGTTCCAGCACCCGCTGGAACGAGGTCTGCATCTGGCGCTCCACAGCCTCGTGCAAGCGTTCGTCGACGGCGGCGCGGATCGCCTCGGTCTGGCGGGCACTGGCCTCGGCCATGTCGCGCAGGGCTTCGGCCTGGCCGACCCGGGCTTCGGCCAGCTCGCGGCCGACCGACTGCGCGATCGCGCCCAGCCGGTCCGCCATCTCCATCCGCCCCTGCTCCAGCCGCGCGGCCAGCACGCGCTCGATGTCCGTCAGGCGCGCACGCAGGGCCTCGCTGTCGGCCGTGCGGGCCGCACCCTCGCGTTCCAGCATGACGTACAGCCGCGCCAGCAGGTCGCCCTCGCTCCCCGCACCGCCGCCGCTGCCGCGACGACGCAACAGCACCGCTGCCGACAGCACCACGGCGGCGACCAGGACCAGCAACCCCAGCTCCAGCCCGCCCGCCCCCGATCCGAACGCGTCGGGCATTGCCTTCCCCTTCTCCCGCAGGTGTGATTCGCCGTCAGTCCATGACGCGGATACCCGGGCGGGTAAAGTCCGTCCCCCGCACTTTGGCAACCCGCCGCGCGATGCTATGCAGGGCGCATCCGCGCCGCGGGACGGCCGAAAGGCACGCGCGGACCGCCGCCCCGCCCGGGGCCGACCGGGCGGGACGACAGGACCGTCACAGGGAAAGACCACCGCCATGCGCCTGTCCTCCACGCCGGACGACGTTCCGAAGACGCCCCTTTATCGCAGCCTGTATGTCCAGGTGATCGTCGGTGTGGTGGCCGGAATCCTGCTGGGCCATTTCTGGCCCGCGACGGGCGCGGAGATGAAGCCGCTGGGCGACGGGTTCATCCGGCTGGTCAAGATGGTGATCTCGCCGGTCATCTTCCTGACCGTGGTGACGGGCGTCGCGGGCCTGGCGGACCTGGGCAAGGCCGGGCGCCTGGCGGGCAAGGCGATGCTGTATTTCCTGGCCTTCTCCACCCTGGCGCTGGTAGTCGGCATGGTCGTGGCCAATGTCGTCCGGCCCGGGGCCAGCCTGCATGTCGACCCGGCATCGCTGGACACCCGCGCGGTCGCGGATTACGCGGCGAAGGCACACGATCATTCCTTCAGCCTGTTCGTGCTGCACATCATTCCCGACACGACGGTCAGCGCCTTCACCTCGGGCGAGATCCTCCAGGTCCTGCTGATCGCCATCCTGTTCAGCATCAGCCTGTCGCGCATGGGCGCGCGGGGCCAGGCCGTGCTGGACCTGTTCCGCCAGCTGACCGAACTGGTCTTCGGCGTTGTCCGGCTGGTGATGCTGGCCGCCCCGATCGGGGCCTTCGGCGCCATGGCGTTCACCATCGGGCGGTTCGGCATCGGTTCGGTGATCAACCTGGCCCTGCTGGTGGGCACGTTCTACGCGACGTCGGCATTGTTCGTCCTGGTGATCCTGGGCGCCGTTGCGCGCTATAACGGATTCAGGATCCTGCGGCTGCTGGCCTACCTGCGCGAGGAACTGCTGATCGTGCTGGGCACCAGTTCGTCGGAGTCCGCCCTGCCGACCCTGATGTCGAAGCTGGAGACCGCGGGATGCGCCCCTTCCGTCGTGGGGCTGGTCGTGCCGATGGGGTATTCCTTCAATCTGGACGGCACCAACATCTACATGTCGCTCGCGGCCCTGTTCATCGCGCAGGCGACGGGCGTGCATCTGGGACTGGGGCAGCAGGTCGCGCTGCTGCTGGTGGCGATGATCAGTTCCAAGGGCGCCGCGGGCGTCACCGGTGCGGGATTCATCACCCTGGCGGCAACGCTGGCCGTCGTGCCCGACGTGCCGGTCGGCGGCATGGCGCTGATCCTGGGGGTGGACCGCTTCATGTCCGAATGCCGGTCGCTGACGAACATCGTGGGCAACGCCGTGGCCGCCATCGTCCTGGCGCGATGGGAAAACGAGCTGGACGGGCAGAAGCTCGCCCTCGCGCTGTCGGGCCATCCCGACGCGTCCCTTTCGCTATCCGCCCCCCTCGCCTCGCCGGCGGACGCCGGGACGACACGGTCGACACGGACCGCATCCGTCTGATACCCGGAACGAAATCGCCCCATCCCGCGCGCCAGGGTTCCTGTCGGCGGCGCCGCTTCACGACACTGTGCCGCCTTACGCCCCATCGCCCCCAGACGGACCGTACTCATGGATTCAGCCCAGACGCCCAGTCCTTCCGGCGCCCTTCCGATGACGACGGCGCAGCGCCTGCGCGGCATCGTGGCGGGATCGTCGGGCAATCTGATCGAGTATTACGACTGGTACGTCTATTCGGCCTTTTCGCTGTATTTCGCCCGGGCCTTCTTCCCCAGGGGCGACATGACGGCGCAGCTGCTGAACACCGCCGCGATCTTCGCCGTCGGGTTCCTGATGCGGCCGATCGGCGGGTGGCTGATGGGCATCCTGGCCGACCGTTACGGCCGGCGCACGGCGTTGAGCGTATCCATCCTGACGATGTGCGCGGGATCGGCGATGATCGTCGTCTGCCCGGACTACGACCGGATCGGGGTCGCCGCCCCGATCGTCCTGGTCGTGGCGCGCCTGATCCAGGGGTTGAGCCTGGGCGGAGAATACGGCGCCAGTGCGACCTACCTGTCCGAGGTCGCGCCGGCCGCCCATCGCGGCTTCTATTCCAGCTTCCAGTACGTGACGCTGGTCATGGGGCAGCTCGTGGCGCTGGTCGTCCTGCTGGTCATGCAGTTCGTGCTGCTGACGCCGGCCCAGATCGGCGACTGGGGCTGGCGCGTGCCGTTCGGCATCGGCGCCCTGCTGTCGGTATCGGTCTTCTGGTTCCGCCGGTCGATGCATGAGAGCGAGCAATTCACCCACGCCCGCGCATCGGGCGAAAAAGGCGGCCTGAGGGTCCTGTCGCGCTACCGGCGAGAGATCCTGACGGTCTGTGGCCTGACCCTGGGCGGTACGGTATCGTTCTACACCTACACGATCTACATGCAGAAGTACCTGGTCAACACGGTCGGCCTGTCGCGGGAGCAATCGACCCTGGTGTCCGCCACCGCGCTGCTGGTCTTCGCGCTGGCGCAGCCGGCATTCGGCGCGCTGTCCGACCGGGTGGGGCGCCGGGCGTTGCTGATCGCGTTCGGGGTGCTGGGCACGTTCGGCACGGTGCCGCTGATGCATGCCCTGTCGGGCGCCCGCGGCATCCTGCCGGCCTTCGCCCTGGTCACGCTGGCGCTGATGGCGGTGTCGACTTACACCTCGATCAATGCCGTGGTGAAGGCCGAACAGTTCCCCACCCGCGTCCGCGCGCTGGGCGTCGCCTTTCCCTATGCCCTGACCGTCTCGCTGTTCGGGGGAACGGCCGAATATGTCGCCCTCTGGTGCAAGCAGGCGGGGCATGAAGAGTGGTTCTACTGGTATGTATCGGCCTGCGCGCTGTGCTCGCTGCTGACGGTCCTGTTCCTGCTGGACAGCCGGACACGGATCGAGGCGGAGGCCACGGCCTGAACCGGACGGGCCGGGCGCGCGCCGATCGGAGAAACCCACCCCGACGAGGACCAAAAGGAGCCCGAACATGAGCAATCCGCCCCCCGGCCTCCTGATCGCCATCCTGCCGTGCAACGACCTGGACGCGTCCGAGGGTTTTTACAGGCGGCTGGGCTTCGTTCGTTCGGATGTCGGCCCCGCCTCATCCCCGCAACCCGACAGCTATCGCCTGCTGTCCAACGGCGGCGGCGGGTTTCTGCATCTGACCGATGCGGTGGAGGGCTGGCTGGTTCCCGGCAGGAATCCGTTCGGACTGTATCTTCACGCCGAAAATGTCGATGAACTATGCGCCGCGTTCCGGACCGAGCTGATCGGCGCCGGACCGGAGGACAAGCCGTGGGGAATGTATGAATTCGCCATTTCGGATCCGGACGGAACGCTGGTCCGCGTTGGCTGGCCGACGCGCCGTCGCCCGCGCTGAACCCTGGGCCGACGACGCCTGCTGGCTATAATATTATACCAACGGTCCGGATATCTGCCGCATGCCCTACGCCTCGCTTCCTCCGGGACCGACCATAGCACTTCTCTGTCTCCTCATCACCTTTCTGGGCGGCGTGGTGCGCCGCTATCATCCTGAACCCGCCTTGCACCTGCTCAGCCTGGGGACATTGATCGGCGGCATCGGCCTGCCCCTGGTGATCATGCGCCCTCCGGTCCCCGAATGCATTGCCGTTCCGGTTGGAAACGGCCTCGTCCTGCTGGCGCTCGCACTGTTCTGGCAGGCAGTCATGCGACTGTATGGCCATCCGGTTTCCCGCTGGCGGCTCGCGGCGCCGACGGTGCTGTGGCTTGTGCTGTGCCTGGCCGCTCCGTTCCGCCGGTCGTTCGACCTGCGCGTCGAAACCGCGATGGCGCTGGTCGGCGTGCTCGTGTTCCTTCCGCTCTGCCAGTTGCTGCGGGTTCCGCGGGAAGCGAAATCGCACCAGGCGCTTATCGTCATCAGCAGCCTTCATGTCGTGTGCTGCGCGGTCCGCGCCGCGCTGACGGCCCTGCCCGGACTGGCGGGCTGGCAACCCCTCGCGACGACGATCATCCCGTTCGAAATGATATGCTACGTCGTCCTGTGGCCCAGCCTCCTGCTGATACTGGTCACCGAACGCGCCGTCCTGCAGGCGCGAAGCATGGCGCTCCAGGATGAAATGACAGGCGTGATGAACCGCCGGGGCTTCTGGCAGGCGGCCGAAGCCCTGCCGCGACGCGGCCTCCTGCTGTTCGATATCGATCATTTCAAACATATCAACGATACGTTCGGACATGCCTCCGGCGACCTCGTCATCCGGCATTTCAGCCGCGTCGCCACGACCCTTCTAGGGAAGGAGGTGATCTTCGGCCGGATCGGCGGCGAGGAATTCGCCGCCGCCGCCAGCGGCCTTTCTGCGGGGGAATTGCGCGCCCACGGCGAACGCGTGCGTGCGGCCTTCGCCGAAACCTCCCGCTCCCACGACATCCAGGCCACCGTCAGCGTCGGCCTCGCCGCCCCGGCCGCCGCAGACCTGCCGCTCGGCGACCAGATGGCGCTCGCCGACTGGGCCCTCTATCGCGCCAAGCGCCTGGGCCGCAACCGCGTGGAAGGGCCGCCCGCGAAGGACCCCACCATCCCGGACGGCCAGGAGGTGGAACCTGGCCCGGCTTCGGCCTTTTTCCCCGCCCCGGGACAGGCCATCGCGGGATAGCACCAGCAACCACATCGTCGCCTGTCCCCGGCCCGTCCACGGACTGTTCTATTCCACCAGCCGCCGCAGCACGCCCGGCAGGAAGACCGAGAACGGATTGACGTGCAGCGCGGGCTCGTTCATCGCGCCGCTGACCACGAAGGTCGCCGCCAGCAGCCCGCCGCCCTTCTCGGGACTGAGCAACCGCCCCACGCCGGGCAGGTGGCCCGGAATGGCGTTCACCGCGAAGGCTGGCACGATCGTTCCCTTCAGGTCCAGCCGTCCGCGGTCGAGGTCCACCGCCCCCTGCAGCGTGACGCCCAGCGACGCATTGCCGGCCAGGCCGTCATGAATGGACAGCGTGCCATCGCGAAACGTCAGCGGCAGCGACACCCGGTCGACCAGGAAGCCCGGCGCGCGCGGCGCCTGCATCCAGCCATAGATCGAGGCATTGTTCGCCAGCCGCACCGCGTCCGGCGCCTCGCGCATCATGATGGGGTCCATCGTCAGCGTGCCAGAAAACGGCGCCGTCGGCTGCCGGTCGTCGAATACTCCCGTCAGGACCGTCCGGCCGCCGCTGAACCGCCCCGTCAGGCCGATCTGGTGCATGATCTGGCCCAGGTCCTGCACGCTGGCCCACAGATGCCGGCCGTCGGCCTCGGGCGTCAGGATCGCCGTGGCCGGCGACGGGCCGGCCATCGAGAAGCGCATTCGCGTCAGGCGGACGCCGTTATCCTCCAGATGCGTCCGGACGCCCTGAAGGGCGGCATCGCGACTGTAATAGAGGGTACGGGCCTCGGCATCGATCACCCAGCCGCGGCCCGGCGGGCCATGGACCCGCCCCGACGCCGCCTCGGGCATGTGATAGCCGGCAGGGGGCGCGCCTTTCGAGGTCGCCGGGTCGGACGCCAGCAGCGGCGAAAGATCCAGCACCGGCGCATGGATCGCGACCCTAATCGGGTCGCGCGGCCCGGCGGGAATGCCCACGGTGGCGTCGCCCCGCGACCGACCGACGCGGAATCCCCGCAACACCAGGCGGCTTGCCTGTCCGTTGGTCACGTTCGCCCGTCCCTCGACCGACAGGTCCGGCCCCGTCGCATGGATGGCTTCGATCGACGAAAGACGCGCCTGCTCGAGGCCGAGCCGCACCGACGCCTGCGCGGCCTGTCCCCGGGCCTTGCGCCACACCGGGATGGTCAGGGCGGCGTCGTCCAGGTTCAGGTTCAGGTCGATCTGTCCCGCGCCGCCGGGGAAGCGGTCGTACGCAACGTCCAGATCGGCACTGCCGTCGAAACGCTGCCCCAGGGACAGGCCGGTGCGGGCCGCATCCTCGGGCGTGATATGGGCCTGCACCCGTGCGCTTTCGGTCGTGCGGACCACGGGCCCGGTCCGAAAATCCATGCTGTAGGCAATCGTCGCGGGCACGCCGCCCAGCCGCGCATTGCCCCGCAGGGACAGTCCTTCGGTCGTCGCGTCGATGGCCAGCCGTCCATCATCCAGCCCGCGTCCCAGCACGACCTTGCCCAGATGAACGTGGGTCAGGTCGGCATGGGCGTCCAGCCTGATCTCGGCCACCTTGACATGGGCCGTCAGCGGCAGGGCGAGATGCAGCCCGATCCGGGCCTGCCCCGACGGCTGGCTGAAGCCCAGCGGATGACGCGACAGCAGATGCAGCCGCGGTTCGGCCAGCAGGGCCAGGACGTCGCGCGCATTGCCGCGCAGGGTCGTGGAGATATCGCCGATCTGGTCCTTTACCAGCAGGCCGTCGATACGCATGTGGCCGGGTCCGACCTCGACGCGGCCGGTGCCGGTCGCATCGACGTTCCGGCCGGTGCGGTCCACCAGCTGGACCCCGTGGTCGAAGGCGATCGACAGCGAATCCGGCCCGTCGAACGTCAGATGGGCATCAAGGCCGTGCACCGGCGGGATCGGACGCAGCCAGTGCAGGTCCATCCCCGATCCGGTCACCCCCCCGCCCAGCGAGACCAGGCGCATCCCGCGCCAGCCGGCACGTCCCTGCAGCCCGATCGAAACATGCAGGTCGGATGCCGCGCCGCGCGTGATGTTGCGCGTTACCCACAGCCGCGCGCCCTTCGCCGCCCCGGCCGGCCAGTAATCGCCGAGGGTCGCGAAATCCAGCGCCGGAATCCCGGCCGAAAGCGTGATCCGGACCGCCCCCGCCCCGGTCAGGGACGCTGCGTCCAGCACGCCGTCGGCCCGCAGCACCGGACCGCTGGCCGGCAGGTCCGGATGGTCGGAGGCACGCAGCTGTGCCACCAGATTGTCGAGGCGCACCGTCGCCGGCCCGGCCAGGAAGGCCCCGGCATGCGACGGTCCGAATGTGGCGGACAGATGCGCATGTCCGCTGTCCACCAGCAGGTGGCCATCCCCGCCGCTGTCGATATGTCCGGCCCCGGCATCGAGACTCAGGTCGGCGGCACCGGGGCGCATCGCCATGCCCGGCCCGTCGGCCAGCAGATGCACCGTTCCATCCAGGCCCAGCGGCAGGTCGACGGCCGACAGCGCCGGCGCGAAGGCCGCGAACGCGGACAGGGTGACGGGCGTCGCCGAAACATGCCAGCCGATCCCCCCGCCGTCGCGCCGCCCTTCCGCCCGCACCACGCCGCGCATGTCCTGCCCGGGCATACCCGGTCCCGACAGGGCGAGGACGGCCCGGCCGGTCAGGCCCAGATGGCCCGCGACCCATTCCGTCCGCACATCCGCCCCAATGCCCTCCAGCCGCCAGCGGGCGGCCGAGCGTGCGTCCGCCAGCGTGACCGCCCCGTCCGCGATCGTCAGGCGCCGGATCTGCATCGGATCCACCGGAAAGCCGGACGCGCCGTCATCCGGCGGCGTCGCCGACCCCAGATCCAGCGCGATCGCCCCGCCCGCCCCCCGACGCAGCGCCAGGCGAACCGAGGACAAATCCATCGTCAGCAGCGCGATCCGACCATGGAGCAGGGGCGCGCCGGCCAGTACCACCCGCATGGACCCGATCCGGTCGGCCACGACCCCGTCGGCCCGCAGCAGGCGCAGGCCATCGGCCTGGATGTCGACCGGCGCGACCAGTCCCCGATGCAGGACGTCCCACCCGATCCGCACCCGTCCTGCCTCCAGCCGGGCCGCCGCCGGACGTCCCGCGCCGCCGGGCACGATCGTCGCCGGCAGGGCCAGCCGGACCAGCGGCGTGACATCCACCGGTCCCATGGACAGGCGCAGCCCCAGGACGACAAGTCCCACGACGGGTACGGCAACCGCCCCCGCCACGATCGGCAGGATACGCCGAAGCCGCCGCGTTTCCCGCCCGCGACCGCCGCCGTCCCCCCCTTCGGGGGCGGCGCCTTGACCCGGGGCCGTCATGCCGTCCACGGTGCGCCGCCGCACGCGGCGGACGCCGCGCCCCCCGCCAAGCCCGAAAACGGATCATGCCCCAGCCGACGACGCCCCCTGCCCCGCCCTGGACGGATCGCCCCTGGCCCGAGCCCGCCGACGCCCGCGGCGCCGCGCTGCTGCTGGAGGACGTGCGCGAAATCTGGGTGGAACACGGCCTGGATCCCGAGCTGCTTGCCGCGGCGGGGGTTGACCGCCTGCTGGCGGCGCTGGGCGGCAACAGCCCGTACCTGGCCGGCCTGGTCCGGCGCGATCCCGAACCGTTCGCCCGCCTGCTGGCCGACGGGCCGGACCGCGCGATGGCCGCCATCCTGGACCGCCTGGCGTCCCTGACGCCGCGCGACAGCCGCGCCGACATCGCCGCAACGATGCGCGCGGCCAAGCGCCAGGCCGCGCTGGCGATCGCACTGGCGGATATCGGCGGCCTGTGGACGCTGGAACAGGTGACGTTGTCCCTCAGCCGCCTCGCGGAGAGCGCGCTGGATGCCGCCGTCAGGCATCTGCTGCGCTCGGCGCATGATACGGGACAGATCGTCCTGCGGGACCCCAATCGCCCCGCGCGCGGCAGCGGCTTCGTCCTCCTGGCGATGGGAAAGCTCGGCGCGCGGGAACTGAACTACTCCTCGGATATCGACCTGATCGTCCTGTACGATCCGGACTGTCATCCCGGGCACGAGGATCTGCGCCGGATCTTCATCCGCATGACTAGCGATCTTGTCGGCCTGATGGAAGCGCGCGATGCCGACGGCTACGTCTTTCGCACCGACCTGCGCCTGCGTCCGGACCCTTCGGCGACGCCGCCGGCCATCCCCTTCCCCGCGGGCATCGCCTATTATGAAAGCCTGGGCCAGACCTGGGAACGCGCGGCGATGACCAAGGCCCGGCCCGTTGCCGGCGACATCGCCGCCGGCCGGCGCTTCCTGCGCGCAATCCATCCCTTCGTCTGGCGCCGCCACCTCGATTTCGTGGTCATCGACGACCTGCACGACATGAAGGCGCGGATCGACCGCCACCGCAACGCCGGCCGCGCCGGCCTGTCGCAGCTGACGGACCGAACGGTCCACGACCCCGGACAGGCCCGCGACTGGCTGCTGGATCACGACCTGAAGCTGGGCCAGGGCGGCATCCGGGAAGTGGAGTTCGTGGCCCAGGCGCTGCAGCTGGTCTGGGGCGGACGCAAACCCGAATTGCGCGACCCCACCACGCTGGGCGCCCTGCGGCGGCTGGTGCGGACGGGCCTGCTGCCCCGCGCCGAGGGCGAGAGCCTGGCGCGGACCTATCGCATGCTGCGCCGGGCGGAACACCGGCTGCAGATGCAGGCCGACCACCAGACCCACCGCCTGCCGGCGACGCGCGACTCCTTCAACGCCTTCGCCACCTTCATGGAGGAAAAGGGCGGCCGGGCGCTGGCGGCCATGATGCTGCCGATCATGCAGGATTCGCGCCGGATCTTCGAACGCCAGTTCGCCGAACCCGGCGGCCCCGGCCCCTCGGTCGATCCCGAGGCCGAGGACCTGGCCGACCATCTGGCGGCGGCCGGCTTCGTCCCGGCCGACATCCCCCCAGCCCAGGCCCTGCTGCAACGATGGAGCGGCAATCGCCTGCGGGCCCTGCGTTCCGACCGCGCACGCATCCTGCTGCGGCGGCTGTTGCCGGCCCTGCTGACCCGGTTCGGCCAGCGGCGCGACCCGCTGACCTGCCTGCGGCGGTTCGACGCCATGCTGGCCCGGCAATGGGCGGGCGTGCAGTTCCTGTCGCTGCTGGAACGCAATCCGGCATTGATCGACCGGATCGCGACCATCCTGGACGGATCGCCCTTCCTGGCGGACCATCTGGCCGAAACACCGGCGGCACTGGACGGCCTGCTGGACACCGCGACCGACGCCCAGGATGAGGCCGAGGACGTGCCCGCCCCCCAGCTGGTGCGGCAGCACGTCGCCCGCGCCACCTCGACCGAACAGGTGCTGCCCATCCTGCGCGGCCTGGTGCGGGGCGAGGAATTCCGCCTGTCCAGCGCACGGCTGGAAGGGCGGATGGACGTCGACCGGGCCAGCCTGGCGCGCACCGGCATGGCCGACGCCGTCATTCGTGGCCTGCTGAAGACCGTGACGGCCGAACACCGGCGGCGCCATGGGCGCGTGCCCGGCGGGGCCATGGCGGTCATGGCGCTGGGCAAGGCAGGATCGCGCGAGATGATGCCGGGATCGGACCTGGATCTGATGCTGGTCTTCGACCATCCGGAAGGGGTTGGCGAAAGCGTCCTGCCCCGGCGCGGGGCGCCCGCGGACGGCGGCCTGCCGCCGCGTCCGCTGGCGGTGGGGCCGTATTTCGTGCGGCTGGCGCATGCCTTCATCGGGGCATTGACCGCCCCGGGGCCGGAAGGGCCGTTGTATGAGGTCGACATGCGCCTGCGACCGTCGGGTTCGAAGGGGCCGGTGGCGGTCTCGCTGGCCGCGTTCCGGCGCTATCATGCCGAAAGTGCCTGGACCTGGGAACGCATGGCCCTGACCCGCGCGCGCGTGGTGGCCGGACCGCCCGCCCTGGTCCGTACCCTGCGGACGGCCATCGGCGTCGCGCTGGACGGCCAGGCCCGAACGGCCAGGGCCCGCAGGACGATCCTGGAGGACGCGCGGGCGATGCGCGAACGCCTGGCGCGGGATCTTCCCTCCACCGGTCCGTGGGATATCCGACGCCGGCCCGGCGGCTTGACGGATGTCGAATTCATCGCGCAGGCCCTGCAACTGGTCGCCGGCACCGCCGTCGCACGCGATCCGTCCACGCGGGTGGCGCTGCGGCGCCTTGCTCGGCACGGCGACCTGTACCCGGCCCACGCACGCCTGCTGGAACAGGCCGATCATGACTGGCGGTCGGTGCAGAGCATGCTAAGAATCCTCTTCGGGCCGCGTCTGCCCGCCGACCCGGTCGCCGCGATCTCCCCCGCCACGGCGGAGATCCTGCTGCGGGAGGTCGGGGCCGGAACGGTGGACGCCGCGCTGGACCTGATGGATCGACGGGCCCAGGCGGTACGGGCGGCCTTCACCCACCTGATCGGCCCGATCTGAACGATCCGGCCCCGCCTTTGACGGAGAACACGCATGCCGGACACCGCACTCCCGATCTTTCCCGCCCCCGGCGCGCCGGTACCGGATTTCGACATGCCGGCCAGCCGGAACCGGCATGTCAGCCTGGCCGGCATGCGCGGGCGACCGTTCATCCTGTATTTCTATCCCAAGGCCAGCACGCCGGGCTGCACTACCGAGGCATGCGGCTTCCAGGAGGCATTGAACGCCCTGGGATCCACCGGGATCCCCGTCATCGGCGTATCGCGCGATGCGATGAAGGCGATCGAGAAATTCGCCGACGCCCAGGGCCTGGATTTTCCCCTGGCCTCCGACACCACCGGCGCGGTGACCGAGGCCTATGGCGTCTGGGGCGAGAAATCCCTGTATGGCCGCACCTATATGGGTATCGAGCGCGCCACCTTCCTGATCGACGCGCAAGGCCGGCTGATCCGGGCCTGGCGCAACGTCAAGGTCCCCGGCCATGTCGCCGAGGTCATGACGGCGGCCGGGGCCGCGTGACCCCGGCCCGCGCGGCCCTCGGGAACCCTCGGGAATCAGTAGCCCGGATAGGCGTATCCATACGGCGCGCCATAAACCGGAGGTGGAGGCGGCGGCGGGGGGGCATAGGCCTGCTGCGCGATCGCCACGCCGGCCGCCCCGATCAGCGCACCGCCGACCAGGCCGCCGACAAAGGCGCCGCCGGGACCGTAGCCCCGGTGATAATAGCCCGGACCCGGGCCGCCCCATCCGCGGCCGCCGCCGCCATGCCACCCGCGATCATGCCATCCATGATCGCGCCACCCGCCATGGTCCCGCCACTCCGCATGAGCCGCGGGCGACGCCGCCGCAAGGCCCCCGGCCACGACCGGAACCACCAGCAGGAAACGTACCATCTTGCGCATGTTCCGCATGTTCGAATCCTCTTGCTGCGCGGGGACTGGCCCGTCCGGACCCCACCGATCCCCGCTTCACCAGCAAGCAGACACGACCGACATGGCGATTTGCGGGCGGATCCGCCTTTTTCCGGTCACAAAACATTTCGATGCGCCATGGGACCGTCAGATCCGCGTTCCCTGGTCCAAATTCCGCTCAGGATCGCACCACAGGGCGAATTTCAAACCTGCCTCCACGGGGCCGCTTGATGTGCCTGCCTGACAATATGGGCCGCCAGGCCAGAACGATCCCGCAGCCACGGCCGACGCAGGTTTTCGAGCACCGAGCGCAGAAATCACGCGTCGAATCGCCTCGGGGCGCATCTGCAGGCAGGCTCTCAAGCAGCCTCTATGGATGGGCTGCCCGTACCTCGGCCAGTCCGTCGGGAATGGCGAAAACCGGGTCGGGCTGCGCGCTCCGCGACAGGCTGTCGGCCTGGACCAGGACACGGCCGTTCTGGACGACCTGCAGCATGACCCCGTCGTCGGTATAGCAGACGTCGCTGGCCCGTCCGTCGGTATCGGTGGTGTGCCAGACGATGCAGGGCTGCCCCGCCACGGTCATCGACGGTCCCCTCGCCCATACGCCCGTGGCCCGCTGGCCGGGCGTCGTCAGCGCCGGCCCCGGCGCCGGGATGGTCGTACGCGCCCGATGGGCCATGTCCACGACCGTCAGCAGGCGCTTGCGGTAATCCGTGATCATGAATGTCGACGACCCCTCGGGATCGACACGCTGGCGTTGCTGCTCCCCGGACCAGCGCATGCGCTGGCGAAACTGCGGCCGCGACGGATCGGGCGAGGCGATGGCATAGGTCACGTCGACATCGTGCTGCGGCGTGACGAAGGGCGCGTCGTCGGCCGCGCGCGACGCCACGGGTGCCATGACCAGCATGCCGGCCAGCACCCCCGCCAGGGGGGGGCGAACGAATGCGGTCATTCGCCCGAATGCGCCATGCCGCCGGTCACCACCTGGCCGCCGCCGATCGCACGCGATGGCGCGACGCGATGGCGCGTCACCTGCTGGTAATCCGCAGGCGGCTGGAAGATCGCCGAGGCGATCGGGCCATAGACGACTTTCGTCGCCTCCAGGCGCCCCTTCATGCCGTCGCCGTCCACGCCGTCCTCTCGCAGGATCACGCCGTCATCGGTCACGCACGCGGTGGCCGATCCGCGGCCCGACACCACGCCCCATTCCGTGCAGGGCACGCTGGCCACCTGCGCCGCGCCCTTGCGCGTGAACTGCATCGACAGGTCCAGCAGGAACGGGTTGCGAATGCCGTACTGCGCGTCGAGCCGGGTATAGACCTTCTGTTTGTTCAGGACGATCGTCACCTGCCGCGCCGCGCGATCCAGGATCGTGGACCCCTCGCCCTCGGGGCTGTCGATTCGCATCATGCCGCCATTGGAGGTGAACCAAGCCTGCACGGTCTTGGGCGCGGGCGCGCCCTCGGGCTGCACGCTGTACTCGACCTGCACGTCGCGCGTGGGCGCCAGCGGCGGATGCGTGACGGCGTCGCCGACCCCCTGGGCGTGGGCCGGCAGGGTCGTCCCCCCCATCGCGGCCGCGAACGCCAGCCCCGAACTCGCCAGCGTCGCGATCGCCAGCCCCGATATCGGCCGGCGGCGGCCCGTCGATGGAACGGTCATGGTCGTGCTCCCTTTTTGATCCGATCGATTCTGTCTGGTCCGGCTGGCCCCGCCCCGCCGTCACCCCGCCCGTCCGCGCGCATTTGCACGATCTCCTGCCGGATGGCGGCGGCCTGGTCGTCGTCCGGCCATGCCGCCGGATGCGCCAAGGCCTGGGCCAGTCGTTGCTTGTAACGCCAGGACGGGATTTCGATCCCGCCGAATCGCGCAAGATGTTCCGTCCCGAACTGCGTATCCAACAGGGTGTACCCCCCCACCCGCAGCCGCGCCACCAGCGCCACCAGCGCCACCTTCGACGCGTCCCGGCAACGGCTGAACATGCTTTCGCCGAAGAACGCCCCGCCGATCGCCACGCCGTACAGTCCGCCCACCAGTTCGCCGTCCCGCCAGCTTTCCACGCTGTGGGCATAGCCCATGGCGTGCAGGTCGCAAAACAGGCGAACGATCTCCTCGTTGATCCAGGTCTTTTCCCGCCCCGGCGCAGGGGCGGCGCAGGCACGTATCGTGGCGCCGAAATCGCGGTCCGCCACGATCGTGAATGAATCGGACAACACGGTCCGCAACAGCCGGCGCGCCACATGGAACCCGTCCAGCGGCAGGATGCCGCGCATGTCTGGATCGTACCAGTCCAGCTGCGTGGCGCCGGCATCGGGCGCCATGGGGAACAGGCCGATGGAATAGGCCCGGACCATCATCTCGGGCGTGATCCTGGATGCGTCGCGCTTGCCCATGGTTCGCGTGCCATCTCCCCCGGAGTTCCGCGTCGCGGCGCCCCCCAATGCCCATGATCGTGACGCCGTGACCGCTGGACACACTTCGCCAATAATCCGATCCTGATACAGGAGCGAGATAAACCGCATCTGTCAAAGAGGTTCCCAATGCCCGACACGCGTCCCCGCCTGATCTACAGCCAGCGCATGCCCACAAACGTCGCCCGGCGAATCGAACGGGATTTCGATGCCCCGCCCGCGCCGGACCACAAGCTGACATCCGACGAACTGGTCGCCCTGGCGCAGGATTTCCGGCCGCATGCGGTCATGGTGACCAGCAGCACCCCGGTCTCGGCGGCGACCGTCGCCGCCCTGCCCGACAGCGTGCGCGTCATCGCCACCGTCAGCGTCGGCACTGACCATCTGGACGGGCCGGCCATTGCCGCGCGGGGCCTCTCACTGACCTATACGCCCGACGTCCTGACCGATTGCAACGCCGACCTGGCGATCATGCTGATCCTGACGGCGGCACGCCGGGGGGCCGAGTACCTGTCGCTGATGCGCGCGGGCTGGGGCCGGGCCCTGGGGATGGAGGAAATGCTGGGCGTCCGCGTGACCGGCAAGACGCTGGGCATCATCGGCATGGGGCGGATCGGCCGGGCGGTCGCCCGGCGCGCCCGCGGATTCGACATGAAGATCCTGTATTCCAACCGCCGCCGCCTGGCGCCGGAACTGGAGGAGGGCGCGACCTATTTCGCCGAGATCCGCGAGATGCTGCCGCAGTGCGATATCCTCAGCCTGCACATGCCCGGCAGCGCCAGCGCGCCGCCCGTCATCACCGCTGAAACGCTGGCCCTGCTGCCGCAGGGGGCGATCTTCGTCAACGCGGCCCGCGGCAATCTGGTGGATGAGGACGCGCTGATCGCGGCGCTGACGGACGGCCATCTGGCCGCCGCCGGCCTGGACGTCTACCGCAACGAACCCCATCCCGACCCGCGCTTCCTGGACCTGCCGAACGTATTCCTGACCCCGCACATGGGCAGCGCCACGATCGAGACGCGAACCGACATGGGCATGCTGGCGCTGGACAATATCGACGCGGTCCTGTCCGGCCGGCCGGCCGTTACCCCCGTCCCAGCCTGACCGGAGGCCCGCCATGCCGTCGCGCATCACCTTCCTGCTGGCCTGTCTGGGCGGGTGCCTGCTGGCGGTTCTGACCGCCCTCG
Source organism: Gluconacetobacter tumulisoli (assembly GCF_014174155.1). Lineage (GTDB taxonomy): Bacteria > Pseudomonadota > Alphaproteobacteria > Acetobacterales > Acetobacteraceae > Gluconacetobacter > Gluconacetobacter tumulisoli. The sequence goes on along the minus strand of NZ_JABEQM010000001.1, from coordinate 219,202 downwards.
CCGCCCCCCATTACGCCAGGACGGCGCAGATCCTCTGCCTGTTCTATGTGGGCGCCGGCGCATTCGTCTCGCTCCGGCTCCTGCTGCGTCCCGAGGACTGACCCCGCATCGGGACGCACCGACGGATCAGAACGCCGGGTTCACCAGCCCGGCGCGCAGCGATTCGGCGGTGCGGCGAACCTCCGGCCCATGCTCGCGCTCCAGCCGGCGGATGGTGAAATGCGCCCGAGCCAGCGCGCGGTAATGGGCCAGGAACGCCGCATTCAGCGATGCCCCGCACAGCGCGCCGGCGACCGGCATCATCTGCAGCGCCAGCTTGCGCGACAGACCCAGGCCGTAATGCGACGCGACCTCGGAAATCAGCATGACGACCGGCCGGCCACGCAGCAGCGCCCGCGCCGAGAAATAGCCCAACTCGCTTTCATCGTCGGTCGCACCGACGGGAAAGGCGCGCAAGGCGAAGACTTCCAGGCATGCCCGGCGCGCCTCGGGCGTCGACAGGTCCTCGCCTTCGTCGCGGGCGATACGCGCGATCTCGCGCATGATCGTCAGCGTGGTGAAACCGATATCGGGGACCAGCCCGACCAGCCCCGCGAATCCGCCTACCGCGCCGGACAGGGTCACGGCGGCCTGCACCGCCGGCCCGCGCCAGGGCGGCGGCGGCGTGTGGGCGATCGCCATGTCGTCCGGCGCGCGCATGCCCACGATCGCCACGTCGAACGCACGTGACACCGCCGTTTCCGCAATGCCTTTCAGCTTGGCCTCCAGCCCCGGCGCCATGCCGATGCCCCGCAGGCCCAGCCGCGCCGCCTGTCCGACCGCGCCGCCCATCAGGTCGGCCAGCCGCACCAGCACCCCGCGTCCCGATTCGACCTGTTCAAGAGCACGCTGCAACTCGGCAATTGCCGGCGCGTCCAGCACCAGGGGGGCCAGTTCGGCCCCGGTTCGTGTGGTCATTCCCATGCCCTCCCGCCAGTCCGCCGGCCACACCGGCCCGGTCGGGCAGCGTGGCGCCGGATACACAATTCTCCGTCAATCGGAACGGAACCCGTGTTTTCCATCATATTACCCCTCACGCCAATTCATCGCCACGCCGTATATGGTCGAAATGCAGGGCCGCCATGTGTGTGCGGCGGCCGATGGCTCCGGGGTGGCTCCTCCCGGCTGACGCAGTCCTGCCGTGAAGACAGGGCGCGTTGACCCGGCGATGCGACCGCCCTTCCATAAGGCCGAACGCAAGGAGAACCCCGATGGACGCATTGATTGCCGCACGGCTTCCCGGACGGACGACCCATCTGGCGGCCGGCGCGCTGCTCTCCATGACCATGCTGGCCGGAGGGGCCGCCGCCGCACCGCATGCCGCACGACCGGCGCGTGACGCGCTGTCGGCTCCGACCCATTCCCTCCTCGGCCCCGCCACGCCGGCCCCCGCCGCGGCGGAAGACCCGGACAACCCGACGGCCCCGCCGCCGCCCGACGGCTACCAGGTCGTGCAGGACGAGGACGTGAGCGTCCAGGCCTACAGCCCCGCCGTCACGGCTGTCGGCGGCGCCGGCCTGCCGTCGATCGAGGCCCGGCAGACCCCGCGGGAGCCCAATTCCATCCCGTCGCATGTCAGCGTCTTCGGCGTGCCGGTCAAGTTCAACGCTCCGGTGGTGCCGCCCTATAACGCCGCGTTCACCTATTCGACCTACGCGGGGCAGTCCGGCCGTGGATGGGACGCAACCGGCGCCGAAGGCGCGGCCGGGCAGCCCTGACCTGCGTCAGGGGACGGCGATTTCTTTCATCGCCGCTCCCACTCGCCCATCCGGCACAGATGCGCCCAGTGCGCGTCTGAAACCGGCACGACCGACAGCCGCGACTGCCGCACCAGGGCCAGGTCGGCCAGCGCCGGGTCGGCCTTGATCGTCGCCAGGGTCACGGGACGGGGCATCGGCCCCACCGTGCGCACGTCGACGCAGATCCAGCCCCCGGACTCGGCCGTGGGATCGGAATAGGCCTCGCGGACGATTTCGACCACGCCCACGATCTCCTTGCCGATGTTCGAATGGTAGAAGAACGCCAGGTCGCCGCATTTCATGGCCATCATGTTGCGCTTCGCCTGATGGTTGCGCACGCCCGTCCAGGGTTCGACCCCGTGGGCCACCTGCTCGTCCCAGGAAAACGCGTCGGGTTCGGACTTCACCAGCCAGTACGCCATTCCCCCTATTCCACCAGCGCGCCGTCTCGGAACACCGGGCGATAGGCCCGGATCACGACGCTTTCGAACACGTCGGCGCGGGCATAGGGATCGCTGGCGGCGAACCCCTCGGCCGCCGCGCGATCCGTCACGTCCACCAGCAGCAGGCTGCCGCAGGGACGCCCCTCCAGGTTCAGCAGCGGGCCGGCCTGCACGATCCGGTCCTGATAGGCCGCAAGATAGGCCAGGTGCTGCGCTCGTGTGGCAAGCCGCGTGTCCAGCGCGCCCGGCTTGTCCGTGCAGATGATCGCGAAAAGCATGAAGAACACCCTCGTCCAGAATGACCGGCGGGTCCGCCGGGTGAACAATCTGCCATGATCAGCAGAGGCCGTGCCTTTCTTCGCATGATAGTGTAGGAGCGGAAAGCGGATCGCCCTTCCGTCGCCCGACGACGCATTTGCCAGGAGCCTTCCGCCCGACGCGGAGGGATCGGAACCGTCTTGAACGCTACCCATAGTCTCGTCGCACGCACGGGCACATTCTTTCACCGCTACGCCAATCCCGGGCGCTTCCTGCGGCTGGGCGCGCGCCTGCAACCCTGGCTGACATGGCCGGCGCTGATGTTGTCGGTCACCGGCATCATATGGGGCCTCTTCTTCTCCCCTGCCGACTGGCAGCAGGGCGACAGCGTGCGGATCATGTACGTCCATGTGCCTGCCGCATGGCTGGCCTCGTCCGGCTACGCGGGTCTCGCGGTGTGCTCGCTGCTGTCGCTGGTATGGCGCCACCCCCTGGCCGATCTGGCGGCGGTGGAAATCGGGCCGGTGGGCGCGGCCATCACCGCCGTCTGCCTGGCCACCGGCTCGCTGTGGGGCAAGCCGATGTGGGGGACATGGTGGGTATGGGACGCGCGCCTGACCTCGGTCCTGGTGCTGTTCTTCCTGTATCTGGGCCATATCGCGCTAATCCGCGCGTTCGACGAGCCGCAGCGCGGCTATCGCGCCGCCGCCATCCTGGGCCTGGCCGGCGCGATCGACCTGCCGATCATCAAGTTCAGCGTGCAATGGTGGAATACCCTGCACCAGCCGGACAGCATCACCCTGACCGGCGCGCCGACCATGTCCACGGCCATGCTATGGCCGCTGCTGGTCTGCACGCTGGGCTTTACGCTGGGCTTCGCCGCCATCGTGGTGGCGCGCCTGCGCGCGGCGGTGATGGAAAGCCGCATCCGCGCGGCCCTGTCGGCGCGACGCGGACGCGGCGGTACGGTCGCCGGGGACGCCCACGGCAGGGATGTTCCGGACGGGGCGGTCGCATGACCCATCTGCCCTACATCGCCGCCGCCTACGGCATGACCATCAGCCTGGCCGTCCTGCTCGGGACGAACGCCGCCCTGCGGCTGCGCCGGGCCCGCGCGCGCCTGGCCACGATCGACCGTCCGGCCCGGACCGGCCGGGGGACGGAACGATGACCCGCAAGTCACGGCGGCTGTGGCTGGCCTGCGCCTGCCTGATCGGCCTGGGCTCGGCAACGGCGCTGACCCTCAGCGCCTTTTCGTCCAACATCGTCTTCTTCATGGCGCCGTCGCAGATCCGCGCGAAGCCCCCCGCGCCGGACCGGACGGTCCGTCTGGGCGGCATGGTGGTCGCGGGTTCGGTCCGCCGGCAGACGGTCGGGGACACGCCGGTCGCGCTGTTCGACGTCACCGACGGGCAGGCCGCGGTGACCGTCCGCTACGAAGGCATCCTGCCCGACCTGTTCCGCGAGGGGCAGAGCGTCGTCGCCATCGGCACCGCCAGCCCCGACGGCGCCTTCCGCGCGTCCGAGGTCCTGGCCAAGCACGACGAAACCTACATGCCCAAGGAAGTCGCCGAGGCCCTGCGCCGCAGCGGCAAGTGGGATCCGCGCTACGGCAAGGCCCCCGACGCGGCAAGCTGGGACACGATGACCGTCCGCAACGCCCGCAAGGACGCGGCCGGCCCCCAGCAGCAGCATGGAAGCTGAGTGAACATGAGCCCCGAACTCGGAAATTTCGCGCTGGCCCTGGCCTGCTGCCTGGCGGGCGCGCAGGCCGTCCTGCCGTTGATCGGGGCGCAGCGGCGCGATCCGCGCCTGATGGCGATGGCCCCCGCCCTGGCGGTGGGGCAGTTGCTGGCGTTGCTGGCGTCGTTCGCCTGCCTGGTCAATGCCGCGATCAGCGACGATTTCTCGGTCCAGAACGTGGCGGCCAACAGTGCGGTCGCCAAGCCGCTGCTGTACAAGATCACCGGGGTCTGGGGTAACCACGAGGGCTCGATCCTGCTGTGGGCGCTGATCCTGGGGATCTGCGGCGGGGCGGTGGCGCTGTTCGGCCGCAACCTGCCGTCCGCCCTGCGGGCACGGGTCATCGCGGTGCTGGGCGGGGTGTCGGCGGGCTTCCTGCTGTTCTGCCTTACGACCTCGAATCCGTTCGACCGGGTGTGGCCCGCACCGCTGGACGGCCAGGGCATGAACCCGCTGCTGCAGGACCCGGGCCTCGCATTCCATCCGCCCATTCTCTACACCGGCTACGTCGGCTTCGCCGTGCCGTTCGCCTTCGCCATCGCCGCGTTGATCGAGGGCCGCGTCGACGCGGCCTGGGGCCGGTGGGTCCGCCCCTGGGCGGTCGCGGCCTGGTGCTTCCTGACCTGCGGCATCGCGCTGGGGTCGTGGTGGTCGTACTATGTGCTGGGCTGGGGCGGGTACTGGTTCTGGGATCCGGTGGAAAACGCGTCGCTGATCCCGTGGCTGACGGGCACGGCGCTGGTCCATTCGGCCATCGTGGTCGAAAAGCGCGAGGCACTGAAGATCTGGACCGTCCTGCTGGCGATCGGCACGTTCTCCTTCTCGCTGTCGGGCACGTTCCTGGTGCGCTCGGGCATCCTCAATTCCGTGCATGCCTTCGCCAACGACCCGGCGCGCGGCGTGTTCATCCTGGGCCTGCTGGCACTGGTCATCGGCGGGTCGCTGCTTCTGTTCGCCATCCGCGCGCCGGCGCTGACCGCGGGCGGTATGTTCGCCCCGGTGTCGCGCGAAGGGCTGCTGGTGCTCAACAACATCCTGCTCTGCTCGATCTGCGCGGTGGTGCTGACGGGGACGATGTATCCGCCCTTCATGTCGCTGCTGTTCGGCAGGACGATTTCGGTCGGCAAGCCGTTCTTCGACGCCACCGCCGCCCCGCTGGCCATTCCGCTGCTGGCCTTCATGGGGTTCGGGCCGATGATGCCGTGGAAACGCGCGCAATTCTGGCCGGTGCTGCGCCGCCTGTGGTGGGCGGGCATCCTGACGGCGGCGACGTTCGTCCTGGCGGCCTGGCGCATCCGCGACATCCTGCCGCTGCTGGCCGCGACGTTCGCCGTGTGGGTCATCGCCAGCAGCGCCGCCGACATCGCCGAACGCATCCGCCTGTTCCGCCTGCCGCTGGGCCAGAGCCTGCAGCGTGCGCGCCTGCTGCCGCGCGCGGCGCTGGGCGCCGCTCTGGCGCATGCGGGCGTGGGCGTCAGCGTACTGGGGCTGGCCGCGATGTCGCAGGCGTCCCACAAGATCGTGGAGGTCCGCGTCGGGCAGACCGAGATGCTGGCGGGCGACGCCTGGACCCTGACCGACGTTCACGCCGCCCCCGGCCCGAACTACACATCCCTGGTCGCAACGATCGAGGTCCGGCACGACGGCCGCCTGGTCACGGTGCTGCACCCGTCCAAGCGGACCTTCGCCAGCCAGAACCAGACCACGACCGAGGTCGCGATCCACACCAACCTGCTCTCCGACCTGTATGGCGTGCTGGGTGACCGGCACGGCACGAACGCCGATCCGACCTATGTCCTGCGCCTGCATTACAACCCGTTGGCGCCATGGATGTGGCTGGGCGGCCTGATCATGGCGATGGGCGGGGCATTGTCGCTGTCCGACCGGCGCATGCGTGTCGGCGCGCCCCGCCGGGCCCGCCTGGCCGGACTGGTGGCCGCACGATGAACGATACGGTCTCCTCCTCCACCTCCCTCACCCGCCGCCGCGTGCTGATGGCGGCCCCCCTGGTCATCGCCGGCGCGGCGGGGGTGGGATTCTGGCGCATGCTGTCGGGCATGACGCAGGGCTCGTTCGACCCGCATGACATCCATGCCCCGGCGCTCGACCGTCCCGTCCCCGATTTCACCCTACCGGACCAGGCGCCCGGCCAGGGGTTCGGCGCCGCCGACCTGCGCGCGCTGACGCGGCCGGTACTGGTGAATTTCTTCGCGTCATGGTGCATCCCCTGCGTCGCCGAGATGCCGGTTTTGAACGCGCTGAAGGACCGGCTGCCGATCTGGGGCATCGCCTACAAGGACAAGCCTGGGAACGCGGCGGGCTTCGTCCGGCGCGCCGGCAACCCTTATGCCCGCATCGCCAGCGACCTGCCCGGCCTGACCGCGATCGACTGGGGCGTGTCGGGCGTGCCGGAATCCTTCCTGGTCGGGCCGGGGGGCATCATTCGCTGGCACACCGCCGCCCCCCTGGGCGACGAGACCATCCGCGACACGCTGCTGCCCCTGGCCGCGAGCCTGGCACGATGACGCCCCCTGCCGCGCGCCGATCCGTCCTCACCCGCCTCCTCTTCGTCCTCGCGGTGCTGGCCGGCCTGTCCCCGCTGGCGGCGGCGGCGGTGGACGATCCGGCGGAAATGCTGCCCGACCCCCGGCAGGAAGCCCGGGCCGAGGCCATCGGGGCGCAGCTGCGCTGCCTGGTCTGCCAGAACGAATCGATCGAGGACAGCGGCGCCGACCTGGCCCGCGACCTGCGCCACGTGGTGCGCGAACATGTGGCCAAGGGCGAGTCCGACCGGCAGATCATGGACTGGATGGTCGGGCGCTACGGCAATTTCATACGGCTGCGCCCGCCGTTGACGGCCGGCACGCTGCTGCTGTGGATCATGCCGGTCCTGGCATTGCTGGTGGGCGCGGGGGCGGCGTTCCTGTCCTTCCGGCGCAGCCGCCCCGCCACTCCGGTTCCGTTGACCGACGCCGAGCGCGCTCGCCTGTCCGACCTGACCCGACCGCGCTGACCGTCCACTTGAAAACGCATGCCAGGGCGCGATCGGGGCATCCGGTCGCGCCCCCCATCGAACTGATTCTGGGACCGAGATGATCTGGATTGGCTTCTTCCTGCTCAGTACGCTTGCGCTGCTGCCCTCGATCGCCGCCTTCCGGCGCACGGCGCGCCTGCGCGACGAGCGCGAGGCCGCGCTGATCCTGCACCGCGCCCGGCTGGCGGAACTGGACCGCGACATGCAGGACGGGCTGATCGCGCAGACCGAGCATGCGGGCGCCGCGCTTGAAATCCAGCGCCGCCTGCTGGCCACCGACGCGGCCGAGGCCCGTGGCGCCGGACGGCGCATTGCCGGTCCCATCGTGGCCGGCGCGCTGCTGCTGGTCCCGCTCTCGGCCCTGGGGCTGTATCTGGCCTGCGGCCATCCGTCGCTGCCGGCCCAGCCCCTGGCCCCCCGCCTGGCGGAAATTCGCAAGCAGGATCATCGGAGCGACGCATTGCTGGCACAGTTGCGCGCCGGCCTGGCCCACATGCCGGCCGACGATCCGAACCGGTTCCGCGGCTACCTGCTGCTGGGCCAGGCCGAGGCCGCGCGCGCTCATTACGCCGACGCGGCCGCCGCATGGCGCCAGGCCATCGACATCCATTTCGATCCGGAGATCGCGGCCCGCACGGCGGAAGCCCAGACGCTCGCCGATGGTCGGGTCACCCCCGAGACCGCAGCGTTGTACCGCCGCGCCCTGGACGCGGCGCCGGCGGACGCGCCCTGGCGCATGGCGGCCGAACAGCGCATCGCCCAATCCGAGCACCAGTAGGCCGCCCATGATGGAACCCATCCCCAACAGCGTCGAACAATGCCCGTTCTGCCGGCAGACCATTCGCCGCACGGCCGAAATCTGTCCCGGATGCGGGGCGGAACGGCAATATGGCCCGACGCGCCGGGAAAGCCTGACGACCACGGGGATCGGCCTGGTCGCGGGCCCGGCCGCGATCATGGTGGTCGGCGCCGGCCTGACGCTGGCCGTGGTGGCGGCGGCGATCGGCGCCCTGATGGGCTTCTTCGTCGCCCATGCGCGTCATTCCAGCGATCGATGGATGCCGCCGCCCAAGCCGTGACGGACGTAACTGCTGCTGGCAGGACAGGTCGGTATGGCCCGGATCCACCAGGGCCCGATCACACTCCTGTTCCCCGGTCCGGTCCTCGCTTGCCCGCCGGGGCCAGCCGGTCAACACTGCGCGCATGAGCAGCACAGACACCCATACCGACAAGCCGGCGGACGAAACCACGGCCGAGACGACGGGCAAGCCCCCCGAGCCCCCCAAGGAGGCCCAGGAATACGGCGGTCCCAAGGAAGAGCGGCCGACGCGCTATGGCGACTGGACCGTCAAGGGACGCTGCATCGATTTCTGACCGGCCAGCAGGCCGCCAGGATATGAGAGCCTGCTTGTGAAATATGGGCGCTCGTGCGCGAGCGGCCCTAGAGGCCGGTTTCGCCTTGCAGACGGCCAAAGCCCGCGCGGGCGGTCTGCCGATGGCCCGGCGGCCGCACCTCGCATGAAATCAGGTAGATCCCGGCGACGAAGATGATGTTGGCCAGGGAATTGAACCACAGCGCGATTTCGAAATGCGGCGGGGCCGTCGCGCCCTGGTACAGCGCATAGAACGCGAACGGGATCGAAAGCGGCCGCATCCCGGCCAGCATGATGCGCAGCGGATTGAGGTGCCCCGGCCGGACCATCGGCCTGACCCGGTTGATGCCCGTATAGAACGCCAGCCCCAGGCACCAGACCAGCACGTTGAACATGGCGTCGCTGAGGGACATGTGGCCGATCACGATCATGGCCACGATCGACGCCGCCGACAGCATGATCGCCCCGAACTGGAAACTCATACCCAGCGCCAGCGCCGACAGCCGTTCCGGCAGGCGGTCGGCGAAGGGTTGAAAGACCCGGTCCAGCAGCCAGGCATCGAACCGGTTGACGCGATCACCAAGAGACATGCGCATCTTGTATCAAGCCCGTACCGCGACCGCATCCCTTTTCACGGCGCGACGATATTACGGCAGGCCTAGCCCGCGGCCGCGCCATCCAGGGCCATGCCCTCGCCCAGGCCCATCGCGCCCGCCAGTCCGCCCTCACGGGCCTGAAGCGCCCGGCGCAGCAGGCACAGCACGCCCGGCACGCAATTCCCACATTGCGCCCGGCATCCCTTCGACGCGTAAATATCCCGGGGACGGGTGGCGCCGCCATCCACCGCCGTTTCCACATCCCGGTCAGTCAGCAAGTTGCAAGAACAGACAAACATGGTGCGTCCCATTTCCGTGCCGCTCTCTTGAAGCACAGCTGATAACGGTTCGCAATCTCATTCTCAACAACTCAGCGTCCCGCACCTCCTGCATGCGGCAGGCAGGCCGCCGGCCCATTGTGCCGGCAATCCAATGGGAAAAAGGAGCCCGGCGCACCCGATCCCACCGGGGCGTCACAAAACTGGGCAAGCACGAATGCGGCGAGGCGATCGAGAAATCCTGAAATGCGACCCGACGCTGAAGGAAAAGGCGACCGCCGACCGGCGCGAGGGAGTCTCCTATTGCGAATCAGTGCGCTAGACGCCGTAGACCGCGTTCCGAACCGCGTCGCAATAGGGGCCGGCCATTCCGGCCAGGGCCGTATTGCTCATCATCACGATCGTCGTGCCCCGGGCGGGATCGACGATCCACTGGTGGCCGTAGACGCCGCCCCAGGTAAATCCCCCACGCGAAACCGGCGTCCGCACCCGTTCCGGATCGTCCACCACGGCCGCGCCGAGGCCGAAGCGCATGCCCACGTTCATCGGGCCCATCGACACGTCGCCGATCGCGTTCCGCCCGAAGGCGGCCGCACTGTCCGGCGACAGGATCGGGCCACCGCCCGTCCGCAGGGCCTCCAGAAAGCGCAGGAACTCGTCGGCGGTGCCGACCATGCCGGCTCCGCCCGACGGGTAGGAGTCCGGATCCAGCACCCGGTCGGGCGCGAACACGATTTCGCTGGTACGGCCGTCGGACAGCAGACGCGGCATGACGTAGCGTTCCCCCATGGCGATCGGGGCCGGACGGCCGTCGGCATAGGCCCCGGTCAGCACGCCGGGCCCGGATACGGTGAAGCCGGTTTCCGTCCAGCCCAGCGGATCGCCGATATACCGCTGCACCAGTTCAGGCAGAGGCGCATCGCCTGCGCGTTCCAGCACGCCGCCCATGACGTCCAGCGCCAGGGAATATTGCCATCCCTGCCCGGGCGCGAACACCAGGGGCACCGCCGACAGGCGGGCCAGATTCTCGGCCAGCGTCATGCCCGGCTCGGCAATCCCGTCCGATATCCCGGCCTGGGCATACGGGTTGTCGTCGCGCGGGAAGGCAAAGCCGTAGGACAGGCCCGCCATATGGGTCAGCAGATGATGCAGACTGATGACCGGCACGATACCGTCGGGGCCGGCCGGCCGGAAATCGGGCAGGAAGCGCGTCACCGGGTCACCCAGTTCCAGCCGCCCCCGTTCCGCCAGCGCCAGCGCCAGCGCCGTGACCACCGGCTTGGTCAGCGAGGCCAGGCGCATCAGGGCGTCGGCGCGCATCGGGACATCGGCTTCGCGGTCCGCAAGACCGGCGGCGTAGCGCACGACGACCGCGCCGTCCACCGCCACCAGGACGACCGCCCCGACCAGCCTGCCCCGCGCCACCGCGCCCTGCACGACCTGTTCGACCCGTTCCACCATTCCCTCGATCGGCATGGTCCCGGACATCGGCGTCCCCCTTTATTGCTGTTCGGAAGCAGTCAACCGCCATCGCCCGCCATGAACAAGAGGACATGTTCCCGAAATCTGTGCGCGGTTTCCAGGATGCCCGGCCTTCTCTAGGCTGTCGCAGTCATCAGGAGTTCCCACGCGATCATGACCGCCCGCCTGACCACCACCGCCCTCAGCCTCTCCCTCGCCCTGCTGGCCGTCGTTCCGGCCCGCGCGGATACAATGCCGCACACCGGCGCCGCCACGCCGCCGCCGGCGCAGGAGACGCCGCACGCGGAGGCGCCGGTGCGCGCGACGCTGTCCAACGGTCTGCGGGTGGTGGTGGTGCGCGACCGGCTGGCCCCCGTGGTCACGACCGAGATCAACTACCTGGTGGGGTCCAGCGCCGCCCCGAAAGGCTTTCCCGGCACTGCCCACGCACTGGAACACATGATGTTCCGTGGCAGCCAGGGCCTGGACAAGGACCAGCTGGCAGCCATCGGCGCGCGGCTGGGCGGCAGCTACAACGCCGACACGACCGAGAACGTCACCCAGTATTTCTACACCGCTCCCGCCGACGACCTGGGCGTGATCCTGCATATCGAGGCGCTGCGGATGCAGGGACTGACCCTGGATGCGGCCGATTGGGACAAGGAACGCGGCGCGATCGAGCAGGAGGTCGCGCGCGACCTGTCCAGCCCCAGCTACCAGTACCTGTCGCGCCTGCAATCCATCCTGTTCGCCGGCACGCCGTACGAGCAGGACGCGCTGGGCACCCGTCCGTCCTTCGACAGGACGGATGCCGCCCTGCTGCGCGGATTCTACGAAAAATGGTACGCGCCGAACAACGCGATCCTGATCATCACCGGCGACGTCGATCCCGATCGCGCCATCGATCAGGTCCGCACCGCCTTCGGCGGGATTCCGCGCCGCGCGCTGCCCGAGCGCACGCCGGTCCGGCCCGGTCCGGTTGCGGCACAGACCCTGCATTTCCCCACCGACTATCCCGTCGGGCTGATCACCGTCGCGTGGCGCATGCCCGGCCTGACATCGCGCGATTACGCGGCCGCCCAGATCCTGTCCGACGTGCTGTCCAGCCAGCGCGGGGCGCTGTACGACCTGGTGCCGTCGGGCAAGGCCCTGTTCGCGGGCTTCGAATTCGCCCCCAAGGCCGACGCCGGAATCGGCATCGCCGTCGCCGCCTTCCCCAAGGAACAGGATCCCACCCCGCTGCTGCACGAGGTCAACGCGATCCTGGCCACCATCCGCGACAAGGGCGTGCCGGCGGATCTGGTCGAGGCCGCGCGGCGCAAGGAACTGGCGCAACTGGGCTTTTCCGCCAACAGCATCAGCGGCCTCGCCGAAAACTGGTCCCAGGCCCTGGCGGTCATGGGGCTGAATTCGCCCGACGATCTGGCCGCCGCGCTGAACGGGGTGACTCTGGCCGACGTCAACCGTCTGGCCCGCCAGATCCTGGACCCCGGCGAGGCGGTCACCGCGCTGCTGACGCCCGAGGAGTCGGGCAAGCCGGTGGCCGGCAAGGGCTTCGGCGGATCGGAATCATTCGCCGCGACCCCCGACCATCCGGTGCCCCTGCCCGATTGGGCGCGGGCGGCGCTGACCAGCCTGTCCCTGCCCCCGTCCACGACGCCGCCTTCGGTCTTCACCTACCCCAATGGACTGCACCTGATCGTCCAGCCGGCCCATGTCGGCCACACCGTGAATGTCTACGGCATGGTGCGGCAGAACGCCGACATGCAGGAACCGGCCGGGCAGGAAGGCATCGCCGCGATCACCGAGGATCTGTTCACCTACGGCACCCGCACCCTGGACCGACTGGCGTTCCAGAAGGCGCTGGACGACATCGCCGCCACCGAAAGCGCCGGCCCCAGCTTCGGCCTCGCCGTGCTGACCCCGGATTTCGAGCGCGGCATGCAGTTGCTGGCGGATAACGAACTGCATCCCGCCTTCCCCGATCGCGCCTTCCAGGTCGTGCGCATGCAGACCGCCCAGGCATTCGCCGGCACGTTGCGAACCCCCGGCTACCTGTTCGGGCGGGCGGTCAAGGCGGCGGTGTCGCCGCCGCACGATCCTACCCTCCGCCAGCCCGACCCGCAGAAGATCATGCGCCTGACCCTGGCCGACGTGCGGGCGTTCTATGCGGGGGCCTATCGCCCCGACCTGACCACCATCGTGGTCGCGGGCGACATCACCCCCGAACGCGCGCAGGCGGTCGTGGACCGGGATTTCGGCGCCTGGACGGCCGCCGGCGGCGCGACACCGGCCGTCGACCTGCCGGCACGCCCCGACAGCCGCGCGTCGCGCACCCAGGTGCCCGACCGCACCAGCGTGCAGGACACCGCCATGCTGGCCGAAAGCCTGGGCCTGACGGCGGCGCATCCGGACCATTTCGCCCTGACGGTGGGCAACGAGGTCCTGGGCGACGGCTTCTCGTCACGCCTGTACCGCGATCTGCGGGTCCGGACGGGCTATGTCTATTCAGTCAGCAGCCATTTCTCATGGTCGCGGAACCGGGGCGGATACAGCATTTCGTTCGGCGCCGCCCCGGACAAGGTCGGCAAGGCGCGGGATGCCGCCGTCCACGATGTCGCGGCAATGCAGAACAGCCCGGTCTCGGACGACGAACTGACCCTGGCCAAGGCGTCGCTGCTGCGCGGCCTGCCGCTGCAGCGCGCCAGCCTGGATTCGATCGCCGCCGAAGACCTGCATCTGGTCGATCTGGGGCTGCCGCTGGATACCCCGGACCGCGCCGCGCGGGCCTATTACGGCATGACGGCGGCGGCGGTGCAGGCAGCCTTCCGCACGTGGATCCGCCCCCGGGACCTGGCGGAAATCGTCAAGGGACCGGCCCACTGAGTGAAGGCAAGGGCTTTGCCTTTGACCCATCAAAGGGCGAAGCCCTTTGGAAACTCAGGACTTCATAAACGACCGGATCCGGCAAGGGCCTCAGTCCTCCTTGCCGGATCCGGGCACAGCCCGGTCCTCCTGTCCCTGTAGCCTGCAGCGCCGCACGCGGAACCCGGCGGCGCGCCCGGAGTTAGGTTTTCCGGACATGCGACGCGACCGGATCGCGACCCGCACGCATGCCTCGAACCGACTCAGAGAGGGGACGCCGTGCGCGAATGTCATCCCGGGGCGTCCTGCGATCGTACGAACACGGCCCCAAGGACACATGGCCGGGTTCTCGGCCTCGCCGTGATCTGCTCCAGGATTGCGCTTCCCGTCATGGGTCTTGCCGCCCTGGCGCCTTCCGTCCCCCCGGCCCATGCCACCCCGACGATGGCGGAACGGCGGCTATGCGGTGCGACACCGGTCTTCGACGATGAATTCGATGAACTGAACCTGTCGGCATGGATATTGGGCGCCGCGCGCTGGATCACGCATACGCCCTGGGCCGGCGATTTCGGGGACGCGCGCTTCACCGACCCCGGCCCGGGCTCGGCCTTTTCGGTCCATGACGGAATCCTGTCCATCACCGCGCGCAAGGATGCTGAGGGGCACTGGTCATCGGGCCTGCTGGCGTCGGCGGACCGGGACGGCCACGGCTTCTCGACCATGTACGGGTATTTCGAGACCCGTGCCAAATTCCCCCCCGGGCCGGGCACATGGGTCGGGATCTGGCTGAATGAAAACGTGCCGCAGAACTGGATGCGCCCGACTGTCGAGGTCGATACCATCGAATATTATGGCCAGTTCACCGACGCATTTCATTCGACGGTGCATGTCTGGCCCGGACACTCCTCCGAACCCCAGGGCGGGGCCGCGCAGTTGAACAGCGTGCCGGCCCATTCGCTGGTCGATGATTTCCACACCTACGGCACGCTGGTCACCCCACGCTGGATCAGCTTCTATCTCGACCACAAGGAATTCTGGCGGACGCCGACGCCCCCGCAACATCGGCTGCCCTTCATGTTCCTGGTCAATCTGGCGCTCGGTTCGGGGTGGCCGATCGACAAGACCCCCAATCCGACGGCCATGCAGATCGATTACGCGCGGGCCTACCGCCCCGCCGACGCGGATGCATTCGCACGCTGCCTGGTGGCCAGCGCCTCGCCGGGCGGCCCCCGCTGATCGGAACAGGTCGCCGGCTTCGTCACGACCGGCCCCGTCACGACTCGAACAGCGGACAAAAAAAGGGCGGTGCCGAACCCGGCACCGCCCCTTCCTGTCCGCGAAGGACGATCAGCCTTCTGCGTTGCGACGACGGATCGCCGCACCCAGAATGTCGCCCAGCGAGGCGCCGCTGTCGGACGAGCCGTACTCGTTGATCGCCTGCTTGTCTTCCTCGACCTCACGGCCGCGGATCGTCAGCGCCAGCTTGCGGGCCGCGCGATCGACCGAGACGATCTTCGCATCGACGCGCTCGCCAACCGCGAAACGCTCCGGACGCTGGTCGGCCTTGTCGCGCGCCAGCTCGGCCCGGCGGATGAAGCCCGTCAGGACGTCATCGACCTTGACCTCGATGCCGTTCGACTGGACGGCGGTCACGATGCAGGTCACGACCGCACCCTTCTGCACCTTGCCCAGGGCGTCGGCGGCCGGATCTTCATGCAGCTGCTTGATGCCCAGCGAGATACGCTCTTTCTCGACGTCGACATCCAGCACCTTGGCCTGGACGACCTGACCCTTCTCGTAATGGGTCATGGCGACCTCGCCCACCTCGTCCCAGGACAGGTCGGACATGTGGACCATGCCGTCGATGTCCGCGGACAGGCCGACGAACAGCCCGAACTCGGTGATGTTGCGGATCTCGCCCTCGACCGTGGAGCCGATCTTGTGCTCCTCGGCGAACAGCTCCCACGGGTTGCGCTGCACCTGCTTCAGGCCCAGCGAGATGCGGCGCTTCGCGCTGTCCACATCCAGGACCATGACGTCGACTTCCTGCGAGGTCGCGACGATCTTGCCCGGATGGACGTTCTTCTTCGTCCAGGACATCTCGGAGACGTGCACCAGGCCCTCGACCCCCGGCTCCAGCTCGACGAACGCGCCGTAGTCGGTGATGTTGGTGACGCGGCCGGAATAGCGGGCACCCGGCGGATACTTGATCGCCACGTTCTCCCACGGATCGGCCTCGAGCTGCTTCATGCCCAGCGAGATGCGCTGCGTATCCGGGTTGAAGCGGATGACCTGCACGCGGACCGGCTGGCCGATCTGCAGGGCCTCGGACGGGTGGTTGATGCGCTTCCAGGCGATGTCGGTGACATGCAGCAGGCCGTCGACGCCGCCCAGGTCGACGAACGCACCGTAATCGGTGATGTTCTTGACCACGCCGTCGAGGATCATGCCTTCCTTCAGGCCCTGGATCAGCTCGCTGCGCTGCTCGGCGCGCGTCTCTTCGAGGACGGCGCGACGCGACACGACGATGTTGCCGCGGGCGCGGTCCATCTTCAGGATCTGGAACGGCTGCGGCACGCCCATCAGCGGGGTGACGTCGCGGACCGGACGGATATCGACCTGGCTGCCCGGCAGGAACGCCATGGCGCCGCCCAGATCGACGGTGAATCCACCCTTCACGCGGCCGTAGATCGTCCCATTGACGCGCTGGTTGCCTTCGAACGCCTTTTCCAGGTTCGTCCAGGCTTCCTCGCGCCGCGCCTTCTCGCGCGACAGCACGATCGAACCGTCACGGTCCTCATAGCGCTCGACGAACAGCTCGATCACGTCGCCCGGCTTGACGTCCGGGGTCACGCCCGGCAGGCCGAATTCCTTGAGCGCCACGCGCCCTTCGCTCTTGAGGCCGACATCGACGATGGCGAATTCGTCGGTCAGGCGGACGACTCGGCCGGTGACGACCGAACCGTCGAACGCGGTGTCGCGGCCCAGGGTCTCGTCCAGAAGGGTCGCGAAATCCTCGCCGCCGAAATGATCGGTGGTGGATTGTAAGGTGGCTGAAGCCATATGTACCGTAAATCCCGTATCGGGTCCCGCCTGGCGGAACACCGCAAGTCTTGCGCGCCGCCGACTGTGGACGGAACGACTTGCCCGGCTCTATCCGCGACCCGTGTCGCGGCATGCCTGACGGCCGATGCAGACCACGCGCCAACCCCATTGCCGGGTTCCGGCGCGTGGACTCGCACAGACACCCTCAACCCCCGGCCTGTCAACAGAAACCGGCCGTCGCGCGGCCCTTTCCGCCGGAAAACCGATCAACCCGTCTTGAGGTCTTCCGTCCGCCGGCGGACGATCCGCAGGGCCTCGTCCAGGACCTCGTCGGCGGTCATGTCGTCGGTATCGATCCACACCGCGTCATCGGCCGCCCGCAGCGGGGCGACGGCACGGCTGGCATCGGCATCGTCGCGGGCCTGGAGCTGCGCCGCGACCTCGGCGATGCGGGCCGCGCGGTCCGGCACATCGGGGTCGGGCGCCATCTGTTCCCAGCGCCGGCGCGCCCGCGCCTCGGCCGATGCCGTGATGAACAGCTTGACCGTCGCGTCGGGGAAGATGACGGTGCCGATATCCCGCCCGTCCAGCACCCCGCCGCGGGCGACGGCGAAATTACGCTGGGTATCCACCAGAATCGCCCGCACCGCCTTCTGGGCCGCGACCAGGCTGGCGGCCCGATCGATTTCGGGCACGCGCAGGTCGTCGCGCTCCAGGTCCGCCAGCATGATCCGCCGCGCCTGCTCGTCGGCCGGATGGGTCGCCGGGTCCAGTCCGGCATCGACCATGCGCCGCCCGACCGCGCGATACAGCAATCCGGTGTCCAGGTAAGGCAGGTCCAGCGCCGCCGCCAGGCGCCGCGCCAGAGTCCCTTTTCCGGCGGCCGCCGGGCCGTCTATGGCGATGACCAGCGCCTTCTTCATGGCGCAAGACCCGCACCGATCCCGTTCATCAGGTCGATAAAGCCAGGAAAGCTGGTATCGATGAAGGCCGTGTCGTCCACGTCCACCGGCGCGGACGCGACCAGGCCCAGGACGGTGGCGCTCATGGCCAGGCGGTGGTCCATGCGGGTCTCGACCACACCGCCGCCGGGAATCGCGCCGCCGGTGCCGGTGACGATCATGTCGTCGCCCACGACCTGGACCGCCACGCCGTTGCGCTCCAGCAGCGCCACGGTGGCGGACAGGCGGTCGCTTTCCTTGACGCGCAGTTCCTCCAGCCCCCGGAAGCGGGATGGACCGGTGGCATGGGCGGCGGCAACTGCCAGGACCGGATACTCGTCGATCATCGAAGGCGCGCGGTCGGCCGGAACGTCCACCCCATGCAGCGGGCCGGCAATCGCGGTCAGGTCGCCCACCGGTTCGCCGCCCTCGATGCGCTCGTTCGACAGGCGCAGGTCGGCCCCCATCTCGCGCAGGGTGGTGAACAGGCCGGTGCGCAGCGGGTTCAGCCCGACGCCGCGCACCGTGACCGCCGATCCCGGCACCAGCAGGGCCGCGACCAGGACGAACGCGGCCGAGGACGGATCGCCCGGCACCACCACGTCCCGCGCCACCAGGTCCGGCCGGCCGGCCAGCGTGATGGTGCGGCCACCGGCGCCCAGCGGCTCCACCGTCACATGGGCGCCGAAATGACGCAGCATGTTTTCGGTATGGTCGCGGGTCGCCACCGGCTCTTCCACCCGGGTCGTGCCCACGGCGTTCAGCCCGGCCAGCAGCACGGCCGATTTCACCTGGGCCGAGGCGACCGGCAGGCGGTAGGACAGCGGCGCAGGGTCGGCGACGCCCCGGATCGCCAGCGGCAGCCGTCCGCCCGCCCGCGACAGGAAGGCCGCGCCGGTGGCCGCCAGCGGGTCCGTCACGCGCTTCATCGGGCGGCCGCGCAGGCTGGCGTCGCCGGTCATCACCGAAAAGATGCCGTGGCTGGCCAGGATGCCGGACAGCAGGCGCGCCGCCGTGCCGGAATTGCCCATGTCCAGAACATCCGCCGGTTCCTGCAGCTGGCCGATGCCACGACCCGTCACGTGCCACGCGCCCGGACCGGTGCGCAGCACGACGGCGCCCAGCGCCCGCATCGCATCGGCGGTGCGCAGCACGTCCTCGCCTTCCAGCAGGCCGGAAATATGCGTCTCGCCGCGCGCCAGCGCCGCGAACATCAGCGCACGATGGCTGATCGACTTGTCGCCCGGAACCGTGACGGATCCGGAAAGGGGGGCGGCCGGCGCGTGGACGCTCAGCGGGCGCGGGGAAGGAGCATGCACGGTATCCATAGGGGCATCCACTTCCGGATTGTTGGCGGTGAAGTCAATTGCCGGCGCGACAAAAAAAACGCAAAGCGACAGGCCGGGAACGATCATGGTTTGACAGCCGGTCCGCAAGCTGGCATGGGGCTGCGCCTTGTGCCGCTCTCCGTCGCATTTTTTGTCCAACAATATCAGGATCGACAGGTTCAAGATGGCCCAGCCTAATCTCGGCACCAAGCGCGTCTGTGTTTCCTGCAGCGCCCGTTTCTACGATCTGAACAAAAACCCGGTCGTCTGCCCCAAATGCGGCACCGAGCAGCCTGCGGACGTGCCGCGCATCCGCCGCGCCCCCGACGCGGCCGCAGTGGCCCCGGTCAAGCCGAAGGACGATGATGCCGATACGGCCGTCGATCTCGACGCCGACGACGCCGATGGCGAAGACGACGTGATGGAGGATACCTCCGACCTCGATGACGATGACGACGAGATCAGCGCCGACATCGACGTCAGCACGGACAACGACGAGAACGACAACTGACCGCCTGCCCCGCCGGCCTCATCGGGGCGGCGGGACGTGACGCGGTCGGCCGCGCGCCGGGCGCGGCCGCATCCTATCCCAGGTTCAGTACCGCCAGCCCGACCAGGACCCCGACCATTCCTAGCCATTGGTGCGTCGCCACCGGTTCGCGGATGATCAGGCGCGCCTGCAGGACGGTTACCATGCTGGTCAGCGACGACAGCACGGTCGGCAGGGCGATGCTGCCCAGACCGGCGGCGACCGACAGCGACAGGTAGGCCAGTCCCGACAGCAGGCCGGTCAGCGCGGTGACGGCGCCGTAATGCTGTCCCGGAAAGGTGATGTCGCCCCGCATCAGCAGCGCGACCGCCAGCAGGACGACCATCCCGACGGTATAGAACGCCCACACGGTCCCCAGTGCCCCCAGGTACGGGGTCACGAAGCGCCCCTGCACGCAGAACCCGGCGCCATAGAAACAGGCCGACAGCGCGGCCAGCCAGACCCCCTCGCCACCTCCCCTGGCGACTGTCGCGCCCGGGTCGTCGCCCCCCGCCCCCGCTGGCGGAATCGAGGACACGACGCCGCCGGCGATGGCCAGGATCACCCCCGGCAGCACCGACGCCCGAAGGGGTTCGCCCAATGCGGCCGCGCACAGCGCCGCCACGATTCCGTAGCAGGCCATGACCGGCGTCACGACCGAAAAGCGGCCCACCTGCAACGCCCGGAAATACAGGCCCGACGCCCCCAGGATCAGGAAGGTGGAGCCGATCGCCCATCCCCAGACCGCCCAGCCCGCGCCATAGACGGGCCGCCACGCCCCCAGGCCCGCCACGCACATCGCGGCGGCCATGCCCACCGACACGGTGACCTGGCTCCAGAACATCATGCGCAGGACGCCGATCGCCCGGCTGGCGAAGCCGGCGAGAAAATCCCCGGTGCCGTAGAACAGTGCGGCGGAAAGACCCAGCAGGATCGCCGCCGTCACGGCACCGGCCGCCGCCGTTCGATCTCCACCCCCACCGCGTCCAGATCGTCGAAGATATCGAGCTTCTCGACACGCACGCGCACGACCGCCACCCGATCGTCGGCCAGGACGCCGATGGCGATCCGTTCGGCCAGCGTCTCGACCAGGCGGACATGGCCCTCGGCAATGATCCGGCGCACCATCAGCACGATGCGTTCGTACGAGACGGTACGGCTCAGATCATCGCGTCCGACCGCCAGGCCAGGTTCGTCGGCGACTCCGAACGAGATGTTGACCCGGATCCGCTGGGTCACGCCCTGTTCGTGCGGATAGATGCCGATATTGGCGTCGAGCACCATGTCCTTGAGGAAGACGCGGCGCAGCGGCGGCTGCTCCGGCCAGGCGGGAAAGATGGCCATTGCGGTATGTCTTATTCCTCGGGGGCCAGGCCGGGACGCAGGGCCGGCGACCATTGCATGTGTTGCCCGCCATCCAGGGCGAGCATCTGTCCCGTCACCGACGGCAGGCACAGCAGCGCCAGCGCCGCCCGCGCGACCTCGTCCGGCGAGGTGCCAACGCCCAGCGGCACCGACGCGCATTGCCGGGCGAACTGCTCGGCCGACTGGCGCGGGCTGGGCAGCGCCGGGCCCGGCCCGATCGCGTTCACGCGGATCCGCCGCGGCGCCAGCGCCAGCGCCATGCTGCGCGTCAGGGTCCACAATGCCGATTTCGACACGGTATAGCTGACGAAATGCGGCGTCAGCGACCAGACGCGCTCGTCCAGCATGTTCAGCACCATGCCCTCCGCGCCCTCGGGCAGGTGGCGGGCGAAATCCTGCATCAGGACGAAGGGCGCGCGCAGGTTGGGCTCCAGATGCGCGTCCCAGCCGGCCCGGGTCGCATCGTCCCATTCATCGCGCTCGAACGTGCTGGCATTGTTCACCAGCACCCCGACCGGCCCCAGCGACTCGGCCGCCCGCGCCAGCAGGGGCGTCACCTCGGCCTCGCGCGACAGGTCCGCGCGCAGCATGACGGCGCCCACCCCGCGCGCCGCGATGTCGGCCACCGTCCGTCGCGCCTCGTCCTCGGCCGAACGATAATGGATGACGACGGAAAATCCGGCATCCGCCAGCGCCAGCGCCATCGCGCGGCCCAGCCGGATCGCCCCGCCGGTCACGAACGCCACCCGGGGAATGGAAGGGGGAATGGGCCACATGCTCATGTGTCTTTCAGGCCGGCCGGCGCGCCAGCAGCGCCGCCGCCAGCGTGCCGTCATCCAGGACGTCCAGCGCGCCACCCATCGGCACGCCCTGCCCGACGCGGCTGACGGGCACGTCGAACCGCGCCAGGCGGTCCTGCAGCCAGTGGCTGGTCGTCGCTCCCTCGACCGTGGCGCCCAGGGCCAGGATGATTTCCCGCACGCCGCCCTGCTCCAGCCGGGCGAACAGCGGGCCGACATTCAAATCCTCCGGCCCCAGCCCCGCCAGCGCCGACAGCGTGCCGCCCAGCACCTGATAGACGCCGCGATGCACGCCCGCACGCTCCAGCGCCCAGAGGTCGCCCACCGTCTCGACGACGCAGACCAGCCCGCGATCGCGCGCCGGATCGGCGCAGATGCCGCAGGGGTCGCGCGTGTCCAGATTGCCGCAGGTCGCACACGTCTTCACCGCGCGCGCCGCCTGCTCCATCGCCTGCGCCAGCGGCAGCATGCGGGTCTGGGGCTGCCGCAGCAGGGCCAGCGCCGCGCGACGGGCCGAACGCGGACCCAGACCCGGCAGCCGCGCCAGCAGCGCGATCAGCCGTTCGATATCCGTGCCGCCCATCGCGCCGCCCCTATGCCCCGCCGCGCCGTGGGATCAGAACGGAAATTTCAGGCCCGCCGGCAGGTTCATGCCGCCGGTGACCTTCTTCATTTCCTCGGCCGCACGCTCGTCCAGTTGCTTGCGCGCGTCGGCGCAGGCGGCGACCAGCAGGTCCTGCAGCATTTCCATTTCCGAGGGATCGGCCAGCTTGGGGTCGATCTTCACCGCCTTGAGGTCGCCCTTGCCGTTCAGGGTGACGTTGACCATGCCGGCGCCCGCGCTGCCTTCGATCGTCATCCCTTCCAGCGTGGTCTGCATTTCCTCCATGCGGGCCTGCATCTGGGTCGCCTGCTTCATCAGGCCGGCTAGATTCTTCATCGGTGTCGTCTCCTCACCTGTCGTCGTTCATGTCGAGATCATCTTCATCCACCAGGTCGGCGTCGAGGGGCGCGAATTCCAGATCCGGCGCCAGCATGGCAGATGCCGCCTCTTCGGGGGGCAGGCCGTAATCGTCAAGGGAATGATCGGTCACGGCCCCCAGGCGGGCATCGGGAAAGCGCGCGAAAATAGCCCGCACCAGCGGATGGGCCTCGGCCGCCGCACGGTGGAACTGGATGATCTCCGCCCCCTGCTCCGCCAGGGTCGGCTCGCCCTGCTCGGTCGAGGACCGGACCTCCCAGATCGTCTCCGTCTCGCGCCGCAGCAGGGTCTCCAGCCGGCGGGTCAGGCCCGGCAACCCGGCCCGGTCCACCCGAAGGTCGATCCGCGGCGGCGCGAAGGCGACCAGATGCGTGGAATGGCGCAGATGGCCATGCAGCATCGCATCCTTGCCCGAGACGAACGCCACGACCTCGCGCCACGTCGCCAGCGCCGGGGGGGACGGCTCGGACCGGCTCTCCGGCTCGGGCTCGTGCTCCGATTCGTGCTCCGGCACGACCAGGGCCTGGGGGTCGGCCGGCGACAGGTCGGCCACGCGCACGCCGCCGTTGGCGACCATCCGCAATCCGCCATGGGCCGTGACGGGCATCCCGCCGGCGTGGTGTCCGCCGCCCCCGGCCACGCCCGTCCCCGCCGCAGTGACCGGGGATCCCCCCGCCGCAGCGGGCGCTCCGTACGCCGCCGGGACGGTCGCATCGGGGGCTGGGCCGTCCTTGCCGGCCAGGCGGCGCACCAGTTCGCCCGGCGGCGGCAGGTCGGCCACGTAGCACAGGCGGATCAGGATCATTTCGGCGGCTTCGCGCCGGTCCGGCGCCATTTCGATTTCCGACAGGCCCTTCAGCAGCATCTGCCACGTCCGCCCCAGCACCGGTACGGACAGGCGGTCCGCCAGCGCGCCGCCACGCTCGCGCTCGGCCTCCGGCAGTTCGCGACTGTGCCGCAGCGCCGGCAGCGCCTTCAGGCGCGACACCGTATGGACCAGTTCCAGCACGTCGCCCAGCATGACGCCCAGGTCTGCACCCCGGGCATGGGCCTCGTCGGTAATCGCCAGGGCCCGGTCGGGCTGGCCGACCAGCACGGCCTCCAGCAGGTCGAACACCCGTCCCCGGTCGGCCAGACCCAGCATGTCGCTGACCAGATCGGCCTCGATCCGGACGGGGGCGCCGTCCGCGTCCCGGGTATGCGCGCCCTGCGCGATGGCCTGGTCCAGCAGCGACAGGCCGTCACGCACCGAACCGTCCGCCGCGCGCGCGATCAGCGCCAGCGCGTCGGGCGCGCACAGCGCACCTTCGGCCTGGGCGATGCGGCCGAAATGGGCGGCCAGGTCGGTCTGCGGCACGCGGCGCAGGTCGAATCTCTGGCACCGCGACAGGACGGTCACCGGCACCTTGCGCAATTCGGTGGTGGCGAAGACGAAGGTCACCTGCGCCGGCGGTTCCTCCAGCGTCTTGAGCAACGCATTGAAGGCGTTGCGCGACAGCATATGGACCTCATCGATGATGAAGACCTTCATCCGTCCCTGCATGGGTCGGAAGCGCGTCGCCTCGATGATTTCGCGCACATCGTCGACACCGGTGCGCGACGCCGCGTCCATTTCCAGCACGTCGGGGTGGCGGTCGGCCAGGATCGCGACGCAATTCGCGCAGACCCCGCATGGATCGGCGGTCGGGCCGCCCGTGCCGTCCGGCCCGACGCAGTTCAGGGCCCGGGCAATGATCCGCGCCGTCGTCGTCTTGCCTACCCCGCGCACGCCCGTCAGCATGAACGCATGCGCAACGCGCCCCAGGGCGAAGGCATTGCGCAGGATCCGTACCGTCGAATCCTGACCGATCAGGTCATCCAGCGTGGTCGGCCGGTATTTGCGTGCCAGCACCCGATAGGGGACGGATGCCGGCGCAATCGACGCGGAAGGGGCAGCAGGCGCGTCACCGAACAGGCCGGGGCCGTCATCGGGCGACGGCACGGGCAGATCGTCCGCGTCGGCGCGATCCTGGTCCGACGAAACAATCATCGATGCTTCCGGGTAGATGTCGGCGCCAGGCCCGGGGCGGCGGCGCGATCGGGGATATGTTTCCCGGGGTGGGAGACCGGACTGATGACCCGGGCGAAACTCACTGCGGCTGCTTCCTTCCGGACCTGACCGGGTTGGCAAGGCGCCCGTCCACAGCCGGTCTCCCGGCGCCTTCTTAACACGCAACCGGGTGTCGGGCACAAGAGGGTGGACAGGGAAAAGAGGCACGCCATGAGCACCACCCCATATGCGCCCCCCCTCAAAGGTGGGAACTTCTATTCCGGCAGTCCCCTCGACCGTGCCGCGCACGACCGCGCGGACGCGGCGCGAATCGCGTTCTATCTCCTCAAGGCCACCACGCTGTTCCTGCCCTGCTGGCGCGGGCTGCATCTGATCGTCCGGGAAGCCGACGACCGGGCGCGGATCGAACTGCCCACCCGGCGCGATACGCTGATGACACCCGAAATCCTGGAAGCGGCGGACTGGACGTTCCTGGGCTACCTGGACGAACGCCCGCTCTTCGCCCTGGATCTCAGCCTGATGGACCAGCCCGAACTGCTGTTTCCCCGGGCCCGGGGCCGATTCATGGAACTGCGCCCGCTGGCCAGCCTGCTGCCGCCGGACCAGGCGGCCATCCTGGCCCAGGCGCGGGGCCTCGTGCACTGGCGCAATGCCACGCGCTTCTGCGGCGTCTGCGGCGCGCCCAACCGGCCGGACCAGGCCGGGCATCGCCTGGTCTGCACGGCCGATTCCAGCCACCTGCATTTCCCCCGTACCGATCCGGTGGTCATCATGCTGGTGCGGCGGCAGGACCGGGTCCTTCTGGCGCGCGGCGTCCGCTTCGGCCCCGACAGCCGCACGCTGTCGGCGCTGGCCGGCTTCGTCGAACCCGGCGAAACGCCCGAGGAAGCCGTCGCGCGCGAGGTGCTGGAGGAAACGGGCATCCAGGTCGGACACATCCGCTATCACTCATCCCAGCCCTGGCCCTATCCCGGCACGTTGATGCTGGCCTTCACCGCCGTCGCCATCGGCGCCGACGATACACTCCGGCTGGATCCCGAGGAAATCGTCGAGGCCCGATGGCTGACCCGGGACGACATCCGCAACCACGTCGCCCTGGGCTTCACCCTGCCGGCATCCACGACCATCGCGCGAAGGATGATAGAAGACTGGTTGAGCAGCCCCTGAAAAGGGGACCAACCCTTCCGGCCGGAATCGATCATGGACCGGCCGACCGGTTTCCAGAGGGCAATGCCCTTTGGCGGGTTTCAGGGCAGGGCCCTGAACGCACCGCCGAACAGCCCTACCTGACGCGGCACCGGATTATTCGCCGACCGCGGCACCGCCGGCATGGCGGCGGTCGAAGCCGCCATAATAACGCGCCGTCCCCCGTTCGCCGAGGCGCGGCCCCCCGACCAGGATGCCCTCGGCCAGTCCCCAGGGGGCGTGGGGCGCGATCTCATAGCCTTCCTGCGTCAGGGTCCGGGCGACCTCGGCTGTCAAGGCGCCCTGCTCCACCTCGACATGCGAAGGCTGCCATTGTTCGTGGATGCGCGGCAGGTCGACCGCCTGCTGGATGTCCAGCCCGTAATCGACCACGCCCAGGATCGCCGACAGGACGATCGTGGGAATCCGCGACCCGCCCGGGCTGCCGATCACCATGACCACCTTGCCATTGCGCGACAGGATCGTGGGCGACATGGACGACAGCGGCGTCTTGCCGGGGGCGATCTCGTTCGCGCGGCTGCCGACGATGCCGAACATGTTGGGCACGCCGGGACGGGACGAGAAATCGTCCATCTCGTCGTTCATGAAGATGCCGGTGCCGCCGCCCAGGACCTTGGCGCCGAACCAGCCGTTCAGCGTATAGGTCACCGACACCGCCAGTCCTTTGTTGTCCATGACCGAAAACTGGGTCGTCTCGTGCTTTTCCGGCTGCGCCATGCCCGGACGCAGCGAGTCGGACGCCACCGCGCGGTCGGTCGGAATCGCGTCGCGCACCTGCACGGCGTAAGCCGGATCGATCAGATGCCGGACCGGATTATGGACGAAGGCCGGATCGCCCAGGTCCTGGCGGTCGGCATACGCATGGCGCATGGCCTCGACCTCCCGCTGGACCGCGGGGGCGGTATGCAGCCCGAGCCCACGCATGTCGTAGCCCGACAGGATGTTCAGGATCTCGCACAGCGCGACGCCGCCGCCGCTGGGCGGCGGGGCGGTATCGATGCGATAGCCGCGATAGGAACAGGTCAGCGGCGCCATGACGCGCGGGGCATATTTGCGGAAATCCTCCACCTGCAGAATGGCGCCCCCTGCCCGGCCGGCCCGCACGATCTCGTCGGCGATCGGCCCGCGATAGAACGCATCGGCGCCGTCCCGCGCGATCAGCGACAAGGTCCGGGCCAGATTGGCCTGCACCAGCCGGTCGCCGGCCATCAGCGGCGTGCCGTCCGGCCGCAGGAAGATCTTCCGGGCCTCGGCGTCACGCGCGAAATCGGCGGTCGAGGTATTCAGCAACTGGATGTCGCCGTCGGCCAGGACGAAACCGTCCCGCGCCAGGGCGATGGCCGGCGCCATGACCTGCTGGCGCGACAGCCGCCCCCAGCGATGCAGCACCAGGTCCATCCCCGCGACGGTACCGGGCACGCCCACGGCCTTCCAGCCGGTGATCGACAGGCCCGGAATCACATTGCCCTTCGCATCCTGGAACATGGTGGCAGTCGCGGCCAGCGGCGCATGTTCGCGGAAATCGACGAATTGCGTCCGGCCATCTGGCGTGCGCAGGGTCATGAACCCGCCCCCGCCGATATTTCCCGCCGCCGGATAGACGACGGCCAGTGCGTACGCCACCGCCACCGCCGCATCCACCGCGTTGCCGCCCTGCGCCAGGATCCGTGCCCCGGCCTCCGACGCCAGATGCTGCGCCGATACGACCATGCCATGCTGCCCGGCGGCGGGCGCCAGCGGGCCCAGCGCGACCGGCCCGCCACCGAAGGTCAGGGCATCGCCCTGCGGCGCAGGCGCCGACGGGGGCACCGATGCCGCCATGGCGGGCAAAATCATGCCGGCCAGCATCGAACCCGCCAGCATGCACGCGGCCAGGCGCCGTCGCAGGATGGAATACCGCATCATGGTCCCTTCGATCTGTGGATGTGTGCGCAGGCGCGTGTACGCAGGACAGGCGCGGCCGTCACCGGGCCGTATCGTAGGGCGGCCGGTCGAGACCGGCCGGCGAGAACGTGAAGATCTCGCACCCGTCCTCGGTGACGCCCAGCATGTGCTCGAACTGGGCCGACAGCGAACGGTCGCGCGTGACGGCGGTCCAGCCGTCATCCAGCACCTTCACGTCCGGGCGCCCGCCATTCAGCATGGGTTCGATGGTGAAGAACATGCCCGGCCGCAGCACCAGGCCCTGCCCGGGCCGCCCGTAATGCAGCACGTTCGGCGCGGCGTGGAATGTCCGGCCGATGCCGTGGCCGCAGAAATCCCGCACGACCGAGAAACGATGGGATTCGGCATAAGTCTGGATCGCATGCCCGACATCCCCCAGCGTCTTGCCGGGACGGACCTGCTTGATCCCCAGCATCAGGGCGTCGTACGTCACGTCGATCAGCTTCTCGGCCTTCCGGGGCACCGCGCCGACCGTGTACATGCGGCTGGTATCACCGAACCAGCCATCCAGGATCACGGTGACGTCGATGTTCAGGATATCGCCGTCCTGCAACTGCCGCTCGCCCGGAATGCCGTGGCAGACGACATGGTTGAGGGAAATGCAACTGGATTTCGGATAGCCGCGATAGCCCAGCGTGGCCGGCGTCGCACCGTGGTCAAGCATGAAATCGTGGATCAGGCGGTCCAGGGCCTCGGTCGTGACCCCGGCCGTGACGTGGGGCACGATCATGTCCAGCGTCCGGGCCGCAAGCTGGCCCGCCGCGCGCATGCCGACGAAATCCTCTGGCGTATGAAGAATAACCCGCCTTGCGTCCGTATCGCCGTCCATGTCGATGCCCTCTCGCTATCCCATCCAGCCGCCGGAACGGCATCATCATGGGGATAAATGCGCGGGTCGTTCGATCAAGGCAAGGGCGATGCCCCGCTGAGTGCGGTTTTCAGGCCGGCCGGTCAGCCGTGGTTGGCGCCACGATGGCGGTGAACGGCATGCCCTGCGGAGACCATGTGCACATGGGCCGGAAGGTGGGCATGCCCATGCCGCAACGACGTGTGGCGACGCGAGGCCACCGGCAGTTCGGCCAGCTGTTCGGGCCCGGCACCGGCCGAACGCGACGCCGCGGCCAGCATGATCGCCGCCCGGCCGTGGCGGGTCCGCCCGCGTGCCAGGACCATGACGCGCGGCACGTCAGCGACGCCTTCCTGATGGAAACCGTCATCCAGCAGGCTGGCCATCACCGCGCTGCGCTGCGGGTTCGTCCGCGCACCCAGCACCACGCCGATCAGTCGGACATTCTCGCGAATGGCCGACGTCACCAGATTGCGCCCGGCATCGGCGGTGTAGCCGGTCTTCAGCCCGTCCGCACCGGGATAGACCCGCAGCATCGGGTCATGGTTGGGCACCTGCCGGCCATGGAAATAGAAGGCCGGCACTGCAAAATAATGATAATATTCAGGGAATTCGGCAATGATCTGCCGGGTCAGGATCGCCAGGTCGCGGGCCGACGTCACCTGTTCCGCGTTCGGCAGGCCGGATGCGTTGCGGAAGGTCGTGTTGGTCATGCCCAGGGCATGCGCCTGACGGGTCATCATGTCGGCGAAGCGGACCTCGTCCCCGCCCCCCAGCAATTCACCCAGCGCACAGGCCGCGTCATTGGCCGATTTCGTGACCAGCCCCAGCACCGCCTGCTCGACGGTCAGGTAACTGCCAGGCACCAGCCCCAGCTTGGACGGTTCCATCGAGGCGGCATGGGCCGAGACAGGCACCGTTTGATCCAGCGAGACCTGGCCGGCCCGCAGGCCCTTGAAAGCCAGGTAGAGCGTCATCAGCTTGGTCAGACTGGCCGGATAACGCTGAAGGTCAGGGTTGCTCTGGGACAGGACGGCCCCCGTACGGGCATCCATGACGATCGAGCTCAGCTGTCCGACATACTGGGCGCGGGCCTGGGGCGCGAACCCCGCCATCGCGGCGACCCAGCCCGCCGAGAGGCCGAGCGACAGGCGGACGGCCCGCCGCCGGTGCGGCAGGAACGCGATCTGGCGCAAACGGGCGAACCAGCCCTGCTTCTCGAGCACCCTAGAGCAGTCGGCCACCACCCGTTCCCCCGTCACCGGATCCGCATCATCCGCCGACTTTATGGGCAATATTCGGAACCCGTCCAGAGGAAACAACGATAACAGAAAGAAAATGCTGCATTTTCGTCCGGCAGGCCGATGACCCATGCATGCGACGGCGGTCTTCGATGCGGAGACACCCGCCATTTTGATCCGCTCCGGCCCGCAAAACATGCTTAATTTGGCCCCCTGCCCTTTCAACCCGACACGCCTTTCCAATATGGTATCAACATGGCTGTTGCATTTCCCCTCGCCGGGTCTCCTGGAACCGACGCCCGCATGTCCGAACACCCTCATCATGCCCATGGCGGCAACAACCCGGCACGGCGCGGCGGCAACGACCAGGACGGACAGTCCGACAATCCGGATTCGCCCACCATCGGCGTCGTGGTGCGGACCCGCCCGCAGACGCGCAAGCCCGCGATGTACAAGGTCCTGATGCTGAACGACGACTACACGCCGATGGAGTTCGTCGTTCATGTCCTGGAACGTTTTTTCCAGAAATCGCGGGAGGAGGCGACCGACATCATGCTGCATGTCCACAAGCGCGGCGTGGGCGTCTGCGGCGTCTTCACCTACGAGGTCGCGGAAACCAAGGTCACGCAGGTAATGGACCTCGCCCGGCAGAACCAGCATCCGCTGCAATGCACGATCGAGAAGGACTGAACCCGGGGAATCCCGCCCCGGGCGACGACGCGCGTCCCCAGCGCATGGACGGGCGAATTATTTTTCTTTCCACTGGCTTTCCGATCGAAACACACCAAATATGGTCCTGATTTTCCGGTAGCCTTACCCGGGCCCCCCGCCCGTTTTTGGAAAAGGAGCGTCCTGGCATGTTGTCACGCAATCTCGAACAGACGCTTCATCGTGCCCTGACCCTCGCCGGGGAACGCAGACACGAATATGCGACGCTGGAACATCTGCTGCTGGCGCTGGTCGATGACAGCGACGCGGTCACGGTCTTCCGCGCCTGCGGCGTCGATCTGGACAAGCTGCGGTCCGACCTGACGGAATTTCTGGACAAGGATCTTGCGGGGCTGGCGTCCGACCGGACGGTCGATCCCAAGCCCACGGCGGCGTTCCAGCGCGTGATCCAGCGCGCGGCGATCCACGTCCAATCGACCGGCCGGGACGAGGTCACGGGCTCCAACGTACTGGTTGCCCTGTTCGCCGAGCGTGAGAGCCACGCCGTCTATTTCCTGCAACTGCAGGACATGACCCGGCTGGACGCCGTCAACTTCATCTCGCACGGGATCGCGAAGGCGCCCGACCGCTCGACGCGGCGCCCCGTTTCCGGCAGCGCGCCCGAAAGCCCGGAAGGCGAGCGCGAGGAACGCGGCAAGAGCAGCCAGAAGAACCAGGATGCGCTGACGGCCTATTGCACCAATTTGAACCGCAAGGCCGAGGACGGGAAGATCGATCCGCTGATCGGCCGGGATTCCGAAATCGAGCGCACGATCCAGATCCTGTGCCGCCGCACCAAGAACAACCCGCTTTATGTCGGCGATCCCGGCGTGGGCAAGACGGCGATCGCCGAGGGCCTGGCCAAGCGCATCGTCGAGGGCGACGTGCCCGAAGTCCTGCTGAAATCCACGATCTATTCGCTGGACATGGGCGCGCTGCTGGCCGGCACCCGCTATCGCGGCGATTTCGAGGAACGGCTGAAAGCCGTCGTGACCGAACTGGACAACAATCCGGGCAGCATCCTCTTCATCGACGAGATCCATACCGTGATCGGCGCCGGCGCCACCTCGGGCGGGGCGATGGATGCCTCGAACCTGCTGAAACCGGCCTTGGCGGCGGGCACGCTGCGCTGCATCGGCTCGACGACCTACAAGGAATACCGCCAGCATTTCGAGAAGGACCGCGCGCTGGTCCGGCGGTTCCAGAAGATCGACGTGGCCGAGCCGACGCTGGAGGACGCGGTCAAGATCCTGCGTGGCCTGAAAGGCAATTACGAACGCCACCACAAGGTCCGCTATACCGAGGAAGCCATTCGCGGCGCGGTGGAACTGGCGGCCAAATACATCCATGATCGCAAATTGCCCGACAAGGCGATCGACGTGATCGACGAGGTCGGGGCATCGCGGATGCTGGTGCCCGAGAACCGGCGCCGCAAGACCGTGACCCTGAAGGATGTCGAGGACATCGTCGCCAAGATCGCCCGCATCCCGCCCAAGAGCGTGTCGTCCGACGACAAGGAGACGCTGCGGACGCTGGAGCGCGATCTGAAGGGCATGGTCTACGGCCAGAACCGGGCGATCGAAGCCCTGACGGCGGCCATCAAGCTGTCGCGTGCCGGGTTGCGCGATCCCGAGAAGCCGATCGGCAACTATCTGTTCTCCGGTCCCACCGGGGTTGGCAAGACCGAGGTCGCCAAGCAGCTGGCCAAGACGCTGGGCATCGAGCTGGTCCGCTTCGACATGTCCGAATATATGGAACGGCATTCGATTTCCCGCCTGATCGGCGCGCCGCCGGGCTATGTCGGCTTCGACCAGGGTGGGCTGCTGACCGACGCCATCGACCAGCATCCGCATGCCGTCCTGCTGCTGGACGAGATCGAGAAGGCACATCCCGACCTCTATAACGTCCTGCTGCAGGTCATGGACCATGGCCGCCTGACCGACCACAACGGCAAGACCGTGGATTTCCGCAATGTGGTGCTGATCATGACCACTAACGCGGGCGCCGCGGACCTGAACAAGGAGGCCATCGGCTTCGCCCGCGATTCCCGCGAGGGCGAGGACGAGGAGGCGATCAAGCGGATCTTCACGCCGGAATTCCGCAACCGCCTGGATGCGGTCATTCCGTTCGCCAACCTGACGCCCGAGATCGTGGGTCGCGTGGTCGAGAAATTCGTCTTCCAGCTGGAAGCGCAATTGGCCGACCGCAACGTCACGATCGAGATCTCGTCGGCCGCGAAGGAATGGCTGGCCGAGCGCGGATACGACCGCCTCTATGGCGCACGGCCGCTGGGCCGCGTGATCCAGGAGCACATCAAGAAGCCGCTGGCCGAGGAATTGCTGTTCGGCCGGCTGGTCAAGGGCGGCGCGGTGAAGATCACCCTGAAGGACGGGGCGCTGGATTTCGAATATATCGAATCCACCCCCGATAGCCCGGCCGAGGGCGACGAAGGCAGCGAGCGGGAATCCGAAGCCGCAGGCTGATCCGTCCCGATGAAGGAGGGGCCGCCCGGTGCATCACCGTGCGGCCCTTTTTCTTATGGCAAGCCCAGGGCTCTGCCCTGAAACCCGCCAGAGGCCGTCGTCTTTGGAAACCAATCGTTTTCATTCATGATCGGGGGGCCAGGGCCTCAGGGCCCTGGCGGGTTCGGGCAAGGCCCGACCTTTTGCCGGTCGGGATTATTGGTACCGGTTGCCGTTGACGGCGACATATCCTTCCATGCCCCATTTGCGGCCGGTGCCGTGATGGGTCCAGTCGATGCCCTGGCTGCGCGGACTGTCGTAATAGTACCGGCCGACGACATCGGCCATGTCCCCTTTCGCAACCCACGGCCAGGGCGGCGCCACCATCCGGTCGAGGTCGGAAACGATGCGAATGGACACCCCCGCCCCGGTGTCGACGTAGAAATAGCCATGCCAGCCGCTGCGCGTGTGTTTTGGCCGGGAGACCGCGACCACGCGGCCGCAGACATGCACCGGCCGGTCGCCGCGCAGCGACCCGCTTTCGAACGCATGCTGCATCGCCAGGAAATGGCGATTGTCGCAGGCCGGTCCGATCGCCTCCTGTGCATGGGCCGGAACGCCGGCCACAACTGCCCCGGCCAGTGCCAGTACGCCCGCCATGCCGGCCGCGTATCGCGTCATGTCGTCCCTTTCTCCGTGGCCCTCGTCATGCGCGGCATGAGCCGATGCCTGTCCTTTGGGGCCTCGGCCTCCAGCTTCGTGCGGACGTCGTCCATCTCGCGGACGATATCCGGTGCCGGATCGGGAATGGTCATGTTCAGCGATTCCAGCGCCTGGATCATGGTTTCCACCACCAGGATACGCGCCAGCCATTTCCGGTCGGCGGGGATGACGATCCACGGCGCATAGGGTCGCGCCGTATTCCTGATCGCGTCATGATAGGCCTGCTGATATGCATCCCAATGTTCACGCTCGCGCGCGTCGGCGGCCGAGAATTTCCAGTGTTTGTCGTCCTCGTCGATCCGCTGGAGGAAGCGTTTGCGCTGCTCCTCCTGCGAGATGTTCAGGAAGAATTTCAGCACTACCGTCCCCTGCCGCGACAGATAATGCTCGAAATGCCGGATGTCGCGGTACCGCTCGTCCCAGATCGCCGAGGTGCGCAGCGCCGCCGGGATCTTCTGCCTGACCAGCAGTTCCGGATGCACCCGCGTCACCAGGACTTCCTCGTAATGGCTGCGGTTGAAGATGCCGATCCGTCCGCAGGACGGTGCCGCCAGGTGCACCCGCCACAGGTAATCGTGCGCCAGTTCCACCGGCCCGGGCTGCTTGAACGAGGTAACCGTCACGCCCTGGGGATTCACCCCGGACATGACATGCTTGATCATCCCGTCCTTGCCGCCGGCATCCATCGCCTGCAACGCGACCAGCAGCGACCATGTCCCGTTGGCGTACAGCAGGGTCTGCAATTCAGCCAGGCGCCTGACGCCCTGGCGCAGCAGATGCTTGCCTCCTGCCTTGTCCAACCCCTCGATCGCCGTCCGCATCGGGTGGCCGGCCGGATCGAAACGCTCGCCGTTCTCGATGCGGCAATGGGCCAGCAGCGTCCGCAGGTCGGGGTGCGCGGCCATGCGCCGTCAGTCCCCCAGCCCCTTCACGACCGCAAGGCCGGCCGACGCCTGGCAGGTCGGCATCATCTCGATCCGGTTGATATTCACATGGGCCGGCAGGCCAAGAACCCACGATACGGTCTCGGCGATGTCCTCCGGCTGGATCGGATGCGTCCCCTCATAGACGGCGGCCGCCTTCGCATCGTCGCGCAGGCGCACGTTGCTGAATTCGCTGCCGCCGCACAGGCCGGGCTCCAGATTGGTGGCGCGCACGTGGGTTCCCAGCAGGTCACAGCGCAGGTTGCGCATGAATTGGGACACGAACGCCTTGCTGGCGCCGTACACATTGGCCCCCAGATAGGGATAGGTGCCGGCCGTGCTGCCAAGCGAAATAACGTGGCCCCGATTGCGCTCCACCATGCCGGGCAGCAGCGCCCGCGTGATTTCGACCACGCCGGTGACGTTGGTTGCGATCATCCGCTGCCAATCCTCGACCGACGCCTGCTGCGCCTTGTCCAGGCCCAGCGCAAGGCCGGCATTGTTGATCAGGACGTCGACCTCGCCCCAACCGTCGGGCAGACTGCCGGGCAGGGCTCCCATCGCGGCGGAATCGGTCATGTCCAGCACGAACGGCAGCAGGGTCGGCCCCAGCGCGGCCGCCAGTTCATCCAGCCGTTCCTTGCGCCGGCCCGTCGCAATCACACGGTAGCCGTCCCGTACCAGCCGTTCCGCGATCGCCTTGCCGAACCCGGCCGTTGCCCCCGTTACCAGTACCGTCGTCACCATCACGTCGCTCCTGCCTTCTGGTCCATCCGCCGGATCGCCTGGCGCATGGGACCCGATGATCCCTCCCCGTATTAAGCGCCAATCCTGGTGGGGCCGCAAATCGACATGCCAATGGTTGCAAAGCCTGACGGTTCTGTTTCTATCTGGGGTAATGTTCCCCTATCCCCCGACATCGGCCGACACCCTGGCCGGATCCCTGCTGATCGCGACACCGGCCCTGGCGGATGGCCCGTTCGCGCGCAGCGTCATCTATCTGTGCGCACATACCCCGGGGGAAGGCGCGATGGGGCTGGTGGTCAACCGCCGCCTGCCGCAACCGGGGCTGGACGACGTGTTCGAACAATTGGGAATCGCACCGGTGCCACCGCGCCGCCGGATCGATCTCTGCGCCGGCGGCCCGGTGGATGGCGCCCGGGGCCTCGTCCTTCATTCGGCGGACTGGACCGGTGACAGCAGCCTGGCCGTCGATGACCACACCATGCTGACCGCCAGCGTGGACGTGCTCAGGGACATCGCCGACGGCGCAGGCCCCCGTCGCGCCCTGCTGGCGCTGGGCCATGCCAGTTGGCAGGACGACGAACTGGAGGACCAGATCATCCACCAGAATGCGTGGCTACCTGCACCGGCCAGCGACACGATCGTCTTCGGAACCGATCACGCCGCCAAATGGGGGCAGGCGCTGGCCGCCATCCACCTGGACCCGATGCGGTTGAGCTTCGTCGCCGGCCACGCCTGACTTCAAGTCCAGCGGAAACCGGGAACCGTCGCGACCGGCGCCAGCCCGGCAGCGCGGGCCTCGGCCTGCGCCAGGTCGGTGTCATCGCCGATCATTTCCTGGTGAATGCCGCCCAGGACCCAGCACCCATCCACCCCGGCCCGCCGCGCGCCGCGCATGTCGGTGGCCAGCGCGTCGCCGACGGCCAGAACCCGGTCGCGCGGCAGGTCGAGCATGTCCATGACCGGTCCGTAAACCTCGGGGTACGGCTTGCCGATCCAGCGGACCTCGCCCCCTTTCTGCTCGTAGAGACTGGCCAGCAGCCCCGCACAGATCAGGCGACGACCGCCCCTGATGACCTCCATATCCGGATTGGCGCAAACCATCTTCAGCCCATGGGCCGCACACGCCGCCAGCACCGGCAGGTACGGCGCCGGATCGTTTTCGCCGCGAGCCTGATCCGGGCCGGTATTGAGGATGAAATCCGCCGCCGCCGGGTCGGCGACCTGTTCGAGATCCAGCCCTTCGAACAGGTTGAAATCCTTCGGCGCCCCGATATGGAACATGCGCCGGCCCAACCCGGCGAACCAAGAATCGGTCCGTGTCGCCAACTGGCCACGCGTATATTCGCCGCTGGTCATGATCCCGTCATACAGATCGTCCGTCACGCCCATGGCACGCAGGCCGTCGCGCACCACGTCGATCCGACGCGGCGCGTTGGACAGCAGCACGACGCGACGCCCCAGCCGGCGCAATTGGGCCAGACAATCCCGCGCGCCCGGATAGGGCGCCACACCGTCATGAATGACGCCCCACAGATCGACGATGAACCCGTCATACCGCATCGCAAGCGGGGCGAAATCGTCCAGCGTCTTCATCACAGGGCGGTTCCCTTCGCATCGGCCAGCGTTTCGAATCCCTCGGCGTTCAGGG
This sequence comes from Gluconacetobacter tumulisoli, assembly GCF_014174155.1. Lineage (GTDB taxonomy): Bacteria > Pseudomonadota > Alphaproteobacteria > Acetobacterales > Acetobacteraceae > Gluconacetobacter > Gluconacetobacter tumulisoli. The sequence continues at coordinate 181,884 of NZ_JABEQM010000001.1, read as the reverse complement.
CCCGCACGGTCTCGCGCTTCAGACGGCGCAGGATGGACGGACCTTCGTAGGCGAAGGCGCTGTACAACTGGATCAGGTCGGCACCGGCCCGGATGCGATCCACGATGTCGCCCCCCGTCTCGATCCCGCCGCAGGCAACCAGCGTCAGCCGGCCGGCGGCGACCCGTGCGACCTCGCGGAACACCTCCATCGCACGGACGCGCAGCGGCCGGCCGGACAGGCCGCCGGCTTCACCGGCATGGACGCTGCACAGGCCGGCGGGGCGGGAAATCGTAGTGTTGGTCACCGTCAGGCCCTGCGCGCCGCCGGCGATCGCCGCCTCGACGATCGGACCGATCTCGTCAAATGCCAGGTCCGGCGACAGCTTGACCAGCAAGGGCGGTCGGTCGGGATGGGCCTCCGCAATCGCCTGCAACAGGGTCTGCAGGCGTGCCGCGTTCTGCAGGTCGCGCAGGCCCGGCGTGTTGGGCGAGGACAGGTTGATGACGATATAATCGGCATAATGCTTCACACGGCCGACCAGAAACGGATAGTCGCGATCGGGATCGGCGCCGATTTTATTGATGCCGAGATTGGCCCCCACCGGCACCCGCCCGGCGGCATGACGGCCGGCAGGCGCCGCACGATGCAGGCGCGCCATCCGCACCGCAAACCGGTCGATGCCCTGGTTGTTGAAGCCCATGCGGTTGATGATCGCCCGGTCTTCCTCCAGCCGGAACAGGCGGGGACGCGGGTTTCCTGCCTGCGGCCGCGGCGTGACCGTCCCGGCCTCGACAAAGCCGAAGCCCGCGCGGGCCAGCGGCCGGACCACCAGGGCGTTCTTGTCGAACCCGGCGGCGATCCCGATCGGGTTGGCGAACCGCAGGCCCATGGCCCGCACCGCCAGTGCCGGATCGTCACCCCCCGACCCGTCGCCGCCCCCAAGGCCCAGCAGAAGTGCGTTCAGGGCGAGCCGGTGTGCTTCCTCGGGATCGAGGCGCCGCACCAGAGGCATCATCATGCTCGACACAATATCCATCATGGCCGGATTTTCTGCCGTATATCGCCCGCCAAGAAAAGGGCCCTGTCCAGAAAGACGCGCGACGGCGCAATGCGATCAGGCAGGCTGGCTGCTAAGCGGCGCGGCCACGTCGATGGGACAGCGGATCAGGTAATAGGGAGGCGCCCGCAGGTCGTGGCCGCCATTGAAGCTGGCCAGGCGATTCCATTGCCCCAGAGTGCAATAGACATGCGGGCCGAAGACGAAGATGCCGTCGGGCGACAGCACCCGCGGATCCCGGACGATGGTGTCGAACGTGCCGTCCGTATTGCGCCGGAAGATCGCATCATGTTCGAAATTGGTGGTGTAGATCCGACCTTGCGGGTCGGTGGCCAGACCATCGGCCACGCCCTTCTCGCCCAGGTCGCGGATCGCCTGTGCCAGGTCCTCGTCAGTCTTCGTGAAATCCGCCAGCACGGCGGTGGGAATGCTGTACAGCCGCCGACTGGTCAGCGCGCAGTAATACAGCAGCGCGCTGTCGGGGCTGAGCGTGATGCCATCCGCGCCCCCGGCCACGAAAGCCGGATGTTTCGGATCGAAGGCCAGGGGCCGGCCCTCGACCACCGCCATGAAACCGGCCTCGGCCTGGGTCGAGGGATGGCTGGCCAATACACGGCGCTGCCGTCCGGTGGCGATGTCGACGACGACCAGCGCCGGCGTGGACCCGAACGAGGAATCGGTCACGAACACCGTGCCCTGCGCCCCATGCGTCAGGTCGACCCGCAGATCGTTCATATGGCTTTCGGGCCGCAGGGTCGGCGCGGTCAGGACGATGCTGGCGAAGATCCGGTCGGTCGCGGGATCGATCCCCACGATCTTCGCCGCACCGGGCTGCAGCGGCAATCCGGCCATCTTGCCGTCATCGATCATCCATAGCCGGCCCCGGCTATCGGTCGTCATGCCATGGACCGACACCAGCCGGTCCGCCAGCCGGCGGCCGGAGGGCAGGCTGGTCGCCGCATCGGGATAGGGAACCAGCTTCCCGTCCTTCAGTTCGGCCAGCGTGGCGCCCTTGTGATTGACGGCATGACGGGGAAACCCGATGAACAGCCGACCGCCGGGCGTCAGCGCCACGCCAGACGGACCCGGATCGGCGAATTCAGCGACGATTTCGAACGCGCCGGCGGAATTGAAACCGTGGTCGGTGTTCGTCGCCAGCGTGGCCGGAGGGGCAGCCCGCGCCGCCCGTGCGGCGGCGGCCAATGCCAGCGGCACAGCGGTGCCGAGAACCGATCGACGTTTCATCCTGCCTCCCCTTCTTCATGCGATCGCCCGTCCCGCCATCCGGAGGAACGCCCGGATGGCGGGAGGGCGTGGGCCGCCCTCTTGCCGCGCGATCAGGCCTTGCGGCGCCGGGCGACGATCAGGCCGATCAGCCCCAGCAGCACGACCGCACCGGCCACCATCGCCGGTACGATATAGCCACCCACCCGCGCCAGCAGCGGCTTGGGCCCGCCATTGCGGATCGACACCACGTCCGCCACCGACACCTTCACCGCCGGATTGCCGAACTGCGTCAGGACATAGTTGGCGACATCGGCGACATCCTGGTCCGACAGCTCGTCGACATAGGACCCATGCGAGAAGCCGGGCATGAAGACATGCTGGCCATTCACTGTCCGGTCGACACCTTCCAGGATGGCGGCGATCAGATTGTCGGGGATCGAGGCACCGGTCGCCGTATTGTGGAACAGCTGCGGGTAATAGCCATCCTTGCTGCCGCCGCCGCTCGGGTGATGGCAGGCCGCGCAATCGCCGGTGAAGATCTTCTCGCCGTTGTCCAACGTGCCGGCCGCGCCGCGAATGACGGCCTCACGCCCGGACGCCAGGCCGAAGGAATCGCGTGACTTTCTGTCGGCTGCGTCGCGGATGGCAGGCACCTGCCGGACATAGGCGACGATCGCCTTCAGATCGTCATCGGTCAGATGCTGGAAGCTGTGCTCGATCGCCTCGGCCATCGGGCCGGCGGCCTGCGCCTTGCCCGGCACGTCGCCGGTCTTCAGGTAGCGGAACAGGTCATCGCTGCTCCAGCTACCGATACCGCTGACCGGGTCAGGCGTGACGTTCGGCGCAATCCAGGATCCCAGGGACGCGCCGCCCAGTTCCTTGCCGCCGATTTCGGCCATCATCACGTTGCGCGGCGTATGGCAGGTATCGCAATGCCCCAGCGCGATGGCCAGGTACGCCCCGCGATTGACCTCCGCCGACTTGGCGGGATCGGGGGTGAAGCGTGAATTGTCCAGATACAGCGCGTTCCAGAACATCATCGAGAAACGCAGGTTGAACGGGAATGGCAATTGCGTCGCCGGAGCGCGTTCGTCCACCGGACGGACCTCATGCGTGAAATACGCATAAAGGGCATGGATGTCCTGATCCGTCAGCTTGGCGTAGGACGTATAGGGCATCGCGGGATAGAGATGCGCACCGTCACCGCGAATACCTTCGCGCACCGCACTGCTGAACTGGGCCTCGGTATAATTGCCGATGCCCGCGGTCCTGGACGGCGTGATGTTCGACGCATAGATCGAGCCCAGCGGCGAGGCGATGCCGTAGCCGCCGGCAAACGGCTTGCCGCCATGCGGCGCCGTGTGGCAGGCCGCGCAGTCCGCTGCGGTGGCCAGGTAACGTCCACGCGCGACCAGCGCATCGCTCGCCGCATCCTGGGCCAGGGCGACGCCGGTCATCGACGCCATGCCCAGCGCGGCGCCCAGCACATATCGGACCGAGGCGGCCCGGGTTCCCTTGCCGATCATACCCGGCCTCCCTGGAAATCGGCCTGGATCGAATCAGCGGCCTTGATCCCGAGCGCCACCATGCTGAGCGTCGTATTCACTACGCTGGCCGACGGCATCGCGCCGCCGCCGGGCAGCCAGAGGTTTGAATGGTCATGCGCACGGCAATCGCCATCGACGACCGAATCCTTCGGGTCGCTGCCCATGATCACGCCGCCCATGATATGGTTGTTGGCGTTGAACGACGTTGTGATGCGCAGCTCCGTCCCGCCCAGCAGGCCCGCGACCTGCTTGATCTGGTCGGCGGCGGCGCCGGCACCTTTGCGCACATATTCGCCGACGTCGTAATAGATGTCCGGGCAGGCCAACCCCAGCGGATCGCGCCGCGTCTTGCTCAGCGTCAGGCGGTTGTTCGGATCGGGCAACGGCTCCAGGCTGACCGACAGATCGACGCCGCAGGCCGCGCGGCGACGGATCTCGTCTTCCAGCGCCTGTCCGACCAGGCCCAGTTCCAGTGCCTGCTGCGTCGCGGGGCCGACGCGGCTGATATTGTTCAGGATCATCTTGTTGGCGGAATAGGTGCTGCGGAACCCACCGTCGCGGGGACCGACGATGCAGCTGCTCTGCGCCGGACCGCGACCGAACCACAGCGGTTCGTTGGCCAGGAACGTGGCATGCACGCCCGAATGGTCCATCATGTTCCGGCCGACTTGGTCTGACGAATTGGCGATGCCGGTGGGGTTGTGTTCGTTCGCCGCCAGCAGCAGCAGGCGCGGCGTCTCGATTCCGTTGCAGGCCAGGACGAAGGTGCGGCCCGTCGCCTTGTGCGACTTCTTGTCCGCGTCGTACCAATGGATGGCGGTAACGCGGTTCTTGTCGTCGGTGTCGATGCGGTACGCCACGGCCTGGTCCAGAACGACCGCACCGGCGTCTTCGGCCTTCACGACATGCTGGATGCCGTTGTACATCGCGCCGATCGGGCAGATCGGCTGGCAGTTATTGTTGCCGCAGCAGGACGGACGGTCCTCGAACGGCTGGATGCTGCGCCCCTGGGGAATGGGCACCAGGTGAAAGCCGTGCGGATTGACCAGTTCGGCCACGCGGCGATCGCCATAGCCGAAGGGGATCATGTCGCGCGGATACGGACGGCTGCGCTCCCGCGGGGATTGCAGTTCCGGATCGTGCGGGCCCGAAACGCCCATCGCATCCTCGGCGCGGCAATAATAGGGTTCCAGGTCGTCGTAGGAAATCGCCCAGTCACGGCCGACGCCGTAATTGGTCTTCATCCGGAAGTCGGCCGGCAGATGCCGCCAGCAGGACGCGGCCCAGTGCCAGGTCGTTCCCCCGACGGTCCTCAGGTAGCCCTGCTTGAACGCCGAACCGTCCGGCCCGTTGAGGCCGACATAATCGTTCGCGGGGAAATAGAGCGGGGCCGGGGCCAGAGGCGCCTGCGGATACAGGCCCTGGAAATCCGAATGGACCCGGTTGTGGAACGACATGTTCCGCCAGTTTTCGACGATGTCGGAACGCTTCAGCCGCAATCCGGCCTCCAGCATCACGACGGAATGCCCGGCGGCGGCCATCTGGTGGGCAATGATCGCCCCGACAACGCCGGAACCGACAATAACGACATCGGCCGTGACGTCACCGGAACTGGAAAAAGTGGGATGCGCCACGGATCAGTGCTCCTTCGCGGGGGGCTTGGTGGGCAGGACTTTCGACTGCGCCGGGGGTGGGGACTGGATGCCTACGGGCGGCGGAGGCGGCGCCGGAACCGGGACGGGCGACGTCACCGATACGCCCAGTGCGGGCGGTGTTTCGGTCCACCAGGCGGGAACCGCGAAGCAGTAGGTCGGCACCGGCAGGGCATCGTGGGTGGGCCGGTACATCAGCGCGTCATAGTAGGCGACCATCGGCGCATTGGTCTTGTCCTGCACCGATCCGGTGAACCAGGCCGCGACCAGGCCCAGCATCGTCTGCCGCTGGTTGGCTTCCTCGGCACGGGCCAGGATTTCCTCGGGCTTGCCGCCGGCCTGGGTCAGATGCGACAGGGCTTCGATCCGGGCCCCGTAGCCGGGGAAGGTCCGGACCATCGCCGCGAAAAGGCGCGTCGCGATGTCGGGGTTCAGGTCCTGATGGCCGGTCACGGCCTTGGATACGGCAAGGAAACGTTCCTCGTCCGCACTCAGCGCACGGGCCGCCGCCCGACCGGGTGCCAGCATTTCCGGCGCCAGGGTCGAGACGCCGGCCACCGCCGTCGCCATCATCAGGGTTCGGCGACTGACGCCGGGTCCGGATTCGACCACGTCGGGTCCTGTCCGTAAAGGATCGCTCATTGTCTTGTCACTCCAGCGGAGGCGGTATGTCGTCCGCCACGCGACGGGCATGAAAGAGAATCATGCGCCGCGCGGCAGGGCATTTCGGAAGGGCGCCTAGTTCGGGCCATGGGCGGGCAGCGTCGTCATGCCGGCCTCGGCAGCCAGCTGGTCCTGGGCGTTGGACCCGCCGCTGACCCCGATGGCACCGACAACCTGGCCGTCCTGCAGGACAGGAATGCCACCCGCCGCCGGCATCGCATCCGGCAGCGCCAGCACGGCCATCTTCCCGCCCGTCAGGGCCTGTTCGAAGGCGCCGGACGGCCGTTTGTAGAAGACGGCACTACGAGCCTTGCGATCGGCGAGGGTCAGGCTGGCCAGTTGCGTGCCTTCCATCCGCTCCACCAGGATCGGATATCCGCCGCCGTCGACCACCGTCACCGCAACGCTGGTGTGGTTCTCGGCGGCCTTCCGCTCGGCGGCGCGGGCCATGGTGCGGGCCTGCTCCAGTGTCAGGATCGTACCGGGCTCGCGGGCCTCGGCAGCAGTCTGGCGAATCATGGGCAGGACCGTAGCCGTCCCGGCCAGAAACGATATTAAAAAAAGCTTTCTATTCATCATGACTTCCGAATGGCTTTCACACCGGAGTGGCTACCGGCCGCGGCCCTCCTGAAAAGCAGACAGCCCACCCTTGGGGGGTGGGCTGTCGGTTTCTTCAACTCAGTTCAGCGGCAACGCCGCGTCGCCTTCCGCCTTGGGAAGGGCCTTGCGCACCCGGGCCACGTCCTGTGCCGTCACCGGCGCCGCATTGTTGCCCCAGGCCTTGCGAATAAAGCTGACCACATCGGCAACTTTCTCGTCGGACAGGCGATCGGCGAAGCCCGGCATGACGAAGGCGGACGGCGCATCGTGCGTGGCGCGCAAGATATCGCCCGTCAGAACGATATGGATCAGAGAATCCGGCACCTTGTCCATCACCACCGGGTTGCCGGCCAGCGGCGGGAAGACGGTCGGATAGGCCTGTCCGTCGGTCCGGTGACAGGCGGCGCAGCTGTCGACATAGGTGCGCGCGCCACGGGCCGACACGTCGCCCGAATGCAGCGCCGTCGCCAGCGTCGCGTCATAGGTCCACGGCGTCTGTGTCGTATCGTCGGGCGGCAGCGCCTTCAGATAGCGGGCGATCGCATGCAGATCCTCGTCCGTCAGATGCTGCGTGCCATGTCCCACCGCGTCCGACATGCCGCCGAACGCCGAACCGCGCCGGATGCGGCCGACCTTGAGGAATTCGACAAGGTCGTCCTCGCTCCAGCGCCCCAGGCCCGTCCGGTTCTCGCCGCGCAGACTGGTCGGGATCCAGCCGTCGACGGCGCCGCCGCCGGCCAGGAAACGGGTTCCATCCGCGCTGGTCAGGGCGACTTCCTGCATCGTGATCGCACGCGGCGTATGGCACGCGCCGCAATGGCCCGGACCTTCGACCAGATAGGCGCCGCGGGCCAGGACCGGATCGGCGAACGGACGGGCGCTCTTGGCCTGCGCGTCCTTGACCGACGGTGCGAACATCATCCGCCAGCCGATCAGCGGCCAGCGCATGGACAGCGGCCAGGGAATCGTGCTGGCCTTTACCGTGTTGGCGACCGGCTTCACGCCCTGCATGAAATAGACATACAGCGCATGGATGTCGGCATCCGTCATCCGCGCATAGGACGGGAACGGCATCGCCGGATACAGCGACGCCCCGTCGCGCCGCACGCCCTCACGCACGGCACGGGCGAACTCCGCCTCGGTATATTTGCCGATGCCGGTCTGGGCATCGGGCGTGATGTTCGGCGCGTAGATGGTGCCCATCGGCAGCGCGAAGGACAGGCCGCCGGCAAAGGGCGTGCCCCCCGGCGCGGTGTGGCAGGCCACGCAATCCGACGCGCGCGCGACATATTCGCCCTGCGCGACCAGACCGGTGGTCCCGGGGGCGGATGCCGCGGGCGCCGGGACCTGCGCATGGGCCGTGGGGACGATTGCCGACAATCCGGCCAGCGAAATGCCCAGGCCGCCGAACAGGGCCGCGGCGGTGACCCGCTTACGTTGTCTCATCACAGCTGCACCAGGGGGCCGGGGTTCTTGAGGTAAGTCGTGCGAATATGATGCGCCGACCAGTAAGCCAGCGCCGCCACCATGCCGGTCGGGTTGTAGCCTGTTCCCTGCGGGAAGGCGTTGGCGCCGATGACGAACACGTTCGACACGTCCCAGCTTTGCAGATAGCGGTTCAGGGCGCTGGTCTTGGGATCGTCGCCCATCACCGCCCCACCCGCGAGATGCGTGGTCTGGTAGAAGCGCGTATCGAAATGCTCGCCCGGCTGGCGTTGGCCCAGATGCACGTCCGTGGCGCCCATGGCCTTCGTCACCTTGGCGATCTGGCTGACGACATACCGGTTCATGCGGATGTCGTTGTCCTTCCAGTCGAAGGTCATGCGCAGCATCGGCAGGCCGTACGCGTCCTTCCAGGTCGGATCCAGATCCAGGTACACGTCGCGATAGGCCATGTTGGTGCCGTGCGCGTCCATGCGGACCGAATGCTGGTAGGTATCGACCATGGCCTTCTTCCAGGCCGACCCCCAGTGCGGCGTGCCCGGCGGGCCGCCGATCTTGGCGGCGGCGATGCCCTTGATGCCCGCCTGGTTCACCCAGACCGGCGACCCGCCGATGAAGCCCAGCGGCCCGTGATCGAAATTCTCGCTGTTGAAATCGTCGAAGGCGACGCCGCCGCCGCCCGTCCCGATAAACTGGTTCGTGTAAACGGATTTATCGAACCAGGCCGTCGTGGTGGTGACGTTCTGATAGACGAAATTGCGCCCGACGACACCTTCGTTCGCGACCGGATCGTACGGCTTGCCAATGCCCGACAGCAGCATCAGGTGAACATTGTGGAACTGGAATGCGCTGACGATCACCAGTTCGGCCGGCTGGAACACTTCGTTCCCCTTCCGGTCCAGATAGGTCACGCCCGTCGCCTTGGTCTTCGTGCTGTCAAGCTCGACGCGCAGGACATGCGATTCGGCACGCAGCTCGAATTTCGGGTCGTTGCGCAGCGCCGGCAGGATGTTCACGTTCGGCGACGCCTTCGAGTACATGTAGCAGGCATAACCGCTGCAATATCCGCAGAAATTGCATGGCCCCATCTGAACGCCATAGGGGTTGGTGTACTGCGCCGAGGCATTCGCGGCAGGCATGGCGTAGGGATGGAACCCCACTTCCTCGGCGGCCTTGCGGAACATGTTGGCGCCGTAGACATCCTTCAGCGCCGGCAGCGGGAAATTGTCGGACCGCGACGGGGCGAAGAAATTCCCCTTGCCGACAACCTGCCCGTTGACGGTATAGGCCTCGCCCGACGTGCCGAAGACCTTCTCCGCCTTGTCGAAGAACGGTTCCAGATCGTCATAGGTGACGCCGTAATCCTGGAGGTTCATGCCCTCGGGGATGAATTTCTCGCCGTACTTTTCCTTGACCTTGGTGCGCATGATCAGGTCGTCGGGCGGCATGCGGAAATGCACTCCGGACCAGTGCAGGCCGGCGCCGCCCACGCCCTCGCCCGGGAGGAACGCGGCCATCTGGCGATAGGGGAGCGCGGTCTGATCGGAAGAGTTACGAATTGTAACCGAGCTTTTCGAAAGATTCTGAAAAATCTTGTGCCGGAAGTTCGCCTGCAGTTCGTCGATCGAACCGGGGTAGGCTCCGTCGCTGGCGGTGCTGCGATCGGCGCCACGTTCCAGCATGACAACGCTCTGCCCGGCCTCGGTCAATTCCTTGGCCAGGATCGCGCCCGCCCATCCGCCGCCGATCACCACCGCGTCGACGGATTTCATCTTGATGCTTGCCATGTCAGGCTGTTTCCCCAGAAATCGAAACAGTGCCGAGAGGATACTGCTTCCCGTACTGATCGACCCAATCCATGAAGTCGGCCCGCGCCCCGGGGAAACCGATCGTCGTCCAGCCCCCCAGCCCCTTGTTGCCGCCATGGCTGGGGTCGGCGAACGCGCCTTCCATCGTATTGCCCAGAAGCTGCGCGAAGAAGACCTTGGCCGGCAGGTCGCCGAACAGCGCGTCGCCCTTCTCCAGTCCCGTCAGGACTTCATCCCGGGTCGCGGCATCGAGGTCCTGGAACGCCTTGCCGTACTTCGCCTGGACGAATGCCGCGGCCCCGGCGATCCCCTTGCGGTAGATGTCACGCGGCGCATAAGGAAGCTGGTAGCCGAGATTGGCGGGCCCCTGAACGAAAGGTGCCTGCATGTACCACAGCTTTCCAAAAGCGTATGGCGTGGCCATCTGCCGGTCGATGAATTCCGGCACCCCCAGGGCGATCGCACCCGGGCCGACCGCGTCCTCAGGGATCAGGCGGTCGCATGCGGCGTGCAGGAACGCCCATTCCGCCGGCGTGAAGAAGGTCGGGGAATAGGCCGGTTCACTGGCGGAACGGGCAGCATTGACCGGCAGCGTGGTCGAGGTCAGCGCTGCGGCGCCGGCCAGACCCTGCATGAAGGTCCTGCGAGACGGATCGGGGGGGGGCGTCGTCATAACATCTATGGCTCCGGAACATCTGTCAGGCGACGGCTCACCAAAAAAAACCGTCACCTCGCAGGCAGAGAAACTCTACGGGATTTCATCTGTTACTGGATGATCGCGCGGTTGTGTCCGCTTCACAGACTGCCTAGAGCAGAAATCCCGTCCGTGGCAACCCTGCCAGACGCCGGTCTACCGCGCTCAAAACGGGATTCGGGGATAACGCCGGCAGTACGGAAGGCCCGATTCACATGTCCGCGATCACCCGGAAGCACATCCAGATTGTTACAAGAAATCCATAGCCTGTCGCCAATGTCCCGCAGGTGTACGCCCCTGGGCGGACCGACGGCGGGGTGATGAAAAAGCCAGTCAACACCCGGTACTGGACGAGATGACAGGCCAAATTCTCACACAAATGTTATCTCGTCCCGCCGCAACCATTTCCCGAATATTGAAACCCTGGATTTGTGAATTTAAATTTAAATTTACAAAATTCCGGAATAAATTTAATTCAGATAATCAATATCTTCCATCGTTTATCCCCACGATTAGGGCTGGAAAACTTGCCGCGGCGGTGGGGTCGGACGGCGATCAACTTCCCCACTTCACAACGATCTCAATTGGCCCGCGGATCTTTTATTTCAGAAAAACGTTATGTGTTATCAGGAAGTATGGAAAATGCCCTACAACCATTGACAAGAACGGCGACAAGCCCTCTTTCTAGACTGAACAAATCCAAGAACAAATATTCCCCGTCGCCGTCGTCCCTGCAAGTGACATGCCCAAAATGATGAATCGCACGCTCGCCGTTCTTTCTGTGTCCGCGTTGTCCGCCTGGGCATGGGGATCCACCCCGTCCATTGCGGACGCCGCCCCCACGGCGCCGACCACTCCGGCCCAGGCGGCATCGCCGATGGCGACAGACCCCACGGCGGCGGGCAACCCGACCGCCCCGGACCGGACGGCAGTGCCTCAGGAATCCGGGTCCAACCTGCATATCGAACGCACCCACGGTGCCTCCTATGTCGCACCTCATGTCACATACCGTCCCGCCAGTGCCAGTTCGGTCCCCCCCCTCCCCCGGCCCGAATCGGTCTTCACCGATCCGGGCGGCATTACGTCCTGGCTCACGAATCGCGGGATCTCGTTCCATTTCGACAATACGAACGAATTCGCCGGCGCGGTAACGCCGCCTACTCGTGGCGCCCGCTATGTCAGCTATCGCCAGGGCGCCAGCAATGCCGGGCAGTACTCGGCCAACCTGAACATCAACTGGGAGCAGTTGGCGGGCATACGCGGCTTTTCGACACATGTGATCACGGTCGGACGCTATGGCACGACCGCGAACCGCATGTTCGGCGACTGGCTGGCCCATAGTTCCGAGATCTATGGCGGCGGCGGCAACGTCGCCGTCCATCTGGTATCGGCGTACGGCGAGGAAACGCTTCTTGGCGGCCGCCTGGATTTCGCGGGCGGCCGCATGTCCCAGATGTCGGATTTCGCCGCCAGCCCGCTCTTCTGCCAGTTCATGAACAATTCGATGTGCGGCCGCCCGAAAGGCGCAGCCGACAGTACGTTCTACGGCTCCTATCCGGCAGCGACCTGGGCATTCCGCATCAAGGCCCGCCCCCGCCCGGACATGTATATCCAGACCGGCGTATATTTTGCCGAGAACGGGATCTACATGAACTTCCAGCACCGCACCGGCTTCAAGTTCAACGGCGCGAATATCATCGGCTATGAAGTTCCCGTGGAATTCCAGTGGGAGCCGAAATTCGGCGCCCACGGCAACTTGCCCGGTCATTACAAATTCGGCTTCACGTACGAGGACGTGCCGCGGCCGGACAATTATTACAATGTCAACGGGCAGCCCTTCGCATCCGCCGGCGGGACCGCGATGACGGACCCGCACTCCTGGCAGACCTACATGATGACCGACCAGAAGCTGATTCATTACAAGGGCGGTTCGCCGACGGCGGGCCTGACCTTCCTGGCCGGCTTCATCTACAACGACCCCCGGACCGCAGTCCGCGATTTCGAAGTTTACGGTGCGCTTGAAAATCGCGGGTTCTGGCCGGCCCGTCCCATGGACAGCATCGGCCTGGCCTTCACCTATACCAGCATCGCACCCGGCACCCGCGATACCGAAGCCCTGCTGATGTCGGAAAACAAGGGCGGCCTGCCAAACCACGCGACGGGCGTGCAGACCAATGCCGAGATCATCGAATTCAACTACGCCATCCACGTCATGCGCGGTGTGACGTTCGAACCCGATTTCCAATATTATTTCAACCCGAACGGCCAGCATGCTTTGCGCGACGCGGCAATGCTGGGCTTCAAGACCTATATTTCCATCTTCTGACGGCCTGGGAATCCGCCGGCCGCGTCGTTCCACGACGCAGCCGGCGCGGATTCCAAATCCCGACTTGCAGAAAAGACCCGCCGGATCTCCTGCGCACATATGCAAACAGGCCCCTCAGGCGCCTGCGACCCCGGATCCAACCATATCGATCGGCCTGACCAGCCGGTCGAAAGTCTCGGCGTCGACAGCGCCGGATCGCAGGGCGGCATCGCGCAACGACGTATCGTGGTCCATGGCATCGTGCGCGATGGCCGAGGCCCGATCGTACCCGATCACGGGGCTGAGGGCCGTCACCAGCATCACCGAGCCCTCGACGTAATGACGGATCCGTTCGCGGTTCAATTCGGTGCCCTCGACCGAATATCGGCGGAATGACCGGCAGCCATCGGCCAGGATGCGGATCGCATGCAGGACATTCGCGATCACCACCGGCCGCATGACATTCAATTCGAACTGCCCCTGGCTGCCGGCGAATGCCACGGTCGCATCGTTGCCGAACACCTGCGTGCAGATCATGACCAGCGCCTCGCACTGGGTCGGGTTGACCTTGCCGGGCATGATCGACGATCCGGGCTCGTTGGCCGGCAGGCGCAGTTCCGCCAGCCCGCACCGCGGGCCCGATCCCAGCCAGCGCATGTCGTTGGCGATCTTCATCAACGTCATTGCGACGCCACGCACCGCCGCCGACATCCGCACCATGGCATCCAGGCCGCCAAGGGCTGCGAACTTGTTCGGCGCGGTCACGAAGCGGGCCCCTGCCAGTTCGGCGATGCGCGCCGCGATCGCCGGGCCAAACCCCGCCGGTGCGTTCAACCCCGTCCCGACGGCGGTACCGCCGGCCGCCAGCTCCAGCACACCGGACCGCGCCGCCCGCACGCCAGCCGCCGCGTCACGGATTTGATGGGCCCAGCCCGACCATTCCTGGCCGACGGTCAGCGGCACGGCATCCTGCAGGTGAGTACGCCCGATCTTCACCACATCGTCCCACCGCCTGGACCGATCCTCGATCACCGTGGCCAGGGCATCGAGTTCCGGCAGCAGGCGTTCATCCACGGCCCGCAACGTCGCCACATGCATCGCGGTCGGGAAAGTATCGTTGCTGGACTGCCCCATATTGACGTCGTCATTGGGATGAACCGGATCCTGTGTACCGGGCGTGCCCCCCAGCAGCTGGATCGCACGATTGGCGATGACCTCGTTGGCGTTCATGTTCGTCTGGGTGCCGGAACCGGTCTGCCAGACGAACAGCGGAAAATGATCGTCCAGCCTGCCATCGGCGACCTCTTCCGCCGCGTGGATGATGGCATCGGCCTTCCAGCCCGGCAGGCGTCCATCGGCCAGGTTCACCTGCGCCGCGGCCTTCTTGACGATCCCGTAGGCGCGGCACAGTTCCTGCGGCATCCGGTCGGTGCCGATCGAGAAATGGACCAGGCTGCGCTGCGTCTGCGCCCCCCAGTACCGATCGGCGGGAACCGCGATTGCGCCCAGCGCATCATGCTCCTGCCGCTCGCCGGTCGCGTTCAGCCCGATCGGCAGATCGGACAGGACCCGGGATTCGCCCGTCGCGTTGTCCATCATGTCGTCCTCCCACATCAAGGGGCCGTCTCCCCTTGCCCAGGTGAACGCGGGCAAGGGGGAGGCGGATCCGTCTCGACATGCGCCCTCCGCGTCGGCGCCGCGCGGGCAGACAAGAAAAAAGGCGGTCCGCCACAAGGACGGACCGCCTTTCGTCGGCCTGAAAAGACCAGGCCGTCAGACGACGTTCGCCGTCGTCAGGGCCTGAACATCAGGACTTGGCAGTACCCTTGGTCGCCTTCAACGCGGCAAGGCGAGCCAGCCGGACCTGCTTGCGGGCCTCGCGCGCCTCGCGCCACGCTTCGACGGCCGTGCGCGTGCCCTTCGCGGCACGGCGGGTCGACACCGACTTGACCGCGGCCGGGGCTGCCTTCGGCGCGCGCGCAGCGGGCGCCTTCTTCGCGACATCCTTCGGCGCCACCGTCTTGCCGGCAGCCTTCACCGGCGCGGCCTTGGGCGCCTTGGCGACCGGCTTGGCCGGCGCGACCTTCGCCTCCGGCGCTTTTGCCGCCTTGGCCTTCGACGCCGTCACGGCTGCCTTTGCTTCCGCCTTGGCACGCGTCTTCGGGACTTCAGCCACAACCGGAGCTGGGGTGGCCTTGCGGGCCGCGACGGCCGAAACCCGACGCGCCGGGTTCTTGGCAACGGCAGCACGCACAGTCGTCCGGGTGGCCGGCGCGCTTCGCGGCGCAGGCGCCGCAACCGCGGCGGGCTTGCGGGCTGCCGGGGCCGCGCGCTTGGCGGCGGCGGGCTTGCGGGCGGTGGTCACCACATCCTCGGCAACCGCGCGGATCTTGGCCGCCGGACGCGCCGCGACCTTGGGGCGACCTGCGCCGCGCGCCGGAAGGACCGGAGCGACCGGGGCAACGGCGACCGGTGCCACGGCGGCGCGACGACGCCGCGGGGCCGCAACAGGTTCGGGCACCGGCGCGGGCTCCGGCTCGGCGGCCTTCACGGCGCGCTTGCGCTTCGCCGGCTTGGCCTCGGCCTTCGTTTCGACGGGCGCCTCCACCACGACCGGCGCGATCTCGGCCTTGGTCTCGGCAACCTTCGCCTTCTTCCCGGCGACCTTGCCCTTGGCCTTGATTGGCGTCTCGACCGGCGCGACCACCGTTTCGACGACCATCACCTCGGCCGGCGCGGCCACGACCGGGGTCGCGGAGGATTTCTTCGCCGATACCTTGCGACGACCGCCGCGGGCAGCCGTCTTCGTCTCATCACTCATATACACACAACCTCTTGCAGACCCAGGTTTCCATCGTTCTGGCCAACGACGCGACATTGCCACATGCCAGAGATCAAACGGGTGTCCTGAAAAGCCTTACCGTTCCCCGCCACGCCAGACGCCCCGTCCGCCCGAAAGGAGGCAATGAAATTACCCCATTCTTCCGCATCATCTCGACTCTGAAGGCAGGCATGTCAAGTCAAAGCCACTGCAAATCGTCATTTTTTCTTAGCGCATGACAAAAAATCACACGGCCGCAGATGTTCGTGAAAATAGAAAATGAGTTTCCTCTTTATCATATCTTAATTTTTTCAAATATCGTTCACAATCTCCGACTTCGACCCCAAACTTACCGATCCGGCCGCAATCCGCGCGAACGGCCGGGCCGGCGGGGCTCCTGCCTGGACCGAGGCTGCGATTCCCGCCCGTTTCCGAAACCGGTCGGCTCAACCCTCAAGAATTACGGAGTCGGGATGCGGCATGCACGGCCGGATATTCTCCCTCCCGGAACCGGCGGACGGATGACCGGAAAACCGACCACCCATGCAGCCGAAATCACAAGGGCTGGAGGCCGGCACCCTACCCCGCCGGTCAGGCGATGGTATCGACCAGCACCAGTTCGGAATCCTCCAGTGCCGTCACGCGCAATGTCTCAGTTCCGGCAATGGCCGCCCCGTCCCGTGCGCCAACGCGCTGTCCCTCGATCTCCACCACTCCGGCCGCGGGCACCAGATAGGCCCGCCGCTCCGTGCCCAGCATATAATCGACGGTCTGGCCGGCCTTCAGCGACGCCCCCAGGATACGGGCCTCGCTATGGATCGGCAGCGCCCCCTCGTCGGATGCATAGCCCGAGGCCAGCACGACGAAGCGTCCGGCGCGTTCGCCCCTCGGAAAGGGCCGCGCCCCCCAGGACGGCGCATGGCCGCGCGCGGTCGGCAGGATCCAGATCTGGAAAAGACGTGTCTCCTGCTTTTCCAGATTGAATTCGCTGTGCGTGATTCCGGTACCGGCCGATATGACCTGCACGTCGCCGGCCTCGGTCCGGCCCCGGTTCCCCAGGTTGTCCCGATGCGTGATGGCGCCCTGGCGGACATAGGTGATGATCTCCATGTCCCGATGGTGATGCGCCGGAAACCCGGCACCCGGCGCGATGGCATCATCGTTCCAGACCCGCAGGCGTCCCCACCCCATCCGGTCCGGATCATGATAATCGGCGAACGAGAAATGATGCCGCGCATCCAGCCAGCCGTGATTGGCGGCGCCCAGCGTGTCGAACGGTCTGACATCGATCATGGGAAAATCCTCCGGCCCGCGGGCCTTGTCCATGGACAGGCATAGACCCGGCGGGCATCGTGCAAAATGGCAATGGTGGAAACATATCGGTTCTGGAAATGACATGACGAGACTCCCCGACCTGGAAGCCTGGGCGATCTTCGCCAAGGTGGTGGAAACCGGTTCCTTCGCGCGGGCGGCGGAGGAATTGCAGATCTCGAAACCCACGGTGTCGAAGGCCGTCGGCCGACTGGAACAGCGGCTGGGTTCGCCGTTGCTGCATCGTACGTCGCGGCAATTCTCGCTGACCGAGGTCGGGCGGGGCGCGCTGGACCGTGCCGCACGCATCCTCTCGGACGGTGAAATGGCCGAGGCCGAGGCCCGCGAGCAGACGGTTCATCCGCGCGGGCTGATTCGCCTGACCGCGCCGATGACGTTCGGCATCGCCCACCTGTCGCCGGTCCTGCCCGATTTCATGGCACGCTATCCCGAAATCGACATCACGATCGAGTTCAGCGACCAGATCGTCGACGTGGTCGGGGGCGGATACGACCTGGCCGTACGGATCGCCTCGCTGGCGGATTCATCGTTGCGCGCGCGGCGCCTGTGCGCGGTGCGGCTGCTCATGGTGGCGTCGCCGGGATTCCTGGAGGAACGGGGACGGCCTACCCATCCCCGCGACCTGGAGCAGATGCAGGGATTCATCTACACCAATACATCGTCTCCCGGGCAATTCCGCCTGCACCATGCCGAATCCGGCAATTATACGATCGTGCAGCCCGGCCGCCTGCGCGCCAACAATGCCGAGGCCTTCCGCCCCTTCCTGCTGGCGGGGCTGGGCGTCGCACTGCTGCCGGAATTCATGATATGGGACGATTTGATGGCGGGCCGGCTGGAACCCGTCCTGCCCGACTGGCAGATGACGCCCGTGGCGATCCACCTGGTCACCCCGCCGGGGCAGATGCGCCCGGCACGGGTGTCGGTACTCCTGGATTACCTGGCGGGCCGTTTCGCGACGGCGCCCTGGGCGCAGGTGCAGCCGGGGCCGAACGACGTCGCCCCATGAGGACCGGGAACGCAAAAATACCGAAACCTGCCGCACGGCGCCGATCACGCGTCACAAGGCCGCCGGATTCGTGAAATCCGGCGGCCTGCGGCAGTCAGGACCGGATCAGACCTGGCGTTCGAACGCACCCGCGATGCGAAGCGACACCCCGTCCCCAACCAACGGCACATAGATCTTCACGCCGAAATCGCTGCGCCGGATCTGCCCGGTCGCCTCGAACCCGACCGTATAGGCCCTGTCCAGCGGATTGACGCCGGCGCCAATGAAACGGACCTGCAGCGTTTCGGGCCTGCTGACACCATGCAGGGTCAGGTTCCCGTCACGCTGGCCTGGCCGGTCCCCGTCACCACCACCCGGCTGGAGACGAAAGTGGCATCGGAAAAACGATCCGCATCGAACCAGTCCGCGCCCTTCAGTTCACCGTCCAGCTTTCGTGCTGGTCGTCCGCACCGAGGCGATGGGAATCGTGACGTTCAGCGTTGCGGCCGACGGTGTTGCCGGATCCAGGACCAGCGTGCCCGACACGCCGGAGAAGACGCCCGCATAATAGATGGAACCCAGGTGCAGCAGGGAAAATCCGACCTGCGTGTGCGCAGGCTCGACATGGTGCATGTCGGCCTGGACCTGCGCGGGGCGAATGGCGACAGATTGCGCCGATGCCGCGACAGGGGCCGCGCCAGGGGACAGGACCGCCAGGATCGCGGCGGCCGACAGAAAGGAAAACCGTTTCATGGACAGGATCTTTTCGTAAAGTCAGGGCGCCGCGGCGCGGGCCGGACGTTCAGGCCGCGATCTTCGCCGTCAGACGCGCAACGCGGTCGCCAAGGAAACGCGCGCCATCCGGTTCGGTCTCGCTGCAGGGCAGGTCGTTGATCACCATGCCGTGGTACAGCAGCATCATCAGCAGCAAGAACAGGGGCGTTTCCCGACTGCCAAGCTGCATCGCAGTCGAGATGAAGGCCGTGCCGACCTTGCCGATCAGGCGGCCGGTCTGGTCCCAGAACACCGCCATCTGCGACGGCAGGCGCCCGAAGCGCGTCGGCGCGCCGACGATGATCGCGCCATCTTCCGCCAGACTCTCGGGCCGGGCGACCGGGGCTTGAAATGGCCGGCCTGGACCAGCTCGTCCGGCACGGCTTCGGAAAGGTGGCGGATATCGACTCCGGCCCCCGCGTGCCCTCGGCCACTGCGCCGGCCATGGTTTCGAGATGGTCGTTGGTAGAATAATAGAGCACGAGAACCTCGGTCATGATCGCTCGTCGCACACGTCTCGGATCGTCCGCATGCCGTGCTGTTCCGAGATCCTCCCCCAGGACGGCGAACCCTGGACGCGATGGCGGGGAACTTAGCCCCAGCCCCGCCGTCATAGGATCCGGGCAGGCAGGCAGGCGATGCGTCCTGATATCCCGACAATGGGGAGGAGGCGCGGCATCCGCCGAAAATATAAAGGAAATCTGACGTTTCCGGATCTTGATGAATGCGGCCCGTCCCTGTCGTATCTGGAGAGAACCGACATGACCGATACAGCCGAGCTCACGATCCTGGGCATTTCCGGCAGCCTGCGGAAAGGTTCGTTCAACACCGCGCTGCTGCGGGCGGCCACGACGCTTGCCCCGCCGGGCATGCACATCGCGCTGTACGACGAACTGGCGCTGCTGCCGCCATATGACGAGGATGTCCGCGCCCAGGGCTTCCCGGCGATCGTCGCGCAATGGCGCGAACGCATTCGCCAGGCGGATGGCCTGCTGATCGCGACGCCGGAATATAACCGCTCGATTCCCGGGGTCCTGAAAAACGCCATAGACTGGGCGTCCCGCCCGCCCGAACAGCCCTTCGCCGGCAAGCCCGCGGCGGTCATCGGCGCCACCCCGGGCGCGGTTGGCACGGCACTGGCCCAGTATCATTTACGGCAGGTGCTGGCCGCCGTGGACGTGACCGTCCTGCCGGGCGCGGAATTGATGGTTGGCGCCGCCACCGCGAAATTCGACGAGCAGGGACAATTGACCGACGAGCCGACGCGCCAGCACCTTGCCCGCTACCTGACGCGCCTGCGCGATCTCGTGCAGCAGAGGCGCCGGATGCCGGAACAGTGACAGAGGCACAGTGACATGCGCCCACGCCCCCGCGCGATCAGCGCCGATCCGACTCCTTGACCGTCATGGGCAGGCCCGCGACCATGAACACCACCCGGGTGGCCACGCGCGCGACGGCCTGATGCAATAACCCCGCCTCGTCACGAAAACGACGGCCAAGGGCGGTCTCCGGCACGACGCCCAGTCCGACCTCGTTTCCCACCAGGACGGTGGGGGCATGGCGGCGTTGCAGCGCCGCCAGCAACTCCGCGCTGGCCGCGGCGATGTCACGCCCCTCCAGGATCAGGTTCGTCAGCCACAGCGTCAGGCAATCCACCAGCACCGGCGCGTCGGCCGCCGCATCCAGCGCGCCGGGCAGGTCCAGCGGTTCCTCGACCGTTCGCCAGCCGGCTATCCGCGTCGCGCGATGATGCGCGATCCGCAGCCGCATTTCCTCGTCCCAGGCGCGCCCGGTGGCGATATAGGTCCACGGCCCCGGCCGGGCGGTAATGATCGCCTCGCCCTGCCGGCTCTTGCCCGAACGAACACCACCCAGCACCAGCACGCACGCCGCGCCGTCCTCCTGATCGCCTCCGTTCCCGGCTTGCTCCATTCCGCGTCCTCCATCTTGCGCCGGGCGGCATAACGCCACACAAAATGCGCCATGCCAGCCCCCGAATGCACCGATATCCTCCCCCCTCCCCCAGCCTTCACGACGATGGAGGCACTGCGCACCGCCTGCACGACCCTGCCCGCGCCGGACAGCGCAGCCCGGCAGGTGATCGCGGCGCGTGACGCGACGCTGACGAAACCGCCCGGCAGCCTTGGCCGGCTGGAGGCGCTGGTCGCCTGGCTGGGCGCATGGCAGGGACGGCCCGACCCGATGCTGGATCGCGTACGGGTGGTGATCTTCGCGGGCAATCACGGCGTCGTCGCACAGGGCGTCTCCCCCTGGCCGGCCAGCGTCACGGCGCAGATGATCGGGAATTTCGCCGCCGGTGGAGCCGCGATCAACCAGATCGCCCGCAGCGCCGGGGCCACGCTGCGCGTCGTGCCGTTGGCCGGGCTGGCCCCCACCGCCGATTTCACCCAGGCGCCCGCCCTGGATGATGACGCATTCCTGGACGCCGTGTCGGCGGGCCATGCCGCGGTCGAGGCCGACATGGACCTGCTGTGCCTGGGCGAAATGGGGATCGGCAACACCACCGCCGCCGCCGCCATGGCTGCCGGCCTGTTCGGCGGCAGCGGGCACGACTGGGCGGGACGGGGCACCGGCCTGGATGCGGCCGGGGTCGCGCACAAAGCCCGCGTAATCGACGCGGCGCTGGCCCGCCATGCCGACGTCCGGCACGATCCGCTGGCCGTCGCGCGCTGCCTGGGCGGCCGGGAACTGGCGGCGATTCTAGGCGCCGTGCTGGCCGCACGGCATCGGCGCATTCCTGTCCTGCTGGACGGGTTCGTCTGTACGGCGGCAGCCGCCCCGCTGGCCTGCCTGAACCCGTCCGGCCTGGCGCATACCACCCTGGCCCATCGATCCGCCGAGGCCGGACACGCGGCGCTGGCCCGCGCCCTGAACCTGTCCCCCCTGCTGGAACTCGACCTCCGGCTGGGCGAGGCGACGGGGGCGGCACTGGCGGTGCCCCTGCTGCGCGCCGCCGTGGCGTGTCACGCCGGAATGGCGACCTTCGCCCAGGCCGGGGTCAGCGAGCGGACATGAACTGGCTCGCCCGGCGCCGCGCCGACCTGCTGGCCGGACTGGGCCTGCTGACCCGCCTGCCGATCGGATGGCTGGCACGCGGCGCAGGGCCCGTCGACATGGCCCGGTCGGTCTGGACCTGGCCCCTCGCGGGCATGGGCGTGGGCGCGGTGGGTGGCACGGTCCTGGCGCTGTTGTCGACGGCCGGAGTACCCCGTCTGCCGGCAGCGGGATGGGCGGTGGCGGTCCAGATCCTGCTGACCGGCGCCCTGCATGAAGACGGCTTGGCGGACATGGCCGACGGGTTAGGCGGCGGCCGCGACCGGGACCGGAAGCTGGCGATCATGCGCGACAGCCGTGTCGGCGCCTATGGCGTCCTGGCATTGGGCCTGTCGCTGCTGGTCCGGGTCCCTGCGGCGGCGGCGGCCCCTCATCCCCTCGCCGCGATGACCGTCGCGGGGGCGCTGTCGCGGTCGGCGATGGCAGGAGTGCTGGCCGCCCTGCCCCCTGCCCGCGGCGACGGCATCGCCGGCACGATGGGCCATATTCCGCGGGGCGCCCTCGGGGCCTGTCTCCTGGTGCCGGCGCTGCTGGCATGCCTCGTTACACCGGCGCGGGCCGCAGCGGCCGGCCTGGGCACCATTTTGTCGGCCGTGGTCATCGCCCGGCTGGCCCGGCGGCAGATCGGCGGCCAGACGGGCGACGTCCTGGGGGGGACCGCATCCATTGCCGAATGCGCCGTGCTGACCATGATGGCCGCGGCCTGACTCCGGGCGGATCCGCCTGCAGGCCCACTGCGCACCCGGCCGCACATGACAATCCCATCACATGATCACGATGCCCGCGCCGCCATCTTGCAACCGATCGAACCCGGCCCAGATCCAGCCTGACGGGGACATTTTACCTTCCCCGCGATGGAGAACACGCCATGTTCGGTAAACGCCTGGCCGGGCATCCGACCGGCCACAGATTGTCGGATAATACCAGGCAGACGATCGGCGGGGTCGTGATCGTGCTGCTGATGCTGGTCGCGATCGCCGCAAGCATCATGCTGTCACCGATGATTCCGCTGGGTCATTGATCGTCGGCCGTCAATCGCAAGCCGGGCGGGGCCAAAAAGGCCTCGCCCTATTTACCCTCTGCACCCCCGCTCCACGCCGGACCGGGGTTGGCGTCGCCGCTGAAGACATGGGGCTGCAACGCGGGATCGGATCCGTCCGATTGCGCCCAGCCCTGGGTGAACCATTCACCCTTCAGCGTCAGTGCTTGTCCTGAACCTGCAGTTGCGCCCGGGCCTCGCCATCCGGATGGGCCGCGGTATGCAGGTTGACGTAGACGCGGCCGGCGCGCAACGCCGCCACCTGGTCGGCGGTCATCATCACCGACCCGCGTAGCGGACTGTTATACGGACCGCTGATGGGCACCATTACCCCGGCATCCTGGCCGGGATCGGCGGGTCCATGGAAATGCGCGGCCGTGACCGGGCCGCTCAGCCCGCTCCAGCTCAACCGGTAGGTCACGAGGTTGCGCTTGTCATCCAGCGTCCCGGTGACGCCACCGGTCGGCGTGCCCGTCACGCCCGCGGATGGCGCGAACTGCCCCATGACATGAAAGGTCCGGGCCATCGCCGGGGTAACGACCGCTACCGAACCCGCCAGCGCCATGGCCATGAAAACAGAAGAACGCATCATCAGATTTTCCCCGCTTTTATCGGGTCGCAACGCTCCGGCCCACTTGCCGTTCCGGCCGGAACCGGCACCGGGGCCGCCGACGATCAGATATCGAGGCCGGCGGACCGGTTCAATGCCGACATCTCCGGATCGATCCGGTTTTCGACGAGCCGCGCAACCTGGATACCGCCGACGATGAACAGGCCTGACACCAGAGTGATCATTCCCAGATAGACCATTGCCGTATCTCCTGCTGAAGACCATCCAACAGCGTCAGGATTGACCGTCCCCTGTGCTCGAATCATGGCAAGAGACGGACTTTTCTGCAGCACGACCCATGCCCGGCGACTCTCGCCGACGGCAGTCGCGTGCCTACCAGTGGCCGCTTCCGCCACCATGTCCGTTATTGTACCCGCCAGTATTGTACCCGCCAGGATGGTCGCGGCCATGATCGTAATAGCCACGACGGTGGCCGTGATCGTAGCCGCATCCGGCCAGAGTCAGTACCGCAATGAAAACGCAGAGCGATTTTACCCCGGCCGGCTGCAAGAAACGCTTCATGATCGTTCTCTCCCCCAAACTCGGGGAGGAAACGTCGCAGAGGCGGAAAAGTTTGGTCCGGATTGCCCTTATCGACACGCATCATCGGGGCGAGGAAGGATGCGAACCCGCATGTTCTTGTCTCTGGTCCTATCCGCCATTCTGTACCAGGGTCCAGTTGCCATCGACCTTCTTGAGCGCAAGATTCGCGGTGTTCGTTCCGCCTTTCGTCACGGCCGTCACGACGCACAGATAGACGCCATTGTCCTTGGCCGTGCAATCGGCGTTGCTGATCGCGAGGTCGGCGGGATCGTAGGGGCCGCTGAACAAGCCCAGTGTCCGGTCGGACGTCTTCTGGTTTTCGGTCTGCATGGCCGTGCGGACCACCTGCAGGATCTCGGCTTTGGTCGGGGGACCGGCCTGGCCGCAGGCGACCAGCAGGAATGGCAGCGCCAGGGCGGCACAAACCGCAGCGGCTCCCCGCCGCGGGGCATGGGCATCAGTGCGCATGGTGGCCGTGATCCTTCGTTCTGTGAATATTCGATGCCGCCAGAACGGATGATCCCATCGGGGGTTCGCTGCCCCGCATCAAACCCGCCTTACCAGGGATGGCTATCAGCGAGAAACCGCCCCATCTCCCCGACCATGTCGATGGCGGCGTAGCAGGCCGCCCCGGCAACCAGTAACACGACGAGCATGAATAGACGGCGTATCATGGCGTCCGTATCCCCAACGCCGCCGGGACCGGCGGACGGCTCGTCCGTCGACACCCGCCCGGCATAAGGTCAGGAGAACGATTCATGTCCCGCTTTATCGAAGATGACGATACGCCTTCGGACGCCGGACCGGGCAAGCACGAACAGGCCCGGCGCCTGGCCGAGGCCGCGCTGCGCGCCGAAGAGGACGGGGACCAGACCCGCGCCGACAGCCTGTTCGCCGAGGCCGAACATACCGATCCCCAGGCCGTTGAGAACGTCCTGATGGAGTGGCCCGACCATCCCCGGACACGCCGCCGGACGTCGCGCGGCGGCTGAACGCGGACCGGCCTCAGGACGCCGCGCCGGCGGTAGCCCTGGGGCCCACCTGCCGGTCTTCCGTCTCCGGGCCGCGGGTATCCGGCGTTCGGACAACCTCGCCATGTGTACCCAGGCTGTGGGGATCCGCATTCTGGCGCAGGGACGCCGCCCCATTGGCGACCGCCGTCCATGCGGCCTGCGCCAATGCCTTGCGGCTGGGAAAATCGTCCGGATCCAGGGCCGGATGCAGCAGGACGCTGGCCCGCATGGACCGCCATTGCGCCAGTTGCCAGACATGCGGCGCCAGATCCATGTCGCCGTACCAGGAAAACACCGTCCGGCGCGCGCGATTTACATTCAATCCGTCCAGCCGGTCATATACCAGCGACACCGGCTGGATCAGCGGCGCCATGCCGGGGGCATAGGTCATCATCGGCGGATCGACCTCCAGTCCCTTGCGCAGGACCGGCATTTTCGCAATCGCGAAGAACGCCGACATGAAGGGCAATACCCGCGACCCGTCCGATGACGTGCCTTCCGGGAACAGCACCAGATTGTCGCCGCCGATCAGGCGGCCGACCATCTCGTCCCGCTCGCGCCCCGTGGTGCTGCGCTGGCGGCTGACGAAGATCGTGCGGCCGATCCGCGAGACGGTGCCCATGATCGGCCAGTTGCCGATATCGCCCTTGGCGACGAACACGGACGGCAGGATCGTGCCCAGCACGGGAACATCCAGCCACGAAGCGTGGTTGGACACATAGATGACCGGCCGTTCACCGCGCGCGCGCGCGCGCGCGCCGCCGACCGAACCGGCGCGGGTACCGATCACGCGGATCTCCAGCGACAACAGCCGGCACAGCCCACCCCAGATCACGCGCGTCCAGCGGATCTTGGCGGTTCCCGGCACCAGAAGCAGCACCGCCTCGAACCCGACGGACAGCGGCACCCATATGGCAATGATCAGAAGGCGTGCCGTCGCACGCAGGCGGCGCAAGATACGCCGGCCCGGCTTCATGGACGGCGGGGGTGCGCCCTCGACATCACTCAATGCAGGAATGGCCGCAGAGCGGCGATGCTGGACCCGGCGCGCCGTCATGCCGGGCGCGCCCCGGGCGAACAGGCGGAACGGAGAGCGCGGAAGGAAACAGAAATCATGTGCCATTCATAGCCCGGACGACGCCGCAACCCAAGCGACCGGCGCCTCGCGGTCGCCATGCATCACCAATCGGACGGCATGTCAAATATCCGGCCGCGCGCCGCCTCTGGATGACCGATGACATATCACATGCGCGGGACCATGAAAACATGGCCCCTCGGCGGCGTTCAACCGACATCCCATATTCTATCCTAGGAGGTCGATCATGTCGGACACCACCAGGACGCCGCCTCCGGATAAGGCGCGGGACAATTCGAAGAATATTCCAAAGAAGAACAACGCCGAAACCGAGGAGAAACTCGAGGAGGGGCTGGAGGAGACCTTTCCCGCCAGCGACCCCTTGTCGACCGGCGGGTCGACCGGAGAACGGGACTGCTGACACAGAACATGCCGCCGGATTCCGCTGCCGGGGGCACATCCGCCCCCCGGACCATCCGGCAGAAATCTTTTTATCCGCACGGCCCCAAGGCGCCCGGTTCGGAGACGGAGGACGAAGATGATGACAACGCACCCCCGGTTCGGCCCCATGCGCGGCAAGTCCGCCGTCGGCCCATGGCTCGCGGAAATCAGCCTGGACAGTTGGCTGGATGCCTTCCTTGCGGACAACGCGCCCGAGCGTGGCTATGCCTATCTGATGCGGCAGGCGGCGGATACCGGCCTGTACGACGTTGTCCGGCGCTGGGGCCAGACCGGCAATCCCGCGCCGACCGATGCGGCGACCGTACTGCTCCTGCTGCCATCCGACATGCTGGCCGAAATCGGCCGGAGAACCGGCCTGCGACGCGACGAGGTCGTCGCCCGCCTGGTCGAGGAACTGCCCGTCGCGGTGCGCCAGCATACCGTCGGAAAGCGGTTCAACCGTTTCGGCCATGCGGGATGTGCCGGCGAAGATCCGATGCGGCGATAGACCGGCACGCAAACCGGAGCCTGAAACACCCCAACCGTTCGGGTCGAAATCTTCGTTCCGCCGGCGCCCCTTCAGGCCCCCTGCCGCCACGGCTCGGCAGGGGGCTTTCCATGTGTCTATCCCACCGGACAAATACGACATTTCATTTCACATTCGTTGGTTTTCGGATCAC
Organism: Gluconacetobacter tumulisoli; assembly: GCF_014174155.1. GTDB lineage: Bacteria > Pseudomonadota > Alphaproteobacteria > Acetobacterales > Acetobacteraceae > Gluconacetobacter > Gluconacetobacter tumulisoli. The sequence goes on along the minus strand of NZ_JABEQM010000001.1, from coordinate 154,518 downwards.
CCAGCCCGGAATGGGGCGATGCCGGACAGACAGCAGGTGGAGATCATGACAAAGCTGTGCAGGGATGAACATTTTGTGGACTTTTTGTTTCCATGCATGATAAGCGTCGATTGCTAATTATAGTATAAAAATAAAATAGAATCGGTTTAAGTTATAGTTCATCATATATTTATTGTAAAAATACATCTATATTGAAGTAAAATAAACAAATTATTTAAAAGGGTTGTTGTCGTGGAAACCCTCGATTTCAGAAAAACGATTGCACCAGATGTTTCCTTTTCAACAGAATCGACTCTTCCGTGCCGGGATTTATTTCTACGGAATGCGCCGGAGGCCAGTCGTGCCGGGACGGCAAGGGGACGCGATGCACTGTTCATATTCGCCTGCGACGTCCTGTCGTTCATCCTGTCCTTCTGCGTCATCCATTTGATATCTGCCGGGGGTGAACGTCTTTTGCATCCGACGGCGCCCCCATCGCATCTCGATCCCATCCCGCCGGCCGACCAGGTTACCCTTCTCACCTTGATGGTGCTCATTTTCTTACGACAGGGACATTATCCCGGCAGGGGACCGTTCTGGGACGAAACCCGCATCGTGACTTTGTCCGCGCTGGGCGCCGCTCTGCTCTCTGGTGCATTCGCCCTGGGGCATCACGCCTCCGCGTATGCCCTGCCAATAACGGGCGGACCTCTCGTGCTGTTCGCACTGCTCGCACCCATCGCCCGCCAGGCAGCCAGGCGCTTCCTCTGTCGAGGTCGCACGGCCCGGCCAGGGCATGACCCTCGCGGTCCTGCGCCTTCATTTCATGTTCGCAATCACGTCGCAGGTTTGTCTTGAGCAGTCGCAATCGTGGAAATGCATTGCTTGCGCATCACCTGTCGCGCCGTCGTCCTCCGTCCCCCCGGGACGCCTGTCCGCCAGCAGGACCGTCATAATGAACGATGCCACACACGCATTTCACCGACCATCAACAGGACAGGACGAGTGTCCATGAATATCTACGTCAACGGACGTTTCATGACCCAGCGCCTCAGCGGCGTGCAGCGTTTCGCGCGCGAGATCACCCGCAAGATGCGCCAGATCGCGGCGCACACTCCTGCCAGCATGCCCCGGATTCTGGTGCCGTCCGGCAATTTGACACAGCCCGAGGCCGACCTTCCGGCAATCCATTGCGGCCGCCTGCATGGACAATTGTGGGAACAGGTCGAACTCCCGCGTCATGTCGACGATGGAATCCTGGTCAATCTGGGCAATACCGCCCCCCTGTTGGGCAGGCCGCAGATCGTGGTCGTCCATGACGCGGGGATCTTCAGCTATCCGACGGCTTATTCCACGAAATTCCGGCTGTGGAACATGGCGCTACTACATGGATTGCGTCGCACGGCCACGCATTTTGTCACCGTGTCCGAATTTTCGCGGCGGGAACTGCAGGCCCGGCTGCATTTGCCCCACCACCGCGTATCCGTCATCACCGAGGGTGCGGACCATATCCTGTCCACCCCCCCCGACATGTCGATCCTGGAGCGGCATCATATTATCCCGGGCCGCTTCGTCCTGGCAGTGGGCAATCTGGCGCCCCACAAGAACCTGCAGGGCCTCTCGAAACTTGCCCGTTCGCTTGCCGCACGGGGGATCGACCTGGTCGTGACGGGCGGCCTGAACGCGACCGTCTTTTCCGAAAGCGACACCGCATCCTCCTTGCCGGTGCCCGCGAAATATATCGGCCGCGTCAATGACACTGAATTGCGGGCACTTTACCAGGCTGCGCTCTGTTTCGTCTTTCCATCCTTCTACGAAGGGTTCGGCCTGCCGCCGATCGAGGCAATGGCCTGCGAATGCCCCGTGGCGGTGTCGGCGATCCCTTCTCTCCAGGAAGTCTGCGGCCTGGCGGCGACATATTTCGATCCGGCCAGCCAGGACGATATCGACCGTGCCGTCCTGCACGTCATCGACAACCCGGCCCTGCGCGCCCACCTGCGCAGCGCGGGACGATCCCATGCCGCCTCATTCACCTGGGAACACGCGGCGCGCCAGCTGATGGGCGTGATCGGCCAGCAATTGGCATACGGGCCCCCCCGTTACGCCACGCTTCATTGATCCCGACGAATGATCCGGACAGACAACAGAGCCAACGTCCTGATATCGTTTGACAGGACCGGATTTCCGTTTGAGCACGCTTCCGGATCCATGATAGGTTCAGTCCCGATACGCCGGGACAACGCACATTTTCCGACGGGGCGCCGGAACGATCGAGGCGTCCAATCCGTCATATGATGACGCGGCGCCGAAGGGTGGCATGCACGACGGATTTCTCACACCGATCGGTTTGTTCCCCTCCTTATTGCCATGTCTTGACCATTATGTTCGTTTTCCATCCCCTTCCCCGCACGACAGAAGGACATGAGGCATGTCGGAAACCACCTTCCCGCTGATCGGCACGAAGGCCCCCAGCACGACCCGCATCGTTCCCGTCATCCTGTCGGGGGGGTCAGGGAGCCGCCTCTGGCCGGTCTCCCGCGCCAGCTACCCCAAGCAGCTCTGGCCCCTGGTCAGCGACAGGACGATGCTGCAGGAAACGGCGTTGCGCGGGGTCGGGGAGATGTTCGAGGCGCCGATCGTCATCTGCAACAATGAGCATCGCTTCCTGATCGCGGAACAGCTGCGCGCGGCCGGGATCGAGGACGCGCGGATCGTGCTGGAACCCGTTGGACGCAATTCCGCCCCGGCCATCGCCGCGGCGGCGCTGCTGGTCGCGGAAACCGATCCGGACGCGGTCCTGTGGATCATGGCCGCCGACGCGGTGATCACCCGGCCGGAGACCATGGCCCAGTTGATGCCCGCGGCGGCGGCGGCGGCCCAGCGCGGACATATCGTGGTCTTCGGGATGCATCCCACCCGACCGGAAACCGGATATGGCTATATCGAGGCCGGCAAGCCGCTGGCGAAACTGCCGGAAGCCAGCACCGTCGCCTCGTTCATCGAAAAACCCGATGCCGCCACCGCGTCCGACCTGATCGCATCGGGGAAATATATGTGGAATTCCGGCATGTTCGTCTTCACTGCCGGAACCCTGCTGAAGGAGATGGAGACCTACGCCCCGGCGGTGCTCACGCCCGTCCGCCAGGCGGTCGAGCGACGGGCGAGCGACCTCGTATTCCAGCGCCTGGACGCACCGTCATTCACGGCGACCCCCGACATCTCGTTCGATTACGCGGTCATGGAACATACCGACCATGCGGTGGTGATCGCGGGCGATTTCGGCTGGACCGACGTCGGAAGCTGGGACGCCCTGTGGGATATCAGCGACAAGGACGACAGCGGCAACGTCATCCATGGGAACGTCTTCCTGGAGGCGGCACGCGGCAGCTATGTCCGATCGGACGAGATCCTGACCGCCGTCGTCGGCGTCGAGGACGTGATCGTGGTCGCGACCCGCGACGCGGTGCTGGTCACGCAGCAGAGCAAGGCGCAGGACGTCAAGAAAATGGTCGCCCGCCTGCAATCCGCCGGCCGCCGCGAGGCCCAGTCCCACAATCGCTGCTACCGGCCGTGGGGCTTCTACGAGAGCCTGATCCAGGACAGCCGCTTCCAGGTGAAGCGGATCGTCGTGACCCCCGGCGAGAAACTGTCCTTGCAGAAGCATTACCATCGTGCCGAGCACTGGATCGTCGTCAGCGGTGTTGCGCGGGTGACGCGTGACGAAGAACAGATCACGGTGCATGAGAACCAGAGCATCTACCTGCCGCAGCATTGTACCCACCGGCTGGAAAATCCCGGCAGGATCCCGTTGGTCCTGATCGAAATCCAGACCGGGTCGTACCTTGGCGAGGACGATATCATCCGCCTAGAAGACACCTACAACCGGAATTGACTGGCAACCGGAATTGACAGGAAAACGGGCATGATGGCGCGATCAAGATTCCTGGTCACGGGCGGGGCCGGCTATGTCGGCAGCCACGTGGTCGCGGCCCTGTGCGATGCGGGACACGACGTGGTGGTCTTCGACAATCTGCGGACCGGACATGAGGCCTCGGTGCCCGGAACGGCGCGTTTCATCCAAGGCGACCTGCAGGATCGCGCCCTGGTCGACACCGTGCTGGCGGATGGTCCGTGGGATGGAGTGCTGCATTTCGCCGCACTGTCCCTGGTCGGGGAAAGCATGCAGCACCCCTTCCTGTATATGCAGGCCAATGCCGGACTGGGTTTCGCGTTGATCGAGGCCTGCGTCCGCCACGGCGTCAAGCGGTTCGTCTTTTCCTCCACCGCCGCCCTATTCGGGATGACGGAGGATCCGCTGATTACCGAGGATACACCCATCATACCCGGGTCACCTTATGGCGAGAGCAAGCACATGGTGGAACGGGCCCTGCTGTGGGCGGACAGGATCCATGGGCTGCGCAGCGCCTGCCTTCGCTATTTCAACGCGGCGGGCGCCGATCCCGGCGGCCGGCTGGGCGAAGACCACACGCCGGAAACCCACCTGATTCCCCTGGTCATCGACGCGGCATTGGGACGTCGGGCGGAATTGCAGCTCTTCGGCGATGACTACCCGACGCCGGACGGCACCTGCATCCGCGACTACATCCACGTCACGGACCTGGCGCAGGCCCATCTGGCCGCGCTGGATGTCATCCGCGACCGCAGCGTCGTCTATAATGTCGGCAACGGTCACGGCCACTCCAACATGGACGTGATCCGGAGCGTTGAGCGCGTGACCGGCAGGCGGGTTCCCTGGCGGCTGGCCCCCCGCCGTCCCGGCGATCCCGCCCGACTGGTCGCCGGCGCCGGACGGTTGAAGGCCGAAACCGGCTGGACCCCCCGCTATGCCGACCTCGACCAGATCGTCGAGACCGCGTACCGGTGGCGCCTGGCCCATCCGGAAGGCTATCGGACCCGCGTGCCGGCCGACGCCGCCTGCATCTGAAGGAAACCCTTCCCCGACCTTCCGGGGGGAAGGGTTTCAAGCCCTTTGACAGGCCCGGGAGACGAAGCGTCCCCGGTTTGCTGCTCCTCTGGGCCGCATGCACACGCCAGGGACGCCCATCTCGAATCGATATCGGAACATGTTGCACATCGGCCACAACGCGTGGGCTGCATCGTTTTGATGTTGACCGCCAGTCGAAAAAAGGGCCCGACACCCCGTCATCCTGCCCCCGAAACCAGTATTTCCAGAAATTTTCATATCTATAGATCGTCAATACACGACTCAAAACCTCCGGCCTTGGCTTAGGCTCCTGACCGGACCCCGGCGGCCTTGCACATCGGGTGCATCGAGGCGCCGCGTCCGATCGCTTTTCAGGAGCCGACCATGTCGTTGAAGCCCAACCTCCACAGCATCTCCGCCGCCACTGTCGCCACGATGAACCCGGCCCTGTCCGTCGCCGGACGGCCGATGGGCGCCATGCGTTCCATTCCCGGACAATCGGCCGTGGCCAATCATCCGACGGTCGAGGTATCGCTGGACGCGGTCGGCCGCACATTGTGGAGCTTCATGCGTCCCAACGGCCGCCCCAGCTTTTCCCCGCCCCTGCTGCGCGACTTGCACGCCATGCAGCGATCGATCCACGACATGGCCGCCGAGGCCGACGGTAGCCTGCCCTTCCGTTACATGGTCGTGGGATCGCGCGTGCCGGGGATCTTCAACCTGGGGGGTGACCTGGCCCTGTTCGCCGAAAAAATCGCCCGGGGCGACCGCGAGGGACTGCGCCAGTACGCCCATGCCTGCGTCGACGTCGTGTTCGCCAACGCCGACGGATACGGCCATTACATCACGACGGTCGCGCTGGTGCAGGGCGACGCGCTGGGCGGCGGGTTCGAGGCCGCCCTGTCATGCAACCTCATCGTGGCCGAGAAACAGGCCAAGTTCGGCCTGCCCGAAATCCTGTTCAACCTGTTCCCGGGCATGGGTGCCTATACGCTGCTGACACGGCGCATCGGTGCACGGATGGCCGAAAAAATGATCCTCAGCGGCCAGACCTATACCGCGACGGAACTGCACGACATGGGGGTCGTGGATATCCTGGCCGAGCAAGGCGACGGCGAGGCGACGGTGCGCGAGCACCTGGCGCGCATCGACCGCCGCTATAATGCGCACGAGGCCATCCTGCGGACAAAGCGCCTGGTCAATCCGGTCAGCCACCAGGAGTTGCGCGACGTCACCGACATCTGGGTCGACGCCGCGCTGCGCCTGACAGAGACCGACCTGCGCAAGATGATGCGCCTGGTCAACGCGCAGAACCGGCGTATCCAGACCATCCAGGTCGAAAGCGTCGCAAGCTGACGCCACACCCTTCCACCCCTCCGACCCGGCGCGACCGATCCGGCGCGACAGGGGGAACGTCCACAATTCCGGCCGTTCCTTCCTGGCCGCCCGGCGGATGGCGCCAGAGCGCGTTGCGCGACCCGAATGTTGCCGGCTTTATACCGCCCCGTCCTCTGCCGGCATGACCATATAGGGTGTCAGGGTCTCCCTGACCTTGCCCATTTCCTGCCGGATAGCATACAAGTGGGCGAATGCCCTGTCCGGCGCGTGATGGCCGTTGATGCCACGCCATTCGTGACACATGGCAGTCAGACGCTCCGCCCCGACATTTCCCGCGGCGCTGCGCAAGGAGTGGGCCTCGTCCAGCAGGACGGTCCAATCGCCCACCTCCAGCGCCCGCTCCATCCGATCGATGATGGTATCGGCATCCGCCAGGAAGTCGCCGATGACGTCCGCCCTGAACCGGTCGCCGCCCAACGTCCGCAGGTCCTGGACCATCTTCCGGTTGATCGTCACCGCCGGGAAGGGAACGATGACGGCTTCATCCGCCACCGGGACTGCGTCGGCAGCATCGATCCCGGCAGGTCTCGGCCGCCTCTGCCCTGCCGCGGGGGGAACCAGCGCATCGATGGTTTCCAGTAGGGGTTCGATTTCGACCGGCTTCAGCAGAAAGCCGCTCATACCCGCATCGCGGCAACGCTGCTGCACCTCAGGCGTGCCATCGGCCGTCAACGCCACGATCGGCAGAGCGGCCCCGCCGCCGACCTCCGAGAACCGGTACAGTTTCGTCGCCTCCAGCCCGTTCATCACCGGCATGTTGATGTCCATGAGAACGAGGTCGAACCGCTCTTCTTCCAGCATGTCCAGGGCGTCCTCGCCGTTGCCAGCGACCCGCCACCGATGCCCCGCCCGGCCGAGAATCTTGCCCAGCACCTTCTGGTTGACCAGATTGTCTTCGACCAGAAGGATATTCAGTGATCGCTCGGCCCCGCTGGTCTCCGTCCCCGAGCCGATTGCCTTGCCGTCCACCCTGGCCGGACCTAGCCCGTCCACGATCGTCAGGAAAGAGGATATCGCGGCATCGTCGGCATCGGGCGAGAGGATCGAGACGAACCGGCACCGCAGGGCCTCGGGCGGCAATCCGGACGCGACAGCCCGGTCGAGCAGGACAGTCGGAAACGGCGCCCCTTCCATGTCGGATGCGTCCCCGGCGGTCATGTCCGTCAGCAGGACCGACCGGCATTCCGGCCGACGCATCAGCAGCGCCGCCGCTGCCCCGTCCGGGACGAAAACGACCCTGGCGCCATGCCGCACCAGGCGCGTGACAAGATCGGCAAGATGATTGCCCTGGCCGGTCAGCAGGACAATGTCCGGCCATGACACGGCCTCCACAGCGGGAGGACGTTCGGCTGGGGGCCGTTCGGGTGCCGGGGGCGCGGGCAACACCGCTTCGGCCAGAGGCAATGCGGGCGAGGATGCGGCGACCGACTGCATCGGAATGACGAACCAGAAGGTGCTGCCCTCGCCAACGACGCTGCGCACTCCGATTTCACCGCCCAGCAGGTCCACGAGCTTCCGGCAGATGGCCAACCCCAGCCCGGTACCACCGAAACGGTCGATCACCGTGTCGTCCGCCTGGGTGAATGTTTCGAAAACCCGCTCCTGCGCCGCCGGGGAAATGCCGATGCCGGTATCCGACACCTCGACACGCAAGCTGGTCCTGCCGTCGCGCAGAGGCGTCCCGTCGACCGCGATGACCACATGCCCGCGATCGGTGAATTTGACGGCGTTTCCGGCGAGGTTGAGCAGGATGTCGCGCAGATGCCGCTCGTCCCCGACCAGCTGTATCGGAGTACGCGCGGTTACGTGGCAGGCAAGTGTCAGGCCCTTCGCCCGCGCATCGACATCGACGATCCTTTCCACCTCGCGCATGACCGCGACCAGATCGAAGGGACGCAGGCGGACGGGCATCCGCCCTTCCTCGATCCGGGAAAAGTCTAGCAGATCCTCGATCATGCCCAGCAGCGACGCTCCGGCTCCCCCAATCGTGCGCACCATATCGCGCTGCTCGTCGTCGAGGACCGTATCGTCAAGCAGCCGGCTCATGCCGATCACGGCATTGAGCGGCGTACGCAGTTCGTGGCTGACGCTGGCGAGGAACAAGGTCTTGGCCCGGCTTGCCTCCTCCGCCCGCCGCCGGGTTTGCGAGAGGAAGCGGATGAGCGATGCCGAATAGAGCGGAATGATCAGCAGCCCGCCGACCAGTCCCGCGAACAGATATCCCGTGTCCCGCCACACCGCCAGGCCGTGGACGGCAACGGTGAAGCCAATGGCGCCGACACATGCCGCACCCGCCAAATAGACCAGCCCGAAGCGGAAGCCGTATCCGAGGATCGCCCAGAGATAAATCGGATAAAGCGGGATCACCGCGATCTCGCCGATGTACATGCCCAGGGAGAGGAAGATGAAATCCCAGAACATCTGGCCGATGCGACGGATCGCCGAGGGGGATGGAAACATGATCAGCGCGACTGCGACCACGATGCCTCCCGCCAGGAAGGTATCGCAGACGCCCGACAGCTGCAGCATCCTCCGCAACGCCAGCGTCCCGTACAGATACGACCCCAACAGGTAGGCCTGGATGATGCAAGCGATCACGAGGCGGTTCAGGACGATCTGGTGTTCGCCATCCCCACCGCGCTTCATCCGCGACAGGATCTTACGCACCCACATGGGTCATCACTTCTTCAGGGTCTCGCTGTCCTGTCGGCATTCCATGGCCCCATCGCGAAGACCCCGCGATCCTGGAGCAGATCGCATTGGGGCCGAAGATCCAATCGCGCTCCAGAGGGAACTGGGACGGACGCCCGAATGGCGGCATATCCCGCCCCGGGCCGGAGTCGATTCTACGCGCTGCCGGTCGCGTCCGGCACCGGGGTGGGCAGCACCAGGGACCCGCTTTCGATCGCCGCCCGCAGCCGTGCCGGCGACACGGGACGGCCGAAATAGAAGCCCTGCGCCTCCTGGCAGTTCTGATCCTCGAGCCAGCGAAGCTGGTCCTCCCGCTCGATCCCCTCGGCAATGACCTTGATTCCCAGATTTTCCCCCAGGGCAAGGATCGCCTTGATGATCGTCCGGCTTCCGGACGAGGAATCGATTTCCTGGATGAAGGCTGAATCGATCTTGAGGCGGCGGATCGGCAACCGAGTCAGATAGATCAGGGACGCATAGCCCGTTCCGAAATCGTCGATGGTGATCGACACCCCCATCTGCTGCAGCGACGTCAGCTGGCGGCTGGCGGCTTCAGGATTTTCGATCAGCGCAGTTTCGGTCAGCTCCAGTTCCAGAAATGCAGGATCCAGACCGGTTTCCATGATCGCGTCGACCACCAGCTGGTAAACATCGTTCTCGCGAAAGAGGACCCCGGACAGGTTGACTGCCACGCGCAGCGGCATGCCGTCGCGCTTCCACAGCGCCGCCTGGCGACAAGCTTCCCGCAAGGTCCAGACGGTCATCGGCACGATCAGGCCCGTCTCCTCCGCCAGCGGCAGGAATCGCCCGGGATAGATCAGCTCGTCACCCGGCCTCGCCCACCGGATCAGGGCCTCGACCCCTACGACGGTACCTGACCGAAGATCGATCTCCGGCTGGTAGTGCAGGACGAATTCCTCCTTACCGACCGCGCTGCGTAACGCCTGCTCCAGTTCGGTCGCCGCGAAAAATGCCTGTTCCATCGCGGCGTCGAAAAAGGCGTAACGGCATCTTCCTTCGTTCTTGGCCTTGTACATGGCCAGGTCGGCGTGCTTGAGCAATGTCTCGAAATTCGTGTCGTCGCCGGGGAAGAGGGTCACGCCGACGCTGGCACCGACATTCATCGTCCGCTGGCCCAGGACGAACGGACGGGCGAAAATACCCACGATCCGTTCGGCCAGTTCCGCGGCGGCATCGGCGTCCACGATATCGTGGACGATCGCGAACTCGTCGCCCCCCAGGCGCGAGATGATCGCGGCATGCGGCAAAGCCGTCCGCAACCGGACGGAAACCTTGCGCAGCAGCAGGTCCCCGACCGTATGACCCTGGGTATCGTTGACCCCCTTGAAGCGGTCCAGGTCCAGCAACAGGAAGGCGAAGGGCGGACCATCCCCCTTCCGCTGGCCCAGCATCGTCTGAATCTCGACCTCCAGCTTGGACCGGCTCGGCAGTCCCGTCAGCTGGTCGTAATAGGCCAGGTGGTGCAGTTCCCACTCGGCCTTCTTCCGGTCGGTAATATCCAGCGACGTGGTCAGGACGTAGCGCAGGCCGGTGGAATCGTCATGAAGTGGAATCTTGGAGGTCAGCAGGACCCGTTCCATCCCGTACCGGTCGGCGATGGTTTCCTCATAGCGCGGCGTCGGCAGCCCGGTTTCCAGCACCTGGCGGTCACGGACCAGCGACGCCGCGCTGCCTGGCCCTTGCCGGGCGCCCAGCACTCGCGCGTGAAACCTGTTGGCGAAAATATAGTTCCCGTTCGCGTCCGTCGCGCTGACCATGGCCGGAACCGTGTCGATGACCTGCAGCAGCCTGTCGCGGCTGCCCCGCAGGATCTCAGCCCGTTCCTGGCGGCTGCTTTCCAGTTCCTGCTGCAATTCGACCGCCCTGACGCGCGCGCGCCGCCGATGCCAGCTGAGCTGCAGCAGGTTGCGCGCGCGCGTCAGGAATTCGGTATGATCAACGGGACTGAGCAGGAAATCCGTCGCGCCCGCGTCCAGCGCGTTGAGGCGGTAATCGCGGTCTTCATATGCTGTCACCACGATGACCGGCACGTCATGGCCCCAGTCCATGGCCCGGACGCGCGCGGTCAGAGCCGCCCCGTCCATCAGAGGCATCTTGTAGTCGGTGATGATCAGGTCGGGAATGTTGTCGTCCCCGAACCAGTCCAGCGCCTCGAGCGGCGTCGCGAAAACTTCGACCTGGATATCGGTCCCAAGCGTCATCGCCAGCCGCGCGAAGATCGTCCGATTGGTGGAACGGTCGTCAACGATGGCAACAAGTCGCATTCAAGCCTCGGCAGGATGGGAATTCTGGCCGGATACCCGGCATGGCAAATACCTGGATCCGTGCCGCAATGCGGCACGCGCATCGTCGTCGTGTGGAGGTCATTCCCCCGCGCCCGGTGTCGTATCCCCATATATGGCGGGACAGCATGGAGCATGACGCAGCCCCGTTGCCAAGCTTTTTTCCTCCTGGAATCCAGGCATGTGCGCCCGGGCACCAGGGCTGCGTGGCCCACCGCTCGGCCAGACGCCCGTCGCGTGATCGTCTCGTGCGGGCCCCGCAAACCGGGCGGCGCCCACTGTCGCAAAAGAGACACACCGGTATCGAAATATTTTTATACCCGCTTTTTTGAGCCGGTATCACCCGCAAAATCCATATTAAATTATTGAAACAAAATCGAAAGCAACGGAGTGCATTATCGTTGCGAAACAAAAAGGATGATCATATACGATATAAGCAATGGATCGTCGTTCGAGGATCCACAATGCGAGCAGGAAGCATGAAGGGCGTGGAGCAATGAGACGGAACAGTGTGACATGGGCGCTGCTGGCCACGACCATGTTTGTTTCGGGCGGGGGGACGATGTCTCTCGCCGCCCCCGCACACAAGGCACGGCATTCCGCGACGAAAGCGGCCGCCCCCACACCCAGCGCGGCCCCCGTCGCCGTCGCGGCGGCCCCGACACCAGCTGCCCCCGTCGTCCGCCGCCGCACGACGCTGCCCCGCGTGTCGGCCGAGGAAGTCGGCGTGACGGCCCGCCATCTCGTGCGCGGCGCTGACATCTCGGTCGGATCGGAAATGATCTCGCGCGCGGTTCCGGGCACCAACCCGCTGAAGGTCCTGGCATCCCAACCGGGCGTCATGTTCCAGTCGGATGATCCGCAGGGCGTCGACACCTGGTCTGCACAGATCTACATGCACGGGTTCATGCAGAACCAGATCGGCACGACGATGGATGACATCCCGCTGGGCGAGCTTGTCTATCGCAACTATAACGGCCTGAACCCCGTGCAGGCCATCAGCTCGGAAAACGTGCAGCGCCTGAACGTCTCGATGGGCGCCGGCGCCGAGGAAGTCGCCAGCACCAACAATCTGGGCGGCTCGATCGAGTACGTGTCCTCCGACCCGAAGAACAAGATGGGCGGGACGCTGGCTCAGACCTTCGGCAGCAACAATCTCTTCCACACCTTCATTCGCCTGGACAGCGGCAAGCTGAACAGCTCCGGCACCAAGTTCTTCGTGTCCTACATGCGTAACGACACGGACAAGTGGAAGGGCGGCGGCATCCAGTTCATGCAGCAGGTCAATGCGAAGCTGGTCCAGCCTGTCGGTGAAAACAGCCGCATCTCCGCGTTCTTCGATTACAGCAACCTGGCCCAGTTCAACTACCAGGATTACTCTCTGGATATCTGGAAGAACGGCGGAAAGAATATCGACAACTATTACAACGGGAAATATAGCGGCTACCAGGCAGCCTATGCCGCAGCGCTTTGCACCGCGTACGCCACGCCTCAGGCCGGTTGCAAATATCCCGCCAGCCTCAGCAAGATCGGTGACAAGGCCGATGCCGCCTATTATGACGGCGCAACTGCGGTTACCGACTATTTCGGCGGCCTGACGGGCGATTTCGAGCTGACGGACCGCGTCCGCTGGAAAACGACTGTCTACGGTCACGGCGAGACCAGCCATCTGACCTGGTCGAACCCGTTCTATCCCTCGCCGAACGGCGCGCCGATGTTCGAACAGGTGAAGGAGCCGGATATCCAGCGCTTCGGCATCCTGTCGTCCGCGACCTACGACATCGCCCACAACCATATCAGTGGCGGCGTCTGGTACGAGAACAACAAGTTCGTATCGAGCATGGTCGGCTATGAGCAGCCCCTGCTGGGCCAGGGCGCGCCGATCTATACGATCGGCGACTATTCCAAACTGACCCCGTTCATGAAGATCTTCGGGCAGACCATCAACACGAACACGTTCACCGCGTTCGTCGAAGACACCTACCACCCGGTCCGCAACCTCGACCTGCATTTCGGTTTCAAGTCGCTGCTCAACACGTCGCGCGCCGGCGATGGATATTACAACAACGCGTATTACGGCACTGCGGATACCATGGCTGCCGGCACGCTGACCTCGGCCGCCGCCTTCCTGCCGCATATCAGCGCGGACTGGCACTTCCTGCAGCATCACGAACTGTTCTTCGACGTCTCCGAAAACATGCATGCCTATCCGCAGGCGCAGTTCAAGACGGCCGCATCTCCGTTCGCGGTGACGCAGGCGGCTTACAACCTTGCCTCGCCGAGCCTGAAGCCGGAAACCGACTGGGCCTATTCGGTGGGATACCGCTTTACCCACCGCCTGCTGAGCGCCTCGCTCTACGCGTATCACGTCAATTACAAGAACCGTCTGCAGCAGATCACCGCCGGCAGCATCGTGAACCCGGTCGCTTCGGTGTTGAACGTGGGCGGCGTGACGATGAACGGCGTCGACGCCGGCCTGACGCTGACGCCGGTCGAGGGACTCTCGCTCTTCAACAGCGTGAGCTACAATCACTCGACCTATGACGACAACATTACGCAGGGCACCACGGTCTACCATCTGGCAGGCAGCCAGGTCGTCGCCTATCCGCGCTTCATGTATAAATCGAGCCTTTCCTACGAATGGGGCGACCTGCTGGCGCATATCGATGCAAACTATATGTCGCAGCGTAACCTGAGCTATAACGGCGACACCAAGGTTCCGGGCTACTGGCTGGCCAACGCAGGCCTGCGCTATCGCCTGGGCAACATGGGGAAATACAACCACCATCTCGCGTTCATGCAGAACCTGACTTTCGACTTCAACGTCTACAACCTCGCCAACACGACCTATGTCGCGACGATGGGCGAGAACGGCTTCCCGCTGTCGGGCGATTTCCAGTCCTTCGAACTCGGTGCGCCGCGTCAGTTCTTCGGATCCGTGCGCGTGGAATTCTGACGGTGAGGTGTGTCCCCTTCCTGGAAAGGGGCACGCCTGCCGAACACGCGACAGCGGGGCCGAACGCACGTTCGGCCCCGCTTCTTTGTCCGCGGAAGAAGATGGCCTTCACATCACTCGATATGCACGCGACGGGCTCGACCAGCCGCGCGTCGTCAATATCCACGCCCCCGGTTCACCAGCCCGACGGGCGTCTGCCCGGCCTGCAGCCGGCGCAGGTTGTCCACCACCTGATGGGCGGCGCTGGCCGGCGTTGTGTGGCTGGCCACGTGCGGCGTGAGGGTGATGGCGGGGTGATCCCAGAACGGATGATCCGCCGGCGGCGGTTCCTGTCCTGCGACATCGAGGATGGCGTGGGACAGATGCCCCGATTCCAGTGCTGCCATAAGATCGGCCTCGACCACATGGCCGCCACGCCCGCAATTGATTACCCCCGCCCCTTGCGGCAGGGCGGCGAAGGTCCGGGCCGACAGGATGCCCCGCGTCTCATCCGTCAGCGGCAGCAGGCAGATCAGGATGTCCGTCCGGTTCAGGAATGCGGCCAGAGCGTCCTGGCCGGCGAAGCAGGTCACGCCGTCGATGACGTGGGTGCCGCGGCTCCATCCCGCGCATGGGAAACCGAACAGATGCAACCGCCGCAGCAGGGCCGTCCCCAGGACACCCAGGCCCAGCACCCCGACCCGGCGGTCCCGCGCCAGGGGCTGGGTCAGCGGGCGCCAGTCATGCGCGGCCTGTAACCGGCGATAGGCCGGGGCCTGCCTGTGCAGCGCCAGCGTGGCCCATACGCCGTATTCGACCATCATGTCCGTCAGCGCCGGATCGACGATCCGCACCAGGCTGACGCTGTCGGGCAGGTCGAGCGACAGGAACTGATCCACCCCGGCGCCTTCCGAGAAGACGGCCCGCAGGTTGGGAAAGCGCGTCATGAGGTCGGACGGGGGCTTCCATGTCAGCAGATGGGTGACCGCGTCCGGATCGCCGACGTCGGGCCAGATGCGGATATCGAGGTCCGGTGCCAGGGCCGACAGGGCGGCCCGCCAGGCGGCGCTGCGTGCGGACGACGTTCTGATGACAAAGGACATGCTGCGGCTTCCTGCAACGATGCCGGGCACGCGGAATCCGCAGGCGTCCCGGACGAAGCCCGATTTATGAACGCCGCCCCGGCACCCGGCAAGGATCGCCCCGGCCCCGGGCGGCGGATGTCAGGCGTGCAGCGCCAGCGCGAACTGCGGGCTGGCGTCGTCACCCGCGGATTGAAGATTGGACAGCGTCACGCCCAGCAGGCGGATCCCCTGGTCGGGCGGAAAGCCGGGACGCAACAGGTCCCGCGCCACGCCCAGCAATTCCGCCTGCGTGGACGCCGGCGCCGGCAGCGAGCGCGCGCGCCCGGTCTGCCGGAAATCGGCATATTTGATTTTCACCGTCACCGTGCGGCCGCCCATCCCCCGCGCGGTGCAGGCTTGCCAGACGCGTCCCGACAGATCGTCCAACGCCGCCGTGGCCTCCGCCCACTCGTGGATATCGCGTTCGAATGTCCGTTCCGCGCCGATCGATTTGCGCCGGCGCTCCGCGTCGACGGGCCGGTCGTCCTGGCCCCGGGCGATGCCATGATAGAATGCGGCCGACTTGCCGAAATGCCGCGCCAGGACCGTCAGGTCCTGTCGGCGGAGGTCCAGGCCGGTGCGGATCCCCAGGGCGCGCATGCGGGCGGCGGTCGCGGGGCCGATTCCGTGAAAGGCCTCGACCGGCAGGGATTCGACAAAACCCGGCCCCATGCGCGGCGTGATGACGAACAGGCCGTCCGGCTTGCGGTAATCCGACGCCAGCTTGGCCAGGAATTTGTTGTACGACACGCCCGCCGACGCCGTCAGCCCGGTTTCCGCACAGATGGCGGCGCGGATCGCCTCGGCGATCGCGGTGGCGGACGGCGCTTCGACCAGGGGATGGGTGACGTCCAGATACGCCTCGTCCAGCGACAGCGGCTGGATCAGCGGCGTATAGCGCGCGAAGATCGCCTGGATCTGCGCCGAGACGGCCCGATAGACATCGAAGCGCGGCGGCACGAAGACCAGGTCGGGACATTTGCGCCGGGCGGTGACGGACGGCATGGCGGACCGCACGCCGTACCGACGGGCCTCGTAGCTGGCGGCCGCGACCACGCCGCGCTGGCGGCTGCCGCCGACCGCCACCGGCCGGCCCCGCAGGGCGGGATCGTCCCGTTGCTCGACGGACGCATAGAACGCATCCATGTCGATATGGATGATCCGGCGTATGGGCGCCGGCCCGGGATCGCGTTGCGCCATGTCCTCCTGCCCGGCGTCACCGACAGGTCCGTCCCGGGATGTCCCCGGGACGGAGGCGGTCAGGCGCAGGCCTTCCCCTTGCAGCAGATTTTCTTCTTCACGAAGCAGAGCACCGCCACCGCGAGGCCCAGGGCCAGAAGTCCCTTCAGGCACGGGGATTTCATCGAACATTTCACAGGGCAGTCAGCCATTTGTCTTTCTTTCCTTGCACGTGCGTCCGGCATCGGGATGGCCGGAGCGTTCCTGCATTCTACCCGCCCCAACCCACATGGCTACCCATCCCCGTCGCGCCAGCCCCCCGAACGTCAGACCCGTTTCCCGGAGTCCCGAACGGCGGGCGCGCCGGATACCGCATAAGCATCGGCCGCACGGACCAGATGGGCGATGTCGGACGGCAGGTCCGTCCCATCGACCGGCGGCCCGGCGGGTCCTTTCCCACGCAGCCGGGCCGCCATCGCCGCGCCGATCGCGGCATAGGCCGCCGCACGGTCGCCATCCGGGCGCGCCTGGCCCGACATCCGCTCCAGCCACGCAACGCTGGCCATCCCCGCAACCTGGCGCAGGGCCAGCAGCAGATCGGCCGCCAGATCCAGTTGGGCGGAGCGGCGCAGTCCTTCCAGCCGCAGGCGCTGGCGCGCGATCTCCGCGGCGGTGCTGGCCACGCCGGCGTCACGCCGGGCCGCGTCGATCCGCGCGGTATCCGACACCGCGGGGTCGGCCACCAGGGCAAGATAGCGCATGTTCGCCCCCACCGCCTCCGCCAGGCGGCCGGGGAAGGTCGCCACCGTTCGTTCGGGCCAGAGCACGAGGCAGCCCAGCAGCCCCACGACGCTGCCCAGCACGTTGTCGACCGCCCGGGCCAGCGCCACCCCCCAGCCATGGCCCGGACTGCCCAGGTCCGTCACCAGGACGAACAGGGGCGTGAGGAACAGGACGAACAGCGTGTAATTGACCGAACGCAGCGCGATCGTCGCGGCCGCCAGCGGAAAGATCAGCAGCAGCGTCGCCGCCATGGGCAGCGACGCGCCGAGAATGGCCGCCATGATCCCCCCCGCGACACTGCCGAGCATGCGTTCGACCATCCTCGGTCCCGTCGTCGCGGCCTGCGGCTGCATGACGACGACCACGGCCATGGTCGCCCAATAGGCATACGGCAGGCCCAGCAGGATGGTCAGCCCGTACGCCACGACCACCGCGACGGACAGGCGCGCGGCATGACGCGCCGCATGCGGCAGGACGATCCGGCGCCACCACGGCCCCGGCGGGGATCCGGACGCATGGGACGGGCCGGCCGGAGTACGGCCGCCGCCATCGGGGGCGCCGGCCACCGCCTCCGCCGCGCGTTCCCACGCATCCGCAAGCTCTTGCAGCGCGTCGCCGCAGACGGCCAGCGCCTGGGCGGCCACCCCGTCCACCGTGCGGGCCTGCCGGCGCAGCGACACCGCCAGCCGACGCATGCGGACATGATCCGGATCGACCCGCAGGACCTGCTGCCGCGTGCGGACGATGGCGGCGACGATCCGCCGCAGGGCGCGCCGGTCCGCCGGGCGCCCCGACCCATGCGCCGCGGCCCGATCGTGTTCCATCGCGATCAGCGCCACGAAGATCCGGTCACCGGCCTCGATCCCCGCCGACAATGCCCGCCGGACCGGGCTGCCGCCCTCCTCCGCCCCGATCGTGCCCACCATGCCGCGGGTCCGCTCGATCCGGGCCCGGATGGCGCGCCGATAGGCACCGACACGGGCGGTGGCCGGCTGGGCCGGCCCGGCGCCGGCCCGGTCCAGCAGGTCGTACGCCATCCCCGCCTCTTCGCGCAGCAGGGCCGCCGTGGCGCGCCGCGCCGGGGCATAGGGATCGACCGGCCATGCCAGGACGCAGATGGCCAGCGCCCAGCCGGCCCCCAGCGCGAACAGGCCGGCCAGCATCAGCGCCCCCGACGGCGCCATCGGATAACAGACCGCGACCACGCCCACGATGGCGGCCAGCACGCCCACCTGCGTCGCGGCGGCCCCATGCCCCCGGGCCAGGCCGCACAGGAACGTCACCGTCGCCAGCATGGGAAACGCCACGGCCAGCCCCATGCCGGCGACACAGGACATCAGCCCCGCCAGCACGGTGCCGACGATGCCGAACAGCACCATGGCGCGCAGGCGCGGACGGCGCGGACCACCCGGATCGACCAGGCAGGTCCAGAAGGCGGCAAAGGCGGACCAGGCCATCAGCGGCCGGCCCCACGCCGTCGCCAGCCCCATCATGACGCCGACCGCGATGGCCGAGCGCAGGCCTTCGCGCAGGCCAACCTGTTCGGGGGCGACCAGGATGGCGCGCATGCCCAGCCAGTGACCCAGCCGGGCGGCGCGTGACGCCTTCGCGGGCGCACCGAACAGTCGACGCAGGCGTGTCCGCCCCCTGTCGCGCATCGCATCGCGTGCCGGCATGCGGCCTCTAGGCCACCGGCCGGACGCGCCGGCCAAAGACCGGACGAGCAAAGGGTACGGAACAGTCCAGGACGGGCGGCACGGTGTGGAAACCCCAAGGGAGCAGTTTGTTATAACTGACGCGAAGCCGCCCCCTTGTCCATTCCCCCCGGCGCGCGGAGTTCTGCGATCAGGGCAGTTCCGCGATCACGTCGACCTCGATCAGCCATTCGGGCCGTGCCAGCGCAACGACGACCAGGCCGGTAAAGACCGGAAAGACCCCCTTGAGCCAGCGGCCGAGGACGCGGTACGTCGCCTCGCGATACCGGATGTCGGTCAGATAGACCGTCACCTTGCAGATGTGCGACAGGTCGGACCCGGCCTCATCCAGCAGCAGCGCGATGTTCGCCATCACCTTTTCGGCCTGGCCGACGGGATCGCCCACCGCGACATTTTCCCGCGTGTCCAGGTCCTGCGGCACCTGTCCGCGCAGATAGACCGTCTTGCCCGCGACCACGGCCTGGCACAGATCGTTGTCCAAATCCTGCTCGGGATAGGTGTCCTTCGTATTGAAGGGGCGGATGCGCTTGTGGATCATCGTCGAATTTCCTGTTCGGTCGTTGCGGATCAGGACGCGCGGTCCAGCACGCGCGGGTCCAGCCCGGCGGACCGCTGCACGAACGAGAGCGGGCTGTCCCAGTCGAAATTGCGATATACCGCCGCCAGATGCGCGAAGGGCGGCGACTGGGCGAACAGCTGGAACGTCAGGCGGTGCCCCGCATAATCCGAATTCAGCAGGTCGCGGCCATAGGCCAGCAGGCGGCGGCGGTCGGTGGCCGCCCAGGCGTCGTTGATGGTGTAGAATTTCTCCAGCCACGGTCCCGTTTCGGGGTCGGCGAAGGCCGCCGCGTCGGGCGTGACGCAGATCTGGCCGCCGCACAGCTCGCGCGCCAGATGCATCATCTCGTGCAACTGGGAACAGGCCAGCACACGGCCGCTGAACAGCAGCGACTGGTTCGGCATCAGCAGGCCGCCGGGGCTGGGCTCGGCAGTGGCGATCGCCGCCGTCAGGTGGGCGTTGATCCCTTCGCGATAGCACGCCAGGCGCGCCAGCTTCTCCTGCACCGCCTGCTGGCGGTCCAGGCCGGTCTGGCGCACGTTGAACAGCGCGGTGCCGATCATCATGTCCGCCAGCTTCAGGTTGCGCTGCACGAAGGCGAACGCGCTGTAGCGATGCAGGGTGGCGCGGATGAAGGTCGCGGCCTTGGTGTGCCGGTAGAACAGCACGTTTTCCCACGGGATCAGCACATCGTCGAAGATGACCAGGGCCTCGACCTCGTCATACCGGTTCGACAGCGGATAATCCTCGGCCGGCGCGCGGCCGGCGAAGCCCGTGCGACAGATGAATTTCAGGTTCGGCGAGGAAAAATCGCAGACGAACCCGACCGCGTAATCCGACAGCGCCGCATCGCCCCAGTTCGCGATCGTCGGCTTGGTGAAGGCCTGGTTGGCATAGGCGGCGGCGGTTTCGTATTTCGCGCCGCGCACGACAATGCCGGCATCGGTTTCCCGCACGACATGCAGCAGCATGTCCGGGTCCTGGTCCTGCGGCCGCTTGGACCGGTCGCCCTTGGGATCGGTATTGGCCGAGACATGGAACGGATCGGCGCGGATCGCCTTGTCGACATGATGGCGGATATTGCGCGAAAAGGTCGGATCGACCTCGTTCAGGATCTCCTGCCCGTCGAACAGCGACCACATCTCGCCGATCGTCTCGTCGCCCACGCGGGTGACGACGCCGCCGACCTCGTCCAGCACCGTGTCGGTCGCCAGGCGTTTCGCCTGCCAGTCCGCCTGGGTGCGCGGCAGCTTCAGCGCGATGGAGGAGGGCTCGCCATTTTCGTCCAGCCACGTCATGCGGTCGCGGAACGCGGCCTCGTGCTGCATGTCGTAGATGCGGGCGCGGATGTCGACGATGGGCTTGAACATCGGATGCCGCGTCACGTCGGCCACGCGCTCGCCATTCATCCAGACCCGGCGCCCGTCGCGGATCGAATCGATATAGTCCTGACCGGTGCGTATCATGAAACCGTCCTCGTTCTCGTCAGGCCGAAGCCGAAAGGCCGACCGGCCGGCAGAATTCCCGCCGGCAATACAGAAGCGCGCTGGCGTCGCGGACGACGGTGCGCAGGACCCGGCCGATGACGATCACATGCGTGCCGGCCTGCACCACCTGTTCGGGCGTGCAGGTCAGGGTGGCAATCGCATCGTCCAGGCAGATTTCCCCCTGCGTGCCGGCCTGCCACGCGCCGCAGCCGAAATCGTAGGCCGGATAGCGTCCGTCACGGCCGGCGAAGCGTTCCGCCATCTCGGCCTGCGCCGGTGAAAGCATGTTGACCGTATAGAGCCGGTTGGCCGCCAGGGGCCCGGCGATCGGGCTGCGCTGGTTGATGCAGGCCAGCACCATCGGCGGATCGGCCGACACCGAGACGACCGAGCTGACGGTGATGCCATAGCGGCCCGCCGGCCCATTGGTGACCACGATCCCCACGGGTGCCGCGACCCGGCTCATCGCCTCCAGGAACAGGGCGCGGGCCTCGGCCTGGTCCGCGTGCGTCTCGTCCCCATACATGTCCTGCGCCATCTGCCACTCCCCTGTTGCCGGAAGCCCTGGACCATCCGTCCGATCCTGACGGTCCCATATCCCGAACCTCACAAAAAGAAATGAATACGGACGATTTTCGTCAGTTTTTCCGACGCATCTGCATCACGGCGATGCAGCCGGCGGATCATTCGTCGCCCGGCACGCCGTAGGACGGCGCGGCGTCGGGATTCAGCGCCCGTTCGACATAATCGTACATCTGCGGCCGCCAGACCGCCCAGATGTCCGCCAGGCGGCCGACGGGCCGGTCGTCCCAATCCACCCGCAGGTCCGTCAGCGGCCAGGCTTCGCGGTCCACCACCACCATGCCGGCGGAATGGACCGGCCCGGCCTCGCCGCCCGCGGCCAGGCCGGCCTGCAACGCCAGCAGCAGCCGGTCGCCCAGTTCCAGCGCCGGGTCGCTGCCTTCGAACGCGCGCACGATCGCGCCTGGAACCTCGCGATTGGCCAGCAGGTTGCCCGCCGATACCACGTCCGCCCCACGGGCGCTGGCGTACAGCCCCAACGTGCCGCTGCCCGACCAGACGGCCGTGCCGCCGTGCCGGTCGACGATCGTCAGTTGCCGGAAGGCGCTGCCGGGCGCGGTGCGGGACAGGACAATGCAGCATTCCTCGGCCGTCAGCCCGCGCGCCAGCAGGTCCAGCCCCGCCGGCCCCAGCCGAGGGTCGGTCACGTTCTGCGTCGTCACCGCGCCGACCCCGGCGCGGGCCCAGGCACAGCGCGCCGCGACCGCCGGCGACGAGGAGACGACGGCCGATCCGAACTGGCCGGTCCTGGCGCAGCGCGCCGCGATGGAAAAGGTCATGGCAGCCTCCCGCCCGGCAAGGACATGCCCATTCGCCCGTCCGGACCTGATGGAACTGTGCATGACAATCCCGGCACGATCGCCCCGGTTTTTCCGATCCCCATACCCGGAAAAGCCGGGGCCGATGCCCAGCAAGCCGGCAGGAACGGGGACGGACGTCCGCGCCGACCGCCCACGGTTGCGCGCCGTCGCCGGCGCGCGATAGATGGACGCACCGTCACGCCGTACGGACCGCGCATGCATCCCCCCAGACGCTTCCTGCCCTCGCTCTCCCTCCTGACGGCGTTCGAGGCCGCCGCCCGCACCGGCAGCATCACCCGCGCCGCCCACGAACTGTCGCTGACGCAGAGCGCGGTCAGCCGGCAGATCAAGGCGCTGGAAGACCGGCTGGGCGTCGAATTGTTCACCCGCGACCGCCAGACCATCCGCCTGACACCCGGGGGGGATTCCTATGCCCGCGAAATCCGCGAGGCCCTGCGCCGCATCAGCACCGCGTCGCTGTACCTGCGCGGCAACCCCTATGGCGGCACGCTGAACCTGGCCACGCTGCCGACCTTCGGCGCGCGCTGGCTGGCCCCGCGCCTGCCTGCCTTCCTGGCCGCCTGCCCCGGCATCACGATCAACGTGGGCACGCGATTGTCCTATTTCGATTTCCGCCTGGAATCGTTCGACGCCGCGATCCATTTCGGCCAGCCCGACTGGCAGGGCTGCCAGACCGACCTGCTGCGGCAGGAAACCGCCGTGCCCGTCTGCAGCCCCGACCTGGCGCGGCGGTTCGACATCCACACCCAGGACGACATCCTGAAGGCGCCGCTTCTGCATATGGTGACCCGTCCGGATGCCTGGGAGCGCTGGCTGGGCACGCAGGGGGTGGCGTTCGACCTGGTCCACGGCATGCTGTTCGACCAGTTCACCATGGTGGCCGAGGCCTGTGTCGCCGGCCTGGGCGTGGCCCTGCTGCCGACGTTCCTGATCGCGGACGAACTGCGCGCGGGCCGGCTCGTGGTCCTGTTCGACCGGCCGGCCGAGGAACGGGACGCCTATTACCTGGTCTGGCCCGCCGAACGCGCGGATTATGGCCCGCTGGCCTGCTTCCGGGACTGGATCCTGGCGGAAACCGCCATCGACCGCCTGGCCGCCCCCGGCGGCACGCCGAGCGGACCTGGGTGGCATTCCCCCCGGGAATGACCTGTTTACGATTTGCCGATGGCGGCACGTCCGCGCCGATCCTATCGTGATCCCCGTTTGAAGCAGCCGAGACGAACCCCACGATGGCGCCTGTCCCTTCCCCCGGCCCCGACGCGATCCGCCTGGCCTTTTCCCGTGCGATGTCCGCAATGTATCGCAGCGAGGTCCCGCAATACGGAACGCTGCTGGACCTGGTGCGCGACGTCAATGCGGCGGTGCTGGACGCTGATCCGGCCCTGCGCGCGCATCTGGCCCGGACCGGGGAGCTGGAGCGCATCGGCGACGAGCGGCACGGCGCGATCCGCCTGGGCACGGCGGCGGAACTGTCCGATATCCGGCGGGTCTTCGCCGTGATGGGCATGGAACCGGTGGGGTATTACGACCTGGCGGCGGCGGGCGTGCCCGTTCATTCCACCGCTTTCCGCCCGGTCGGCGACACGGCGTTGGCGGCGTGCCCGTTTCGCGTCTTCACCTCGCTGATCCGGCTGGAACTGATCGAGGATCCCGAACTGCGCGCCCGCGCCGCCGCCATCCTTGCCCGCCGGCAGATCGTCAGCCCCCGCCTGATGGCGCTGGTTGCCCGGCACGAAGCCGGCGACGCGCTGGATTCGCACGAGGGTGCGGAATTCGTCGCCGAGGCGCTGGAAATCTTCCGCTGGCACAGCGCCGCGACGGTCGATTTCGACATCTATCGCCAGTTGCATGCCGCCCACCGCCTGATCGCCGACGTGGTGTGCTTCCGGGGGCCGCACATCAATCACCTGACGCCCCGCACCCTGGACATCGACCGGGTGCAGGCCCTGATGCCCGCGCGTGGCATCACGCCCAAGGAGACGATCGAAGGACCGCCGCCGCGCCGTTGCCCGATCCTGTTGCGGCAGACCAGCTTCAAGGCGCTGGAGGAGGCGATCGCCTTCACCTCGCCCGACGGCGCACCGGTCGCCGGCCACCACACCGCGCGCTTCGGCGAGATCGAGCAGCGCGGCGCCGCCCTGACCGAGGCCGGCCGCATGCTGTACGACCGCCTGCTGGCCCACGCCCGGGCCAATGCCGGCGGACGACCCTACGACCAGGCCCTGCGTGACGTCTTCACGGCCTTTCCCGATACGTGGGACGGCCTGCGCCGGCAGGGGCTGGCGTTTTTCCGCTATGCCGCCACACCGGCCGGCCGGGCGGCGGACGCCGCAGACCGCGACGGCCTGGATGTGGACGGGCTGATCGATGCCGGATTCCTGGCCTGCGATCCCCTGGTCTACGAGGATTTCCTGCCCGTCAGCGCCGCCGGCATCTTCCAGTCCAACCTGGGCGGCGGCGGCCCGCAGGCATACCGGCCGTCGGACGCCCGCGCGGCGTTCGAGGCCGCGCTGGGCCGCCCGGTCCTGAACGAGCTCGACCTTTATGCGACGCAGCAGGCGGCGTCCCTGCGCCAGGCCCTGGCCGACTTGGACCGGAGCGACCTCGCCGCCTAGATCATTGTTTCAGGAGCCTTTACTGACGGCCGCCTGACACGGTCAGAACGCCAGAAGATTGTCCCGGAACTGCCGATGCTCGTACGCCCTGCGCGTCAATCCGCGCTGCTGGAGGGCGGGTATCAGCCCATCGGTGATTTCGGCGACGCTCCTGCGGCTGACATCGGGAAGGGTGATCAGAAATCCGTCCCCGCCGACCTCCTGCATGATTTCGTCCATCTGCGCCGCCACCCCGTCCGGGGTACCGACGAGATCGACACTGGCACCGCTGGAACTGTATGCGACAATCGCTTCGCGCAGCGTGTTCTTGCCGGCCTTGCGAAGGAAACCGGCGAGGCTCGACTGATGGCCGTTGGTCGAAAGCGACCCCACCGGGGCGTCGAGATCGTGGCCGGAGAAATCGATGTTCGTGATCCAGCCCAGTTGCGCGAGCTTCTTGTCCACGTTCTGCGTCGCCTCGGTCACCCGCCGCGCCGCGCGCTCGCGCGCTTCCGCCTCGGACCCGCCCAGAACCGGGGAGATCATGAACAGGATCTTGCATCCGTCCGGGTTGCGTCCGGCCGCGCGCATCTGCGCGCGGACGTCGTTGCGATACTCCTTCATCGCCTCGATCCCCTTGGGGTGCGCCACGATCGTGTCGGCATGGCGCGCCGCGATGGCCCGTCCCTTCGCCGAGCCGCCGGCCTGCGCGATGACCGGACGGCCCTGCGGGCACGGGCCGGAATTCAGCGGCCCGCGGCTGGCGTAATATTCTCCCTTGAAATCGATCGTATGGACCTTTTCGGGGTCGATCAGCACGCCGGTCTTGCGGTCGGCGACAATGGCACCGGGCTCCCACGAATCCCACAACCGTGTCACGACATCGATATATTCCGCCGCCATCTCGTACCGGTGGTCATGTTCGGGGAGGTGGTCCATGCCGAAATTCTGTGCGGCGTAGTCCGAGCTTCCGGTGACCATGTTCCAGCCTGCCCGTCCGCCCGATATCTGGTCCAGCGTTCCCACCATCCGTGCCGTCAGATAGGGATGATAGGCGAAGGTGGACAGCGTCGGCACCACGCCCAGGCGCGACGTCGCCGCCAGCATCAGGGACGCGACGACCGAGGGCTCCTGCCGCGGAACGGACATGCCGTTCCTGAGGAACAGGTCGCGGCGATTTTCCCAATTCTGGCCGATATAGATCGAATCCTCGATCAGGATGTAGTCGAATCCGGCACGCTCGATGGATCGGGCAAGATCGAGGAACATGCCCGCCGACATCCAGTCCTCGCTGATATTGCCCGTCCACGGCTCTCCCCAGGCCTGAATGCTCGAACCCTGAAGGAACCAGGCGAGATGGAACGGATCGGCAGCCATGGGGATCTCCGTCGGAAAGGACCGGGGTGAAAACGATTGTGCATCGTAACGTCTGGCGCGAACAGAGTATTTCCACTCCGCAACGCCAGTGTGGGGCATGGGGCATGTTGTCTCTCCCCCCTTGTCTACGCCGGGGGAACGAAAGGCTGGACGACCTCCGCAAAGGCGTCCATTCCCTCGCATCGCGCGGAGTGAACGGCGAGCGGGGGCCAATGACCCCGCGCGTGGATGGCCGGATGGGCTTCCGCGAGAAACCGAAACGCACAGGCGACGGCGATATCGGCGTGGCCCGGCCGTCCCCCCGACCAGAAGGGCGCGGCATGTGTCGCACGATCCGCTTCCAGGACGTCCAGGACACTGCCCACCTGCGTCATGCACCGCCCGATCCAGGTCTCGGACGTGGTCTCATGCAGGGCACGCTCGTAGATCAGGCTGACCATCTTGTCGCACAGGCCGGTCGCCAACGCGCATGTCTTCAGCGCCGCGCGACGATCGGCCCCTGACGCGGGAAGCATGCTGCGCCCGGCACCGGCCCGTTCGTCCAGATAATCCAGGATCGCCGCGCTTTCGATGAGCACCTCGCCATCGTCGAGGAGCAGCGTGGGCACGCGGCGCAGCGGGTTGTATGCGGCCAGCCTCTCCGCATCGCCGAAGGTCGACCAGGGCCAATGCGCGTAGGGCAGATCATACAGCCGCAGGGCAACGGCCACGCGCCGGACGAAGGGTGAGTCATACTGACCGATCAGGATCATCGTCTCTCCGATGACAACGGGATTGGACCACGCCACCGCATTCCATGATGGCATCGGAACGATCGCCGCGCCAGAGCCTCAATCCGGCTGGCAGTCCCCGCGACCACCCGACACGGCGTCCGGTCCATTACGGGACGATGTCCGGCCGGATCGCATCGCACAGCCCGATATCGACCCCCGGCGCATAAGGCAGGCCCACGACATCATGCAGGTACGCCTGCGTCGCGCGACAGACGGCCGCGGCGGCGTGGGACCGCAGCGAGGACGCGATGACATGGGTGTCCGCATCGGGGAAATCCACGCGCCGCCGCAGGGTGTCGGGGGTCGCCAGCCTGTCATACATCTTCCGCATCGCGGCCACCGACACGGTCGGGTCCTGATGATCGGGATCGCGATCGTAATATCCCATGAAGACCGGGGCCGTGACCTGGCGGAACACATCGTCGGTCATCAGCCCCCGCGTCAGTTCGGCCAGGGCGACATAGCCGTCCAGATGCACGTCCCCCGTCCAGACCGGGCCCAATGCCGGTTCGTGCGTCACGTCCTGCCCATGATTATGGACCAGCCACATCAGCGACGTGCCCCACGGCCACAGCAACGGATCCAGCTGGTTGCCGCGTTCGCGCACCAGCGGCGACCACAGCACCAGGGCGGACACCGCCTGCGGCTGCTGCGCGGCCAGCGCCAGCGCCAATGCCCCGCCGGTCGAGGTCCCGATGACGATCACCCGGTCCCCGATCGCCCGGCCGACCGCCAGCGCGGTGGCCGCGCCCTGCATCAGTCGCGCGGCCGACAGGCCCCGCATGGCGTCGGGGGCGCGCAACCCATGCCCCGGCAGCCGGGACAGATACAGGTTGCAGCCGAACAGCCGCGCCAGGTCCCGATGCGCGGGAAAGCCCTCGCCCTGGCTGGCGGTGAAGCCGTGCAGATAGACCATGGCGCAGGCCGTCCGCGCCGGATGCACCGGATCGGCCCAGACGATCCGGGCCCCGGTATCCGGACGCAGGGGCCCCGCCCGGCGTTCCCCGGCCGCGATCCACGCGTCCAACGCCGCCGGGTCACGCGGAACGTCCGGCAGGACGACATTCCCCGTCCACGGCCGCACGCGCGGCCCCGCGGCGAGCAGGAAGGCCAATGCCACCGACAGCACCACCCCGCTCCGCCGCCACCCTGCCCATCGGCCGTTCATTCTGGCCCCCGCATCATCCCTCTCCGCACCCTTGTCGCCACCATAGTGTTCCATTGCGGATCCGTCATATTCTGCCGCGACGGTCCCCTTGCTGCCCGAGGTTCGTCAAAGCGGCCCCTGGTTGCCGACCGCGATTTCAGATTTCATACAATGGCCTGACAAGAACTGCTCTCCGGAGAGGGGTGGATGCAAAAATTGCACCTTTTGCCGTTCACGGAACGGCATTTCGAAATGCTTTCCGGCTGGTTTCGAGACCCGAGAGAACTCGCGCAATGGGGAGGCACGGCTCTGGCCCATCCTCTCGACAGAACGCAATTGAACCATATGCTGGACGAAGGCGGCTTTTCTCCGCCCGCACGACTGTGCTGGATGGCCGGGGATGATGCTGGCAACGCGGTCGGGCACGCACAGCTCGCGTTTGACTGGCGAGACGGCGTTGCAAGAATGTGCAGGGTGGCGATCGATCCGCATAAGCGCGGAGAAGGTCTGGCCGTTCCGATGTTGCGCGCCGTCATGGAGAAGGCCTTCTCCCATCGCCAGATCGAACGCGTCGAACTCAACGTCTATAGCTGGAACAAGGCCGCTATCCGCACCTATTTGCGGCTTGGTTTCGTTCAGGAAGGGATCAGACGATCATCGGCCCGGGTCGGAAGCGAACGGTGGGATACGGTGATGATGGGAATCCTGCGTCCGGAATGGTTGAAGACGGAAGAGGCGGGCTCGTCGGTATCAATGGGTCGCGTGCTGCCAGCTTGATACAAGCGTCACGCAGACCGACTGTACGCCTGGGTTCAGGTCAAGGGGATTGCCGTTCGCGGCAACCGAAGATTTCGGGACAGCCGGTAGAAAAACCGACGGCGAAACGGACGGTCCTTGGGAACACGCGGGTGATCGAGATCATCAGCAGAATCATGCACCCTGCCTGCCCCCCTGTTCCGAGGGGGCCGCGCATCTGCACGCAGAAAATCTGCTTACCAAATATCTGCTATTGAAACTCCGGGACACGAGGTCCGCTTTCCGATCTCCTAATCCGCAAGACGAATGAAAGGGAGGGGCCGTCATGCAACGGGCCGCTCCAGGGACGCGTCGATCTCCAGCGCCAGACGCGCCATTTTCAGTGCGCCGTCCCTGCTGGCCGCGCCGCAGATGAAGCGGGCCGGGTGCGCGAAGACCGCATCCGGAACGCCGGACACCTGGGCGAGCGCTTCCCGTTCCAGGCCGCCCCATGCCTGCGGCAGGGAAACCCGTTGTCCGAAATCGCCCCGCTTGGGCGGCACGGCCTTGACGTTCCACTGGCCGGCCGCGGCCGGCGAAACCACGTAGACGACGGGAAGGTCCTGTTCGAAAATCACCTTCTCGGTCGGCATTCCCGTGTCCATGACCAGGATGCGTTTGTCGTCCGCCCGGTCATAGGCCGCCATCACCCGGTTCGCCGCCTTCAGGCCGGCACGCACGCGGTCAACCATATTGACCAGATGAGACGCCACGGCGACCGCGGCATTCGCAAAGCCCTGGGCCTCGCGCGACCGCGCCTCGTCCGGGCCATACAGTTCGGCGGTATCCCAGGCCGGACCGCAGGCCGACACGATGTCCGCCAGGGACAGCTTGCCCATCTTCGCGACACCATTGTCGTCCTGGTCGATCGGCAGGACCAGGGCGTGATCGACGGCCTGCCAGATCGCGGCGAGCCCGTCGTCGTCTACCGGCGTCGCGAGAATATTGCGGATCGCCGCGACCCCGTAATCCTTCCACAGCAATCCGGCGGCGCTGTAGGGCGTGCCGTCCTCGCGGAGCGGCTTGTCCTTCATGTGATGGTCGTATCGTCCCCTGGACGGTTCATACGCACCGCCCACGTCGAACACGATGTCGGCCGCCTTGATGCGTTCCGGCGACCGCGTGCGCGTGAAATCAAGCCGATCGACGGGCGCGTCCGCGAGGACACGCCCCCTCAGATCGCCCCGCGGCGCCAGGGCATAATGCAGGATGACATATCCCAGCGTTTCATCGACATGGAAATTCCCTGAATGGGTCAGCGCCTTGACGGTTTCCGTCCCATCTTCGAGACCAATGGGCGTGTGCTCTGACATACAAGTACCTGCTGACAAACAAGGGTGGATTTCCGATCGTGCTCCGTCATGCCGCACGGGCCCCGGCCACACAACACCCTTTGTCGGAAACGGGCGTCGAAAGCGCGCCTGTTCATGAGGCAGCACCGGCCCGTCTTGACCTGCCAATCCTGACCTGGGGCGGCCTGCGCGGCGGCATTTCGGTCGCGCAGGCGCTGGGCCTGCCGGATGATGCGATACGGCCCGTCCTGCTGCCGGTCTGCTATGGCGTCGCGGTCTTTACCATCGTCGTGCAGGGGCTGACGATCAAACGCCTGGCGCGGGTTCTTTATCCGTCGGCCAGGTCCTGACCCGTCCGGGGTCCGAGACGCGTCAGGCGCGCGACCGCCGCGCGGCCATCGGCCAAGCGAACCACAGGCCGAACAGGACCGCCGCCACGGTGGCGGCCACGACCGTCCCGGCGGTGCGTGACATGGCGATACGCGCAACCACCACATAGCTGTCCCCGGTCAGGCCGAGCGCCAGTGGCACCAGGGCCGTGGCCGTGATGGTGCCGCCGATACGCAGAAACCGTTCGCTGTCCTCGCCTGCCCAGACGATGCGGTGCAGGGCGGCCGGCATGACCAGCAGGATCACGGCCGCCGCCACGCACAGCAGAGCGCCACCATGTACCAGGCGCGACAGGGCGGGCAATTTCTCGAACGCGGCCATCAGCACGATGACAAGCTGGAAACCCAGCAGCGCCTGCGCGCCCGGCAGGATCACCCGCCCCTCGGTCAGCATCTGTTCGATCCGGGCATGCAGCGGCGTGCATTCGCGCCGGTGCTGCTCCGTGCGTGCCATGTGACGTTCCGCGATGCCCAGATGCCGCTTCATCATCGCGCCCACCCCGTACCAACCGGCCAGGGCCAGAACGGTCACGCCCGCGCCGGCGGCCCCGCCTGCCCCGATATCGCCGCCCGACATGTGTTCCGTGGCGATCGCCACATCAAGACCGAAGGCGGCGGCGAACGGCAACAGCGCCAAGGCGGCCAGGGAGCCGATCAGCATGTGGATGTGCCCCGTGCTGCGTCCGTGCTCCGCGATGCGGTGGTAGGCGGACGGCGCGACCAGCAAGCCGATGGTCAGCAGCATCAGGCCCAGGGCGCCCGCCGCCATCACGCGGGCATGCGGCGGCAGCGCGTCGAACCGGTCCTCGAAGGCCGCCTGGTACTGGAAGCCGAGCAGGATCTGCGCGCCCAGGATCAGGGTGCGCGTTTCATCCAGCGCCGTCTTCACCCTGTCGTGCAGAGCCATGACCCATCCCCGGCGAGACTGCCAGGGGAGCTTACACCAAAGCCCGGCGGATTTGACCCACGGGACCGGAGCCCCGATCAGACGAGATCCCGGGGAATCCGCTGTTCCCATGTGCGGGAGAACACGAGCCTGTCGCCTTCCCACGCCTCCAGCGTCTCGCGGCAGTGGAAATGCGTAGCCGTCGAACGCATCAGGCTCCAGGCCCGCAGACGGGTCTTCCAGTCGCCGCGCTGATGGATCGCATTCGCCTCGGCCTCCATCTCGGCACTGTTGGGATCGTCCTCGCGGATCGTGCGGCGCGCGCGATAGGCGTAGCCGATCGTCATGCCGATCGCCTCGACCAGATGCGGATCCGGCGTGTTGGTGCCGGTGTTCAGGCTGAACACGCGCTGGCCGGCCGGTCCGCTGACGGTCACGTTCGCCAGCCTGTCGCCATAGGGCGCAGGCGGCAGGCCGGATTGGGCGTACCGGTCGGCCCAGACGGTGAAGGGCGGGGAAATGTCATCCCGGACCGGCCGCACGGGCAGATCCACCGACGAGGCGCCGGTGGTGATATGCAGGCTGCCCAGGCCGGGCGACGGCCAGGTGACGGGCCACCAGTTCTCGCTGACCGCGACGCGCAGGCGGCTGCCGGGCGCGAAGCGATGGCAGGTGAACAGCCCGTCCATCGTCACATCGTAATCATGCCCCGGTACCAGGGGACTCGGCGTCACGTGCCCGTCGCGATGCGTCAGGTTCAGCACCGCATGGCTGACCAGATGCGACCGGCCGTCCGGCGCCAGTTCGGTCAGGCGCACGAACAGTTTCGCGACCGGCCGGTCGGCGCGCACGCGGATACGGAAAACCGGCCGCCCCATCAGATCCAGCGGCGCGTCCAGCACGGCGGAATCGAAGGTCAGGCAGCCGGCGTCATCCCCGCTCTGCTCTCGCCACCAGCTTGTCGTGTCGCCGGACGAATAGGTCGTGGGCGTCGCGAAGCCGACCAGCAGGTCGGTGCGGTGTTCCCGCAGGACCCGCGCCCCCGCGGCGCGGCCCAGCCCGTCGGGGTTGAGGAACCAGGCCTGGCGTTCGATGCCGGCGCTGGGCCATTTGTCTTCGGATATCCATTCCCCCATCGCGTCACGCGGAAAGACGGCGCCCGCCGCCAGCCGTTGGCGAAAGGCCCAGAAGCGGGGTTCGTCCATGATGCCATTGGCCTCGCCCGCCAGCCAGTGACGCCACCACCGGGCCTCGACCGGCAGCCAGTCCAGGCCCGGGCCGGGCACGCCGTTCGCGGCCGGGGTCGGCGGCCCGCGGTGGCCCGGCGGATCGGGATAGCCGGGCCATTTATGCGTCCACGGCCCGATCAGCGCCTTCTGCGGCAGGGTGGGCGCGCCCTCCATCATCCGGACCGGGGCATCGACATAGCAATCCAGCATGCCGCCGACATGAAAGACCGCACAATGGACCGACCGGTAATCGGCGATGGACCCGTACTGCCATTTGTCGTCCAGGCGCTGGTGCCGCGTCCAGTCGATGGTCACCGCCCGCGCGGCCTCCAGCCTCTGCCGCCACAGCGCGCGCCAGCGATCGGCCCCCACCACTGTCGGGTCCGGCGGCGAACGCATCACCGCCTGCCATTCCATCGCCCAGTCGATCTGCGCCTGCAACAGGCAGCCGCCGCGATAATGGATGTCGTCCAGGTACCGCTGGTCGGTCCCGCAGGTCGAGACGATGGCCCGCAGCATCGGCGGATTCTTCGCCGCGGCCTGCAACCCGTCGAACGATCCGTAGGAAATACCGCGCATGCCGACCTGGCCGTTGCACCAGGGCTGCCGTGCGATCCAGGCCAGGACGGTCAGCGCGTCGCCCTGCTCGGCCGGCATGTATTCGTCGATGATGATGCCTTCGGAATCGCCCGTGCCGCGAATATCGACCCGGACCAGCGCAATACCGGCCCTGGCCAGCGCCGGCCCGGCGATGTCGTCGCGATAGCGGTAGCCGTCCCGCAGGCGATAGGGCAGATATTCCAGTACCGCACCGACCGGCCGGGCCTCGGCCCCCGCCGGCAGGAACAGCCGCGCGGCAAGGCGCGTGCCATCGGCCATCGGAATCCAGACCGTTTCCATCGCCCGGATGGCCGGATCGTCCAGCGCCACGGCCCAGTCGGTGCGGGCGGCGTCGGCGGCCGGATCGGACCGGGCCGGCCCCGCAACGGTCGTGGCCGCCACGCCGGCCGCGAGGCCCAGCACGGTGCGGCGGGTCGCGTCGTTCCTGTCGTTCATCTGTCGTGGGTGTCCAATGGTACCGGTTTCTGTTGTGATCGGGGTCCAGGACCTGAGGCCCTGGTGGGTTCGGGCGAAGCCGACCTGTCCAATGTGCCCGCTACCTCATCGGGTGATACCCGGCTCTGGCAGGACATCGGCCTCGCGCAAGCGCAATCCGTCCGTGTCCTGGACGCCCCGCCGGTAGAAAAACAGCAGGAGCGAGCAGACCAGGATCGCGACGGCGACGATCTGCTGCATATGGCCGCCATATCCGGCGGCGGCGGGATGCAGGAAGCCGACCCCGATCATGGCCAGGTTGAAGGCCACCAGGAGGATGGCGATCCCCGTCCAGATCCGCCCGCGACAGATCGCCGGCACCTGGTCCGGCCGATGCCGCCGCAGGATCATGAAACCGCCCAGCGCCAGGATCACCGACAGGATGTAGCCGATATTCCCCGCGAAGATGATGCCGGTGATATTGGCGATGAAGAACACGATGAAGATGTTGACCACAAGGTCCACCACCATGGCGCGGGCCGGCACGCCCCGCGCGTTCAGCCGGTCCAGCTGCCGCACGGTCAGTCCCCGTTCGGCCAGGCCGTGCAGCGCGCGGCTGGACCCGGCGATGGCCGAATTCATCGTCACGAACTGCGCCAGGCAGATCACCGCGATGAACACGCCGGTCAGCCCGTGGCCGATGATCCGGTCGACGACGGCGACGTAGAACCCGATCGGATCGTCGCCGATGGCCTGCTCCCCCACCACCGACGGCAGGACGACGCAGCTGAGCACCGCGACCAGGATCACGATCAGCGACGACACCACCAGGGCCCAGCGGATGTGATCGCGCGGATTATGGTATTCGGGCGCGAACGTCGCGCACAGTTCGGTGCCGTAGCTGGTCCAGGACGTGATGAAGGACCAGACCAGGAAGGCCTGCCACAGCGGCAGCCCGCCCGTCCCCTCGAAATGCCAGTGCAGGCGCGACAGGTCGATGGGCACCACGAAGAACGGACCGATCAGGCAGACCGCGCCCAGCAGGGCCAGCAGCACGCTGACGATACGATTGATGCGGGCCACCAGGGCGATACCCCGCACGTTCAGCACATAGACCAGCAGGATCATCGCCGCGGCGATGACGTGCGGCAAGCCGACCGCGCCGCCGCCCAGCGATATCGTCCCGGTCCAGGACGGAAACCATTCGGCCTGCGTCAGCCGCCCCACCTGCAACCCGCAGACCGCCAGCGTCACCGACCAGCCGGCCCAGTAGCCGAAGACGGCCAGCGCCCCCAGCGGGGTGGCGTATCGCCGCCAGGCCTCATGCGCGAAGACGCCGATCCCGCCCGACCGGTCGGGCAGCAGCAGCGCCAGTTCGGCATAGATCAGGTTCTGGACCAGCGCGACCAGGCTGGTGACGCACCAGACCGCCAGCGCGCCCCATGCCCCGATCGGCCCGATTTCCAATCCGATCAGGCAGAAGGTGGTCACCGGCGTGCCGATCGCCAGCATCACGCCGTCGCTCCAGCGCAGGGACCGGACGAAGCCGGTGGCGGTATGGGCTGTCACGATGCTGCCTCCCTGGAAACGGTTTCCTGACCCTGCGCGGACGACGGACACGCCTCGAACCATTCCAGTCGCGGCGTACTGCCTAGATGTCCCAGCCCGCCCGCAGCCCGTCCATGACCGCTTCCTCCGCCGTGCGGGGGGCCAGGCAGTCCCCGGCCATCCGGACATCCGCCACCAGTTCCCGCGCCACCCGCTCCAGCTCCGTTTCCGGCACATGGCCGCAGGCCAGCACCAGCGTGTCGATCCCCTCGACCACCACCGGCGCGCCCGTCACCGCATGTTGCAGGAACACGGTCGATCCATCGCAGCCATAGAAGCGCACCATCGGCGTGATGTCGATCTCCAGCCGGTACAGTTCGCCGATCGTATCGTCACGGACGTAGAACGGAAGCTGTTCGCCCGGATGGTGGCCGCTGGTTGCCAGGCGCACCTGCCGCCCCGCCAGGGCCAGGGACTCGGCCACGCCGGGGGCGATCCAGTCGCCGCGCCAATCGACCACCAGCACCCGCGCGCCGACGGGAACCGCATTGCGCAGCACCTGCCAGGCGTCCACGACCTGCATGTCCGCGCCCTCGGCGCCGGGCGGGACATAGGGGCGCGCGCCGGATGCCAGGATCAGGCTGTCCGGCCGTTCCTGCCGGATCAGATCCGCATCGACGCGCACGCCGGTCACGACCCGCGCGCCGCTGCGCGACAGTTCGTGCGCCAGATTGGTCACCAGGCCGCCGAATTCGGCCCGGCGCGGCAGCAACTGGGCCAGCAGCGCCTGCCCGCCCAGCCGGGGCCCGGCCTCGTACAGCGTCACGTCATGTCCGCGCCGGGCGGCGGTGATCGCGGCCTTCATCCCGGCCGGGCCCCCGCCCACGACCATCACCCGGCGCGGCGCGTCGGCGGGCGCGACGCGGCCATACTGGCGTTCGCGCCCGGTTTCGGGATGCTGGATGCAAGAAATCGGCAGGCCGCGATGGAAATGCCCGATACAGGCCTGGTTGCAGCCGATGCAGGCCCGGATATCGTCCAGCCGTCCCAGCGCCGTCTTCGCCGGCATTTCGGGGTCACAGATCATCGCCCGCGTCATGCCGCACATGTCGGCGGCGCCCGATTCCAGGATCTTCTCCGCCTCCTGCGGCTGGTTGACCCGGCCGTTGACGAAGACGGGGATATCCAGCGCCGCGCGGATCGGCACCGCATCGGGCGCGACATAGCCGGGCCTATAGGACATCGGCGGCACGATATGCACCGCGCCGCCATAGGATGCGGACGTGCCGGCCGTGACGTTCACATAATCCAGCAACGGTTCCAGATCGCGGCAGGCCGCCAGCACCTCGTCACCGGTCAGCCCGTCCTCGTCCCGCTCGCTGCCGCTGATGCGCATGCCGATGACGAAGCCGTCATGCGTACGCCGCCGCATCTCGGCCAGCGCCTCACGCGCGAAGCGCAGCCGGTTGTCCGGCGTGCCGCCATAGGCGTCGTCACGCAGGTTGACGCGGGGATTGAGGAACTGCGCCGGCAGGTAGCCATGGCTGGCGACGAATTCCACCCCGTCCAGGCCCGCCCGGCACAGCCGTTCGGCGGCCGCGCCGTAGCCCGCGACGATCTCGGCGATCAGTTCGGGATCGAGCGCGCGCGGCATGACGCGGAACCGGTCGCTGGGCACGACCGAGGGCGCATAGGCGACGGCCAGCAGGCCGTCGGCCGATTCCATGATCTCCCGGCCAGGATGGAACAGCTGCCCGAAGACGGCGCAGCCATGGGCATGGCAGGTCTCGGCCAGCCGGCGATAGCCGTCGATGCACCCGTCGTCGGTGGCCATCAGCATATGCGAGGTATAGCGCGCGGTTTCATGCACGCCCGCGACCTGCACCACGATCAGCCCGACGCCCCCACGCGCCCGGGCCTCGTGATACGCCACCAGCGTGTCGTTGACCCGGCCATCGGTCGGCATCGTCGTGTCATGCCCGGTGGACATGATCCGGTTCTTCAGGACCACGTCACGGATGCGCAAGGGCGCGAACAGATGCGAAAACGCCTGTGTCATCCTGGCTCCCCCGCGGCCGGACCGACGTCCCGGCCCTGCATGCTTCGCCAGCCTACCAGCGGCACGTCAAAATCGTCAATTAATGAGAACAATATTTTCTCATAGAGAAAACATTGTCTTTGGCTGACAGGTGCCGAGCCGCCTGGCGCCATCGGGAAAACGTGGAAGTCGACGGCATCTGGCATGGGAACGATACGTTCGACGACCCGACACGCAGGTACGAAGACGGCGTGGATGCCGTGCACAACTCCAGCAAGGTTGCGCAGGCGGCGGCCTGGCGGGCGGCTTCATTCATACCAACACATTCCAGTATGAGCTGCTGACCCATCATATCATTTCGGGCATGACGGTCGGCGGCCGGGCGGGTCCGGCCGAAGCCCGCGTCACCTTCACGGCTCCACGCGATCCCGTGCCGGCGCGATTCCGAATTCCGCCCGATAGGCACGCGAGAAATTCGATCGGCTTTCGAAACCGCACGCGTCGGCGATATCCACGATCGACAGGGCGGTTTCCCGCAGCAGGGTCCGTGCCCGCGCCAGGCGCAGCTTGCGGTGATGGGTCGCCGGTCCCCAGCCGTAATGCCGGCGGAACAGCCGTTCGACATGACGGGGGGAGCGACGGGCCAGGTCCGCAAGTTCCCCGGGCGTCACGCGCCGGTCGGCCACGCTTTCCATCCAGGCCGTCAGGCGCGCCAGCGTTCGGCCGCCGGCCGGCGCATCGCGCGGCGCGCGGCGGCGCTGCGGTTCGCCGGGCAGGCGGATCGCGGAATGAATGAACTGCTCCGCCACGCGGCGGGCCAGGCGGGGACCGTGCAGGCGGCCGATGCGATGCAGCATCAGATCGATCGATGCCGTCCCCCCCGCGCTGGTGAAGATGCGCCCGTGGTCCTCGAACAATTCGGTCGAGGGCGTGAGGTCGGGAAAGGCCTCGGCAAAGGCGGCGCAGACTTCCCAATGCATGGTGACCGGCACCTGATCGACCAGCCGCGCCTGGGCCAGGACGAACGCCCCGGTATCCAGCGCCCCGATTTCGATCCGCCGTGCCGCCAGCCTCCGCAACAGGCGCGGTAGGGCGGAGGAAATCTGCTTCAGCGGCTCGAACCCCGCCACGACGATCAGGCTGTCGAGGGCCGCCTCCGGCCCCAGCGGTGCGTCGGCCGCGACCTGCATCCCGTTCGATGCCGCAACCGGGCGGCCGTCCTCGGAAAATACCGTCCATTCGAACAGCTTTTCCTCGGCCAGGCGGTTGGCGACGCGCAACGGTTCGGCCGCGCACAGAAAGCCCAGCGCCGAAAAGCGGGGGATCAGCAGGAATCCGATGCGCACGACCATGCCGGCAGTCAAGCAGACGCAAAACGGCACATCAATGCCGGTTTTCGGCACACCTGCCCCGACCACACGGCCCTACGCTGCCGGTCATCCCGTCGCGACCAGGCCAGGGTGGCCTGACAGGTCGCGGCTCTGGCCGGAGTCCGAGCAGCCATCATGACCTCGAAACTGTTCATCACCTGCGCCGTCACCGGGTCCGGCGACACGGCGTCGCGCCATCCCGACCTGCCGATCACGCCGAAGCAGATCGCCGACGCCGCCATCGCGGCCGCCAAGGCCGGGGCCGCCATCGCCCATATCCATGTCCGCGATCCGAAGACCGGCGCCGCCGCCCGCGACATCGCGCTGTATCGCGAGGTCGTCGAGCGGATCCGGGATTCGGACACCGACGTCGTGATCAACCTGACGGCCGGCATGGGTGGCGACCTGGTCCTGCAACCCGGCGAAACGCCGTTGCCGCCGGTGGCCGGGTCGACCGACCTGGTGGGCCCGACAGAACGGCTGGCGCATGTCGCCGAACTGCTGCCCGAGATCTGCACGCTGGATTGCGGCAGCATGAATTTCTCGCTGGGCGACTACATCATGGTCAATACGCCGTCGCAGCTGCGCGCCATGGCGGCGCAGGTGCAGGCGCTGGGCGTCCGGCCGGAACTGGAGGTCTTCGATACCGGCCATCTGGTGTTCGTCAAGGACCTGCTGAAGGAAGGATTGCTGGACGCGCCGCTGATGATCCAGCTGTGCATGGGGGTGCCTTACGGCGCGCCCGACGACGTCCTGACCCTGCTGTCGATGGTCAACCAGCTGCCCCCGGGCACGATCTACAGCGCGTTTTCGCTGGGCCGCCATCAGCTGCCCTATGTCGGCCTGGCGCCGATGATCGGCCACAACATCCGCGTGGGCCTGGAGGACAATCTGTATCTGTCGCGCGGACAGTTCGCC
Organism: Gluconacetobacter tumulisoli; assembly: GCF_014174155.1. GTDB lineage: Bacteria > Pseudomonadota > Alphaproteobacteria > Acetobacterales > Acetobacteraceae > Gluconacetobacter > Gluconacetobacter tumulisoli. Next base: position 114,626 of record NZ_JABEQM010000001.1, on the reverse strand, counting down.
AGCAATGCGGACCTGGTGAGCCGTGCCGTCACGACGCTGGAGGCGATGAACGTCGCGATCATGACGCCGCAGGAGGTCCGCGCCCACCTGAAACTGGTCAAGCGGGGCTGAACCATGACGCATGACACGATAGACGGCCACGGCGCGGCAGGCATCCGGCGCGCCGCCGTCGTCGGCGGCGGGGTGATCGGCGCGGGATGGGCCGCACGCTTCCTGCTGAACGGCATCGACGTCGCGTTCTACGACCCCAGCGACAGCGCCCGGGACCGGGCGCACGCCGTCCTGGCCATGGCGCGGAAGGCGTGGGCGCGGCTGTATCCCGGCAGCAGCGTGGCGGAAGGACATCTGGTTTTCGCGCCGACCCTGGCCGACGCGGTGCGCGACGCGGATTTCGTGCAGGAAAGCCTGCCGGAAATCGAGACGCTGAAACGTAACGTACTGGCGCAGATCGACGCCGCGGCGCCGGCGGACACGATCATCGGGTCGTCGACGTCCGGCCTGCTGCCCAGCCGGTTGCAGGCCGACATGCGCCATCCCGGCCGGCTGGTGGTCGGCCATCCGTTCAACCCGGTCTATCTGCTGCCGCTGGTCGAAATCTGCGGCGGCGACCAGACGACGGACGCCACCAGGGACCGCGCCGCCGCGTTCTATACGCGCATCGGCATGCAGGTGCTGCGCGTGCGCAAGGAAGTCGACGGCTTCATCGCCGACCGCCTGCTGGAGGCCCTGTGGCGCGAGGGGCTGTGGCTGATCGAGGAAGGCGTCGCCACGACGTCGGAGCTGGACGACGCCATCCGCTACAGCGCAGGGCTGCGCTGGGCGTTCATGGGCACTTTCCTGACCTATCGCCTGGCCGGCGGCGACGACGGCATGCGGCATTTCCTGCATCAGTTCGGACCGGCGCTGAAACTGCCCTGGACGAAGCTGGTGGCGCCCGAACTGACCGACGCGCTGATCGACCGGATCGCCACGCAGTCCGACGAACAGGCCGCCGGCACGTCGATCCGCACGCTGGAGGCCCTGCGCGACGACGCGCTGGTCCGCATCCTGAACGCCCTGTCGCAGGTCGGGCCGGACGGGTACGCGGCAGGCCGGACCCTGAATGATTTCCGCGCCGCGCGCGCCCTTGCGGATGCCTCCACGCCCGACCCCGACGGCCTGATCGTGTCGTACCAGGGCCACGTCCTGGACGAATGGATCGATTATAACGGGCATATGACAGAGCATCGCTATCTGCAGGTGTTCGGCGAGGCTACGGACCACGTGCTGGCCCTGATCGGCGCGGGCGACGCGTACGTCCGGGCGGGCCACAGCTTCTACACCGTCGAAAGCCATATCCGTCACCTGGGCCAGGTCCATGCCGGCGACGCGATCCGGGTCCGATCGCAGATCCTGGGCCATGACGCCAAGCGTCTGCATCTGTTCCATACCATGACCGGCGCCGACGGAACGACGGTGGCGACATCGGAACATATGCTGATCCATGTCGACGCGCAGAAGGGCGCCAGCGCCCCGATCCTGCCGGATGTGCAGGCGGCCGTCGCGGCGATCGGGGACGCGCATGCGGCGCTGCCGCGCCCGGCCGCCGCCGGTGGCAGCATCGGCATCCGCCCGAAAACCCCCTGACCCCGGGGCCGGACATGGGCCATGCGGCCTGATGGCCCATGTCCGCCCCCCTATCGCGCGGAGACCGCCATGGGCCGATATGCACGACATGCCCGATGCCTGCTGGCCGCGATGGCGATGGCCGCCCTGCCGGCGATCGCGCATGCCGCCCCGCTGGACGCCGCCGCCATCGCGCGGTTCGACGGACGCAAGCAGGCCGTAAAGCTGGACGACGGCATGACGATGTCCGTCATCGACATGGGGCCGCGCGACGGCATTCCGGTCATCCTGATCCATGGCTACACCGACAGTGCGCGCGACTGGCTGCCGATCGTGTCCGACCTGTCGCCACGCCTGCGCCTGATCATCCCCGACCTGCGCGGACATGGCGGATCGTCCAAGCCGGAATGCTGCTACACCGTCGTGGATTTCGCGTACGATCTGAAAAGACTGATGGATCGCCTGCATGTTTCGCGGGCGGATATCGTCGGACATTCGCTTGGCAGCATCGTCGCGCAATCCTTTGCCGAGACCTGGCCCGAGCGTACCGGCAAGGTGGTGCTGATTTCCTCGACGGGGGGCGAAAAGCCCTGCCCCACGGCCGCCGAACGACGGAACCGGCAGACGGGCATGGATTTCCGCACACCGATCCTGGCCCTGCGCGACCCGATCGATCCCGAGTCCGCATTCATGAAGGAATGGTGGTCGTCGCCGACGCCGGTCGACCCCGCATTCCTGGCGCGCCAGCGCGAAGACGCCGCCCGCATCCCGGCCAAGGTCTGGCTGGCGATCCTGGACCAGGGGCTGGCCAGTACGAACATCCAGGCCGGCCTGCCACGCCTGCGCGCGCCGACCCTGCTGATCTGGGGCGAGAAGGACCCGATCATGCTGCCCGAGGTCCGGCAGACGCTGATCGACGCCCTGCCGCAGGCCAAGCGCGCGATCTTCCCCGGCCTGGGCCACAATCCGTTCTGGGAGAAGCCCCGCGCGGTCGCGGACACGATCGACAGCTTCCTGCTGGCGCCGTGATCCATCAAATCATCGTTCAAGAATAAAAAAATATGATTTTCAGGCACAATTTCATTGCATCGGCGCGAAACGTCATGCGACGCTTCTGCCGCAATCCGGGGCCACACCGCCATGAATGAACTTGCGAAGATCAAGGTCACGTCCGATCCCGCCGATTCCAACAGCCTGCCGGGCTGGGTCTATCGCAATCCCGAAATCTATGAACGCGAACGGAACGAGATCTTCTTCCGTTCCTGGCAATATGCCGGATGGGTCGGCGACCTGAAGGCGCCGGGCGACTACATCACCGCGAACGTCCTGGACCAGAGCGTCATCATCCTGCGCGACCAGGACGGCAACCTGCGCGGGTTCCACAATGTCTGCCAGCATCGCGGGCATCAGCTTCTGTCCGGATGCGGGCACGTCAATACGATTTCCTGCCCGTACCACGCCTGGGTGTACCGGCTGGACGGGCATCTGCGCAACGCGCGCGGGGCGGAACGCCTGGCCAATTTCAACGCCGCGCAATTCGATCTGCGCCCGATCCGGGTCGAGCTGTTCGCGGACATGTTCGTGTTCTTCAACCTCGACATGAACGCCGTCCCGCTGGGCGAACTGGTCGGCGATCTGATGGCCGACGTGGTGGCCGAAATCCCGGAACTGAAGACCCTGGTCCGCACGCAGTCCGGCCCGGTGCAGCAGGACGGCAGCGTTCCCACCATGTTTCCCTGCCAGGCGAACTGGAAGATCGTGGTCGACAACTTCCTGGAATGCAATCACTGCCGCCCGTCGCACCCCGGCTTCTGCGACATCGTCGACATGAAGACCTATCGCACCTACGCCTCCGGCGAATGGTCGACGCAGAAGGGCCTGACCCGCGACGGCAGGAAGGTGCGGTTCTGGTGGCTGTTCCCCACCACCACGATCAGCGTGATCGACGACGCGGACGATTTCGCCTTTTCCATCGGCCCGTTCACCACGCCGGACGGGGTGGACCGCTCCCTTGCCGGCCATGTCGACCTGTATCGCAAGCCCGGAACGGATCTGACACGGCCACGCGGCGCGATTTTCGGGGCGATGACCGGGATCGAGGACCGCGCCCTATGCGAATCCGTCCACCGGGGCCTGGCGTCGATCGGGTATGATTCCGGCCGTATCATCTATGACGCCGAAGGATGTGAAACCACCGAAGTCGGTATTCATGCCTTCCACAAGCTGGTGGTCGACCGGCTGGGCCTGTGAGGCGGAGGTGCCGTCGCATGAAATCCGTCGCATGAAGAACGCACCGCCTGTTTCCCGAACCGTTTTCCCCAGGACCGTCCTAGGCAAGGCGGAAGTGCTGGTGGTCGTCCTGCTGGTGGCCATGATCTCGGTCATGACGATGTTGCCGCTGGGCGTGCATGACACGATGGACGTCGCCTCGGCCGGGGCGGGCGCGGAGGCGCGGACATCGACGCTGACGGATTGACCGCCCGGCCGGAGGAGCATCGGGCCGTCGGGCCGGCCGCCACCGACCGGCCTGGCCTGGCCGGCCACCCCTACAGCATCCTGTGCGTGCTGTGCCTGTTTTCCATGCTCGATTCCATCGACGAGGGCGGGTTGAGCCTGGTGATCGACCGCATCCGGCACGACCTGTCCCTGACCCATGTCGAGGTCAGCTTCATCCTCGGCTTCGCCAGCACCGCGATCACCAGCCTGCTCCTGCTGCCGGCGGGACTGCTGGTCGATTCCGTCAGCCGCAAGCGCCTGCTGTTCGGCATGGCGCTGGTCTGGTCGGGCATGTCGTTCATGAACGGCATCGCCAACGGGTTCTGGCGCCTGCTGTTCGCCCGCAGCGGTTCGGCCGCCGCCGACGCGATCCTGAAGCCCGGATCGCAGTCGATCCTGCGCGACGTCTTCCCGCCCGAACGACGCGGCCTGCCGTTCAGCCTGTACTGGGGCAGCTTTTCGCTGGGCAACGGCATCAGCTTCTATCTCAGCGGCAGCCTGATCCGCCTGGCGGACAGCGGGTTCTTCCGCGCCTGGCCGGTGGTGGGGCGCTTTCTTCCCTGGCAGATCGTGCTGGGGCTGCCGGGCATGTGCACGCTGCCGCTGGCGTTCGTGATCCTGCTGATCCGCGAACCCGCGCGCGAGGCCCGTGCCGCGACGGCCGGGGCGACGCTGGGCGACACGGTGCGCTTTATCCGGTCCTATTGGTGGCTGTACTGGCCGTCCTTCGCCTACAGCATCGTCTGGTCCATTCCCAACGCGGGCTACCTGTGGACGCCGACGGTCCTGACCGAAAGCTGGAAGATTCCGGAGGCCGATGTCGGCCACATGATCGGCCTGCTGGGCATCGTCATGAGCATCGCCGGCACGCTGGGCGGTGGCTGGCTGGTCGACGCCCTGTCGTCACGGGGCATCCGCGACGTGGCCATCCGCGTGTCGATCGTCGCCAGCGCACTGATGGCCTTTTTCCAGACGGCCATCCTGCATGTCTATCCGCCCTGGCAGGTCTTCAGCCTGATCAGCCTGATGTACGTCTTCCAGGGCACGATCAACGCGTCCTATTACGTGGCGATCGCGTCCGTGACGCCAGGACGGTTCATGGGCCGGATGTTCGCGCTGCAATTCATCTGCCTGAGCCTGCCCGGCGCGCTGGCGCCCACGCTGATCGCGATGACGGCGCGACATGTCCCGGCCCATGCGGCGATGGCATCGGCAGTGAATCTGAACGTCGGGTTCGGATCGGTCGTCTATCTGCTGCTGTTGCTGCTGTTTTCCTACCGGATCCATCGGTTCCGGCAGGGTGCAGCGGGGGACGCCCTGTCGCACGTATAGTCGGGCGCATGTGTGGTCGGGCGCCGCCTGAACCGGGCAAGGGCCTCGGCCCTTGCCCGGTTCGTTTCGTAGAGTCCTGACGTCCGGGGTTTCCAGAGGGACATGCCCTCTGGCGGGGTGCAAGGGCAGCGTCCTTGCGGAAACTTACCCCTCCGGTTCGCCGCTTTTCAGGAATGCCTCCAGCGAATCGTCCAATGCCTCCATCCACACCGTATGGTGGACGGGCGCCCGCTTCCCGGTCAGGGCCGAGACGTAGGACCGGTCGCGATAGGTCAGGATGCCCTCGGCCTTGTCGTGCTTCCATTCCTTGAAGGCGTCGGCGACATGATCGAGGTCGAAGGCCGGGTAATCCGTCCGCTCGATCAGGTCGCGCACATATTCCGTCTGGAAATCGATTTCCTCGTACGGGTTCGCGGCGGCCTCTTCCTTGCGCCGCCACAGCAGCGTGTCCTCGGTCATCGCCTCGGACGTCGGCAGGGTGATGCGTCCCATGATGACGTCGCGCGCGTACCAGGCCTGGGCGTCGAACATGTTGAACGTGTAGTACTGGTCCTGCATGCCCAGATAGAACAGGCGCGGATTGGCGATCCAGCACACCCCCTTGTAAAGGCCCAGCGGGTAGAGACGGTTGTTCGTCTGCAGCCGCAGGTCGTCCGGCAGGAACGGGAAATGGTGCCGGTATCCGGTGCACAGGACGATGGCATCGACGTCGCGGGTCGCGCCGTCGCTGAAATAGGCGGTCTTGCCCTCGACCTTCTGCAACAGCGGATGTTCCACGAACCCTTCGGGCCATTCGAACCCCATCGGGCGGCTGCGATAGGAGAACGTGACCGACTTGGCGCCGTACTTATAGCATTGCGTCCCGATATCCTCGGCGGAATAGGAGCTGCCGACCAGCAGGACGTCCTTGCCGGCGAATTCGTTGGCGTCGCGGAAATCGTGCGCGTGCAGGATTCGTCCGGGGAAGGACTGGAAGCCCGGGAAGTCCGGAACGTTCGGCACCGAGAAATGTCCCGACGCGACGATGACGTCGTCGAACAGCTCGGAATAGACGTGGCTTTTCGTCAGGTCCTCGACCGTGACGCGGAATTTGTCGAGGTCGCTCTTCCATTCCACCCCGCGAACCGGGCAGCGGAAACGGATATAGTCGCGCAGCCCCCCCTTGCTGATCCGCCCGGTGATGTAATCGTACAGGACCGCGCGCGGCGGGTAGGAGGGAATGGGACGGCCGAAATGTTCCTCGAAGGAATAATCGGCAAATTCCAGGCATTCCTTGGGGCCGTTCGACCACAGGAAGCGATACATGCTGCCATGGACGGGCTCGCCATGCTCATCCAGCCCGGTGCGCCAGGTGTAGTTCCACAACCCGCCCCAATCGTCCTGCTTTTCGAAGCACACGATTTCGGGAATCTCGGCCCCCTTCTGCCGGGCGGATTCGAAGGCCCGCAAGGCGGCAAGACCGCTGGGCCCGGCACCGATGATCGCAACGCGCTTGGTCATGGGTTATTCCTTCCGTTCACAATAAGAAATGAGGCATTCAGAATGCTGTTTGAAAATATGGGCTGGTGAGCGAGATCGGCCCTGACAGCCGTGAGCGCCGGAGCGCAGGAAACGCGCGTCGGATCGCCACCGGACCACATCTGCAAACGGCCTTTCAGGATCGGACCCGGGTCTTCTGCGGGTCGTAGGCGGGGAACGGGGCCACCTGGGCCGCGATGCGTTTCTGCTGGCCGTCCAGCTTGCCGATTTCAACCGCCTGGCCGACGGTGGCGATCCCGGCATCCAGTTGCGCCAGGGCGATGGTCCGTTTCAGGATCGGCGAGCGCGTGGCGCTGGTCACCACGCCGACGCGGGCACGACCGACATAGACCGGGTCGCCATGGCCCACCGTTTCGTTGCCCGCAACATCCAGCCCGACCAGGCGACGGCGCGGGGCCTCGCGCCGCTGGCGCAGGATATCCTGCCCGACATAGGCCTCGTCCTTGGCGGCGGGGACGGTGAAGCCGATCCCGGCCTCGAACGGATCGGTTTCCGAGCAGAATTCGTACTGCGCGAAGACCAGCCCGGCCTCGATCCGCAGCCAGTCCAGCGCGTCCAGCCCGATCGGGGCCAGGCCGTGCGGCTGACCGGCCGCCCATACGGCGTCCCATACGGCGGGCGCATGGTCGGGATGGCACCAGATTTCATATCCCAGTTCGCCGGTATAGCCCGTCCGCGATACCAGGACCGGAATGCCCTGGGCATCGCCGATCCGCCCGATGGTGAAGCGGAACCATTTCAGGTCGGCCAGCGCGGTCTGGTGCGGCGGGGTCCAGATCAGGCCCGACAGGATCTCGCGGCTTTTCGGTCCCTGGACGGCCAGGTTGTGCAACTGGTCGGTCGAGGACCGCACGGTCGCCGCCAGCCCCCGCGCGCGTGCCAGGTCGCGCAACCACTGGCCGCAGAAATCGTCCCCGCAGACCCAGCGGAACGCCTGCGGCCCCATCCGGAACACGGTGCCGTCGTCCAGCATGCCGCCGTGGGGGTAGCACATGGCGGTATAGACCACCTGTCCGACCGCCAGCTTGCGCATGTCGCGGGTGACGGCGTACTGCATCAGCGCCTCGGCGTCCGGGCCGACGATCTCGAACTTGCGCAGGGCCGACAGGTCCATGACGCAGGCGCGTTCGCGGCACGCCCAATATTCGGCGACGGGCCCGTACCCGTCGAACGAGGACGGCAGCCAGAATCCCCGATATTCGACGAACCGCGCCGTCAGGGCCTGCGTGCGCGTATGAAATCCCGTTTCTCGGGAAAAGACCGGGGGGGCATCGGGGGTCATGCGATGGGCGATCCCTCTGGCAAAGGCGTGATGTCCGTCATAGATCCGCACATGGATGTCCGTCGGCTGCCATCCGTTGGCAGGATCGATGTCGTCGGCGCAGGACGAAGCGGCGCAGACCAGGTCGGTCAGCGCGCGCAGCAGCACATAATCGCCGGGGCGCGACCAGGGCTCGTCCATCGTGATGGTGCCGCAGGGCGCGACATTGGTGTTGTAGAAGAAATTGATCGCCGGCCATGCCGCGCGCGGCGCAATGCCGTGACCGGCCAGGGCCGCGTTGAAATTGTCGGTGCAGTTCGCATGGCCGGGATAGCCCGCGTCCTCGTAATAGCGTGGTGCGCAGGCCATCAGGAACGCGTCGTGGCGGCCGACCGTATCCTGCACGACCTCGACCAGCGGGCGCAGCCGCGCGTCGAGAAATTTGGCATGCAGGCCAGGCAGAGGCATCGCCAGGCCCATCACCGTCCGCGTCGCGGTGGCGTCCAGGCCAAACTCCTCGCCCTCCGCCAGGGCGGCGGCGTCGAACGCCAGGAAATCGGAACATTGCCGGCCGGCGACGTCGATGATCTGGATATAATCGCCCTTGCGGACACGAAACGCCCGTGCGCTGGCAGCCGGTACGCGCACGTCCTCCAGCGGCGGGGCCAGCGGGTCTGGCAGGCGGTCGCCTGCCGGGCCGGCGCCGTGGAGTGTCACGTCCAGCGCCGTGGGCGGGCTGTTCTGGCCGGGTTCCATCCGCCCCCCCGGCGCCGCCAGCAGCAAGGTGCCCGCCCGCGCGACATGCAGCACCGCCGTGGCCCCTTCCGGGGCGTCGTCGGCAAACAGGACATGTCCGACGCAGGCGCCGCCGGCCGTCCCGCCGATGGCACGGTCCCAGGCGGCGCGGGCATCCGCCAGGGCATCGGCCAGGCCGCCGGACGGCGGGACGTCCGTCGCCGTCCCGTCGATGGAAACCATGTCGGGGGCGGCCAGCAGAAGGCCGGGCTGCCCTCCGTCCCGATTGACGACCTCGACCCTGTCGCCCGCGCGCACGCCCAGGAACCGGTGGTGGCCGCCCGCCACGACCAGTCGGTCGAAAAATACCCGTTCGGCAGGATCAATCAGCAGCACGGACCCGGTTCCCCGTCTGTTACGTAGCCGATCCTAGAGGGGCGAGGCCGGCATGGACAACGATGACGCTTGGTACCATTGCGGGGAGAAATCGGGCGAATTCGTCTATTTTTCGTTCATCTGCCCATTGTTTGAACATATATTCCCTGGATCGTCCCCGCCGGACCCGCCCCGGGGGGCAAGGGAATTCCAGCGCAGGAAACGGGATGCGTGGATGCGGTGCAGGCCCCATGGTCCATCCCACGACCATGGCAGCAGACGAGGACAGGAACATGCTGGCAGAGACATGCACCGCCGGGACGACAGACAGCATGACGGAACGCGATCCGCGCTGGGCCCGCATCGTTGCGCGGGACCCGTCCGCCGACGGCGCGTTCTGGTATTCGGTCGCGACCACGGGCGTTTATTGCCGGCCGTCCTGCCCGTCGCGGACGGCGAAAGCGGCCCATGTGCGCCTGCACGACACGCAGGCGGACGCGCGGGCGGCAGGCTTCCGGCCCTGCCTGCGCTGCCGCCCCGACGACGCGCCCCGCGCGGTGCGGAACGCGGCGATCGTCGCCGCGGCCTGCCGGACCATCGATCAGGCGGAGGACCTGCCGTCACTGGACGACCTGGCCGGCGCGGCGGGGTTGAGCCCCGCCTATTTCCACCGGATGTTCAAGGCCGAAACCGGCCTGACGCCGCGCGATTATGCCGTGGCACGACGCGGCGCGCGCCTGCGCCGGGGCCTGGCGGACGCCCCGACCGTCACCGCCGCGATCTTCGATGCCGGGTACGGGTCCAGCAGCCGGTTCTACGACGCGGCCGAGAACCTGCTGGGCATGACGCCAAGCGCCTATCGGAACGGCGGGGCGGGCCAGACCCTGCGGTTCGCCATCGGCCAGTGTTCGCTGGGCGCGCTGCTGGTCGCCAGCAGCGACAGGGGGGTCTGCGCCATCACGCTGGGCGACGATCCGGAGGCGCTGGTCCGCGACCTGCAGGACCGGTTTCCCAAGGCGAACCTGACCGGCGGCGATGCGGCATATGACGCCCTGGTGGCGCGGGTCGTGGGCTTTGTCGAGGCCCCGCGGCTGGGGCTGGACCTGCCGCTGGACATTCGCGGGACGGCGTTCCAGCACCGGGTCTGGACCGCGCTGCGCGCCATTCCCCCCGGCCGGACCGCGACCTACGCCCAGATTGCGCGGCAGATCGGCGCGCCGGGGGCGGTGCGCGCGGTGGCCGGGGCGTGCGCGGCCAATGCGCTGGCCGTCGCCATCCCCTGCCACCGCGTGGTCCGCACGGACGGGTCGCTGTCGGGCTATCGCTGGGGCGTCGCCCGCAAACGCGCCCTGATCGCGCGCGAGGCATCGGCATGATGCAGGACAGCCTGCCCTTTGCCGCCCCGCCCCCGCCGGACAGGGAACCGGGACCGGACTGGTCCCACGTCGCCGCCGCCCTGGATGCGCGCGGCTGGGCCTGCCTGCCGGGGATGCTGGCGCCCGCCGACGCCGACGCGATCGCCGGCCTGTATGACCGCCCGGATGGATTCCGGTCGCGGGTGGTGATGGAACGGCACGGGTTCGGGCGCGGTGAATACAGATATTTCGCCTACCCGCTCCCGCCCCTGGTGGAAACATTGCGCAGGACGCTCTATCCGCCGCTGGCGGCCATTGCCAATGGATGGCATGCCCGCATGGGACTGGCGGCCCGCTTTCCCGCCCGCCATGCCGATTTCATCGCGACCTGCCATGCGGCCGGGCAATGCCGCCCCACGCCGCTGCTGCTGCGATACGGACCGGGCGATTATAACTGCCTGCACCAGGACCTGTACGGCGCGCAGGTCTTTCCCCTTCAGGTCGCCATCCTGCTGTCGCGCCCGGACGACGATTTCACCGGCGGCGCCTTCATCCTGACGGAACAGCGACCGCGCATGCAGTCCCGCGCCGATGTCGTGCCGCTGGACAAGGGCGATGCGGTGATCTTCGCGGTCAACCACCGGCCCGTGCAGGGGACGCGCGGCCCCTACCGGGTGGCGATGCGCCACGGCGTCGGCACCGTCCGGTCGGGCCTGCGCCACACGCTGGGGATCATCTTCCACGATGCCGCCTGATCCCGTCCCGCCCGGCCATCCGTCGTTCGACCTGTTCACCGCACCGCGCGACCATGTGCTGGCGCCCGGGGCGATGGTGCTGGGCGGCTTCGCACGGAACGACGCGCCGGCGCTGCTGGCGGCCATCGATCACATCGCGGCCGCGGCGCCGTTCCGCCGCATGACGACGCCGGGTGGACGCACGATGTCGGTCGCCATGACTAATTGCGGGCAGGCCGGCTGGATATCGGACCGGTCGGGCTATCGCTACACGCCGGTCGATCCCGCGACCGGCCGCCCCTGGCCGGCCCTGCCCGTCCTCTTTTCCGCCCTGGCCGCGCAGGCGGCGGCACAGGCGGGGTTCGCAGGCTTCCAGCCCGATGCCTGCCTGATCAACCGCTACGATCCCGGCACCCGCCTGACCCTGCACCAGGACAGGAACGAACGGGATTTCGACCGGCCCATCGTGTCGGTCTCGCTGGGCCTACCGGCCCTGTTCCTGTGGGGCGGTCCCGCGCGGACGGACCGGGTGCGGCGCATCCCGCTGGAACATGGGGACGTCGTGGTCTGGGGCGGGCCGGCCCGCCTGACCTATCACGGCATCCATACGCTGGCCGACGGAATCCATCCCCTGACCGGGCGCACGCGCCTGAACCTGACTTTCCGGCTGGCGCGATAGAGGCGAATCACGTTCAGATCGCAGGCCTGACGGCGTGGGGATGCTCGATGAAATAATGATCCGGAGCCCGGATGGACATCGGCGGCGGCGGCACCTATGCACGCCCGATGTCATCGACCGCCCCGAAAACTCCCCTCAGGAACCGTACCTGGATCGGCATCGATTTCGGCACGACCAACAGCGTCGTGGTCATCGCCGAACCGGACGGGCGCACGCGCACCGCGCGCTTTTCCTTCCCCGGCCACCCGGACGCCGACACCTGCCGCACGCTGCTGTGCCTGTGGCAGGAAGAGGTGCGCGGCCGCCTGGCGGTGCATGAGGCGATCGGCCCCGCCGCGATCGACGCCTATCTGGACGACCCGGCGGAAAGCCGGCTGATCATGTCCATGAAGTCGTACCTGGCGCAGAGTTCGTTCCGCGAGACCCGGCTGCTGGGGCGCCGGCTGACGCTGGAGATGCTGGTCGGCCAGTTCCTGGCCTGCCTGATGCGCGAAATCGGAATCGACCCGGCCGAGGTCAGCGCCACCGTCGGCCGGCCCGTCCGCTTCGCCGGAGAAATGCCCGACGATGCGTTCGGCGAGCAGCGCCTGCGCGACGGCTTCGCCGCGGCGGGCTTCGGCGGCATCGCCGTGGCGCTGGAACCCGAGGCCGCCGGCTGGCGCTTCGCCCAGCGCCTGGACGCGCCGGCCACCATCCTGGTCGGGGATTTCGGCGGCGGCACCAGCGATTTTTCGGTCCTGCGCTTCGACCCCGGCGACACGCGCCGCGCGGTGCCGCTGGGCCATGCCGGCGTCGGTATCGCCGGGGACCAGTTCGATTACCGCATCATCGACAATGTGGTCTCGCCCTGCCTGGGACGCGACAGCACCTATCGCGTGATGGGCGGCGAACCGCTGCCGGTTCCCATCGAATGGTACGCCAGCCTGGCGCGCTGGCATCGCCTGTCGCTGATGCGCACGCCGCAGACGCTGCGCGCCATCGCCGACGTCACGCGCACCGCATCGGAACCGGACCGGCTGCGGGCGCTGTCGAACCTGATCGAGGACCAGCAGGGCCAGGCGCTGTATCGCGCGGTCGGGGCCGCGAAAAGCGCGCTGTCCACCGCCGACAGCACCATCCTGCGCTTCGCGCACAAGGACATCCGCATCGAACGCGCGATCACCCGCGCGGAATTCGAAGGCTGGATCGCCCCCGACCTGGCGCAGTTCGATGACGCGGTGTCGGCGGCGCTGGACAGGGCAAACCTGGCGGCCGGCGAGATCGACCGGGTGTTCCTGACCGGCGGCACGTCCTTCGTGCCGGCCGTGCGGGCCCTGTTCGTCGACCGGTTCGGCGCGGACCGCGTCGATACGGGCGGCGAATTCGTCTCGGTTGCCGAGGGCCTGGCCCTGATGGGCGGTCACTGACCCGCGGGATTTGCCAACCCGGCCCCCGGCGGGAAAGATGGGCCCGGACGGAGGCCGCCATGCGATTTACCCTGAAGCAGATCGAATATTTCGTGGCGGCGGCGGAAAGCGGGTCGATCACGACGGCGTCGCGGCTGGTGCATATTTCGCAACCCTCGATCTCGGCCGCCATCGCGCATCTGGAGGACGTGTTCCAGATCCCGCTCTTCATCCGTCACCATGCGCTGGGCCTGTCCCTGACCGCCGAGGGCCAGATCTTCCTGCGCGAGGCCCGGGTCCTGCTGCAGCAGGCGCAGGACCTGGATGCCGCAGGCGCAACGATCGCCGAGCGGATCGACGGCCTGCTGGAGGTCGGATGCATGACCACGCTGTATCCGCTGGTGGTGCCGGACCTGATCCAGACCTTCGAGGCCCGCCATCCCGGCGCGCGGCTGAAGGTCGTGGCCGGCCATCATGGCGAACTGATCGAGAAACTGCGCAACGGGGAAATCGCCGCTTTCCTGGCCTATGACCTGAACATTCCCCCCGACCTGGAATTCGAACCGCTGGCCACCCTGCCGCCCTTCGCCTTCGTGTCGGCCAGCCACCGGCTGGCCAAGCGGCGGACGGTGACCCTGGCGGAACTGGCGTCCGATCCGTTCCTGCTGCTGGACCTGCCGCTGTCGCGCGACTATTTCCTGATGCTGTTCAGCCAGGCGGGCCTGACCCCGCAGGTCGCCGGACGGTTCCAGAGCATCGACGTGGTCCGCAGCCTCGTGGCCCGGGGCGTGGGATTCAGTCTGGCCAACGCCCGTCCGCGCAATCGCGCGGCGCTGGACGGACGGCCCTTGTCCTACCTGGCGCTGAAGGGCACGCACCGCGAACTGAAATACGGCACCGCGCGGATCGCCGGCCTGCGCCGCACGCCCCGCACGGCCGCCTTCCTGTCGCTGTGCGGCGAGATCCTGGCCAACCGCCCGCTGCCCGGCACGGATTGATGCCAAGCGGCGACGGCAAGGGCGCCGCCCTTTGGAAACCCAGGACTTCATAAAACGAACGGGATGCATGGGCCGAGGTCCTTGCCGGGTTCGGGCGGAGCCCGATCTATCCATGGAGCAGCATCCCGAAGCGGGATCACCCCACCAGCGCGTCGATCACCCGCGCCAGGAAGCGGTCCCCCTCCGCCAGTTCGGCGCGGGTCACATATTCGTCCGGCTTGTGCGCCCGGTCGATCGAGCCGGGGCCGCAGATAATGCAGGGCAGGCCGAGCTGTTCCTGGAACAACCCGGCCTCGGTCCCGAAATCGACGCTGACGACCTCGTTCCGTCCCGCTGCCGCCAGGCCCAGCGCACAGATATCGGACCCGGTATCCGGCACCAGCCCCGGATAGGCGTTGTCCACCGTGATCGCGATTTCGCCGCCGGTGCCGGAGGCCGGGGCACGCTCGCCCACGATGCGGGCGGCGGCCTGACGCAGCCGTTCCAGATAAGGCGCAGGGTCGTCGCCCGGCAGCAGCCGCATTTCGAACGCGACCGTGCAGCGGTCCGGCACGATGTTCAGCGCGGTGCCGCCCTGGATGATGCCGACCTGCACGGTGCCGAAGGGCACGGCATAGCCGTCGGCACGCGCGCCATCGCGTTCCAGGTCATGTTGCAGGGCCTCGATCGCGCGCACCATGTCGGCCGCCATCAGGATCGCGTTCCGGCCCAGATAGGGATTGGCCGAATGGGCGGCCCGCCCGGTGCAGGTGATCGTCGCCGCGACCTTGCCCTTGTGCCCCACGGCGACCTGCAGGTCGGTCGGTTCGCCCACCACACAGCCCCCGGCCCGGAACCCGTCATCGCGCAACTGCCGCAGCAGCGATCGCACGCCGACGCAGCCGATTTCCTCGTCATACGACACGGCCAGATGCAGCGGGCGCGCCAGCGCCGGACGCCGCGCGGCCTCATGCGCCGCCGTCAGCATGCAGGCCAGGAAGCCCTTCATGTCGCTGCTGCCGCGTCCGTACAGCCGGCCGTCGCGTTCGGTCAGTTCGAACGGGTCGGACGTCCAGTCCTGCCCCGCCACCGGAACCACGTCGCTGTGCGCCGACAGCACGATCCCGTCGTCGCGGTCGGGACCGATGGTGGCCAGCAGGCTGCCCCGTCCCGGCGCGTCGCCCGGCAGGCGGCGGATGCGCGCGCCGGTCCCCGCCAGTTCGCCCTCGACCCAGTCCAGCAGCGGCAGGTTGGTCTGCCGGCTGATCGTGGGGAAGGCCACGAGACGGGCCAGGAAATCCACGGTCCGGTTCATAGCCCGTTCCCCGCCGCGATGCGCGCGCCGCCATCGGGCATGGTGCCCGATACATCGGTCAGGCCGGCGCGCACGGCCATCCAGAGATAGAGCGGCGCCGTCACCGCCAGCCCCACCAGCCAGGACAGGTCGACCCCGCCCATCGCCCGCGCCAGCGGACCGGTATAGAGCCCGTTCGACAGGAACGGCACCTGCACGGCGATCCCGACCACGTAGCAGATCAGCGCCGGGCCGTTGACGTAGCCGTAGATGCCCCCGTCCGCATGGAAGAACGAGTCCACGTCATAGGCGCCATGGCGGACGAGGTAGTAATCCACCAGGTTGATCGCGGTCCACGGCACCAGCACCGCCATCAGCAGGTTCAGGAATTCGGTATAGCTTTCCATGAAGCTGCCGGCGAAGAACAACGCCATCAGCAAGGCGGCGACCATCAGGACGACGGCCATGGCCAGGCGCCAGCCCAGCCCGAAGCGGGCATGCGGCCAGAAGGTCTGGAGCACCGTCAGCGACGACAGCGTGCCGCAATACACGTTCATCGCATCGGTCACCGCGATGCCCACCGACAGGATCACCATGACCGGCGTCGCCACGGGGCCGAGCAGGCCCGACATCGTCGCCACCACGGGCCCGCCATGGGCCAGCCCGCCCAGCACCACCCCCAGCGCCATCGGCAGGACCGACCCCAGCACCGTCCCCCAGTAGGTGGCATGGAACGCCATGCGCATCCCGCGTTCGTCCGCCGGCATGTAGCGCGAATAATCCGAGACATACGGCGCATAGGCGATCTGCCACAGGGCCGAGACCGAGAACGCGCCCAGGACGCCGGTGACGGACGCGCCGCCCGACATCCAGGCGACCGTCCCGCCGGCCCGCACGCCCACCCACAGCAGCGACAGCAGCACCGCGCCGCCGCACAGCACCGTCATCAGCCGGGTCGCGGCATGGATCAGGCGGTATCCCCAGATGACGGGCGGCACGACCAGCGCAGCGATGATCAGGATGCCCGGCATGCGCCCCAGGCCCGGGGTCATGCTCTGCAGTCCCTCGCCCCCCAGCACCAGGTTCGACGCGGCGAAGCCCACGTACATCACCACCATCAGCACGGTGACCGGCACGGCGCCCAGCGATCCGAACTGGCCGCGCGTCTGCACCATCTGCGGCACGCCCAGGCCGGGCCCCTGCGCCGCATGCAGCGCCATGAAGACGGCACCGACCAGGTTGCCCGCCACGACGGACAGCAGGCCCACCACCGGCGACAGATGAAAGACGGTCGTCGCCAGCGCGCCGGTGACGATCGTCAGCATCATCATGTTCGACCCGAACCAGACGGTGAACAGGTCGCGCGACCGGCCGTGCCGGTGGGCGTGCGGAATGCTGTAGATCGTTCCCGTCTCGATCCCGCCTGTCGCCGCGCCCTCTGTCGTCAGACCCATCCGTCCCGTCCCCTCTGGTGGCCGCCGGACCGGTCCGGGCAGGCGAAGCGCGCCGGCGCGGCGCCATGTTCCACGACCCGATCCGTCCGCGCAACAGATGCGCAGGCAACCGACGCCGCGCAAATTCATAATCGTGACGAGCAAGAACGGTTTCCCCGGGGATCAGGCCATCCTTGCGGCAACCTCAGCCGAAGGGATTGCGCACCCGGTCCGGCGGCTTCGGGCCGGGCACGGCATCCGGCAGCGCAGGGTCGGCCTCCAGCGCGATGACCACGTCATGCAGCATCGCCAGCAGGCGCCGCGCGCGGTCCAGCCCCGGCCGGTCGCGCGTCAGGTCGGTCCGGCCGTAGAACGCGATGGCGTCACGCCCGTTTTCGATCGTCATGCCGTCGATCGTTTCCGACATCGTGTCGTCGGCGAATGGCACCAGGCGTCGCGTCATGTTCCCTACCCCTTCAGCCATCTGCGCCACAGGCGCTCGATCTCGCGCATCTGCTGCCGCGTCCTGCGATCCGCCGGGCCGGCATCGGGATGCGGCAGGTCGAAGCGTGCCGTCTTCACCGCATCCGGCAGCGCGGGAAACGGATCGATCCCGACCACGCGGATCAGCGTGTCGACCGTCACCTCGTTGCAGGTCGGGCGTACCGCGCGATTGCGGCAGACATAGACCCCGGCCCCGTTCCGCGCCGGATCATAGACCGCCTTCCAGGTCGAGGTCGGCACCAGCACATGGCCGCCGATGCGCGACAGGTCGCGCGCATGAAAGGCCGGGCCGGTGACGACGTACAGATCGCCGTCCCGCCGGGCCAGGTTCCGCACCGCCTCCTCGATCCCGGCCCAGATGCCGCGGTTCAGGTCACCGGCCTGCGGTACGATGTTGGACAGCAGGAAGCTCTCCTGCTGCGCCGCGTCGTCGGCCATGTCGCCCGACGGCGCCATATGGCCGCGATCGTAGCCCGAACGGCGAAAATCGTCGATTTCCGCCCGATCGGATGGCGGCAGGCGCGGGTCGGCGGCGAAAGTGCCCGTACGCGGCAGGGCCCCGGCCGCCACGACCGCGGCCGCCGTCAGATGTTCGGCCGACCACAGCGGACCGCGCGACACGCCCGACGCCAGCACGGCATAGGCCCGATTGCACAGCAGGTGCGTCCGCACCGCCAGCGCCGGCCGCACGAGCGTCGGCAGGACGCCGCCGGCGCCGAAATCCGCGCATGCCGTCTGCGCCCACGCACGATCGGGGACCAGGGCCAGGCACAGCAGCGCAAGGCCGGTCCGGATTCCGCGAGCGCGGCGACAGGACGCGCGCGTCGGATCGCCGGCAGGGCGAATTTTACACCGGCCTCTCAGGCCTGCCCCATCTGTCGCAGGGCCACGCGGCAGGCGGCCAGGTCCCAGGCGGCGCAGCCGACGCTCTTGAACACCACCGGCCGATCGGCCGGCGGCGGAGGGCCGTCGACCGCCTCGACCAGGGGGTGGACCTGCCCCCACGCGACGCCGGCCTGGATGTAATCCCCGGCCTCGACCGGCGCGCCTACCGGATCGTCGACATACAGGACACTGCCGCCAATGGTGGTGGCGCCGATTTCCACCATGTCGGGACGGAAGGCCCCGACGCCGACGATCAGGCGGCCGGGCCGGGGCGGCAGGTCATAGAGCGGCACATGCGACGTCGTGACCAGGATCACGACATCCACGTCGCCCGGATCGTCCCCCGCGGATACGAGGCCGACCGGCAGGCCGGTCCGTCCCGCGACCGCGCGTTCGCGCGCGACCGAACGCCCCTGCACGAACACCGCCGCCTGGGGCCAGGTGTCGGCCAGCGCCTGGACATGGGCATCGGCCTGCGCCCCCGTGCCGATGACCAGGATGCGGCGCGGGGCATGGGGCAGCAACCGGCGTATTCCCACCAGCGTCACCGCCGCCGTCCGGCGACCGGTCGTCACCGGGCCGTCCAGGGTGAACAGCAACCGCCCGGTCCGCGCGTCGCCGCACGTCACCTGCCCGTGGATGGCCGGCAGGCCCTGGGCGGGGTTGCCGGAATAGACGGTGACCAGCTTGTGGCACAGCAGGTCTGGCCCGGCGCAAGGCATGGACAGTAGCACGCCAGCGCCCGACGGCGCCTGCATCACCTGCCGTTCCGGGCACAGGATGGCGCCGTCGCGATAGTCCGCCATCGCGGCTTCCAGCGCCTCGACCAGGGCGGCATAGGGCAGAAGGCGGGCCGTCGCCGTTGCATCGTACATGTTCATGACAAATGTCCCGATCCGATCAGGGACGGGGCCGGGACCCCGATCATGGATAAAACAGAGTGGTTTCCAAAGGCCGATGGCCTCTGGCGGGTTTCAGGGCAGAGCCCTGACAGCCTGTTGCACATGCGCGCCGGGGCAATCCGACGCGCGTTCTCTATGCCCCGGAGCAGCCGGTTCATCAGGCCGCCCCGCTTCGGTGCTGGAAAACCCACGCCGGACACGGCCCCGAAGGCCGCCCCCGCGCGCCTGTCCCCGTTTTCGGACAGGCTTGGAGGGATTCCGCCATTAACGCGAACCGGCCTTACACGATATCGAAGGACACACCCTGCGCCAGCGGCAGGGTAGAGCCGTAATTGATCGTGTTGGTCGCCCGGCGCATATAGCCCTTCCACGCATCCGAACCGGATTCGCGGCCACCGCCGGTTTCCTTCTCGCCACCGAACGCACCGCCGATCTCGGCCCCCGACGTGCCGATATTGACGTTGGCGATGCCGCAATCGGACCCGGCCGCCGACAGGAAGCGTTCCGCCTGCCGCAGGTCGGTGGTGAAGACCGCCGAAGACAGGCCCTGCGGCACCGCGTTCTGTGCGGCGATCGCCTGGTCCAGGTCGGTGTATTTCATGACGTACAGGATCGGCGCGAACGTCTCGTCCAGGACGGGGCCTGCCTGTTCGGCCATTTCGACCAGGGCCGGCCGGGCATAGAACGCATCGGGGAAATCCTCGGCCTTTTCGCGATTGCCGCCGGTCACGACGCCGCCCAGGGCGCGTGCCGCGTCCAGCGCCTGCTGCATGCGGTCCATCGACGCCGCATCGATCAGCGGGCCGACCAGATTGCCCTCGTCCAGCGGGCTGCCGACCGTGACCGATTCGTACGCCGACTTCAGGCGCGCGACGAAACCGTCATAGACGCTGTCATGCACGAACAGGCGACGCAGCGTGGTGCAGCGCTGTCCCGCCGTGCCCATGGCGGCGAAGGCGACGCCGCGCAGGGTCAGTTCCAGGTCCGCCGACGGCGTCACGATGGCGGCGTTGTTGCCGCCCAGTTCCAGGATGGCGCGGGCGAAGCGGTCGGCCAGGCGCTGGCCGACCGCGCGGCCCATCGCCGTCGATCCCGTGGCCGATACCAGCGGCACGTCCGGATGATCGACCAGGATCTCGCCGATCTCGCGCCCGCCGTTCAGCAGGACCAGCAGCCCGTCGGGCACGGCGCTGCCCGACGCCGCGAAGCGGTCGGCGGCCCGGCGGAAGATGGCCGCGCAGGCCAGGGCGGTCAGCGGCGTCTTCTCGGACGGCTTCCAGACGACCGAATTGCCGCAGACCAGCGCCAGCGCCGCGTTCCACGACCACACCGCGACCGGGAAATTGAAGGCCGAGATCACACCCGTCACGCCCAGCGGGTGCCACGTCTCCATCATGCGGTGCTCGGGCCGTTCGGTCATGATGGTCAGGCCGTGCAGCTGGCGCGACAGGCCGACGGCGAAGTCGCAGATGTCGATCATCTCCTGGACCTCGCCCAGCCCTTCGGACGGGGACTTGCCGACCTCGATCGACACCAGGCGGCCCAGGGCCTCCTTGCCGGCGCGCAATTCCTCGCCCAGCAGGCGCACCAGTTCGCCCCGGCGCGGCGCGGGCACCAGCCGCCAGGCCAGGAAGGCGGCACGGGCCGCCGCGATGCCATCCTGCGCCTCCTGCGGCGTCGCGGCACGCACCCGCGCGATGTCGCGCCCGTCCACCGGGGAGCGGACGGACATGTCGCCGGCCAGCGCGTCGGCCGGAACATCGAGCGAGGCCAGAAGGGATCGGGTTTCGGCGGAAAGGTCGCGCATCGGATATCCTGTCAGAACATGATCGTACGAAGAATTGGGGGAAAGTTGGGGAAAACGGGTCAGCCTCGGGTCTTCACCCGCTCCCCCGCCGCATGGGCAAGGCAGGCACCGGCTTCATAGAAGATCTGCCGCGCCCGGCGAAACCCCGGCGGGCGGATATCCGCGACCGGCAACGGCAGGGACGCATCGTCGGTGACGCCGCGCACCACGTCGGCCAGCACGCGGCCGAACACGGTACCCGGCGCGATACCCCGCCCGTTATAGCCGCAGATCGCGACGATTCCCGGCGCCAGGCGATGAAAGCGGGGCAGATTGTCGGCGGTCATTCCGATGGTGCCGAACCATTCGGTTTCGAACCGCACCGGCCCGACCTGCGGGAACATCCGCGCCACCGAACGCCGCGCCCATTCCCGGTGCACGCTCAACCCCGCGCCGGACAGCGCGCCGACACTGCCGAACACCAGCCGCCCGGCATGGTCCATGCGGAACGACCTCAGGATGCGGCGCGTGTCCCAGGCCCCCTGCCGTCCGGGCAGGATGGTCTGCCGCACGGACTCGGGCAGTGGCGGCGTCGCGCAGTTGAAGTAAGGCAGCGGCATCAATTCCTGTGCCAGAGCGGTCCATGGGCCGGTGCCGTAGGCATTTGACGCCACGATGACCTGGTCCGCCAGCACCTGCCCGCCCGGAAGATCCAGCTGGTAGCGCGCGCCGGACTGCATGCAGCCGGTGACGGGCGAACGCGTGAAGATCCGCGCCCCCGCCGCAATGGCCGCCGACGCCAGCCCGCGCGCATAGGCCAGGGGCTGGATCGTCCCCGCGCGCGGGTCCAGCATGGCGGCGCGATAGGCCACGCTGCCGGTCATGGTGCGCGTTTCCGCCGAATCCAGCAGGCGCACGGCCACGCCGCGCGCCTGCCATTGCCGGGCGCGTTCGCGCAGTTCGCGCGTCCCCTTTTCATCGTCGGCGCAATGCAGGGTGCCGGCCCGTTCGGCCTCGCACGCGATGGCATGCCGGTCGATCAGGTCGAAGACCTCGGCCGGCGCGTTGCCCAGCAGGGACAGCAGCCGTTCGCCATGAGGCTGGCCCAGCGTGCCCGGCAGGTCGTCGGGCATGACCCACATGCCGGCGTTGACCAGGCCGACATTGCGCCCCGATCCCCCGAAGCCGATCTCGGCGCCGTCCAGCACCACCGCCTCGATTCCCGCAGATGCCAGATTCAGGGCGGCGGACAGGCCGGTATACCCCGCGCCCACGATGGCCACCCGTGTCGTGACCTGTCCGGACAGCGCCGTCGAGGCCGGAGCGGCGGGCGCGGTGCATTCCCACAGGCCGTGGGATCGCGGATCAGCCAGCATATCGCGTCGTCCCAGCCCGGCGGGCCGGGCGCACGCCCTGCCCCGCCTGCCCGCGCCCGTTCGTTCCCGTCAGCATCATCCGCCGCCCTGTGTCCGCTGCTCTGGCCGCATCGCGCAATCCGGCCTCGCGCCGGATCGTCATCCGCCGGACTGATGTGCGTTCTGGCGCCGCAACGCTCAAGTGCTACTTGGTCAGGGGGTCATTCCCATCCGGAATGACCTGTGCCGCCCGGCGGAAACCGGCGATCCGCCCCGGCGTCCATCCTTGCGAGATTGTCATCGATCTTTGATCCAGATCATGTCGCCGCCCCCGCCGTCCTGCCATAAGGACAGGGCGATGGGGGCATCGCATATCGAATCATCATTTTGAACTTGCAGGGTCTTCGGACCCTGCTTTTTTTTTGGACCGCGTCCCGGCGGCATTGCCGGCAGGGACCGGGATCAGAGTGCGGTAAGGGACGACGCCCGGCCGGCCGCCGGGACCGCGACGGACTTTACCGCCATCGTCCGAGGCACCGCGTCCTCCTTCAGCATATATCCCTGGCCCCAGACCGTGGTGATCAGGTTCTCGGCCCCGGCCTGCTGAAGCTTCTTGCGTAACTTGCAGATAAAGACGTCGATGATCTTCATTTCGGGCTCGTCCATGCCGCCGTAGAGGTGGTTGAGGAACGCGTCCTTGGTCAGCACCATGCCCTTTCGCAGCAGCAGCAACTGCAGGATCAGGTATTCCTTGCCGGTCAGGTGCACCGCCCGCCCGTCGACCGAGACCTCGCGGCTGTCCAGGCAGAGCTGCAGTCGTCCCGCCCGCAAGGTCGGCTCGCAATACCCTTTCGACCGCCGGACCACGGCCTGCATCCGCGCCGCCAGTTCCGTCGGATCGTACGGCTTGGTGACGTAGTCGTCCGCCCCGGCGGAGAAGGCCTTCACCTTGGCCTGCGGCCGGACCAGGCTGGACAGGACCATCGCCGGCGTGTCGATCCGCGCGGCCCGGATCGATCGCACGACCTCGTACCCCTCCATGTCCGGCAGGACCATTTCCAGAAGCGCCAGGTCATAGTCGTACCGACGAAGCATCTCGACCGCCTCCCGCCCCGTGGAGACATGGTCTACCGAATAGCCGATTGACCGCAATGTGCCGGAAGTACCTTCAGCCGTGTCACCATCATGTTCGACGAGAAGAACGCGCATTGGACCACCACAGGTTTTATTTACAAACAATTACTACCTATAAGTGTGATTTTTCCCGGAAACAATCTTCATGAGACGTCTATCGCGACTTACAACCCCACGTTTCACGCATATGTTATATCAACGATCTCCTCACCTGAGGCATTGAACCCTGCCCTTCCTTCGATGCGGTTTCGTTTCGAGATACGTTTTTTCCTTGAACCGGGCAGGAAAGCGGGTGTATCCAGCCGCACCGAACGTCGTCTTGCGGCCACTGGACGCGATGCGGCACCCCAAACAAGAAACGATCATGAACCCCCGATCTAGAAACGCCTCGCGGGGGGGCCACGCCCGACACATGTCGTGCGCCCGGTCCGTTCGCAGGCATCGTGCGTATCCGGGTCTGACCGTCCTGCCAGCCTGCTGACCCCGTCCGGTCGGCCGACCGGCTTCGGGCTTCCCGGTTCGAGCAACCCGCTTGAGCAGCAGGAGGCCCGTTTCATGGCTTTTTGTCCCATTCCGCATGTTCCGCGCCCCGCGTGGCGGGATCCGCGCGCATGAACCGCGCGCCTGCCACCGCCACATCCCGGGCGTTGCGTGGCGCGACACCGGCCGTTCCCCTGCGGGCCTGGTGCCGCGGCAGCGTCCTGCGCCACACGATTCCCCCGGCCCCGCGGCCCCACCGGGCCGAGGCGGATCGCAGCCCGGCGGGGTCCACCGCGGACCGGCTTGGCTTCACCCATCACGTCGCGCTGGGATGCGCGTGGGTTGCGGTGCGTGCCATCCAGGGATTGCGCACCCGTGGCGTTCTGCGGCCGCGCCATGTCTCGCGCCTGTTGCCGGTCATCGTCAGGATGTCGGGCGTATCGGACGGCCCCGCGTGCGACGGGCTGGAGTCGCCCCTCCGGCAGGGCCCCGCGCCCCGGCGGCGGCCCCCTCACGGACGTCGCTTCTGATCTCCAGCCCCCGCGGGGCGGACCGCATTCGGGTCGCGGACCCGAATGCGTGAAAATGCTTTATAAAACAGCCCGCCAGAAGTCTGCCTGAAAGCGCCGGCCGCGCGACGCAAGGGGAACCCGCGTCGGATCGCCGGCAAGGATTGTTAAACGGGGTCGGAGTTTACGGCAGGATGTCCGGCCGCATCGTCACCCCGTGATCCAGCGGCCCGGCCCCGGCGCCATAGCCGGGCGCCGCCGCGATCGCCGCCCGCAGGTAGGTGCGCGCCCGCACCACCGAATCATGCAGGCCCATGCCCTGCGCCAGTCCGGTGGCGATCGCGCTGGCGAGGGTGCATCCGGTCCCATGCGTATGGCGCGTCTGCAGCCGCGCCCCCGCAAACAACTCGGTGCCCGACTCGCTGACCAGCACGTCGGTCAGCACGTCGCCCTCCAGGTGACCGCCCTTCAGCAGCACGGCCCGCGCCCCGGCACCGCGCAGTTCCATCGCCGCGCGGCGCATGTCATCGACATTCCGGATCGGGCGGCCGACCAGCACCTCGGCCTCGGGCAGGTTGGGGGTCAGCAGGGTCGCCAGCGGCAGCAGGTCGCGCTTCAGCGTGTCGACCGCGTTGTCCTGCAGGAGCCGCGATCCGCCCTTAGCCACCATGACGGGATCCAGGACGTAGGGGATATCCGGCCGGGCACGGATGACGCTGGCCACCGCCCTGATGATGTCCGCCCGGTCGAGCATGCCGCTCTTGAACGCATCGGCGCCGAGATCGTCCAGGACGCAGAGCATCTGCCGCGTGACGAATTCCACCGGGACGGCGAAGACCTCCTGCACGCCCAGCGTGTTCTGCGCCGTCAGCGCCGATACGGCCGTCATGGCGAAACCGCCCAGCGCCGTGATCGCCTTGATATCCGCCTGGATCCCGGCCCCGCCGCCGGAATCGCTGCCGGCGACGACGAGAACGCGGCCTTTCATCGCCCTACGCCCTCACGCCCCGCCATCACGCCGCGACCTGGGCCGAACCGATCGCGGCGCACATGGCGGCGA
This sequence comes from Gluconacetobacter tumulisoli, assembly GCF_014174155.1. GTDB lineage: Bacteria > Pseudomonadota > Alphaproteobacteria > Acetobacterales > Acetobacteraceae > Gluconacetobacter > Gluconacetobacter tumulisoli. The sequence goes on along the minus strand of NZ_JABEQM010000001.1, from coordinate 88,811 downwards.
CCACCCGTTCCACCAGCGCGGGATCCTCGGCCTCGGCCATCACGCGGACCAGCGGCTCCGTCCCGCTTTCGCGCAGCAGCAGGCGGCCCGCCGTGCCCAGTTCGGCCTCCGCCTGGCGCTTGGCCTCCTGCACCGACGGGGCGTGCAGCGGGCTTTCGCCGATGAAGCGCACATTGCGCAGCATCTGCGGGAACGGCGTGAACATCCGGCAGACCTCGCTGGCCGGACGGCCTTCCTCCACCAGAACCGCCAGGACCTGCAGGGCCGCCACCAGCCCGTCGCCCGTAGTGGCGAAATCGGACAGGACCATGTGGCCGGACTGCTCGCCGCCGATATTGGCGCCCAGTTCGCGCATGCGCTCCACCACATACCGGTCGCCGACCGCCGTGCGCACCAGTTCCAGGCCCATCCCCTCCAGGCAGCGGGCCAGCCCCATGTTCGACATCACGGTGGCGACGATCTGCGCCGTGTTCAGCCGCCCCTGCCGGGCCCAGGACCGGGCGATCAGCGCCAGGATCTGGTCGCCGTCGATCAGCCGCCCCTGCTCGTCGGCGATCAGTACCCGGTCGGCGTCGCCGTCGAGCGCGATGCCGATATGCGCCGCATGCTCCAGCACCGCCGCGCAGAGGGCCTCGGGCCGGGTCGATCCGCATTTCTCGTTGATGTTGATGCCGTTGGGCTCGCAGCCGATCCGGATGACCTCGGCCCCCAGCTCCCACAGCGCCGTCGGTGCCACGCGATAGGCCGCGCCGTTCGCGCAATCGATCACGATCCGCAGCCCGTCCAGGCGCCGTCCGCGCGGGAACGAGCCCTTGGCGTTCTCGATATACCGGCCGACGGCGTCGTTCAGGCGCGATGCCCGCCCGATCCGGTCGGGCGCCGCCAGCTGCCCGGTCAGGTCGGAGCGCATCAGGGCCTCGATCCCGGCCTCGGTCTCGTCCGACAGTTTGAACCCGTCCGGCCCGAACAGCTTGATCCCGTTGTCGCCGAACGGATTGTGCGAGGCCGAGATCATGACGCCCAGGTCGGCACGCAGCGAGCGCGTCAGCATCGCGATCGCGGGCGTGGGCATCGGCCCGACCAGGGTCACGTCCATGCCGGCGGACAGGAAGCCGGAGACCAGCGCGCATTCGATCATGTAGCCGGACAGCCGCGTATCCTTGCCCAGCAGCACCCGGTGGCGATGAGTTCCGTGCGTGAAGTGCAGGCCGGCGGCCTGTCCCAGCTTCTGCGCGATTTCCACCGTCATGGGGTCCTGGTTGGCGGTCCCCCGGATTCCGTCGGTGCCGAACAGTTTTCTCGTCTTGGTCATGCCTTGGCTATCCCTGGGTACGCGTGGCCGTGGGCCGGCCTGCCACAGCCTTATCGCAGGTCCACAGCCCCTGCCAGACCCGCACGGCCTGCACCATGGACGCCACGTTGTGCACCCGCAGGATGGGATTGCCCAGTGCCATGCCCGGCAGGCTGCTGACCAGGGTGCCCGGATCGCGTTCCGAGGCCACCGGCACATGCGCCAGGTCGCCCAGCATGCGCTTGCGCGAGGTGCCCAGCAGCACCCGGCAGCCCAGGTTCGCCAGGATCGGCAGCCGTGCCAGCAATTCGGCGTTCTGCGGTCCGGTCTTGGCGAACCCGATGCCGGGGTCGATGACGATCCGGCGACGGTCGATGCCCGCCGCGACGGCCTGGTCGATCCGCGCGGCCAGTTCACGGACCACGTCGACCGCCACGTCGTCGTAGACCGCCAGGCGGCCCATCGTCTGCGGCGTACCGCGCATATGCATCAGTACCACCGGACAGGCCGCATCGGACACGACCGCCAGCGCATATGGATCATGCATCAGGGCCGAGATGTCGTTGATGACCCTGACCCCCATCGCCAGCGATGCCGCCATGGTACGCGCATTGCGCGTGTCGACCGACAGGGCCACGTCGGTCTGGGTTCGCAGTTCCGCGAAGACAGGGGCGATTCGGGTCCATTCCTCCTGCGGCGTGATGACGGCCGAACCCGGGCGGGTGCTTTCGCCGCCGATATCCAGCAGGCCGGCACCGGCCGTCACCATCGCGATCCCCGAACGCATCGCGGCCTCGGGGCCGAAATGTCGGCCGCCGTCGCTGAAACTGTCGGGGGTCACGTTCAGGATGCCCATGACCTGTGGCCCGTCCGGCAGGTCCGCCGACGGCAGCGGCGTCGTCACCCGCGCCAGCGCCGGCAGCCAGTCGGCGGGAATGTCGGATGCCGGCACCAGGCGCGGCGTCCCGTCGCCGATCAGCCGGGCCAGGGTAAATGCGGCCGGCCCGCCGACCAGCCAATGGGCGAAACCCGCCGCCACGGCCGCGTGCGCGTCCTGCCCGAAGACCAGTCCCATCGGCTCGACCAGCCGAAAAGCATCCATGCCGCCATTCCCATCATCGTACGGTCGGAACGAAAACAGGCGGAGAAAATTCCCCGCCTGTTTCCAGAATTCGAATGAGATGGAACTTTAGCCCGGCTGTGGGGCGGGATCCAGCCCCCCGCCGCCCGGCGAGGGCAGCGGCGTCGCCGGCGGAGTCGGCGGAACCGAGGCCCGGCGGTTCTCGGGCATCGGGTCGTCGACCACGATCCGTTCGATCTTGTCGCCGCGCAGCACCTTGCGGATTTCCTCGCCCGACAGGGTTTCGTATTCCAGCAGCGCTTGCGCCAGGCGATGCAGCTCGTCGATATGCTCGATCAGCAGCGTCCTCGCGCGGACATAGGCCGCGTCGATCAGGCTCTTGATCTCGTCATCGATCTCGCGAACCGTTTCTTCCGACACGTTCTTGTTCTGGGTCACGCTGTGGCCGAGGAACACCTCCTGGCCGTTGTCGCCATAGGCGATCATGCCCAGCTTGTCGCTCATGCCCCATTCGGACACCATCCGGCGCGCCAGGTCGGTCGCCATCTTGATGTCGCCCGATGCCCCGTTCGAGACGTTGTCGGCGCCGAAGATGATCTCCTCCGCCGCGCGCCCGCCCATGGCCAGGGTCAGCTCGCCCAGGCATTTGGCGCGGCTCTTGGAATAGCGGTCGCCCTCCGGAAGGCTCATGACCAGGCCCAGCGCGCGGCCGCGCGGAATGATCGTGGCCTTGTGGACCGGATCGGCGCCCGGCGTCAGGATCGCGACCAGCGCGTGCCCGCCTTCGTGATAGGCGGTCATCTTCTTCTCGTCGTCGCTCATGACCAGAGAACGACGCTCGGCGCCCATCAGCACCTTGTCCTTGGCGTTCTCGAACTCCAGCATCGCCACGGTGCGCTTGCCCAGGCGGGCGGCCATCAGCGCGGCCTCGTTCACCAGGTTGGCCAGGTCCGCGCCCGAGAAGCCCGGCGTCCCGCGCGCGATCACCTTCGGATCGACGTCGGAGGCCAGCGGCACCTTGCGCATGTGGACGCGCAGGATCTTCTCGCGCCCCACCACGTCGGGGTTGGGCACGACCACCTGGCGGTCGAAGCGGCCGGGACGCAGTAGCGCCGGGTCCAGCACGTCCGGACGGTTGGTCGCGGCGATCAGGATCACGCCTTCGTTGCTCTCGAACCCGTCCATCTCGACCAGCATCTGGTTCAAGGTCTGTTCGCGTTCGTCGTTGCCGCCGCCCAGGCCCGCGCCACGATGGCGGCCCACGGCGTCGATTTCGTCGATGAAGATGATGCAAGGGGCGGCCTTCTTGCCCTGCTCGAACATGTCGCGCACGCGCGAGGCGCCGACACCCACGAACATCTCCACGAAATCGGAACCCGAGATCGTGAAGAACGGCACGTTCGCCTCGCCCGCGATGGCCCGCGCCAGCAGCGTCTTGCCGGTGCCCGGCGGTCCGACCAGCAGCACGCCCTTGGGGATCTTGCCGCCCAGCCGGGTGAATTTCTGCGGATCGCGCAGGAAGTCGACGATTTCCTGCAGCTCGGACTTCGCCTCGTCGATGCCGGCGACGTCATCGAACGTCACGCGCCCCTGCTTTTCCGTCAGCATGCGGGCGCGGGACTTGCCGAAGCCCATCGCCCGGCCGCCGCCGGCCTGCATCTGGCGCATGATGAAGATCCACGCGCCGAACATCAGCAGGATCGGGGCGTAATTGATCAGGTAGCGCAGGAAGGGGTTGGAATCGCTGTCCTGCGGCTTGGCGACGACTTCCACGCCCTTTTCGGTCAGGCGGGGGATCAGCGTCGGATCCTGCGGCGTGTAGGTCTCGAACGACGTGCCGTCCGTCAGCGTGCCGGAGATATTGTGCTCCTGCACGACGACCGAGCGCACCCGCCCGCCATTCACGTCCCCGATGAAATCGGAATATGCAAGCTGCTGCGACGCGTGCTGCACGCTTCCGGGCTGGAAGACGTTGAACAGCAACAGCAGCAACACGATAATGATAACCCAGAGGGCCAGGTTCCGGCCAAAATTGTTCATCTTGCCCATTGTTCCATACGCTGGCGCCACCCGGTTCCCGTACGGTGCCGGAGCACGCAAGACCGTTCATTCTGACCAGGGGCCAGACGCCTTTTCAACCTAATGTTCATCCTTACATAGGCCGATCGGGTGACATTCACACCCCCATGCCCGGTCTTTCTTGCCCCACGAGGGCAAATTCACCCCGTCCGTCCCCCGGGCAGGTCGCCGAACAGGCCGCTTTCCGCCACCGTCGTCCCGGGCAGCAACGCGATCCGCACGCCCGCCAGGTCCGGCACATGGCAGATCCCGGCCAACGGCACCGCCGCCACGCGGCCACCGCGATGCAGGGCCGGCAGCGTCCGCCAGGCCCGCGCCGGCCAGCGCGACCGCCACCCCGGGGGCGCCCAGCGCGCGACCGGTCCCGCCGCGCCGAACGTCACGCCATCCAGCACGGTTCCGGGGGGCGCCCACAGGACGAACCGTCCGTCCCAGCAGGCCCCGGAACGGGCCGGAACCGCGTCGGCCATCGCCGATTCCTCGCGCACCGCCAGCCAGACCAGCCCGGCCCGGCGCAGCGCCGGGCCGGCCGGCACCAGGCAGGCCCCGCCCAGGGTCGCCGCCCGGGGGGCGTTGACCAGTGCGGCCACCGCCTGGCGCGGCGGCGGATAGTCGCGTCCCGAGACCGTCCGCAGCACGGAGGCCAGTATCCGGGCGGACAGCAGGTCCGCCGGCAGCGCGACCCAGCCCCCCGGCGCATATTCCGCCCGCGCGGCCAGCATCGCGGCCTGGTCGCGGTCCGCCGCCATGCGCGCCCGTCCCGCCCGCGCCGCCGACCGGCCGGCCCGTGCGGCGTGATCCGGATCGCGGGCCAGCGCGTCGCGCACCCGTGCCCGCTCGGCGCGCCGGTCCGCATTCGACGGATCCTCGACCCACGCCAGCCCGGCGTGGCGGAGGGTGGCGCGCAGCCTTTCCTTTCCGAATCCCAGGAACGGCCGCACCAGCCGCAGGTCCGCCGTCGACGAGATCCACGCCATGCCCGCCAGCCCGTCGGGACCGCTGGCGGCGCGACGACGGATCACGATCGTTTCCGCCTGGTCGTCCGCATGATGTCCCAGCAGCAGGTCGACGATGCCCGCCTGCCGGCAGGCCTGCGTCAGGGCGGCGTAGCGGGCGCGCCGCGCGCGATCGGCCAGGCCGGGGCCGCGCATCAGGCCGTCCAGTACCAGGAGGTCGGCCGGAATGCCGAGACCATGCAGCCGGTCCAGCGTCAGGCGCGCCTCCTGCCCCGATTCGGCGCGCAGCCCGTGATCGACCACCAGTGCCCGTACCGCGCGCCGCCAGCGCGCCGCGAGGAATGCCAGGCAGAGACTGTCCGCCCCCCCGGACACCGCGATGCCGACCGCCGGCATGTCCGGCCCGTCGGGCACCCAGGGGCCGAGTCCGGCCATCACCCGTCCGAACGCCGCATCATCCACCGGGGCGTCCGACGGGCCTTCCGGGAGGCAGAGCCGGTCGGCCACGCCTTTCAGGCCGGTGTCAGTGGCATCCCGCGCGGGTGCGATAGCTTGCCTCCGCCGCGCGGACCTTGGGCGCGGGGGACGGGAATTCGCTTTTCAGCTTGCCCAGCGCCTGGCAGGCGGACGTCTTGTCGCCCAGCGCCAGCAGGGTCGCCGTCACGCCCAGCAACGCGTCCGGCGCCCTGGCCGAGCGCGGCGCGCGATTATAGGCATCATAATAAGCCACCGCGGACTGGCGATACTGCTTCTGGCCGGCCAGGGACTGCGCCAGCAGGAACTGGGCGTCGACCTGGCGCGGACCGCGCGGACCCGCCAGGGCCTCCTGCGCCGCGACCTGCGCGCCGGCATAATCCCGGCGCAGCAGCGCGGCATTGCCTTCCTGCAGCGCGGCCTCGGCCGTGCGCTTGGCGGGGGCGGGGGCCGGGGCGGCGGGTACCGGCGCGGGCCCCGCGGCCGACGGCGCAGCCGCCGCCCCATGTCCGTTCTGGGCCGCGAAATTCATGTCGTCGATCTGCTTCGACATCGCCGCGTTCTGGGTCTGGACCTGGTTCGTCAGCTGGTCCAGTTGCCCGCGCATGTCGCGGACCTCCTGCTCCAGCGTGCTGACGCGGTCCAGCAGCTGCGCCGTCAGGTCGCCGTTGACCGGCGCCGACGGCGCGGTACCGGGCGCCACCGGGGGCGGCAACGCGCCGCCCGAACCGGCGGCGGACTGAAGCTGCGACATCTGCTGGCGCAAATCCATGATCTGGTCCTGCAACGCGATGCCCTCGCGGCTCGTCACGTCCTGGGCCAGCGCCTGCACCGGCGGGAGGACGCACAGGCCGGCCAGCAGTGCCAGGGCCGGCAGTCCCGGCGCCAGGAGGGAAGCGCGGAAGGAAGGAGGGCGGAATGCGACAGACCGCATGAACGGATTTCCCTTGCAAGACGGCAGAGCTTTTCGGATGGCGGTCCCAGGGGACCCACCACGCGTCCTGCCCCTTACCTAAAACAAAACCGGCCAGGCGATAAGCGCCTGGCCGGTTCCATCCGGGTCCGAAAAGATCCGGCAGGCCGGATCAGCGAACCGAAGTAATCGCGTTACGGTTCTGGGCCCACGACTGCTCGTCATCGCCCGTCGCCGTCGGACGATCCTTGCCGTAGGAGATCGTGGTGATGCGCGAGGCGGCAACGCCCTTCGCCACCAGGTAGTCGCGCGCGGCGTTGGCGCGGCGCTCGCCCAGGGCGATGTTGTATTCCTCGGTGCCGCGGTCGTCGCAATTGCCGGCAACCTGGATCGTCACCTGCGGATACTTGGCCAGCCAGGCGGCCTGACGGTCGAGCGTCGCCTGGGCTTCGGTGGACAGGTTGTTCTTGTTCAGGTCGAAGAACACGCGATCACCGACATTGGCAACCAGGTCGGCTTCGCTGCCGGGCGTGACGCCAGTGCTCTGCGCGGCGGCGCCGGTTCCGGTCGTTGCGCCCTTGTCCGAGTTGTCACCAGAGCACGCCGCCAGAAGCACGGCCATGCCAAGCGCACCAAGAAGCTTCAGTCTCATTCTTTTTGATCCTGAGATCGGTTCCCTTATTGGAACCATATGATTAAGTTGCCGGGTAAAGTCTCTGGTCCCGACACTCGTTTTGTTCCGCCAACAACCGGGCGACAGAACGTTGCGAACACTGGAGACCAGTTGCCCGTTAGCGCCAGACATGACTAATCGTCAAGGTGTCCGGAACACATACCCGTCATCTTGTTTTCGTATCGACCGGAAAAGCACAGTAGAGTGCCTTTCCGGTCTTGAATGTCTTGAATGTTTAACCGTTCAGCGGCGACCAGGCCGGGTCCGACGCGCCACCCACGGGGATCGCGCGTTCGTGAAATCCGGTGATGTCGACGGTGCTGATCCCCGACGAGAACCCGGCCCCGCCGGCCCCGGCCGCCGTCTGGCGGCAGAAGGCCAGGACCCGTCCGTTCGGGCAGAAGGACGGGCTTTCGACCGTGAAGCCCTGCGTCATAATCCGCTCGCCCGTGCCGTCCGGTGCCATCACGCCCAGCGAGAAGCTGCCGTTGGCGATTCGGGTGAACGCGATCAGGTCGCCGCGCGGTGACCAGACGGGCGAGCCATAGGTTCCGCTGCCATAGGAAATCCGCTTCGCCGCGCCGCCGCCCGCACTCATGATATAAAGCTGCGGGATGCCGCCGCGGTCCGAATTGAAGACGATCTGCGATCCGTCGGGGCTGTAGCACGGGCTGGTGTCGATCGCGCCGGAACTGGTCAATTGCCGCTTGGCCCGGGTCACCAGGTCCACGGTGAAGATGTCGGACCCGGCGCCGCGCGTCGCCGACAGGATGACCGACCGCCCGTCCGGGGCGAAGCGCGGGGCGAAGGAAATCCCCTCGAAATCGCCCAGCAGCTGCTGCCGCCCGGTCGCGAGGTTGAGCATGTAAACCCGCGGACGATTATTGGCATAGGACATGAATGCCAGCTGGTCGCTGGTCGGGCTGAAGCGCGGCGTCAGGGTCAGCCACTGGCCGCCCGACAGGTAATGGCTGTTGGCCCCGTCCTGGTCCATGATCGCCAGGCGCGTCGTCTGGTGCGCGCGCGGGCCCGACCGCGCGATATAGGCAATGCGGGTGTTGAAATAGCCCTTCTCGCCCAGCATGCGCTCATAGATCACGTCGGAGATGATATGCGCGATCTTGCGGACGTCGGCCGCCGCCGCGGTATAGGCGGTGCCCTGGATCTGCGTCCCCGTCAGCACGTCCCACAGGCGGAATTCCACACGCAGCGCGCCGCCGCTGGCCGTGGCCGTCCCGCTGACCAGCGCGCGGGCGCCCAGCGATTTGTAGGTGCCGAAATCCGGCACGCCGACCGGCAGCGTACCCGCGATGGGACGGAACAGGCCGCAATTCCCCAGGTCGGACGACACCACGTCGCTGACCTGCTGCCCGAAATCGCCGCCCAGCGCCGGAATCACGATGGGAATCGGTTCCGAACGCGCCTGGTCCACCGTGATCTCGGCGGCGCCGGGCGCGGGCGCCCCCTGCGCCAGGGCCGCCAGCGGCGAAGACAGGAGGCCGCCGGCAATGCCCGCGCCGATCAGGCCGCGGCGGCCGAAGGCGCTGGCCAGCAGCGATGCATCCACATCGGAAATCATCGGAAAATCATTCGGACGCATGGGGTTCTTCTCCTCGGCCCGCCACATGGTGATCTGTCGTTTCTTCATGGGCGGAAAACGAATTTCAATTGTCGTGTCTGTCCCAGCAAATTCTTCGGCAACGGCAGCTGCGCGCAGGTCGGGCTGAGCACTGCGGCACGCGCCCGTTCCGCCAGGGCGCGATAGGACGGATCGCCATCCACCCGTGCCTGGGTTTCCGGGGCGAACTGCACCAGGCGCGCCATGCCGGTCGAATCCACCGTCACGACCAGATGGGCCACGAATTGGGCATAATTGCGGGCCGCCGTGTCCTCGGAATAACAGCGGCGCACCGCGTTGCCGATCGCCTTCTGGTCGGCGGCGTTCAGCGCGCTGGTGATGTCGCCGTCCGGGGTGCCGCCGCCCTCGGGCGCGCCGCCCTGCAGCGGATTCGCGCGCGCCTTGGGCGGATGGGTCTGCTTCTGGTCGGCGCGGAACGCATCCAGCGTCGCCAGCAGGGAATGGGTGTCCGGCACCGCCTTCTTCGTCGGGTTGGGCTGCGTGACGTGCGAGAACTGCTGCGTCTGCGGCAGCGCATTGGGTTCCGGCTGCGGCGAGGGCGGGGCCACGGCGTGCGACGGCACCGGCGGGGACGGCGGCGTCGGCGGCGCCTTCACGGCGTCGGGCGACGGCTGCTCCACCTTGGGCGGAACCGGGGTGTCGGGCAGCTTCACCGGCGGCGTCTCCGGCGGCGGCGGCACGGGCGGGGGCGGCGGCGGCGGGGGCGGTGCCTCCTCGGGCGGGGCCTTTTCCGGCGGAGTGGGGGCGGGCGGGGCCTCCTGCGGGACAGGGGCCGGGGCCGGCGCGGGCTTGGGTGCCGGCTTGTCCGCCTTGTGGGGCGCGCCGCCGCTGTCGGACGCGGTGAATTCCATCTCCACCGTCGGCGGCGGAGGCGGTTCGGGCGGAATGGGCGACGGCAGCCCCAGCAGCACCGCCAGCAGCAGCGCGACATGGGCGCAGCCGGACACCAGGACCGACCGCCGCATCAGAATGATTTCGGAACGACGCGGCTGAACCACGACGGTGATGCTCCTACCCGGCGAACGGGCGATCAGGGCGCCGCACCGCCGGACGGCGGCTGCTGGGCCAGCAGGGCGACATGGGTGAAGCCGCCGGCGGTGATCCGTCCCATCACCTCCATGACGCGGCCGTAATCGATGTGGGAATCTCCGCGCACGAAGATCCGGTGCGCCGAGTCGTTTTCCGACGCCGCGCGCAGCTGGTCCACCAGCTGGTCCGACGACACCGGGTTGTCACCCAGGTACAGGGCCCCATCCGACCGGATGGACACGGTGATGGGCTTGCTGTCCGCGTTGACGGGCGCGGCATCGGTCTTCGGCAGGTCCACATTGACGCCGCTGGTCATCATCGGCGCGGTCACCATGAAGATGATCAGCAGCACCAGCATGACGTCCACCAGCGGGGTGACGTTGATGTCCGACATGGGGCGTCGGCGGCCGCGACGGCCCCCGCCTCCACCGAGCGAAACGCCCATGGTTCAGCCCCTTTCCTCGGACTGGCGCGACAGGATGGCGGCGAACTCGGTGCCGAACGCGCCCAGCCGGTCCTCGAACAGCGCCAGGCTGTTGTTGATGACGTTATAGGCGATCACGGCCGGGATCGCGGTCACAAGGCCGATGGCGGTGGCGAACAGCGCCTCGGAAATGCCGGGAGCGACGACGGCCAGGTTGGTGTTGTGCATCGCCGCGATCGCCCCGAAGGCGTGCATGATGCCCCATACCGTCCCGAACAGGCCGATGAACGGCGCCACCGGCCCGATGGTGGCCAGGAAGATCATCCAGCGGCCCAGCCGTTCCATCTCACGCGTGATGGTGATGGTCATGGCGCGGTCCACGCGTTCCTGCACGCCGCCGCGGGCCAGGTCGACGCCGGCGATCCGCGCCGAGCGGCGCCATTCGCCCATGGCGGCCCCGAATACCGCCGCCAGCGGATGCTGCGGCTTGGCGCCGTCGGATTCGTACAGATCGTCCAGGCTGCCGCCCGACCAGAACCGGTCCTCGAATTCCGAAGCCTGGCGGTTGACGCGCCGCAAGGTCACGATCTTGTCGAAGATGATGCCCCACACGACGATGCTGCTGAGCACCAGGCCGATCATCACCAGTTTGACGACGATCGCCGCGTGTAGGAACAGACTCCAGAGCGACAAACCGCCGGCCGCAGCCGCGCCCAGATTCGCCGCGTTAACCGCTTGGTCCAAAAACGCCTCCTGCACCTTCTGCCCGCAGCCGCGTGATCGCGATTCCGACCGCCGCGCGGGGCAGTCTGACACTGCACTCCAGTGCGTTCCTTATAGGCTTCCGCAGGAAAGCAGAAGCACCCCCGCCGCTGTTCCCCATGGCGGGACGAAGAATTGTCGCCCCGGTCCCGTCAGTCCACCAGTCCGCCCAGAAGATCACGCCATAACGGCGGAAATCGGGCAGGCCGGCCGTCGGAGACGCGGATGCAGGCCAGGCGGATATCCATTTCGGCGCATCGTGTCCGGCCCAGCAGGAACAGCTGTTCCAGGCGGCAGCTGGCCGAGCCCAGTTCGGTCAGGCGCGTGGTGACGGTCACCAGATCGTCCAGGCGCAGCGACTGGCGGTACCCGATGGCCGCGTGCTGCACGACGAAGGCCAGCCCGTAGTCCTCCAGCAGGGCGGAAACCGGCTGGCCCAGGCCGCGGATCGCCTCGGTCCGCGCGCGTTCGGCGAAGGCGAGGTAGCGGGCGTGGTAGACGACGCCGCCGGCATCGGTGTCCTCGTAATAGATCCGGAACGTGATGCCGTGCCTCATGCGTCGTCCTCTCGCAACAGGTCGCCCTGGCCGGGGACCGCCGCCGGCGGGACCAGTCCCAGGTGGCGCCAGCCTCGCTCGCCCAGCATCCGGCCGCGGCTGGTCCGCAGCACCAGCCCTTCCTGGATCAGGTAGGGTTCGACCACGTCCTCGATCGTGTCGCGGGCCTCGGCCAGGGCGGCGGCCAGCGTTTCCACCCCCACCGGGCCGCCATGATGATATTCGGCGATGCGGCGCAGATAGCGCCGGTCCATCCCGTCCAGCCCTAGCGAATCGACCTCCAGCCGCGACAGGGCGGCGTCGGCCATGGCCCGGTCCACCGGTCCGGCCGACGGCCGCCCGACGGACGCGAAATCGCGCACCCGGCGCAGCAGGCGGCCGGCGATGCGCGGCGTGCCGCGCGACCGGCGGGCGATTTCCTCGGCTCCCTCGGGCGTCAGGTCGAACTGCAGCTTCTGCGCCCCGCGCGAGACGATCAGGCGCAACTCCTCGGCCGTGTAGAACACCAGGCGCAGCGGGATGCCGAACCGGTCGCGCAGCGGCGTCGCCAGCAGCCCCGCCCGCGTCGTCGCCGCCACCAGGGTGAAAGGCGAGAGGTCGATGCGCACCGACCGCGCGGCCGGCCCCTCGCCGATGATCAGGTCCAGCTGGAAATCCTCCATCGCCGGATACAGCACCTCCTCGATGGCGGGCTGCAGGCGGTGGATCTCGTCGATGAACAGCACGTCGCGCGGCTGCAGGTTGGTCAGGATCGCCGCCAGGTCGCCCGCCCGCTGGATCACCGGGCCGGAGGTCGCGCGAAACCCCACGCCCAGTTCCCGCGCCACGATCTGCGCCAGGGTGGTCTTGCCCAGGCCCGGCGGGCCGTGCAGCAGCACATGGTCCATCGCCTCGCCGCGCTTGCGGGCGGCGGCGATGAAGATCGCCAGATTCTCGCGGCTGGCCTTCTGGCCGGTGAAATCGTCCAGGGTCTGGGGACGCAGCGTGGCCTCGGCCGCGTCCTCCGCGCCGCGTGCGGCGTCGACCGTGCGTTGCGGCGTATCGGTCATCGCGCCAGCTCCCGCAGGCTTTCGCGGATCACGACGTCGAGATCCGCCTTATTGTCCAGCCGGGCGACGATCCGCGCCACCACCGGCTGGGCCTCGACACGCCGGAATCCCAGGCCCGCCAGCGCCAGCAGCGCATCGGCCTCGACCCCGCCACCGGCCGCCTGGACCGGCATCGCGATCCCCGGGCCCGCCGGCATCCGCCCCGTCTTGTCGCGCAGTTCGGTCAGGATCCGCTCGGCCAGCCGCGCGCCGACGCCGGGCGCGCGGGTCAGGCTGCCCTTGTCGGCCGAGGCGATCACCGCGATCAGCTCGGCCGGCGACAGGGACGACAGGATGGCCAGCGCCACCTTCGCCCCCACGCCCTGCACCGTCGTCAGCAGGCGGAACCATTCGCGTTCGGCGCTTTCGGCAAACCCGTACAGCAGGAACGCGTCCTCGCGCACCACGGTCTCGACCAGGACCCGCGTCGTCTCGGGCGGGCGGGGCAGGACGGACAGCGTGCGGGTCGAGGCCTGGACCAGGTAGCCGACGCCATTGACGTCCACGACGCAGCGATCGGCCTCCACCTGGCTGACCAGGCCCGTCAGGTGCGCGATCATGCCATGCGCGTCCCGGCCATCACGCGCAGGGCGCTGGCGCGGTGATGCGCGTGGCAGATCGCGACCGCCAGCGCGTCCGACGCGTCGGCCCGGCGGATCGTGGCCCCGGGCAGCAGGCGGCGCACCATCATTCCCACCTGGTCCTTGCTGGCGGCGCCGGTGCCGACCACCGCCCGCTTCACCGCCATCGCACCGTATTCGGAAACCGCGATCCCGGCCAGCGCCGGCACCAGCAGGGCGACCCCGCGCGCATAACCCAGCTTCAGCGTCGAGGACCCGTTGCGGTTGACATAGGTTTCCTCGACCGCCGCCTCCTGCGGGCGGTGGGCCTGCACCAGCGCCAGCAAGGCGTCATGCAGCAGGCGCAGCCGCTCGGGGACCGGGCTGTCGCCATCGGTCGCGATCACCCCGTCGGCGACATGGCACAGCCGGTTGCCGTCGACATCGACGATGCCCCAGCCCGTGAAGCGCAGGCCCGGATCGATGCCCAGCAGCCGGACCATGCGGGCGGTCAGGCCGAAAGCCTCTCGGCCACGTCGTCGGGCAGGTCGAAATTCGCGTACACCGCCTGCACGTCGTCATTCTCCTCCAGCACGTCCACCAGCTTCAGCAGGCTGCGCCCCTTGTCCTCGTCCAGGGTGACGACGGTGCCCGGGCGCCAGTCCAGCCGGGCGCTGGCGGGCTCGCCGAAACGGGCCTCCAGCGCGTCGCGCACGGCGAAGAACGATTCGACGGGGCAGGTGATTTCGTGCGTCTCGTCCGATGATTCCACGTTCTCGGCCCCGGCCTCGATCGCGGCCTCCAGCATCTCGTCCTCGCTGGCGACGGATGCCGGATAGGTCACGACGCCCAGCCGGGTGAACATGAAGGACACCGAATTGGTCTCGCCCAGCGACCCGCCATGCTTGGAGAACGCGGCCCGCACGTCCGACGCGGTGCGGTTGCGGTTGTCGGTCAGGGCCTCGACGATCACCGCGACGCCGGCCGGGCCGTAGCCCTCGTAGCGGACCTCGATGTAATCGTCGCCGCCACCGGCGCCGGTGGCCTTCTTGATCGCGCGCTCGACCGTGTCCTTGGGCATGTTGACCTCGCGCGCCGCCGAGATCGCGGCGCGCAGGCGCGGGTTGGACGCCGGATCCGGCAGGCCGGACCGCGCGGCGACCGTGATCTCGCGGATCACCTTGGCGAATTGCCGGGCCCGCCGCGCGTCCTGCGCGCCCTTGCGGTGCATGATGTTCTTGAACTGGGAATGACCCGCCATCGTTCGTCTCTAACCTTCGTCTTCAATCCCTGGGCGCGGTGCGATCGGGCGTGCCCGATCATGCGCTCTTATCCCGTGTACCGGTGGTCCGTGCAGGCATCGTCCTGCCGGACGGTCAGACCAGCCGGCCGTGGCAATGCTTGTATTTCTTGCCCGACCCGCAGGGGCACAGGGCGTTGCGCGGCGTTTCGCCCCAGCTGGACGGATCGTCGGGCATGATCGCCGCCGCCCCGATCGGCGTCGCCATCGTCACGTCCGGCGCCGTCCCGCCCAGGGCCGGCAGCAGGCCGGGGGCGGGTTCCGAGGCCAGTCCCGGCACCCCGGGGTCGGCATGGATCTCGGCCATGCCCGACTGCGCGATGCCGGCGAACGGGGCGTTGGTGGGGAACGGCGTGCTGGGAAGCGGCACCCCCGTGAAGGGATTGTCCATCACCGGCGGCGCCACCTCGACCCGCGCCATGGTCGAGGTCACGCGCAGGCGCAGATCGTCCAGCATGGCGGTAAAGAGCTGGAAGGCCTCATGCTTGAATTCGTTCAGCGGGTCCTTCTGGCCATAGGCGCGCAGGCCGATGCCCTGGCGCAGCTGGTCCAGCGCCAGCAGATGTTCCTTCCACACGGAATCGAACGTGGTCAGCAGCACCTGCTTCTCGATATAGCGCATGATCGCGGGGCCGAAATTGGCGGCCTTGGTCGCCTGGCCCTTTGTCGCGGCCTGTTCGATTCGCGCGGTGACCGTCTGGCCGTCCACGCCGTCTTCCTTCGCCCAGTCGGCGATCGGCAGGTCCAGCCCCAGGACCGCGCGCGCTTCCTCGGCCAGTTCGGCACTCTGCCACTGTTCGGCGAAGGCGCGCTCGGGGATATGCCGGGCCACCATCTCGTGAATCACGTCGGCGCGCATGTCCTGCACCGTCGCCGCCACGTCGTCGGCCGCCATGTATTCCCGGCGCTGGGAATAGACCTCCTTGCGCTGGTCGTTCATGACGTCGTCGTATTTCAGCGTGTTCTTGCGCATGTCGAAGTTGCGGGCCTCGACCTTCTTCTGCGCACGCTCCAGCGCCTTGTTGATCCAGGGATGGACGATCGCCTCGCCTTCCTTCAGGCCCAGGCGCTGCAGCATGCCGCCCATCCGCTCGGTCCCGAAGATCCGCATCAGATCGTCTTCGAGCGAGATGAAGAAGCGCGAATTGCCCGGGTCGCCCTGTCGCCCGGCGCGGCCGCGAAGCTGGTTGTCGATGCGCCGGCTTTCATGGCGCTCGGTGCCGATGACGTACAGGCCGCCCGCCGCCTTGACGATGTCATGATATTCGGCGACCTGGGCGCGGATCTCGCCCTCGCGGCGGGCACGTTCCTCGGGGTCCTCGACCCCCGCCAGTTCCTGGCGGATGCGCATCTCCACATTGCCGCCCAGTTTGATGTCGGTGCCGCGGCCGGCCATGTTCGTGGCGATGGTGATGGCCCCCGGCGCGCCGGCCTGGGCCACGATGGTGGCCTCCATCTCGTGGAAGCGGGCGTTCAGGACGCTGTGCTTCACGCCGCGCTTGTTCAGCAGCTCGGACAGGTATTCGCTCTTCTCGATCGAGGTCGTGCCGACCAGGACCGGCTGCGACGTCTTGGCGATTTCCTCGATCAGGGTGCTGACGGCGTCGTATTTCTCGCGGGCGGTCAGATAGACCTCGTCATCCGCGTCCTGGCGGGACACCGGCAGGTTGGTCGGGATCTCGACCACGTCCAGCTTGTAGATCTCGGCGAACTCGTCGGCCTCGGTCATCGCGGTGCCGGTCATGCCCGACAGCTTGGGATAGAGGCGGAAATAATTCTGGAAGGTGATCGAGGCCAGCGTCTGGTTTTCCTGCTGGATCTCGACATGCTCCTTGGCTTCCAGCGCCTGGTGCAGCCCGTCGGAATAGCGCCTGCCGTCCATCATCCGGCCGGTGAACTCGTCGATGATGATGACCTTGCCGCCGCGGACGATGTAATCCACGTCGCGCGCGAACAGCGTGTGCGCCCGCAGCGACTGCTGGACGTGATGGATCACCGCCACGTTGTGGATGTCGTACAGCCCGCCCTCGACCAGCACCCCGGCCTCGCGCAGCATGGCCTCGACCTGCTCGGACCCCGCGTCGGTCAGGATGACGGAGCGGAATTTCTCGTCCTTCTCGAACGCCTCCGGCGTCTTCACCAGCTCGTTCACCACCGCGTCGACCGAGCGATAGAGGTCGGAGCTGTCCTCGGCGGGGCCGGAGATGATCAGCGGCGTGCGCGCCTCGTCGATCAGGATCGAATCGACCTCGTCCACGATCGCGTGGTGGAAGGGCCGCTGGACCATGTCCTCGATGCGGTACTTCATGTTGTCGCGCAGGTAGTCGAACCCGAACTCGTTGTTCGTGCCGTAGGTGATGTCGGCCTGGTAGGCGGCGCGCCGTTCCTCGTCGGGCATGTTCGGCACGATGACGCCGGTGGTCAGGCCCAGGAAGGAATACAGCTTGCCCATTTCCTCGGCGTCGCGGCGGGCGAGGTAGTCGTTGACCGTGACCACATGCACGCCCCGGCCGGACAGCGCGCTGAGATAGACCGCAAGGGTGGCGACCAGCGTCTTGCCCTCGCCGGTGCGCATCTCGGCGATCCGGCCGGCATGCAGGACCATGCCGCCGATCAGCTGCACGTCGAAATGCCGCATGCCCAGCACGCGGCGCGCGGCCTCGCGGGCGACCGCGAAGGCTTCGGGCAGAAGAGAATCCAGCGATGCACCGCCCGCGATCCGGTCGCGGAATTCGGCCGTCTTCGCCGCCAGCGCCCCGTCATCCAGCGCACGGACCTCTGCCTCCAGCGCATTGATCTCCGGCACGCGGCGCTGAAACGCCTTGAGCGAGCGATCATTGGCAGTTCCAAACAAGGCACGGGCAAGACTGGCGAACATGTAGACCTTCCGGAATGGCGCGGCTCCGCACCCGTCCGGACCCCCGGGCAGGCTGGAACTGTAGGAATGGCATTCTCGCGCGGCATCTGAGATAGGACCCACGCCGCCACCGGTCAACCGAAGCGACCGCCTTCCGGCCACGGCGCGACGGGGCGCGGCGCGCGCGGGGCAGCCTTGCAGGACCGGGCAGCCTCGGCCATGATGCCCCGAGACGCTTTATATCTTAGGGTTTTCAACACATGCGGCTTTCCAGCCCGGCAGCCTCCTTCATGGCGGCAGCCCTGCTCGCTCCTGCGCTTTTCGTTCCTCATGCCCATGCCGCCCCCCCCGCGGCGACGCCGGCCGCACCGGCGGCGGCCCCGGCCGCCCCGGCCAATCCGAACCCGGTGGTCGCGACCGTGAATGGCGAGGACATCCATCTGGACGACGTGCGCCAGGCCGCGGCCTCGATGCCCGCGCAACTGCGCCAGCTGCCGCCCAACATGATCTTCCCGATGCTGCTGAACCAGCTGATCGACCAGAAGGCCATCCAGGCGGCGGCCCTGCGCTCGGGCATGCAGAACCAGCCGGACGTCCAGGCGCAGATGCATGCCGCCGCCACGAACGCGCTGCAGAACGCCTATCTGTCGCAGCAGGTCACCCCGACCCTGACGGACGCGGCGATCCAGGATTATTACAACCAGAACTACGCCAACAAGAAGCCCGAGACCGAGATCCACGCCCGCCACATCCTGGTGGCGACCGAGGCCGAGGCGACCAGCATCATCAAGCAGCTGAAGGCCGGGGCCGATTTCGGGGCGCTGGCGGCCAAGCTGTCGACCGACAAGGCGTCCGCCAAGCAGAACGGCGGCGACCTGGGCTGGTTCAAGAAGGGCGACATGCTGCCGGCGTTCTCGGACGCGGCCTTCGCCATGAAGCCCCACACCTTCAGCCAGACGCCGGTTCATTCGCAGTACGGCTGGCATGTGATCGAGGTGCTGGACACCCGCACCGCCGCCGTGCCCAAGCTGGACGCGGTACGTGACGAGATCCGCCAGAAGCTGATCCAGCAGGGCGTCCGCCAGGCGGTGGACAAGGCGGTGGCGGCGGTGACCGTCGTGCGTTACGATCCCAGCGGCAAGCCGGTCCCGGCCACCCCGGCCCCGGCGGCCCCCGCGAAGAAGTAAAGGCGGGCGGCCCACGCCGCCTTCACCCGGCCCTTTCATCGGGGCCGGGCACTACCGCCCCCGTAGCCGCGCAGGATAGAAGACCGGACCGATGGCAGCTTCCCTTCCCGTATCCCCCCTCGCCCGGCCGATGCCGGCACTGACGCCGCTGGCCGGCGTCCGGTTCGGCGCGGCCGCCGCCGGCATCCGCTATACGGGGCGAACGGACCTGGTCATGGCCGAATTCGCGCCCGGCACCACGGTCGCGGGCGTCTTCACCCGCAGCAAATGCCCCGGCGCCCCCGTCGACTGGTGCCGCGCGGCCCTGCCGGAGGGCACCGCCCGCGCGCTGGTGGTCAATGCGGGCAACGCCAACGTCTTCACCGGCCGCGCCGGGTTCGAGGCCACGCAGGCCAACGCCGCCGACGCCGCCCGCCTGGTCGGCTGCGCGGCCAACCAGGTCTTCCTGGCCTCGACCGGCGTGATCGGCGAGGTCCTGCCGTACCAGAAGATCACCGCCGCCCTGCCCGGCCTGTACGCCACCCTGTCGGACGACGGCTGGGCCGATGCCGCGCGCGGCATCATGACCACCGACACCTTCCCCAAGGGCGCCGTCCGCGAAACCACGATCGGCGGCACGCCCGTACGCATCCAGGGCATCGCCAAGGGCAGCGGCATGGTGGCCCCCGACATGGCGACCATGCTGTGCTTCGTCGCGACCGACGCCGCCTTGCCGGCCCCGGTCCTGCAGGCGCTGCTGTCCGCCGGCACGAACAGGAGCTTCAACCGCACCACGGTCGATTCCGATACATCGACCTCGGACATGGTGCTGCTGTTCGCGACCGGGCAGGCGGGCAATCCCCCCATCGCGTCCGAGACCGACCCCGCCCTGGCCGCGTTCGCCGAAGCCCTGGACTCCCTGCTGCTGGAACTGGCGCTGCTGGTGGTCCGCGACGGCGAGGGCGCCACCAAGCTGATCCGCATCCAGGTCACCGGCGCCACGTCCGACGAATCCGCCCACCGCGTGGCGCTGGCCGTCGCGAACTCGCCGCTGGTCAAGACCGCGATCGCGGGCGAGGACGCGAACTGGGGCCGCGTGGTCATGGCCGTCGGCAAGAGCGGCGAACCCGCCAACCGCGACACGCTGTCGATCGCGATGGGCGGGGTCTGGATCGCGCGGAACGGCACCGTCGTGGCGGGATACGACGAAACGCCAGTCGTCGCGCACATGAAGGGACACGAGATCGACATCGACATCGACCTGGGCCTGGGCAACGGGGGCAGTACCGCTTGGAGCTGCGACCTGACCCACGGCTACATCGACATCAACGGATCCTACCGAAGCTGACCGCCGGCGCGGGCCGGCCCGTCCCAGCCTTCGATAATCCCCGTCCCAAGGACCCGCACCATGTCCGTCAAGCCTTTTGGGTCCGATACGCCTTTCGGCGCCAGCCCGTTCGGCCGCGTCCCGCCCCGCCATGTCTGGCTCTATGCCGGTTTCTGGTTCCGTGTCCTGGCCTGGTGGATCGATACGATGGTCCTCTGCGTCCTCGGCTGGGCGATCAGGCTTGCGGTGGCGCCCAGCCTGTCGATCACCGTCCTGGACAATGGGACGGGCGGCGGGATGGGGGGCGGCAAGTACCAGATCGCCGACATCGTGCCCGTCGATTATTCCTATTCGTACAACATGGTCCAGCCGACCTGGCATGGCAGCGGCCTGTATGAATTCCTGCAGTTCGTGCTGCCGGCGCTGTATTTCATCCTGTTCGAGGCCTCGCGCCTGCAGGCCACGCCGGGCAAGCTGGTGTGCCGCATGCGCGTCACCGACCTGCAGGGCGGGCGGATCAGCGTCCGCCGCGCCATCGGCCGGTATTTCGGCAAGTTCCTGTCCCTGCTGCTGTGCGGCTTCGGCTTCCTGATGGTGATGTGGACGGCGCGCAAGCAGGCCCTGCACGACCTGCTGGCCGGTACCTGCGTGATCCGCCGGCAGGAGGAGGCCCTGCTCAGCTTTACCCCGCCGGGCTGACCCCGGCGTGGAGGGAGGTTCCATGACCCTTTCCCCGCCAGCCCCGTTCACGCCCGCCGCCGTCGCCGACACGCTGGACCGGATCCGGGCGCGCACGCCGCTGATCCATAACATCACCAACATCGTCGTGGCGAACAGCACCGCGAACGCCCTGCTGGCCATCGGCGCATCGCCCGCGATGGTCGAGGCCGAGGAGGAGGTCGCGCAGCTCGTCCCCCTGGCGGCGGCGCTGGTGGTCAATGTCGGCACGCTGACCGTGCCGCAGGCCGCAGCCATCGCGCGGGCCACCCGGGCGGCCCGACTGTCGGGCACGCCGTGGATCCTCGATCCGGTCGCGGTGGGGGTACTGGATTTCCGCTCCCGCGTCGCGCTGGACAGCCTGGCCGAGGGTCCGCGGGCCATTCGCGGCAATGCGTCGGAAATCATGGCGCTGGCGCATCTGCGCGGGGCGGGCGGCGATGCCCCGCCGCCAGGGCGCGGGGTCGATTCGCTGTCCGGCGCGGCCGAGGCCCTGCCCGCCGCGCGAGACCTGGCGCGGGCCACCGGCGCCTGCGTCACCGTCAGCGGCGCCACCGACCACATCACCGACGGGTCCCGGGTGGCGACGGTGGCCAACGGCCACCCGATGATGACCCGCGTGACCGGGCTGGGCTGCACGGCCACCGCGATCGCCGGCGCCTGCCTGGCGGTCGCGGACGATGCCATGGCCGCCTGCGCCCACGCCATGGCCCTGATCGGCCTGGCCGGCGAACTGGCCGCCCGCACGGCGTCGGGGCCCGGCAGCCTCCAGGTCGCGATCCTGGATATGCTGTACCGTCTGGACAGGCAGGCGATACTGGACCATGCGCGGATCGCCCCCCTCGAACCCTGATCCGATCTTCCCTATACAGGGATCCCCGCCCGGTCCGCACCGGACCGTTCCAACGGCAACAGGAGGCCCCGAACAGGCATGCCGGTTTCCCCCGTTTCCAGAGTCCCGTCCCCCCGTTCCCCGGGGAAGGCCGTCCATCGGAGAGGGGTATCCAGCCTGCTCGCGGCGCTGTTCCTGGTCCTGGCGACAGGCGCGCGGCCGGCCCTGGCCGCCGATTCCGCGCCCGCCCCTGCCCCCGCCATGACCGCCCAGCAGGCACGGCAGGTGCTGGACGTCCTGAACGATCCGCAGAAGCGGGCGGACTTCACCCGTACCCTGTCGGCCATCGCGGGCGCGATGCCCGTCGCGCCCTCCACCCCTTCCGCACCCGCACCTGCCCCCGCGGCCAAGCCCGCCCCGGCGGACACGTCCGACGACGTGGGGCTGGAACCGGACAGTCTGGGCAGCGACGTCATCGGCGAATTGTCAGGCATACGCGACGCCACGGTGCGGCAGGCCCGGCAGTTCGCCGGCCTGTTCTCCGACCTGGCCTTCGTCGGGCGCTGGGTGCGCAGCGAACTGGCCAGCCCGCAGTCGCGCCAGACGCTGCTGGACGCCTTCGCGCGGGCCGGGGCGATCGTCCTGGTGGCCCTGGCCGCCGAACGCGGCCTGTCCATCGCCCTGCGCCGGCCGCTGACCGCCGTGACGGCGCGCGCGGTCGAGGCCGAACGGCGCCTGAACCGGCGCGCGGTGGAGGCCCCCCCGGTCACCGAGACCGCGCCCGAAACGGCGGCCGAGCAGAAGACGCAGGAAACCCGCCAGCAGGACGACCGCAAGCAGCATGAAACCCTGCGCATCATCGGGCGCATCCCGTTCTCGCTGCTGCACCTGCTGATCAAGCTGGTTCCCGTCGCGCTGTTCCTTGGCGTCGGCTACGCGGGGGCAGCCTTCCTGACCGTCACCGACCAGGCGGAACTGGTGACCCTGACCCTGACCAATGCCTATGTCATCGCGCGGGGCGTCTATCTGCTGGTCGAAACGGTCTTCGTCCCGAAATCGCCCACCATCCGCCTGTGCAAGGCGTCGGATTCCACCGCGCGGACGGTGATCCGCTGGTGGACCCTTCTGGTCGCGGTACCGTCGATCATCGTCTGCCTGTCGTCGCTGGGCGCGCTGTTCCACCTGGCCCCGCGCGGGACCCAGGCGCTGATCCGCGCCATCGTCCTGGGCGAACATATCCTGATCGCCCTGTTCATCTGGCGGATCCGCCGGTCGGTCGCCGGCGCCCTGCAGCCGCCCGCACGGTTCCGGGGACGGTCGTTCTGGATCTTCGTCGGACGCCTGGCGCAGTTCTGGTGGCTGCCGGCCATGGTCTTCGACCTGGCGCTGTGGCTGGTGTGGGCGACGCAGGTGCGCGGCGGCTATGCCTGGATCTGGCGCACGACCGCCCTGACGGTCATCGTGATCCTGCTGTCGCGGGTCCTGGCGGTGCTGGCCTTCGGCGTGCAGAATCGCCTGTTCCATGTCAGCGACGATATCGAGGCCCGCTATCCCGGCCTGCAGGCGCGGGCGGATTACTACTACCCCTTCGCGCGGCGCAGCCTGTCGGCGCTGCTGGTCTTCGCAACGATCGTCATCCTGCTGCAGGCGTGGGGAATTCCCACATTCGCCTTCTTCCTGCACGGCGCGCTGGGCACCCGCATCGTGGCCGCCGTGCTGTCGATCCTGATCGCCTTCACCGTCGCCGCGGTGGTCTGGGAAATCGCCAATGCGGCCCTGCAGACCCAGATCACCCGCTTCGAGACGACCGAACAGGCGTCCCGCGCGATCCGGCTGCGCACCGTCCTGCCGATCATCCGCACCGTCCTGCTGACCTTCATCGTCATCATCGTCGCCGTGACGACCCTGTCGCAGATCGGCATCAACGTCGCACCGCTGCTGACCGGCGCCGGCATCCTGGGCGCCGCCATCGCCTTCGGATCGCAGAGCCTGGTCAAGGATTTCATCACCGGCTTCTTCATGCTGGTGGAAAACGCCATGCAGGTCGGGGACTGGGTGACGGCGGGCAGCGTCTCGGGCACGGTCGAACATCTGTCGATCCGCACGCTGCGGCTGCGCACGACGTCGGGCGACGTGCATATCATCCCGTTCTCCTCGGTCACGTCGATCGCCAACACCTCGCGCGACTACAACGTCATCATCGTGTCCTTCATGCTGGACCTGAGCGAGGATCCGGACCGCGTCGCCGCCATCCTGGCCGACGTGGTGGCGGGCATGCGCGCCGACGACGCCTTCGCCCCGCTGATCCTGTCGGACTTCACGTTCCTGGGCGTCGAGGTCGCGGACGGAAACGGGGCGAAATTCCTGGGGTCGATCCGCACGACGCCGGGAACCAAATGGAAGGTGTCGCGCGAATATTACCGCCGCTTGGGCCTGCGCATGGTCAAGGAAGGCGTGAAATTCCCGATCCCGACGGCCATTTCCATGATGACCAATTTCGGGCCGGCCCCGCTGCGCATCGGCCAGGACGCGCCCGAACCGCCCCATCCGGACCCCGCCCATGACTGACGCCGCCGCCCCTTCCATCGAACAGGTCGAGGCCCCTCTGCGCACCGACGGATTCGCCTTCCTGCGCGCGCCGGTGATGCAGGCCCTGCTGACCCCCTGCGGACTGACGGACTGGGCGGGCTTCGCCGACAGCTGGAACCGCCTGGGGCTGGACCGCTACATGGCCGATGGCGGCCGCTATCGCCGCCGCCGGCACGCGACCTTCACCGTCACCGCCGAGGGACCGGAGCGCAAGAAGCACCAGCCCCATTACCAGAGCCGCGACTACAACGAACTGAATGGCGGCATCGAACGCTGGTTCCGCCCGGTCGAGACCCCGATCGGCACCCACCCGGCCCTGCTGGCCATCCTGCGCCTGATGCACCGGCTGGTGACGGATCTGACGCCGCCCGACGGGCGGCCCGACGCCTGGCATGCCGAAATCCATCAGTTCCGGATCGAGGCCCGTCCGGGCGAACCGGGCGAACCGACGCCCGAGGGGCTGCATCGCGACGGCGTCGACTGGGTCCTTGTCCTGATGGTCCGGCGCGAGAACGTGGCCAGCGGCGAGACCTCGATCCACGACCTGCATCGGCGGCAGGTCGGCCAATTCATCCTGGCCGAACCGCTGGACGCGGCGCTGGTCGACGACAACCGGGTCTATCACGGGGTCACCGCCGTCCGGCCGATCGACCCCACGCGCCCCGCCTATCGCGACGTGCTGGTCGTGACCTTCCGGCACCAATAGGGCCGCGCCGCGCCGACATGCTGTTCAGTACCCAAGGCTTCCTGCTGGGCTTCCTGCCGGCCACGCTGATCCTGTTCCATTTCTGCGCCCGTCGCCGCACGGCCCGGCAGGTCGTGCTGGTGGGCGCGTCGCTGGTGTTCTACGGGCTGTGGGACTGGCGCTTCGTCCCCGCGCTGGTCGGGCTGACGCTGGTCAACTGGGGGCTGGGCCGCGCGTGGGCGGCGACCGGGCAGAGGATCTGGCCCGTCGCGGGGCTGGTGCTGAACCTGCTGATCCTAGGCTTCTTCAAATATGCGAACTTCTTCGCCGACAGCATCGCGACCGCCCTGGGACGGCATCACGCGGCCTGGGCGATCATCCTGCCATTGGGCGTGTCGTTCTTCGTGTTCCAGAAGATCGCCTATCACGCCGACCTGCTGCGCGGCGGCCGGCCGGTGCGCAGCGTCCTGGACTTCCTGGAATTCGTCACCTTCTTCCCGCAACTGATCGCCGGCCCGATCGTCCGGCACAGCGAGATCGTGCCGCAATTCGAA
This sequence comes from Gluconacetobacter tumulisoli, assembly GCF_014174155.1. Taxonomy (GTDB): domain Bacteria; phylum Pseudomonadota; class Alphaproteobacteria; order Acetobacterales; family Acetobacteraceae; genus Gluconacetobacter; species Gluconacetobacter tumulisoli. The sequence continues at coordinate 63,258 of NZ_JABEQM010000001.1, read as the reverse complement.
AACGACCCGCACGGCCCCGCCCTGTGGGAAAACCTGTCGCGCGGATCGATGCTGCTGCTGCTGGGGCTGGCGAAGAAGGCCGGCCTGGCCGACAGCCTGGCGCAGATCTGCAACCCCCTGTTCGACCAGGCGGCGCATGGCGCGGCCCTGAACATGGCGCAGGGATGGCTGGCGGCGATTTCCTACAGCTTGGAAATCTTCTTCGATTTTTCCGGCTATTCCGACATGGCGATCGGCATGGCGCTGCTGTTCGGGCTGCGCCTGCCGTTCAATTTCGACGCACCCTATCGCGCGACCAGCATCCGGATCTTCTGGCAGCGCTGGCACATGACGCTGTCGCGTTTCCTGCGCGACTACCTCTACATCCCGCTGGGCGGCAACCGGAAGGGCGCGGCGCGGCAGGTCGCCAACCTGGTCGCGACGATGATGCTGGGCGGCCTGTGGCATGGCGCGGGATGGACCTTCGTGGCCTGGGGCGCGCTGCATGGCGCGGCCCTGTCGGTCAACCATGTCTGGACGCGGATCCGGACGGGGAGCGGCGTCCGGCTGGCCACGCCGGTGGCCTGGGGCGCGACCATGCTGTTCGTCATCGTGGGCTGGGTCCTGTTCCGCGCGCCCGATTTTCCGACCGCCGCACGGATGCTGCATGCCATGTCGGGCCTGCAGGGCGTGGGCCACGTGAAAATCCACGACGCCGCCCTGTTCTGGATCGCGCTGGCGGTGGCCCTGATCGGGCCGTCGTCGCAGGCTGCGGTGTTCGCGATGCGCCCCGCCCCGCTGCTGGCCGTGCCGGCGGGCGTCGCCTTCGTGCTTCTGCTTCTGCTGATCGGGGGGCGGATTCCGGATGCGTTCATCTATTTCCAGTTCTGAGGGGCCGCCCGGACATCGGGTGGGACAGCGACCCGATGCCTGGCGCCGCTTCGCCCTGACCTTCGCCGCCACCCTGGCCGGGGCGGGGCTGTTCGTCTTCCTGTTCGTCGCCACGGTCGATCCATGGGACATGCTGCCGCTGTCGCCGCCGCTGCACCGGATTCCGATCTCGACCAACGCGCGCTATACGATGCCGTCGCTGGCGCGCAGCGACCGCTTCGACTCCGCCATGGTCGGCACCTCCACCGGCCGCCTGCTGCAGCCGGCGGTGATGGACGCCCCGCTGGGCGCGCATCTGGCGAACATGGCGATGAACAGCGCCACCCCGTGGGAGCAGGACCGGCTGCTGCGCCTGTTCCTGCGCCACCATACGGCCCCGCATGTCGTGCTGATCGATATCGACGCGGCCTGGTGCTTCGCCTCTCCCGCCACGATCTCCGGCCCCAACCGGCCGATGCCCGACTGGATGTACCAGGGCTCGCCCTGGCGCGGCTATGCGGAGATGATGAACCTGTATGCCGTGCAGGAAGCCGCCAACCAGTTCATGTGGCTGATCGGGCACAAGCGCCAGCGCTATGGCTCCGACGGCTATACCAGCTTCGTGCCCCCCGACGACCGGTACGATCCCCGCCGGGTCGACGAATTGTTCCGGGGCTGGGACATCGACCGCCGCATGGCGACGGGACCGGCCGCCGCCCCGCTCTCGATGCCGATGCTGCGCCGGTTGGTCGATGCCATTCCCGCCGGCACCACCAAGATCCTGTGGTTCCCGCCCGCGGCGCGCGACATGCAGGGCGCGCCGGGCAGCGTCGTCGCCGCGACGCGGGCCGCCTGCCGCCAGGCCGTGGCCGCGATCGGCCGCGACAGCGCCCGGACTCTGGTGATCGATTTCGACATCCCGGGGCCGCTGACGGCATCGCGCGACAATTTCTGGGACCCCATCCATTACCGCATGGCCGTCGCCCGGACCATCATGGACGACCTGGCCGCCGCCGGCACAGGCCGCTCCGTTCCCCCGGGCGACGCGCGCGTCCTGGTCCCGCTGGCGCGCTGACGCTCCGCTTCCGCGCGTCGGGCGCCATGCGCCGGCCGGCCTTGCCGATGACCGGTCATCTGTTATGGAAGACTGATCGTGCCGATGGAGGACCGAACCGATTGGAGAGGCTGGTGAACACGACCGATCACGGCCAGCCGGAATGGCACCTGGACAACGACGGGTCCGGTCACGTGATCGTCCTGTCCGGGGAATGGATCGCCCAGGATGGCCGGATCCCGCCCTTTCCCGCCGACGCGCTGCGCCAGGTGGAAAAGGGACAGGACATCACCTTCCGGACCGAGGCGCTGGGACGGTGGGACACTGCGCTGATCAGCTTCCTGTGGGACCTGAAACAGCAGGCGACCGGCGCCGGGCTGACGTTGCGCACGGACACGCTGCCGGATTCGGCGCGTAAACTGCTGGATCTGCTGCCGGAACAGGCCGCCCCGCCGCCACCGCCGCCGCATCGTGGCTTCGCGCCCGTCACGGCCGTCGGCGCCTACACGCTGGACAGCCTGACCGAAATCGGAACCGTCACCGAACTGGGGGCCGAGACCGCACGCGGCGCCCTGGCGGCGGCCACCGGTCGCGGCCGGATGCGGATGACGGACCTGATGTCCAACGTCCGCGACGCCGGGCCGTCGGCGCTGCTGATCGTCAGCATCGTCAATTTCCTGATCGGCGCCATCCTGGCCTTCGTCGGCGCGGTGCAACTGCGCAAATTCGCCGCTGACATCTATGTCGCCAGCCTAGTCGGCATCGCCATGGTGCGCGAGATGTCGGCCGTCATGACTGCGATCATCATGGCCGGGCGCACCGGCGGCGCCTATGCCGCGCGGATCGCCACCATGCAGGGCAACGAGGAAATCGACGCGCTGACCGTCTTCGGCATTCCGGTGTCCAGCTACCTGATCCTGCCGTCGATCCTGTCGCTGATCCTGACCATGCCGTTCCTGTACCTGTACGGCTGCCTGATCGGGATGCTGGGCGGCTTCTGCGTGGCCATCGGCATGCTGACGGTGACGGGGGCCGGCTATTTCCACCAGACGGTCAATGCCATCGCCCTCAACCAGTTCGAATTCGGTTTCGTCAAGAGCATCTTCTTCGCCGCCCTGATCGGCCTGACCAGCTGCCGCATCGGCCTGCGGGCCGGGCGCAGCGCGGCCGACGTCGGGGTCGCGGCGACACGGGCGGTGGTGGTCGGGATCGTCGGCGTCATCGCGCTGGACGCGATCTTCGCCGTCATCGCCAACACGCTGGGGATCTGAGGCATGAGCGACATGGCCCCCGACATGCCGCCTGGAGACGACGGGCGCGAGACCCTGATGTCGCTGCAAGGCATCACGCTGGCATTCGGATCGAAGATAATCCAGCAGAACGTGTCCTTCGACGTCCGGCGCGGCAGCATCTTCGCCGTCATGGGCGGGTCGGGATGCGGCAAGAGCACGATCCTGAAAAGCATGATCGGCCTGCTGCGCCCGCGCCAGGGGCGCTATCTGGTCGGCGGCGACGATTACTGGCAGGGCGACGACGCCCACCGCGTGACGGTCAGCCGCCGCTTCGGCGTGCTGTTCCAGAGCGCGGCATTGTGGAGTTCGCTGACGGTGGGCGAGAACGTCGCCCTGCCGATGCAGATGTTCACCAGGCTGGACGCCGGCACCATCCGCCGCCTGGTGGAACTGAAGCTGGGGCTGGTCGACATGCTGCATGCGATCGACCAGTACCCTTCGGAACTCAGCGGCGGGATGAAGAAGCGCGCGGGGCTGGCGCGGGCCATGGCGCTGGACCCCGACATCCTGTTCTTCGACGAACCATCGGCCGGGCTGGATCCGATCACCTCGGCCCGGCTGGACGACCTGATCGTCAATTTGCGCGACGGGCTGGGGGCGACGATCGTCATCGTCAGCCACGAACTGCCCAGCCTGTTCGCCATCGCCGATGACGGCATCTTCCTCGACGCGCAGACGAAGACACCGATCGCCCATGGCGCGCCGTCCTGGCTGCGCGACCATTGCGACGATCCGCAGGTCCGCGCCTTCATGCATCGCGAACGCCCCGAAACCCTGTCCGGGAGGACCGACTGACCCATGGCAAACAGACAGACAGCCGTCGGCGCGTTCGTCGTCGGCGGTGTGGCGCTGGGGATGGCGGCCCTGCTGCTCTTCGGCAATTTCCATTTCTTCGCCGGCACCCGGCAGGCGATGGTGATCTTCCAGGGATCGACCTCCGGCCTGACGGTGGGCGCGCCGGTCACGTTCCGGGGCGTGCGCGTCGGCGCGGTGGACGGGATTTCGATCACCTTCGACCCCAAGGTCCACGCGGCCTTCATCCCCGTCACGATCGAGCTGCAACCCGGCAAGGTGACTTTGAGCGGCGAGGGCCATGACCACCGCCCCCTGCGCCTGCAGGACCTGATCAACCACGGGCTGCGGGCGTCGCTGAACGTCCAGAGCTTCGTGACCGGACAATCGGAAATCGACCTGGATTTCGATCCGTCCTCGCCCGCGATGCTGCACCCCGACATCGCGACCATCACCGAAATCCCGACCCGGCAATCCACCATCCAGAAGGTCCAGGAAACCCTGACCCAGCTGCCGCTGAAGGAGCTGTCGGACAATGCCAACGTCGCGATGCAGAGCATCCGCCAGCTGGCCGAGCGGCTGGACCACGACCTGCCCCCCCTGGTCGACAGCGTGAAGGAGACGTCGGATCATTCGCGCGTCGCCGTGGACACCGCCGCCCGCGCCATCGCGGACCTGCAACAACGCCTGGATACGACCCTGGCCAGCATCGACAGCCTGGCCACCACCGGCACGCGCCAGCTGGACGCCCGGGGGGCCGACCTGCACGTCCTGCTGGCCAATTCGGACCAGACGGTGATCCAGGCGCGCGAGGCGCTGGCCGGCATCCGGGACATGACCTCGCCCCGTTCGGCCGATCGCGCCAATCTCGAATCCACCCTGCGCGACCTGTCGGCCGCCGCCGCCGCGCTGCGCGGCTTCGCCAGCGACGTGGAACGCAATCCGCAACTTCTGCTGATGGGACGTCGCCCATGATGACCCGACCGCCTTCCCGCCCGTCGCGCCGGGCTCGCATGGCCCGCACGGCATTGTCCGCGATGCTGCCGCTCGTGCTGCTGGCGGGCTGCGCCTCGCCGCCGGTACGCTTCTACACGCTGGGCGCGCCGGCGATCGCCACCGGCGCGGTGCCCGTCACCTCGGCCGCCCTGGCCCCCACCGCGCCGGTGGTCGAGGTCGGGCGGATCGTCGTTCCGGATTACCTGGACGGGCAGGACATCGTGGTCCGCAGCGGCAACCAGATCGACCGCAGCGCCAGCGGCCGGTGGGCCAGCCGCCTGTCGGTGGGCGCGACCGACCTGATCACCGCCCGCCTGGCGCAGGCGCGGACCGACCTGTTCGTGACCGACCAGCCGCAGCCCCTGCCCGCGACATGGCGCCTGACGGTGAATGTCAGCCGGCTGGACGTGACGCGCGACGGCACGGCGGCACTGGACGCCGACTGGTCGATCATCCCGCATGACCCGCGTCTGCCGATCCTGCACAACCGCGCCAGCCTGACGCAGTCGGGTTCGGCCGCCACCGACGGCGCGGTGGCGACCCTGACGCAGGCGCTGCTGGACCAGCTGGCCGACCGGATCGTGGCCGGCTGGCCCAAGGGGTAAGCCTTCGGGGCATCAGGCCGATTGATGCGAAGGCAAGGGCCGCGGCCCTTGCCGGGTCCGGGTAGGGCCCGCCCTCCCTACGGCACAGCGGGCCCCGCTTCGGGCACATGCGCGGCATAGCGGTCCCAGTTGCGGGACAGTTCGCGTACCACCACGCTGCCGACCTGATAGGCCGCGGCGACCGACGGCAGGTAGCCGGAATACCCGCCCTCGCTCGCTTCGGATTTCAACAGTTCGGCCGCCGTCTCGCCGGGCGGGGGCATGTCGAAATTGCTGGCGGTCCGCAGCAGCAGCACGCGGTCCAGGTCCACGCGCCCGGCCTGCGCCTGCAACGACAGGGCCTGCATGAAGCCGACGTCCTCCTCAGCCGTGGTGGCGAAGGTGCCCTCGCCCTTCGTCCAGTAGGCGACCCAGCGTTCGGCCCACGCGTTCATCCGGCCGCCGACCCAGAAGGTCTCGCCGGACAGCGTGTCGCCCAGCAGAACCGACGGCGGCTGCTGCGCCGGGCCGTAGCCGGTATAGCGCGCCCGGATCGCCTTCAGCGCCGTCGTGTCCTCCAGCGGCAGGGACCGCGTCAGGGCATAGGCCCACCGGACCAGGCCGGGATTGAGCGTATAGGCCATGTCGCCCGACAGGGAATGCAGCGGGGGCACCGGCCGTTCGTCGGGGCGGCTGCCCTGCACCGGGGTATAGCCGTCGGGCCAGTCCGCCGGGATCTCACGCGCGTCGATCGCATGGGCCAGCCCCCCGTTGACCACGCGCGGCGCCCAGACCGCCGAGCCCACCGACCCGAATTTCGGATCGATCCCGGCAATGCCCGCCAGCACGAAATAGGCGTGCCGGAGGTCGAAGCGCGGATCGAGGACCAGGGCGGTGATGGCCGAGGCCATGTGTTCCGGCCCCTCGCCGCTGGCGATGCCCAGGACCTGCAGGTCGGGGTTGTAGCGCATCACGCCATGCCAGGTCCCGGGGGCCGGCAGTTCCTGCTTCAGCGGCAGCTTCTCGACCCAGGTCTGGAATTCGCCGGGCACGTCGCCGGTGTCCCTGCCGATCTCGAACGTGGTCACGACGACCACCCGAACCGGGATCCGCGCGGCGGCGACGGCGGTGGCGGCCGCGCGGACCGGGGCCGGGGCCATCAGGCCGGCGGCGATACCGGCCCCCATCGCGCAGGCCCCCATCATGCCTGTCAGGCGCACTGTCAGTTTCATCCGTTCCCCTCTTGCCGACCGGTCGCGGCCCCCCGGCCGCCCTCGCCGATCAGTCCGATCTCGAAATCATGAAGCCGGCGTTCCAGCTCCCATTGCAGGCGCGCCTTCTCGCTGCGGGCCAGCAGGTCGTGGCAGGCGCCGCGCGCGGGCGCCGGTCCGGCCGGCAAGGCGACGCAGGCCGCGACCATGCGATAGGGCGCTGTGGCGCGCCACAGGCTGTCGCCCGGGACGAACGCATATTCCAGCCCGGCGCGCGACAGGTCCCGCAGCGCGTCGTACGCCAGCGCATAGGTCGTCGCCGCGCGTTCATATTCCCGCGTCAGGTCGATGCGCGACACGCCCTCGTCATCCGTCGACAGGGCCATCGGAACGCCGGCGGCGCGATAGGCGGTGAAGGGATGGGCGGCGCCGGCAACCCCGAGGATGACGTCGTTGCTGGTCAGGTTGATTTCCACCATCACGTGGCGGCGCGCCATTTCGGCCATCAGCCCGTCGGACCCGTCCTCATGCACGATATCGACGCCATGGCCGATCCGCCGGGCCCCCGCGACCTCGACCGCCTCGCGGATATGGACGCGCAGCCCTTCGGGCGGAACCAGCCCCGGCGCCAGTTCCCCCGCGTGCAGCGACAGCTTCACCTGCGGATCGCGGCGGGCCAGCCAGCCGAACATGCGCATGTGCAGGCTGTAGTCGCGCATGGCGACGGCATCGTCCTCGGGCGCCACGATGTTCACGCCCACGAAACGCGGATCGGCCTTGACCATCGCGTAGCCGAAATCGAGCTGCGGAAACACCATCGCCGGCGGCATCGTGCGGACCGTCTGGTACAGATAGCGCACGGTGACGCCGCATCCCGGCCGCGCCTGGGCGGTGCCGCAGCGCAGGACGCCGCGCATGCGCGCCTCCATCGCGTCCACCTCCTGCCGTGCCGCCGTCACCAGCGCGGGCACGGCCGGTGCCATCGCGCGGTCGGCCGCCGCGAACCCCTCGTCGCGCAGCGGGTACTTCAAGCCCAGCCGGGCCACCGGCAGCAGTTGCGGCGAGATCATCAGTTCCAGATACAGGACATGGTCGCCCGCGGCATGGGTCACGGCCTCGGCCAGCATGTCGCCGCCGTGGGATGCCTCGACCGGCATGAAACGGGCGAAGGTGGCGAAGAAATGGTCGTGCCCCGACCGGTCGTCCGGCGTGGGCACGAAATCGCGCATCGACAGCGCGTCGATCATCCGCGCCCGCGCGTCCGGGCGGCCGGCAAGGTCGCCGGCCGCCACCTGCCCGGGCGCGGGCGTGCAGGGGCCGGGCACGATACGTCCCTGGTCCGGCGCGACGCACATGCCGTCCCGGGCCGCCCAGTCCAGCAGGCTTTCGGCATAGATCGCCCCGGCCAGATGGTTGTGCAGGTCCGCCCCCTTGGGCATGGCGCGCAGCACGACCGCCAGCCGATCGGGATCATTGCGGATACGGTCGAAGGCCGCGACCGCCGGATCAGGCGCGGACGCCACGGCGGGCATGAGGGTGCAGAGCGAGGCGGCAAGCCCCCCGGCCAGAGCGCAGGCGACGATGAGTCGGGACATGCGGCGATGGTGGGACGATCGATTCCAAAACGCAACAGGCGCCCGGCGACGCGGATCAGACCGCCACGGATCAGACCGCCGGGGATCAGGTCCCGGACGCTTCATCCGGCCCGATCGGGCGGAAGCGGGGCACGCCGTCCACATCCTCGACCCACATCGCCAGCGGACGGACCCAGTAATCGCCCTGCGCCTCGCTGCGATAGGTCACCAGCCATTCCTCGGTCTCGGAATGGCGGCCGACGCACAGCAGGGTATAGAGCCCGCCCTTGTAATGCCGGTACGGCCCGGGCCGCGTCCTGTCGGTGCCGGTCATGCGTCGTTTCCCTCCGTGATGCGTTGCCTGTTGCGTCTCGCCCCCTGCACCGGCCGAGGCTATCATCGCGACGGCCGTGCCGCGGCGGCCGGTACGAACCGACGGAACCTCATCGCATGAACCGCCTGCCCCGTCATATGTTTCCCTTCCTCCTCCTGACCGCTGCGCCGGCCCTGGCCATGCCCGCCGGGGCGGCACCCGCCCATCGGACCTCACGCCCCGCCATTCCGGACGGCCCGGTCGTGCTGACGCAGCAGCCGGGCACGGCCCTGGACCAGACGGCACGGACGCTCAATGCCAGCGACCTTGCGGCGGCGAGCCGGCGTGGCGATGCGCCGGTGGTGCTGGTGGGGTCCGCGCCGCTCTCGACCCGCGCAGGGGAGACGGCATTGTTCGTGCAACTGCAATCCGCCGACCTGTGCGGCTCCGCCGGATGCGCCACGTCGGTCTATCTGCAGAAGGGCCATGACGACTGGACCAAGGTGCTGGATTCCGTCAGCGGCCCGGTCTCGCTATCGCCGCGGACCCACGGCGGCATGCATGACCTGATCATCAACGGCACCGATCGCTGGATCTGGAACGGTCACGCCTACCGCGACACGATGCCGGCCGCGCCGATGGGCGACCTGCGCCAGTCGATCGAACGCTACCAGGCGCAGCACCCGAAGCCGCACTGACAGTGCGCAAAAGGCGTTTCCAAGCAGCCTATGAAGCATCGATTGTCGGGGATGGGCGTGGAGCGGGTGAAGGGAATCGAACCCTCGTATGCAGCTTGGGAAGCTGCCGTTCTACCATTGAACTACACCCGCGACGCTGACGCCCTATAGCCCAGCGGCGCGGGCGATGCAATCCGCGCAGATGGGCCGTGAACAGGCATCGGCCTGCCGGACGCGATGGTTGACGACGCCCGCCTCGATCCGCAATAACGCTGTCGTCCGGCGTGGCCCTGCGGTCTGCCCGGACCCTCGTGATTTGATCGGCCGGCTTGCGACGAGGTTAAACAGACGCGCTAAAGAGGCCTGACTCCGCCACAATCCTGCGGGCGTCACGGTTTCCACGGTCGGATAGCCGCGTCGGGGCGGGGCCGGTCGTGTCGACAGGACACCGGACGGCCACAGCCCCGGCACTTCTGACGATTCTGTTCCGGGAGTTCCTGATGAGCAACGACTCGACCGATACCGCCTACCGCCCCGCGACGCGCCTTCTGCATGCCGGCCTGGACCGCACGCCCTTCGGCGAGACCAGCGAGGCCATGTTCCTGACCTCCGGCTTCGTCTACGACAATGCGGAGCAGGCCGAGGCGACCTTCACCGGCGATGTCGTCCACTACCAGTACAGCCGCTTCGGCAACCCCACCGTCGCGGCGCTGGAACGGCGCCTTGCGGACCTGGAGGGCGCCGAGGCCTGCATCGCGACCTCGACCGGCATGGGCGCGGTGTCGTCCGCCCTGCTGTCGCACGTCAAGGCCGGCGACCGGGTGGTGGCGTCGCGGGCGCTGTTCGGGTCCTGCCACTGGATCGTCGCCAACCTGCTGCCGCGCTACGGGGTCGAGACGGTGTTCGTCGACGGTGGCGACATGGCGGCCTGGGCGGCCGCACTGGCGCAGCCCACGGCCGCCGTGCTGCTGGAAAGCCCGTCGAACCCGATGCTGGAAATCCTGGACATCCGCGCGATCGCCGACCTGGCGCACGCGGCCGGGGCCGTCGTCGTCGTCGACAACGTCTTCGCCACCCCGCTTCTGCAGAAACCGCTGGAACTGGGGGCCGACGTCGTCGTCTATTCCTGTACCAAGCATATCGACGGCCAGGGCCGCGTGCTGGGCGGCGCCGTGCTGGGCAGCCAGGACTGGATCGCCAACACCCTGCAGCCGTTCACGCGCAACACCGGCAATGCTCTGTCGCCCTTCAACGCCTGGGTCATGCTCAAGGGGCTGGAGACGCTGACCCTGCGCGTCCGCGCAATGACCGAGAACGCCGCCGCCGTCGCCGACTACCTGGCCGGGGCCGAGGGGGTCACGCGGGTATTCTATCCCGGCCGGCCGGACCATCCGCAATATGAGCTGGCGCAGCGCCAGATGACGGACGGATCGACCCTGGTCGCCTTCGAGGTCGCGGGCGGCAAGGAGGGGGCCTTCGCCTTCATGAACGCGTTGCGGCTGATCGCGATTTCCAACAATCTGGGCGACGCGCGGTCGATGGTCACCCATCCCGCCACCACCACCCACATGAAGATCAGCCCCGAGGACCGCGCGCAGCTTGGCATCACCGACGGCGTCATCCGCTTCTCGGTCGGGCTGGAAGACGCCGAGGACCTGAAGAACGACCTGGCCCGCGGCGTCGCCGCCCTCGGGCTTCGCTGACGCCCGCAGGCAGGAACGCGCCATGGCCAACGACAGACTGCCTCCTCCCGGGATGGATCCCGACCCGGACGCCGCCCTGGCCGAGGCCATGGAAAACGCGCCGTGCTACGAGGCGACGACCGGCGCGATCCGCGTCATCGTGCGGACCTTCTGGCTGGACGACCAGTCCCAGCCGGACGAGCACCGCTTCACCTGGGCCTATCGCATCCGGATCGAGAATCACGGCACCGAGACGGTCCAGCTTCTGCGCCGCACCTGGGACATCACCGACGGTGCCGGCCGGATCGAACATGTCCATGGCGACGGCGTGGTCGGCGAGCAGCCGATCCTGGAACCCAGCCAGGCGTTCGAATATACCTCCGGCGCGGCATTGCAGACGCCGACCGGCTTCATGCGCGGGCTGTACCACATGATCCGACCGCACACGCACCAGCAGTTCGACGTCCAGATCCCGCCCTTCAGCCTGGACTGCCCGTATCACCCGGCGATCATCCACTGACCCGCGTCGCCGTCCCTTCCATCTGACCCGCACCCTGTTCCTGGATGTTCCCCGGACGGGGCGCCTCCTCGGCAAGACATCGCAATGACCCCCACCGATTCGTTCCCCCTGGCCCGTCCCTCACGCGAGGAGGCGGAAGACGCGATCCGCACCCTGCTGCGCTGGGCGGGCGAGGATCCGTCGCGCGAGGGGCTGCTGGACACGCCCGGCCGCGTCGTGCGGTCGTACGAGGAATTCTTCCAGGGCTATGGCGAGGATCCCACCGCCATCCTGGCGCGGACCTTCGCGGAAGTGGAGGATTACGACGAGATCGTCCTGCTGCGCGACATCCGCTTCGAAAGCCATTGCGAACATCACATGGTGCCGATCATCGGCGTGGCCCATGTCGCCTACCTGCCGCGCAGCCGCGTCGTGGGCATTTCCAAGCTGGCCCGGGTGGTCGAGGCCTATTCCCGCCGGCTCCAGATCCAGGAGCGGCTGACGGCGCAGATCGCCAATACGATCAACGACGTCCTGCAACCGCACGGGGTCGCCGTCATCCTGGAGGCCGGACATCAATGCATGACGACGCGCGGCGTGCATCGTCCGGGCGTGTCGATGGTGACCAGCCGCATGCTGGGCGTGTTCCGCAGCAATTCGGACACCCGGCGCGAGTTGATGGCGATGCTGAATCGCCCCTCCGTCGCCAACGCCCACATCTAGGCGGGGTACATCCAGGCGGACGGCTTGAAATACGCCCTGCTGCGCAGCTCTCTCGCTCCAGGGGCCGTATTTCAAGCCTCTCCCTGAGGCCCCCCGCCTGCGTCGTACGCCCGCATGGCGGCGCGGGCTCCGCGCCGCCATGGCCGGATCAGTCGCCCGATTTCTCGGTGATCTGATAGGTCAGGATGACATGGTTGTCGTGGTTCGGCTGGCTGGGCACCACCTGGATCGCGACGCCGATGTTCTTCTTCTGGTACACCGCCTGGACGGCCTTCTGGTCGGCCATCACCGCGTCCTGGTCGACCGGCGAACCCGGACGCAGCTTGGTCGCCGCCGTCAGCGCATCGGACGAAATCTGCTTGTTCCCCTGGAACACGATCTGGTCGACCACCAGCGCCGCCGCCGGGGCCGCGGCCTGCGGAGCCTGCTCCTCGATGATCCACTGGACCTGGACGGCGTTGCCGAGGAATTTCAGTTTCTCGCCGAATTTCAGGCCGACATTCTTCTTCTGGTAGACCGCCATGACATCCTGGGCACCGGCGTCGATCTGGTTCCGGGTGACGGTATCGCCCTCGTGGAACGGCACGGCGGCCAGGATGTCGGCGGTCGAGACCTGCTGGTTGCCGGTGATCGTCAGCGATTTCAGCTTCAGCGGCGTCGTGGGCGACGGCGGGGCGGCGGCGAACACCGCCGTCTGCGGGGCGGCCAGGGCGACGATGCCGCCCGACGCGATGGCGACGGCCAGCGCGGAACGGGCGAGGATATGACGGGTGGTGCGCAAAACGGAAGACTCCCCATGACAGCAGGCGCGGGCACGTGCTTGTCGCACGCACCGGACGCCCGGTCCCTCATGATGCACACCTCTCCGCGGATGCCAATGTCACGTCCGGCATGTGCGTGCGAGCGCCGATGCGGAGCGCAGGAAACACGGGTCGGATCGCCGCCCGCGCGCATTTAAAAGCGCGCATTTCAAATCAGTTTTTCAGATGGAAATCCGGGCGCCCAGCGCCGCGACGAACTGGGCCAGCCAGCGCGGATGGGCCGGCCAGGCGGGCGCCGTGACCAGCAGGCCGTCCGTCACCGAGTCGTCCACCGCGATGTCGGCATAGATCCCGCCGGCAAGCTCGACCTCCGGCCGGCAGGCCGGATAGGCGGACACCGTGCGCCCCTCGATGATCCGGGCGGCGGCCAGAAGCTGCCCGGCATGGCAGATCGCGGCGATCGGCCGGTCGGCGAAGGCACGCACCAGGGCGATCACCTGCGGGTCCAGGCGCAGATATTCCGGCGCACGGCCGCCGGGGATCACCAGGCCGGCATATTCCGCCTCGTTCACCGCGGCGAAATCCGCCGTCAGGGTAAAGCGGTGTCCGGGTTTTTCGCTATAGGTCTGCGCGCCCTCGAAATCATGGATCGCGGTCAGGACGTACTCCCCCGCCTTCTTGCCCGGGCAGACCGCATCGACCTGGTACCCGAGCATCGACAGCGCCTGGTACGGCACCATGATTTCATAATCCTCGACATAGTCGCCGGCCAGCAGCAGCAGCTTCTTCACGCTCATCGCCACCTTGCTCCGTTCAGTCATGGGTGGGGTCCAGATGTTCGCGCAGGCGCGGCATCAGTTCCACGAAGTTGCAGGGCATGTGCCGGCTGTCCAATTGCCAGACCAGGATGTCGTCCCATCCGTCCTTTACCGCGCCCGACGAACCGGGCAGCGCGAACAGGTAGGTGCCGTTGGCGACACCCGCCAGCGCCCGGGACTGAATCGTCGAGGTGCCGATCTTCTGGTACGACAGGATGCGAAACAATTCGCCGAAGCCCTCGATCCGCTTCTCGATCACGCGATCGAACGCCTCCGGCGTTACGTCGCGGCCGGTCACACCGGTGCCGCCGGTGGAAATCACCGCGTCGATGGCCGGATCGGCGATCCAGCCCGCCAGGCGCGCCGCGATACGATCCGCATCGTCCGGTTCGATGACACGGTCGGCCAGATGGTGGCCGGCGGCCACGATCCGTTCGGCCAGGAGGGCGCCGGAGGTATCCGTCGCCATCACCCGGGTGTCGGAAACGGTCAGCACCGCGATGCGGACCGGCAGGAAGGGTCTTGTATGATCCAGTCGTGACATGGGGCGCATGTTTCCCGCCGCCGGCCCCGCCGTCAATGAATTTGGACGCCCCGGCAGGGGATGCCCGCCGATCAGAATGTCAGGCCGGTTTCCATGTCGATGATCAGGGCGTTGGGGTAGCGGTTGGTACCGCCCGGATGCCACAGATATTGCAGCCCCGGCCGCAGCGTCGCCCATGGCGTCGGCCGCCAGCCATAATTCAGTTCGATCCCCGGTTCGTTCGACGGGCGCAGCGCCTTTTCACCCGCCTGCTGCAGGGTCGCTGCATATTCCCCCAGCTTCGGATTCAGCACGGCCATCTTGCCGCCGAAGCTGATCGTGTCGTTCGGACGGTTGGCGAACGTGCCCTTGCGGATGATGCCCCAGGTCGCGAAATACGGCGTCAGGGCGGTGCGCGGATCGCCCCAGATGAACGAACCGAAAATGACCGTGCCGCGCCCGCTGCCGGCATGGTCGCGCTGGATCATCTGATCGGCTTCGACCCATCCGCCGAAACGTCCGCGGATCTGGTTGTCGGGCAGGTCGATCATGGCGACGCCGACCGGCTGGTAGGCCGCGGTCCGGGACGACACGATCGCGACCTCGGACGTGTCCCAGTAGCCGCCGATCCGGATATTGCCTTCCAGATCGCCATCGTAATCGTTGCCGTGGTGCCAGCCGAGCTGGAACGGCAGGTAGACGCCCGTCGTGTTGTTCAGCCCCAGCTTGAACCCGTTATGCGTGTTCGAAATGGTGTTATCGACGTTATAGATCCCCGCCGAGACGAGGTAATGGTCGTTCCCGGCCGGATACAGCTTCAGCCACGCGCCGGGATGGGCCGTCGGATACCAGCCATAGCCGCCATTCATCGCCAGGCCCTGCGGCATGCCGCAGATCGCATTGGTCTGGAACTGGCAATAGAGCGACAGGCCCCAATGCTGGGTGGACTGGCCGAAATCGTTTTCGGTGTTGATCCAGCCGGCCTCCATGGACACGTAGCGGTTGAAATTCTTCTCCAGCGACAGCCGCGTCAGGCGCACCGTCTCGCCCGAGCCGAAGATCTGCTGCACGGAATCCACCGCGCCGCCCAGCGGCCCGTTGGCAAGGCTGAGGCCCGCGCGCTCCGTCAGCAGGATATGCAGCGTGCCGATATCGTGGTGGATCAGCCGGGCGAAATCGATATCCGCGCCCAGGGCGAATTCATGGGCATAGCGCACGCCGGCATATTTGCCGCCGACCGGGTTTCCGGACGCGTCCTCGAGGTAATGGCCCTGAAAATGCACGCCCCGGTTTTCCAGGTGGGTGCGCAGCCCGCCCCAGTCCCCCGTCATGGTGCTGCCGCGAATCCAGCTCTGGTAGCTGTCGGGGAAATACCCCGCCAGGGTGGGCGGCGGAACGTAATGATCGGCACCCGTCGCCGGCGCGGGCGCCGGCGTCACGGTGCGCGCGGGCACGCGGCCGGCATACCCCCCGACACGTCCGACGGCGGGCGCCGGAACGGATTGCGCGCGGGTGGGACCGGCAGGCAGCAGCAGGCAGGATGCGGACAGCAGGAGCGCCGTCCCATGCACTCGTCGACTCATTCAGTTCCAACTTATCCCTTGTCCCCCGGTAACGGCCATCCAGGCCGTCGGGGTGTCATCACGTCTGCGCGCGATCCGTTCCTGATTGTCCGGCACGGCATCTGCCGGGGCGTCGGCCTCGGGCGAAGGCGTATAACATTTTCATTACCGGGATACGAAAGAAGATTGATTACAAATTCCGAGCGGCCCACAGGGAACGTCCGCCGTTGTCCAAGTGAAAATATATTGTTTTAAAACAATATATTATATGGTTTTGGCTATCGCCTCGACCGTCAGGGACCGGGCGCCCAGCCCGGTGAACAGCTCGGCCCGGCAGGTCAGGACGATGATCTGCATCCGGTCGGCGGCGTCGGTCAGGATGTCGAACAGCCGGTCCAGCCGTCCGGCGTCGGAATAGGTCAGCGCGTCGTCCAGCACCAGCATCGCGGGCCGACCCCGGGCCCGCAGCAGGTCCGCGAGGCCCAGCCGGACCAGCACCGCGATCTGCTCGCGCGTGCCGTCCGACAGGGTGTCGAACGGTTCGTCCAGACGCCGCATCAGGCGGGATACGCTGAAATCGGCCTCCATCGTCACGCCCGCCCGGGGAAACAGCGCCGCAAGCGCCGGCTGGACCGCGCGGCAGAGCGGGGCGAGGTACCGTTCCGTCGCCGCGCGTTCCGCCGTCGTCAAACTGTCGCGCAGGCAGTGCAGGATCGCGACCTCGCGCGCGCAGGCCGCGCGTTCGGCGGCATGCGCCTCGCGCAGCCGCTCCTGCCCGGCGATCCGCTCGTCCAGGCCATCGCCTTCGGCCGCGTGGATCCGGGCCTCCAGCGCCGCCATGTCCTGCCGCAGGCTGCCCAGCCGGGCCTGGGCGTCCTCGATGATGCGTTCCTGCCGCCGGATCGCGGCGTCCGCCAGGGCCTCGGTCCCGTCGGGTCGCGCGGCCTCGATGCGGCGCACCGCCTGCTCGGCCTCGGCCAATGCGGCGCGCTCCGCATCCAGCCGGGCGGACAGCGCATCGTCGGCCTCGGCCGCGCGGGCGGCCGCCATGTCGCGGGCCAGCCGTCCGGCGACCTCGCGGGCGGATCGGTCCTCGCCCTGCAGCCGTGCCAGGTCGGCAGCGGCCTGCCGCAGGGTCTCGTCCGGGGCGAACAGGGCCTGCCGGGCGTCGGCGGCCCGGGCGTCGGCCCCCTGCATCGCCCGCAGCGCCAGATCGTGCGCGGCGGCGACGTCGGCATCCGGTCCCGCCGCGGCGGTGTCCGCCCGGTCCGGCCCCTGCGGCAGCGCCGCCCTCTGATGCGCGATCCGCTCGTCCAGCAGCGCCACGCGTCGCCGCGCCTCGGCCATCGCGGCCGCGACGTCCTGTGTCCCCTGCCCTCTGCCCCCCGCGGCTTTCCCCCCGGGACCATCGGCCGGCAACAGATGGGCCAGGCCGGACCGGGCCGCGTTCAGCGCCAGGTCCGCCTGGCGACGCTGGGCCAGGGCGATCTCGGCCGCGTCCGGATCGGCGCACCCCGCCTGGTCCAGAACCCGGTGCAGCGCGTCCTCCGCCGCCGCCAGCTCGTCGCGCAGGCGGTCCCGGTCGCGGCTGGCCGGCTCGATCCGGATGGTGCCGACCCCGTCGATATGCAGGGTCGCGCTGTCGGTCAGGTCGACGCGCCCGGATTGCAGTACCCTGCCGTCCAGGACCAGCCGGCCCGCCGTCCCGTCTTCCAGCAGCACGTCCAGCACGGTGGCCTGGGCGCGGCTGGCCGCGCGGGCGGCCTGGACCGCGCGATCCGCCTGGCGGATCGTCGCCATGCGGGCGTCATCCATGGTGCAGGCGGCCAGGCGCAGCGCGGCACGCGTCACCTCGGCCTCGGCACGGTCCAGCCGGTCCAGGCGCGTGGCCTCCTCGTGGCGTTCGCGCTCCAGTCGCGCCAGGGCGAGACGGGCCTCCACCCGGTCCAGTTCCCGCCGCGCCGCCGCACATGCGCGCTCCGCGGCCTCGACCGCCTGCCGGCGGGCGGCGTGGGCGGCCTGCGCCGCCGCATGCCGGGCCTCGGCCAGGCCCAGGCCATCGGCCAGATCGGCCAGCCGCGCCGTCTCGCCATCCAGCGCGGCCTGCCACGCGGCGCGGCGGGCGACGTCCTGCCCGGCTGCCTCGACCCTGGCGGCGGCGTGGGCCTGCGCGGCACGGGCGGCGCGGTACAGCGCGTCATGATCGCGCAACCGGTCGCGCAGCCGCCTGGCCTCGGCCAGGTCGGCATGCTCCTTCGCGCGCCGGTCGGCATTGTCCTCGTGCGCCAGCCGCCGGCGGCATTCGGCCATCGCCGCCAGATCGTCCTCCAGCATCCGGCGCCGGGTGTCGAGGCGCGCGATATTCTCCGCCGCCTCCGCTTCCCCTTCGATCGCCGCGCGATAGCGCCCCTTGGGATTGCCGCGCCCGTCCTGCAGGATCGCCAGATCGACCCGCACCCGCGCCAGGATCCTCTCGGCCTCGGCACCGCCGGTCATTGCGCCCAGGTCGGCCTCCAGGCAGGTGCGCACCGTGGCGCGCGCGGGGTCGGACAGGTCGGGCTGGGCCAGGCTCTGCCCCTGCCCGACCCACAGCGCGCTCAGGATTCCCAGCGCCTCCGTCCCCCGCTTGCCCGGTTCCAGCCCGATCAGGCGCTGCAGGCGTTCCTCGGCCTCGTCCCCCTCCAGCACCCGCCCCCCTTCGGTCAGGCGGGCGGAGGGGCGCGAGACGAAACGTTTCTCGATCCGGCAGTCCGTGCCGTCGACGCTGAAATCCGCCGCGATGCGCGGGGCCGTGCTGTTGCCGTAGGGCTGCAACGACCGCACGGCCTCGCTCTTGGACCCGTGCTGGAGCATGAAGACCGCGCGCAGGGCGGCCAGCAGGGTCGATTTCCCGAACTCGTTCGGCGCCGCCAGCAGGTTCAGCCCCGGCCCCAGCCCGTTCAGCCGGACCGGGTCGCCGAAGCGCCGGACCTGCTCGACCTCCAGCCCCCGCAGCATCATGCGCCGCCCCCCGCCCGCACGTCGCGGGCCAGCAGATGCAGGCGTTGCAAGGCGGCGGTCGCGACGTCGCGCGTCTGGGCATCCCCGGCACCCGCCTGCGCCACAAGCGATTCGGCCGCCGCCCGCACGGCCCCCGCCATCCCGAAGCCGTCCAGATCGTCGGGCGACGTCGCCAGGTCCGGCGCGCCGTCGATGCGCAGCAGCCGCAGGGCGGACCCCAGGCCCGCCACGACCTGCGCCTGGTACAGTTCAAGGTCCGTCAGCGTCAGCGCCCCGCTGACGGCCAGCCGGACCAGCACCCGGCTGGGATCGTCGCGGTCGATCCCGCGCAACCGCGCCTCCAGCCCCCGCACGTCCTCGGCCGAGGTCAGGACCGCCTGGTCCCGCGCCCAGCGGAACCGCCCCGTATCATGAACGGTGACCACCGGTTCGGCACGCGGCCCGTCCAGCGATACCAGCAGGGCCTGCCCGCCGCCCGCGCCCCCCAGGTCGAATCCGTCGATTTCGGGCGTGCCGGAATACCACGTCCGGGCATCGATCCGCAGGGCGCCATGCCAGTCGCCCAATGCAAGATAGCCCAGGTCCGCCGTGCGCGCCCGCTCCAGGGCGATCACGTTGCGCGCCGTCGCGTCGTCGCTGCCGAAGGTCCGGACCGAACCGTGCGCCAGCCCGACCCGGATCGCGCCCTCGGGCGTCGGGGCGGCATCCATCGCGGCGGTGGGATCGCCGATGAGGTGGCGGCGTCCCAGCCCGGCGGGCACCACCCAGGCGTCGCCCGCCGCGTCCAGCGGGGCCGGTTCGGGGGTCAGGTGCGCCACCACATTGTCCGGCAGCCCCATCCCCAGCAGCCTGTCCCACAGGCCGTCGGGTTCGTGAAAATCGTGATTGCCCGGAATCAGGTGCCAGCGCAGGTCGGGAAACTGCCGCATCCGCTCGATCGGCTGGCGCAGCGTCCGTTCCGCCGGGCGCAGATGGTCATAGACGTCCCCGGCCACCAGCACGGCCGACGCCCCCTGGGCTCGGGCCAGACGGCCGATCCGGCCGATGGCTTCCAGCCGTTCCTGCTGCAGGACCGGAAGGACCTCGTCATCGGCAAAGCGGAACACCTTGCCGATCTGCCAGTCGGACGTGTGAATCAGGCGCATCCCGCCTTATCGCCCGAACCCGCGCCGGGGACCAGAGGGGGCGGCCGTACCCGCCCCGTCACCGGAAGACCTTGTCCGCGCCCCATTTCCGACACCAAGGCCCGGCATACGGAAGATCTGCCGCCCGGCATCCCGCCCGCGCGGCAACGGTCACGCGACAGGTACGAAACACGACGATGATGGCCCAGCTTACCAAGACCACCCAGCCCGCCCCGCAGGCACCGGCGCGCCGCACCCGCCTGCCTCCGGCGATGTCCGAGACGATCCGCGCCATCCATGCCCGCCACCGTCAGGGCCTGCGGTCCCATGCCCGGACGAAGGTTTCAGAGGCCCGGGTCATGCGGAAGGCGCATGACTGACACGCCGCCGCCGGCAGACCTCTGGCCGGCCGCGATTTATCATGATGATATAAAACGGATTTTCCGATATCCTCCGCATCCCTCGCGCCGTGCGCGGACATGGTTTGTCGCGGGACCGATACACATGACGCCTGGCCCCCTGCCATAGTCGCGACCATGTGATCCGCACGGGAACCGGGAGGACAGGCGGAAATGGGGGAAAGCGCCCGGGGCGCGACGGCCGGCGTTCTGCGCTGGGTCTGGTTTCCCGATCTTCCGCAGGAATGGTTCCCGCCCGGATGGTTCGCGTTCTGCATGCGGACCTGGGCGTCGGCCGTCCTCGCGCTGTCCGTCGCCTTCTGGCTGCAGATCGACGCTCCGGCCTCGGCCGGGGTAACGGTGATGATCCTGGCCCAGCCCCTGCGCGGCCAGGTCCTGTCGAAATCGCTGTACCGGATGGGCGGGACGCTGGTCGGGGCGGCGGTGGCCATCCTGCTGGTCGCCGCCTTCGGCCAGGACCGGATCATGCTGCTGGGCGGCGCGGCGCTGTGGCTGGGCCTGTGCGTCGTCGTCGGCACCCTGGCGCGCGATTTCCGGGCCTATGGGGCACTGCTGGCCGGCTATACCGTCTCCATCGTCGGCGTCAGCTGCATCGACCGGCCCGAGGACGTCTTCACCGTCGCGATCTTCCGCGTGTCCGCCATCATGGTGGGCATCGCATCGGTGGCGGTCGTGAACGACCTGTTCGGATCCCCCTCGGCCTGGCAGGCCCTGGCCGCGGGCCTCCGCCGCTCGGCCGGCAAGGTGCGCCAGATCGCCCGCGATGCCGTGGCCGGGCAGGGCATTCCCGACAATGGCGCCTGCACCGCACTGGCCGCCGGGATCATGTCCCTGACCAGCCAGGTATCGTTCGCCCGCACCGAACTGGAAGACAGCGCCCTGCGCACGACGGGCGCGCGATCGGCGATGGTGGCGTTGCTGGACGTGATGTCCTGCGCCCGCGCCATCGGCGGCATCCTGCGCGAGGGCGACGTGCGCGCCTCCGTGCTGGCGCGGGTGCGCGCGCGGTTCGGCGACGGGACGCCCTTCGCCTCGGCCACCGAGGCGCGCGCCGCACTGGTCGAACTGGTGGCGCATGACGCGGGCGAACCCCCGCTGACCCCGCCCGAAGCCTATCTGATCGAACGGACGCTGGCCCTGCTGTCCTACGGGCGGTGGGTCGAGGACGGCATCCGCACGCTGGAGGACGGACGCGCCGCCCCGCGCGTCGCGCATGACGTCCGGATCATCCGGCACCAGGATCCGGTCCTGGCGCTGCTGAACGGCCTGCGGATCCTGATGGGGTTTTCCGCCGCCGCCGCGATCTGCATCCTGTCGGACCTGCCGGGCTCGACCGTCGC
Source organism: Gluconacetobacter tumulisoli (assembly GCF_014174155.1). Classification (GTDB taxonomy): domain Bacteria; phylum Pseudomonadota; class Alphaproteobacteria; order Acetobacterales; family Acetobacteraceae; genus Gluconacetobacter; species Gluconacetobacter tumulisoli. The sequence goes on along the minus strand of NZ_JABEQM010000001.1, from coordinate 41,465 downwards.
GCTGGTGCAGGTCGCCATCGTGCTGACGCTGTCGGTCACGACATTCAACACGCAGGCCTTCGGCTTCGGCGCTCTGATCGGCGTGCCCCTGGCCACGGCGTGCGCGCTGGTCCTGAACTATCACGTGCTGCCGCTGGGCTCGGGCATGGTGTTCCTGGCGATGGTGATCGCCCCGATCATCTTCGTGACCTGCCTGCTGCTGATCCATCCGAAGAGCTTTGCGATCGGTTTCAATTTCGGCGTCTTCTTCTTCGTCATGCTGGGCCTGGACAACATCCATAACTACGACCCGACCCAGTTCATCGACCGCAACGTCTTCTACATGCTGTCGGCGGTGATCGTGTTCGTCTCGCTGGTGCTGCTGCTGCCGCCCTCGGCGCGGCGGCGCCGGTTCCGCGTGGCGATGGCGGTGGCGGTGTCGCTGCGGCGGCAATTCGCCGGACGGGGCGAGGTCGCCGGCCCGGCGCTGATCAGCCGCCAGTACGACCGGCTGATCCAGGCGCGGACCTGGACCGGCTACCTGCCCGACACCCTGGCGGCACGGCGCGTCTTCGGCCGTATCGTGGCGCTGGGGGACCTGATCGGCGCCCTGGCCCGGGCCCGCCGCCACTTGCAGCGCGCCATCACCATCGACGCCGTCGCCGACCAGGCGCGCCAGGCCCTGGACGCGCTGACGGTCCGCGACGTGCCCATGACGGTGGAACGGACCATGCGGCACGCCACGGCGCTGCTGGCGCAGAGCAACGACCTGCAGCCGGCGGACCGGGAAACCGTGATCGGCGCGGTATCCGGCCTGTTCGGCGCGTCACGCCTGCTGGAGCGCAACGCGCGCGCACTGCGGCATTACGGCCTGCTGCCCCGGGGCGAGGCAGGCTGACATGGAGCAGGTCATCGATATCGACGGGATCCTGATCTCGTCCTTCGTGATCAATGGCGCGCTGGCGCTGCTGACCCTGATCGCGCTGCGGCCGCTGCTCGGCCGCTTCGGCATCCAGCGGCTGGTCTGGAACATGCCATTGGCCGAATTCGGCATCCTGATCTGCCTTCTGGGCATCTATACGTTGTTGCTGTGAAAGGCCTGCCGGTGTTCGAACGCGCCCGCCACGTCATGCGGATCATGACGACCCTGATCATCCTCGGCATCGCCGCCGTCGTGGCGCTGGCGCTGTGGGATTATTACACCGCCGCCCCCTGGACGCGGAACGGGCAGGTGCGCGTCCAGGTCGCCAACATCGCCCCGCGCGTGTCGGGGCAGATCGTCGCCGTCCATGTCGCCGACAACCAGTACGTGCACAAGGGCGATGTCCTGTACGACATCGATCCGTTCGATTTCCGCGTGGCCGTGGCCTCCGCCACCGCGCGGGTCAACGAACGCCAGGCCGACCTGACCCTGCGCCTGTCGCAGCACCAGCGCCGCCAGCAGCTCTCCTCGGCCTCGGCCTCGGCCGAGGAAAAGCAGCAATTCGAAGCCATCGCCGAACAGGCCAAGGCCCAGTACGCCGACGCGCTGGCCGCCCTGTCGCAGGCGCGCATCAACCTCGACCGCACGCAGATCCGCAGCACCGTCACCGGCTACGTCACCAACCTGACGATGCGCGTCGGCGATTTCGCGACCGCCGGCACCCCGAATATCGAAGTGATCGATGCGGAATCCTATTGGATCGACGGGTATTTCGAGGAAACGAAGATGCACGCGATCCATCCCGGCGACCTGGTCCGCATGGACCTGATGGGCTATTCCGCCCCGCTCTGGGGCCATGTCGACAGCATCACGCGCGGCATATCCTCGGCCAATGCCGAACGTTCCACCCAGGGCCTGCCGTCCGTCAATCCGGTCTATACCTGGGTGCGGCTGGCGCAGCGCATCCCGGTGCGCGTGCACATCGACACCCTGCCCGCCGGAATCGTGCTGGCGGCGGGCATGACCGCCACCGTGTCGATCGTCGGCCCCGACGGCCACCGCCCGCGCCTGACGATGCGCGAGGCCGTGGCGCGCATCCGCCGAAACGCCGGATCGGGGCCGCCGCCCAACGCCGCGATGGCCGGCCACCATGGCGCACCCTCCCCCCCGGCACCTTCATCCGCGCCGGAAGCAGGCGAGGACCGGTAGGCGCCCCCGCCCTGCCGATCGCCGCGCGGGCCGGCCCCGCGCGCGCGCCACTTTCAAAACGGGCCGCGTCCCCATACCCTTGGGGAAAACACCCCGGAGGAGCGGCGATCTCCGGGACCGCCAAGCCGGAGGACGACACCAATGACCCGCTTCGATCCGCCCCCGCCCGCCCGCCTTCACCGCGCCCGCGCCGCTCTGGCCGCGATGGCCCTGCTGGCCGTCGGCGCGGCCGCCCTGCCGGCGGCGGCGGCCCCCGCCGATCCGTTCACCGGCCGCTGGGCGGCGATGGGCCTGTCGCCGGTCATCGTCGATGCCCCCGACGCCCGGTCCGAGGTGCACATGACGCTGCCGGACGAACTGCATGTCGTGGCGCGCCATGATGTGATGCTGACCCGCAAGGACGCCACCACCCTGCAATCGCGCGACAGCGACCCGCTGGTGATTTTCCACCTGGTGTCCGCCAACAGCGCGGACCTGACGATAAAGGGCCGGAAAGCCGGCCAGACCCTGGACCTGCCGTTAAGTCGCGACGACTGAGACAGGTCGGGCGTTGCCCGAACCCACCAGGGCCTGAGAGGCGGGTGTGACCTGGGCCCTGGACCCCGATCATGGAGTCGGGAGAGATCCGAGCGCCGAAGCACGGGAAACATAGGTGGGACCGTCGGCGGACCCGCTTTTGAAACGGTTTTTCAGGGGCGGGACGGCAGGTCGGCCAGCAGGCTGCGCACCCGCGCGCGGATATCGTCGGCCTGGGGCGTTTCCAGCGCATCGCGCAGGCGCATCATCTGCCGCCGCGCGTCATACAGCTGGTCCAGCAGCGACAGCACCAGGGGCATGCCCTCGTCGCTGACACCGAGGTCGGAGCGCAGCTCGGCGATCAGGCGCGCGCGGGCCGCGTCGATGTCCTGGAACGCATAGGCGCCGGGCGCGCCCTCGGGCCGCAGCCAGTCGCTGTCGATCCAGCGCTCGATGTCCGCGACCGTCACGTTGCCCACGCGGACGCACAATGTCTCGATTGTCATCATGATGCCGCCTCCCCGCCCGCCCCGCCGGGCGGCGTCCAGGATTTCAGGAATGTTTCCAGCGCCTCGTCGGTCGGGCCGATCACGACCTTCAGAGTGACGTAGAGATTGCCGGCCTCCCGCCCGCCATGCGCCTTCACGCCCCGGCCGCGCAGGCGCATGACCCGTCCGCTGTCCGAATGGGCCGGCACGTTCATCGAGACCGGGCCGCCCGGCGTCGGCACCGTGACGGGGCCGCCCAGCACGGCGGTCTTCAGCCCGACGGGCAGCGTCAGGCGGATATCGTTCCCGTCACGGGTATAATCCGGGTCCGGCGCGACGCCGATCGTGATCAGGGCGTCACCCGCGGGGCCGCCCTGATGCCCCTCGCCGCCCTTGCCGCGCAGGCGCAGCACCTGGCCGTCCTCGATCCCGGGCGGGATCTTCACGTCCAGGGTGGCGCCCCCGGGCAGGGTGATGCGCGACGTGCCACCATTCACCGCGTCGGCAAAGCTGACGGTCAGGGAATAGCTGCGATCCTCGCCGCGCGCCGGCCCCTGCGGACGGCGGCGGAAGCCCCGCTGCTGGCCGAACATGCTGCCGAAGACGTCGCCCAGGTCGTCCTCGGAAAAATGGCCGGCGGAATAACGGAAACCCTGCGCGCCCTCGGCATGGTCGCGATAGCCGCCCCCGCCGGGCGCCCAGCCGCGTTCCTGCCCCGTGGCGTCGATCTCGCCCCGGTCGAAGCGCGCCCGCTGCTCGGGATCGGACAGCAGGGTATGCGCGCTGCTGATGGCCTTGAACTTCTCTTCCGACACCTTGTCGCCCGGGTTCAGGTCCGGGTGATGGGTCTTGGCCAGCTTGCGATAGGCCTTGCGGATGTCGTCCTGGCTGGCCGTGCGCGACAGGCCCAGGATCTCGTATGGATCATTGCTCACGATTGTGGGTCTTCTCCCCGGCTTGAAGCGAAATCGAGCGTGTCGAGCAGGTCCAGCAGAACCGCGACCGCGACGTCCGTGTCGATTCCGTCCCGCCGCGCCTCTGCCACCAGGGCCCGAAGACGGGGACGAAAATAATCCTCCACCGCTGCCATCCTGCCTTCACCTTTTCATGACGTCCCGCGCCCCGCCCGGACGCACGCCCTTGTTGAAATAATGGGGAGCCACCGGCAGGCGGTCAATGCGACCGCCTGCCCGACCGTAACGGGTCCCGGCCGGCCATGACGGGACGAAATCGAATATCTGCCCCGTGGCCAGCCGCATTTACACATCCGGCCGCGTCGCCTAGGAGCCTGTCTGCAAATGCGCGCTGTCGGCGACCCGACGCATCCCTTTCCGCTTCGGTGCTCGAAAACATGCGCCGGGCGCTTCCCTGCGTTCCGCTCTCGCTCGCTGGCCTACATTTGCAGACAGGCTCTAACGGGATGGGCCGCCAGCCGATCGCGGACATGACGCGGGACGACAGACATGCATGCCGTTTTCATGACGCTGGCCCTGCTGGCAGTGACGGGACTGAGCAGCCTCATCTCGAAAGTCGGGCGCGTGCCCGTCCCGCTGCCGCTGGTGCAGATCGCGATCGGATCCGTGGCGTCGCTGGCCGGACTGCGGATCGGCTTCGACCCGGACATGTTCCTGCTGCTGTTCATCCCGCCGCTGCTGTTCGCCGACGCCTACCGCATGCCGATGCGCGAATTCGGCGAATTGCGCAATGTCATCATCATGCTGGCGCTGGGCCTGGTAGTCTTCACCACCGTCGGCTGCGGCTATTTCATCCACTGGCTGATCCCGCCCATTATCCTGCCGGCGGCCTTCGCGCTGGCCGCCGTGATGTCGCCCACCGACGCGGTTTCGGTGGGCAGCATGCTGGAAGGCGGCCGGGCGCCGGCCCGCGTCGTCCATATCCTGCATGGCGAGGCGCTGCTGAACGACGCGTCCGGCCTGGTCTGCTTCAAATTCGCCGTGACCGCCGCGATGACGGGGCTGTTCTCGTTCCAGCAGGCGTTGGGCAGCTTCATCGTCATGTCGCTGGGAGGGGTCGCCGTGGGCGTCGCCATCGCCTGGGCGGCATGCCGGGCCGAGCATTATCTGCTGCTGCGCGGCTACGACGACCCGCCGACCCACATCACACTGGCGATGATGCTGCCGTTCGGCATCTATCTGATCGCCGATGCCGCCGGTTGCTCGGGCATTCTGGCCGCCGTGGCGGGGGGCATGACCGTCAAGCTGACCGGCGTGATGAGCGAGGCCCGGACCGAAACGCGCCTGAAGTCCACCACCGTGTGGGACATGCTGAATTTCACGTTCAACGCGGTGATCTTCCTGCTGCTGGGGCTGCAACTGCCCGATCTGGTGACCGGCGGCATCCGCCTGGCGCGGGCCGGCGGCTTGTCGCCCTGGTCGCTGCTGCTGGCCATCGTCGCCATCCAGGTGGCCATGAGCGCGATGCGCTTCGCCTGGATCTGGATCTCGATCACCATGCGGGTGGTCCTGGCGCGCTTCCGCCATCGCAACACCGTCATCCCGTCCTGGCGCAGCGTGCTGGTCATGACGGTGGCCGGCACGCGCGGGGCGATCACCCTGGCCGCCGTGCTGTCCCTGCCCGTCGCATCCGCCGCCGGGCCGGCCTTCCCGGGGCGCGACCTGCTGGTGACCCTGGCGGCCGGGGTGATCGTCTGTTCGCTGCTGATGGCCAGCATCGCGATGCCCGGATTGCTGGCCGGGCTGGTTCCGGGGGAAAACGACCCGTCCCTGCGCGAGCTGGACGCGATGCGCATCGAACTGGCGCGCGCGGCGATCCAGACCATGCACGACGAACAGGAACGGCTGACCGCCGGCGGCGCCCAGCTGGACGAGGCCGCCGAGTTGCGGCAGGAGGCCATTTCCCGCCTGCTGCACGAATACCAGGACACGCTGCGCCGGCTGGACGATACACAGTCCGCCGAGGCCGACATCCGCGCCGCCGCGATCCGCGAGAAACGGACCGAACTGGCCCTGCGCCTGCACGTCATCCGTCACATGCGCGAATTGCTGCACCGAAGGGTGGTGGACAAGCGCATCAACGACGAAACCGAGTGGACGATCACCCAGGAACTGGATTTCATGGAACATGAACTCCAGATCGAGGCCAAGGCCCTGCCGCGCGCCACACCCCGCGACGCGCCATCCCCCGGGCCCCGGCGCATGGATTTCCAGGGAGCATCGTCATGACCGCCCGAACCACCGCGACCCGGCTGGCATGCCTGCTGATGCTGGCGGGGGCGTCGATGGGCACCGCCCGTCCGGCCGGGGCCCACCGGCATCATCGTCATCACGAACATACGGTGTACGGGAACGTCGGGGGCTATCAGACGGTCATCGACCCGCACGGGTCGAAATACCAGTCCGACGATGCCTTCTGCCAGACCGATGCGACGATGGCCGCGACGCCGACCGGAAGCGCCGCGCCCGCCGGCGGCAGCCAGCGCGTGCGCATGAAACACGCCTATGCCGCCTGTATGCAAAGCCGCGGCACCTGGCAGCGCATCGGCACCGGGGCGGGCGGGGGTGGTGCCGCCGTCAGCCCGGGCGCGGCTCCGCCATCGTGATCAGCATCTTCATCGCCTGATGCCGGGCCGCCTGGCCGAAGACGTCATAGGCCTCCATGATGGTGTCCAGCGTGAAGCGATGGGTGATCAGCCGCGCCGGGTCCAGACGGCCCGACAGCACGCTCTTCATCAGCATCGGCGTCGTCACCGTGTCCACCAGCCGGGTGGTGATCGTGATGTTGCGCGACCATAGCGTTTCCAGGTGCAGGTCCACCTTGCATCCATGGACGCCGACATTGGCGATCGTGCCCCCGGGCGCCACGATATCCTCGCACAGCTGAAACGTCGCGGGAATGCCCACGGCCTCGATCGCCGTATCGACGCCCCGCCCGCCGGTCAGGGCCATCACCTGCGCCGCCGCGTCGCCTTCGCCGCTGTCGATGGTGCGCGTCGCACCGAACCGCCGCGCGACCTCCAGCCTGTGGGGATCGAGGTCGATCATGATGATCTCGGCCGGGGAGTAAAGCTGCGCCGTCAGCAGCGCCGCCATCCCAATCGGCCCCGAGCCCACGATGGCGACCGTGCCCCCCGGCGCGACCTTGCCGTTCAGCACGCCGCATTCGAACCCGGTCGGCAGGATGTCGCTGAGCATGACCAGCGCCTCCTCGTCCGCGCCGGCGGGAATGGGATAGAGGCTGGTTTCTGCATGCGGGATCCGGACGAATTCGGCCTGCGTCCCGTCGATCGCATTTCCCAGGATCCATCCCCCGGTCTCGCAATGCGATGGCATGCCCCGCCGGCAATAGTCGCAGCGGGCACAGGCGGTGATGCAGGATATCAGGACCCGATCGCCCGCCCGGAACGTGGTGACGGCCGCCCCGACCGCATCGATCACCCCAATCCCCTCATGCCCCAGGATACGGCCCGGCGCACAGGTGGGCACGTCGCCCTTGAGGATATGCAGGTCCGTTCCGCACAGGGTCGTCCTGACCATCCGGACAATCGCATCCCCCGGCTGGACGATCTGCGGCTTCGGCCGCTCCTCCACCCCTTTGTCGCCGGGGCCGCGATAGACAAGCGCCTTCATCATCCCGCCTCCTGTCCCAGGCGGGCCCGGGCAGGAAAGCCCGTCCCGCCCGTCCGCCGCGCGGCGGTAACGCCCGCCACGGCGCGACGTCGCGCCCGGTGGGATTTTCACGACCGGGATAACGCGACCTTGATGATCTGCGCCGGAAAATACGGGTGCACCTCGACGGCCAGCGGGTTTTCAAAACCATCGATTCCTCCGGACGCCTTCTTCGACGGGCCGGGCCTCGCCCTCCGCCCCAGGACCAAGGTGCGCCGGCGGACCGCGGACGGTACGCTGGAACATGTCCTGATCCGATATACGCGGAGCTGCCTGGATACCTTCTCCACGCCCCGTCCCGCCGCCATTTTTCCACGGCATTCAGCCTCCTGCCGAAGATCGCGCGCTACCGGACGTAAGAGCCCTTCTTTCGAGAAATGACCGGTGTGCGCCTGGATCCGGGATGGGCGCAACGCAGGATGAAAAGTCCTGTCAGGAACTCATACGGTCCCGCGCTGTTATAACTGGGGCAGGCGGGGCGACAAAACAGCAATACACATAGCAATATGGTCGTGATCTGTGTCCGTGGTCCCCTTCCGGAGACAGGCATGACGGATATCATTTATCGTAACGGCATTTTCTTCGATGGATCTGGAAGCGCTCCCGTCATTTCCGACATAGCCATAACGGATGGCCGGATCTCCGCGATCGGACGCCAGCTGGAGGCGGACGACGGCACCACCGAGGTAGACTGCCGGGATTTGTGGCTGATGCCGGGTTTGCTCGACATCCATACGCACCTTGATCTCGAGGTCGAGCTTTCCCCCGAACTGCCCGAGGTGGTGCGTCACGGCACCACGACGGTCATTATGAGCAATTGTTCCATCGGCGTGACATACGGCCATCAGCGGCGGGACGGAGAGGATCCGATCGTGGACTGCTTCGCGCGCGTCGAGAACATGCCCAAGACGGTCCTGAGGCGGGTGGCCGACGCCTGCACATGGACGGATTCGGGAGGATATCTCGACCATCTGGAAAGCCTCCCGCTTGGTCCCAATGTCGTGCCGCTGATACCGCATTCCATGCTCCGGATCGAAGTCATGGGGCTGAACCAGTCCGTAGCCCGTCCCCCCACGAGGCGGGAGCTTGCCCGCATGGAGCATCTGCTGGACGCCGGGATGTCCCAGGGCTATGCGGGATTTTCTACGGACGCGCTGCCGTTCCACTTTCTCGCCAACGCGCCGAACAAGAAGAAAAAGATCCCCACGCAATATGCGGGATTCCGGGAACTGTCGTGTCTGACCGGTGTCGTACGTCGCTACGGCCGGGTCTGGCAGGCGACGCCGCCAAAGGACGACATCCTGGCCGCAGTCCGCAGTTTCCTGCTGACCAGCGGACGTCTGTATGGCCGGCCGCTCAAGACCACCGTGCTGGCGGCGCTCGACCTGCGGACCAATCGATCCGCCATGTATCTCTGCCTGCTCCTGTCCCGGATCCTGAATTCCGGAATGCTGGCCGGAAGATTCCGCTTCCAGGCCCTGTCGTCATCATTCCGGATCTGGAGCGACGGCGCCATCAACCCGATCGCGGACGAGGTTCCGGAATTCAGGGCTCTCAACGAACTGGAACTCGATGACCGTCAGGGGCGCGCCCGTATTCTGAACGATCCCGCCTGGATCGAGGCATTCCACAAGATGTGGCTCAAGGGAAAACGGGGCTGGTCGCTGGCCAGGCTGCGGCGGCGAATGCGTCAGGAGGAGGTCGTCCTCACGCGGCGGCTGGACGACATGGTCATTGCCGAATGCCCGCTTGCCAACTGGGCCGGCGAAACGCTGGGGCAGCCCTATCGCAGGCTTCTGGCGACCCAGGCGTCAAACGGACGGCAAGGGCCGGCCAATGAAGCCGAGGCGGAACTGTTCTCGGGATTCCCCGATCCGATCGGGAGCGACGCGGCTTTCTTCCTGCATCTCCTGCGGGAATGGGATACGGATCTGCGCTGGGAAACGACCATCGCAAATCACGATGCCGGAATCGTCAGGAAACTCCTGTTTCACGATCAGACATTGCCGGGCTTTAACGACAGCGGCGCGCATCTGGCCAACATTGCGTTTTACGATGGCAACCTGCGGACGCTGCAAATCGCGCAGCGGGACGGATTGTCGCAGGTTTCTCATGCCGTCCACCGGTTGACCGGGCTTCCGGCGGAATTCTTCGGGTTGAATGCGGGGCTGGCGCGGGTCGGCGCACAGGCGGACCTGTGCGTCATCGATCCCGTGGCGCTGAAGAGGTGGAATCCGGAAAACACCTATCGTTTCGTCCACCGCGAACGGTTCGGCTGCAGACAGGTGGTCAATCGCCCCGAGTCCATCGTACGGAATGTAATGATCGGGGGCAGGATCGCCTGGGACGGCGACAGATATGCCCCCGGGTTCGGGAAAGATGCCTACGGGCGCGTCCTGAGGTCGCGAGATCATCCTCGGGAACGGGACTATATGGCCCGGCACCCTGGATGCCGCAAACGGTCGCAAAGGTGAATCCCGCCAATCCATCGATACTTCCGGTCCGGATGGACCGAACGAGGAATCCCGACAGGAAGATCCAGATTCCTCGAAATACCGAAACCGATGACGGTATCATTGTCGAAAACAATGAAAAATATGGCCTGTATCACGTCGTCACATTACTGTATTTCGAATCATCCTGCTCCACCATGACATCAGGATTTTCCCACGATGAAGCGCCTGCTTGCCGTCGCCTTCCTATGCGCCTTTTCCGGGGCGTGTACGGATGACCACGGCAAGGGTGCCCTGCATGCGGCGGTTTCCCGATGTTTTGCACGATATCCATTTAAGAAAGGCACCGCATACGTGCGGTTCAGTTGCATCGCCGGGGCCCATTTCAGATATGGTCCGGATACCATAGGAACCAATTATGACCTGCTTTCACAGGTCGATATGGCCTCTCTGCGCATTGGTCTGGACGTTGATACCGGCACTCTCAGCGTCCCTGAGGCAGAGACAGCCCTGCACTGGGTCACCACCAAGGCCCAGAACCAGGCCATTCAGCGGTCAAATGACGGCCATCCGGTAAAAATGCAGACCCGTGGGTGACCGGGATCGGGCAACTGATGTGACAACCCCCGTCGGCTCGGTCAGCACTCTCCTGCCGAACCGACGTCGCAGACAGCTGGTACCTCGGCGGACCCTTCACTGGGGCCGGGGGATGATGACCGAGTCCGAAGATTTGTTGTCAGGATTGAGCACCGCCGCGCCGGACTGCGACGAATATGTGCCGGATGTCGACTGATTCGGCGTAATGGGCGGGTGGAACGCCGAAACCGGACCAAACACGCCTCCGGCGGACCTCTTCATCGTGCCTTCAGGCTGACGGGCGCACCCACGGGTGATAATGGAACAGATCCCGTCCGTTCCGACCATTTCGTCATTGTCGCCCGTGTAATGCACGTCCGATACCCGGTCATGGTCCAGGCGGATCACGGCCGTGCAGGTCGTCCCGCCACCACCGCCAAGCTGTGACATCGTCGTTACGATGTCACCGACCGGAATGAGCGTCGAGCCTCCATAGTTCGGCTGTGCATGCGTGCCGGTATAGATGAAGACCTGGGTGGTATCATTGAGCTGCTTGGTGGCGGCTGGAAGCCCCGCACAGGCCTGAAGATCGTAGGACGTCATCCCGATCATGGTGATCTGCGCCTTGTGAGCAGCCCGTGAATCAAAATATCCGCACCCACCCAGACCGAGAGAGAGCGATGAGACAGCGAGCACACACAGAACGCGACAGTTCATTTCCTGGATTATCCCCACACCTCGATCGGAACACGCCCGGCACGGCGCATCTGTTCGACAAACCTAGTGCGCTCTTTCCGGTCGATGCAAGGGCCAAGCCAAGCGTAAAATGTTTCTTTCGCGATTAAATACAATGTTGGCAAAATTGTGTCCCTGTCATCTACGATTGAATCTATGAACATCTGGTGAAAGGAAATGCGCCTTTACTTCGCCATTGCCTTTCTCGCCCCGCGCTCTCATCATGGGACATATCATCAGCCAAGAGGGCGGCCGTTACGGATCTGGACCGGGAATGCCGGCCACGGCAACGGCTTCTTCGAAACGTCATCGGGCATCACGGGCCGTCATTCGGAACCGCATCGAACCCAAGGAGAATCTGCCGATCATGTCGCTATCGTCACGTCGCAAATCGCTTGCCCTTCCCCCTCTCATGGCCGCACTTCTGGCACTCGGTGCCTGCAGTGCGGGGCAGCCGTCCGCGCCGCCATTGCCCGCAGTGGAAAAAGCCGCTCCGCTTACAACCGCCGACGCGGATTTTGTGCAGAAACTCAACGAAATGGACATGACGCAGATCGCGCTGGCCAAGATCGCCGAAACCCATGCGGCCCGCAGCGATGTCGCAACCCTTGGCGCAACCATCGTCAAGGATCTGACGGGAAACCAGGATAGGCTGACGAAGCTTGTAACGACGCACGCCATCACCCTGACAGCCAAGCCGTCCAGCGAAGACCAGAAAATCATCGACCGGATGCAACATGTGCATGGCGCAGCATTTGACCGGAACTACATCCGGTATCTTTCACGTGACCATGCCAAGATGAAGCCCGTCATTGAAAGCGAGATCGCCAGTTCGAAGAATCCGGACCTAGTGAAACTTGCGAACGACACCAAGGCCATGCTCGCCGCCTATGAAGCGCAGCTTAAATAAGCCCCCGTTCCGGGATCGGACGCTGGCCATACCGACTGGGGCGTGAGCCCCGCCAGCATCCCGTTCCAAGAGGTGATCGGGCCGATTGCCGTGGCAAGATTGCCTGGGCAAAGGTTCCGCCAGCAGACCCAAGGCGCCTTCCCGGACCGGGCCGCCACCTTGGGAAGCGGCCAGTCCCTCCCCACCCGACCCGGCCATTGAAACCATTTTCGCTCAACGTCGGCGGAAACCGATGGGCGTGCATTGCGGACCGGGATGGACCGGAGCAGGCATCAGCGCATCTGTGGCGTCAGGCGAAACATCCCTCCAACCCAGCCGGACAGGGGCCGCCCGTAGCCCAGTCCAGCAGCTGTACCGTGTGCACGAACGGAATGCCAACCGCGTCCGCAAGCTGCGTCATGCAGCCGATATTTCCGCTGGCAGCCACCTGCGCGCCGACCATGCGGATGGCAGCGACCTTGCGCTGCTTCAGTTCGCCGGCGATGACGGGTTGCAGCAGGTTGTAGGTACCCGCCGAGCCGCAGCACATATAGCCGTCGGGAATGTCCAGCACCGTGAACCCCGCCGCCGCCAGCAAGGCGCGGGGCTGGCGGGTGATGCGCTGGCCGTGCTGCATGGAGCATGCGGCGTGGTAGGCCACGCGCAGGCCGGGCCGGATGACCGGGGGCCTCAGGCCGATCCGGTCCATCAATTCGCTGATATCCACCGTCATGGCGGAAATCCGCGCCGCGCGCGCCGCCCAGGCGGGATCCAGGCGCAGGGCGTGGCCGTATGCCTTCACCGACGTGCCGCAGCCGGACGCATTGACCACCACCGCATCCAGCCCGTCCGGGCCATCGGCCTCGCGCAGCCACGCCGCGATATTCGCCTTCACCAGGGGCAATGCCTGCGCACTGTCGCCCATATGTTCGGCCGGCGCGCCGCAGCATCCGGCGCCGGCCGCCACCACGATTTCCACCCCGTGGCGGCGCAGCAGGCGGATCGTCGCCTCGTTGATCGCGGAATCCAGCACCGTCTGCACGCAACCGGCCAACAGGGCCACGCGCATCCGCCGGCCGCCCTCCGCCGGGAAGATCTGCGGCCGGTCGACCGGGCTCGGCGCCGGCAGGGGCGCCGTGGGCACCATGTCCAGCATCGCGCGCAGCGGGCCGGACAGCAGCGCGCGGAACGGCCGCCCGACGCGCCCGGCGGCCAGCCCCATCCGGAACAGCCGTGGCCGGGACAGCAGCGTCACCAATATCCGCCGCAGCGCCGCCTGGGCCGGCGGGCGGCGGTAATGGGCGGCCACATGTTCCCGTCCATGGCCGATCAGCTTGGAATATTCGACACCCGACGGGCAGATCGCCTCGCACGCCAGGCAGGTCAGGCAGCGGTCGAGATGCTCCACCGTGCGCACGTCTGGCGAACCACCCCGTTCGTACATCTCCTTCATCAGGAAAATACGCCCGCGCGGACTGTCATTTTCATCATGCCGGACCTGGTAGGTCGGGCAATGCGACAGGCAGATCCCGCAATGCACGCAGGCACCGATGATTTCGCCGGCAAGGGCGACGTTCGGATCGGCCTTCGCCGCCGGGGAAATCGTGTTCAGCATGCTTCTGCCCCTTCCCGCACGAGCGTCATCCGGCCGGGATTGAGGATCCCGACGGGGTCGAAGACACGCCGCGTGCGCGCCGCCAGGGCACGCACCGTCGGCTCCGGCGCGGGGAAGGCGCCATGGGCCGCGCGGATGCCGTCGGGCGCACGCAGCAGGATCGCCCGTCCCCCGGCGCCCGCCGCCAGCGCGCGCAGGCGGGGCACGGCTGTGTCCAGGCCGGCCAGAACAATGGCGGGCGTGACGCAGAACATCAGCGCGCCGCCCCAATCCAGCATCAGTGACGATACCAGGCCCGCCTGTCGCAGGGAATCGGCCAGGGCCGCCGCGCGCGTCGCCGGCTGGTGAATACGCCAGAGGACATCGTCGTCCCCGGCCCCCAGCGCCTCCAGTTCGCGCACGCGCGCCCAGAAGGCGCGGCTCTCCTCCGCCGCCAGCACCCGCCCGGGCGGCAGGCCGGTTCCGTCCAGCCGCGCGGCGTGATCGGCGACCCCGGGGGCGCTGCTTTCCAGGCGCAGCGCCACCGCCATGCCATCCCCGTCGGGCACGATCGCCGCCCCGGTCACCGCCAGCGGGCGGGACAGGATCGCCGCCAGCGCCGCGATATCCCCCGCCAGCCCGGCCGACGGGAACAGCATCGTCCGTTCCGCTTCCGGCGCGGGCAGCACCTTCAGGGTCAGGGTCGTCAGCACGGCCATCGTCCCGAACGAACCGCACAGCAGCTTCGACAGATCGTATCCGGTCACGTTCTTCATCGTCCGGCCGCCGGCGACAAAGGCTTCGCCCTGCCCGTTCACGCCGTCCACCCCCAGGACGAAATCGCGTGCGGCGCCGACCTGGAAACGGCGCGGCCCCGACAGGCCGGTGGCGACGGCCCCGCCGATCGTCGCCCGCGCCGGGTCGCCGCCGTACAGCGCCGCGTGGCGGGGCGGTTCGAACGGCAGGTACTGGCCCTGCCCGGCCAGCATCCGTTCGACCTCCGCCAGGGGCACGCCCGCATCGACGCGGATCACCAGATCGTCGGGTTCGTAGAAATGCACGCGGTCCAGCCCGCCGAGTTCCAGCCGCACGGCGGCGGCCACCGGGTTGCCCAGGCCCCGCCGCGTGCCGTTGCCCGCGACCTCCAGCGCCTGCCCCTTGGAGCATGCGGCGCGGACGACATCCGCGACATCGTCCGCGCAGGCGGGACGGCAGACGACGGGATCAGACGATGGGGTCATGAAGAAGGGCGATCATCGGTTCTTGCCAATCGGAAACGCGGGCCGGTCAGAAACGCGGAATGTCGGGAAAACGCATCTCGCCGCCCCGCACATGCATGCGCCCGAATTCGGCGCAGCGGCAGGGGGTGGGAAAGACCTTGCCGGGGTTGAGCAGTTCCCCTGGGTCGAACGCGCATTTCAGCACCTGCTGCTGCCGCAGGTCGGCGGGCGCGAACTGGTGGGTCATCAGGTCCCGCTTTTCCACCCCCACCCCGTGCTCGCCGCTCAGAACCCCGCCCATGTCCACGCAGGCCCGCAGCACGTCCGCCCCGAAGGCCTCGGCCTTGTCCAGATCGCCCGGCCGGGCGGCGTCATACATGATGATGGGGTGCAGATTGCCATCCCCGGCATGAAAGCAGTTCGCGTAATCCAGCCCGTACGTGCGGGACAATTCCGCCATCCGGTCCAGGATGTCCGGCAGGCGGTTGCGGGGGATCGTACCGTCGGTGCAGTAATAATCCTTGCACATCTTGCCGATCGCGGAAAAGGCCAGCTTGCGGCTGCGCCAGATCCGCTCGCGCTCCTCCTCCGTGCGGCTGGTGCGGATGTCGATGGCGCCGGCCTGGTCCGCCAGGCCCCGCACCCGGTCGATCAGCGCGTCGATTTCCGCCGCCGTGCCGTCCAGTTCGCACAGCAGCAACGCCGCCGTCCGCGGATCGTGCTCCTCGCGCAGCAGCGAGGCCACGGCGTTCAGCACCTTGCGGTCCATGAATTCCAGGCCGGCCGGGATGATGCCCGCGCCGATGATGGCGCCGACGCAACGGCAGGCGTCCTCGACACTCGCGAAGCCCATCGACATGACGCGCGCGGCCTCGGGCAGCGGGACCAGACGGACGGTGATTTCGGTCACGACGGCCAGCAGCCCCTCGGAGCCGGTCAGCAGGCCGATCAGGTCCAGTTCGCCATCGGCGGCCCCCTGGAAGGCGCCGCCCAGGCGTATAACCTCGCCGGACATCAGCACGGCCTCCAGCCCTACGACGTGGTTGGAGGTCATCCCGTACTTCAGGCAATGCACGCCGCCCGAATTCTCGGCGACATTGCCCCCGATGGTCGAGATCATCTGGCTGGACGGATCGGGCATGTAGCACAGGCCGAACGGACGCGCGGCCTCGGAAATCCGGATGTTCGGCACCCCGCACTGCACGCGCGCCACGCGGTTTTCCACGTCCATCGCGACGATCGCGCACAGGCGCGACGTGACCAGCAGCACCCCGTCCTCCAGCGGCAGGGCACCGCCCGACAGCGACGTGCCCGACCCGCGCGGCACCACCTTCACGCCCTGTTCCCGGCACAGGGCCAGCACGGCCTGGATTTCCGCCGTGCTGGCGGGCAGGACCACCAGGAGCGGCGTCGCCTGGTAGGCGGTGATGCCGTCGCAGCGATAGGGACGGCGCTCGGCCTCGTCAT
The DNA here is from genome assembly GCF_014174155.1 of Gluconacetobacter tumulisoli. GTDB lineage: Bacteria > Pseudomonadota > Alphaproteobacteria > Acetobacterales > Acetobacteraceae > Gluconacetobacter > Gluconacetobacter tumulisoli. The sequence goes on along the minus strand of NZ_JABEQM010000001.1, from coordinate 24,771 downwards.
CCAGCACCCATTGCGCGCCGACGATCCGGCGCAACCGCGCGGCCAGTTCGCCGCGTCGCGCCATGATCCCTCGATCCGGATCGGGCATGCGCATGGTTCGTCCCCTCCCGCGTCGCCACATGGCGCGCCGCGACCTTGAGTCCGCGCGGATTTATGTAATAACGTCGCGAAGGCGGAAACAGAAGCCGAAAAGCTCCGTGCGTCCCGGACGGGATCGCGGCGTTTCCCGACAGCATCCCCCGACGCGGCGCACCGGGCATCGCCCGCCGGCCCGTCCCTGTCCCGAACGGATGGTATCTGATGAAGGTCGGCTTGTTCGTCCCCTGCTATATCGACGCGTTCTATCCCCGCGTCGGCATCGCGACCCTGGAGTTGCTGGAACGGCTGGGTCAGCAGGTCGATTATCCGCTGGGGCAGACCTGCTGCGGGCAGCCGATGGCCAATTCGGGCTGCAATTCCGACGCCGCCGCCGCCGAGGCCCTGTTCGTGCGCAATTTCGAACGGTTCGACGCCATCGTCATGCCCTCCGGCAGCTGCGCGCATCACGTGCGCGACCATTTCGACGCCATCCCGCAGACCGATGCCGTCCGCCATGTGCGCACGCATACCTACGAACTGGTGGAATTCCTGCACGACGTGCTGCAGGTCGGCGATTTTCCCTGGGCCGAATTCCCGCACACGGTCGGCCTGCACAACAGCTGCGGCACGTTGCGCGCGCTGCGGACCGCCAGCATGTCGGAACTGGGCGAACCCCCGTTTTCCAAGCCGATGGGCCTGCTGTCCAAGGTCCGGGGCATCCGCTTCGCCACCCCGGCGCGGCCGGACGAATGCTGCGGCTTCGGCGGAACCTTCTCGGTCGCCGAGGAAGCCGTGTCCGCCCGCATGGGCCTGGACAAGGTCCGCGACCATCACGACGCGGGGGCCGAGTATATCGTATCGGCCGATTCGTCGTGCATCATGCACCAGCAGGGTTGCGCCGAACGCGCCGGCATCCCGCTGCGCTTCATCCATATCGCCGAAATCCTGAACGGGGCACGGGAATGAAGGACAAGCGCATCGATCATGCCGGCGCGGCGGCGGCCTTCATCGCCGACGCGCCGCACCTGGCGTTCCACGACGAACGCCTGTGGGACATGCGGCAGAAGCGCGACGCCCAGATGCACCTGCTGCCGGAATGGCAGGAATTGCGCACCCTGGCGTCGCAGATCAAGGAACACGCGCTGGCGAACCTGCCCGAATATCTGGAGCAGTTCGAGGAAAACGCCACCCGCAACGGCATCCGCGTCCACTGGGCCCGCGACGGGGCGGAACATAACCGCATCGTCGCCGAAATCCTGCAGGCGCGCGGCGCGACGACGCTGATCAAGAGCAAGTCGATGGTGACCGAGGAATGCGACATGCGCCCCTACCTGGCGGCGCGGGGCATCACGGTGACCGAGACCGACCTGGGCGAACGCATCCAGCAGCTGGATGACCAGTTGCCCAGCCACATCGTCGTGCCGGCGGTGCACAAGCTGACGGGCGACGTGGCGCGGGTGTTCGCGACCCATTACGGCACCGACCCCAAGGCCGACGACCCCCGCCAGCTGGCCGAGGCGCAGCGCCAGGCGGCGCGGCCGGTCATCCTGCATGCCGACGCGGGCATGACCGGCGCCAATTTCGCGGTGGCCGAAACCGGGACCTTCGTCGTCTGCACCAACGAGGGCAATGCCGACCTCAGCGCCACCGTGCCGGGCGTGCATATCGCCACCCTGGGCATCGAACGGCTGGTGCCGCGCCTGTCCGACCTGGGCGTGTTCGTCCGCCTGCTGTCGCGCAGCGCCCTGGGGTCGCCGATCACGCAATACACCACCCATTTCCGCGGCCCCCAGGATGGCGGAGAGATGCATGTCATCCTGGTGGACAACGGCCGGTCGGCGCGCCTGGGCATGGCGGATTTCTGGACGTCGCTGAAATGCATCCGCTGCGGCGCGTGCATGAACACCTGCCCGGTCTATCGCCGGTCCGGCGGCCTGTCCTATGGCGCGGTCTATTCCGGACCGATCGGCGCGATCATCGACCCGACCTTCAACGAACGGAAATACAGCACCCTGCCGTTCGCCTCGACCCTGAACGGCAGCTGCACCAATGTCTGCCCGGTGCGGATCAATATCCACGACCAATTATACAAATGGCGGCGGGTGCTGGTCGACCACCATCAGATGCCCTTCGTGAAGCGCGAGATCATGCATATGGCCGGCAAGCTGATGGGCCAGCCCCGCCTGTATCGGGCCGCGATTTCGGGCACCGAAACGGCGCTGGGCACGCTGCCGCGCTTTGCGCTGTATAACTGGCTGAATCCTTGGGGCAGGCATCGGGAACTGCCCCACCCGGTCAAGGAAACCTTCCACGCCTGGTACAGGCGCAACCGCTCCGCCCCCGGCGCGGCGGACACCGAAAAGACGAAAACCGACCCGACAAAAACCGGACGGACGAAGGACACCGGACAATGACCGCGCGCGACACGATCCTGGACGCGCTGCGCCGCAATCGGCCCGATCCCGGGTCGCACCCGCTGCCGCCGCCTGCGACGCTGGGCGACCTCGATGCGGGGCGGGAACGTTTCGTCGCCAGCCTGCGCCTGCTGGGCGGCGACGTGATGGAACGCGCGGCCGGCGAGCCGCTCGCCGCCGCGATCGCCCGCCATTTCCCCGCTGCGCGCATGATCTGCGCGGCGGTGCCCGGGGTGGACGGCGCGATACCGGTGCAGGACCTGCCGGACGCCCGGGCCGCCGATCCCGTCGACGTCGCCGTCGTCCGTGCCGCCTTCGGCATCGCCGAAACCGGGTCGATCTTCCTGAGCGAGGCGCAATTGCACCTCAACGCCCTGGCGCATCTGGCCCAGCATCTGGTCGTGCTGCTGGATCCGGCGCAACTGACGGCGAACCTGCATACGGCCTATCGGCGCCCGGAATTCCGCACCGCCCGCTATGGCGTTCTGATGAGCGGCCCGTCCGCCACCGCCGACATCCAGGGCGTCCTGATCCGGGGCGCGCAAGGCGTGCGCAGCCTGTCGGTCTGTTTCGATCCTTCCTGATATAACCAGTGTGCAACCCTGTCCTGTTCAGCGCGTCATCATGGCGTCTGAACAGAGGGACACATGCGCGCCTCGACAACGATCATCCTGACCATCGGCCTTCTTTTCGCCCTTGGCGGATGCGCAGAAAAAGAATCGGTCAGCCAGAAGGCCGCCCAACGGACAATGGCCAATCATAATTCGTACGGTTTCGAGGATTACGGCGATCGTACCGCCAATCCCCCCGGCCTGGGCAGCCCGCACTGACAGCCTGGCATAAAATTCGTCCTGTTGTCGGCAATCCGACGCACTTTTTCTGCGGGTCAGTACCCACGGCCATCAAGGCCGCTCCGATGCTCAAAAAATCACGCCGGACTCACGCCAGGCCGTGCCGCTACGCGGCACTCTCACTCGACAGAGTTTTTACACCAGTCTCCCGGGACGCGCTGCGTCCCGGGAGAGAGCCGTATCAGCCACCGGGCGGCGCCATGAATTCCGGTCCGACCGGGTCGGTGATGCAGGTGCCCAGGATCCGGTCGATCTCCGCCTTGTCCTCCGCCGACAGCGTCCAGCCGAAAGCCTGGTCGATTCCCGCGATCTGTTCGGGCTTGCGGGCGCCCCACAGGGCGATCGTCGGCCCCTGGTCCAGCACCCAGCGAATGGCCAGCGCCAGCACCGATCGGCCACGCTGCCGGGCAAAATCCTGCAACGCCGACACGGCGGCCAGGTACTGTGCGAAGCGCGGCGCCTGGAATTTGGGGTCGGAGGCGCGCAGGTCGTCGGCGCCGAATACGGTGTCGGCGGTCATCCGGCCCGACAGCAATCCCCGGCACAGCGGCCCATAGGCCAGCACCGCCAGATCGTGCGCGACCGCCCAGGGCAGGACGTCCTTCTCGATCTCGCGCTCGAACAGATTATAGGGGGGCTGGATTGCCGCCAGCGGGGCGACCGAGCGGAACAGCTCCATCTGCGCGACGGAAAAATTGCTGACCCCCAGCGCCAGCACCTTGCCCTCGCGATGCAGGCGCTCCAGTTCGCGGGCGGTGTCGTCGATCGCAACCGAGGGATCGGGCCAGTGCACCTGGTACAGGTCGATGCGGTCGGTGCGCAGGCGACGCAGCGAATCCTCGATCTCCTGGCGGATGCGCGCGGGCGAGGCATTGCGGAACGGCTTGCCGTCCTTCCAGTCCAGCCCGACCTTGGTGGCGATGGCGACGCCATCGCGACGCCCGACCAGGGCCTGGCCCACCACCTCCTCCGAATGGCCGAATCCATAGACCGGGGCGGTATCGATCAGGGTAATGCCCATGTCCAGGGCCTCGTGGATCGTGGCGATCGCGTTGCGGTCGTCGGGACCGCCCCACATCCAGCCGCCGATCGCCCAGGTTCCCAGCGCGATGCGCGAAACGGGAGAGGGAATGCCGGCAATGGCAAGGGTTTCCACTGACATCGTTCTTCCTTTCTATGATGTCCGTCCCGGACGGGCCCGCAATGCCCATGTCGGACGGGGCATCGGACAAGGGGCCGGGCCGCCGCGCGGGGCGCGGTCCGGCGGGAACATGCGAAAAAAGGACCGGGGTGTCGCCACCCCGGCCAAGTGTTCCCTCGTATGCAAGTGACGGATGTCCCGTCGCCCCTATCGTCCTCCGAATGCAGAAATGCACAATAAAAAATCGTTTTATCAACTTGTCTATATTGTGAACACCCCGTTGTTACAGTCACGCGCGCGCCCGTCCGCGATGGATGCCGCCTCTTCCCCACGCCCACGCCGCGTCCTATGGGTAGAAGGTCGGAGCGGTCGGTACCAGGCCACCCGGTCCGCGCCGAATCTGGAGATGCAATGCCGCGCAAGATCGTATCGTTGGCGCCTCTGGCGTTGCTGGCTGCCTGCGCCGGCCAGCCCGTTCCGTCCCACCAGCCGACACGTACGCCGGTGGCGCAATACGCCGCGGGACAGGGGCCGCTGGCGGTGGACGATCACGTCCCTGATTTCGCCACGCGGAATTTCGAACCCTTCACCCGGCAGGACGTGGCGGCCATCGCCCTGCGGGAATGGCGGCTGTTCGGCCAGCCGGTGGACGACGACGATCCCGAGCAGCGCCCCGAAGCCCAGTCCGCCAGCGTCAAGCCGGAACGCATGCCCGGCCTGTGGCAGCGCATCGGCGAATATTGGTGGATCGGCCAGGACCCGTCGGAGACCGAGGTCGGATGGACCGGCAAGCACGACGCGGACGGGCATCTGACGGATTTCGTGCATGACGGGTTCTATGCCTGGTCGGCGGCGTTCATTTCCTATGTGATGCGGGTGGCGGGGGCGAACGACCGGTTCGCCTATTCCCCCAACCATTCGACCTATATCAACGCCGCCGCCGCCGGTACCGAAAGCGGCGTGCGCGCGCATGATCCCGCAACCTATGCCCCCCTGCTGGGCGATCTGATCTGCGTCGGACGCGGCGCCAGCAAGGCGGTCCAGTTCGCCGACCTGCCCACCACCTATGGCTTTCCCGCCCATTGCGGGATCGTGGTCGCGACCGACCAGAACGGGCCGCCCTTCGGCCACCAGATCAGCATCGTCGGCGGCAATGTCGACGACGCGGTGACGCTGACCCATGTCCCGGTGGGCCCGGACGGGCGCCTGGCCGACGCGACGGGCCACAGCTACGACCCGCGCTATCCCTGGTGCGCCGTCCTGCAAATCCTCTACGACGCCGACGCCGAGCCCCCCGGCCGCGACTGACGGGGCGAGGCGTCGCGCCCGTCAGAGGTTGCCTGAAACGCGGCCGGCCAGGCGAGAGTGCGTACTATGCGTACTACGTACTACATAGCACAGCTGGTGTGATTTTCCGGGCATCGAGGCGGGGCGGCCTTGATGGCCGCCCCGCCTCGAAGCACAGGAAACGCGCGGCGAATCGCCGGCCGACTGCGTTTCGAACAGCCTCTCAGCCTTGGCGCCAGGGGAGGCCTTCGGCCTTCCACCCGGCAAGCGCGCCGCGATGGCTCTGTGCGTCGGGCGGCCCCTCGAACCCGCCGGCAACGTTGAAGACATGCCCGAATCCCGCCTGCCGTGCCGCGATGGCGGCGGAATGGCTGCGCGCGCCCGACCGGCAGATGAAATAGATCTCGCTCTCCGGCGTCAGGCCGGCAGCCGAGAGTTGCTCCACGAATCGGGGATTGGGCTGGCCGTTCAGACCCTGCCACGAGATCGGCAGAACCCGCTTGCCCGTGGCCGACAGGTCCGGCAGCCCGACGAACATCCATTCGGCGTCCGTGCGGACATCGACCAGCTGTGCCTGCGGCCGGGCGTCCAGCGCCGCCCAGGCCGTGGTGGGCGTTACATCCTCGATCATCTTGTTTCCCATCGCAAGAATGCACATTGTGCGCCAATCGCGCGCCCTCGCCCATACCGGGGCGCACCCGGCGGCCCGACCGCCACGCACGATCCAGAGAAGGTGCTGCCTTATGGCCGAAAGTGCAAATCCGTCCTCCGTCGGATGGACCACGTCCTCGCCCGACATGACCGCCGCGATCGGCCATACGCCGCTGATCCGCCTGCGTCGGGCGTCGGAGGCGACGGGGTGCGAGATCCTGGCCAAGGCCGAATTCATGAATCCGGGCGGGTCGGTCAAGGACCGCGCCGCGCTGGCGATCATCGACGACGCGGAACGGCGCGGCGTTCTGGCGCCCGGCGGCGTGGTGGTGGAAGGCACGGCCGGCAATACCGGCATCGGCCTGACGCTGGTGGCCAATGCGCGGGGCTATCGCTCGGTCATCGTGATGCCCGAGACGCAGAGCCAGGAGAAGATCGATTTCCTGCGCATGATCGGCGCCGACCTGCGGCTGGTTCCGGCCAAGCCCTTTCGCGATCCCGGCAATTACGTCCACGTCTCGCGCCGGCTGGCCGAGGAGATCGGCGGCGTCTGGGCGAACCAGTTCGACAACCTGGCGAACCGCGAGGGACACCGGGCCGGCACGGGTCCCGAGATCTGGGCGCAGACCGACGGCCGGATCGACGCCTTCACCTGCGCGTGCGGGACGGGCGGTACCCTGGCCGGCGTCGCGCTGGGGCTGGAGGATTGCGCCCGCGCCGCCGGCCAGGCCCGGCCCCAGATCGTCCTGGCCGACCCCGAGGGGTCGGGCCTGTACGGCTGGGTGAAGGCGGACGACCTGAGCATCACGGGCTCCTCGATCACCGAGGGGATCGGGCAGTCGCGCGTGCCGGGGAACCTGGACGGCATCGCCATCGACGACGCCGAGCGGATTCCCGACCCCGAGGCCCTGGACCTGATCTATGACCTGCTGATCCATGAAGGGCTGTCGATCGGCGGATCGTCGGGCATCAACGTCGCCGCCGCGATCCGGGTGGCCCGGCGGATGGGTCCAGGACACCGGATCGTGACCATCCTGTCGGACGGCGGCAGCCGGTATCAGTCCAAGCTGTTCAATCCGACGTTCCTGCGGGAACGGAACCTGCCGGTTCCCGCCTGGCTGGATCGTTGAACGACCGGCGGGGCCGGGCGGCACGCCGGAACAGCGTCCGCCACGCCCCGTCCGGCCGCGACGTATCGCCCATCAGCAGCCACACCAGGATCACGCAGACCAGCCCCGCCCCGGCCAGGATCAGGAAGGCCAGCGTCATCGACCGGTCGGCCACCGTCCCGGCCAGGGTGGTGGAAAAGCTGGCCCCCGCCCCCATGGCCAGGCCCAGGATGCCCATGCACAGGTTGAACCGCCCGCTGGCCCGGGTCAGGTCGGCGGCCACCAGCGGCATCATCACGCCGAACGATGCCGAACTGAGCCCGTCCAGCATCTGGATCGCCACGATCAGGTAGGGATTGCTGGTCGTCGCCAGCAGCGCCCCGCGCAGCGGCAGGGCGGCGAACGTCACCAGCATGACCGGCCGCCGGCCCACCGTTTCCGCCAGCCGCCCGATATGCGGCGACAGGGCCGCGCCGACCAGTTGCGGCAGCAGGATGCAGGCGGCGATCACGATCTCGGCCACGTTGCCGGCCTGCCGGGTCACCTGTCCGGCCGCCAGCGGCAGCATGCCGGCGTTGGACAGGTGGAAGAACGCCACGCACACCGCGAAGGCGAACAGGCGCCGGTCCCGCAGCAGGTCCCACATCCGTCCCTTGGTGCGCAGCGCCCGGTCGCCCTCGGCCACGGCGGCGGTGTTCACCGACGCCGGGGGCTCCGACCGCTCGATCATCAGCAGCGCCAGCAGGCCGGGGACCGCCATCGCCGCCCCTAGGAAGAACGTCGCCTGGGCGGACACCCAGTAGCCCACCGCCCCCATCAGGCCGGCGGCGATGGCGTTGCCCACCGCGGCGAAGCTGGCATTGCGGCCGAATCGCTCGCCCAGCAGGCCCGCCCCCGTCCCGCTGGAGCGCATGACCTGCGTTGCCACGACCGACAGCGTGATGGCGCTGATCGCCGGATTGAGCGTGCAACTGGCCAGCCCGTGCAGGACCTCGGCCACCGCCACCGGCAGCTGCTGGGGAAACACCGCCAGCAGCAGGCAGGAAAAGATCACCGCCAGGATCGACAGGAACGCCACCCGATGCTTGTCGCGCAGGCGATCGACCATGATGCCGGCGGGCACCTGGCTGACCATGGCGGTGATCGAACCGATACTGAGCGCAAGGCCGATCTGGCCCTGGGTCCAGTGGGCCCCGGTCAGATACACCGCGATGAACGAACCGAAGGCGGCCTGAAGGTTCGCGACAAAGAAGTTCAGCCAATCCAGTCCGCGCTGACTGTTCTGCGGCGGACGCTTCACGCAGGACCGCCCCCGGATTCCCAGCTTGGGAAACCCGGTCCGGAAGGCCGTTTCGACGAAGGCGGGGGCAGGCGGGGCGGCATCATCGCACCATCTGCCCCGAACGGGGGGCGGGCGGCCGCGTGTCGGGCGATGCGCCGCCGCGGCTGGACGAATCGGGCAGCGCCGGCGCGGGCTGGGGCACCACCGCGGGCGGCGGGGGCGGCGGCATCTCCACCGGGACGGGGGGGGCATCGGCTTCCGGAGGCGGCGGCGCGGGCGCAGGCGGGGGCACGGGCGCGCCATGCACCACCGTCACGTCCATCGACGAGGCGTCATAGGCCGGCGCAGACCGGACCTCGGCCGCGCCGATCCGCAGGGTCACGGGGCTTTTTTCGGTCATGCCGGCCAGGTTGAACTGGTCCCACGCGATGGCGATGCGGCGGTTGCCCACGCCCAGGAAGCCGCCGACATCCACGACCACGGCGGCGGGATGGCCATCCTGGTCCACCAGCACGTCGATGGCCTGCCCGACATGGCTGCCGTCCGGGGCCACGACGTCGCGGTCGATCAGGCTGCCCAGATGGCGGTTGGACACCGTCGTCGCGGTCTGATGGCCCGCCGCCTCCGGTGCGGGGGACGCCGCGGGCAGCGTCGGCCCGGCCAGTTCCGGCTCGTCACCCGTCGGCATGTCGACCGCCGGATTGCCCGGGATCGCGCCCGCGACTCCGGGCAGGACCGCCGGGCCGGCCGGCTCCGCCGCGCGGCCGGTTCCGGGCAGCATCAGGAACGGCAGCAACAGGACGGGCATCACGCCGCGCCATGCGGCCGCCATGCGTACGGAACGGCCGGACTGGGACCCGGCCGGGGACAGGGGAGGATGTTCCATGCCCCATCCTGTGCACGAACCGGATCGTCCTGTCACAGGCTTCGACGCACCGATTCGTGTTTTTTCCATCCCGTGCCGACGTGTGGACGCCCCCGGGGCGTCCAAAAGGGCGGCTGGACGGGCGATTGCAACCGAATGAAACACCTGATGTCGCCCGCGCGCTTTGACGGTAGGATGGAAGGCATGGACCCCTTGCCGCATATTCTTGTCGTCGACGACGACCGTGAAATCCGTGACCTCCTGGCCCGTTTTCTGGAGCGCAACCAGTTCCGCGTGACCACCGCCCGCGACGGACGCGAGACACGCAAGACATGGCTGGCCGGGCACTACCAGATCGTGGTGCTGGACCTGATGCTGCCGGGGGAAAGCGGCCTGGAACTGGCGCGCTGGCTGCGGACCCAGGCCAACGTGCCGATCATCATGCTGACCGCGATGGGCGAGGAAACGGACCGGATCATCGGCCTGGAACTGGGGGCCGACGACTACGTGCCCAAGCCGTTCAACCCGCGCGAACTGCTGGCCCGCATCCGCGCCGTGATGCGCCGCAGCGGGGACGGGGTGGATACCCGCGCCGGCGAGCAGCGCAACCTGCATTTTTCCGGCTGGACGCTGGAACCCGCGCGCCGGCGGCTGCTGAACCCCGAGGGCACCGAGGTCCCGCTGACCGGCGGGGAATACGACCTGCTGATGGCGCTGCTGGACCGGGCGAACCGGGTGCTGACGCGCGACATGCTGTTCGACCTGCTGCGGGGGCGGCAGGCCGGACCGTTCGATCGCGCGATCGACGTCGCGATCAGCCGGCTGCGCCGCAAGCTGGAGGATAACGGCCGCCAGGCCCAGCTGATCAAGACGGTGCGCGGCGGCGGATACGTCCTGGCCTGCGAAGTCGAACGGAGCTGACGCCGTGCAGGCTCCCCCGGTCGACGACCGCGCGGATGCCGCCGCGGGGCCCGGGCGCGGCGCGGCGCGGCGGATCGCCGACTGGCTGCGTCCCCGCTCGCTGGCGGCGCGGACCAGCCTGCTGCTGATCGTCGGCCTGGGCATCATCGAGGCCATCGGCCTGACCATCCATGCGCTGGACAGGATCGATTTCGACCGCCGCATGGTCGAGCAGGAGGCCCAGAACCGGGTCGGCATGATCTACCGCTCGATCGTCGAGACCCCCCCCGCCGATCGCGAGAAGGAGCTGGAGGCGCTGCACCTGCCGCCCAGCTTCCATGCCACCCTGACCCCGGGACCGGACCCGGACATGGTCGACCATGCGGTGGACGCCCCCTCCGGCCCGCCGGGCATGGACCGGATGGAACGCATGGACCGGATGACGCGGATGGTGCTGATGCACCCGGCGGACAATCTGCCGCCGTTGCCGCCGCATCTGCGCCCGCGCCACATCATGTTCCAGCCGGACCACCATTCGCCCCGCCGCGCGGTGGCCTTCCTGCTGCCTGACGAGACGCGCTGGCTGACGATCCATTTCGTGCCGCCGCCGCCCAACCTGTTCCGTTCGCCGACCTTTCCCACGGCCTTCCTCCTGATGACCGTCGCCGGCAGCATCCTGATCGTCTGGGGCGTGCGGCGCCTGATCGCGCCTGTCGGCACCCTGGCCGCCGCGGCCGAGGCCCTGGGCCGCGACGTCAACGCCCCGCCGATGCCCGAGGACGGGCCGCTGGAAATCGCGCGGGCCGGCCGGGCCTTCAACACCATGGCCAGCCGGATCCGGCGCTTCCTGACCGACCGCACTCTGCTGCTGACGGCGATCGGGCACGATCTGCGCACCCCGATCACGCGGCTGAAGCTGCGGTCCGAATTCATCGACGACGACGAATTGCGGGGCAAGTTCCTGGCCGACCTGGACGAGCTGGAATCCATGGTCGCGGCGACCCTGTCCTTCGGCCGCGACACGTCGCGACGCGAACCGATGGGGCGGCTGGACCTGACGGCGCTGCTGCAGACCATCCTGGACGAGGCGGCGGAAACCCATCCCGACATCGCCGACGCCATCGGCTTCGCCGAGGATCCCCCCACCGTGACGATCCATGCACGGCCCGTCGCGTTGAAGCGCGCGCTGAACAACCTGGTTCAGAACGCCATCAACTATGGCGGCGGGGTGCGGATCACCCTGCAACCGCCCCGTCCCGGGGGCACGAGCGGCACGGGGGCGGCGACGGACGAGGAAATCGTGACCATCCTGATCGAGGACGACGGCCCCGGCCTGCCGCCCGAGGACCTGGAACGGATGTTCGAACCCTTCGTCCGCGCCGAGAGCAGCCGCAACCGCGAAACCGGGGGAACCGGGCTGGGACTGGCCATCACGCGCAACATCATCTGGGGACTGGGCGGGGACATCCGCCTGGGCAACCGCACGCCACACGGGCTGCGCGCGACGATCACGCTGGTGTGTTGACCGGATAGTTGCGGATCCGGATGGTGAAGGACGTTGCCTGCGAGGCCGCTTTCCCGCAGCCTCTGCTCCCCTGCCCCTGATCCGGTAGCCCGCCCATGCTCGACCGTCTCTATACCCGTGTCCTCAATCTGGCGGCCAGCCCCCGGGCGGGGCTGTGGCTGGCCATCATCGCGTTCGCCGAGGCCAGCGTCTTTCCCCTGCCGCCCGACGTCCTGCTCGTCCCCATGGTGCTGTCGCGCCGGGACCAGGCCTGGCGGCTGGCGGCGACCTGCACCCTGGCCAGCGTCTGCGGCGGACTGCTGGGCTGGTATATCGGGGCGTTCCTGCTGCAGTACGCCGCGATGCCGATCGTGCATTTCTACCATGCCGAGGCCAGCCTTGCCGCGATGCAGGACCGGTTTCGCGAATGGGGCGTATGGATCATCCTGATCAAGGGCCTGACGCCGATTCCCTTCAAGATCGTCACCATCGCCAGTGGCGCCGCCCATTTCCCGATCCTGCCCTTCGTCGTGGCCTGCCTGATCACGCGGGGTGCGCGCTTCTTCCTGATCGCCGGCCTGCTGCGGCTTTATGGCGCGCCGATACAGACCTTCATCGAACGACGCCTGACGCTGGTCGCCTCCGTCTTCGGCGTGACGCTGGTCGGGGGCGTCCTGGCTCTCAAATACCTCTGACGGCCCGAAAGGCTCCGGCGCGCCAAACGTTCCGCCGCACCTTGCGAAGCGGCCGCTTCCGGCGCAAACACGGTCGGGTCACAGAGCATTCCGGGCGGCCGCCGCCCGACTTATCGCGGAGCCTTCGCCATGCCACAACAGGTTGCCGTCGTTACCGGAGCCGGGGCCGGCATCGGCCGGGCCACCGCCCGGACACTCGCCCGGGCCGGATGCGACGTCGCCCTGATCGGCCGTGACCGCGCGCGGCTGGACGATGCCGCGGCCGAACTTGCGGGCCTGCATATCCGTACGGTCGTCATCTGTGCCGACGTCGCCGACCCTGACGCGATCGAACGCGCGGCGGACGATATCGAGTCGGCGCTGGGTCCCATAACCCTGTGGGTGAACTGCGCGGGCGCCAGCGTGACCGGGCAACTGGTCACCCTGCCCGCCGACGAGATCCGCCGCGCGACCGAGGTCACCTATCTGGGAACCGTCTACGGCACCCAGGCGGCGCTGACCCGCATGCGGCGCCGGGGCTACGGCACGGTGGTCAATCTCGACGCGCTGGCGCTCCCCCGTCCCCTGCGTTCGATCGAAAGCGGCGCCCGGGCGGCGATCCGCGCCTTCACCGAAAGTCTGCGGCCCGAAATCCTGCATGACGGCGACCGGATCCATGTCGCGCTGGTACACCTGCCGGCCATCAACACGCCGCGCTTTTCCTGGACGCGCAACCATACCGGCAAACGGCTGCGCCCGTCCGGCCCGGTCTACGAACCCGAAATCGCGGCCGAGGCGATCAGCCGCGCCGCCTTCGGGCGGCATCGCGACGTATGGGTCGGCCTGTCGGGCGTCGCGGGCTGGCTGGCCGGGCAATTCGCCCCGTCGCTGCGGGACCGGCGGCTGTCGACCCATGCCTATAGCGGGCAACTGGAAAAGAACGCGGCCGAGTCCGACGCGCCCGACAGCCTGTTCGAACCCGTCCCCGGTGCCTACGCCGCCCATGGCCGATTCGATGCCATCAGCCGCAAGGCGATGCCGCCGCTGGTGACGACCACGATCCGCACCGCGATCGGGGCGGCCGTCCTGCTGGCCGGCGGGGGCGCGATCCTGGCCGCGCTGCGCCGCCGGGCGCATACGCCCGCCTGACGGGCCGCCTGTTTTCGGGCTTTGCCAGAACCCACAAGGGCGCCCGGCGTCCTTGACCCCGGTTTTTTGCGACTGCCCCTGCGGGGCAGCGCGCCGCCATGACGATCGATATCAGCCGAACGTCCCGGCCACGATGCGCGCGGCCGATGCCACCACATCGTCGCGCCACGGCGCCGCCTTCCGGGCCTGCGTGAAATAGATGACCATCACGACGGGCGGCCGCCCGGGCGGCCAGGCCACGCCGATATCGTTCGTCGTGCCGTAATCGCCCGACCCGGTCTTGTCCGCGACCGACCATCCCGCCGGCACACCGGCGCGTATTCGCCGGTCGCCGGTGGTATTGCCCCGCATCCAGCCTACAAGCGTCGCCCGCGCGGAGGCATCGAGCCCATCGCCCAGCGCAAGGCGGCGCATATCCCGCATCATCGCGGCCGGCGTCGTCGTATCGCGCGGCTCGCCCGGCACGGCGGTGTTGAGTGCCGTCTCCCACCGGTCGAGGCGAAACCGGTCGTCGCCGATCGCACGCGCGAACGCGGTCACGGCGGCGGGGCCGCCCAGCAGCCGGACGATCAGGTTGGCCGCCGTGTTGTCGCTGTGTCGCAGGGCGGCGGCGCAAAGGTCGGACACCGTCAGGCCGGTACCGACATGCGCTGCCGTGACCGGCGAATACGCCGCCACCTCGTCGCGCGCATAGGCGATGCGCCGGCCCAGCAGGCCGCCGTCGGTCGCGCTGCGCTTCAGCACGGCGGAAACGGCCAGCAGTTTGAACGTGCTGCAGAAGGCGAAACGCGCGTCCGCGCGATAGGCCACCTCCTTGCCATCGGCAGTATTCAGCGCGGCCACGCCAAGCCGCCCGCCCGCCTCGCGCTCCAGGGCGGCCAGGCGATCCCCGGCCGATGCCGCGGCGCGGGATCGGCCCGGCCAGGATACCCCGCCGCCGACGAACGGGATTGCAAGGGCCGCGCGCAGTACCCCGCGCCGGTCGGGCGGTGTTCTCATGCCATGTCGTTCCCCGCGTCGTTCCCTGCCCGGACCGTGAAAAAGGATATCGACGGTCCTCGTTCCCGGGCCGCCGGAAGATGGGACGGTCAGCTCGGCTTGCTGGCCGCATCGCGGCTGGAATGCACCATGCCCTGATGGCGGGTCAGCGCCTGGACCACCCTGCGCGCATCGGCGGGGACCAGCGCCAGGCCCACCGGACCGTAGGCCGGGTGCTGGAAAGCGATCAGCGAGCCCTCGGTCAACGCCTCGGGCTGCACCGCCCAGTTGGTCCGGAATACCGGCACCACCGGCACGCCTTCGATCGGCGGCGGGGGGATGTGATCCACCATCGCGGCGCGCACCGCCCCCAGGCTGCTGATCAGCTGCGTCATCTGGTCCAGCGAGAGCGGGATCGACCCCTCCAGCCCGCTTCCCTCAAGGAAGGTCAGGGTCGCGGTGCGGCGATCGTCGGACAAGCCGACCTGCATTCGGGCGCTCATGCGATTGGGCCTTTCCGTCCTCGTACTGCGGACGTCGGCGCGCGACGTCAGGACGAACTTATCATACCGCCCGGCCGACCGTACCACCTGTCTGCGCGCTACGTTCCTCGCCGTGCAGGCCCCCGGCCCAGACCCACCAGCCGGGTCGCTCGACCGCGACGCACGCGTCGCGTGCCGCCTGCGCGCTGTCGAACAGGGCGAAGCAGGTCGCGCCGGACCCGCTCATCCGCGCCAGCCGGCAGCCCGGCGCGGCCGCCAGGACCTGCAACACCGTGCGAATCGCGGGACAGATGGCGCAGGCCGCGTCCTCCAGGTCGTTCGTCAGGGCCGACAGGTCCCGCACCATCGCGCCCACGTCCGCCCATCCGGCCGACAGGGCGGCAGGCGGGTGGAAGACCGCCGCGCGCGACCGGAAGACCGACGGGGTCGGAACCGCCTCGCCGCAATTGACCAGCATCATGCCGCAGGCGGGCAGCTCCGGCGCGGGGTCCAGCACATCGCCGACGCCACCCATCCGGGCGGCAGCCTGCTCGACGCAGACCGGCACGTCCGCGCCCAGTTCCGCCGCCAGGACCATCAACCGGTCGCGCGGCACCCGCAGGTCGGGCCATGCGCGCAACAGCAGGCGCAATGCCGCCGCCGCGTCCGCCGACCCGCCGCCGATCCCCGAGGCGACCGGAAGCCGCTTGTCCAGCACGATCCGCAGCGGTGGCAGACGGTCAGGCACATCCGCAGTGGCGGCTGCGCGCAGCAGGCGGGCGGCCCGCAGGATCAGGTTGCTGTCCGATTCGGCCACCAGCCCGGCGCCGAACGGCCCCGTGATCTCCAGCGTCACCGCCCCCGGGGCGCCCTCGGCGGGATGCACGGCCAGCCGGTCCGCCGCCCCTGCGAAGACCGCCAGGCTGTCCAGCAGATGGTAGCCATCCGGACGCCGCCCCGTCACATGCAGATACAGGTTGATTTTCGCATGGGCGGAGTCATGCAGGATCGCGGTCACGACGATGGTCAGTCCTTCTTCTGGCCGCTCTGCGGGCCGGGCGGCGCGTCTTCGTGGCCGGATCGGGCGGCATCGGCAAGGGCGGCACGGATCTTTTGCGCATCAGATGCCTCGGCGGGCAGCAATTCCGCCATGTGCCACTGGTTGACCGCCTCGCGCGGGCGGCCGGACCGCCAGTACGCGACCCCCAGATGATAATTCACCGCCGGATCCTCGGGCGTCTGCTCGGCGGCGCGTTCCAGCAGCCGCAGCCCGTCGGCGACGCGCCCCTGCCGCACCAGCGCCCAGCCCAGGCTGTCGCGAATCGCGGCGTCGTCGGGCGCGATCGCCACCGCCCGACGCAGCAGCGCCTCGGCCTTCGGCAGGTCCTGGTCCCGTTCGACCCATGAATAACCAAGATAATTCAGCAACATCGCCTCGTCGGGCGCCAGATCCAGCGCATGCTGAAGGTCAGCCTGGGCCTGCGGCCAGCGGCCCGACCGGTCATAGGCGACGGCCCGGTCGAACAGCAGCGACCAGCCCTCACCGGCCAGATGGCCCGAAACGGCGACCGCCCGGTCGAACGCCGCAATCGCGGCATCCCAGTCCTGCCGGCCGGAATACAGATTGCCCAGCATCTGCCAGATCAGCGGCTGGTCGGGATGTTCGCGCGCCAGGCCGGTCAGGATCTGCCGCGCATCGGCCCACTGGCCGGTCGCAACGTCCAGCCGCGCCTGCTGCAGCCGGATGACGGTCGAAAGCGGATCGCCGGCGGCCGCCTGGCCGATCGTGTCGCGGGCCAGGGCCGCCTGCCCGGCATCGAACTGCAGCGACGACAACATCAGGCGTCCCTGTCCGAAGCCGGGATCCAGCGCCAGCGCGAACCGCAGCAGCAGCATCTGGATATCGCGAAGCCCCTCGTCATGGGACGGTCGTCCCCCGGGATCGGCCAGGCGCGCGGCCTGCTGGCCGATCAGCGCGGACAGGAAGACATAAGCCTGCGCCAGCCCCTGCCGCGGTGTCGTCACCGGCGGGCGCGCGAACGACGCCACGATACCGTCGCGCGCCAGGGCCAGGCCCGGCACGGCGATCACCAGGCTGTCGGCCATCCGTACGGCCTCGTCCCGGCGTCCCTGCCCGACCAGCCAGTGGCCCAGGGCCCAGGTCGTGAAGACATCATGCCCCGACGACAGGGCCAGGGCGATGCGATAAAGCCCGTCGGCACGCTGCCGCTGCCCCGCCGCCTCCGCGATCAGGGCGGCGTGAATCGCGTAATAGCCGCCCAGGCCACCTTCCCCTGCCGCACGGGTATCGGTCCAGGGGGCCAGGACGGAGAGCGCCCCGTCGACCTGCCCCTCGCCCGCCAGGCTCCAGGCCTCCAGCAACGGCCTCAGCATGGCCAGCATCGCATCCTGCGGCGCGCGTCCGTAATGGGTCCGGGCGTCGCTCCATCGGCCGGCCAGGGCCGCGTCATCACCCATCACCAGCTCGGCCATGAGCTGCCCCGGCAGCCGCGGGGCGAGTTGGCTGGCCGCGCCGTCGCCAGCCAGGGCGCTGTACAGGAACGCCTGGCGCAGCAGGCTCGTCCGCGTCGGATCCAGCCGGAAGGCCTCGCGAAAGGCCTGCCCGGCGGTGCGGTCGTCGCCCTCCAGGGCCGCGACGGTCGCGACCAGCACCGCCCCCGCCAGACCGGGCGCTTCGGCGCCTGCCGCACCCGCGGCGCCGGTCGTCGCGACCGGCGCCGCGCCGGCTCCATGACCCGGCAGGCAGGCGGCCATTGAAACGGCGACGACAAGCACGGACGTGCACATGGCGCGGAAACACTGCATGATGGCGGACCCTACCTCGCGTCGGGTAAACTGCCAAACCCTGCCGGCAGGCGCCCCGCCTACCGGACACACCCCGTTAATGGACAAGGCCGCGCCGACCGGATGATGGATGCCCTCGCCCTGCTGCGCCTTTATGTGGATTGGGGGGCGGACGCCGCGCTGGACGACGATCCGACCGACCGCCTGGCCGCCCCGCCGCCGTCCGCGCGCGCGGTCCCTCCGACGGCCCCCTCGCCCCTTGCTTCTGCCCCCCATGATCCGGCGCTCCGTCCCCCCGTGCGCCAGGATTCGCCCTCCCCGTCCCCACCAGCCCGCCGGCCGTCCGGGCCGGAGGACGGCCTGACGCTGATCGACCGCGCGGTCCTGCGGGCCCGGCAGGTGGCAGAGGCTGCATCGTCGATCGCCGACCTGCAGACCGCCCTGGCCGCCTTCGACGGCTGCGCCCTGCGCGAGACCGCCACCCATACCATTGCCCCTGCGGGCCGGGCCGATGCCGGCCTGATGCTGATCGGCGAGCCACCCGACGCGGCCGAGGACCGGGGCGGCACGCCCTTCGCCGGGCCGACGGGACAGATGCTGGACCGCATGCTGGCCAGCATCGGCCTGCGGCGGGAGGATCTGCTGCTGGCCCCGGTCATTCCATGGCGTCCCCCGGGCGCGCGTCCGCCCTCGGCCGCCGAACTGCGGATCTGCGAACCGTTCCTGCATCGCCTGATCGTGCTGGCCGCTCCCCGGCGGGTGATCCTGATGGGCAACATGCCGGCCAGGCTGCTGACCGGTGAACAGGGGGGAATCGCCCGGTTGCGCGGGCGCTGGCGCGACATCGCGATCCCCGGTCTGTCCCGACCCCTGCCGGCCCTGCCGATGCGCCATCCGTCCCAATTGGGGGCCAGCCCCACCGCCCGGCGCGACGCATGGAAGGACCTTTTGTTACTGCGCGCAACACTGGATGCGGACAAGGATACGTAAAGGAAACAGTAAGAAGCGAACACGATGCGAACTGTGTTCAAACTATGGCTACTGCACCGCAACACACGATTTATTCACCACCGAAACGCGACGCTAACCAGCCGTTTTTATTGCCGTTTGCCCAACTGTTCTGCATGCATATTTCCGCCCGCACCATCATAAGGGTTGCGTTTCCCCCGATAACCCCTTAGACGCCCCTCGGCCATGCGAGGGACAACACATATACCCCCCCAGCTTGCGGTTCGGGCCTTTCTGGCCGGTGCCGCCTTTCTGGCAGGCGCAGCGATGGTTCCGCTGCGTGGCCAGAGCGCGAACGCCCAGACTCCGGACGGAAGGTCGTCCGGCCCGGGCGAGCGAAACGAGGAAACGGCCCTGGCCATGCCACGGATCGCCCCCCCGGGCGGCGGGGCGGTCGGGCTGGCCCAGCCGCTGCCCCCCGATGTCGCCCTGCATGTCCGCCGGATCTTCGGCCTGCAGCGCGCCGGGGCGTTCGATGCCGCGATCCGCGAGACCGCGTCCCTGCCGGACGATACCCTGCTGGCCGACATCCTGGCCGATCGATACCTGAACCCCGCCTATCATCCCACGCCGAGCCAGCTGCGCCTGTGGCTGCGGACATTTTCCACCCTGGCGGATGCCCCGGCGATCCATGCGCTGCTGGTCAGCCTGTCGCCCCGCGGCAGCGTTCCGCCACTCGTGGCGGCCCCCGCGGCCCTGGCCGCCGGCGCCGAGGCGGCGCCCAGTCGCGCGCCGGAGGAAGACGACCCGGCCAGCCGCGCCTTCACCCGCAACGCCCTGCTGGACCGGACGGTCCACGACCGTGCCGAGCAAGGTCTGAAGGGCGCGCGCAGCGCCCTGCACCTGATCAAGATCACCCCGGGCATGAACGACCTGTACGCGGCCCAGTTGCGCGCCGAGGTCGCGATGGCGATGTTCAGCGCAGGGGAAACCGCCTTCGCCCTGCGCACCGGGCAGGATGCCTTCACCCAGTCCGGCGGCCGGATCGGCCTGGCTGGCTATGTCGCCGGCCTCGCGGCCTGGCGGCGGGGGCGGCCCGATATCGCCGAATCCCTGTTCGAGGCCGCGTCGCGGGCCGAACTGACCCCGGCCAGCATCCGGGCCGGCGCCGCCTTCTGGGCCGCGCGGGCGCACCGCAATACCGGCGACATCGCGGCCTTCCGCCCATGGCTCCACCGCGCCGCCGCCGCCCCGCACACCTTCTACGGCCTGCTGGCGGCCCAGATGCTGGGCCAGCGTCCGGCCCGGCCTGCCACGGAGTCCCGCCTGTCCGACAGGCCGACGCTGGCCGCCGACCGGACGCTGCTGGTGGCCGGCACGCCGGTCCTGGGCGAAATCGACGTGGAGGCCGTCGCGGCCACCCCGGCGGGCCGCCGGGCCTTCGCCCTGCTGCAGGTCGGCGAAACCGGCCGGGCGGAGGCTGCCCTGCGCCGCCTCTGGCCCGACGTGCAGGGGGACGCGGCGCTGTGCCGTTCGATCCAGCTGGTGGCCGATGCCGCCGGGCTGAAGGGCCTGTCGGACCAATTGTCGGCCCTGCTGCTGGCGCGGGGCGCGACCCCGCCGACCACGCAGGCCCGCTTCCCCACGCCACGCCTGACGCCCAGCCACGGCTTCCGGGTCGATCCGGCGCTGGTCTATGCGCTGACGCGGCTGGAATCGAATTTCGACAGCGGCGCGGTCTCGGGATCCGGCGCGCACGGGCTGATGCAGATCATGCCGGTGACCGCCGGCTTCGTGACCGGCAACGCACGGCAATACGCCGCCGCCCCGTCCCTGCTGCACGACCCGGCGTTGAACCTGGAAATCGGCCAGCTTTACGTCCTCTACCTGGCGCATCTCAGCGAACAGCACGACGCCGGCCGGCGGACGCCGGGCGGCGACATGGTCCGCATGCTGGCCAGCTACAATGCCGGCCCCACCGCCATCTCGCGCCAGGACGCCCTGAACGATTGCGGCGACGACCCGCTGCTGTTCATCGAGAGCCTGCCCAACCGGGAAACGCGGGACTATGTCCACCGCGCCTTCACCTACCTGTGGATCTACGCCGACCGGCTGGACATGCCCACCCCATCTCTGGACACCCTGGCCCGCGGGGAATGGCCCGCCTTCGCCGCCGAACGCGACCTGGCCGGACATCATTTCCAGACCCTGCACTGATCCTCTGGTCGACGGCCGGGGCCACTGCGGCCACCTAAAATCCGGCTGAAGACGCGGTTTGCCGAGCGAGAGCGCCACAACGCGGCGCGCCCGGCGTGTTTTTCCGAGCATCGAAGCGGAGCGGCCTTGATGGCCGTGAGCATCGAAGCACAGGAAAAGCGCGTCGGATCGCCGGCAAACCGCGTCTCCAGCCGGATTTTCAATTTTCGGCCAGGATCTGGCGACTGGCCCGCACCTTCACCACGCGGCGCTGGTCGGTTTCCATCACCTCGAACAGCCAGCCCGAGAACACGACCTTGTCGCCGGCCGCGGGCACCCGGCGCAGCAGCGCCAGGATCAGGCCGCCCAGCGTGTGGTAGCTGCCTTCCTGCGGCAGGTCCGCCAGACCCAGCCGGTCCTTGACCTCGTCGGCGGGCATGAACCCGTCCAGGATCAGCACGTCTTCCTGCGCCAGCAGCCGCTTGGGCGTGCTGCCGGGCTCGTGATGCTCGCCGACGATGGCGGCGAACAGGTCCGATGCGGTGACGATTCCCTCGAACGACCCGTACTCGTCCAGCACCAGCGCGATGCCCAGCGGAACCGACCGCATCCGCTCGACCATGTCGAAGGCGGAAATCGTATCCGGCACCACCACCGGCTTGCGCAGGCCCGATTCGATCGACACCGGCCTGCCATCCAGCATGCGGTCCAGCATGTCCTTGGCCAGGATGACGCCGACCGGGTTGTCGACGCCGCCGTCGCACACCACGATGCGGGTATGGACCGTGGTGCGCAGCATGCGGCGCAGTTCCTCGCGGCTGGCCCGCCGCTCGATCCAGAACAGTTCGTTACGCGGGGTCATGATGGCGCGGACCGGCCGGTCGGCCAGGCGCAGCAGGCGCTCGATCATGTTGCGCTCCTCCTGCTCCAGCACGCCGGACTGCGCGCCCTCGGCGATATAGGCCTTCAGTTCCTCTTCGGTCAGGGCTTCGCGCGTCGTCGCGCCCACGCCCATCAGGCGCAGCACCAGCCCCGAGGAATGGCCCAGCAGCCACACCACCGGACGGGTCAGCAGGGCCAGCCCTTCCAGCGGCAGGGACAGGCGCGCCGCGATGGTTTCGGGATGGCGCAGCGCAAGCTGCTTGGGCACCAGTTCGCCCAGCACCAGCATCAGCGAGGTGATCGCCACGACCACCACCGCCATCGACAATTCGGCGGCGAACGGGCGCAGCAGGGCGAAGCGGGCAAGCCAGGGCGTCAGGTACGCCTCGATCCGCGTGCCGCCGAAGGTTCCTTCCAGGATCGAAACCAGGGTGATGCCGACCTGCACCGTGGGCAGGAAGCTCTGCGGATCCTCGGCCAGGCGCAGGGCCCGCTCGGCGCCCTTGACTCCCTTGCGCTGCAGGACGGCCAGGCGCGCGGGGCGCGCCGAAATCAGCGCCAGTTCCCCCATGGCGAACACGCCATTGAGGACGACGAGAAAGAGAATGACGAGAAACGGCACGATCATGATGGCCGCGATCCTAGATCAACGCGCCCCCGGCGCAAATGCGGCCCGGGATGAATGCGGTCCAGGAGAGGGGCGGACATGAAAAATGGCGGGACCGGGCCCCGCCATTCCATCATTGGTCCGTCATTCATCCGTCCCTGCGGCCGGCAGCCGGCCTCAGTCCGCGGCGTCGGCGGCCTCGACCGCCGGGGCGGCGTCGACGACCGTGACGCGCGGCGGCTTGGCCGGCTTCTTCGCGGCCGCGAGTTCGGCCATGCGCGCGTCGACATGCTGGGTGAAGACGTATTCGGCCGGACGCTGGTTGGCCAGCGAGATCTCGGGCGCCATCGGCTTCTCGGTCTCCGGCCCGAACAGGGCGACCTTGGCGATGTGCCACGGACGGCGCACCGCATCCATCACCGCAGTCGATTCATAGCCGGAATGGACCATGCAGTCGGCACATTTTTCATAGTTGCCGGTGCCGTAATCATCCCACTTCGTGTCTTCCATCAGCTCGTTGAAGGTCTTGGCGTACCCTTCGCCGAGCAGATAGCACGGACGCTGCCATCCGAAGACGTTGCGCAGGGGCTTGCCCCACGGCGTGCAATGATATTCCTCATTCCCCGCAAGGAAGTTCAGAAACAGCGGCGATTGCGTGAAGCGCCACTTCTTGCCCTTGCCCAGGCGGAAGACGTCGCGGAACAGCTGCTTCGTCTTCTGGCGATTCAGGAAGTGCGCCTGATCGGGCGCGCGCTCGTAGGCATAGCCCGGGGCGGTCATGATGCCGTCCACGCCCATGGCCATCACCTCGTCGAAGAAGGCGGCGATGCGCTTCGGGTCGGCCCCGTCGAACAGCGTGCAGTTGATCGACAGGCGGAATCCGCGGGCCTTGGCCTTCTTGATGGCCGCGACGGCGCGTTCGTAAACGCCTTCCTGGCAGACCGAGGCATCGTGCATGTCCTGGTCGCCGTCCAGATGCACATCCCACGAGAAGAAGGGCGAGGGCTCGTAATCGTCCATCTTCTTTTCCAGAAGAAGGGCGTTGGTGCAGAGATAGACGTACTTCTTGCGCGCGATCAGGCCCCGGACGATTTCCGGCATTTCCTTGTGCAGCAGGGGTTCGCCACCCGCGATCGCGATGACGGGGGCATTGGCCTCGGTATCCGCGTCGAGGCATTCCTGCACGCTCATGCGCTGGTTCAGGATCTGCGCCGGATAATCGATCTTGCCGCACCCCGCGCAGGCCAGGTTACACCTGAACAACGGTTCGAGCATCAGGACAAGCGGATAACGCTTCCGGCCGGTGATATGCTGCTTAACGACGTAAGCACCAACCCTGACAGCCTGCATAATAGGAACGGCCATGAAACCTCTGCTCCTGCACCGGCATGATCGCCGGCCTTCTTCAAATCAAGTGGCCTTATTATGGACACGTCCGTACGAAAGATAACAACCCCAGCCTGTCCAAGCCGTGCGCGAAAGACATATCGAGGTTGCGGACATGTTACGCCACGCGATCCCGTTCACGGGGGTATAGGACATGTCGGGTCTTATACTCAATTCCCATCGCATGCACTGTGCCCTAATCAACACACCTGTCGGACAGAGTCCGTCTTTGCTTCCATCGCGGGAGTAAAACCCGAACTGTAAAAGACCCAGGGGCGTTACGAGTGTCCGGCTCGGGAAACGTCGCATACAAACCGGACCAGGATCCACCCGCCCCCGGGTGATATCCCGGCAAAACATAATGGACGCCGTCGTCATGGATCAACCGAACCCCACCCAGCCCGCCGGCCCCACCGGCGTCGTGGCAGGCCGAGCCGGACAGCGGGATCCGTCGGCGCACCCGGCGGACGAGCAGCAGGCGGGATCGGTGCCGACGCGGGGTCGCTTTCCGCTTCTGGACCGGGTGTCCTGCCCGGCGGACCTGCGGAACCTGTCGGTGGAGCAGCTGAAGCAGTTGGCCGA